>NZ_CP146357.1:4195000-4335527 GCF_039789245.1 Leminorella grimontii | reverse complement strand
GGCGAACTCCACTCGAACGAGAAATAAATAACCAAAGCAAAGGAGACAGATCCTTCCCGTTTCACTCCTTTACCACGAAATAGGCCACGGCCTGGCGCGGTTATAAACGGCGCGGACGATGGCGTGAGGATCCGGTCAAACGATCCGCATCCCCTTGTTGCGCCCGCGGGCGCGCTTTCGGCATCCATAGATAATAGCGTAAAGCGCAGAAGAGATCTTCACTATCTCACAGCAAGAGGGCTATTTATCCACAGGTCTCGGCAGTTTACAGAAATAGATTCGCCGAGTGTCTACTTAGATCAAAAAGTTACTATCTAAACGTAAAAAGGGCTCCCCGACGGAGCCCGTTCTGGATTCTACGATGGGTTGAGACCGTAATGCAACAACCAACCTGTGGATAACCTCGGTTCATTTATACACCGTTAAAACCATCAACGATCGCAACAATTTATTGAGGATCGTTGCCGGATCCTTGCCATTTTCTTGGGAAAACGTATAATCCTCAGCCCTACTTGTGGCGCTTCTCGTTTTCCAACCGCGTCCGTTTTATCAGCGCCTTTGTTCGGCTTTGTGCGACGATGGCTTTGTTCGACGGTATTAAGGTTTGGGAGCCGTAGCAAAAACTACGAGTTTTTAAACGAAGACAAGCGTTCTGAATTGACTCCGGGCTGTACAATTTATACAATCCCGCCTCTTTGTACATTGTGATTGAGGCGCCGGTCGTTTTCAGGTCGAGTAGCCAAACGCATTGACTGATTTCAGTGATAATTAAGATTTAGGTAGAGAACGCCATGAAACGCACTTTCCAACCGTCCGTATTAAAGCGTAACCGTGCTCACGGTTTTCGCGCTCGTATGGCCACCAAGAACGGTCGTCAGGTTTTAGCCCGCCGCCGTGCTAAAGGCCGCTCTCGCTTAACTGTTGCCGGTTAATCGAGTTAACCATCTGTGTGGTTAAGCTTAAGCTAGCATTTCCCAGGGAGTTACGTTTGTTAACTCCCGGTAATTTCTCGTTTGTTTTTCAACAGCCGCAGCGCGCGGGTTCCCCCCAGATAACCATCCTTGGCCGACTCAACACGTTGGGACATCCACGTCTTGGTCTGACCGTCGCCAAAAAACACGTAAAGAGAGCCCATGAACGCAATCGGATCAAGCGCCTTACGCGCGAGAGCTTCCGCCTGTGTCAGCATGACCTCCCGTCGATGGATTTTGTCGTCATAGCCAAAAAAGGGGTCGGCGATTTGGATAACCGCACTCTGACGGAGACACTGGATAAGCTATGGCGTCGTCACCGTCGGCAGGTAGCCGGCTCCTGATTATGTTGATACGAGGCTATCAGCTTTTCATCAGCCCGCTACTGGGGCCGCACTGTCGGTTCAGGCCAACCTGCTCTCAATACGGAATTGAGGCATTGCGCAGGTTTGGCATGCTTAAAGGGAGTTGGTTGACAATCAAACGCGTATTAAAATGCCATCCTTTACACGAAGGTGGCGACGATCCGGTTCCGCCTAACAATACTGACCATAATAGAGAACATTAACAATGGATTCTCAACGTAATCTACTTCTTATCGCTCTGCTGTTCGTTACCTTTATGATCTGGCAGACATGGGAAACGGATAATGCGCCGCAGCCGGCAACGCCGCCCGCCGCGCAGCAAACAGCCGCTACCGGCACCGGTTCAACCCAGTCAGAGCTGGCTGCGGGCAAAGGCGGTGTTATCACCGTTAAAACCGACGTTCTGTCCGTCGTCATCAACACCCGCGGCGGCGATATTCAGGAAGCCGATCTGCTGGCTTACCCGAATACGCTAGGCTCGGACAAGCCGTTCAAGCTGCTTGAAAATACCCCCGACTTCTCCTATCTGGCCTTAAGCGGCCTGGTAGGCCGCGACGGCCCGGACAACCCGGCCAACGGCGAACGCCCTCTGTTCACCACCGCGCAGGACGTTTTTGAACTGGCGGACGGTCAGGATACGCTTAGCGTACCGATGACCTACACCGACAGCCGCGGCGTTAAGTACACCAAAACGTTTGTCTTCAAGCGCGGCGGCTACGCGGTTGACGTTGATTACACCGTAAACAACGCCGCCCAGCAGCCTCTTGAAGTCGTCATGTTTGGTCAGCTGAAGCAAACCGCCAAACTTCCTAAGGCTCGCGACAACGGCAGCAGCAACTTTGCGCTGCACACCTATCGCGGCGGCGCCTATTCGTCGACCGACACCAAGTATAAAAAGTACAGCTTCGACGACATGGCGGAAGAAAACCTGAAGATAGACACCAAAGGCGGCTGGGTCGCCATGCTTCAGCAGTACTTTGCGACCGCCTGGATCCCGAATAAAGACGGCGAGAACACCTTCTTCACCACCAAAGGTCAAGACGGCCTGTCCTCCATCGGCTTTAGGAACGCGCCGGTCATCGTAGCGCCGGGCGCCACCGAGCAGCTCAGCGCCAAGCTGTGGGTCGGCCCGGAGCTTCAGGCACAGATGGCGCAAGTCGCCGATCACCTGGACCTGACCGTCGACTACGGCTGGCTGTGGTTCCTCTCTCAGCCGCTGTTTAAACTGCTGAAGTTTATCCAGAGCTTTGTCGGCAACTGGGGCTTCTCCATCATCATCATCACCTTCATCGTGCGCGGCATCATGTACCCGCTGACCAAAGCGCAGTACACCTCCATGGCGAAGATGAAGCTGCTGCAGCCGAAGCTGCAGGCAATGCGTGAGCGTATCGGCGACGACAAGCAGCGCATGAGCCAGGAAATGATGGCGCTGTACAAAGAAGAAAAGGTTAACCCGCTGGGCGGCTGCTTCCCGCTGATTATCCAGATGCCTATCTTCCTTGCGCTGTACTACATGCTGATGGGTTCCGTCGAGCTGCGTCACGCGCCGTTCGCACTGTGGCTCCACGACCTGTCCGCACAGGATCCGTACTACGTCCTGCCGCTGCTGATGGGCGGAACCATGTTCCTGATCCAGAAGATGTCGCCGACGCCGGTCACCGATCCGATGCAGCAGAAGATCATGACCTATATGCCGGTTATCTTCACCGTCTTCTTCCTGTGGTTCCCATCAGGCCTGGTGCTGTACTATATCGTCAGTAACCTGGTGACCATTATCCAGCAGAAGCTGATTTACCGCGGTCTGGAGAAGAAGGGTCTGCACCATCGTGAGAAAAAAGAGAAGAAAGCGTAATTCACGAGCGTCGCAGTAACTGAAATGGATAAAAAGGCGATCGTAAGATCGCCTTTTTTAATAGCGCGGCGGATACATCAGGCGATGTGGCTTGTGATTCACTTAACTGACAACAATATGAATATTTCTGCAGGAAAATCGACTTATGTTGTTCTTAGCAGCCTAGTAGGCGTGCCTTTCTTTATATTTATCACCATATTGGTGACTAAATGGCCAGCACCAGGGGTAACTCATGTCTTATTGCTTTTATTATTTTTAGAATCAGTGGGTTGCTTCTGGATTTCTCGATTTAATCTAAGAATAGACAATGAGAGCATCTACTATAGAAGTTTGTTTTCCGGCACTGTCCATATAAGGCTTCAAGAGATAAAATCCATAAAATACAAAGTGGGCGCAACAAAATATAAAGATCGCTTCATGCCCACTTATCGCCTTGAAATTAAAGATAAAAATAACAAGTTAATGGTAGTAAACCTAAAAGTGTTTAATATCAGCGATGTTCGTAAATTAAATGAACGTCTTAATGTTAAATGATACTGGATAAGGCAGTGATAGCCGTATTACGGCGATGACATTAACATTTACTTGCGACAGGACACGCTTGAAATCAGGTATGGCAATCCATTTGGCGCAACGTATTTACCGCTAGTTATCATATTGTTAGATAACCTATTTGATTATTAAAGTCCGACCGGCCATAAGGATGCCTCAAAGCGGCAGGAAGGCTATAAAACGTTTACCAGAACCGTCCTTACTCAAGAAGCCTGACCTCATTATTAGCCATATCCCCTCGCTTCTTTATATAATGCGACACCGTCTTTTTAATATCATCAAAGAGAACCAAGCCATGAACAATACCGACACCATCGTAGCCCAAGCCACCCCACCGGGACGCGGCGGCGTCGGTATTCTGCGCGTTTCGGGGCCGAAGGCGGCTATCGTTGCAGAGCAAGTGCTGGGCAAGCTGCCGAAGCCGCGCTACGCCGACTACCTGCCGTTTCGCGACGCTGACGGTAGCGTGCTCGATCAGGGCATCGCGCTGTACTTCCCCGGCCCCCATTCGTTTACCGGCGAGAACGTGCTGGAGCTTCAGGGCCACGGCGGCCCAGTGATCCTTGATTTACTGCTTAAGCGCATCCTGACCATTTCCGGCGTTCGCATTGCCAATCCAGGCGAATTTTCCGAGCGGGCGTTTCTTAACGACAAGCTGGATCTGGCGCAAGCGGAAGCCATCGCCGACCTGATTGACGCCAGCTCCGAACAGGCGGCGCGTTCGGCGGTTAACTCGCTGCAGGGCGCGTTCTCCAACCGGGTACACCAGCTTGTGGAAGCGCTCACTCACTTGCGCATCTACGTTGAGGCGGCTATCGACTTTCCCGATGAAGAGATAGACTTTTTGTCCGACGGGAAAATCGAAGCCCAGCTTAGCCAGGTGATTGACGAGCTTAACGGCGTTCGCGCCGAGGCCCGCCAAGGCAGCCTGCTGCGCGAAGGGATGAAGGTGGTGATCGCCGGGCGCCCCAACGCCGGTAAGTCCAGCCTGCTCAACGCGCTGGCCGGTCGGGAAGCGGCCATCGTCACCGACATCGCCGGCACCACCCGCGACGTGCTGCGCGAACATATCCACATCGACGGCATGCCGCTGCACGTTATCGACACCGCCGGCCTGCGCGAGGCTAACGATGAAGTCGAGCGCATCGGCATCGAGCGCGCCTGGCAAGAAATCGACCAGGCCGACCGCGTGCTGTTCATGGTAGACGGCACTACCACCGACGCCACTGCGCCGCAGGACATCTGGCCCGAGTTTACCGCCCGCCTGAATCCGAATGTCCCGATTACCGTGGTGCGTAACAAGGCCGACCTGACCGGCGAACCGTTGGGGCTTACCGAGGTAAGCAGTCACTCACTTATTCGCCTGTCGGCCCGCACCGGCGAAGGCGTGCAGGCCCTGCGCGACCACCTGAAGGCCAGCATGGGCTTTACCAGCAACACCGAAGGCGGCTTCCTCGCCCGCCGTCGCCACCTGCAGGCGCTGGAAGCGGCGGCGGAACATCTCGACCAGGGGATGGAACAGTTAGTGAGCGCTCGCGCCGGGGAGCTGCTGGCAGAGGAGCTGCGGCAGGCGCAGCAGAGCTTAAGTGAGATCACCGGGGAGTTTACGTCGGACGATTTGTTGGGGAGGATTTTTTCGAGTTTTTGTATTGGGAAGTGATATCGCAGAAGCTTTGAAAAACACTAGGACAAATACCTTAGCGTATAATGTTTCTCCAACCTTTTGAATTTATTCTTATGTAAATAGATTGGTCGTTACACGACTTGATAGTGTTCTATTGCGAGATGCGAGCAAATCTAACGGGCTGTGCCAGGAGCAAATAGCAGACTTGCCCTAATAACGATCAGGTTAAGACATGCGAAAATAATCAGTCTTAAGGTCACCCCATAGGACGTAGTCGTCTCCTCCCCCATTATATCCTCATTGGTATCGTTCTATTGGTTATCTTGGTATCCGTTAATACTATTTAGGGAGACGATTATGCCTAGGAGGGTATGGGCATATTTAACTCGCAGTCTATAGACAAACACGTCTACTGGTTATCTCTGTAACTTGCTGCAATAACGGTATAAAGTGCAGTTATCAAAAATACGGAGATTTAGAATGACTGTAACGGCTAGCGGCAAAGAAAACAACAGTGAAGTTACCACCTCTATCCCTGCAACCAAAACAAAGTCAAGCCGGGTAGCGGACGAAAAATGGGGCAAAGAAGTAATGAAAGCCGGATTCTGTCTAGTACCATCTTTACTACTAAGATGCCAGCAGCGCATCGGCTTAAATCCAACTCAACTTGCTATTCTGTTGCAACTTACAGATTTCTGGTGGGAAGCAGGGAGAAAGCCCTTTCCGAGTAAACAAACACTCGCCGATAGGTTGGGTTTGAGCCCACGCCAGATTCAACGTTATATGGCTGAGCTTGAAAATGCAGGATTAATTAATAGAATTGTTCGCTCTGCTGACCACAATGGAAAACTCAGTAACGAATACGATCTCACAGGACTGGTTAAGCGCTTACAGGAGCTTGCTCCAGAATTTCTGGAAGCCAGCGAACGGAAGAAGCAGGTGACTCGTAAGGGAGGATTGAAGAAATGATGGGCATAAAAAAACCCGCGATGCGGGTTTTTTTAATATCACAATCTTCTGTCCCGGGGGGAGGCTTTCGCCCGCAAGACCCGTGGCACTCAAGAACGATTTTATACCTAGGGAATGCCCCATGTCAAATATAACCCCGGAAGACACCGAGAATATTCGGCTTGTGTTATCACATGCACGTTTGTCAACGTATGACACAGCAGTACTCCCAACAGGTAAGTCAGCGCTGGAGTTGTACATCTGGAATGGGCACGTGTCCGCAGCGCTATTCATCCCCCTACAGATATGCGAAGTCATCATCCGCAACTCCGTATCCGATGCACTTGAAATAATCTACGGGCATAGCTGGCCGTGGAACAAAACGTTTGAAACCAGTTTGCCCAATGCCAGAATGCAAGAACTGCTTAAAGCACGAGAAAACAAGACGGCCTTGGGCCAAGTCATTCCTGAGCTAAGTTTTTTCTTCTGGCAAAGCATGTTCACTAACCGCCATTTCGGTCGCATATGGAGCCAGCACATTGATCGCCTATTCCCTAATATGGAACCGGGAATGGCAAAGCAGGCCAAGCGTATCCATATTCATAATGAGCTAGAACACATAAGGACATTACGCAACCGTATTGCTCACCATGAACCCATCTTTAAACGGGACTTAGAACGGGACTATCAGAGAATCGTCGACCTTGTTGAGTTGAGGAACTCTGCGTCGGCACAATGGCTGGCACAAAATAATTTTTTTGGTACAATTTACAGGTTAAAACCTTAGTTTTATTTTCCCCTATTAGTACAAACTAATAGAAAGTTAAATAAATAGAATACCTAACTGTTTGACACAGGGTTAATATATATTCCTCATTCGCTACATTGATTTCACATCGCGATTTTAAAGAAGAGTAACAGTTAAAGGTACCAAATTAAGTATGAATCGTATACTTTCTTACTTAACGATTACTTCTATAACTTGAGTTTTAATATTAAGATACTCGTATACAGCTCTAGTTTTATATATAAAAGCTAAATCCCGCGAAAACAGATAATTTGCAAATGAAGCTATCGCAGCATGCCCTGCGTCACTCATCGCCGCAGTAAACCTTCTATCAAGCTTCATTTTAGAATCAGGATGATAGCCAATAACATTTAGCACATTGTATATAGATGTCACTTTTTCATGTAAATGCATTTCCCTGTTATAGATTAGATTTCTTGAAATCCCTAAAAACTGCTCTATTGAAAAATTATTATCTCTATAGTCATCAATAGCTCTATAGATTTCCCATATTTTCTCTATTACATTTGGCGGCTCAATATTATTTAGTTGCAGCGGACTAATTTTCGTATGATTACGGTACACCTGCACACCAGAATAATCGAACTCATCTTCTATATGTTTACGCAACTCTGTCGTTGATTGAGAAAGAGCTTCATTATAACTTCTTCTCATTTCTTTCACATAGACAGAAACAGCTGAGTCTATTCCAGGAACTAAGTCTTTGGCTTCATAAGCTCGCGCTGAAAGATACTTCATTAAATTATCAAATGCATCTACTTGCTCTTGATTAATATCATCAAAGTTGCTACCAGTACGACCACCATAAAATTTAAGTAATGATTGCGCACTAGCCTTTTCCATTGCCTCATAAACTGGTTCAATATTCTCACAGTAATTTTTAAATGCATCAAATGGACTTATTTCTTTTAATATGGCTTGCCCTGTTATTTCAAAATTCTCAGTGACAAAAACTCGAAGATGCATCGCCTCTAGGCTTTCAAGAACCTCAATAAACTGAGAACCATTACTGCCTGTCCGCTTAATCTCCTTAAGTGTTTCATCTGAATAGACAATCTGATATTTCTCCCTCAACTCAGATGCGAATACTAAATTTAGTTTTTTCACCAATACATCCAGTACATTATGATCTAGATATGCTGTTGGTTTTCCATCATAAATGTTATTTGAAGCTTTCATTCAATTTCCCTATCGCATATAACGTACTATCTTTAACATTCACATCTTAAGACATAAAGCTAAAGTCATAATTCTCCCTTTAAAAATAGCGCCTTTTGTCCAGATTGTGCAGCAATGATATTGCCAGACTACGATATCCGTAGTATCCATCCCTCCCAAAAGCTACGAACATCGTAGCCATGAACGAAAACAGCAAACAACGCCAAACTTTCAGCCTGCGCCTAAAAGAAGCGCGGATTGCTCAAGGCCTATCCCAAAAAGGCCTTGGAATTGCTATTGGCATTGATTCTTCAGTGGCAAGCACGCGGATTAATCGATACGAAAAGGGCGTTCATGAAGCGGATATGGAAACCGTGCAGCGTATGGCTGAAGTATTATGCGTTCCTTCAGCCTATTTTTACGCTGCGGATGACGATCTGGCCGAGCTTATTCTTCACTACTCCAAACTGCCGAGCGCTGAGCGCAAGCACATCCTTTCCCTTCTAAAAGATCGTCAGTAAGCTTCTGACAGCCGTTTTATTTCTTCTTTTTGTTCTTCACGACGCTGGCGGCGAGAATAGCGGCTGGGCCAAATGACTTCCGGATTAATACCGATAACGTCAGCAATAATCTTTTCCCCCTTCGGCCAAGGCCTGACGAGCGCATTAGCCAACGTTGTAGAGCTTAGTCCCGCAGAACGAGAGACTGCGGCCAATGTTGTTCCCTTCTTGCGTAACGCGGCGATGATATCCGCCTGATGCCAATCCTGTTCCATATTGCCCCTACTCCTGTAGTTAATGATGATCGGTAACAATGCTACGTTATTCGTAGTATCCAAGGCAAGCAAAAACTACGATTATCGTAGCAATGAAAAGCCCACAAACTTACCGTAACGTTTTTTCTCTACGCCTGAAGCAAGCGCGGGTGGCGAAGGGCTTTTCTCAAAAAAGATTGGGGATTGAAGCAGGTATCGATGAGTTTGTCGCCAGTACGAGAATTAACCGCTACGAACAGGGAATTCATAACGTAAACACAGGGACGGCCCAAAGGCTGGCGGATGCGTTAAACGTACCAGTGGCCTATTTTTACGCTATCGATGACAGTCTGGCTGAATTAATATTGGCTTTCAATTCACTGTCGCAAAATGAAAGATTTTCGGTGTTAGCGCTTACTAAAGAAAAGACAAATGCCCTTTGCCCTAATGCGATTCAGACTCTTCCTTGTCCGAACTCACCCCATAAATAACCCCATCCACCGGCAGCAGCACGGTATCCAGCACAAAGCTAAACGGCAGGTCGATAAAAAGCAACGGTTTTATAATAGCGTCTTCGATACAGGCCGCGCTGCACCGGTAATTAAGCACCTTTACCGACTCCCTGACGCCGGGATAAACAGCATAATCATCGTAGCCCGTCGAGCGCATAACGATGCTGCTACACCCCGAAAGAAAAAGCGTCGTCAGCAAAATACCGCTAGTTATCAAAAATCTCATGGTCAAATCCCTCTGCCCTAACGCGGTTCAGGCTCTTCCGTTGCCGAACTCACTCCGTAAATAATCCCATCCACCGGCAGCAGCACGGTATCAACCACAAAAGTAAACGGCAGGTCGATAATAATGAACGGTTTTACAAGACCGTTGCCTATGCACCCCATTGCGGCAACGCCGCCCGCGCCGCACTGATAGTTAAGCTCTTTTACTGATTCCCTGACGCCTGGATAAACATAATAGTTATCGTAGTGCGTTGAGCGGGTAATAATGCTGCCGCACCCCGTAAGAAAAAGCGTCGTCAGTAAAATAATGCTAGTTATCAAAAACCTCATGGCTAAATCCTTTTTACCCTATATGTCCTAATTTCTCTAACGTCCGATATTATAACCAATAAAAAAATCAGGGATGGTAATTAATGAGTTGCCAAATGTTTAGAAAAGTTAGCGTGTACTCACATCAATAGGCAACCGACAGGAACGTTTACGCCCAACGCCTTGTTGAGTAATATTCCACCAAAGCATTTTAAATTGGAAAACGGCGCGACCTACGGGCATCCAGCCGCCTCCCGCTACAGCTCGAAACATGGAAGAACATCATATGGCTCTTTACCGCATCAACAAGAGCGTCGGCAAAAGAAACAGAACCGCATCGACTATATCGGGCTTATTCTGGTAATCGCCGGATTCGGCGCCCTACAGCTGTTTCTCGACCGCTATGAAATCAACGACGGCTTTTCCTCTCTCTTTATCATCGCAATGGCGGTAACCGCCGCGCTGTCGCTGAGCCTTCTTTCATAAGAGTACCGTTATTATTGATCTGGCAATGCCATATCGAATAAAAATATTAATATTTTCTTCTATATAGAAATAGCTATCTTAAAGCCAAATGGCATTCTTTGGATAAATGGGTTAATAAAAATAGACGAAATATTTACATTAGCTATTCTTGTAATTTCACCCACCTTATGTAAAATTGAGCCGTTTAAAAACACACCATTTAATTATTTAAAAAATTGAAACCAAGACGCAAGGAAAAGGACTCACATGGACAGAAGTAAATATTCACAAAAATGGCAGGATCGCTTCGCATTTTTCGATCAGTATGGTGCTCCTAACACGCCTGAATTTAAGGCTGCGCTGAAGGCAGAGACCTTCGGTCGTCGCATTCTTTTCAATATGAACATCATCGCGTTCTTCTTTGGCTTTATCTACTTTTTTGTATTAGGCCTGTGGAAAAAGAATCTCGTGCTATTCGGTATCGCTATGGGCGTCAGCATTGTTTTCACCATTGTTCAAATCGTGACCGGCCTTAACCTGCGCGGTGTGGACATGGGTCTCAACATCGCTCTCGCCTCAATGTGGGCACTGAGCGCCAACTACGCCTACTATCTAAAAGAAGTCAAAGGGCTGGACGGCTGGAACCCGTTTGAAGGGATCCGCATGTTCTAAGCGCAATATAATGCGTTCGAAGTAGTATATCTTAGCCCGCCATTCGGCGGGCTTTCTATTATCAAGAATAAATTTTTTATTATTAAACCCTCTCTTTTTGTCATTATAAACAAATAAGAATAAATAATTTAACGCTGCATTAATAAATCCACCTTTTTATTTATTCACCCGTATAAATTCGCTTCCGATTATCATCGTAACGCCTCTTCATTCACGGTTCCATTCATCACGAAACGTGTTTATCGCCTGCACGGTTGCCGCCTTAATCAACGATTTTTCGAGTGCTAATATCCCTACGGTTCCTCTGGCTATTTCTGTCTTTTTTGTTTTAACCGCATGATGGATAGCAACCATGAAAAACCATATAAAAATACTTATGCCGTTTCTGGCAGCGCTGATTATCAGCCTGCTTCCCATACCCACCGGGCTGGCGCCGCACGCCTGGTACTTCTTCGCCATTTTCTGCGGCTGCATTATCGGGCTGATTTTCGAGCCACTGCCGGGCTCGGTCATCGGCCTTATCAGCGTGGTGGCGACCGCCATGCTGGCCCAGTTCGCTCTCTTCTCGCCGGAGCAGCTTGCCGCTCCGAAGTTTAACTGGCCGGACAAGGCGCTAGCCTGGGCAGTTTCCGGCTTTTCCAACACCACCGTCTGGCTTATCTTCGGCGCGTTCATGTTCGCCATGGGCTACAGCAAGACCGGGCTTGGCAGGCGCATCGCCCTGTGGTTGGTTAAAGCGCTAGGTAAGCGCACGCTTACGTTGGGCTACGCCATCATGCTGTCTGACGTGCTGCTGGCGCCCTTTACGCCGTCCAACACCGCCCGCAGCGGCGGGATTATTTTCCCTATCATCAGCAACCTGCCGCCGCTTTACGACTCCAAGCCCAACGACCCAAGCATGAAGCGCATCGGCACCTACCTGATGTGGGTCGCCATTGCCGCCACCTGCGTCACCAGTACGCTGTTTATGACCGCGCTGGCCACCAATACGCTTTCCATTGGCCTGGTTGAGGGCATCACCGGCATACGGCTAAGCTGGGGCGAGTGGTTTTCCGTCACCGCGCCTGCCGGCATCCTGCTTCTGCTGCTGGTGCCGCTGCTAAGCTACTGGCTGTGCCCGCCCGAAATCAAAAAGGGCAATTCCATTCCAAATTGGGCGGCCGCAGAGCTACAGGCGATGGGAAAAATTAGCCGTAACGAAATCCTGCTGCTTATCGCCGTCTTCTGCGCGCTGCTGCTGTGGATTGTCGGCGGGTCGTTTATCTCGACCGCGATGGTAGGGCTTTTGGTGCTCGCGGTGCTGCTCATTCTCGACGTTATCAAGTGGAACGACGTGCTTTCCAACACCACCGCCTGGAGCACGCTGGTGTGGTACGCCACCCTGATGGCGATGGCGAACGCGTTGAAAAGCGTCGGCTTCGTCGGCTGGTTCGGCGGCATCATGTCCTCCCACATGCAGGACGTTTCGCCGACGATAGCTATGGTGCTGCTCACCTGCGTCTACTACTTCCTGCACTACCTGTTTGCCAGCTCTTCAGCCCACGCCACCGCGCTGCTGCCGGTGATCCTTGCCGTCGCTGCCGGCATGCCGGACATTGATATGCATCAGTTCGTTCTGCTACTGCTGCCGGTTGCCGGCCTGATGGGCATCATTACGCCTTATGGAACAGGGCCCAGCCCGGTTTACTTCGGCGGCGGCTACCTGCCCAGCGCGCTGTGGTGGAAGCTCGGCGCCGCTTTCGGCATCCTGTTCCTGGCGGTCTGGCTGCTTGTCACCCTGCCGTGGCTGGCGTTTTTGCAAAGCTGACGCTGGATATGAAAAAGGCCCGCGGGGTAAGCCGCGGGCCTTTGTTATTTAAAGCTGGGTTAGCTATTTAGCCTTCAGCGCACCCATCACGCGGCGGACGAACGTCAGGCAGACGATGACGAACACCGCCAGGCCCAGAAGCTGCTCAACCGCGCCCGAGTCGCCGAAAATCGGCGTCAGCCATGACGTAATCGCCAGCGGCGCATCGCTGCCGCCGTTGCTGATGCTGATAACAATCAGCACCGCCAGCGCAACGCCAACCAGGCTCTCGCCGACGATAAGGCCAGAAGCGATAAGCGCGCCTTTACGCTCCACCTTCTTGTACATCTCGTGGAAATCGGCATTCTGCGCGCGAGCGCGCTTTTTCACCAGCACCGTGACAATCCACGACAGCACGGAGCCGATAATCAGCGGTGCCGTAATGGACGGCGGCAGATAGATGCCCATACCGACCGCCAATGCGGGAAGGCGCAGCCTGCTGCCGCTCTTGGTCAGCAGCAGATCGATAACAATCGCCGCTGCGCCAACGCCCAGGCCGATGAAAATCATCGTCCACTCAAGCTGATGGGAGAAGATGCCTTTGGCGATGGTGGTCATCAGCGTCGCCTGCGGAGCCGCCAGCACCTGGCTCAGGTCCATGTTCGGACGCGGCGTCGCGCCGGCAAAGCCGTAGGCGTTGTACAGCACTTCCAGCACGGGAGAGATAACCGCCGCGCCGACTACGCAGCCGATCAAAAGCGCTACCTGCTGACGCCACGGCGTCGCTTTTACCAGATAGCCCGTCTTCAGATCCTGCAGGTTGTCATTGGAAATCGTGGCGATGGCAAGCACCGCGCTGGTGGTGAAGATCGCCAGCGCCGTTGCAAAGTTAGTGCCCTGTGGAGTTTCCAGCATGCCGTTTAGGCCACCCAAAAACAGCAGCAGCAGGGAGATCACGGTAATGGCGATAATGCCGATGCCGGAGATCGGGCTTGCGGAAGAACCGACCAGGCCAGCCATGTAGCCACAGGCCGCGGCCACCATAAAGCCAATCAGGAAGGCGAAAATCACCGACGCCAGCACCAGCCCCCAGGCGACGGTCTGCGACAGGCCGCTGTCGGCAACGAACGAATAGAACGTGCCGATAAGCACCAGGAACATCACCACGCTGATGAGCAGCACCACCTTCGGCGACAGATCCAATTCCGTTCTGGGAATTGTTACGCTGCCGTTTTTTACGTTCAGCGCCCGCAGCGAGGTTCTCATGCCTTCGATAATCGGCTTGACCAGCGTCAGCAGCGTCCAGATGGCCGCGATCGCCAGCGTGCCCGCGCCGATAAAGCGCACGTTGTTCTTCCAAAGCCCCATCGCGAAACCGCTGATGGAGGTGCCGTCAGGGATGTCCGCACCCGAACTTAAAATCGGCACGGCCACGCCCCAGGCAATCAGCGTACCGATAAGAATGGCGATCCCCGCCGCGATGCCGATAAGGTAACCGGCGCTCAGCAGCGCCAGAGAAAAGCCGACCGGCACCTGAAAAATAGCCCGGCCTTGAGTAAACCAGTAGCTGGCGCTATCGGACAATACGCGCAGGCCGTTGGTGGCAAAGCTGACGACGGAGGCGATAAAGCCGCCGAAGAGAATATCGCGGAATCCGCTGTCTTTCTCGACCGCATCGTCGGCGTGGTGGCTAGCGCTCACCAGCCTGTCATTCTCGTCAATATAGTCGTCACAGCCCGCTTTGAGGATTTCCGCCGCGGCTACGCCTTCCGGGTAGGGCAGCTTGCTTTTTACCACCATCGCATGGCGCAAGGGGATAGAGAACACGACGCCCAGCATACCGCCAGCGGAGCAGATGAGCAGCGTTTGCCAGAACGGGAAGCTGTTCCAGTAGCCAATCATTAAAAGCCCGGGCAGGATGAAGATCACCGACGAAAGCGTACCGGCCGCCGACGCCTGCGTCTGCACCATGTTGTTCTCTAAAATGTTGGAGTTAGAGAAGAAGCGCAGCACGGCCATAGAGATAACGGCGGCAGGGATAGCCGATGAAAAGGTAAGCCCCACCTTTAGCCCTAAATAGACGTTTGATGCGGTGAATACCACGGTGATAAGCGCCCCGATGATAATCCCGCGGAGCGTAAGCTCCCGAATATGAGATGTATTTTCCATAGGATTCATGTTGTTAGCTTGCTAGTGTTATTTTTTATGCGGCACAGAGGTCTCTGTGTCCGCACTATTAAGTATTGGACAAATCAATGTGTCTTGATTTGAATGGGGCGATTATAGCGGAATAATGGTTATACGACTGCTACTTATTTAACGAAAATAAGCATAAACGGCTGGATTTTAAGCAACAATTTGTCACAAATTACTAAAACATGCGTCTCAATAAAACATTATGTTGGCGATTTCTAATTAATTTCAAAGGGTAATTCTCCGGGGCGGGGAGAAAGCGCGCTTCACCCCAAGCGCGTAAGCACTACGCCCGCGACAATCGTCAGGCCCGCCAGCATGCGCATGCGGCTTAAGGGCTCCTTAAGCCACCACACCGAAATCACCATGGCGAAAAGCACGCTGGTTTCGCGCAGCGCCGCCACCAGCGCGATCGGCGCCTGACTCATCGCCCAGATAACGATGCCGTACGACAGCAGCGACATCGTGCCGCCAAGCAGCCCCGGCCGCCAGTGCCGCCGAATTTTAGGCCATCCCGCCGAGCGGTAGCGAACAAAGAGGATAAACGTCATCACCACGCCGTTAATGGCAAACAGCCACAGCGTATAGGCGACGGGGTTGAGGCTGGCGCGCGAACCCGCGCCGTCGGACAGGGTATAGCTTGCGGTAAACATGGCGGTAATCAGCGCGTATACCAGCGTTTGGCCGCTCATCCTGATAGCGCTTTTACGCCCCGCCAGCGCCATCATCAATACGCCGCTCACCAATAAAAGCGCGCCGATGGTCCCCATAAGCGGGGGCACCTCGCTTAATATCAGCCAGCTCAGCAGCGCCGCCAGCACGGGCGCACTGCCCCGTGCGATAGGATACACCTGGCCTAAATCGCCGCTGGCGTAGGCCCGGCTTAGAAACAGGCAGTAGCCGGTGTGAAACAGCATCGACAGGGCGAGCCAAGGTAGTGATGCTACCGAGGGCATACCAAAAAACGGCAGGCAGACAACCGATACCAGGCCGGAAAAAACGGCCACCAGCGCAACGCCTAAAAACCGGTCCTCGCCGAACTTTACGATCGCATTCCACCCTGCATGAAACAGGGCGGCGGCTAAAACGGCAAGAAAAAGCAGGGTGGTCATCGGCGCGTCCGTCTGAAAGCGTTTTTTATCTTAGGGCATCATATCCGACGAGCCTCGGATAAGCCATTGACCCGTGGGTTTAAAACCGTAAACGCAGCGCCGGCGGCGTTAGCCCATATTCCTGCTGAACCTGCTGTAAAAATAGCGTAGCCACCTCGGCAAGCGCCGCATAAAGCGGACTCACGCCGTTAGCGGCCAGCTTCTCCAGATAGCGATAGGCCCACGGCAGCAGGTGCTGTTCCAGCAGTTCAGCCGCCGCTTTCTCGTTATCCGACTCCAGCAGCTGAGCCGCCGCCAACAGCATCAGGCCAAACTGATCTTCCGGCTGGCAAACGTCAGACACAAAGCTGATGCCGTATTGCGCCAGAAAATGCCTGTATTCAATCGTGGTTTCGCCCATCAGCAGGTTGTCTTTATCCAGATAGACCGAGCCCCACGGCGGCGCAACCATCTCGCCCTGCCCCTCAAACAGCGAGGAAAATTGCCAGACGGCCTCGTCCCGCTCGGGTAAAGCGACGCCTTCACACAGGCGTTCCACCTTCTGCCGATCGCTCCACGCATAGAGATCGCTCAGCGCACTCAAATCTTCCAACAGGGCCCAAATCCGATCGTCGGACGGTGAATAGTAAAACAGCGAGCCAAGTATTCTCGGCATCAGCGCAACAGGTTTTTCCATGGGTGTTTGTTACTCGACTTCATAATGAAAGACCCTGAATCCCGTGTTGATAAACAATCTTAATCAACCTTAGAGGATATTCCGGCCGAAAATACGCTGTGCTTATATAGCCTATGTGCTCGGCCGGGAGGGTGCTTGTATTAGCTTTAGGAGTGCGTCGGGCATAGCCTTCCTACGGGCCGTTATGAAGCCTTCGGCTTCACCCTAACGGGCCAGCGTAAACGCTGTTCAAACCAGCTTACGCTGGTTTGTCGTTGGCTTACGCCAAGTCGACCCCAACGGAAGACTCTCCCTCCGTTTAGCTCCGCAAATCGTTCTGAATATACTTCTCGTGCTTATTATCAATATTGATAGGCCCGCATCCGCGGGCCTTTCTCACAACTACATACTAATAAACCACAGGTTATAAAACGCGACGCGCCCCGCCAGCTCTGCGGCAATCGCTAACAACGCGGCCAGCGCTAAAACGCCCCTGTTATTCAGGCGGCCAATAACCGCCATCAGGCAGAGCACCAGCACGACGGCCAGCATCGCCATCTGCACAGTAAACCAGGTTTCCTGCGCCTGCGCCAGACGCTCGCTGGCCGCCGTCAGGGTATCGATATACCCGGTACGCATCGCCAGAGAGACGGCCGCGCCCACCGCGCCGAACAGCGCGCCCAGGCGAACGGCGCCGAGCGTGGCGGCAACCGCGCCGCCGCACACCAGCGCGGTCAGCACCATCACCAGCGTGGTGTAGCTATTTCCCCACGTGCTGACGGTATCAAGCTGATACACCATCGGCACCATCGCGATAAAGGCGATGCCCAGCAGCACGGCAAGGCCCGCCAGCGCGTTGAACAGCCCTGATTCGCCCTTCTTGAGCAGCAGGCCAAGCGCGGAAATCCCGCCGACCACGCCAAATAGCGCCGTCGCCAGAATTTCGTTGCTCATCGGCGAGCGGCCAATGCCGCTAAACGCGTTGAGTGCGCGCATCGGCATACCCAGGTGGAACGTACTGCACACCGCGCCCAAGGCGAACAGCACCATCGCGCAAAACAGCCCTACGCCCAGTTGGCGGTCACTCACCTGCGACAGCTTGTGAGCCACGTACAAAAGAATAAACGCCCCTGCGCCGGCCTGCGTGAGTACCGTAAAAAAGACGAGTGGTAGTTCATGCATCTTATACCTCCGACGGATTCTGTACGGCACCCTCGGTGTCGCCGATCGGGCGCGCGTTCGGGTGAGGTTTAACGATAAGATTAGGCTTGGTGAGGCTGGCAGAAGGCAGCGGCGCCACTTCGTTGGCGGTGCCGTACTTCGCGCGCAGCTCGTCTATCTTGCCGAACTCCAGCGCCCGCTGCGGGCAGGAGTCAACGCAGATGGGCGAAAGCCCTTTCTCGACGCGGTCAAAACAGCCGTCGCACTTGCTCATCACCTTTTTCACCGGGTCAAACTGCGGCGCGCCGTAGGGGCAGCGAAGTTCGCAGTAGCGACAGCCGATGCACACTTCCTGATTTACCGCCACCAGGCCGTCCTGCGGGCGCTTGTGCATCGCACCGGTCGGACATCCCTTCACGCAGGTCGGCTCATCGCAGTGGTTACAGGCGATAGAGAGGTAATAGGAAAACGTGGTGTTGCGCCAGGCGTCACCTTCTTTTATCCATTCACCGCCGCCGTATTCATACACGCGGCGAAACTTTGGGCCCACATCCAGATCTTTATTATCCTTACAGCTCACCTGACAGGTTTTGCATCCGGTACATCTGGAGGAGTCAACGAAAAAGCCATATTGAGTCACAGTTAAGCTCCCTTAGATTTTCTTAATATCCACCAGATTGGTGTGTTGCGGGTTGCCTTTCGCCAGCGGCGAAGTGCGGTGCGTCGTCAGCGTGTTGATACAGGCGCCGACGTCGACCCCGTCACCGTTGTCCTGAGTCCACGCGCCCTGCGGCACGGCCAGTACGCCGGGCGCAACCCGGTTAGTGACTTTGGCATGGATCTCAATGACGCCCCGGTCGTTTTTGATCTGTACGCGGTCGCGGGGCTCAATGCCGCGCGGCTTGGCGTCCAGCGGGTTAATCCATACCTCATCCGGCACCGCTTCGCGAAGCTGCGGGATGGTGTGGTAGGTGGAGTGCGTCCGCCCCTTGGTATGAAACCCGATCATCTGCAACGGATATTTCTTCAGGCCTTCTGTGTCTAAATGGGACTCCCACGCCGGACAGAACTCCGGAATAGGCGTGATCTTTTCATCGGCGTCCAGCTCCCACTTGGCGGCGATGTCCGCCAGGCGGGCGGAGTAGATTTCGATTTTGCCGGACGGCGTCTTGAGCGGATTCGCCTGCGGATCTTCACGGAAGTCGGCAAACGCGATGCCCTGCTTCTCGGTAGCGATCTGCTGGTCGACAATGCCCATGTCTTTTGCAACGCTCCAGTCAGGCAGGTAGGTACGCTTGGCTTTCACTTCCGCGTAGTTTTTCTCAATCCACTGCTGCTGCGTCAGCCCTTCGGTAAACGCGTCGCGCTGGCCCATAATCGCGGCGATGTCGGCGCAGATGTCGTAGGTGCTGCGCACTTCCCACATAGGCCTAACGACCGGCTGCATAGCGATCATGTAGTTGTTGGAACCGGAGGCGTAGGAGTTATCCACCAGATCGTTCGCTTCCAAATAGCTGGTTTCCGGCAGCAGGATGTCGGCAAACTTCGCGCTCGGCGTCATGTGGTTATCGATAACCAGAATGAACTCGCACTTGGACTCGTCCGCCAGAATTTTCTTGGTGCGGTTGACGTTGCCATGCTGATTGAGCAGGGTGTTGCCCGCCTGGTTCAGCATGAACTTGATGCCGGTCTTCAACCTGTCGGCATTACGCAGGCCCAGCTTGGTCGGCGTAATAGTTTCCGGCGCGTCGATGGCCGTCGTCCACAGATAGCAGGGGATGGCGGTCTTAATCGGGTTTTTGCCTTCCGGCAGCTTCGGCACGCCGTAAGACGTCGCGTAAGGCCAGTTGCCGTTGTTGGTGCCGGGGCGGCCGAAGTGGCCGGTCAGCGCGGGCAGAAGCTGGATGGCGCGTACGGTTTGCTCGCCGTTGGCATGGCGCTGCGGCCCCCAACCCTGAGCGATATAGCACGCCTTCGCGTTGGCGATTTCACGCGCCAGCTGGCGAATGCGCTCGGCCGGCAGGCCGGTGATTTTCGCCGCCCATTCAGGCGTTTTTTCCGTCTTGTCGTCGCCGCGGCCAAGGATATAGTCTTTATATCCAGCGTTGGCCGGCGCGGACTCCGGCAGGGTTTGGCTGTCAAAACCAATGCAGTAGCGGTTAATCAACGCTTCGTCCAGCAGGTTTTCAACGATAAGCGTATGGACGATGCCCGCGACCACTGCACCGTCGGTGGTCGGCTTAATCGGCAGCCATTCGGCGTGCTCGGCGATGACCGAGTCGGTATAGCGCGGGTCGATAACCACAACCTTCGCCTTGGACTGTTCCAGCGCGCGGCGCAGCTCTTCAACCTGACCGCCGCCGGACATCCGGGTTTCGGACAGGTTCATGCCGAAGAACACCACCAGGTCGGAGTGCTTGACCTGATCGAAGTGGCTGCCGGCGTAGACGCCGTGGGTGTACGGCGTCGCGACGCTGATTTGCGCCGTCGAGTAGGTGTTGTAGTAATTAAGAAAGCCGCCGTTGAGGTTCAGCAGGCGCTTCCAGGCGTTGGTGCCCTGCGTGTGATAGTAGGCGCCGGACTGGTAGTTGTAGTAAATCGATTCGTTGCCGTACTTCTCGGTAATGCGCTTGAGTTCTGCGGCGATAATCGCCGTCGCTTCTTCCCAAGTGATGCGCTTGAACTTGCCTTCGCCGCGCTTGCCGACGCGCTGCATCGGGTATTTCAGGCGGTCAGGGTTGTAAACGCGCCAGCGGCTAGAGCGCCCGCGCAGGCAGGGGCGAATTTGGTGTTCGCCGAACACGGCGTCATTTTTGCAGTCTTCCGGCTCGATGCGCACGATGGTGTCGTCTTTGACGATCACCTTCAGAGGACAGCGGCTGCCGCAGTTAACCAAGCAGGCGCTGTGGCGCACCGTCTCTTCTCCACCCTTGGCGGCTGGAGCCGACTCGCCTTTAGCGGCGACGGCGGAAAACGGCAGAGAAACGGCGCTGACAGCCGTAACGGCCGCACCGGTTTTAACACTATTTTTCAATAGCGTTCGTCGGGAGATATCCCTGACTAATAAGTCGTTCATCTTTTTTGACATAACGCTCGCTCACAAAAATGAAACCCACCGCGCTCTACGGCACAATGACCCGGTGTTTAAATGGATAACAACCAAAGAAAAGCGGGATGAGTAGCAATTAAAAGTTTAAACGGGTGCTTATTTTTCTAATAACACGACGAGAAACGCGCAGACATACGCGCAAGTTAAACTTACTTCTTTTGAGGTAATCACACATTGATAGCGATCAAAACATAATGGGGAAATCTATCGTGCTTTTCTTATCCGGTCACATTTTACAAAAAATAATGCCAGGATTTAGCCCAGACAAGGCTATTTATCCATTTTGCTTATTAACGTGCTTATTTTTGATTTCCATTCAAATTATGCTTGCTTAGATAATGAAATCGATATTTCTTATATTCTAATGAGAGCGGAAACCATCAAAAAATAGTGTCGCAAAATGAAAGAAAACAAGTTTATCTAACGCCGCTTTGGCATTAAAAAACGCAAATTAAAATGCGGGTTAATTTTTCGTTTCCTGAATAATTTCGCGTATACAGCGAAGCAGCGCGTCGGTAGCGGGAGAATGCAGCGCGCCAAGCCGGGTCATCAGGCCGATTTCTCGGCGAGTATCGGCGAGGCTGATGCTCAACGCCACCAGAATGCCTGCAGAAAGCTCGTAGTCCAGCTGATGCGAAGAGACCGCCGCCACCATATCAGACCCCAGCAGCAGCGTTCGCACTACCGCGGGGTCGCCGCTTTCCACTACCGGCTTTGGCGACGCCATCCCCATCTTTCTAAACGCGTCTTCCAGCAAATAGCGCGAAGGCGCGTGGTTACGAGGTAAAATCCACCGAGCGTCGCTCAGCTCGGTCTTGTTTAACTCTCTTCCGGCCAGAGGGTGTTCGGGCCTCACCAATAAAACCAACTCCTCTTCAAACAGCGCTTCATTATGAACCTCTGGAATACTGCCCTCCTCGCGCAGCGCGCCGATAATAAAATCCACGTCTCCGGCGCGTAGTTCCGTCACCATTGAAGAAAACTCGCCTTCGTTAGTTGCGACTTTAATGCCTGAGTGAAGAGAAACCAGCCGGATTATCGCCTGCGGCAGCAGGTAGGCGCGGCTGAGCGGCAGCGCGCCGACGTAAACGGTTCCCGTCAGTTGCCCCCTGTGGGCGGCGATATCTTCAGGAATGTGGCGAATTTCATTAAGCGCACGGCTGATGCAGGGAGCGATTTCATGGCCCGCCGGCGTGGGCATCATTCCCTTAGGCGTGCGGTCAAACAGTGCGATACCCGCCCCCTTTTCCAATACCTTCAGCGCCGCGCTCACCGCCGGCTGGGTCACGCTCAACGCGTTGGCAACGCGCAAAGTGTGGTGCAACCGGTAGAGGGACAGAAAGATCTGCAGGCGGCGTTCGTTAAAAAGCCAAACCGGCTCTGCATCTTCGCTCTCCACCCCGTCCCGCTGCCGCAGCCGGCTCAACAGAGTGGGGATACGGCTAAGTTCGGCCATCGCATTGCGAGCGCGAGGCAAAACTTTTCTTCCCATTTCTGTCAACAGCATCCCTCCGGCGTGCCGCTCAAACAGAGAGACGGTCAAAATGTGTTCAAGATCACGAATTGAATACGTAATTGCGGACTGAGTACGAAATAAATTACGCGCGGCCATAGACGCAGAGCCCCGCTCGGCAATCATGCAAAAAGTCCTTATCTGCATAATTTTTATATAGTTACCTACATTCTTCTTTCTCATTTCTTTATCACTCCGCGAGCGCTCATTTTTTAAACATAAATAAAATTCATACCTAACGCAATAAAACTCACTACCTCCCGCCTATGGGCCCAAGCCAGAATGCAGAACAGAGATAAACGGCAAAAAGGATATCGACATGACAAACGCTTCTTCCAAAACCGCGCTGGTGGTCAGCGCTCACTCGGCCGACTTCGTCTGGCGCGCGGGCGGCGCTATCGCTCTGCACGTTGAGCAAGGCTATCGGGTACATATCGTTTGCCTCTCTTACGGCGAACGCGGCGAATCCGCCAAGCTGTGGCGCAAGGGCAGCATGACGGAAGACGTCGTCAAGGCGAGCCGTCGCGAAGAGGCTGAGGCGGCGGCGAATATCCTCGGCGCCAGCGTCGAATTTTTCGACATGGGCGACTACCCTCTACGGGCCGACAAGGAAGACCTGTTCCGCCTGGCGGACGTTTACCGTCGGATACAGCCCCACTTCGTACTCACTCATTCGCTGGCCGACCCCTATAACTTCGATCACCCGCTGGCCGCCAGCCTGGCTCAGGAAGCCCGCATCATTGCCCAAGCGGAAGGGTATCGTCCTGGCGAACCGATAGTCGGCGCGCCGCCGGTTTACTGCTTTGAGCCCCACCAGCCGGAGCAGTGCGGTTGGAAGCCTGACGTGCTGCTAGACATCACCTCCGTATGGGAGAAAAAGTACGCCGCTATCCAATGTATGGCGGGCCAGGAGCACCTGTGGGAATACTACACTCGCGTAGCGCTGCAGCGCGGCGTGCAGGCAAAGCGCAACGTCGGCATCGCCAGCGCCAAGGTCATCACCCACGGAGAAGGCTATCAGAGCCTCTTCCCGCGCGTAACGGAGAACCTGTCATGAGCGTCGTCAACGCAAAAGGCATCGTGGTCACCCATATCGAGCGGGTAGAAGACGATCTGCTGCCTCGCTTCGCTGAATACGGCGTGGCGACAGTGCACGAAGCACAGGGCCGCAAGGGCTGCTGGACGTGCGCATTCGCCCCATACAGCAGGGCTGCAGCGTCGCTGGCAGCGCGGTCACCGTGCTGGTAACACCCGGAGACAACTGGATGTTTCACGTCGCCGTGGAACAGTGTCGGCCCGGCGACGTACTGTTAGTCTCCCCCACCTCCGACTGCCACGACGGCTTTTTTGGCGACCTGCTGGCCACATCGCTACGGGCGCGTGGCGTAACGGCGCTGGTAGGCGACATCGGCATTCGCGACAGCCAAACGCTGCGTGAAATGGGCTTCCCCATCTGGTCTAAGGCGGTGTGGGCGCAGGGTACGGTGAAAGAGACGCTCGGCTCGGTCAACGTGCCGATTGTCTGCGCCGGTCAGCTCGTCTACCCCGGAGACGTCGTTATTGCCGACGATGACGGCGTCGTCATCGTACCGAGAGCGCAGGCGCGAGCCGTTGCCGACAGCGCACAAAAGCGCGTTGACCTCGAAGAAGAGAAACGCCTGCGCCTATCCCACGGCGAGCTGGGCCTTGATATCTATCAGATGCGAGAAAAACTAGCCAAAAAAGGGCTGCGCTACGTTAACTCTCTCGACGACCTGACGCCGCCATAATCAGGGCTCGAAGCGTTAGCCTTCGGTTCGTCAACGCACGCTACTTTGCATTCAATCCCGACGCAGTAAAAAGCGTCGGGTGGGATTTCTATCGCTTTTAATGGCGATAGTGCTAATGACTGAACGGGAAATATCGCTGGCGTAACCCAAAAGAATTCAGGGCCTTTTAATGAATTATTGAAAATCACAACACGTTAAATAAGAGAGACCACAGCATGAATAATAAAATATGGAAGTTGTGTATCTTGGTATTAATACCGCTCATCATATGGTTTATTCCTCCCCCCGACGGGTTAACCGAATCATCATGGCGCCTGTTCGGCTTTTATCTGGCGGCCATTTTTGGCCTTATTCTAAAACCGTTTTCAGAAGCGGTCGTACTGATGGCCGCCGTGGGCTTCGCCGGCATTTTTCTCAACAATACGAGCAAAATCCTCGTCGGCTACTCAACCTCAACCGTCTGGCTGGTGTTCGCCGCTTTCGGCATCAGCGTAGCGTTCGTAAAGACCGGGCTTGGCCGGCGCATCGCCTATCATATGATAAGGGCGTTCGGCAGCACGACGCTTCGCCTCGGGTACGTCACGGCCTTTTTAGAATTCGTCATCTCTCCCGTCACGCCGTCCAATACGGCGCGCAGCGGCGGCATCGTATTTCCGATTGTGCTTTCCGTCGTTAAAGCATTGGGCTCAGAGCCGGGAGAGAGCGCCCAAAAAGCGGGTTCTTACCTGATGTCCAACATCTACTTCGTGATGAAGGTTAGCAGCTTTATCTTTATTACCGCCATGGCGCCCAACCTCCTCACCGCCGACTTTGCGGCGAAGATCCTGGACGTACACCTCGACTGGGGCATTTGGGCGCTGGCGATGATCGTACCCGGTATCGCGCTGCTGCTGATCGTTCCCGCTATCGGCTACTATCTGGATAAGCCGGAGATTACCCACGTCGATAATAAAAAGATCGCTCAGGAGGGGCTGGCCGAACTGGGGCCAATGACGAAAAATGAAAAAATCCTGGTCGGTATTTTTATCTCCGCACTGCTCGGCTGGGCGCTGCCGTCCATTCTGGGGCAAGGGTTTGGCATCGGCCTTAAAATCGACGCAACGGCGGTTGCCATCGTCGCAACGGTGCTGTGTATTCTACTGGGCGTCATCAAGTGGGACGACGTGCTGAACAACAAGGGCGCCTGGAACACGCTGCTTTGGTTCGGCGGCATCATCGGGCTGGCAAGCGCGCTGAACAAGGCCAAGGTGTTTGACTGGCTGGCGTCGCTTATCCAAAACAACATCGATTTTGGACACAACCCGTTCATCGTTTTAACCGTTATTGGCTTTCTCAGCATTGCCGTGCGCTACTTCTTCGCCTCGGCGAGCTCGTACGCCATCGCCATGCTGCCAGTATTCCTTACCGTAGGCAAAGTCGCCGGAGCGGACCCAATGGCCCTGGCGCTGGTGTTGGCCGCCACCAATTCTTACGGCGGCTCATTAACCCACTATGGAGGCGGCGCAGCGCCCATTATCTTCGGCGCAGGCTATAGCGAAGTTAAAAAGTGGTGGATATCCGGCGCGGTGATTGCGATTGCATGCTTTATCGTCACAATGACCGTCGGCTACGTTTGGTGGCAGTTCCTGGGGATCGTTAACTAATTCAAGACCGCCATATAAACAATATCGCGTTATATATTACCGCCCGATAATAACTATTACCGGCCGACCGCCTTTATTTAATAAAAAATAGCGTGCGTATTTATAAGGTTCGTTTTGGATGCAGCTCCTTATTTTTTAATTAACGTCGGATGCAATGACATTAATTAAGTGAGAAATATGTACATATGGAGATACACTGATGAAATTACCTAAAGCGATCGCTGTGGGGTTATGTATGAGCATTACCGGCCTCGCGGCCTCGGCGTCAGCGTACGCCTCTTCCGATAAGCCAGTGACCCTCAGGGTCATCTCCTCGATGGCCACCCGTCAGGTTCTGTCCGAACTTGTCGTACCGTTTGAAAAACAGTCGGGATATCGAATTGAGCTGGCGTCGGTCGGCGGAGTAAACGCCGCCAAACGCATTGAGGCGGGAGAGGATTTTGACGTTGTTATTCTTGCCTCCGGCGCAATCGACACGCTTATCGCATCAGGCAAGGTCGTTCCCGATAGCAAGACCTGTCTGGTTAAATCCGGCGTAGCCATCGCCGTACGGGAAGGGGCTACAAGGATGGACATAGGCAGCGAAGAGGCGGTGAAGCAGGCCGTTCTGAGCGCCAAAACCGTTGGCTATTCGACCGGCCCAAGCGGCGTATACCTGTTTGAGCTGTTCCAACGCTGGGGCATTGCCGACCAAATTAAAGACCGCATCGTGCAGGCGCCCGCAGGCGTGCCGGTAGGTGCATTAGTAGCCAAAGGCGAAGTTGAGCTCGGCTTCCAACAGCTTAGCGAGCTGCTTCATCAAGAGGACATCACCGTACTTGGCCCGCTGCCCGCTGACATCCAGACGGTTACCCGCTTTTGTGCAGGCATTACCGTTAAGTCAGCGCAAAGAGAAGCGGTTCAAGCCCTGCTGGACTACTTGACCTCGCCTGAAACAAACGAGGTTAAAATCAAAAACGGCATGGATCCGATTTAAAAAGCGCATTCAGCAAAATGCCCCCGGCTTCGCAAAAAACCGGGGGCATCTTTCATCATGCTGTCAGGCAGTAATGCCGACTATCAGTTTTCCAGCCGCTTGGGATCGCGAAAGAACGGCAGCGCCAGCATCGATAGCAGCGTCGCACCGCCCAAATACCAGGCGGGCGCCGTCAGCGAGTCCAGCCAAACGATAGACTGCGTGGCGAAAAACTGAGCGAAGCCGCCGAAAATCGCAACGCCGATGCTGTAAACCATGGCAAAGCCCATGGCTCGAATGCGCTTTGGCAACAGCTCGGAGATAACCAGCATCACCGGCACCGCGCCCAGCGTGGTAAAGCACACCATCACGAAGACGACGCTTAGCAGCACCGCGGGCGTCGGGTAGTTCACCAGCAGCCAGAACGACGGATAGGCAAGGATCAGCACCGCAATTCGCGCAATAACAATCAGCTTCTTACGCCCCAACCGGTCGCTCATCGCGCCTACCAGCAGGCCACCGCCGAAGGTCAGCACGCCGGCCAGCAGCATGGCCGCATAGGTATAGCTTTGCTCCACGTGCAGATACTTGCCGGCGAAGGTGCCGTAATAGTAGAGCGAAATGTAGGTCGCCACCGTCGTGCCGATGGTCAACAGAATGCCGACGGCGATCACGCGAATGTGCTGCATCAGCAGGGACATGGTGCTTTCCGTTATCTCTTCAACCTTTTTGGCGGCGGCATTCTGACGCGAGGCCGGCGCCATGTCGTTTTCCAGGCTCAGGCGCAGCCAGCAGCCGATGGGCGCCAGCGCAACGCCGATAAAGAACGGCACGCGCCATCCCCACTCGGACATCACTTCAGGGTTGCCGCTCACGCCCGGCAGGTAGACGGTTAGGCACAGGGCGGTCAGGCCGCCGAAGGTAGTCGCCAGGCCCTGCGTCGCCAGCGCCCAGCTGCTGTAAAAGCCGCGACGGTTGGCGGGGGCGGACTCCACCAGCATTGACATCGATGCGCCCACCTCGCCGCCGGCGGCCACGCCCTGAATCAGGCGCGCCGCAACCAGCGTGACGGTGCCCCAATAGCCTGCCGTCGCATAGGTCGGCGCAATGCCGATCATCAGCGTGCCGATGCTCATCAGAGTGATGGTCAATACCATCGCCGGCTTGCGGCCAAAGCGGTCGGCGTAGGCGCCGATAATAATGCCTCCCAGCGGGCGCATGAAGAAGCTGACGCCGAAGGTGGCAAACGCCAGCAGCAGGCCGACGTTGGAGTCGCTGCTCGGCGGGAAGAAAAGCACGCCGATATAAACGACGAAAAAGTTATAAACGCCGAAGTCGAAGAACTCCAGCGCGTTGCCGAAAGCGGATGCGAAAATAATGCGGCGGCCGTTGACCTTCTTGACCGGCCTGTCCGTTACGTTATCTTCTGCGGTGAGTGCGTCTGCCATGGTGTCTCCTTTCCTTAACCATCCTGTGTGGCGATGGAAATTTTCTTTTTATTATTAAGGCGCGCCGGGCGGCGTCGCCTGTGCTGTTATTTCCGGCCGGGCCTTCAGCGCCCGGCCTAATGGATTATTTTAAATAGCGCTCGACCAGCGCGCCCCAGAAGGCGCTGGCGGGAACCAGACATTTGTCGTTAAAGTCATATCCCGGATTGTGAACCATGCAGGAACCTTCGCCCTTGTCGCCGTTGCCGATGAACATGTAGCAACCGTTCGGATTCGCCTCCAGCATGAAAGCGAAGTCTTCACTGCCCATCAGCGGCTTGGATCCGTAAACCACGCGATCTTCGCCAAACTGCGTTTTGGCGACGTCATAGGCGAGGTCGATCATCGCCTTATCGTTCACCAGCACCGGCGTGCCGTTGACGTGTTCTACGTCCGCCGTTGCGCCAAAGCTCTCCGCCTGCGCCTTGGCCAGCGCGGGGATGCGCTTGAGCAGCAGCTCGCGGGTTTCACGACTAAGCGAGCGTACGCTTAGCTTCATGACCGCGCTGTCGGGGATCACGTTGGCGGTGTGGCCGGCCACGATGCTGCCGACGGTGATGACGGCCGCTTCCAGAGGATCGACGTTACGCGCCACGATGCTTTGCAGCGCCGTTGTGATATGCGCCGCTACGACGATCGGGTCGACCGCGTGCTGCGGCATCGCGCCATGGCCGCCGACGCCGTGTACGATAATTTGGAACTGATCCATCGACGCCATAAACGGCCCCGGACGGAAGTGGAATTCGCCGACCGGATAGCCCGGCATGTTGTGCATGCCGAAAAGCGCGTCGCACGGAAAGCGGTCAAACAGCCCCTCTTTCACCATGATTTCACCGCCGTTAATCAGCTCTTCCGCCGGTTGAAAAATCAGATGCACCGTGCCGTTGAAGCGGCGGGTTTCCGCCAGGTACTTGGCTGCCCCTAAAAGGATGGTAGTGTGGCCATCGTGGCCGCAGGCGTGCATACGGTTAGGCGTCTTGCTTGACCACGGCTTGCCGCTGGCTTCCTGAATAGGCAGGGCGTCCATATCCGCGCGCAGCCCAATGGTTTTCTTGCCGTCGCCGACTTTCAACGTGCCGATAACGCCGGTTTTTGCCATACCGCGATGGACTTCATAGCCCCATTCAGTCAGCTTTTCGGCTACCAGCGCGCTGGTTTTTACCTCTTCCAGGCCCAGTTCAGGATTTTCATGGATCTGGTGGCGAATATCGCATAATAGGGATTCATACTCTTTGACTTTTTGTTCAATCATGACGCTTCCTTTTTTATCCCCAGTTCACAACCGGCATAAATCGATAACCTGACTGCCTTCATCGTTCGCAAACGAACCATATAGAAATATCAGCAAGAAATATGCCAAAAGGCATTTTTATACCGACAAGCTGGAGAATACGCGGTTTTTAAAACGGTGCGTCACCGGTGGTATGGTTCCATGACCGCCGATGACGTTAGAAAATAAACGGCAATATCATTCTGCTCTTTTTGGACAATATCAGATTTATAGGAAGGGAGAAAGAGAAAGGATCGTCCACTAATTGCGTCAACCTCGGCAATTTATCAGATGATAATCCCAAAAAATAGCCATTATTAGATATTTTATGGGAGTCATTTTCTTTTCAGAAAGATTGATGCTTAACTCAAAGGGAAACAGAAAAAACAACAAGGAGCTTAAACATGTTAACGGGACACTGCCTGTGCGGACGAATAAGCTATCGCCTCGATCAGGACATTGAACGAATCATTTTTTGCCACTGCGAAAAGTGCCGCAGGGCGACCGGTACGGCGTTCAACTCGGCGGCGCTGATAGACGCCGACAAGTTTACCCTGCTCAGCGGCAAAGAGAGCATTAAAAGCTTCTCCTCTTCTCCCGGCGTACACCGCCTGTTCTGCGGCGAGTGCGGTTCACCGCTGTATAGCGCCAGAGACGCGCAGCCTCAAAGCTACCGCCTGCGGATAGGTACGTTGGATACTCCCATTAACCCAGAGGAAAAAATCCATATTTTCGTCGCGTCCAAGGCCGCTTGGGAAACCCTGTGCGACGACTACCCGAAACACGATGCATCATTTTAGTGCAAAACAAACGCATTGCCCGCGCTAAATTAGGGCAATGCACTTCATTGAAGCATTTGATTTTCTAATAATTTTACCTTTTTACAACGTTATTTTGATAGCGTGACGAAGATCACACTTAATCCGCGATTTACCCCTTTTTACTCTCTGGTCAAAAGTTCACCTATCCATTAGTGTGAACGTTTTGTTGCATTTTCAGCGTAATAATCCATGAGGAGGTGTCTATGCTAAGGCAGTTAAAAAGGAGTCCATTCCACTTTTTGCTCGTTGCGCTACTGCTGTTCTGGCAAGGAGCGGCGGCGGCCAAGGTCGTCTCTTACGGCGTTGAAGAGGATATCTTTCATCCGGTCTATGCCAAAAGCGGCATGGTGTCATCCGTTGATGAAACGGCAACCCGGGTCGGCGTCGATATTCTGAAACAGGGCGGCAACGCCGTTGACGCGGCTATCGCCGTTGGCTATACGCTGGCGGTAACGCACCCGCAGGCGGGTAATATCGGCGGTGGCGGCTTTATGTTGATAAGGACCAAAGACGGTAAAACCACCGCCATCGACTTTCGCGAAATGGCGCCGTCCAAGGCCTCCCGAGACATGTTCCTGGACGACAAGGGCAACGCCGACAGCAAGAAGTCACTCACCAGCCCGCTGGCCTCGGGCGTACCGGGAACGGTAGCGGGCTTTGCCCTCGCTCATGAGAAATACGGCTCAATGAAGATGGATAGGCTTATCGCGCCCGCCATCCGGCTTGCCAAAGACGGCGTTAAGGTCAACGACGCGCTGGCGGACGATTTGGCAGTGTATGGCAAAGAGGTCCTGCTCGACCACCCCGCCAGCCGCGCCATTTTCTTTAAGCCGGACGGTACGCCCTGGAAAAAGGGCGAGCTACTCAAGCAGCCTGACTTGGCCAGCAGCCTTCAGCTTATTGCCAAAGAGGGCCCGGACGCGTTCTATAAGGGAAAAATCGCTGATGAAATCGCAGGCGAAATGGCAAAAAGCGGCGGCCTGATAACCAAAGAGGATCTTGCCGCCTACCGCGCCGTGGAGCGCACGCCGGTTTCCGGCACCTACAAGGGCTACGAAGTGTTCTCTATGCCTGCCCCGTCGTCCGGCGGCATCCACATCATTCAGATCCTCAACATTCTGGAAAACTTTGACCTGAACGCCATGGGGCAAAACAGCGCCGACGCCATTCACGTGATGGCGGAAGCCATGAAGTACGCCTATGCCGACCGTTCGGAATACCTGGGCGACCCGGACTTCGTCAAGGTGCCGGTCGCCGCCCTGACCAGCAAGGCCTACGCCAAAAAGCTGGCGTCCCAAATCAACATGGACAAGGCCAGGCCGTCGTCTGAAATAAAGCCGGGCGAGCTGGCTCCTTATGAGAGCGATCAAACGACCCACTTCTCGGTGGTCGATGCCGAAGGCAACGCGGTGGCGGTCACCTATACGCTGAATACCAACTTCGGCAGCGGCATCGTGGCGGGTAAAAGCGGCATCCTGATGAACAACCAAATGGACGACTTCTCCGCCAAGCCGGGCGTACCTAACGTCTACGGCCTCATCGGCGGTGAAGCCAACGCCATTCAGCCGGCCAAGCGCCCGCTATCTTCCATGTCGCCGACCATCGTCACCCACGACGGTAAGCCGGTGCTGGTTACGGGCAGCCCCGGCGGCAGCCGGATCATCACCACCGTGCTGCAAATCGTGCTTAATACCGTGGAGTTCAAGATGAACATCGCCGAGGCTACCAACGCGCCCCGTATCCACCACCAGTGGCTGCCGGAAGAACTACGCGTTGAAAAGGGCATCAGCACAGACACCATCAAACTTCTGGAGAAAAAGGGGCATAAGGTGGTCGTCAAGCCAACGATGGGCAGTACGCAAAGCATCGTCGTTACGCCGGAAGGGCTGTTTGGCGCTTCCGACCCGAGGGATAAGGACGATTTGACCGCAGGCTATTAATCCTCCGCTATGGCTGGCGTAAACGTCTGGCGGCCTCATACGCCGCCAGCGTTTCCGTTCTGGCCTGGCCGTGTTCGACAATCGGCAGCGGATAGTCGAGCCTCTTCCTTTGTTTCTGCGCCCAAACGTGGGGCTGATGCACCGCGTCGCCCGGCACGCCCGCAAGCTCCGGGAGCCACCGCCGAATAAATTCCCCCTGTGGGTCAAAGCGCTTTCCCTGCAGCGTGGGGTTAAAAATGCGGAAATAGGGCGCCGCGTCGGTCCCCGTGGACGCCGCCCACTGCCAGCCGCCGTTATTCGCCGCCAGGTCGCCGTCCAGCAGCTGCTGCATAAAGTAGCGTTCGCCAATGCGCCAGTCTATCAGCAGGTCTTTGACTAAAAAGCTGGCGCAAATCATGCGCAGCCGGTTGTGCATCCATCCAGTGCTATTGAGCTGGCGCATGGCGGCATCAACGATGGGGTAACCGGTAGCGCCGGTTTGCCAGGCCAACAGCGCTTGCTCGTTTGAACGCCACGGCACGCCGTCCGTCCAGCCGATGAAAGGACGGTGCTTGCACAGCAGGGGGAACGCCACGATAAGGTGGCGATAAAACTCTCGCCAAATCAGCTCATTTAGCCAGCAGAACGCCCCGGAATTTACGGACTCCATTACGTCCGGGTACTCGATCCGAAGCCGGTTAAAGCACTGGCGCGGCGAAAGGACGCCGACGGCAAGGTACGGCGACAGGCCGCTGGTTCCATCGACGGCGGGAAGATCGCGCTTCGCCGCGTAATCGGCCACCCATTCTCGGCAAAAGGCGGTTAAACGCCGTAAAGCCGCCGCCTCTCCGGCAGGATAAGCCGCATCCACGTCGGCACTCGGGTAGTCAAACGGCGCGAGCTTTTCGACGTCAATCGCCGCGCCTCGTGAACGTGGCGCGGGAAGCGAGCCAACGTCAGACGTCGCCAGCCGTCGAATAAACGCATTGCGAAACGGCGTATACACCTTGAACATCTCGCCACTGCCGGTCAGCACGCTGCCGGGAGGCAGCAAAAGCGCGTCGTCAAAAGCGTAGCGGGCGACGTCTGCACCCAACACATTCTCAAGCAGGTCGTCCCGCAGCCTCTCATTCACCTCGTATTGACGGTTATAGTACAGGCTCGTCACCCGCTGCCGCCGACAAAAATCGGCCAGCCAGGTAACGGACTCGGCAAAATCCCCCACCTGATGACAAATAAGCTCGATACCTAATGCGGCCAAGTCTCGCTGCACCAGCAGCAGGTTCTGATAGATGAAGGCCGCCTGACGCGGCGCCATGTCGTGCTTTGCCCACTGTGCAGGGGACGCGATAAATACGGCCAACACCTTGGCGTTCGAGTCGCTGCAGGCGGCATGCAGCGCCTTGTTATCGGTAATGCGCAAATCGTTGCGCAGCCAGACTAAGTGCGTGGCCATGATATTTCCTTCAGTTAGCCGCCGTAGCGTAAAAACATCTCTTGCGAATAAGAGACAAAATAGCGCTGTTGGGACAAATAGGCATCCGGATATTCATTCAGGTAACGCTTCAAGTGAGCGATCGGCTCCGCCAAAGGCAGCTCGCCCTGACGATAGCGCGCTATCTCATCGGCGAGTTCCTGACGCTGGGGCGAGCTGAGATAGCGGCGAAAATAGCCCTGAACGTGCATCAGCACGTTGGTATGATTGGCTCGCGTCGCCCTTTGGCTTAGCAGGGACATCAGGCGGCGGCGATATTCCACGGCAAACGCCGTCAGGTCGCGCCACGCGTCGATTCCTGCGACAAAGGGGCCAAGCTCGCGATACGCCGGCTGCGAATGCGCCAGCAGCACTAGCTTATAGCGGCTGTGAAAGGCGATAAGCCCGCCGCGGGTCAGGCCCTTTCGCCACAGTTCGTTAAGCTCATACAGCGCAAAAACCCGCTCAACGAAGTTCTCCTGCAGCGCTTCGTCGTGCAGCAGATGAGCATTTTCTTCAACGGGCAGCCACGGCATTTGGCAACGCAGCATGGCAGTAAGCGGGTCGCGCGCGCAGGAGGCATCGGCAAACAGGATACAGCCACATAGGCGCTTTGGCTCAGACAAAGGCAACGGACTCTCGGCATGAAGGCGCTCAACGCTCACATAGGGCGTTAGCTGCGCAAAAACGCGCATACGCCACGCGTCGTCTTCCTCAAAACGCGCTTCGTCATCCTTTGAGCAATAGCCGACGCCAACCAGAATTTTATTGCCCACGTTTATCCCCTACACCAAACGAATACTGTTAAGAGTGTAGAAGATATAGGCCGCATCGCTGGCGGTTACATTTTTTAAAGCGATTTTTCACTTAACAAACGGGGATAAGAGGCTTTTTCAGGCAGGCGTCACAAAGGGGGAAAACGCTCCCCCTTTGCTTAATGGATATTGAAACCCTTTATACTCATCATTTTCTAAGCAACGGATCCAACGACCGCGCTACACTCCCATCTACGAGCCTTATTTATCAGGGATTGCATTATCCACAGTTCGATGCGCCAATGGCGAAATGTTCCATTACTTGAATAAACGAGAGTATACGATCAATTAGCCGAACAGCTTGCTAAAAAACTGAGACAGCGTGGTGTTGTCCAACAGTGTTTTCATTTCTTCTGATTCGAAGACTTTAGTCACTTCCTGAGAAACCGCATCAGCGGCGCCTTTGAGCCACTCACCGGCGTCCTGAAGCGCTTTTTGCGCCCATTCATCTATAGTAATATTGATACAACCACCGTTTACAGCTTCCATTTCTTTCACATCTAATTGACGCATAATAGTACATCCTTTTTAAAAGTTAAAAATAAATAATTGCCCTTAGGCGAGAGGTATTTAATAAAACGAATACCCCCAATGCAATAAAAAATGAAAATTAAGTAAAGTTAAGAAAAAAACCTATTAAATATAATGCATCCCTTATCGTTTAAGAATAACACATCACAAATAATAACAATGAAAAATCCGGCCGTTATAGGAAATAATTCACATTAAACAATAAAGCAAAACACACTGATAAAAAAGGAAAAATAGTTATTTAAATATTAACAACCATATTTAAGCAAATTATAAATAAAGAATAAGAAATAATGAAAACCACCCAATGCGTTAACATCGATCGACATATAACCAAAAAATAAAAACCATCTCAATATAAACGCCAATCTCATATTGAAAAATAAAAACAGAAGAGTTGCTACATAAAAAGAGATTAAAGTACAAAACGCAGTAAGAATTAAATAACGGCGCGTTACGCCATTAAAAATGGTAAAAGGCGCACTCAAGCGCCTCAACGCTAAAACTGACTATAAACGGCGCGACAAACGTCCCCCGGGAACTGCCCGAACAGTCCTTCCGGAGCGGTATTGGTCAGAACCACGACGCTCAGGGAACGTTCGAAGTCAATAAACCAGGAATGGCCATAAACGCCTCCCCAGCTTATCGTTCCACAAGATTGAGGGGAGTTTACCGCTGCAGGGTCTTTCAACACCTGCCAGCTGGAGGCGAAACCGTAGCCGGGGCCGAACTCCTGCTTTTTGCAGCGATCCCGCGCCAAGTTGTCGAACGTCTGAGCACCAAACAGCGGCGCGCCCTTCATACGGAAAACCTGCAGCAGCCGTTCTACGTCGTCCGCGCTGCCGACCATCCCCGTACCGCCGGACTGAAACTCATCCAACTTAAAAACTCGCTGTGGCGAAAAGTGAATGCCTCCTGCCGCCCCAACGTCAGCGTTTGTCATTGTCTCATCGTCCGCCATCGGCCTGGGCGCAAACTCGGTGTTAACGTAAGGAACGGCGAGCCGAGCGGGATCTGCCACGCTAAAAGCGGCGTCGCGCAGGCCAAGAGGTCGACAGACCAGCGACGCAATCGCTTCACCCAGGCTGCTGTCGCAGACGGCGGCAACGACCGCACCGAGCACGTCGGTTGCGACCGAATAAGCAACCGACGTTCCCGGCGGATACAGCAGCGGTGCGGACGCAATGCGATGCAGATTTTCAGCAAGCGTCAGGCCGGAGATATTCATTCCGTCCGACACGCCGAGCCGATGGTAGGGGCCTTCGGGCTCTTCGGCAAAGACATAGTTCAAACCGGCAGAGTGAGAAAGCAGGTGCTCTATCGTGATTGCCGGCCTGACGCCGTTGGGCAGCGTCGGCCTGAACGCCGGCAGCCAGCGAGTAACGTCATCTTCCAGCGACAGCTTGCCCCTTTCGAGCAAAACGCCGGTCGCCGCCGTCACAAACGGCTTGGTCACGGAAGAGAGGCGAAAGAGCGTATCCAACGCCATCGGCTTTGCGTTTTCCCGATCGGCAAACCCTGCCGCCCGCTGATATATCGGCTTACCGTCCTGAGCGACACAAACGACGGTGCCGACAATCGCCTGCCGTTCCCCCGACTCAGGGGAAACGGCGCGGCTGATAACGCTGTCTAAAGCTAACTGCATAATAATCTTCCTCTCTTCATTTCAGCACTGACCTGCACGCGCCACGCCGCGAGGCCATCAGTGGACGTCCGGTCGGTACTCAAAGCCGCTTTCGGCCTCTGAATCGCTGAAGGTCGAAAGCTTTCTCTTCTTGTTGAACATCCCGTTAACCAGCGAGTTGGGGAACATTTCAATGCCGTTGTTAAAGTCTTCAACGTTGCGGTTAAAGATGCGAATGGCCGCACCGATGTTCTCCTGCTGTTCGGAGATTTCCGCCATCAGGCCGCGGTACAGATCGCTCGCCTTCAGATCCGGGTAGTTTTCCGCGACCGCGTACAGGCCATTAAGCAGCGCCGTGGTCTTGCTGCGGGTTTCGGACAGCGCGTTTAAGTTCATCGCGCCCGTATCGAGCTGTTTGAGGGACGCGCGCAGCTCGGTGACCTGCTTCATGATGGTCGCTTCGTAGTCCTTATATTCGGCGGCAATTTTTTCCAGCGCCGGGATCGTGTTGTTTTTCTGCCGCTCCTGCACCACGACGTCGGCCCACGCGCGCGCCACCGCGTTCATGCGCCCCACGATGCCGTTATAAATCACGACGACGGCAATAATCACCAGCGCCACAATGCCAATGGGAATCAAGATTTCCATCATTCTTCATCCTTTCTAAAGTTACTGTCGGAATACACCATGAGGGTATGAATAAAGTCCAGCGCTCTTTGCAGTTCGGGCAGCGCGTTGTGCCCTCTCACCTCTTCAATAAAGGCGTCGGGCGAGGCGAAGTCGTGCTGCTGCTGCCCCGAAATCACGCTGCGGTTATCAAACGACATGCACAGCTGCGCCTGTGCGTTAAACTCCAGATTAAGCGCGCTGAAGCCGTTGGCGGCCTCCTCGCAGGCCAATACCACCGTCGGCTTGAGAAAGCGGGCCGCCGTCATTTCCGTATCGGCTATCACCTTGAACAGCTTGTTAAACCGATTGGAGGAAGGCTTATAGTCGCTTCCCTTAAGCCCGCTGACGGATTTACCGATAATCGCCAGATGGCTTACGTAACGAAACGGCAGCATGATGCCATAGCGATCGTAATGATCGTATACCGTGCGCGTTCTTACTCTCCCTTTACTGTCGGTGGAGACTTCCGTTCGCTTATCCACATAGTGGAAATGGTAAAAGTGATAGCTAATAGCGTGCGTTGCCCCCTGATACCGGCCTTCGTATCCGGCGGACAGCTCCCTTGAATAGTTGCCGCGGTTGAACTCATAAAAATTCGAGAACAGCTGCTTTTCCAGCTGAGGCAGTTCGTCCCCCAGCTCGCGCATGTCGTTATCAAACAGCAAATCGCGCTGATAGAGCCGCTCGGCAAGGGCGCGTATGCGAGAACTTTTGCGCCACATGTAGATAAAAAGCCCCACGGCGCAAAGCCCAAAGATCACCATCAGGATAACTACCGGCGCGCTCAGGTGGCGATAGGCATAATACTGATAGCCGCCAACCAGCGCTGCGGCCAGCAGAGCCAGGCATGCCACCAGCTTTGGCCGGGTATGGTTAAACGCCAGCGGTCCGTCAAAGGCTCTGACCCGTTCAATGGCCGCCACCAGGCCGTCCTGAGACTCGGCGGCTTCGACGGCCTGCGATACCTGCGCCAACAGCTCCGCCAACCGCCGGTTGTGGTTGGTCTCAAGCGGCCCTACGGGCCGCGTTTCATCCGACTTCGCCATTACTCTTCTCCATGTCCCTTATCGTACTTTCCCGTTCCGGCGGCATTCGCAGCGACGTTAGCGCCTGCTCAATGGCTTGCGATAGCCGCCGACGCTCCTCATGTGCATCGTGATACCAAGCCCATAAAGAGATCCGGTAGCGATGAGGGACCGTGCGAGCAACTACCGACGGGCGCCACAGCTCCCTTGCTCTGGCCCGCTCCAGCAGCGGATGGTGCGGCATATCGCACTCGATGCCGATAGCATAACGCCCGCTGTCGGCATCTTCTACCAGCGCGTCGAAATAAAACGCGCCTTCGCGCCGCGCATCGGCCACTGTCCACCCACAGTCGCGAATAAAGGCCCTCACCGACTGCACGAGTCCGTCCTGCATCTCGCGATCCGCGCTCGCGCCGCCGCTTTGCGACATGCGCCGTAAAAACGCGCCGCCTCGCTCAAACTCCCCGGCGGACAGGATTCTTACGTATTCCAGATAGCCCTGCAGAAAGTCCCTTGGAATATCGGGCCTGCGGCGAGTGGTCAACAGATCGGAAATCTCATCGATCGGCATAGAGGAGAGGACAGTCACCTGCTTTTTCGCCCGGGTCACCGCAACGTTAAGCCGACGTTCTCCGCCCTGCTGGCCCAACACGCCGAAGTTGCGCCGGAAAGCGCCCTGCGCGTTGCGGCCGAAGGTAGTGGAAAAGACAATCATGTCCCGCTCGTCGCCCTGAACGTTCTCCACGTTTTTGACGAAAAACGACATATCCTCCCCATCCTCAAGGCGCGCCAGCTCTTCGCGATAGGCCTGCCGAAAGGCATCGTCCCGCGATGCTCGTTCTTCCAGCTCGTTTTGAATAAGCTGGGCCTGCTTCTGGTTAAAGGTCACGACGCCGACGGAGGGGCGCTCGGCAAACGGTCGGGCCCAGACGTCAGCCAGCGTTTCCACTGCGGCCTTCGCTTCATCAAGATTGCTTTGATTCTGATACAGCCCGCCGACGTCGATAAGCCTCACTGGCTTAACCGCATCGATAACCCGACCGGAATGCTGGACCGGAATATTCAATCGGTTGTGATAAAACGCATGGTTAGAAAAGTTAATCAGCTCTCGGTAGGCCGAACGGTAGTGGATCTCCAGCGTCTGCACCGGCAGTACGGTCCGCGCCAGGTGCAGCAGATCCGGGCAGTCGCCTATCTTGCGGTAGTCCCATACCTCGCCGGCCAGTTCCTGCTGCGCTTCTTCCGCCTCTGCGCCATCGTCGTCTTCCGGCAACCGGCCTGAGAAAAAGGCGGACGGCGGCATCTGTTTCTCATCGCCACTGACGACCATCTTCTTACTGCGGTATAGGGTCGGCAGGGCGTATTCCACCGGCATCTGCGATGCCTCGTCGTAAATCACCGTATCGAACATGCCCGGCGTCAGCGGCAGCACCTGGCTGGCGACGTCGGGGGTCATCAGCCACACCGGGCGCAGCGTCATTAACCCCAGCTCGACGCCTTCTTCGATAAATTCCCGCAGTCGGCGCATACGCTTGCCGCTCAGGCGCGTAATCTCCTCCCATTCGCGAGACGGGCGAATCGGCACTTCCGTAACGTTTTCGGTGAGCTCGGTCATATTGCGCTCTCGCATCATGGCGCTGGCTTTGGCCATATGCGCAATCGCTTTTTCCCTATGGGAAACCGGCTGCTGTAAAATCGGGAAGCGCCATTCGATAAGCTGCTTCCAAACTCGCCGAGCCTCTCTGTCGAGGGTATTTTCCACCGTTTGCATAAGCTCGGCTTCATCAAGCGCCTTAAGCGCTGGCGCCTGATGACGTAAGATGCGCAGCACCGCCAGCGCCGGCTCGTTCATCTGCGCGGCGACGGGCCGGAACCGCTGGTAGGCGTCCAGCGTCGGCAGCGCGCTCGTAAGCAAATCAAGGGTCTCCCGCAGGGAGCGATTGTCTTTAATCGCACAAGTGAAGTCGCTCAGCGCGTCGGCGGTTAGCCAGTTTTGCAGCGTATCCAACGCCTTCAGGCTCTGCGCCCTCGCCTGGCTGCGGTTTACGGCGGCGCGTATCTCGTCGCACTGTTCGATAAACCCGTCCTGCTGCCGCGCAACGATAGCGGATACCAGCCGCGCGGCGTCCGGCGATTCGGCCAACTGTCGATACCGCTGTTCAACCAGCTCAAGCCGACAGTAGAGATCCGCCAGCACCCGACTCAGCCCAAGCCCGTCTAGCGGGCCGACGGGCTCTACGCCCAGCGGCTCCCCAAGGCGGGTAAGCTCTGCCCTGACCCTGCGCCACTGCTGCTCCTGGCGCACCGACGCCAGCACCCGTTCGCACATGCCGAGGCTGAACGGCAGCCCCATTTCAACCATAAACGCCTTCAGGCGGCGAAGGTTGAAGTAATAAAACGGATTAAAATAGCGCAGCGCAGAATGCCCCTGCGCCTGCTGCGCAGCCGCCTTCGCCAGCTGAATCAGCGCGCTGTCTTCGCAGCGGGAAAGGGGTTCGAACAGCAGCGGATCGCTGCCATCGACGTCAATTGCCTGAAGTCGGCCAATCAGCACGCCGAGCTGCGTCAAGATAGGTTCGCCCGGCCCCGCCGCGCCAATGGGCACGTAAAACAGCGGCAGCCAGCGCGCCATCGTGTCCCACTGCTCTGGGGAAAGGGTTAAAAAACCGTGGGCTGTCGATTCAAGCCAGCTTTGGCGGCCGGCAACGTCGTCCGAGTCAAAGTCTCGGTGAGGATCGGACAGGGCCACGTCTCGCTCGCGCTCCTGGCTGCGGAAGCCGTCAAACGCATCGCTAAACGCGGCAATGGCCGATGCCGATGAAATAAAGGGGCTAAGCCTCGCCAGCGGGCTATCTTCATAGTCTGCGGCCAGCCACAGCGCTATTTCCGGCAGGATCTCCAGCTTATGGTTCGTAAGCTCGCTCAAGCCCCACGACTTCATCACCTCGTGCAGCTCGGGCGCTTCCAGGCGCATCGTTACGCCCTCCAGCCGGATGAGCTCTCCCATCAGCGCCCGATAGCTGATGCCGACGGCGGGGTCCGGCTGATAAAGCGCCTGATAGTAGTCGTCCAGCTCCCGTTCTAACCGATCAATCTGAGCGGCCAGCTTTTGCCGCCCGCTTCGCCAAGGGAAGAGGGGGGCCGGCTTTAGCGACCGATAGTAGTTATCCAACTGCTCCCTGACGCTTCGGATCGTCTCGCGCCCCGAGAGCGCATCCCTGACGATGACAACCCGGTCAGACAGGCCGCTGGCCGTAATGCGCTTGTACACAACGTCAAGCGCGGTGGCTTTCTGACACACCACCAGCAGGCTGCGCTGCTGGCCAATGGCGTCAGCCACCATGTTCACGATAGTCTGGCTTTTCCCGGTGCCGGGCGGCCCTTCAATCAAAAGCCCCGGAGCTCGACGCGCCGCCATTACCGCGGCCTCCTGTGAAGGGTCGGTGGCGGAAACAAAAAAGCGCGACGCTTCTCCCACTAGCTCTTGCACATCCGGGCTGGGTTCGCCCATTCCCAGCGCCGTTTCCAGCGCGGTGCCGACCGGTGAACGCTGGCAAAGCTGGTACAGGTCTTCCCCTATCGCCTGACTGAGAAACGACGCCTGGAACAGCACCGCGCTGCACGCCAGCCGGGTCTCACGCTCGGGAACGACGACGTCCAAAGGCGGCAGGCGAACAAGCTCTGCGCCATCGGCATTCGCCATGATGCCCAGCGCCTGCATGACCTCGTCAATCGTCAACGTCCGTCGGCTCATTAACTCGTCAACTATCGCCTGCCACTGCTTAACGGACGCCGCATTGACGACGTTTTCCAACGCGGGGTTCAGCCTGGCGACGCCTCGATCGGCGTCAAAACGCAGGCTGGCCGCCCCGCTCACGCCCGCCGCCATAGAAACGCTGACGGGCCAAAGCAGCAAGGGCGCAATGCGCGGCTTAATCTGCCCCGGCTGAAGGTTGGTTAAAATAAAGGGAAATCCTAGATAGAGGCTGTCTATGCCGGTATCGCGCTGGTACATCTGAGTCTGCGACGTCAGCGTGCGAAGCCGCCCGCCGGCGTTGCCCTGCGCCGTCAGCGCGGTGGAATCAATGCCTATCGCCGAGCGGTGGCGAGCCAGAACGTGATTAAGCAGCCGCTGCGCCGAGGGTTTGCCGTCAAGCTCAGTCAGATCTATCCGCGCCGAGTGCGGCGTGACGCTCATCCGTACCAAAGATCCCCGCATGGATGAAGCGCGAATCTTTCGGCTAAAGAAATTCAGAACCTGATTAACGTAGCGCTGCCTTTCCGGCATTTTCCACGCCTGCGGCTCTATCGCCAGCATCACCAGCGCCCGCTCCAGCGGAAGGCGACGTTCAAGCACAAACCCGTCGGCCCAGCGGTCAAGTTCGTCAATCGCACAGCGGTTAAAGCCGCTTATCCGCTCGTTAAGTTCCTGATATAGCGCCTGTCGCGGCAGCCCTATCCATTCGCGAGCCTCTTCTTTATCGAAATCCGTCACGCCATATTCCCGCGCCAGCGCGGCGGCCTGAACCAGAATGCCTTCCGCCGCCACAAACTGGGCGATGTCCGCGCTGAGTAAAACGATAAGCTCCTCTTCGCTCAACGTTCGGCGGTCGATAAAAAGCGCCAGCCCTTCATGGTGAGTTTCCGGAAACAGCCGACGCTGGCGCTCCCAAAGCGCCAGCAGGCGCGCGCGTGAGGTGGCCAAAAGATGCAGCCGAAGCCGCTCTTCGTCCATCGCTATCTCCAGCCGCATCCCCTTCTCGCGAACCCTTTCCTCCCGCGCCTTAAGCAGCGCGAGCCAGTGCCCTTGTTCAACGTCGGCTAAAAACGTCGGCAGAGGGCCGCTTATCAGCTCATACCCCAGCGTAGGGTTTTTCGCCAGCCACGAGGGAGTAACTATCTCTCCGCGATAAATCAGGGGCATAGGGGGGCTTAGCAGCTTAAGCGTCAGCAGCAGGCGGAAGTCATCGCTTAGCGGATGCAGCTCCATAACCTGATACAGCAGATTCATCGTTGACGGCGGCAGGCCTATCGACTGCGCCCAGCGAACGATGGCGCCGCTTTGCATCATGGCCAAGGCCTGCGGCCAGAGATCGGCCTGCGCTGCCGCCAGCGCAAACGCGGCGGGGTCCGAATAGGGCACATCGCCTAGAAACAGCGGGAGGCCGCTCGGTTTGTCGCCTCGGTAACCTTCCTCTATGACCTCAATCGGCCTGCCGTCCAGCCAGGCGGCAACCTCCGACCACTGCCAGCGCCTTCGGCGGTCGACGGTCAACAGCCCTCCCAGCAGCGGATAAATATCGTCGTCAAGGCCGTCCGGCAGCGTAACGCCGCTGGTTAACGTCTCGATAAGAAACGCCTGTAGCGGCCTGTCGTCAAAACACGTCCTCTGGGTTAGCTGCTCCAGCAGGATCATGCCGAGGCTCCACCAGTCCGATGCGCTGGAAACCCCGCCCGCCAGCGTCTCGGGCGCGCTGTAGCGGCTCATCTCAAGCGGGGAGACGACGTCCACGTCGCGTTCAGACAGGCACGCGGAGCCGAATTCGATAATGACGATATCCAGAGGGTGGCGGGTTCGAATAAGCAGGTTGGCAGGACGCAGGTCGCGGTGGCGCAGGCCGTTCTCGCTAAAGTTAGCCAGCGCGCTGCCAAGCTCGCGGACGATGTCCCGAACTTCGTTCGGCTGCCAGAAGTCCCCTTGAGAAATAGCGTCCAGCAGAGAACCGCCGTCCAGCGCCTCCATCACGTACCAGGCGCGATCGCGCCAGCGGCCGCTGTCTAAAAGCTCGGAAACGTGCTCTTTGGGAAGACGATGTACAACGTCATAGACAGCCGGGTCCGGCTCGCAGCCGTAGGCGTATAAAATAAGTACGCCCCGACGACCGTCCACCTCATGAACTACCCGGTAGCGATCGCGCTGCTCATCGGGCTTAGGCAGTCGGTCGGTGATGCGCCAGCCGTTGATTTCTGAAGCACAGGTGCCAGACAGTGGTTCACCCACGTCAGCGAAAAAAGAGGGTTCTGAATGGTTTTCATGACCGAGGCGCATCATAAGCCGTATCCACTAAATAAACAGAGCGTCCATTGGCCACGAGAACAAAGCATAGATGACACGGTGACACCGCTGATTCCTTTCACAGACCGTTATGGCAATCAGGCTCTACCTTACTTTATTTTGGCGGAAAGTGGAGTAATAAATACGCGGAAAAGTGCAATCAAAGGGAGGCGCGACGGCCTCTCTTTGCGCGTTATTTCGGCAGGGGCTTACAGATCAGCAAGGTATGTCCAAGCCCCAGATTATCGATGTCCTGTTCAACATAGAAACCGGCTTTGCGCAGGCAGTCATACAGCACTCTGGAGTGATAAAACCGGCTGTTGCCGTTCGCCATGCAGGTGAAGTACAAAGACGACGCGTTCAGGCTAAGCGCTCCAGCTTCAAAGGGCTGGCGATCCCAAAAGACTTCCATAATGCATACGCGAGCGTCTGGATCCATGCTGTCGTGAATAAGCTTCAGGATGTGCACCACCTGCTCTTCGCTAAAGCAGTCTAAAAACTGGCTCATCCACCACATGTCGGCTTCGCCAGGAAGCCGCTTCGCCTGAAGGAGATCCACGCCATAGCCGTCAATGCGCTCACTGAGCCCTGCTTCGGCAACATTCTTTTTCGCCAGTTCAATTTGCTGGGGTAAATCCAGCAGCGTGACCTTGACGTTCTCATCATTTCTCGCGCAGCACAGCGCCCATTTGCCCGTATTGCCGCCGACGTCATAAATATGCTTGGGCTTAAAGGGAAAGATGTGTTTGAAGGCGGCGGAAAATGCGGCATCAGAATAGAAGTGATCGAAGGCAAACCAACTTTTACGCGCCTCTTCAGGCAATTGACTCAGCGCAGGATAGATAGTCGACCAGTCTCCGAAAACGCGAAGCCCTGCGGGCTTTTCCTGCGACAGCGCCTCTTTTAAATGGAACATTCCCTGATAGCAAACGTCCTGACTGAAGTCCATGTTGACGCGCGTCATCTTGTCATGCAGAAGAAAGTGACCCACCTTACCCAGGAAAAAGCGGTCGGCTCGTTGAAAGACGATGCGGCTGCTTAAGCCAACGTCCAACAGCAGTTGGATAGCATAGCGGCTTAGCGACACGGCGTCAGCGATGTCGTCAATCGTCGCTCCTTCCGCTGATGCGTCGTCCAGATGAGCTAAAACGCCGCTGTCTCTAAGGTTAAGTGCTGCCTGAAACAGCATGGGGGCAAAGGCGATCTTTTGTGCTTCCGTAATGGCTTCAAACGCCGTAAATAAATCTTTATCGTAGCCGTAACGGACTTCAGCTTCGCTGCTCAAGGTTATTCCCTTAACTTATCACGCTTAAATAACAAAGATGCGGAGAAAATTCTCCGCATCAATCAATAAACTCACGACCGACGATAGCTATAGCGCTTTAACGGCCAGCAGCTTGTTTTGAATGTCCTGATCCAGCTTGCTCGCCCAGCGGTTGTAGTTGCTCGGCACTTTTGCGGTATCGGAGGTTAAATTCTGACTGCCGACATACTCAATGGAGTAACCGGTTTTCGTATAAGGAATACGGATCTCCGCAGAGTTGCCGCGCGTGACGATTTTTCCGGTAATCAGGCCGGTGCGCATCTTCTTCATCTCCCAACCGCGGGCCTTGCCGGAATCCATAATCGCTTTTTCGATTTGCTGATTGGTGAAGCTGCCGTCCAGATCGGTGCTAATATTACGCGCCGCGACGTTGCCGCTGCATCCGGTAATAAAGATAACGGCTATCAGGCCTACCAGCAGGGCTTTTAAACTCTTCATGTTCATTTAACGACTCTCCATAAGTTCAGCGGAAAAAATATCTGCATATAATTTCCCATCCTGTGTAAATTCCGGTCAAATCATACCCGAATACCAAATGGGGAATCTACAAAACGGGAAAAAATTTCGGTACCGCCTATCAAGTAAGAAAATAAATAGAATTATCTTTTTACATAACCAATGTGGCATTTCATATACTCTCGCCCATTGTTGTTGTGAAACACAACGCATCCAGCCCAAGATATCATTCACGCACCCTCTAATTTACGAATATCCCTATTGCTAACCTCATATAAAATGAGGCCTCAATCAGGTATTATTGCGTTAGTTTTTTAGCTGACATAGGCCTTCTTTAACTTCATGACGTTTTCACTGAACATCCTTGACTGGTGCGCGCTGGCGCCGGGGCTTAGCAACCATGAACAGTGGCGTCAATGGTCAAGCCAATCGTTCGATGACTGGTCGGTCTCACTGCCGCCCACGCCCCATATTCCGATGATGATGGCACGTAGAATGAGCGCTCCGAGTAGGCTTAGCGTCGAGGTTGGTATGACGCTGCTGGAGCAACGGCCGGATGCCGCCGTATTCATCAGCCGGCACGGTGAACTTGAGCGTACCTATAAAATCATTGAATCCCTGTGTCGGCAGCAAGACGTATCCCCCACCGATTTCGCCATGTCGGTACACAACACGGCGGCCGGGCTACTAACCATCGGAGGAAAGGCGCCGTTGCCCATGACTTCGCTGGCTGCGGGAATCGACGGTTTTCAGCAGGGTATGCTGGAAGTACAGGCGATTATCAGCGCCGGTGCGCAAAAGGTGCTGTTGGTTGATTTTGACGGTGCCGTGCCCGAAGCCTACAGCACCAGAATCACCCATACGGTTCCCGCCTACGCGGTTGGCTTATTGATTACACAGGGCCAGGCTCTACGCTGTCAGGCAATAAAAAAAGCGCCCAGCCCGAAGCATGAAACTAGCGAACTCCCACAGTCACTGGACTTTCTACGCCACTATTTGACCAGTCACGCTTTGACAAAGGAATCGTCATTTATCATTAAAGGAGCAGGGTCTGACTGGCAATGGAATCGCTAACCCCATCCCTTCAATCGTCCGTGCTAAACCGCGCTTGGCGCATTGCCGCAACCGGTTTCTGCTTCTCGCTGTTCGGCATTGGCGCGCTCATGCTGTCTACGTTCTGGTTCACGGCGCTACGCCTGCTGGTAAAAGACGGCGAACGCTGCGCGACGCTGACGCAGAGCAGCATCAGACACAGCTTTCGCCTTTTTCTTTGGCTAACCCGAGCGCTCGGCGTGCTGGACTACCGCTTTGACGGCGTTGAAAAGCTGTCGGAAGACGCAGGCGCCCTGGTTGTTGCCAATCACCCCAGCCTGCTGGACTACGTTTTTTTGGCATCCTGCATGCCGCGCTGCGACTGCATCATTAAACAGTCTCTGCTAGGGAACGTTTTCATGCGCGGCGTCATCAAGGCCGCTGGCTATATCCCTAACGCCGAATCCGAGACGCTGTTGCCGCAGTGTAAGGCGCGTCTGGACGACAAGGGCATGATCCTCATTTTCCCTGAGGGAACGCGAACGACGCCGGGCGAGCCCATGCGCCTTCAGCGCGGCGCAGCCAACATCGCACTACGCTGCCAGGCGGATATTCGTCTGGTAGCGATTCATTGTGACCAGCCAATGCTGACGAAGCGGGGAAAGTGGTATAATATTCCGCCGGTAAAACCACGGTTCCACATAACGGTAAAAGAAAAACTACGCGTAAAGGATTACGTCGCAGATGACGATGCCTCTTTGGCAATCGCCGCTCGCCGTTTGACGCAGACTTTAAGCCAAAGGCTCATACCAGAGCCAGTTCAAACTCATGAGAAAAATAATGGATGATTTAGCAAAAGAAATTAAAACCCTGATTATTGAAGCCCTGAATTTAGAAGGGATGACGCCGGACGATATTGAAACCGACGCGCCGCTGTTCGGCGACGGGCTGGGCCTGGACTCGATTGACGCACTGGAGCTGGGTTTGGCTATTAAAAATCGCTATGGCGTTATACTCTCGGCCGAAAGTGAAGACACGCGTAAACATTTTTATTCCGTCGCTTCGCTCTCCGAGCTTGTTGCGTCCCAACGCGGTTAATCACCAGGGTAAAAGACATGGATAAACAACAAATATTTCAAGAAATTAAGGCCATTATCGTTAAGCTTTTCGAAGTTGACGCCGATGACATTACGATGGACGCCAAACTCTATGAAGACCTGGAGCTTGACAGTATTGACGCCGTCGATCTGGTTGTACACCTGCAAAAGATGACCGGTGAAAAGATTAACCCGGAAATGTTCAAATCCGTTCGTACGGTAGAAGACGTCGTTAACGCGATAGGCCAGCTCTTGCAAAAGAAGAACGGCTAAACACAATTGCCTACTGTGATGAACAGCCGTCGGCGTATGCCGTTTCGCCCCGTCGTTATCATTCAGGCTTTGACCGCGCTGGCCATTATCGGCTACCCGTTTGCCGTCTATTTTGGCCTCAGCTATTGGGGCGTCGCCGTTTTGGCGCCTCTGCTCATAGCGCTGTTTGCCGCTAGGCTGGTGCTGGCCCGAGGCAAAGTCCGCCAACTGACCTGGCTGATGAAAGCATTCTCTGCTTTAGGCCTCCTTTTAGCGCTTGCCAGTTGGCTGCTCAAGCAAAACCACTGGCTGTTCTACTATCCGGTTGTCGTGAATATTTTGCTGCTCACGCTGTTTGGGCTGTCACTGTTGCGACCGCCAACGCTAGTTGAACGATTGGCCAGATTAACCGAGCCGGATCTTCCGCCTGAAGGCGTTCGCTATACGCGCAACGTGACGAAAGTATGGTGCTGGTTTTTTATTTTTAACGGCGGCGTCGCGCTTTTCACCTGCCTCTATAACGACATCGAAATATGGACGATGTATAACGGTGCGATAAGCTATTTTTTAATGGGAACCTTAATGGGTGTTGAATGGATAATCAGAAAAAGGCTCACACGCACTTAACGCTGCGCCTGAGCGACATCCTCGGCCCGGACCGCCCTCACAATACGCCCATTGCCTGGCGCAACGCCGAAACGCTAACGCTGTCAGACCTGAGGGCCTGCGTCAAAACGCTCTGCCGTCAACTGCAGGCCACGCAGGGCAAGCGCTGGGCGGTTTGCTTCGAAGACAGCTATCTGTTTACCGCCGCGCTGCTAGCGTTAATCTACTGCGGAAAAACGCCCGTTATCCCCGGTCATCTGCGACAAAAGCAGCTTCAAGAGCAGCATCAGCAGGGCGACTTTGACGGCATGCTAACCGACCTCCCGCTACAAATCGGCACGCCTACGCTGTGGATTTCATCCATAGTGCATAAAAACGAGACGTCCGGCACATCCTTGCCGCTTTGGCCTCAGGATGCGGAGATCGTTCTGTTTACTTCGGGCTCTACCGGTCGGCCGAAGGCTATCCGTAAACCTGTTTCACTATTGGAAAAAGAGAGCGAACTTCTGGTTCGCCGTTGGGGTAATCAGCTTTCGGGCACCCGCATTGCTGCGACGGTTACCCATCAACACCTCTACGGCCTGACGTTTCGCATTTTCCTTCCTCTGGCTATGGGACTCCCGTTTAACGCCCTGCTAACCGAATACCATGAGCAGCTCCAGCCCCTGTGCTCGACGCCGCTCACGCTGATAGCAAGCCCGGCATACTTAAAACGGCTTGATTCAACGCTGCCCCCGCTCTCATGCGCTTTAATCTTCAGCGCCGGCGGCCCGCTCGAATTCGAAGATGCCCGACTCGTCAAGCAGAGCCTGAACGCGCTACCGCACGAAATTTATGGCACCAGTGAAACCGGCGTTATTGCAACGCGCTGTCAGCGCGACATCGGCAGCCTATGGAAACCGATGGACGGCATCACGGTTCATCAGCAAGAAGACGGTACGATCGACGTCGTTTCTCCACTGTTTGACGGAGATGCCGGCAAAACAATTCATGACTTGATCGAACTGCATCCGGAAGGTTTCTACCTTCTTGGCCGTAAGGACAGAATCGTCAAAATTGAAGAAAAACGGCTGTCCTTAACCGACGTAGAGCAGCGTCTGATGGCGCTCGACGTCGTTCGCGATGCGGCCGTTCTTCCCGTTACTCAGGGGCGAAGGTCGGTTTTAGCTGCCGTCATCGTACTGACCTCGCCGGGAGAACGACACAGGCGGCAAAACGGCGATAACGCCGTGATAAGTGAACTGCGCCAGTCGCTGCGAGAATGGCTCGAACCGGTGGCGCTGCCGCGACGCTGGCGCATCGTCGATGAAATTCCGCACAATGCCCAAAACAAACGCGCCTACAGCGAACTACAGGAGCTGTTTTTATGATGCTACCCGCAGAAACGAGTCACCGTATCGAAAACAGCAATGCGACCTTCCACTTTACGCTATCGCCGCAGCTTTTTTGGTTCAAAGGGCATTTTCCGGAACAGGCGCTGCTGCCGGGCGTCACGCAGATACACTGGGTGTTGCACTATGCCCGTGAGGCTTTCGCCTTAGATCTCTCTTTTTCCGGCATTGACGTTGTCAAATTTCAACGCCCCCTGTTTCCTAATGAAGACATCGTGTTAACGCTGGCCTGGGATGATGAAAAGAAAAAGCTGAACTTTCAATATGGCTGCCAAGGCGCCATCGCCAGCAGCGGCAGGATAAGCCTATGCCGCTAGAAAACGCCTTCAGACCCTGTCTGGTCATCCCCTGCTATAACCACGGCGCAACGATGGGCGACGTATTAGAACAGCTGGAAGTTTACGAATTGCCCTGCATAATCGTTGATGACGGCAGCCAGAAGGAAACCGCCGACGAGCTGGAGCGACTAAGCCAGAAACACGCCTGGGTAACGCTGGTTCGCCATCGGCAAAATCAGGGAAAGGGAGGCGCGGTATTAAGCGCGCTGCGCGAAGCCAGGCGTCTGGGTTATAGCCACGGGCTACAGGTCGACGCGGACGGCCAGCACTATCTGGAAGACGTTCCTCGCCTGTTGGCAGAGGCGCGGGCCTATCCTGATCAAATTGTTTCCGGCCAGCCCATGTACGACGACAGCGTGCCGAAATCTCGCCTTTATTCGCGCTATATCACCCACGTTTGGGTTTGGATTGAAACGCTCTCATTTTCCATTCGCGACAGCATGTGCGGCTTTCGGGTTTATCCGATAAACGAGGTGCTGAGCCTTGCCGAGCGCACCACGCTGGGCCAGCGGATGGACTTTGATACTGAAATCATGGTCAGGCTCTATTGGGAAGGCACGGCGTCCCGCTTTGTTCCCACTCGAGTGATTTACCCGCAAGACGGCATATCCCACTTTGACGTTTGGCGCGATAACCTACGCATTTCGTGGATGCACACGCGCCTGTTTCTCTCCATGCTGCCGAAAATGCCTCGCCTCATCGCCCGGCACTTTAACCAGCGTACGCACTGGTCAGAAACGGATGAACGCAAAGGGCAGTGGGGCATTCGCCTGATGGTGAAAACCTACCGTCTTTTCGGCCGGCGCGCATTTAAGGCGCTGCTTTATCCGGTTATCGGCTTTTATTGGCTAACCGGCAGCCGACAAAGAAAGGCTTCCGAGCTGTATTTAGCACGGTTGAAAGAAGCCGCGAATCAAAAAAACGTGGCGCTCCCCGCGGGGCTTAACAGCTACCGCCACTTTATGCGATTTGGCGAAGCCATGCTGGACAAATTGGCCTGCTGGCTTGGCGACATCAGGCTGGAACAGGTCGACTTTCCCGACAAACAGGCCTGTGTTGAACGAATGAATTGCAAGCAAGGCACGCTTATCCTCGGCTCCCATTTGGGCGATCTGGAGGTTTGTCGCGCACTGGGCGAACTCTCCTTTGGCGTTAAGATCAACGCACTGGTCTTTACCCAGCACGCCGCGCGCTTTAATCAGGTCATGCAGGAAGTCAATCCGCGCTCGAACGTTAACCTGATTCAGGTAGACAATCTGGGGCCAGATACCGCCATTATGCTAAAACAGAAGCTGGACGGCGGAGAATGGGTAGCGATTGTTGGCGATCGTACGCCAATTAGCCATCATCGCGACAACAACGGCGAACAAAGATTAGTCTGGACGCGCTTTCTGGGCCAGCCGGCGCCGTTTCCCCAAGGGCCATTTATTTTAGCGCACGTTTTGCGCTGCCCGGTCTATCTGATGTTTGGCCTCAAGCCCGACGGGCAGTTTCGCATTCACTTCGAGCCCTTCGCCAACCCGCTGTCGCTGCCTAGAGCAGAGCGCCAGCAGGCGTTACAAGAGGCCGTTGAACGATACGCGAAACGTCTGGAACACTATTGCCTGACGTCGCCGCTTGACTGGTTTAATTTCTATGACTTTTGGCAGCTCACCGAACCGCAGCATACGAAGGAGACACCCCGCCACCATGACGCTTAAACACGATCCACGCGCTTCGGTTGACGTTGAGATAACGGTGCCGTTTCATGACGCCGACGCCATGGGCGTCGTCTGGCACGGCAACTACTTTCGCTATTTCGAAATAGCCCGCGAAGCGCTGCTAAAGCAGTTCGACTACGGCTACCGTCAGATGAAAGAGTCTGGCTACGTCTGGCCGATTATCGACACCCGGGTTAAGTACGTTTCCCCGCTGCTGTTTGAGCAGCGCATTCGGGTTCGCGCGAGGCTTACGGAATATGAAAACCGCCTGCGGATCGACTATGTCATCACTGATGCAGAAAGCGGGAAAAGAACCACCAAGGGCTACACCATTCAGGTAGCCGTGGAGGAGAAAAGCGGCGAGATGTGTTTCGTCAGCCCGCCCATTCTGTTTGAGAAACTGGGAGTGACCGCCGCATGAACCGTACGCTACGCCTCTGTCTGGTACTGCTGTGCGGTGCAATGATGAGCTTATCGACCGCCGCTCGCGCCGTGACGCTTGGCGACCTCCAGCAGCGCTTCGCTCAAAAAACTACGCTGCGGGCGCAGTTTGAACAACTACGCACCATCAGCGGCATGTCTCAACCGCTTAAGTCCAGCGGTAACCTGCTCATCTCTCCCGAAGATGGACTGGTATGGAACCAGAGCGCGCCCTTCGCCATGACGATGTTGATGAACGACGTCAAAATGGAGCAGCGCATAAGCGGCCAGGCGCCGCAGATCGTCACGGCGCAAAGCCACCCGCAGCTGTTCCAGTTCAACTCGCTGCTGACGGCGCTGTTTCACGCCGACAGGAAGGCGCTTGAACAAAACTTTTCCCTGTCGTTTAGCGATCTCGGCGGCGGACGCTGGCGTCTGGTTTTACACCCCACGACGACCCCCATTAATAAACTGTTTCGCCAAATTACGCTCAGCGGCGCAGAGTTTCTTAATGAAATACAGATAGAAGACATGCAGGGAGACGGAACGCACGTCCGCTTCTTTAACCAAAAAACCAAACCGGACGCGCTCACGCCAGATGAAAAACGCTATTTTTCGCCCTGACATTCATCGTCGTTTGGCGCTGGGATGGCTCGCCTGCACAATAGCGCTGCTCGCGGCACTCGTCCTGATCCTGCCAAACGGCAGGATCAACAGCAGCGTGATGGCGCTGCTGCCAAATAAGCACGCGCAAAACGTCCCTCCCGAGCTGGAAGAAGGGTTCAACCAGAGGCTGGATCGCCAGCTGGTCTGGCTTATTAGCCCTCCTAGCGGTGACAGCAGTGCGCCCGCAGCGTGGTGGCAACAGCAGCTTCAACAAACGTCCGCCCTGCGCGATATCGCCGGCCGCATGGACGGATCGCATCAGCAGTCCTGGGGGAAGTTCTATTTTGACCATCGCTATCCGCTGCTTGACGAAGCAACCCGCGTACGTTTAAACGAATCGCCCTCAGCGCAGGCCGACTGGGTTCTCAGCCAGGTTTACTCGCCGTTTGCCGGGGTCAGCGCTAGCGAACTCAGCGGCGACCCGCTGCTCACGATGCGCTCCTCACAGATGGACCAACAGCTCAGCGCAGGTCCGCTTACCCTAAGCCGCGGCTGGCTGACCAGCCGCGACGAACGGGGAAGAACCTGGTTTCTTATCCGAGGAGAACTCAGCGCATCGTCCTACGATATCCAAAGCGCTCGCCAAACGGTAAAACGACTTAACGCGCTGAAAGCGCAGTTAGAACAAAAATGGCCGGGCGCTAAAGTCCTACAGCGCGGCACGCTGTTTTACAGCGACTATGCAAGCCAGCAGGCCCAGAACGATATTTCAACCATCGGTACCGTCTCTGGATTAGGAATTATTGTACTTATTTTGTTCGTATTTCGTTCCCTCAGGCCGCTTTGGCTGACGCTGCTGTCGCTCTCGGTCGGCGCGCTGTGCGGCAGCGTCGCGGTTTTTGCGCTGTTTGGCGAAATTCACGTTATGACGCTGGTGATGAGCACCAGCGTCGTGGGCATATCCATCGACTATGCGCTGCACTACCTGACAGAGCGCCTGATCCACGGAAACGAGGAAAGCGCGCTGGCCAGCATGAAGAAGCTGTTTCCGGCATTGATACTGGCGGTAGCTTCCAGTGCGGTAGCCTACCTGCTGCTTTTTATCGCGCCTTTCCCCGGGCTACAGCAGTTGGCCATTTTCGCCGCCGCCGGGCTTAGCGGCGCCTTTCTGACCGTCATCTGCTGGTATCCGTACCTTTCTCGCCAACTGCGGGTTCGCCCCCATCTGCGCCCCGCTTTTTTCTCGCGCTGGATAGACGGCTGGCGCAACCAGAAGGCGATCCGCTTTGGCATTCCGCTGCTGGCGCTGGCGGTTGCCGCAATCGGTATATCCCAACTTCGCGTCGATGACGACATTCGCAAGCTGCAAACCCTGCCGCCGGAGTTTCAACGGCAGGAGCAGCAAATTGCCGCGTTAACGGGGCAGCACAGCGATCAAAAATGGTTTATGGTTTTCGGCGACTCGCCGCAGCAGACGCTGGAACGATTGGAGCCTTTGGGCAAAGCGCTGGAGGCGGCAAAGCAGGAAGGGGCGCTACAGGGGTATCGCCGCATGCCGTTCCCCTCAGAGCGGCAACAGCGCAGCAATATCGCTCTTGTTAACCAGCAGGCGCCCGAGGTTGTTCAAAAGCTGCAAAATGCTGGGCTGCCGGTCAGGTTCACGCCCTTGCCGGACGCGCCCGCTTCGCTGGACGATTGGTTAAAAAGCCCGGCCAGCGAAGGCTGGCGACTGCTTTGGCTAAGCCTGCCGGACGGGCGTTCGGCCGTTCTTGTGCCGGTAAACGGCGTCAAACGCCCTGATGTACTACGTCAACTGGCCAACACCAATACCGGCGTGGTTTGGGTGGATAAACACAGTGAGTTTTCCTCGCTGTTCTCCGTTTATCGGCAGCATCTAACGACCATACTCGCCGCCACCGTCGCGGTTATCGCCGTGCTGTTTTTACTCCGCTTTGGCTTACGACAGGGAATACGGTGCCTGATACCGACGCTGCTATCGCTCGGAATAGGACTCTCCGTACTCGGGCTTAGCGGCCAGACGCTCAACCTGTTTTCACTGCTGGCGCTGGTATTAGTGCTTGGCATCGGCATGGACTATACGCTGTTTTTCAGCAACCCCTCGGGTACGCCCTCGACGTCGATGCTGTCTATTTTCATGGCCGCCTTAACGACCGAACTCAGCTTTGGCCTGCTGGCCGCCAGTGGAACACAGGCGATTGCAGGCTTTGGGCTGGTGCTCAGCGGTGGTATATTTACCGCATTCTTGCTGTCGCCGCTCGCGCTGCCCAGCTTGCCCTTGGACAAATCGTCTTTAGGCAATACGCCTTCAGAAAAGGAATCTTCATGAACATAAGGCTATGGCCCCGTTTCGCTTTGCTTGCTCTGCTTCTCGGCGGCTGCTCGCTTTCGCAAAATGGCGCTCAGCCCAAGGCATGGCTAAAGCCCGGTACTCGAGTTGTTCTACCCGCGCCGACGCTAAACGTAAAACTAAACCAACAGCAGCTATTGACGGCTACCGTCGACGGTAAAGCCCAGTCGCTGATGGTCATGCTGGACGCCGACGGACAGAAAATCACGCTGGCGGCGCTTTCTCCTATTGGCATCAGGCTGTTTAAAGTCACTTATGACGCGATGGGAATTCATACGGAACAGTCGGTTGCGCTCGGGGAGCTGCCTCCTGCAGAGCAGGTTTTATCAGACATTATGATGAGCTACTGGCCCATTGAAGCCTGGACGCCAAACCTCCCGAAGGGCTGGCGGCTTACCGACATTCAGGATAAGCGCCTGTTGCAGGACGAGCGGGGCGAAACCGTCAGTGAGATCCAGTATCGCAATGAGGGCGGCAAGCGACAGCCGGTCGCTATTATCCACCATCGCTTTGGCTATCAGATCCAAATACAGAATATGGATAACGCTTCATGATTTATTTGTCTCACGTTGGCCTGATAAACGCATTGGGCGGATCGCTTGCCGAAATCGGCGATCGCCTGACGTCAGGCCACAGCGGACTCACACAGCAGGAAGGCTGGCTGCTAAACGGCAAGTCAACCTGGGTTGGCGAAGTGGCCGAAGCGCTACCGGAAATCCCGCCTCACTTGGCGAAGCATCGTTCACGCAACAATGGCCTACTCATGGCTGCACTGGCGCAAATACGGCCAAGGGTTGATGACGCTATCGCCCGCTTTGGCGCCGATCGCATTGCGGTCGTCATGGGAACCAGCACGTCGGGCATTCACGAAGGAGAGCTAGCCATCGCGCATCAGCTAACGCACGGCAAGCTGCCTGAGCACTACGACTACCAGCAGCAGGAGTTGGGCGATCCCTCTTCATTTTTGGCAAGCCTGCTGTCGCTAAACGGGCCGGCCTATACGATTTCAACCGCCTGCTCTTCCAGCGTTCGCGCCATTATCAGCGGCGCTCGTCTGATTCGGGCCGGGCTTGCCGACGCGGCGCTAGTCGGCGGCGCGGACAGCCTATGCCGCATGGCGATAAACGGCTTTAACAGCCTGGAATCCGTCTCTTATCAGCGCTGCCGCCCGTTTGCTCAAGGCCGCGACGGCATCAATATTGGCGAGAGCGCCGGGCTGATTTTACTAACCCGAGAGCCGTCAAAAGTTGCACTGTTAGGCTACGGTGAATCGTCCGACGCCTGGCACATGTCCGCGCCTCATCCGCAAGGGGAAGGCGCAGAGCGAGCCATGCGCATGGCGCTCGCTCAGGCGAAAATGACGCCTCAGCAGGTTGGTTACATCAATTTGCACGGTACTGCGACCGTGCTTAACGACTCGGCAGAAAGCCTGGCGGTTCACCGCGTTTTCGGCCCTGAAACGCCCTGTAGCTCAACAAAACACCTAACAGGACATACGCTGGGCGCTGCGGGTATTACCGAAGCTATCCTTTGCTTTCTGCTTCTCGATCGAGATCTTCCGCTGCCGATTCAGGACTTTTCATTATCGGCAAAGGACCGCGCCCTTGCCGATATCAATCTTATTACTCATCCGCAGAAATTATCGAAAAAGGCCGTCATATCCAACTCGTTCGCTTTCGGTGGGAATAATGCCTGCGTACTTTTAGGAGAGGTTGGATGACAGAGTTTCAGCCAGCGGCCAGCTATCTTCCTCACGAAACGCCAATGGTGTTTGTCGAAAAGGTAAATGCCGTTGATAGTCAAGGCGCAGTTTGCGAAGTCAGCGTTGACCGCAGCGGTATTCTAGCGCCGTTTCTCACGCCTCAGGGAGAGCTTCCCGCCTGGTTTGCCATTGAAATCATGGCGCAGACTATCGGCGTCTGGCGAGGTTGGCACGGTATGCAGCTAGGCCAAGAGCCCAGGCTCGGCATGCTGCTGGGCGGTCGCGGCTTTAAATCAACGCTTGCTGCTTATCCCAGTGGCAGCAGGCTTTTAGTTAGCGTTACCATGCTGCTGCAGGATGATAAACTGGCAAGCTTCGATTGCCGACTCACGCTTGATGGCAAAGAAGTGACTCAGACAAAGCTGAACGTTTACCAACCCGACGATGAGGAATTACGGCTGCTAATACAGCCACCTAATGGAAAGGACACCACACCATGACTCGCTCAGTTTTAGTTACCGGTGCCAGTAAAGGCATCGGCCAGGCCATTGCGCTTCGCCTCGCGCGGGACGGATTTAGAATTATTGTTCACTACTTAAGCGATCTCGACGGCGCGGAAAATACCCTAAGCCAGATAAAAAGCACCGGCGGAACCGGACGCCTACTGCGTTTCGACATTAGCCAGCGGCAGGAATGCCGTGAAAAAATCGAGCAGGATATTGAGCAGTTCGGCGCCTATTACGGTGTTGTCAGCAACGCGGGCATCATTCGCGACGGAGCGTTTCCCGCTCTGACGGAAAGCGACTGGGACGGCGTGATCCACACCAATCTGGACAGCTTCTATAACGTCATTCACCCCTGCATTATGCCGATGATCGGCCTCAGGCAGGGAGGGCGCATCGTCACGCTCTCATCCGTATCGGGTATTACCGGCAATCGCGGACAGGTCAACTACAGCGCGGCCAAGGCCGGCATCATCGGCGCGACAAAGGCGTTAGCGCTGGAGTTGGCAAAGAGAAAAATTACCGTAAACTGTATCGCGCCCGGTTTGATTGACACCGGCATTCTGGATATGGAGTCGGCTGCACTGGATGAAGCCATGCGCATGATCCCCTTAAAGCGCATGGGGCAGCCGGAAGAAGTAGCAGGGCTTGCCAGCTATTTAATGTCTGACGCCGCGGCCTACGTGACGCGTCAGGTCATATCGATTAATGGAGGAATGATATGACGCGTCGCGTCGTTATTACAGGAATGGGCGGCGTCACCGCACTTGGCAACGATTGGCCGAGCGTTTACGCCGCACTTAAGAGGCGAAAAAACGCCATCAGGTTTATGCCGCCCTGGACCGAGTTTGAAGGGCTAAACACCCACCTCGGCGCACCGATCGTCGACTTCTCACTGCCGGAACACTACACGCGTAAGAAAATCCGCTCTATGGGTCGGGTTTCGCTGCTGTCCACCCGGGCAACGGAGCTGGCGCTGGAAATGGCTGGGCTCTTGGAGCACGACGCTCTGACCGACGGCAGCACCGGGATCGCCTACGGTTCATCAACCGGCAGCACCAAACAAATCGGCGAATTCGGCACCATGCTAAACGACAAAAACGTCTATAGCATCACCGCCACGACGTATGTACAGATGATGCCCCATACTTCAGCGGTAAATACGGGGCTATTTTTCGGTCTGCGCGGTCGAGTTATTCCAACCTCAAGCGCCTGCACGTCCGGCAGTCAGGCTATTGGCTACGCCTTTGAGGCCATTCGCCACGGCTACCAAAACGTTATGGTGGCCGGCGGCGCGGAAGAGCTTTGCCCTTCGGAGGCGGCCGTATTCGATACGCTGTTCGCCACCAGCCAAATGAACGAATCGCCAGAGCTGTCGCCACGCCCTTTCGACACCAAGCGGGACGGCCTAGTGATTGGTGAAGGTGCGGGTACGCTCATTTTGGAGGAGCTTTCTCACGCTCAGGAGCGAAACGCGACGATCTATGGTGAAATCGTCGGTTTTGCTACCAACTGCGACGCATCGCACATCACCCAACCGCGCAAAGAAACCATGCAGACCTGCATCGAACAAGCGCTGAAGTCGGCTAACCTGTCGCCACAGGATATTGGCTATATTTCTGCGCACGGTACCGCAACGGAGCGCGGCGACATCGCCGAAAGCCTGGCAACGGAGGCCGTTTTTGGCGACAAAACGCCGATCTCCTCATTAAAAAGCTACTTCGGCCACACGCTGGGCGCCTGCGGCGCACTGGAGGCATGGATGAGCATCGAGATGATGCGCAACGGTTGGTTTGCGCCGACCATCAATCTGGAACAGCCAGATCCCGCCTGCGGCAAGCTCGACTATATTATGGGGGAAGGCCGCCATATCGAGACTGACTATATTCAGTCCAACAACTTTGCCTTTGGCGGCATCAATACGTCACTAATTATTAAACGCTGGTTGTAAACCATTATGCCGCCGTCTCCTCATCTGACTATCGCCACCGTAAGACTGCCCGACGAATTCTGGCAGCCGCCCTCTTTACGGAGGCTGCCGCAAGCGCTGTTGACGCAGAGCGAGGCTCTTGCCCCTAAGCGGCGCAGTCAATTTTTAGCGGGGCGTTGGCTGCTGGCTGAGCTGATGCATCATCAATTTGGCTGCGCTCAGCTGCCCGAGATGGGAGAACCGGTCAACGGCAGGCCTTCGTTTTCCACCTCTTCTCTGCCGGACTTCAACCTGAGCCACAGCGGGCAGGATATGATGGTCGCGCTCGCACAGGGCTGCCGCGTCGGCGTCGACATAGAACAAAGCAGGCCGAGAAGAAAACTGATGGATCTGGCGCGCTACAGTTTCAGCGAGGAAGAGTGCCTTTGGCTGACTTCACTGCCAGAAAACCAGCAGGCTGACGGCTTCTGGCGGCTTTGGACGCTGCGGGAGTCGGTGCTGAAGCTGTCGGCCAAGGGCGTTTGGCAGATGAAGCAAATAGCCATTTCACCAGCACAGCGGCGTATCCATACGGACTTCGAGCCGCAGCCCTTTTGCTACGTTCAACAAAATAGCCACACCCTCTGGAGCGTCGCCTGCGATACTCTGCTTACGACAGAGCAAATCGACGTCTGGAGAATCGACGTCGATACGCTGGCGTTTTGCGTCGAACCGACGGACGGCCTTTTAACGTTTACCTCCTGCGCCGCTCGGGATAAGGTATAGCGATACAAACGTTTAACGCAACAGACAGGAATCCGCCGCCTTTGACAAACAGCACGATAACCGACGACCAGCGGCAGACGCAGGAGCTTCTTACCCAGCTTCACAACGCCGACTTCATCACCGACGGGCAGTATTCCATCGTCCGCCCGATGCTGCTGAGCCGCGCCGATCTGCGGTTCAATACCGCTCATCACCTTTTCTCCTGGCTGGTTGAGCAGGGGCTGGTGGACGACAGGGCCGACCGGCAGGCGGTTCAGGCCGAAATAGAACAAAGCGTCGAGCGAATTGAACAGGAAGAACGCCAAAGGCGCGGGGAAATACGTCAGGCTCGTCCCCATAACCGCCAGATACAAACCAAAGGTTATGAAACCCCGTTCTACGTAAAATTTTTAATCGGGATCACTATTACGTTTTTCTCCCTCATCGCCGTTGCGATCGTTATCACCCTCGTTTCTCCAAGCTAGGTTAAGATAGGCCGTCCACAACGCAGGAAATAAAAAGAGAAAAGGAATGTCCGACAGCCAACGAAGAACCCAACTGCTTGACCGCCTGTTTGAGCGCCAGATTATCACCGCCGATCAGCTTAGCCGGGGCAAGCTCTACCTCCAGTTTATCTCCCACGTTGGGTTCGACACCGAAGAGGGCGCGATTGACTGGCTGCTGGAAAACCGCATTATCAGCGAACGGCCTGCGGTTCAAAGTGAGGTGCTTCAGCAGCCACAGGAAAGCGCAGCGCCAGACGTCGTCGAGGCACAACCAGAATTAGAACCCGAGTCTGAATCAGAGCCAGAGCCAGAGCCAGAGCCAGAGCCAGAGCCAGAGCCAGAGCCAGAGCCAGAGCCAGAGCCAGAGCCAGAGCCAGAGCCAGAGCCAGAGCCAGAGCCAGAGCCAGAGCCAGAGCCAGAGCCAGAGCCAGAGCCAGAGCCAGAGCCAGAGCCAGAGCCAGAGCCAGAGCCAGAGCCAGAGCCAGAGCCAGAGCCAGAGCCAGAGCCAGAGCCAGAGCCAGAGCCAGAGCCAGAGCCAGAGCAGGAGGCTATCGCCCATAATTCCTTAACGCAAGCGCCGCAGCGCGACGTCGAGGCAAATTCTGACGCCGACGCGCAGGCTCTGGTGCTTGAACGGCTGATGCTGCTTTACTACTCCGGCACCCTTAACCAACGCTCGTTACAGAAAGCCAAAAAGGCGCTGGACGAGCAGCCACCGCTGCATTTTAACGATGACGACGAGCTGCTGGCCTGGCTGGAAGCGCGGGAATTAGTAAAAAAAGCGCCGGAGAGAAAAGAAGCGCCGAAAAAAGCCAAAAAGAAAAAGGCCGTGCCCCCTGCTTCTCTCAAAAATGCGCAGCGCCAGCCCGCTACGCCCGCAGCGCAGGCGCCAAAGAAAAAGCGCGGCTGTATGGGTAAGCTTATTCTTATTACGCTGGCTCTCGGCGCTATTATCTATTTTTTATTCTATTCCGAGCCTGACGTACCGGAATGCCATAATCCGGAAGCCAAAACTCAGCTGAGCCAGCAGTTTGAATACAGCTACAGGGACAAGGAAAAAACGCAGGCGGCCGGAGGCAACGGTAAAAACGACGCCACCTTTATCTTCGCCTCAGTATCAGACCTAACCGAAACCGGTTACGACAGCATGTCCGGTCAGCGGCAGTGCGAGGCGACCGTCACCTACAAAGAGGCTACCGTTATCGGCGGCCAAAAAAACCTCACCGGTAAAATCGGCTATACCGTCGACCAGGACGGCCACGTCGACATCCATCAGGGAAAAGAGGCGCTCATTGAACGCGTCAAAGAGGCCAACCTGAAAAACTATGTGTTCATCCAAGAAAAACAAAAAATCGGCGAAGCCTTCATGGCAGGGCTTAGGCAGCTGGACAGCTACCTGATTGAAACACAGGGCGATCCCGATCGCCCTCCGATGAAAAAACTCGTGCGCTGGATAAACTTCACCGGAGAGTGTCGCCCAATGGAAGGGGAAGAGAGCGAACGCTATCTGTGCCCACTGCGGGTTAAATACGCCGACAGCGCCGACGAGCAGGCCAAGACCTTCATCTTCAACTTTGACATGCCCGTTATGCGCAAAGACGGCAGCTGGTACCCTACAGCCCAGTTTTTCAGCCTGTTTTTGGACGCGCTGGAAAAGGAAAAGCAGAGCAAGCCGTGAAAATAAAAGTAGTTTTATGCCTGCTGGCGCTGCTCGCCGCCGGCTGGCACTGGCGCCATATCGCACAGTTTGTCAGCAATCTAACGAGTAAAAAAGAAGCGGTAGAAATTTACGCCGCAGATATGCGCTACGCCTGCGGCGGCTGTACGACTTACCGTATTGAACGCGTGGGTGAAAATACGGTGGACGGCTGCCAATCGCAAGACTATCAGCAGGAAGAAGCGTGCCGTAACGACGGCAGCGTGCTGCCGGGCCGGGAGTTTTGTATAGAATTTCCATCCGCGAAAGCAGAAGAGCGCTTCACGGCCCAGAACAATTTTCCGGCCTGCAACCTTTATAAGCTTAAAGGCTATGCAAAGAAAAACTATCTCCCTGAATTAGAGCGAGTAGCCCCTTACTATTTTGTTATTAGCGAATATAGGGTGATTACCGATGAAAAATGCGCGGCCGAATGGGAGAAAGGGCGCGAACTGGCTATTCGAGAATGGGAGCAACAATAGTGTCAACTCAAAGCCTTCTGAGGCAGATCATTCCGTTTGCCGCCGCTCTCTTTATTGCTTTAACCGCTTTAGGGTTCTATCGCCTTTTTGCCCCAAAAGAAGATACGAATTTGCAGTTTTACGGCAGCTCAACCATTGAGCAGGTCAAAGCCCTCGCCGCAGGCCGGAAAAAGGCGTTTATCGTTTTGGAAGACCAGTTTGCCGAACGAGGCCGCGGCCATTTTTTCACCGCGAAGATTGAGAGCTATCCAACGGAGTGCGGCGACGTAGATGTCCGGCTGTCATTTTTTAACAATCAGCTCTATTACCTCGCGTTGGAAAACGTTCCCGAGACAAAAAACATTCCCCGCTGTTCGAAGCAGCAGCAAAAACATGTGAACGGCAATATCACCATCAGGGGCAAAACGGTAAGCTACAATAATCCGGCCATTGAGGAAAAATTGGATCGGTGGATAAGAAAATGGTCATAACTAATAAACCTCTCCTCGCCCGAGTTATTAAAATCGGCTAGATGATTTTCACTTTTATGATTCTTATTGTCGCGCTGATAAAATACGAACCGCAGGGCGATATTATTATTTTTCTTATCTACGCCATGATGCTGCTTTCATTCCCTTCCGGCCTGCTGGCATCGCTCGCTGCCGCTCTTATTGGGTATCTTTTGTATCGCCTAAATATAGATATCGCCTACTCAGATAGCGGGGGCTACGTTGAGATCGTATTTACCTGGCTGATGTTCTTTATTGCCGGCTACTGGCAGTGGTTTATATTTTTTCCCCGACTTTGGAAAAACGTGCGCCTGAAAAAAAGAAAGGTTTAGAATACGCGCTATCAAGGATTGACTTACCAAACGGAATAACTCGGCATGTTTCAGAAATATGTTATCAACGGCGCAAGAGCGCTGTGGCTATTGCTAAGCCTCGTCATTTTAGCATTTCTTATGCATCGGCTAGGCGAACTTACCGACATGAGGGACATCAGCGAGATCGTTGGCATTATGGTGCTGGCCATGATTATCGTCTGCGCGCCGCTAAGCAGCGCCGCCTTCGCGCTTATTGCGCTGATAGGCCTACTCTCGGAACTATGCTTTCCTGACGGAAAGAGCGTCATTACGAATAAATACCTGATGCTCTTTCTGGTATGGCTGCCGTTTTTTATCTCAGGCTACGTTCAGTGGTTTGTTGCCGTTCCTCGGTTGTTTAAAAAAACGCCCTGAGACGGCGACTGTAGACAATACGATGACGACGCAAAAATTTGAAGAAGTGCTTAACGACCTGTACGACGCGGTATTTTTGGGCGATCCCGACCTATTGCTGCAATATCAACGCGAAAACGGGCTGCCGAGCGACCTGCTGTGCGAATTTACCACGCAGGATTCAGGCGATGACGTCGTTGAAAAAGGCGTTATTATCCCCATCCGGGGCATCGACAGGCCCTACACAGTGTATTTCAACGTTGACGGCGAAGCGCCAGAGCTGCTGAAGCAGGGAAATCAGCTGCAACACAAACAGAACGGCTACCTTCTCACCGTCGGCGACGGAGACATCTATCTTTATACGGTTCCCTACCTGAAAAACTTCACGCAGGAAGCTATAAGCAGCCTGAAGCAGCATCGAAAAGAGAAAATAAGTCTGAAAAAAGGGCTTTACGCCGTGACCATCCTCGGCGGATTTACCCTTCAGTCATACGAGATAGCGGACAAGAGCGGAAAAACGGTCGCCGTCGACTCAATGGACCCAACGCTGGAATTTCTCATTGAGTCCGTCGGCGAAAACGCACCGTTTACCGCCGACGTTAACTATGATTTCAGCCTGAGCGACTGAAACACGAATGAAACCGAATTAACGGCTTCCTTCCGCCAGCAGCGGCGGCACTGTCGGCACCTGCGGCGCGTCGTCAATGTCCTTTTGCGTCATCTTAAACGCCTCAGGGTAGTGCTCGCGGCTGGTACGGCGCAGAGGTTCGGTGGAGCGCCAGGTGTACAGGCAGTGTTGGCACTGGTGCACCGTCCAGACGTTGGGCACCGGAGAGGTCGCCATCAGTTCAATGTGGTCATCGCCACAGCGTGGGCAAATCATCATGCATCCTCCTTCTTGTTCGCCAGCATCGCGTTCAGTTTCTCAATCCAGCCCTTGGTTTCCGGCAGGTCGCGCACCGGCTGGCTGTAGTGGCCGCGGTTATCCGGCGCGACCGGCGTGGTGGCGTCGATAATCAGCTTGTCGGTAATGCCCGCGGGCGAAGAGCCGGGATCGAGTTCCAGCACCGACATGTTGGGCAACTGCACTAAATCCCCCGCCGGGTTAACCTTGGACGAGATAGCCCACATCACCTGCGGCAGGTTGAACGGGTCGACGTCCTCATCCACCATGATGACAATCTTCACATAGCCTAGCCCGTGCGGCGTAGTCATGGCGCGTAGCCCCACCGCGCGGGCAAAGCCGCCGTAGCGCTTCTTGGTGGAGATAATCGCCAGCAGGCCGTGAGTGTACATGGCGTTCACCGCCTGCACTTCCGGGAACTCGGCCTTCAGCTGCTGATAGAGCGGTACGCAGGTCGCCGGCCCCATCAGATAGTCGATTTCGGTCCAGGGCATGCCCAGATAGAGCGATTCAAAGATCGGCTTGGTACGGTAGCTGACCTTGTCGATGCGAACCACCGTCATGTTGCGCCCGCCGGAGTAGTGGCCGGTAAACTCGCCGAACGGCCCTTCGATTTCCCGCTTGCGGCCTTCGATCACCCCTTCCAGAATAACCTCTGAGCCCCAAGGCACGTCAAACCCGGTCAGCGGCGCGGTGGCGATAGGATAGGAGGAGCCGCGCAGCGCACCCGCCATCTCGTATTCGGACTGATCGTACTTCAGCGGCGTCGCCCCCATCAGGGTAATGATCGGATCGTTACCGAGCGTAATGGCGACCGGCAGGTCCTCTCCGCGCTCTTCCGCCTTGTGCAGGTGCAGCGCGATGTCGTGCATCGGCACCGGCTGTAGGCCAAGCTTGCGCTTGCCCTTCACTTCCATACGGTAAATACCGACGTTTTGCTTGCCGAAGTGGTCCGGGTCCAGCGGATCGCGAGAAACCACGCAGGCCTTGTCGAGGTAGAATCCGCCGTCGCCGTCGTTTAAACGAAACAGGGGTAGAATGTCGAACAGGTTGATATCTTCACCGTCGACGCTGTTTTCCGCCCAGGGCGGATTATCGCGACGAACCGGCGCAACCGGGAAGGTTTCCCAGCGGCGGATAAATTCATCAATCTGTTCTTTGGTGCCGGTGTTCGGCGGTAGCCCCATCGCGATAGCGTGGTTCTTCCAAGAGCCCAGCGTGTTAAGCGCCACGCGCGCGTCGGTAAAGCCCTCGATGTTGTCAAACCACAGCGCGGGCGCGCCTTCGCCGATGCGGCCGGTCGCGTTGGCGGCGGCGGCGAGATCCGGCTCCGCTTTTACCTGCTCCTCAATTTTGAGCAGCTGCCCGTGCTCTTCTAACGCGCGCAGATAGCTGCGCAAATCGTCAAATGCCATCTTTATCTCCTTTAGTTGATATCGCCACTTGACCGACGCGTGTCGGACAGGCCCTGCCAGCGCTTGGCGCCAGGGTGTTCCAGCCCAAACTGGTCAAGAATGCGAGCGATAATATGGTCGGTAACGTCGTCAATGGTCTTGGGGTGGTTGTACCAAGCGGGCATGGGCGGCACCATCGCCACGCCCATGTTCGACAGCGCTAACATGTTTTCCAGATGAATGGGGCTTAAGGGCGTTTCGCGCGGCACCAGCACTAGCCTGCGCCGCTCTTTAATCACCACGTCTGCGGCGCGCCCTACCAGCCCATCGGCGTAGCCGGCGCGAATGCCCGCCAGCGTCTTCATGCTGCAAGGGATAATCACCATGCCGTCGGTTTTAAACGAACCGGATGAAATCGCGGCGGCCTGATCGGCCGGGCTATAATAGGCGTCGGCCAGCGCCGCCACGTCGTGAATGGTCAACGACGTTTCCAGCTCAATCGTCGTTCTGGCCCACTTAGACACCACCAGGTGGGTTTCCACTTCGGGAATGTTTTTCAGCGCCTTTAGCAAAGCAACGCCTAACGGCGCGCCGGTGGCGCCCGTCATCCCGACAATCAGTTTCATAACGGCTCCAGATTAATTTGTTCGTGTACGAACATTATGGTTGAATAATTTATCGCCGAGCGAAAAGGATGGCAAGAGAGAACGATAAAAAAGTTCTTGTGCGAATATTTCCAAAATGAAACATCCAATCGTTAACGTCACACGCTTGTTGAAATATACTTTGTTTATCTTTTTTCCTTCACCTAACGTCGAAAGAAGGAACGACATGGCAGCTAAACTCGAACACCTTGCTTTTCACCTGATGCGCCAGCTGTTTCAGGAACACACCTCTCAATGGCTTAAAGCCCTGCCCGATCTGACCAAACCGCAGTATGCAGTGATGCTCGCCGTCGCACAGCAGCCCGGCATCGAACAGATGGAGCTTATCAATGCCGCCGTCAGCACCAAGGCGACGCTGGCGGAAATGCTGGCCCGTATGGAAAAACGCGGATTTATCTTAAGAAAACGCACCAGCGAAGACAGGCGCAGGCGATTTATTTACCTGACGCCCGAAGGAGAAGCCGCGCTACAGGCGGCCATACCGATCGCCAACGGCGTAGACAGCGAGTTTTTATCGCGCCTGTCGCACCAGGAGCAGGGGGAATTGGTCACGTTTCTGAAGAAGTTGGTGGGAAAAGACGCGCTTTAGCTGCGCAAGTGAAAGAGCGCTCCGTGCGGAGCGCTCGCAATAAACAATCTAGTGGTCGACAAACACTATCTTAAACAGGAACAGCAGCGCGACGACCAGCACGCAGGGGCTGATTTCACGCCAGCGGCCCACACCCACCTTCATCACGCAGTAGGAGATAAAGCCCAGCGCGATGCCTTCGGTAATAGAGAAGGTGAACGGCATCATCACGGCGGTGATAAACGCCGGTGTCGCTTCCGTCAGATCGTTCCACTTCACGCGCGACAGGCTTGAAGTCATCAGCACGCCCACGTAGATAAGCGCCCCAGCAACGGCGTAGGGTTGAACCATCTTCGCCAGCGGCGAAAGGAAGATAACCAGCAGGAACAGCAGGCCAACGACGACCGCCGTAAGCCCGGTGCGCCCGCCGACGGACACGCCCGATGAGCTTTCGATATAGGTAGAAATCGACGAGGTGCCGAGATAGGCGCCCGCCGTCGAGGTGATGCTGTCCACCAGCAGCGCCTGCTTCATGCGCGGGAACTTGCCGTTTTCATCCGCCAGCCCAGCCTTGTCGGTAACGGCGATAAGCGTACCCGAGGAGTCAAACAGGTTAATCAGCATGAAGGAGAAAATAATGCCCGCCAGGCCGATGTCCAGCGCGCCCTTCACGTCAACCTGGCCGATGATGCTGGCGATGCTCGGTGGTGCAGAAACCGTTCCCTGATAGGTGACGTCGCCGACGACGAGGCCAATGCCGGTTGTCACGACAATAGACACCAGCACCGCGGCATGGATGTTTTTCGCTGCCAGCACCGCGATGATAAAAAAGCCCAACACGCCGAGCGCCACCGGCAGCGAGGTCAGGTTGCCGATCGCCACCAGCGTATCCGGATTAGATACAATGATGCCGGCGTTTTTCAGCCCCATCATGCCGATAAACAGGCCGATACCGCTGGTGATCCCCACCCGCAGGCTGACCGGAATGCTGGCTATCATCCAGTAGCGGATGCGAAACAGCGTCAACAGAAGAAAACCGAACGAACCCCAGAAAATGGCGCCCATCGCCACCTGCCAGGAATGCCCCATCGCGCCGACCACCACGAAGGCGAAGAAGGCGTTGAGCCCCATCGCCGGCGCTAACGCCACCGGCAGGTTAGCCAAAACGCCCATAAAGATGCTGCCAAACGCAGCCACCAGGCAGGTGGTAACAAAAACCGCCTCGGTATCCATCCCCGCAACGCCCAAAATCTGTGGGTTGACGAAGACGATATAGACCATGGTTAAAAACGTTGTAAAGCCGGCTACGATCTCGGTGCGAACGGTAGTGCCGTGCTGACGTAGCTGAAACACGCGCTCTAACAGCCCCCGCTCGGAGGTAGGGCCAGAAACCGGTTTGTTCATGTCGATATCCGAAGAAAAGTGTGAAGAGAAGGTAAAAAATCAAACCGCTAGATATACCAAAATAGGCAATCGATTGCATGGTTTATTTTCATTATCAGGCATGTCCTTTAGGATAGGCCAGCCTCGTTCGCGCTTTCAAGCCGCGGGCGTAAAGACAAAAAGCTAAAATAAACAGACGGCTATCATTTACGATACGGGTGTTCTACTATCTATGGACACGCTCTTTTCTCAATAGCGCGCCGCCGCCGCGCAGCGGCCCGTACGAAAAATAAGGAATTAAAAATGCAACCGGTTGAGTGCGTTCTGTTTGACTGCGACGGAACGCTGGTCGACAGCGAAATTCTTTGCTGCGAGTCGTTTTCCATCGTGTTTAACCACTACGGCATCCCGCTTTCAACTCAGGAGTGCGTTTTACGCTTCAAGGGCACCAACCTTTATCAGGTGTTTGCCGAAGTGAGAAAAGAGTACGAGCTTACTCAAAGCGACGAACAGTTGGAAAAAGAGTATCGCCAAAACATGGCGGTGCTGTTTGAACAGCGCCTCGAGCCCATTGACGGCGTAAGATCGCTTTTGGAGGGCATTCGCGTGCCGATGGCGGTCGTCTCCAACGGGCCGGTCAGCAAAATGCAGCACTCACTTGGGCTTACTCACCTGCTCGACTTCTTTGGCGAAAGGCTCTACAGCGCCTTCGACATCCAGCGCTGGAAGCCCGATCCGGCGCTTCTGGCCTTCGCCTGCGGCGGCCTTAACGTCGAGCTGGAAAAATGCATACTGGTGGAAGACTCGGTTTCCGGCGCCAACGCGGGCATTGCGGCGGGCATTCCGGTATTTTACTACTGCGCCGATCCCCACTCGCACCCCATCCACCACCCGCTGGTGACGCCCTTTTATCATATGAATGAGCTACCTGCGCTGTGGAAAGCCCGAGGCTGGAATATTTATCAGGGCTAAACTTGACGTAGCCCCCATTTTCGGAGGTCAGACCCGTTTTAAAAGAGTGGCATTAATGGCAACTTAAGCCAATACCCACTTAAATTATGATAAGCGGCCATTTACTTTCGTTTGCAGGTTACTCATGACGACAGAACCCGAAACCATCACCGTCTCAGCCGTTAACTGGCAGCGCAACCTTTACGTTGTCTGGCTAGGGTGCTTTCTGACCGGGGCGGGGTTCAGTCTGGTAATGCCGTTTTTGCCCCTGTACGTGGAGCAGCTTGGCATCACCGGCCACGCGGAGCTTAACCTGTGGTCCGGCGTCGCATTCAGCATTACCTTCCTGTTTTCTGCCATTGCATCACCGTTTTGGGGCGGCTTGGCCGACCGGCGCGGCAGAAAAGTCATGCTGCTGCGCTCGGCGCTGGGAATGGCCATCATCATGATGCTGATGGGATTTGCGCAAAACGTCTGGCAGTTTCTTATTCTGCGGGCGCTGCTCGGCGTATTGGGCGGTTTTGTGCCGAACGCCAACGCGCTTATCGCCACGCAGGTGCCAAGAAACCGCAGCGGCTGGGCGCTGGGGACGCTGTCGACGGGTGCTGTCAGCGGCGCGCTGCTGGGCCCGATTATCGGCGGCTTTCTGGCGGACCGCTACGGCCTGCGCCCGGTGTTCTTCATCACCGCCGGCGTGCTGCTGGTCTGTTTTCTGCTGACGCTGTTTACGGTTAAAGAGCAGTTCGTGCGCGTTCACAAGAAGGACATGCTCAGCGGCCGTCAGGTCTTCGCCTCGCTCAAGCGGCCCAAGCTGGTGCTGGGGCTGTTTATCACCACCATGATCATTCAGGTCGCTACCGGCTCTATCGCGCCCATTCTTACGCTGTACGTGCGCGACATTGCGGGCAACATCAACAACCTGGCGTTCGTCAGCGGGTTTATCGCTTCGGTGCCGGGCTTCGCCGCCCTGCTGAGCGCGCCGCGCCTGGGCAAGCTTGGCGACCGCATCGGGCCGGAGCGCATTCTGGTCGCTATGCTGATATTTTCGATACTGGTGCTGCTGCCGATGTCTATCGTGCAAAGCCCGTGGCAGCTGGCGGTTTTACGCTTTTTGTTAGGCATCGCCGACGGCGCGCTGCTGCCGGCCGTTCAGTCCTTGCTTATCTATCAGTGCAGTAATCAGGTGGCGGGCAGGATATTCAGCTACAACCAGTCGTTTCGAGACATCGGCAACGTCAGCGGCCCGCTTTTAGGCTCTACCGTAGCCGCCAGCCTCGGCTTTCGCGCGGTGTTTGTCTTTACGGCGCTGGTAGTGCTGTTTAACGCCGTTTATTCCTACTGGTTCCTGGCCAGAAAGGCGCACGACGCGCCTTCTGAACAGGAAGAGTAGCCTTCTACAGCGCTCTGGCGCCGGTCTTTATCGGCAGCAGAAACCGCCAAAGCGAACGGGAGCGCGCCGCTCCCTTGCCTGCGACGGCGTAGCGCCTGCTGAGCGCGTTGGCGACGACGTCGAGCGTCAGGCAAAACAGGAAGTAGACCAGCGCGATAAACAAGAACACCTCCGTCGGATAAACCATGCTGCGGTTATTGACCTGCGTAGCGAGGAACGTCAGTTCGCCGACGCCGACCACGTAGGCCAGCGAGGTGTCCTTTATCAGCGATATCCACTGGTTGATAAACGAAGGCACCATCATGCGCAGCGCCTGAGGCAAAACGATGTGCCACAGCACCTGCCAGCGGTTAAACCCGAGAGAAAGCCCCGCCTGCCACTGCCCGGCGCCGATGGCGATAATGCCCGCTTTGACGCCGTGAGCCAGATAGGCGGCTGAAATCAGCGCCAGGGCGCAAATCACCGACGTAATGGCCGGGATATCGACGCCAAACAGCATCGGCAGCATGAAGTAGGCCCAAAAGATCAGCATAATGACGGGAATGGCGCGAAAAAAGCCTAAAACGGCGGCCAACAGCCCGCCAATCCAGCCGCGAAACATCGCAAGCCACACGCCGAAGATGACGCCCAGCACGGCCGACGCGACGCCCGCTATCAGGCTGATAATCAGCGTAAGCGCCGCACCGCCCAGCGGGCCGTCCGGGTAGGCGCCCCACAGCAGGTAGTCCAGATTGTCATAAATCACTGAGAAATCCATCCCTAACGCCTCCCCTTCGCCAACAGGCGATGTTCATACCACATGCCCCACGCTTCCATCAGGGCGATAGTAACGATATACAGCACCGTCGCCACGCCAAAGGCCTGAAACGCCCGCAGGGTTTCCGTTTCCACCTGACGCGACGCGTAGGACAGCTCCGCCACGCCTATTGCCATCGCCAGCGACGTGCTTTTGACGATGTTCATGTACTGGCCGAGCAGCGGGGGAAAGGCGATTTTTATCGCCTGAGGCAAAATCACAAAGCGCATGGACTGCCAGCCGGTGAGCCCAAGCGCCAGCGCGGCGTTTTTCTGACCGGCCGCCACGCCGCGGATGCCGGAGCGGATCTCTTCGGCGATAAACGCAGAAAAGTAGACCGTCAGGCCGAAGACGGCGGAAATGAATTCAAACGAAGGCCACGCGACGGTCACGCCAAAAAGCGTCGCCTCGTGCGGCGTATTCAGCCAAGGGATAACGCCCTCCGGCAGCAGCTTGCCGACGCCGAAGTACCAGAAGAACAGCTGTACCAGCAGGGGCGTGTTGCGAAACAGCGTGCAGAAGGCCACGGAGGGCAGGCGCAGCAACGCAAGGCGGCTGTCGCGCGCGCCGGCGACGATGGCGCCCAGGAGCGTCGCTGCAACGATAGATACCGCAGACAGCCCGAGCGTCAGCAGGAATCCGTCCCACAGCCAGCCCAGATACTGGGGGACCATTAGCCATTGGGTTATTTTTTCGGTCATTTTTTATTGTCCGCAGGGGCATTTGGCCGGGGCCAGAAGCTCAAAAGGGGACTCGTTGTGAGTCCCTCTTGGTTGTTAATTAACTATTCTAATCGGCTTCAGCGGATATTCCGGCCGAAAGTACATTGTGCTTATATCGCCATTATGCTCGGCCGGGAGGGCGCCTCTATTAGCATTGGGCGTGCGGCGGGCCTAGCCCTCCTACGGGCGCTTCGTTGGCTTACGCCAAGTCGACCCCAACGGAGGCCTCTCCCGCCGTTTGACTCCGAAACTCATCCAAAAGCGCTTTATCCGTAATCTGAGGGACTCGCCTTGAGTCCCTTTCTTATCAACCCTTCGACGGATCCGGTTCTACTGGGCCGAACTTGAAGTCGCCGCGGGGCATGGCGGATTTGGTTTCGGGGCCGAACCAGCGGTCGTAGATTTTCACCGCTTGGCCGTCTTTTTCCAGATCCAGCAGCACTTTGTTGACCGCTTCAGTCAGGCGGGTTTCGCCTTTGGTCACGCCGACGCCCTGATACTCTTTGGTGATGCTAAACGGAGAAATCTCGAAGTCGGCTTTTACGGCGTCCGGCAGGTTGGCCAGCAGGCCTACCAGCTTGGCGTCGTCCTGAGTAATGGCCTGGACGTTGCCGTTGCGCAGCGCGGTAAAGGCGACCGGGGTATCGTCATAAGAGATCACTTTCGCCGTCGGGTACTTGTCGCGCAGGGTGATTTCCTGAACGGTGCCCTTGTCGGCGCCAATGCGAAGCTTGGCGATGTCGTCAGGCTGCTTCAGCACGCCTTTACGGGCGATGAACTTCTGCCCGGTGGCGAAGTAGGGCACGCTGAAATCAACCTCTTTGGCACGCTGCGGGGTAATGGTGAAGTTGGCAGCGATAAGATCCACCTTCTTGGAGGCCAGCAGCGGGATGCGGTTAGCCGGGTTGGTGGCCTTCAGCTCAACCTTCACGCCCAGCGCCTTGCCGATGGCGTTGGCGATATCGACGTCATAACCCACGATTTGCTTGCTCTTGGCATCAACGTAGCCAAACGGCGGGTTGCTGTCGAATACCGCAATGTTGATAACGCCTGCTTTTTGAATGTCGTCGAGCTGGTCCGCCTGAGCGATGCCGGCGACGCCTGCCAGCCCAGCGGCCAGTGCGAATGATAAAGCGCGAAGTTTGAGAGCCATGTTTGCCATCCTAAAGAAATAGTTATTGTTGACGAAGCCGTTGATGATGAGTTAATCGCAGGCGAAACGAGAAGTGAAATAACATAAACGGCTTTGATATTCTTTTTGGTTATAACTCACGAACTTTCCCACCTTTTTCTGCCGTACTCTTGGCGCTCAAACTTTCGATTCTTTCGATAATCAGCTTCAACACGCCAAATAACTTTCGAATATTAACCGCAACTTTCATTTTATTCGATTTAGATCACAATTCGAAAACTCACAGCTTGAACAACTTTCGATTCATTACGATTATGCTTTCATCATCAGACGAAGAAGTGAATGAAAAATGAAAGAGATCGTCAAACAGCACAAACAGCACGGCGCGCAGGGGATTTGTTCAGTGTGCTCCGCTCACCCTCGCGTCATTGAAGCCGCGCTGCACTTCGATTTGAATACCAACCGAAAAGTACTGATTGAAGCGACCTCCAATCAGGTCAATCAGTTCGGCGGCTATACGGGCATGACGCCCAAGGATTTTCGCCTGTTTGTTTACGCCATTGCCGACCGGTTGGGATTCCCCCACGATCGCATTATTCTGGGCGGCGACCACCTGGGGCCAAACTGCTGGCAGAACGAACCGGCTGAAGTCGCAATGCAAAAGGCGCAGACGCTGGTCGCCGACTACGTTAAGGCCGGCTTTAGCAAAATCCACCTTGATGCTTCGATGTCCTGCGCGGGTGACGCCGTTCCGCTGGATCCGGACGAAGTCGCTTCTCGCGCGGCTCGCCTGTGTAAAGCGGCGGAAGAGGCTGCGACCGAAGAGCAAAAGCGGCAGCTGACCTATGTTATCGGCACCGAGGTCCCGGTTCCCGGCGGTGAGGCGTCGGCCATTAACGAAATCCACGTTACGACGCAAAAAGACGCCGCTTACACCATCGAATCACACCAAAAGGCGTTTCGCGCGCTGGGATTGGATGACGCTATCTCTCGCATCGTCGCCGTCGTCGTTCAACCGGGCGTCGAATTCGACCACTCGCAGGTTATTCTTTATCAACCCGAAAAGGCCAAGGCGCTGTCCGACTTTATCGAATCAACGCCGCTGGTGTATGAAGCGCACTCTACCGACTACCAGACCAAAGCCAGCTACCGCAGCCTGGTCAACGACCACTTCGCCATTCTGAAGGTCGGCCCGGCGCTCACCTTCGCGCTGCGCGAAGCCATCTTCTCGCTGGCCCATATCGAAAAGGCGCTGATAGCGCCGGAAAAAAGCAGCCGGGTGCTGGAAGTTATCGACTCGGTAATGCTCGACGAGCCGGGCTACTGGAAAAAATACTACAGCGACGTCTTCAGCCACTCTCTGCTGGATATCCACTTCAGCCTGTCGGACCGCATTCGCTATTACTGGCCTCACCAGCGCATCAATCAAAGCGTCGATACGCTGATGGCCAATCTACAAAACGTCCGCATTCCCTTAGGATTAGTGAGCCAATACTTCGCCCAGCAGTTTGAACGGGTGATGGAAAACAAGCTGCGCCTGACGCCTGAAAATCTGGTGATGGACAAAATTCAGGACGTTCTGCGCGCCTATGCGTACGGCTGTGGAGAATAACCCCATGCAACAAAGCAAGATTTTAATTCGTACCGGAATCAAGTTTGCTGACGATATCGACGCGCTTCACCACATCGGCGAAACGCTGCTTAACGCGGGCGTAGTGAAAGCGAGCTACCCGTCAGCATTATTAGAGAGAGAAGCGACCTACCCGACCGGCATCGCGCTGGAACAGCACGCGGTCGCCATCCCTCACTGTGAAGCAACCCACGCAAACGAGCCGGCTATCTACCTTATCCGCCCCGATAAGCCGGTCTCTTTTTATCAGGCGGATGACGACGGTACGGTGCCGGCCAGGCTGATTATCGCTCTGGTCGTGACCCACCCGGACAGGCAGCTGGCGCTTTTAAGAAGGCTGTTCGGCGCGCTTCAGGACAGCGCGTTTCTGGACGCCTTGCTGGCCGCGCCGGAAGACGACATGGCAACGCTGTTTTCTCAGGCGGTGCTTCATTGATCGTCGTTTACATTCTATTCCAAGGCTAAGTCATCCCTACAACACAATAACAAGAGGTTTAACCGTGAAACGAAAAGTTATCGTCGCCTGTGGCGGCGCTGTCGCTACCTCAACGCTGGCGGCGGAAGAGATTAAAGAACTCTGTGAAGCCCACAACATCAATCTGGAAATCATTCAGTGCCGGGTCAACGAAATCGACACCTATAAGGACGATGTGGACATGATCTGCACCACCGCCAAAGTGACCCAGACTTTCGGCGATATTCCTCTGGTCCACGGCATGCCTTTCGTTTCCGGCGTCGGTATGGACGCGCTGAAAGAGAAAATTCTGGGCATTCTGAAGGGGTAACCTATGTTTACAGAAATCATGCGTTACGTGCTCGACCTGGGCCCGACGGTTATGCTGCCCATCGTCGTCATCCTTTTCTCGCTGCTGTTGAAGATGAAGCCGGGAGACGCCTTTAAATCAGGCATCCACATCGGCATCGGCTTTGTGGGCATCGGGCTGGTAATTGGCCTGATGCTGGACTCCATCGGCCCTGCCGCAAAGGCGATGGCGGAGGCGTTCGACATCAACCTGAAGGTGGTCGACATCGGCTGGCCTGGCTCTTCACCGATGACCTGGGCGTCTCAAATTGCGCTTATCGCCATTCCTGTCGCTATCGTGGTTAACCTGGTGATGCTGATGACGCGCATGACCCGCGTGGTCAACGTCGACATCTGGAACATCTGGCACATGACCTTTACCGGCGCGCTGGTGCACATCGCTACCGGCTCTTATGCGCTGGCCATCGTCGGCGTCGTGGTCCACGCCGCCTTCGTCTACAAGCTGGGGGACTGGTTTGCCAAAGACACGCGGGACTTCTTCGGCCTCGACGGCATCGCCATTCCGCACGGCACTTCCGCCTATCTGGGGCCAATTGCGGTGTTGGTTGACACCGTGATTGAAAAAATTCCCGGCCTTAACCGCATCCACTTCAGCGCCGACGATGTGCAAAAGCGTTTTGGCGCGTTCGGCGAGCCGGTCACCATCGGCTTTGTGATGGGGCTGGTCATCGGCCTGCTTGCCGGCTACGAGATAAAAGCGGTGCTGCAGCTGGCGGTAAAAACCGCAGCCGTCATGCTGCTGATGCCTCGCGTTATCAAGCCCATCATGGACGGCCTAACGCCGATTGCCAAACAGGCGCGCAGCCGCCTGCAGGCCAAGTTCGGCGGGCAGGACTTCCTGATAGGGTTAGACCCGGCGCTGCTGCTCGGCCACACGTCGGTGGTCTCCGCCAGCCTGATCTTTATTCCGCTGACCATTCTGATTGCGGTAGTCACGCCGGGCAACCAGGTGCTGCCGTTCGGCGACCTGGCGACTATCGGCTTCTTTGTCGCGATGGCGGTCGCCGTCCATCAGGGCAACCTGTTCCGCACCCTGATTTCCGGCGTCATCATTATGTCCATCACGCTGTGGATAGCTACGCAAACCATCGGTCTGCACACCCAGCTCGCCGCCAACGCCGGTTCTCTGACCGGCGACGGCAGCCTGGTCGCCTCAATGGATCAGGGCGGCTCTCCCATCACCTATCTGCTGGTACAGGCATTAACGTTGGAAAACGTGATTGGCCTGGTCGCCATCGGCGCGCTGTACGGCATCGGCATCTTCCTGACCTGGCGTAGGGCGAAGCGATTCGCCGCACAGGCGGAAAGCCCGGCCAACGTTCAGGTACAGGCCGCAGAGCAAAGCTAGCGCTCTCTTGGGGGAGCGACTCCGCTCCCCTTTCATTTGGAGGTAACATGAAAGCTGTATCTATAGGCAGCGACGGGCAGGCCTACGTCGAAAATCGGCCAACGCCCGCGCTGACGTCCCCTGACGACGTGCTTATTCGAATCGCCTACTCCGGCGTATGCGGCTCGGACCTGCCGCGCATTTTTCACGGCGGCGCGCACTTTTACCCGATTACGCTGGGCCACGAGTTCAGCGGGCACGTGGTGGAGGCGGGATCTGGGGTTAATCACGTAAAGCCGGGCTCTCCGGTGGCCTGCGTCCCCTTACTTCCCTGCTTTCAGTGCGACGAGTGTGAGCGAGGCTATTACTCGCTTTGCAAACGCTACAACTTCGTCGGCTCAAGGCAGCACGGCGGGAACGCGGAGTACATCGTCGTCAATAAAAACAACGTGTTCCTCCTGCCTGACAACGTGTCGCTTTTGCAGGGCGCCTTTTTCGAACCCATCACCGTCGGCCTGCACGCCCTGCTGCTGGCGGGCGGATGTAAAGACAAGCACGTCACGATTATCGGCGCGGGCACCATCGGCCTGCTGGCGCTGCAGTGCGCCAACGCCATGGGCGCGGCCTCCGTCACCGCCATCGACATCAACGACGACAAGCTCGACCTGGCGCTGCGACTGGGGGCCTCGCACGTCTATAACTCTAAGAGCGAGTCGGCCGAGCAGATTCGGGAAAGCAGCCTCGACAGGCGCTTCAATCAGCTGCTGCTGGAAACGGCGGGCACGCCTCAGACCGTCGAGCTGGCGCTCAACGTCGCCGGGCCGAGGGCGCAGGTCGCCCTGGTGGGTACGCTGCATCAGGACCTCACGCTGTCGCAGACTGCCTTCGGCCTGATTTTGCGCAAGGAGCTCAGCATCTTGGGAAGCTGGATGAACTACTCCGCGCCGTGGCCGGGAGAGGAATGGCGGCTGGCGGCGGAGCTGTTTACCCAAAAGCGCATCGATTTGCAGCCGCTTATCGCCAATATCGAAAATCCGGAAGGCTTCGCTGAGAAAATAATGGCGCTGAAAGGAAAACCGATGAATGGAAAACTGTTGATGAAAATCAACGAATAACACCGCAGCCTACCGGTACGCCGTTGGTAATGACATGACAATAGAACGTATTTTGGTTATCTTTTCTCCATTAATCGAAAATATTATTCTATGAGTCTGCCTTATGAATTCTTTTGAAAGAAGAAATAAAATCGTTGATATGGTCAACGCCTCGGGGAAAGTGTTCGTTACACAGCTTTCGAATACTTTTGAAATTTCCGAAGTCACGATACGTTCCGATCTGCGACAGCTGGAAAAAAAGGGGCTTTTGACGCGCTTTCACGGCGGCGCCTCCAAAACCGCCGACGAGCCTGTACAGACGACGGCCCTTCCCAATGAACTGATGCTGGAGGAGCGCTATCAGCAGGCAATGGAGCCGAAAAAGCGCATCGCCATTCTGGCCGCATCGTTCGTTAAGCCGGGCGACACCGTCATTCTGGACAGCGGCAGCACCACCATGCTGCTCGCCCAGGAGCTGGTGAAAATCGACAATATCACCGTCATTACCAACAATCTGCCGGCCGCTTTCGCCCTGTCAGAAAATAAAGAGATCACGCTGTTCGTCTGCGGCGGCACGCTGCGCCACAAGACGCGTTCGATGCACGGAAGCATTACCGAGCAGTCCCTCAACGGGATTGCCGCCGACCTGATGTTCGTCGGCGCGGACGGCATCGACGCCGAGAAGGGCATTACCACCTTCAACGACGGCTACGCCATCAGCGGCGTCATGGCCGGCCGAGCGCACAGAGTGATCGCGGTTATCGACGCGTCCAAGTTTGGCCGCAGCGGCTTTAATCAAGTGCTGCCCATCGACAAACTGGACACGATTATTACCGACGAAGGCATCAGCGAGCGGGACAAGGCTGCATTTCAGAAACAGAACATCACCGTCCTGACGGCCTGACGCCCGGTGCGTCTGCCTGCTGGGATACGGTGGTTTGTTGAGGTTTAAAGGCTTATGTACCTTATTCCCAGTCATGAAATGCTCAAAAAGGCGCAGCGCTGCGGCTACGCGGTGCCCGCCTTCAACGTTCACAACCTTGAAACGGTGCAGGTAGTGGTCGAAACGGCGGCGGCAATGTCGTCGCCGGTGATCCTCGCCGGTACGCCCGGCACCTTCACCTACGCGGGCATCGACTATCTGGTCGCCATCTGCCAGTCGGCGGCCCGCCAGCACCGCCTGCCCTTCGCGCTGCATCTGGATCACCATGAAGCGCTGCCGGACATTGAACGAAAGGTCGAGGCGGGCGTGCGCTCGGTGATGATCGACGGCTCGCACCTGCCGTTTGAGGAAAACGTCGCCACCGTCAGCCGCGTCGCCCAGCTGTGCCACCGCTACGGCATCAGCGTCGAGGCCGAGCTGGGTCAGCTGGTCGGTCAGGAGGACGACCTGACGGTGGACGAAAAGCACGGCGCCTTCACCGACCCCGACGCCGCCGCTGAGTTTGCCAAGCGCACCGGCATCGACTCGCTGGCGGTGGCCATCGGCTCCGCCCACGGCCTGTATAAAGGCGAGCCGAAGCTGGACTTTCCCCGGCTGGAGCAGATCCGACGCCGGGTAGACATCCCGCTGGTGCTGCACGGCGCGTCCGGCCTGCCGGAGAAGATAGTGCGCGAAGCGATAGGGTTAGGCGTGTGCAAAGTCAACGTCGCCACCGAGCTGAAAATCGCCTTTGCCGACGCGGTTAAAGGCTACTTTAAAGAGAACCCCGAAGCCAACGATCCCCGGCACTATATGGCGCCGGGGAAGGTGGCGATGCGCAAAGTGGTTGAGGAAAAAATCTCTATCTGCGGGAGCGCCGGAAAGCTGTAGTTTTTTCTCGGTTTAACAAGTGAAGGTTCCCTCTATGGTTAACGCCAGGGGAACCAAATCACTGACAAACGCTAATGACCATGTGATTAATAACGTAAATAATTTTTATCCGGATAAAAGATCGGGCTATCAGATTTTATCCGATTAAAAACAGCCACATTTCTTAAATTCCCGCCTTAAAGATAAAGAAAGACTTGTTGATGTGTATTTTTTAAATGATACTTATTATCAATTTGCAATTAGTTATCATTAACACTATGGCATCGACAAACTTACCATCCCTCGCGCAGTCAGAACCGAGCCTTTGCGCTGAGCAATCAACAAAGCCCGCTCAAATAAGCAGCCGGGAGCTCCTTGGTGAAAGCGGCATCCTGCTGATCGAGCATCAGAACCAGCAGTACCAGCTGCGCATCACCAAGACGGGAAAACTAATTTTAACCAAGTAAAAAACTGCCGTTTGCATGCGATGACAGCGCGTCGTAGACGGATTTCTTTCAGCCAGCCACCCAGACCCCGCGTCAAGGCAGCCAGCCGCTTTCGTTTCATTGATAACTTTCATGGAGTGTTGCAGCTATGCTTCGCCTATCGCCCTTATGCATTACCATTGCCTGCGCGTTGCCGCTTGTGGCTAACGCCGAATCACAAAACGCGACGTCCGGCGACGACGTAATGACCGTCGTCGCGACGGGTAACGATCGCAACGCCTTTGAGGCGCCGATGATGGTCACCGTCGTCAACCCCGCCGCGCCGGAAAATCTGGCCGCCAACAGCGCGGCCGATCTGGTGAAATCCATCCCCGGCATTACCCTGTCCGGCATCGGCCGCAGCAACGGGCAGGACATCACCATGCGCGGCTACGACAAGCGCGGCATCCTGACGCTGGTCGACGGGGTGCGTCAGGGCACCGATACCGGCCACCTGAACGGCATATTCCTCGATCCGGCGCTGATAAAGCGCGTTGAGGTGGTTCGCGGCCCGTCCGCCCAGCTATACGGCAGCGGCGCGCTGGGCGGCGTCATTGCCTTTGACACCGTCGACGCCAAAGACCTGCTTCGCGACGGCGAGCAGGGCGGCGTGCGCCTGTTCGGCTCCGGCGCGACGCTGGACCACAGCCAGGCGATGGGCGTCACCGCCTTTGGGCGAACCGACAGCCTGGACGGCCTCTTCTCCGCCAACTTCCGCGACAAGGGAAACCTCAGGCTAAGCAACGGCGAAACTGCCCCTAACGATGAAAATATCGGCTCCTTCCTGGCCAAAGGCACCTGGTACATTACCGACGCCCAGTCGCTGACGGGCAACCTGCGCTACTACAACAACGACGCCAGAGAGCCGAAGAACCCGCAAAACGCCAAGCCGGGCACCACCACCACCGACGTGATGACCGACCGCACCACGGAAAGTAAAGACGCCCAGCTGGTTTATCGCATCAACCCGTCCGATATGGACTGGCTGAACGCCACCACCCGCGTTTATTACTCAGAGACCAATATCGACTCGTCGCCGGACGGCAGCCGCCGGGAAGATCGCAAGCAAACAACCGAAGGGATCAAGGTGGAAAACCGCTCCCGCCTGTTCCAGCAAAGCGCCATACCCAGCCAGCTGACCTACGGCGCGGAAACCTACAAGCAGAAGCAAAATCCCAGCGGCGCAACCACCAGCTACCCCGATGCAGAAATCAAGTTCGCCTCCGGCTGGCTGCAGGACGAGCTAACGCTGCGCGACCTGCCCGTGTCGTTTATCGCCGGCGTGCGCTATGACAACTACAAGGCCGAAAGCAGCGGCTATAGCGATATCGACGCCGACCAGTGGTCGCCGAAGGTGGCGATGAGCGTCTTCCCGACCCACTGGCTGAGCCTGTTCGCCTCCTACTCCGAGGCGTTCCGCGCGCCGACCATGGGCGAGATGTATAACGACTCCCTGCACTTCAGCATGGGGCCGAACATGAACAACTACTGGAAGCCGAACCCCAACCTGAAGCCGGAAACCAACGCCACTACCGAAGCGGGCTTTGGCCTGCGGTTTGACAACCTGCTGATGGCTGACGACGACCTGAAGTTTAAGGCCAGCTACTTCAACACCAAGGCGGAAGACTACATCGATACCAAGGTCAATATGTCCGTGGGCTACAGGCCGGGCGTCGGCGTTATCTGCTCGCCGTGCGAAACCACCTCGGTCAACATCCCCCGCGCCAAGATCTGGGGCTGGGACGTAATGATGGACTACCAGACCCACTACTTCGACATGAGCGTCGCCTACAACCGCACCAGCGGGAAAAACGAAGACACCGGCGAGTGGCTTTCAACCGTAAGCCCGGACACCGTATCGACCAAGCTTAACGTCCCGCTGGGCAACACCAACGCCGCCGTGGGCTGGATAGGCGTCTTCGCCGATCGCATCAAGGACGCGCCGACGCCGCAAAGCGGCTACGCCACCCACGACTTCTACGTCAGCTATAAGCCGGACGTATTTAAAGACAAGCTAACGACCAGCGTGGTGATCTCCAACGCCTTTGATAAAGAGTACTACACGCCTGGCGGCGTGTTGCAGGACGGCCGCAACGTGAAGCTGTTCGCCAGCTATCAGTTCTAAGCAGTATCGGGCCGCGCTAATAATAAAAAGCGTGGCCCGCGTTTAACCAACCGCATACGGGAAACCAAAGATGACAATCTCTTTATACGATCGCTATCTACAGGCCAAGCAGCAGCATCCGGAGGAGTTCGCCAGAGATCTGGCAAAGCGACTTTCGGTCAGCGAAGCGGAACTGACCCACGCGCGCGTGGGCCACGATGCCCGACGCCTGAACGGCGACGACGTTAGAGCGCTGCTGGCGGCGCTTGAAAGCGTCGGTGAAACCAAGGCCATCACCCGCAACGAATATGCGGTGCACGAGCAGGTGGGAACCTACGCCAATCAGCACCTCAGCGGCCACGCCGGGCTTATCCTGAACCCGTATGCGCTGGATCTGCGCCTGTTTCTCAACCACTGGCGCTTCGCCTTCACCCTGACGGAACAAACGGCGCGGGGCGAACGCCGCAGCATTCAGTTTTTCGACGAGTACGGCGACGCGCTGCACAAGGTCTACATGACGGAAAACACCGACGCGTCGGCGTGGCAAAAAGTCATCGATACGTTCTTACAGGACGACAACCCTGCCCTGACGCTGCTGACGGCGGAACCGGCCAAATCGGAAAAAGCGCAGAAAATCGACGAGCTGGCCATTGACCGCGAATGGCGCGAGATGACCGACGTCCACCAGTTTTTCACCCTGCTGCGCAAGCATAACGTCACGCGCCAGCAGGCCTTTGCGGCAGTAGACAACGACTTGGCCCGGCGCGTCGACAATCAGTCCCTGCGCCAGCTGCTGGACATGGCCAAGCGCGACGCCAACGACATCATGGTGTTCGTCGGCAACCGCGGCTGCGTGCAAATCTTTACCGGCAAAATCGAACGGGTCGTTCCCCACGGCAGGTGGCTGAACATTTTCAACCGCGAGTTCGTGCTGCACCTGATTGAAGACGACATCGTCGAAAGCTGGATAACCCGCAAGCCGACCAAAGACGGCGTCGTCACCAGCCTTGAGCTGTTCGCCGCCGACGGTACGCAAATCGCCCAGCTTTACGGCCAGCGTACGGAAGGGAAGCCAGAACAGTCCCAGTGGAGAACGCAGCTCGATACGCTGCTTCAACAGCCCATGGTGTTTGCGTAAAGCGCGATGCTTGCATAAAGGGGCCTACATAAATAAGAGAGTCTTCATGAAGAAAGCTTTAGTAAAAACGGCGCTGGCTTTCGGCGCCCTGTTCAGCGCGGCGGCCTTTGCCGCCGAACAGCGGGTCATCAGCGTTGGCGGCGACGTGACGGAAATCGTCTACGCCCTGAACGCGCAGGGCGCACTGGTCGGGCGCGACTCGACCAGCCTGACGCCCAAAGCCGCCCAGAGCCTGCCGGACGTCGGCTACATGCGCCAGCTTAACGCTGAAGGGCTGCTCTCCCTGCGCCCGACGCTAATACTTGCCAGCGAGCTTTCTCAGCCTGCGCTGGCGCTGGAACAGGTGAAAAACGCCGGCGTTAACATCGTCAGCGTGCCCGGCACGCCGTCGCTGGAGACGGTAACGAAGAAGATCGCCGTCGTCGCCGACGCGTTGGATAAAAAGCAGGAGGGCGAGAAGCTTATCGCCGACTTCAACCGCCAGCTAGCGGCTTTGCCGAAAAAGTCGCTGCCGACCAAGGTGCTGTTTGTGATGAACTACGGCGGCGGAGAGCCGATGGCGGCGGGGCAGAACACCGCCGCCGAGGCCATTATTACGCAGGCGGGCGGCCAGAACGCCATGCAGGGGTTTAACCGCTACCGGCCGCTGTCTCAGGAAGGCGTGGTGGCCGCCGCGCCCGACCTGCTGCTTATCACTACCACCAGCTTCCAAAGCCTGGGCGGCGAAGAGAAAATCTGGCAGCTTCCCGGTATTAAGCACACGCCCGCCGGGCAAAAGCATCGCCTGCTGGTGGTCGACGACCTGGCGCTGCTGGGGTTTAGTTTGAAGACGCCGGCGGTGATGGGGGAGTTGCAGAGGGCGATGGAGGGGGAGTAGTATTTTGTTTTTTATTGAATTAACACGTAGCTAAATCATCGTAATACCCGCGCCATTGGCCATATGCTCAGGCGCGGGATTTTTATTTTTTTACCGTATCGATGCATCCGAACGGCTTTGTTTATAGCTATTAACAGCCTTACAGGTTTCTTCAAGATCCTCCTGCCAGAGGATTTTTCCCTGCTCGTTTTTTAACAGAGTCATGGGATTATATTGACTACACGGGCCTTCCTGAGAAATATTATCCCTTGTGAGCGTTGCAATAACATGATTGTTATTATCTATATACATATCTCCCTTAACACCATTTTTTCTTACACGCCAAACGCCTTCATATATTGGCTGTCTAAACGAACGCCACGGAGTACCAATTTTGCTATATTCAAACGGAATAACCGTTTCGCCTTTTTTATCAATAACGCCCCACTTTTCATTATTATCAACAACAACGGCGAAACCATTATGGAATGCAGAAACATTGCGATAATTCATCCTGAATAGCTCTTTACCATACTCATCAAATAACGCCCACTCTGAATTTTTTTCTTCTCCTGTAAAGCGCTTAATCCAGATAACGCCATCGCTAAATTTACTGAGACGACAGCGTTCAGAAATACGCTGTTCTTCCATTGACGGGAGTTTGACTACATAACAGCCTGCATTTTGTTGCTTTTGTACGATAACTGCATGTTCAGAAAACGAATAAGGTTCAACCGTCACCTGTGAGAGCAAAACTTCACCCTTCTCATTGAGAATATCGACAAGCCCTCTCATTCCTGAAGAGTCATAGCTCTTTATCCATCTGTTATTTGAAATCCAGTGGAAGCTTGTGTCCAAAGAGAAGGGAAAAAGTTCTTTACCTTTCTTATCGATGATAGTCGAATAAAACTCCCCTTCTTTTTTTACAGAAACGCTTGCATACCCTTGTTTAAATTCGCTTATAGATGAATAAATCGGTTCCAGAATCCATGTCCCGGTATGGATATCCATATATCCCCTTTTTACACCACTATCGGTGATCCTCAACGCACTTATCATTCCATCAGACACACCATAATCCGAATAATTTTCAGAGGACTTCAGTGCATGAATTAACGTACCACGGTAGTCATAAAGTGCATGGGCTTTTGCAGAAAAGAGAAGATTATCAGCAATTTTAATTATCGATCCACGAGGAGGGACTTGGGGCGTACCAGAAATGGTGCCAACAACATTCCCGTCGGGATCCAGCACATCGGTATCACCATTTTCTTTTAATGCTAACCAAATATCCGGATATTTATCTATAACGTTATACTTTGCCGGTGTGACAGTTTTTCCATCTCGACTGATTAAACCACATTTATCAAATACCTCTGCGTTGCTAGAAACACAGGCACTGATAAATGGATAAGCATATTTCTTATTTTCTTTACTATTTTCGGCGTTGGCGATACTTCCCCAAAAGAAAATAATAACAATAGAAATCCATCTCTTTTTACTCATGCGCTTTCCCTCTTGGCGAATACCTTGGCTATAAAGCCGTAATAGTATTAATCATATTTACTGAAACGAGAATTACATTAAGTGCTTTGCTGTTCTGTTGTCTATTCAGCACCGCGTATATCAATTCAGTTTTGACCATGCCGCAAATCGGGTGAGAAGCAGTAAATTACTTGTCGAGATACCCGCGCCATTATGGATAACGGCGCGGGAAGCCTCTCTTAAAAAACACCCTACCTACCGCAATACCGAGAAGGCCAAATCTCCTCCGGCGCAACGCCCAGCGCTGTGGCAATCAACCTTTCCCCCTTCGGCCAGCGGCGCATCAGGGCGTTAGCCAGCGTAGAGGATGCCAGCCCCGCTTCGCGTGAGACGGCGGCAAGCGAGGTGCCGCGCTTTTTCAGCGCCGCGATTACGTCGGCGGAATGCCAGTCCTGTTGGTTCATAGCGAATCCCCCTTGACGGGAACGATCCCGCTGAGCGTACGCACCCAGCGCGGGGCTTTGAGTTCCGCCGTGAGGTAGCTGACCAGCCCAAACAGCAGGTCTGACAGGGTTTGTTCTACGTCGGCAGGAAGCTCCTGCTCGATGAGGGTTTGAGACAGCGCCATACAGTAGCCGCACAGCTGTTCCGTATCGGGCTCGAAGCGTGGAGAAACGAGGGGATGAGCGTTAGTAATAAACAGGGATTCCAAATGAGGCGGGATCGGGTCGTTCTGCGTGGCCCTAAGACACGCGAGGCAGGCGGTAAGCCGCTCGCAAAACGCGGAGCGCAGCCCCGGAAAGTTGAATTCAGCCTGAGCCTCGGCGAACCGTTCACAATAGTCGGCCAGAACGGTGAAGTCCGCGTTGGGGTCAATAGAGAGTGTGAGTAACGGGTGAACTTGGGTTAGGGTTGTAGCCATAAGGCAGCCTCCGATGAGTCGTTAATATAACCACCACCGGAAATGCCAATTTCATAGGTGGCGGAACTGGACAGAGTTGGCATTACCGGCCTCATCGGGTACCGGCGCACCTAACGGCGCCTCCGTCCAGCCCACCATAGAGAAACGACAGTATATCGTTTCCAGAACCGGACGCGCGATACAAAAAAACGCTGATGCGCTTAATATCGCCGATGAAGTTTTCAGGATGCCAATCCCGTAACCTGATTTTGCAGGCTCAGTACGACGATACAGCGGCCTATGGCCCGCAGCAATAAAGGGAATTTAGAGTCTGGAGACGTCTCGCAAAATAGTAGATAAAGTAACGTCATTTATTTTCACTCTCAAAAAGGAAAATAAGGATTATTGAGACTTTTAGCCAGCATACTTCCTCCATATCCCTATCATATTCAACTCGATATATTCCCTGGGAAACATGAATGAAAAGCAGGAACAACGTCGCCGTGCTTATTGATGCTGAAAATATCAGTAGTAGCGTTATGCCGGACGTTATGGCGCTTATGGAAAAACTTCAATGCAGCCACATTATCAGAGCCTATGCGGACTGGACCAAATGCAACCTGAATAAATGGCAAGAAGCCGTGGTCAATTATGGCATCAATCCGGTACACCAACCGTCTTTTGTATCAGGTAAAAACTCCTCTGATATTACGCTAACAATAGACGCCATGGATTTGATGTATTCCGGCCAGTTCAAAACGTTTGTCTTAGTGACCAGCGACAGTGATTTTGTGCGCTTAATCATTCGACTAAAAGAATCCGGTTCTGACGTTATTGGTATTGGCGACAGTCGTTCTTCTCCTGCCTTCAGGTTTGCCTGTAGTCAGTTTTTCATGAAAGAAAGACCGAAAATTAAAGAAATTATCGCCTTAACCGTTGAGGAAAATTGCATTCTAAACATATGGCCGAATGCCGCTAGCGACTGGTTGTCCGTAAGTGAATTATCCCAACACTGGGTTGCTGCTGGGTATTCATCAAAAAAAGGAAAGTTTCTAAAAATGCTTCAACAATATCCCCTGTCATTTTTATTGGAGAAAAATGGCACTTGCTGGAGAGTGAAACGTCAGTGTGGTGAAATCCGCACTGGAGCAAACGGTGATAGAAAGTAGCGAATAAATTTAAGTTGAGATTGTAGCTATGAAAAGATCTCTTTTGAGCGACAGTTGATTAACGATGTCGCCAGCCGATCCCGTTATCTGATTTTGTAGGCTCAGAGTGGCGATAAAGTGATACCAGAAGATTTTGGAAACGAAGGGCCTTCTGATTTAGAATGCTTCTTTGGGTTTATAAGGAATATGCCTGATGAATACTTCACTATCAAATGATAATACATTAGTATTTGCCATTATAAATAGCGACATGTTGCAGATAATAAATACCATTCAACATGGATTTAACTGGCCAAGTGAACCCTCTCATCATTTAGACTTCATTAAAAACGTAAAGTTACCAATCCAAAAAGGTGGGAAAGAACTATCAACGGGGGTGTTTTATTATCTATGCGATAATGATAACAAATTAATTTTCACATCAAATTTATCTGATGGATGGAATTCTTTGCTTTACTGCATTAGTAGGCAGAATAAATCAAACTACCTTCTTTTCAGGATACACCAAGGTGAACCCCCCTTAATGGAGATGAGCTTTGTAGAAGCTGGAAATACAGTGCGTCTGATTAGAGTGATGAAGGAAAGCAAATGGGAATTTTACGAGATAGGCGCGCCTTTATGGTTTGAACAAAAAGAGCATTATAGCCACAGAAAAATTTCGGATAGAGTTACTTATGAATTATTACTTTCATATTCAATAAAGAATGGTGTTGATTTTACTTCTCCTAATTTTTTCAGAACACAAAAAGAATCATTATGGATGAATGAAATAAGATGAATTATAAGGAAATATCATACTCCAATCATCTAGCATTCTCCTTTAGGATTATGGATATAAATCCCGATGCCTATTTTCTGATATACACAGAGAGAAATTAAAAAATGATCTTTAAATTTATTGTCTTAGATTTAGAAAGAAGAACAGATCAGTTTTCTAATGAAGAAGGATACGCATTCTATCTAAAATCACGCTCTTTATGTTCATTTTTAGAACGATTCATATATTCATTTAAGATAAAAACTGAAGGGTATAATCAATTTGGCATTAAAGGATTCAAAGAAGTCGAATACGCTCCTTATATAAACAGTTGTCAATCTTTAGTAACTCGCCTAAAATTTAATTTAGAAAGCTACAAGGCCATTTTAGAAACTGGGGATCGTAAAAAAATAAATGACTTTTATATCCATTTTATTGAAGAGGGTCTTAAAACAATTAATGATGACTTTCAGCTTCCTAAGGCCAAAATTTTAGAAGGAATAGGATTATTCAGAGAAAATAATTATATTAATAAGTGGTTTTATGCTAAAAAACGTATAACAGGTGGTAGTTTATCATGTCACCTCGAATGCCAAATCACTTTAGATGCTTTCAATATTGATTTAGTGGCATTGGAAAATGAAAATGAAATTAAAAGAGAACGCATTATTAATGACATACCTAATCCTATCACTTACTCCCATCACTTTGGTGATTTAAAGGTTACCAAAGAGGGAATAATTCAAGTAAGTAACCGAGCAAAAAAAATCATTTACATGAAAAATATTAGAGAAATAATATAAAACAATAAAAAATGGATAATAAATCATGCTATCCGAAAAAATAAAATCAATGAGCCAATCTCGCGGCTGGTGGTACGATAACGTTAGCCAAGAATACTGCGATGCCCTACTCTCTATAAACGTTGATCTTACTTCCGACTTTGCTAAATTCTATTTACATATTGAAGATGGCGCTACTTTTTACAGTAGAAAACAGGAAATCTATCAAATCTGCTGGTTTATCATTAATTCCAACTATCAATTAAATTTAGAAATGACGCACAATGTGTTAAAGATGCCGAAAGAATATATCCCATTAGACAGCTTTGAAGGCGAAGGCGGCTATTTTTACAATAGAACAACCGGAGAAGTGGTATTTATCAGCCTTGGCAAAAAGCTAACTGACTTTTTAAATGATGAACTGAAGCCTCAATGGAAGGATTTTAATGTTTTTATTGAGTGGTTTTTTGAATTGGATAATTAGGCCGTAACGATGTTTTTCAATCAAAAACCGACGATACCAACGGTCTTTCGGAAGAAAGCACGTCAATAACGTCATTTGAAGTCGCAATCAGATAACATTGGCACTCTCTTCATTAAACCATGCCAAATAGCGAGAGTTTTCAATCAAATGAATACCGGTCGTCAGATGGCCGTTGTGTTCTGACAGCATTTTTAATAAGTCCCCTTCATCCGTTAGCCGAAAAGAATGAACCCAATCAAATAGCACCCTCAGCTTAGAATTAACGTCACCATCATCGTTACTTATAAATAACTCAAGAGAACCTGACGAATATCGGAAATCGTCCAAAACGCTATTCTGGAAAGAAAAATCCCCCACGGGGAAATTATTTACCTTTTCAACCATATATGTTTACTTCCCACGTCTAAATTTAATTTTTCCAGTCTGGAGCCAGCAATACGTCACTCTCACTACTACTTTGTATGATAACAGCACATCGATCCAATAACTGTACATCATACATCAATACAAACAGCCGTCAGCTCACGATAAAAAAGAGAGGTCAAACGCGACAAAACAACAAATAAGGCAAGGTGAATAAAACCCCCGGAAAGAATAAAATATCTACATCCGCCACTCGATTAAACAGGAAGCCCTCTATGAACAAAACGTGGAAATGGCTGTTTAGTATCGCGCTTAGCCTGTTTTTTTCCTTCCAGGCCGCTGCTCAGGTTGAAATGGAAAACCAAAGGATCCCCTCGCAGGGCATCTCTATCAACGTCCCCAAGGGCTTTACCCCAATGGACGAAGCGATGAAAAAGGTGAAATACCCGTCTGAAAACCGCCCCGCCGTCGTTTTTACCGATGAGCGCGGGAAGGTCAACGTTGCGCTAAGCGCGGGCAAAGCGCCGCTGAAGGCCGAGCAGCTAAACACCTATAAAGACTACATGCTTCAGGCCATGCGCAACTATCATCCGGCGGCGGAGAGCGTTACTATCGACGGCAATAGAAAGGCCTGGCTCATCCACTTCACTTCCAAAGCCATCGATACCGACATTCACAACGCGATGCTGGTAACGTCCTATAAGGACAAGATGGTGTTGGTAGCGTTTAACTGCACGGCTGACCTGTGGAGCACCTATAAGAGTTCGGTCAAAGCGTCGCTACTATCGATAAAGTTCGACGAACAGCCGGCCAACTAGCGAACCCCATAAAAAAGCCGCCGATGCTTATTATTTACGGCGGCTCTTTCACTTCTGCTATGCCCGCTACTTCCTCGCCAGCATGCTCTCCACTTCATCCCCGCTCAGGTGGCGGAAGTTCTGCCCCTTCACGAAGTAGAAAATAAACTCGCAGATGTTCTGGCAGCGGTCGCCGATGCGCTCGATGGAGCGGGCGCAGGCCAGCGCGGTCAGCACGCTGGGAATGGTGCGCGGGTCTTCCATCATGTAGGTCATCAGCTGGCGGATGATGCCTTCGTACTCCAGATCGACCTTTTTGTCTTCCCGGTAGATGCGAACGGCTTCATCGATGTCCATGCGGGCGAAGGCGTCCAGCACGTCGTGCAGCATCTGCACGGTGTGGCGGCCGAGCGACTCCAGGTTCACCAGCAGCGTCTTGTGCTGTTGGGAGAACTTCTCCAGCGCCATGCGGCAGATTTTATCCGCCACGTCGCCTATTCTCTCAAGCTCAGAGACGGTCTTAGTGATCGCCATCACCAGACGAAGATCGCTGGCGGTGGGCTGGCGCTTGGCGATGATGCGCACGCACGCCTCGTCGATCTCGATCTCCATCTTGTTGACCTTGTGGTCGTCGTCGATCACCCGCTGCGCCAGCGCCTCGTCGGCCTGATGCATCGCGTTGATGGCGTCCGTCAGCTGCTGCTCCACCAGCCCGCCCATTACCATCACCTGCGTGCGGATGTGCTCCAGCTCGGCGTTAAACTGGCCGGAAATATGCTTGCCTAAGTTCAGGTTTTCCATGTTTATTCCTCATTTATTTACACCGAATACTTCGCGCCTGCGGCGCAAAACATAGCGTGTAAAATCAACCATAGCGGCCAGTAATGTAGTCTTCAGTCTGCTTCTTGCTCGGCGTAGTAAACATCATGTCGGTATTGGAATACTCGATAAGCTCGCCCAGGTACATAAACGCCGTATAGTCCGAGCAGCGGGCGGCCTGCTGCATGTTGTGGGTGACGATCACCACCGTGTAGTCCGACTTCAGCTCGCTGATAAGCTCTTCGATGCGCCCGGTGGAGATCGGATCCAGCGCCGAGCAGGGTTCGTCGAGCAGCAGCACTTCCGGCTTAATAGCGATACCGCGGGCGATACACAGGCGCTGCTGCTGACCGCCGGACAGGCTGTAGCCGCTCTGGTTCAGCTTGTCTTTGGTTTCATCCCACAGGGCGGCCTTGGTCAACGCCCACTGCACGCGTTCGTCCATCTCGGCGCGGGAGAGCTTTTCAAACAGGCGTACGCCGAAGGCAATGTTGTCGTAAATCGACATCGGGAACGGCGTCGGCTTTTGGAACACCATCCCCACCTTGGCGCGCAGCAGCGCGACGTCCTGACCGTTGTTCAGGATGTCTTCGCCGTCCAGCAGGATTTGCCCGGTGGCGTTTTGCTCCGGATACAGCTGATACATCTTGTTAAAGGTGCGCAGCAACGTGGACTTGCCGCAGCCGGACGGGCCGATAAAGGCCGTCACCTGATTTTTGGCGATGTCGAGGGAGATATCCTTCAGAGCGTGAAACTTCCCGTAGTAAAAATTGAGATCGCGCACCTGAATTTTGCTTTCACCAGCAGCATTTCCCATTGGCGTCATGACTTCCTCTCTTAATTATTTCTTCTTGGCGAAAACAACGCGCGCCAGAATGTTCAGTAACAGTACGCACAGCGTAATCAGCAGTACCCCGGCCCAGGCCAGCTGTTGCCATTCGGCAAAGGGGCTCATGGCAAACTTGAATATCGTCACCGGCAGGTTGGCTATTGGGTGCGACAGGTCAAGGCTCCAAAACTGATTCGACAGGGCGGTAAACAGCAGCGGCGCGGTTTCGCCGGCGATGCGGGCAATCGCCAGCAGCACGCCGGTAATGATGCCTGAGGTCGACGCCTTCAGCGTCAGCGACAGGATAATCTTCCACTTGGGCGTGCCGAGCGCGTAGGCGGCTTCGCGCAGGGTGTCCGGCACCAGACGCAGCATGTTTTCGGTGGTGCGAACCACAATCGGCACCTGCAGCAGCGCTAGCGCGATGACGCCCGCCCAGCCGGAGAAGCGCTCCATCTGGGTGACAATCAGCATATAGACAAACAGCCCGACCACGATCGAAGGCGCGGACAGCAGAATGTCGTTGATAAAGCGCACCGTCGACGCAAACCAGGACTTACGCCCGTATTCCGCCAGATAGATACCGGCCATAATGCCCAGCGGCGTGCCGATAACCGTCGCCCACAGGATAAGCAGGCCGCTGCCGGCTAGGGCGTTGGCAAGCCCGCCGCCTTGGGTATTGGGCGGCGGCGTCATTTCGGTAAACAGCGCCAGCGACATGCCGTCGATGCCCTTGGTGAAGGTGGAAAACAGGATCCAGACGAGCCAGAACAGGCCAAAGGCCATCGCCAGCATGGACACCAGCAGCGCCATGCGGTTTTTCTGGCGGCGCCACGCCTGCATGTTGCGGCGGGTCGCTTCGCGGGTGGCGGCTTCAGATCTTACGATGCTCATCCTAGCGCCCCTCATTCTTGTTTAAACGTAAAATCATCAGTTTGGACAGCGACAGTACGATAAAGGTGATAACAAACAAAATCAGCCCCAGCTCCATCAGCGCGGCGGTGTGCAGCCCAGACTCCGCTTCGGCGAACTCGTTGGCCAGCGCCGAGGTAATGCTGTTGCCCGGCATAAACAGCGAGAAGCTGTCGAGCTGGTAGGTGTTGCCGATGATAAAGGTCACCGCCATGGTTTCCCCCAGCGCCCGGCCGAGGCCCAGCATCACGCCGCCAATCACGCCGTTTTTGGTATAGGGCAGCACGATGCGGCGGATAACCTCCCAAGTGGTGCAGCCGATGCCGTACGCGGACTCTTTCAACAGCGTCGGCGTCTGCTCGAACACGTCGCGCATCACCGCAGCGATGTAGGGAATAATCATGATGGCCAGGATCACCCCGGCGGCCAGAATGCCGATGCCGAAGGCCGGGCCGGAGAACAGCGTGCCGATAATGGGGATATTCGCCACCACGTCGTTAACCGGCTGCTGGAAATATTTGGCAAACAGCGGCGCGAAAATAAACAGCCCCCACATGCCGTAAACGATGCTAGGGATCGCCGCCAGCAGCTCTATCGCAATCCCCAGCGGGCGCTTAAGCCAGCCGGGCGCAAGCTCGGTCAAAAACAGCGCGATGCCGAAGCTCACGGGCACGGCTATCAGCAGCGCGATAACGGAGGTGACTACCGTGCCGTAAATCGGCACCAGCGCGCCGAACTCATCGGCGGGAGCGTCCCATTCCTTGCTCCACAGAAAGCCGATGCCGAATTTCTGAATGCTGGGCCAGGAGGCGATAATCAGAGAAACGATAATGCCGCCCAGCAGTAAAAGCGTAATCAGCGCAGCCAGTTTAACCAGCGCGCTGAAAATAATGTCGCCCTGTTTCCCTGGCGCTTTTATCATCGGCTTATATTCCGCCATTGGGTCTCCCTGTGAGTGGGTTAACGCCCTCTCAAAGCGAGAGGGCGGCTACAAGATAATTAGTAAATCGGCTTACCGCTGGCGTCTTTAATCTGGGTTTTCCAGGCGCTGCGAACTTGCTCAACCACAGCGTCAGGCAGTACGGCGTAGTCCAGCTCTTTGGCCTGCTTGCCGCCCTTGGCGTAGCCCCAGTCAAAGAACTTCAGCACTTCGGCGCCGCGCTTGGCGTCTTTCTGGGTTTTATGCACCAGAATGAAGGTGGTGGAGGTAATCGGCCAGGCGTCTTTGCCCTTTTGGAACGTTAAGTCCTGCGCGAACGACTTGGACCAGTCGATGCCCTTGGCGGCAGCGCTGAAGGATTCCTGAGTTGGGCTGACGACTTCACCGTCGGCAGAAACCAGCTTGGTGTAGGCCAGGTTGTTTTGCTTAGCGTAGGCGTATTCCACATAGCCGATAGAGCCCGGCAGGCGCTGTACGAAGGCGGCGATGCCGTCGTTGCCCTTGCCGCCCAGACCAACCGGCCACTTCACGGTAGAGCCGACGCCCACCTGCTCTTTCCACTCAGGGCTGACTTTCGCCAGATAGCTGGTGAACACGAACGAGGTGCCGGAGCCGTCTGCACGGCGCACGACGTTAATCGCCAGGTCCGGCAGCTTCACACCCGGGTTCAGCTTGGCGATGGCCGGATCGTTCCACTTCTTCACCGTGCCGAGATAGATATCGCCCAGCGTTTTGCCGTCCAGCGTCAGATCGCCTGACTTGATGCCTTCAAGATTAACCGCCATGACGACGCCGCCGATAACGGTCGGAAACTGGAACAGATCTTCTTTTTCTAAACGGTCGTCAGCCAAGGGGGCGTCCGATGCGCCGAAGTCGACGGTATTCGCGTTGATTTGCTTAACGCCGCCGGATGAACCGATTCCCTGATAGTTGATGTTGTTTCCATTCTCTTTTTGGTAGCTGTCCGCCCACTTGGCGTAAACGGGAGCCGGGAAGGTCGCGCCCGCGCCGGTGATGTTTTCAGCGGCCATGGCGGTAAGCGCAGTCATTGAAACGGTAGCGGCAATACCGAAAGCGAGCGTCGTACGTATCAGTTTCATGATTCCTCCTAAAGGAACGCTGGGACTCTGTTGCAAGCAAACTTCAGATAATTAACGAGTACGCTGGAAACAATAAGACCGTTTGATGACAGTATAATGTCGGCTCTATTACAGTTTTATGACAGCCGGCGTTTTGCGATAAAAATACCTTTTTTCACAATAGTGGCAAATTGCCATTAAATTCCATTGACCAATATAGTGTCTTTATGCCACTATATAACCTAAATAATTCAAGTTGCAGGAAGGCGGCAAGGGAGTGACAAATTCGTCGGGAACGAATTTGACCAGCCGAAGGCTGGCCTCCGGTGAGAGGCAGGAGCCTCTCATTAATCCCGATGAGCTTACATAAGTAAGTGATTCGGGTGAACGAGCGCAGCCAACGCACATGCAGCTTGAAGTATGACGGGTATATAAAACACCGGGTAGGAGCTACCCTTAAAGGGCAGGGAAACTGCCAACGTGCTGGACAGACCGGCGCGTGACGTCAATTGATTGGAGGATTTCCATCATGCACAACCTGATACTCAACAGCGATTCTTACAAAACCTCTCACTACCTTCAGTACCCGGCGGGTACCGAATACATCTCCAGCTATATTGAGTCTCGCGGCGGCGTTTACCCAAAAACGCTGTTTTTCGGCCTGCAAATGTTCATCAAGCAATACCTGATGACGCCCATCACCCTGACGGACATCAACGAAGCCGAAGAAATGATGGCCCTGCACGGCTTGCCGTTTAACTACGACGGTTGGATGTACATCCTGCAGGCGCACAACGGCTACCTGCCGCTTGAAATCGAAGCCGTACCGGAAGGAACGCTGGTGCCGACTGGCAACGTGCTGGTTCAGGTTATCAATACCGACCCCAAATGCGCCTGGTTAACCAGCTATATAGAAACGTCGCTGCTGCGCGCCGTTTGGTATCCGACGACGGTGGCGACCATCTCCAAAGCCTGCCACAGCCTGATAGCCCGCTATTTACAAGACACCGCCGACTCGCTTGACGGCCTGCCGTTCAAGCTGCACGACTTCGGCGCCAGAGGCGCAAGCTCCGAAGAAAGCGTCAGCATCGGCAGCCTGGCCCACTTGGTCAACTTTATGGGCACCGACAGCCTGGCGGCGCTGGTCAGCGCCAAGCGCTTCTACCACAGCCCCATGGCCGGATTCTCCATCCCCGCCGCCGAGCACAGCACCATCACCAGCTGGGGCCGTGAGGGGGAAACCGACGCCTACGCCAACATGCTCAGGCGCTTCGGCGGAAAGGGGAAAACCGTCGCGGTGGTCAGCGACTCCTACGACCTTTGGAACGCTATCGACAACATCTGGGGCGGCAGCCTGAAGTCTCAGGTGGAAAACAGCGGCGGTACGCTGGTTATTCGCCCCGATTCCGGCGAACCGGTCGCTATAGTTAACGAAGCGATTGAGCGCCTGATGGCCAAGTTCGGCTTTCGCGTCAACGACAAAGGCTACAAGGTGCTGCCGGACTTTATTCGCATCATTCAGGGCGACGGCATTTCAGCGTCCTCTATCGCCGCCATTCTGCGAGAAATGAAAAACCGGCGGCTGAGCGCGGAAAACGTGGCGTTCGGCATGGGCGGCGAGCTGTTGCAAAAGGTCCACCGCGATACGCAGAAGTTCGCCATGAAGGCCTCCGCCGTCTGTATTAACGGACAGTGGAGAGACGTTTATAAAGATCCGATAACCGACAGCGTCAAGCGCTCCAAAAAGGGCCGACTGGCGCTGATTAAAGAAAACGGCGAGTTTAAAACCGTCGCGCGGGACGCCGTTTCCCCATCGGAAAACCTGCTGGTACCGGTTTACCGCGACGGCCAGCTTATCGTTGACGATACGTTGGACGCCATTCGCCAGAGGGCGGTGCAGGATTGTATTGTTGTCTGATAGTACTACCATTCTAATAATAAAAGGCCTTAAGAAAAATCTTCTGGCCTTTTTATTTAATTATATTAGATATATTAGTGTTGGTTGTTTTTTATACAAAAATCCATTTTGAAAAATATTTTTATTTTTAAAAATAAAACATACCATTCACAAAAAAACAAACAATCAACATACAAATAAAATAAACATTAAAAAAACAAAAAAGTTGCTTTAAATATAAAAGACCAAAAGTGGACTTTTTATAAAACCAAAACAAACTTACAATAACTAAGAAAATTTATTATTTAAAATAAATATTATAAGAGTAATTCCTTATTTTGAATTATTTCAAGGAGTTCATTAATGGAACTAAACGTCTTTCAATGGAAGAAAAAAGCGCTATCTCTTGCTATACAGATCTCTGTACTTAGCGCCCCTTTCAGCATCAATGCAGCACCTCAGGTTACAGCTACCTCCGGCCAGGTTAAAAACTTTGATACGTTAAGCTGGAACGGGGTCAGTACCGGCATGGTTATGCAAAGCAAAAATAAAGGTTCGGAAATTAACGTAACCGGTACGGGAACGTTCAATTTGAGTTCCGGTGTGCGGCTATTTGAAGCAATAGATGGCGGCAGCGTTACCCTTACCGGCGGGGGAACAATCAATCTGCAAAACACCAGAATGGGCTATCTTAATAGTCCCGTTTATAGCACGCTAGACACCATCGGCGGCATATTTCATATTAAAAACTACGAAATCAACGTTGATATGAGCGGTATGACGGGAGACACCGCGGCTTTAGAACTTAGCAACATTACGCGCACGACACTTTCTGGAGAACACCGAATGGAAAATGCAACGGTAAAGTTTCAGGGAAATGGCGCAGAAAGAGCTCGCTTTATCCATGCTACCGGCGTCAACCTGACTCTGCTTAATACGGAGATTGAAGCAAATAACGGCGGCGGCGCTGTCTCGATAACCTCAATGAACAATGTTCCATCAAACGTGTCCATTATCGGAGGGAAGTACTACGGAAGCAATAACTACAACCTTATAAATGGTACAGGTGACAACATCGGCAAGCGTGGTTCAATAATACATATCGCTGGCTCAAGCAATGTTACTTTAGATGACGTTTACGTCAGCTCCGATGATGAAGATAACGCTATGCAGCTGATAGCGGCAAACCTGATAATAAAAAATTCAACAATTTCAGGCGGTAACGCGGGGATATTTTCATACAACGGTCAAGCAACTATAACTTCCAGTAATAGTTTTATCGAAGGCCGTAATGGCTCCGCCATTTTGTTAACCGGCTTCCAAACAAACAGAAGCGATATCCTGTCGTCCACAAACGATATTTTTACAGGAAAAAACGGTTTCCGAGTTGAGATATATGGAAAAATTGACGCCACGTTAAGCCATTCTCTTATTCAAGTGGATGACGCGGCCTTTAGCATCGATAAGCAAGGTTCACTTTTTCATTCGGCAAAAATAGACGTTCAGCTTAAGGACAATAGCCGAATCGAGGCCACAGATGCGTTCAAAGTTAGCAGTTTATCTTCTATAATCAACGCCGATATATACAATTCACAGGTAAATACGCGTGGTAAAGTAGCCCTAGCGGAAGGCGGTGGACAAATTGTTCTACGCGCTAACGCATCTACCCTTCGCGGCGACCTGTTGGAAAATGATGACGTTGAAGACAGTACGCTCACTGCAGTATTAAACAACGGCTCATCCCTTACCGGGAAATCCGCCAACGTCAGCAGCATTTCGTTAACGAACTCAGCCTGGAACGTCACGGCGAATTCTTCCGTCACTGATATGTATAACAACGTCGACGGAAACATCGTTTTTGTGTCTCCAACGAATGAAGCTCTGGCTTCCGACTACAAAACCCTGCTTGTTAACGGTAACTACTCTGGAAACGGCAGCATGCACTTCAACACGCGTCTTGGCGACGACAATTCACTGACTGACCGCATGATCGTACACGGTAGCACCTCCGATACAACACAGGTATACGTCAACAATGCCGGCGGTTCAGGCGGACTGACCAATAACGGTATTCTGCTAATTCAGGTCGATGGCCAGTCAGACGGCGTTTTCTCACTCAGCAACCGCGTCGTGGCAGGCATGTATCAGTATGATCTATTTAAAAATACAGGGAACGGCAGTTGGTACCTGTCCAGCTCTGTCGATCCTGACTGGGTAGAGCCGACGCCGAGTCCGAGTCCGGCTCCAAACCCAAGCTCCAACACGACTCCAACACCTTCAAACAGTACGACCGACAGGCTCATCGCGCCGGAGAGTGGCGTTTACGCCCACAACATGACCGTCGCAGCCGGCATGTTCCGCCACACTATGTATGACCGTATGGGCGCCGTGCACAATACCTACGGCAGCACCGAAGGCGACCTTCAGCCCGGCATGTGGATACGCACCGTCGGTACCCACACCGACAGCAAGGGCGGCGGCAGTCAGCTTAATATCGACACCGACACTACCGTTGTTCAACTCGGCGGCGACGTTGCCCAATGGACCAACGGCGATGAACGCCTGTTTATGGGCCTGATGGGCGGATACGGCCGCAGCACTATTCACGCCAAAAATTCCCTTAAGCCTTACACCAACAGCAGCATTAAAAACACCGCCAGCGGCTCCGTTGAGGGCTATCACGTCGGCGCCTACGCCACTTGGCTTGGCAACCAGTCTACCCTCAGCGGCCCCTACGTCGACAGCTGGGTTCAATACGGCTGGTTCGACAACAGCGTACAGGGCAACGGCAGGGCAAAAGAAAGCTATGACAGCCGCGGCCTGAGCGCCTCCGTTGAGACAGGCTACGCCTTCAACGCCGATGAAAACGAAACCTTAAGCTGGATGCTGGAACCTCAAGCGCAGGTTATTTACAGCCGCTACCGCGCCGACGACTTTAACGACGCCAACGGCACTCGCATCAGCGACGGCAAGGCCGACGGCTTCACGACTCGGCTTGGCGCTCGCTTTTACAGCCGCAGCAAGCCGGGAAAAGAAGCTATCCAACCCTTTATGGAAGTCAACTGGTGGAACGACAGCGCACAGGGAAGCCAGCGTTTCGATGGCGAGAAGCTGAGCGACGGCGTGCCGAATAACAGCTATGAGCTAAAAGGCGGCGTTCAAAAAAGTATCGCCAAAGGCTGGCAGGTTTGGGGACACGTTAACGGCATTATGGGTAAAGACAGCTACAGCACCTACGGCGCTATGCTGGGAGTAAAAGCGCAGTTCTAGCCTTAGGTCGTTTTATTGATAAACGGGGGCTTTTGGCTCCCGTTTTCATATCTCTCTCTAAATTTTCTTATTAATGAAGATTTGTCTTCCCTTTTCCTTGATGTGAAAACCCAGGTTAATTAGTATTCTCGCCTTCGCTAATTAAACTAAAAAATACGACTATGGATAACGCACAACATCAGGGAACGCCAGAAGGCAACTCCCCGGACATCATCCGCGCCAATAAGCGCAGCAGAATGCCCGATACGCTTATTATTATTTTCTTTATCGGCATTTTTGTTTCGGCGCTGACCTATTTCATCCCCGTCGGCACGTTCCAGATTAAAGAGGTTCACTATCTGGTCGAAGGTGTGGAAAAAACCCGTAAGGTCATCGACCCCACCTCCTTTGCCTATTCCGTCGACGACGCCGGTCAGACGGTGTTCAAGAAGATAGCGCTGTTCGCCAGCGGCGATGGCGTCGGCCTGCTTAACTTCCCGTTTGAAGGGCTGGCCTCCGGCGATAAGTACGGTTCGGCGATCGGTATCATCATGTTTATGCTGGTTATCGGCGGCGCGTTCGGCGTCGTGATGCGAACCGGCACTATCGATAACGGCATCTTGCGGCTTATCGATAAAACCCGCGGCAACGAAATTATTTTTATCCCGGCCATGTTTTTCCTGTTCTCTTTGGGGGGCGCAGTGTTCGGTATGGGCGAAGAGGCGATTGCCTTCGCCATTATTATTGCTCCGTTGATGGTCAGGCTTGGCTACGACAGCATTACGACAGTGATGGTGACCTACGTCGCCACCCAGGTCGGCTTCGCCACCTCGTGGATGAACCCCTTTAGCGTCGTGATAGCGCAGGGGATCGCCGACGTGCCGGTGCTGTCCGGCTCGACGCTACGCATCGGCCTGTGGCTCGGATTTACGCTGTTTGGCATCATCTTTACCATGGCCTACGCGCGCAAAATCAAGCGCGCGCCGGAAAAGTCCTACAGCTACCACAGCGACAGCTACTTTCGCGAGCGCTCAACTCAGGTTAAAAAGACGGACTTTGGTTTGGGCTACTGGCTGGTGCTGCTGACGATTGTCGGCATTATGGTGTGGGTCGTTTGGGGCGTAGTGGTTCACGGCTGGTACATCCCGGAGATTGCCGGGCAGTTTTTCGCCATGGGGGTGATTGCCGCCGTCATCGGCGTGCTGTTCAAGCTCAACAACATGACGGCCAACGATGCGGCCGACGCGTTTAAAGATGGTGCAACGGTGATGATCGCCCCTGCGCTGCTGGTCGGCTTCGCCAAGGGCATTATGCTGCTTATCAGCGGTTCGGGCGCGACCGATCCGAGCGTGCTGAATACCGTACTCAACGGCACGGCGGGCGCTATCAGCGGAATGCACGACTCCTTCGCAGCCTGGTGCATGTACGCGTTCCAGTCCGTATTTAACTTCTTCGTCCCGTCAGGCTCCGGTCAGGCGGCGCTCACCATGCCGCTAATGGCGCCGCTGAGCGATCTGATTGGCGTAACCCGTCAGGTGTCGGTACTGGCGTTCCAGCTGGGCGACGGATTTACCAACGTGGTTATCCCAACCTCGGCTTCGCTAATGGGCACACTCGGCGTATGCCGCGTTGACTGGGGCAACTGGATCCGCTTCAGCTGGCGCTTCATGCTGTGGCTGTTTATCTTCTCCAGCATTGCGGTGATCGGCGCTCAGATGGGTGGCTACGCGTAATTTCAGAAGATTCCGGGAAGCGAAAGCTTCCCGGAATTTCTTTATCCCGTCCCCAGCATGTGCTGAATAATAAAGTAGTGATCTTCAAACATCACCTGCGGGTCAAGCTCGCTGAGCGGCACCCAGCGGGCGGCTTTGGCGTCATCGCCTCCTTTCACCTTCGGCAGTGCGGTATCGGGCGCAAGCTCAATGTAGAACGCATGGGTAATGGTTCTGCCTCTCGCCGAGCGGTAGGGCGCATCGTACACGCCCTGCTGTCTTATAGACCCTTTGAGCACCGGCGCGGGCACCTTGAGCTTGGTCTCTTCACGCAGCTCTCTTAAGCAGGCCTCCAGCAAGCGCTCACCCTGATCGACAAAGCCGCCCGGCAGCGCCCACAGGCCCTTGCCGGGGCTGGCCCGACGTTCGATAAGCAGAATATGGCCGGACTGGATAACCACTGCGTCCACGGTAACGAATACTGGCGGATAGGGCGCCGCCTTCCAGGCTTCGCGATACTTTTTGATGAAGGTGATTTCATCGTGAATCTGGCCATAGCCGGAACCGTTCTGTGCAAAGCTCACCAGATAGTCGGCCACCGGGGGCGGTAAAATCTCGCCGCTAACCAATTCATCAACCACCCGCCGGGGCTCATCGGTAAAAAAGGCCTCCCTCAGGGGCGTCGCGCTGATGTCGCGCACGCTGTCAATGCTAACGCTGTACCACTGCGGGAACAGGCTCAGATAAAAGCCGGTGCTGTCTTTCCTGTGGCCAATCAGCGCCACCTTAGCCGGGCGGTGAGGGAAAAGATGGTGAGCGGTCACTAATCCGTTAACCGTCGACTGAACGTTGCGCACCCACAGCTCGTCGTTATACATGACGTCCATCAAAGGCAGGCAGAACAGACGGGCGTTTTCCTCGTGCGTCAGGCAGCGGCGGATCATCTCTTCGCGCTCCTGGTGGGTCCACGGGTTGCGAGGGCTTCTCGGTTCCCAGGCGGAGCCGATCAGCACGATCATCTTCTCCGCCTGATTAAGCCCTTCGCGAACCACCTTCAGATGGCCGTGGTGAAAAGGCTGGAAGCGACCGATAAAAACGGTGAAATCATAGGGTTTCGTCATCTTGCAAGCTCCTTGCAAACGGGGTATCGCGAGGCGTCTTTCGCTTCGCTTATTAAAGCGCGCCTTGATATTGGCGCCCGATGCTCTTATTATTGGCTTATAGCCACTATATAGCAAGCACAATTCATCAACGTAGAGGAACCCTTATGTATCAGACGGAACGCGAGTATCTGGCAAACTATCGCATCCACAATTACGACATTCCTCTGCTTTCCATTGATATCGCCATTTTTACGCTGATTGCAGGCAGGCTCCACATTCTGATGGTAGAACGGGGTTCCTTTCCCTGTAAGGGGATGTGGGCGCTGCCGGGGGGGTTTATCAATAAGCAGCTGGACGAAGACCTGCACGCCTGCGCGCTGAGAAAGCTTAATGAAAAAACCGGCGTGACTATATCAACGGCAGCGCCGCACTTAGAGCAGGTAGAAACCGTCGGCAACGCAGAGCGAGATCCGCGCGGCTGGTCGGTCACTACGCTGTATATGGCGCTGATCCCCTACGCGCAGGCGAAAGGGTTCACCGATACCGTCACCGATGCCCGCTGGTGGCCCTTTGATGAAGCCAAAGCGCAAACGCTCGCCTTCGACCATGCGCTGCTGCTGGATAAAGCTCGCACACGCCTTAAAAACAAAACCGCCTATACGGTGCTGCCCATCCACGCTATCAGCGCACCCTTTACCCTGACCCAGCTACAGCAGGCGTTTGAAGAGCTGCTGGAAAAGCCGATTGAGAAAAAGTCGTTCCGCCGCCGCATCCTCTCCGCCGATCTGCTGGAAGAAGCGGGACAGGGGCTGCCGGAAGGAGGATTGGGAAGAATCGCTACGCTCTACCGGCCCGCGCCGGGGTGTGGGGAGCATACGTTTGTTTGGAGCTTGGGGTGAAAAGCGCTCAATAAAAAATCCGGCTATGCTTCTAAAAAACATAGCCGGATTTACTTCTTTACTACTTTGCCACTGTCTTACTTTCTTTCTTTTTTAAATACCTGTTACTCCACCGTCACCGACTTCGCCAGGTTGCGAGGCTGGTCTACGTCCGTTCCCTTAATCAGGGCAACGTGGTAGGAGAGCAGCTGCAGCGGGATGGTGTAGAAAATCGGCGCGGCGATTTCTTCCACGTGCGGCAGCGGGATAATCGTCATGCCTTCACCGCTGACAAAGCCCGCGTTCTCTTCGGCAAACACGTACAGCTGGCCGCCGCGCGCGCGCACCTCTTCGATGTTGGACTTCAGCTTTTCCAGCAGCTCGTTGTTCGGCGCCACTACGATAACCGGCATGTCGGCGTCAATCAGCGCCAGCGGGCCGTGCTTCAGCTCACCCGCCGCATAGGCTTCCGCGTGAATATAGGAGATCTCTTTAAGCTTCAGCGCCCCTTCCATCGCGATAGGGTACTGATCGCCGCGACCGAGGAACAGCGCGTGGTGCTTCTCGGAGAAGTCTTCCGCCAAAAGCTCGATGGACTTTTCCAAAGAAAGCAGCTGGTCGATGCGGTTCGGCAGCGCCTGCAGCGCGTGCACGATCTCTTTTTCCTTCTGCTCGCTCATGCCGTGCAGGCGGCCAAAGCGGGCCACCAGCAGCAGCAGGACGGTAAGTTGAGTGGTGAACGCTTTGGTCGACGCTACGCCGATTTCGGCGCCAGCGCGGGTCATCAGCGCGATGTCCGATTCGCGCACCAGCGAGGAACCGTGTACGTTGCAAATGGCCAACGAGCCCAGATAGCCAAGCTCTTTAGACAGGCGCAGCGCCGCCAGCGTGTCGGCCGTTTCCCCTGACTGGGAAAGCGTTAACAGCAGGCTGCCTTTGCGCACCGCGGGCTTGCGGTAGCGGAATTCGGAGGCTATTTCAATGTCGCACGGCACGCCGGCGACCGCTTCAAACCAGTAACGGGCCACCATGCCCGCGTGGTAAGAGGTGCCGCAGGCGACGATTTGAATATGCTGAACCTTTTCCAGCAGCTCGGTCGCCGACGGGCCAAACTCTTCCAGCGAAACCAGCCCGTGGCTGATGCGCCCTTCAAGGGTGTTTTTAATCGCCAGCGGCTGCTCGTAAATCTCTTTTTGCATGTAGTGGCGATAGATACCCTTATCGCCCGCATCGTACTGGCTGGTGGACTCTACCGCCGGGCGGTCAACCAGCGTGCCCTGCTTGTCAAAAATCGTCACGGAGCGGCGGGTCACTTCAGCCACGTCGCCCTCTTCCATGTAGATAAAGCGGCGGGTTACCGGCAGCAGCGCCAGCTGATCGGAGGCGATAAAGTTTTCGCCAAGGCCCAGGCCTATCACCATCGGGCTGCCCGAGCGGGCGGCGACCAGAACGTCCGGATTGCGCCTGTCGACGATCGCCGTACCATAGGCGCCGCGCAGCACCTTCAGCACGCGCTGCACCGCTTCCAGCAGGCTTATCTCTGCGTGGTTCTTCAGCTCTTCGTGCACTAAGTGGGCGATTACTTCGGTATCGGTTTCAGAGGTGAACACGTAGCCCTTTTTCATCAGCTCGTCGCGCAGGGTTTCGTAGTTTTCGATAATGCCGTTGTGCACAACGGCGATAAAGCCGGACTCGTGCGGGTGAGCGTTCGTTTCCGACGGCTCGCCGTGGGTCGCCCAGCGGGTGTGGGCGATGCCCGTTCCGCCCGACAGAGGATACTCGCTCACTGCGTCGCTCAGGCACTTAACCTTACCCAGACGGCGAACCCGCTGCAGGTGGTTTTCACCGTCAATCACCGCCAGGCCGGCGGAGTCGTACCCGCGGTATTCCAGACGGCGTAAGCCTTCCAGCAGAATTTCCGCTACGTCTCGCTGCGCTACTGCGCCAACAATTCCACACATCGTTTCTATTCCTGATTTAAGAGATCGGTCTACCGATCCCTGCGATGCCTTTGACCTACGTACGTTAAAGTAAACGTGCCGGATTTTCCGGCGTCCCCGAGCCTTGTAGAGAGTGGGGATTATTGCCCGTCGCTATGCGGGCTTTTATAAGTTTAAATCTGCTTTTACTTCTTCTTCACCGGCCGCTGCCAGCCGGTGATGTGACGCTGTGCGACCCGGCTTATCACCAGTTCGTTTTCGCCCACGTCTTTCGTTACCGTCGTACCCGCGCCGATGGTCGCCCCCTTGGCGACGCTGACCGGCGCCACCAGCTGGGTGTCGGAGCCGACAAACACGTCGTCGCCGATAACGGTTTTAAACTTGTTGGCGCCGTCGTAATTGCAGGTGATAGTGCCGGCGCCGATGTTGACCCGATCGCCGATATCCGCATCGCCTAAGTAGGAAAGGTGACCGGCTTTGGAGCCTTTACCCAGACGCGCCTTTTTCATTTCAACGAAGTTGCCGACGTGCGCCTCATCCTCAAGCTCTGCGCCAGGGCGCAGGCGGGCGAACGGCCCAACGGTACAGCTGAGGCCGAGAACGGCGTCTTCAATCACGCTATAGGGGCTGATAACGCTGTCGTCGCCAATCACGCAGTTTTTCAGCACGCAGCCGCTTTCAATCCGCACGCGGTCTCCGAGCACGACTCGACCCTCAATAATTACGTTGGTATCAATCACGACGTCGCGACCATGGACCAGCTCGCCGCGCAGGTCGAAGCGAGCCGGATCGATAAGCATCACGCCTTCCAGCAGTAGGCGCTCGGCCTGCTCGGCCTGATAAATGCGCTCAAGGCGGGCAAGCTGGAGACGGTTGTTAACCCCTTCGGTTTCGCTGACGCGGGCCGGATGCACCGCCTCAATGCGGCGGCCTTCGCGATGGGCCAAGCCGATAATGTCGGTAATGTAGAATTCACCTTGAGCGTTGTTGTTGTCCAGCTGGCTCAGCCAGCGCTTCATGTCCGCCCCGTTGGCGACCAGAATGCCGGTGTTGATTTCGTTAATTTTGCGCTGCTCGCCGCTGGCGTCCTTGTGTTCAACGATGCTAACCACTTTATCGCCTTCACGCACGATGCGGCCATAGCCGGTCGGATCGTCAAGCTTCACCGTTAAAAGGCCTATGCCGCCTTCGGGCTTGGCGTCCACCAGCCGACGCAGCGTCTGTTCAGAAATCAGCGGCCCGTCGCCGTACAGCATCAGAATATTTTCATCGTCGGCAAAGTAGGGCGCGGCCTGCTGCATGGCGTGGCCCGTTCCCAGCTGCTCGGCCTGTAAAACCCAATTAACCGGCTGCCCGGCCAGCGTTTCTTTCATCACGTCGCCGCCGTGGCCGTAAACCAGATGAACCTGCTTTGCCCCCAGTTTGGATGCCGTATCGATAACGTGCTGCACCATCGGCTTACCGGCCAATAAGTGTAGAACTTTAGGAAGATCGGAATACATGCGAGTGCCTTTACCGGCGGCGAGAATGACTACGCTGAGCTGAGAATTGGACATAGACAACCTGTAAATAAATTGAACTGGCGAAAGTAAACCTTTTTGGCGATAAAAATGCTACTTATTTTTAATCATGAAACGCGCTCAGCCCTTGTTCCATAAGGGCTGATAAAAAAACGACAATTCAGCGAAATCCGCAAAAAAACTGTCTGCGTTCGGAGACAGATTTTTGCCCCTGAATAGGCCAAACGGCGCGCGTTATTCCACGGGGTTAACCCTTATTTCTTATCAAATAAAAAGTCGCTATTAAAATAGTGACTATTGCCGCTTCAGGCGCTCTACCGCCAGATCGAAAGCCAGACACTGTAAGTTCGGCGTATGGTTAATCAATGCCCTGTGGGTTCTTGCCTGACTGACGTACACAAAGCTTTCCCCCCACGGCTGGTGGTGAACATCGCGAACGACGGGGCCACAGCGTTCGTCAAGCAGCCTGCTCAAAGGCAAGTGGTCGTCGCCTGGTTCGAGAAGCGACGAAGCCCTGTCGGGATAGCGGCGTTTTATCTCTTTCGCTTCAAGATGCCAGACGTTGTCGTCATAAACGGCGGTTTTTACCGCCAGATTGTTATCGCTCAAGAACCAAACCTGAGGCACCGAAGATTGATAAGCGTCCGCTCCCTGTACCCGAGAAGCAAACTCTTTGGCCCTCTGCAAATTACCCGCCAGCGCAGCCCTGGTGCGAGCGGCGACGGGAGAAACGCCGTTGCCCGTTTCACGATAGGGCCCCATGCGGTAAGCCTTCCAACATTCGGGATCGTAAATATCAAACGACGGCAGCGGATTGCCTTTGCCGTCTACCGCCGAAAAGTCCGACGGCAGCAGCTGATAGGCGCTGGGATAGCTGGCGATATCGTCCGGCGTGAAGCCGTGGAAATATCGGCTTGCCGGGTAATACCCGGTCATCATCATCGACAGCGCATGATAGGTTCCTCGCCACGGCGGGCCAAACGCGTACCACTTGGCTATCCGACGGCGGTTTTCCTCCGTGGTGGTGGCAAGCCAATAGCGCACGGCGAGGTTTGACGCCGACTGCCCAATGAGGATAACCTCCTGCTCGGGGCCAAACAGCGCGGCAATGCGCGAAAGCTCCTCATCCAGCCTAAGCGCCAGATGGCGGTGATCGGCCCGCCAGTCGTGGCCGACAAAAAACAGGTCTCTCCCTTCCCGATAGCCCAGCGCCGCTTCGAGCACCAGCTTAAGCTCTGCGGTAACCAGCGTGTGCACCAGCCCCGGAACAATGGTAAACGCGTGCAGCTGCTCATTGGCCAGCACCCGCGCGCGGTGAGTGTCGCTGTCTTCATACTCATAGCCCGCGTGCTCGGGCCGATTGAAAAACACGCCGCGATAGTCGCCCCAGGTTTGCACTCGCTGCTGCCGGTCGTACAGCTTAGTGCCAAGAATGCCCGGCAGATACAAAACGGGCAGATTTTCGCCCTTTTTATTCAGGTCGGCGCGCTTAAGCCGCTGGGCAATGATTTGCCCTCGCGCCAGCGCATAGCCCCAGTTTATCGGCATAATTAGCGCCCTTGCAGCGGATGGAAGGTAATCGGCACGTCTTCGCTGGTGCCCTGCGTCTGCTCAGCGCTCATTACCGGGAAGTGGGCGCGGTCGTAGACTTCAAATAGCCGAATGTCGCTCTTTTCAGGGTGATAAAGCCGGATCCCCGCGGCCTTGTCGTCGCTTTTAGACAGCATAAAGCGGGCGCAGCCGTTCATTCCCACCTCCCCCACCGGCTGGCCGTCTGAAGAGATGAACTGGTAATAGAGCGTGGCTCCTTCATCTTGCTCAATATGGCACGCCTGTATGGCGCCGCGAAACATATGGGTTGAGCAGGAGAGGTCGGCCGGGATGCGAATACCTTCAGAGAGGGGATTTTTATCCCCCCAGGGAAGAACGATGGGTGAACGCTTGCCGCAGTTCGGGCAGCAGCCGTCTTTAAGAAACGAATGAGCCACCAGCCCGTTGCGCTTCACCCATTGGGTCTGGCAGTCCGGACAGTAGCTGTTGGCGCTGTCCGTGCCGTATACGTTCCCCAAATAGACATAGCGCATACCGTCGGCCAGCGCGTTAACTCTCGCCTGCTCAAGGAAGGGGATCGAGGTGCGTTCAACGTCGGTATAGCGATAGTCGGGGTGAAAGCGAACGTAGTGCAGTGGAATCTCTTCATCCAGATGGTTCAACATCCAGTCGGACACCCGGCGGCTTTCCGTCAGGCTGTCGTTGCGCCCGGTGACGCACAGGTTGGATATTTCCAAATGCGGGCCGCTGCCGCCCTTTCTTGCGTCATAGACCTGCTTGATGCCGTCTAAAATGGGCGCAAGCCTGCCGCCGGTATGCTTGCGGTAGAAGCTGTCCTGCATTGATTTGAGCGAAATGCTGAAAATATCCATTACGCCCAGCAGTTCATCAATGCCCTTTTCGCTGATATAAAAGGCGCTTTTATAGAGGTTTTTAAGCCCGCGCTCGCGCCCAAGCTTCGCCGTTTCCATCACGAATTCGTGCCAAACGACCGGATCGTTATAGGTCCACGACAGTACGCGGATATTGTGCTTGAGGGCATAGTTCACCACGTCTTCCGGGCTGTAGTACATCACGTTGTCGTCCTGAACGTAGCGCGCCTGGCTGGTAGTCCAGTTTTGGCAGAAGTCGCAGTGCAGCATGCAGCCGATGTTGCCCAAAGAGAGGATTTTCTCCCCCGGCGCATAGTGGTAAACGGCCTCGGTCTCGATACTTTCCTGCGTCATGGGGACCGACTTGCCGTAGTTCAGGCTAACGAGCGAACCGTTTTCATTGCGGCGCATGCGGCAGGTTCCGGTGCGGCCCGGGATAATTTTGCACGAACGCGGGCAAAGCTCGCAGCGAATGGCGTTGTCCGCTAATGGGCGCCATAGCCTGGCGGGGTATCCGGTTTGCTGCCACTGTTTTCTGGCCATTATTAAGTTCCCTTTTGCTCCAGTAAATATTCTATTTATTGTCGACACGCGCAATAAAGCGCAGTCCTTTTTGCCAACGAGAAAGCGTCGGCCCTAAACGCCAGAAAAACGGCGAACCGCCGGCGGGCATGTTCGTCATATAGTGAATGTCCCCCGCGCTTTCCATATCGCTTATCAGCTTGAATCCCGGACCGAAGGTATAGGGCTTACTGACCAGCTGGCCATCGGGGCTGGACTGCGACTGGGTAAGAAAGTCGGCGTTTTGCCTGGTGGCGTGCACCGTTTCGCGGTTGCCGCCCTGATAGGGATAGCGCCCGGTCAGCAGTTTTTTTAACCATCCGGGACGCTTAATCGTGTGCTGATATTCCACCCAGGGCGCCGTCATTTTTGCGCTACTGATAAGCGCTTTGTCGTACGACTCCTGTACCAGAGCGGCGACGCTTTCCTGCTCAAATCCCCACGCGGACAGGTGCTCTTTCAATATCATTATAAGATTCCAGCGGCAGCCCGGCCAAAAATCAGCGTACAGCGCTCTGGCGCCCCGCTTCAGGGCCTTTGCCAGCACGTTATCCATCAGGTGCTGGATCCACTGATCAAACAGCCGCGCGCATTCCAACCGCCGGGTATCGCCGTCCCATTGAGACAGCGGTGATTCGACGGTCAGATAGGGTAAAAGTACCGGCAGCGCCTGACGGGCGAAATAGTCCACTTTGTCGTCCTGAACGGCTGCCAGGGTCTGTGCCGTATGCTTTGACGTGGCGCGGATCAGTTCGGCTACGCGCTTTGCCCTGCTGGGAGAATGCCAGCGGTTTGACAGCGGTTGACGCCCGTTAAACAGCGCGTCGCTGTACTGGTTGGCGTATACCGCGTAGCCCTCCGGCGGATTGTGGCTTGAGGGGAGTTGGTCAAACGGCACGTAGCCCCGCCACTGATGGTCGGGATTGGTTAAGTCCATCACCAGGCTTCCCATATCGCAAAGCCGTCTTGGGATCATGCCCATCGCCTGAAGGCCGATATCGCCGTGAACGTCCGCATAGCCCACCATCATCGGCGAGTTGTTGACGCGGGAAAGGGCGTCGCGAAAGCTTTGCCAGTCGTGGCACTTGGAAAGCGCGTGAAAGGTGATGTCGCCGTCCGGTTTCTCAAGCGCAGGCCAGCGCAGAAACAGGCCGTAGTTGCCCTTTTCCATCAGCAGGCGGCCTTCAGAAAAGCCTCTGGCGATAAATTCGTGAACGCTGCCGGACTTACGGGCAATCAGCTGTTTCTCTTCGGTTAACGCCACCCAGCCGTCGGCGGTTTTCACTTTACCGGCCTCCAGATCTATTTGGCCGAAAAACAGATCCTGATTGTCCGCCATGATGCCTACCATCCCCCAAGACGCGTGCCGGTTGCGGCCAACGATAATCCCCGGCGCGCCGGGAAAGTGCGAGCCGATGGCGTCCAGCCCTTCGTCGCTTACCAGCTTGCACAGCAGGTTAAACCCGGGGTTAACGTACCCCATGTGCGGATCGGCCGCTAATATAGGCTTGCCGGAAGCGGTATGCCGCCCGCTGACGGCAATAACGTTGGAGCCGGTATCCGGCGACGACATGCCCAAATAACTCAGGCCCGACAGCCCGTCTTTCAGCGCCTTTTCCACCATCGGCAGCCACTGGCCTTCGGCGTCCAGCGGCAGGGGAGATATTCGGCTTCCCTCTTCGCTAAAGGTGGTGAACAACTGTCGATGCTGCTCCTGCGTCAGCTTGCCCGCCAGTCGGGTATGAAACAGCTCATACTGCCAGGCCGAGTTGATAAAATATTTTAGCTGCGCCAGAAGGTAGGCGTCCGTTACGCTAAACGGCGCAATGCGATAGCCGAGCAGCCAGCTTTCGGCGGGCCTGGCTTTAGCGCTCTCAAGCGCGTAGTTTATGCCGTCGATATAAGACTGTACGTGCTGATACTGCTGCCCCTGCCAGGAATCGGGAGCGGCCGAGGCGTCGGTGGCTTGCGCCCGTTTCGCCAGCTCGGTTAATCCCAGTCGGCGCTGAAAAACGTCGGTTCTCAGCGCCGCGTCGCCCAGAATTTCCGCCAATCGTCCGCTGGCGACCCGCCGTGAGAGGTCAAGCTGCCACAGGCGCAGCCGGGCTGTACCGTAGCCTTGACCAAAAAAGACCGCCCTGTCGGTGTCGCCGCGTATGCACATCAGCTGGGCGTTTTCCAGTTCGACGCTCACGTTTCCCCAAGGGCTTTTTAACGTTGCTTTCATTCCCGTTTATTTAACCTTTCACTTTCTCGGCCCGATGCCGAAGGTAGTCCATCAGCTCCTGACGGGGATCGCCCGCCGACCAGCCCAGCTCTCGTTTAGCCCTTTCGGAACTGTACGTATAGGTGCTGCCGTCCATAACTCTCAGCGCCTCTTTAGACAGAGGCATCGAGAAACCGAAAGCAGAAAGAGCGTCCATGGCCTGCGCAAGCCACTTAAGTGAAGAGATGCCTTTCGCGGCCGGTATTTTCTTCCCCGAGGCGTTAGCCAACAGAGTAAAAATCTCCGACATAGAAAAATCCTCACCGGTAAACAGAAACGTTTGTCGCTGAATTTCCGGCGAAAGCAGCTTAGTCAATCCGTCACAAAGCCGGTCGACGCGACAGAGCTGAAAGCGGCTGGCGGTTTCCACCTGAAAGGGTATTTTTCCGTTATAGAAGGCGTCGACGGTCTGGCTCAGAATGCTGCCGTCTCCAGGGCCGAATACGCCGCCGGGAATGGCGATATTGACCGGCATGCCGAGCCGCTGGCGCTCGGCCACCAGCTCGTGGGCGATGTGTTTGGTTTCTTCATAATAGCTGCGAAAAATGCCGTTATGCCGCCAGCTTTCATTCGGCAGCTGGCCGTGCGTTTCACCCAGCGCAGCGGTTGAACTAACGTAAACCATGTGGGGAATTTCCGCCCTTTCCGCTTCGTCAAACAGCGTCTGCGTTCCCACCACGTTGGTGTAGTACATGGCGCGCCTTGCCCGGCGAGTGGCCGGCAGCCCAACGCGATAGTCGGCGGCCAGATGCACCAGCGCCTGATGGCCCGCAAGGCGATGGCGATAGCTTTCCGGCCGGAGGAGATCTCCTACCGCTAACTCAACGCTCGAAGGTAAATCGGGACGACCGTCTATTTTTGGTCTTTGTGCAGAACGCACCAGAAGCGTTATCCGATATCCCCGTCGGTGTAATTCATTCAGTAAATACGATCCGATAAATCCGGCTCCGCCGGTAACAAACACGTTTGACCCGTTCCCTGTCGCCGTCATTCATTTTCCTCATCAATAAAGGTCACCAGCGCCGCTAGCGTGAACACGCCGTCGCGCGGCGCAGTGGCTGAGCGCATATGCATTTTTCCAACGGGGCAGTAGCGGGTAAATCCCCCATAGCGCAGCGCGCTTTCCGTTCCCCAGTAGCCCAACGTTTGCAGCTGGCCAAACCAACGGTCGTGCGCCTGTTCCAGATGGCGGCCTACGTCTCCATAAACGATAGATATGCCCGTAGGCAGCCAAATATCGGGCGACAGTTCGCCGCTGAGCGTTACTCCCCATCCCGACGCTTCGCTGTAGCTTACTTTAAACATACCGCCGCTCAGCAGAGATTGGAAATAAAGCACTTTTGCCTTGGCAAGCTGCCCAAGGCGCACGTCGTCGGGCAGGCGGGGAAGGGCGTCAAGGCGCGAAGCCAGCTCGTCAAACAGCCTCTCAGCCATACGCTGCTTTTCCACCACGATAAAGCGCGGGGAGCTGCAAACGCCCTGCAAAAACAGGCAGACGTCCGTCAGTATGTGAGAAACAGGGGGAAGCGCATCTCCCAGAATAGCCATTGCGCTGAGCTTAGGCCCCAGTTCGACAAGCCTGACGTGCGCGGGGGCAACGGCGCGATAGTGGCGAATCAGCGAATCGCCGCCGGCCAGCAGAACCACATCTACGCCATCAAGCAGGCGGGCGTCATCCTGACTTTGGCTTTGCCAGTCAGCTATTTCACACTCGCTTTCACTTAGATCCAGCGCCTGGCGCAGCGCCTCAAGCAGCGGCAAAGAGCCTCTGGCCTTAATTCTTATTCGACTGCCGATAAGGTAGGCGGCAAGAAAGCCTTCCAGCGTACCCAATGGATCGGTTTCAGAGATAACCAACAGCAGCCGATAGGGCGCACGCCAGGTGCGATCGCCCAGCTCGCCGCAAAGCTTCCGTTCAAGCCAGTCAGACGATGCCAGTTTTGCTATGCGCGAGCGGCAAAAGGCCTGCGTGTCCGGATCATTGGAAAATAGCCAGTCACTGAATTCAACGCTTTTGAGCCAACGTTTGACCTTTACAAGCCGCGCCTGAAGCTCGTCGTTCATAGAGCCTGAGCCGCGCAGGTGCCTTCCGAAGAGGTGCTTCTGCCGATATAGCGTAAAAAGCGACCAGGAAGGCCGCAGGCGCAGCCTTCGTTCCATTCGCCAACGTCCTCAGTCAAAAGCCTGTGGGACGGCAGAGAGGCGAAGAAAGGATTCTCCAACCGAATAAGGCCCGCTTCCCCCGCCTGCGCGCCGTATCCGCTAGCATTAATCACGGTGAATCTTGCGTACACCGGCTGGTGGAAATGGCCTTCTCGACAGCTGATGTAGTGCAGGGGATGTTCCGTCATGCCGTAAATATCGCGAATATCGATAAGGGGAGAGTCCAGCGTTTCCGCAAGCCCGGACACAATCTCTTTTCGGCTGAGGCTTTGCGTCATCCCCTTCCAACCGCCGCCGGTCAGGCCGCGAACCGATGCGCTTAGCGTAAAGGCCTGCGGCCTGCTCAGACACAGGTGCTCAAAAAACACCGTCAGGCCAAAAATATAAATTGGTGCAGGATCGCTTGCCCAGCGTTTTAAGGTATTCCAGGCTAATTCGGTGTCTAAATGCCCCTCGTCGCTGACGGCAAATACGCATTCAGAGATCGGCGCGCAGGCGGTAAACTTTAAAAACGCCGTTGCGTACCCGGCCTTATCCCCTTTTGCCGGATCGGGAGACAGCAAAAGAAAACGGGAGGGAGTCTGGGAGACCAGGCCGTTAGCAATAAAAAGATGGGTCATTGCCCGCTGAATTCTAGACAGGCTGTGGACGTCAAAAAATACCTTTGTCTTTCGCCCGCTTCCCGTACCTGAGCTGGTCAGCCACTGCCCTTCGTCTGCGACCGGCGTCGCCAGATCGGTTGACTTAAACAGCGCAACGGGAATCGTTGGTTGAAAATGCGCGTCATAGAGCATCGCATAGGCTTCATTATGGTGGCGGTGCCAATCGTCCGCCTCCTGCATAGCAGAGAGAAAAAGTCCGTTAAGCCGCGAATCTATGGATAAATAGGGCGTATCAAAATTAGCCAAATCATCGGCCTGCGTCAAAGAAGAAGCGCTTACCCTGATATCAGACATCGTACATTCCTTAATAAACGGCGATCCAACTAATAGATTGGAGTATCTGATTATCCATAAGTTCCTGTAATAAAAGAGTGTGTAAAGGTAATGTTTTTTCTGTTTATTTAAAGAAGTCGCTTAAATAAGATAGAGATATCTCCACTTATCAGGCCTTCTTATGAAAACCACGCTGGAAGAACTTCAGGCTTTTGTGACCGTCGTCGACTGCCTTTCCATTACCAAAGCGGCAGCCAGGCTTAACCAAACGGTATCCGGCATTAGCCGCGCGCTGGGTCGGCTGGAGGATAAATTGGGAACGTCTTTGCTTAACAGAACCACGCGCAGGCTGGCCCTGACGGAAGAGGGAGAAGCGTTTCTTATCCACGCAAGAAAAATTCTTGAAGCTGTCGATGAAGCGGAAGACCACATGGCCGTTCGACGCCAGCAGCCCTCGGGCCTGTTGCGCATCAATGCGGCAGCTCCCTTTATGTCGCACTCCATCGTGCCTATCGTCGGCGACTTTTGCCGCCTCTATCCGCAGATTACGCTGGAATTGAACACTAACGATCGCTTTATCGACCTGCTGGAGCAAAAAACCGACATTGCCATTCGCATCGGCGAGCTTCAGGACTCAACGCTACACGCCAGACATCTGGGCGTTAGCCGCCGTAGGGTGCTGGCCAGCCCCGATTACCTGACGAAGTCGCCCCCGATTAATGACGTTGCCGACCTCGCCGGGCATCGGCTTTTAGGATTTGCCCACGTCGACCGGCTTAACGAATGGCCCTTTAACGACGAAAACGGGCATTTGCTGAAAATAGTTCCTACGCTTAGCGCCTCCAGCGGAGAAACTATCAGGCAGTTGGCCATCAAGGGCGAAGGGCTGGTTTGCCTTTCAGACTTCATGACCCATCAGGACAGAAAGCAGGGAGATTTGGTAGAAGTACTGCCGGAAAAGCGGGTTGACGCCATGCAGCCGATTAATGCCGTTTACTACCGCAATACCCAGCTCTCGGCGCGCATTACCTGCTTTTTGGATTTTTTAAGTGAACGGACTAAGGGGATGCTGTGATCCTATCCCTTTAGCCAACGGGTCGTTCAATTAGCCTGTAGCGCTTATTTTCAACGCCAATGACGGGAATTTGGCGATTTTTATTAAAGTAGTCATAACCAGGCTTAAGCATCATCCAGAAAGGATACTCAGGAGCATTCCGATAGCGCTCTAAGTTTTTATCCGTCATGGCGAACGGAAAAATATGAACGGGAATGCTTCGTTGCCCGCCGTCCAGCGCCTGCTCCACCAGCCCGTAAATCTCTTCAATAATAGGATCGGTCATCGCATAGCAGCCCACTGACGCGCAGCCGCCGTGGACCATAATAAAGCTGCCGGTAAAACCGTTGGCCCTATCGTAAGCGTTGGGGTAGCCGATATTAAACGAAAGATGGTAGCGGCTGTTTGGGTTAAGCAGCCCCCTATTTGTAGCGTAAAATCCTTCCGGGCTCTTGCCGTCGCCTTCGGCTTTTTTCGGACCAAGGCCGCCGGAATAGGTGCAGATAGTGTAAGTTTTATACTTATCGAACGGATGGACACCGTCGCTGTACCACAGTTCCAGCTTGTCTTCGGCTTTGAGAATTCGGATAAACAGGCGATCGCCCGGTCGGATTTCTCTTTTTATTTGAGCCCCGTCGGGAAACGGTTCAGTGTGTTCATCCGGCATTAATCCCGCCCCTTCATCGCTTGTTACATAACGATAGATGAAAATGGCAGCCACTGCGCACAGCAGAAGGATGAGTAACAATTGCCATCTTTTCATCGGATAATTTCCTTATTATGCCGATAAAAAAGCCGGTCTGACGTTAAGACCGGCTTTTATTACTGAAAACAAACGCAGCGCTTTACATCAGCTTCTTGGTCAATTCGATAACGCGAAGTTTCGCAATCGCCTTGCTCAGCTCGGCGGATGCCTGCGCGTAGTCGATATCACCGTGCGAATTGCGGATGTGCTCTTCCGCTTTACGCTTGGATTCCAATGCCCGAGCTTCATCAAGATCCTGCCCGCGAATAGCCGTATCGGACAGAACGGTGACGGCGGTCGGCTGAACTTCGAGAATGCCGCCCGACAGATAGATAAACTCTTCTTCACCGTCCAGCTTAACGATACGAATCAGACCCGGCTTGATGGCTGTGAGCAGGGGAATATGGCGGGGATAAATCCCCAGTTCGCCTTCACTCCCCGTCACCTGGATCTTCTGCACCTCGCCGGAAAACAGGCTGCTTTCGGCGCTGACGACGTCCAGATGGAATGTTGATACGGCCATGTAGCCCTCCTGTCAACGCTTACAGTTTCTTGGCCTTTTCTACGGCTTCATCGATAGAGCCGACCATGTAGAACGCCTGCTCAGGCAGGTGGTCGTATTCACCGCTCATGATGCCGTTAAAGCCGCGGATAGTATCCTTCAGCGAGACGTACTTGCCCGGAGAACCGGTGAACACTTCCGCTACGAAGAACGGCTGAGACAGGAAGCGCTGAATTTTACGCGCGCGGGATACCACCAGCTTATCACTTTCAGACAGTTCATCCATACCCAGAATGGCGATGATGTCCTTCAGTTCCTGATAGCGCTGAAGAATTGACTGAACGCCGCGTGCGCACTCATAGTGCTCTTGACCCACAACCAGCGGATCCAGCTGACGGCTGGTGGAATCTAGCGGGTCAACCGCAGGGTAAATACCCAGAGAGGCGATTTGGCGGCTCAGTACGACCGTTGCGTCCAAGTGGGCGAAGGTGGTCGCCGGAGACGGGTCGGTCAAGTCATCCGCAGGAACGTATACGGCCTGAACGGAGGTGATAGACCCCGTCTTGGTAGAGGTAATACGCTCTTGAAGCACGCCCATTTCCTCAGCCAGAGTCGGCTGGTAGCCTACGGCTGAAGGCATACGGCCCAGCAGTGCGGATACTTCCGTACCGGCCAGGGTATAGCGGTAAATGTTGTCGATAAACAGCAGAACGTCACGGCCTTCATCACGGAACTTCTCCGCCATGGTCAAGCCCGTTAACGCTACGCGCAGACGGTTTCCAGGCGGCTCGTTCATCTGACCATATACCAGCGACACCTTGTCCAATACGTTGGATTCAGTCATTTCGTGGTAGAAGTCGTTACCTTCACGGGTACGTTCACCTACGCCTGCAAACACGGAGTAACCGGAGTGCTCGGTCGCAATGTTGCGAATGAGCTCCATCATGTTTACGGTTTTACCTACGCCGGCGCCGCCGAACAGGCCGACTTTACCGCCCTTGGCGAACGGACAAATCAGGTCGATAACCTTGATGCCGGTCTCCAGCAGCTCGGTTGCGCCCGACAGGTCTTCGTAGCTCGGCGCTGCGCGGTGAATAGCCCAACGCTCTTCTTCGCCGATGTCGCCCTTCATGTCGATAGGGTGACCAAGCACGTTCATGATGCGGCCCAGCGTCGCTTTGCCCACCGGTACTTCAATCGGGTGTTCCAGATCGAGCACGTCCAGACCGCGGCTTAAGCCGTCTGAAGTACCCATCGCGATGCAACGAACAACACCGCCGCCGAGCTGCTGTTGAACTTCCAGAACCAGCTTGGCATCAATTTGAACTTCAAGCGCATCGTACACTTTCGGTACGGCGTCTTGCGGGAATTCGACGTCCACTACGGCGCCGATAACCTGGATAATCTTTCCAGTAGCCATCTTGAATCCTCTACGTAATTCCTAAACCAAGCCTTAAACCGCCGAAGCCCCAGAGACAATCTCGGTGAGTTCCTGAGTGATGCTGGCCTGACGCGCTTTGTTATAAACTAACTGAAGCTCTTTAATCAGCTCGCCGCCGTTGTCGGTTGCGGCCTTCATCGCCACCATTCGTGCTGCCTGTTCGCTGGCAAGGTTTTCTACAACACTTTGGTAAACCTGAGATTCTACGTAACGGCGAAGCAGCATATCGAGCAGCGGCTTCGGATCGGGTTCGTAGAGATAGTCCCAGGTCTTGCTTTTGATCTCTTCGTCTTCAGAAGGAGGCAGCGGAAGCAGCTGCCGGATTTCAGGAGACTGAGACATGGTGTTTACAAAGTGGTTGTTCGCCACAAACAGCTTGTCCAAACGCCCTTCGTCGTAAGCCTGAAGCATCACCTTCACCGGGCCAATCAGTTCAGAGACCGAGGGGCTGTCCCCCATGCCCGTGACCTGAGCGACGATGTTCGCGCCTACCGATGAAAAGAAAGAGGCGCCTTTAGAACCGATAAGCGCCAAATCGACGCTTACGCCCTTATCGCTCCACTCTTTCATTTCAGACAGCAGCTTTTTGAACAGGTTGATGTTCAAACCGCCGCACAGGCCGCGGTCGGTAGAAACGACCAGATAGCCTACGCGTTTAACTTCGCGCTCTTCCAGATAGGGATGCTTATACTCAAGATTCCCCAGCGCAAGGTGACCGATCACTTTGCGCATCGTCTCGGCGTAAGGACGGCTTGCCGACATCCGATCCTGCGATTTACGCATTTTGGACGCGGCAACCATCTCCATCGCTTTGGTGATCTTCTGCGTGTTTTGAACGCTTCCGATCTTGCTACGTATTTCTTTTGCGCCGGCCATTAGATTCTCCTCATAACCTGGCGGCCCTTTCAGGCCGCAGGATTATTACCAAGACTGAGTGGCTTTGAACGTATCAAGGATAGCCTTCAGGCCGGCCTCGATTTCGTCGTTGTAACCACCGGTTTGGTTGATCTTCTCGATAAGCTCAGCGTGGTCGCGTAAAGCATAGGCTAACAGCGCCTCTTCAAAACGACCGATTTTTTCCAGCTCAACGTCTTCCAGATAGCCGCGCTCTGCCGCATAAAGCACCAGAGACTGAGCGGCGACCGACATCGGCGCATACTGCTTCTGCTTGAGAAGTTCAGTCACTTTCTGGCCGTGGCTCAGCTGCTTGCGGGTTGCATCGTCCAGGTCTGAAGCGAACTGAGAGAATGCCGCCAGCTCGCGATACTGTGCAAGCGCAGTACGAATGCCGCCTGACAGCTTCTTCATGATCTTGGTCTGAGCCGCACCGCCTACGCGCGATACGGAGATACCCGGGTTAACCGCCGGGCGGATGCCCGCGTTAAACAGGTTAGACTCAAGGAAGATCTGACCGTCGGTAATGGAGATAACGTTGGTCGGTACGAACGCAGATACGTCACCCGCTTGAGTTTCGATGATCGGCAGCGCGGTCAGCGAGCCCGTTTGCCCCTTCACTTCGCCTTTGGTAAACGCTTCAACGTACTCGGCGTTAACGCGCGCAGCGCGTTCCAGCAGACGGGAGTGGAGATAGAAAACGTCGCCCGGGAACGCTTCACGTCCTGGCGGACGGCGCAGCAGCAGGGAGATCTGGCGATAGGCTACGGCCTGCTTAGACAGGTCATCATAAATAATCAGCGCGTCTTCACCGCGGTCGCGGAAGTATTCGCCCATAGCGCAGCCGGCGTACGGAGCCAGATATTGCAGCGCGGCGGATTCGGAAGCGGAAGCAACGACGACGATGGTGTTAGCCAGCGCGTTGTGCTCTTCCAGCTTGCGCACCACGTTAGCGATAGTTGACGCCTTCTGGCCGATAGCCACGTAGATACACTTGATGCCGGAATCACGCTGGTTGATGATAGCGTCGATAGCCAGCGCGGTTTTACCGGTCTGACGGTCGCCGATGATAAGCTCACGCTGACCGCGACCGATTGGGATCATGGAGTCAACGGCCTTATAACCGGTTTGAACCGGCTGATCGACCGACTGACGCTCGATAACGCCTGGCGCAATCATTTCAACGGGAGAAAATCCGTCGTGCTCTACGGGGCCTTTGCCGTCAATCGGCTCACCCAGCGTGTTCACTACGCGTCCCAGCAGGCCGCGGCCGACCGGAACTTCAAGAATACGGCCGGTGCACTTAACCTTCATGCCTTCAGCAAGGTCGGTATATGGACCCATAACGACGGCGCCGACGGAGTCACGTTCAAGGTTGAGTGCGATAGCATAACGGTTGCCTGGCAGCGCGATCATTTCGCCCTGCATAACGTCGGCCAGACCGTGAATGCGGATGATTCCGTCGCTGACGGAAACGATAGTACCTTCATTGTGAGCTTCGCTCACCATGTTGAACTGAGCAATGCGTTGCTTGATCAGTTCGCTGATTTCTGTGGAATTCAGTTGCATGCTCCAGTCCCCTTAAGACTGCAAGACGTCTGCTAAACGATCCAGACGACCACGTACGCTGTCGTCGATCACCATATCGCCTGCGCGAATAATGAAGCCGGCGATAACAGACTTATCAATTTTGCAATTTAGCTTAACTTTGCGCGACAAACGTTTTTCCATCGCAGCGGCAATCTTTGCCAGCTGGTCGTCACTCAGAGCGGCGGCAGAGGTCACTTCCACATCAACGGTGGACTCCTGTTCCGAGCGCAGCTGAATAAACTGTTCTAGCACGTCAGGAAGCACGATTAAACGTCCATTTTCAGCCATGACCTTTATCAGATTTTGGCCATTCTCGTTGAGCTGTTCGCCGCAAACCGCAATAAAAGTTTCCGCCATGTGTTCCGGCGCGATAGCGCCGGACAACAAACCGTGGACCTGTTCATTGCGGCTGACTTCAGCGGCAAATACTAACATTTGCTGCCAGTCATCCAGCGCGTTTTGCTCAACGGCAAAGTCAAAAGCTGCTTTGGCGTAGGGGCGAGCTACAGTAATAAATTCAGACATCTGCCCCTCCCTCCTTACAGTTCAGCGACCAGTTTATCAACGATGTCGCTATTGGCAGCTTCATCCACGGAACGTTCGATAATTTTCTCGGCGCCGGCAATCGCCAGCATAGCCACCTGTTTGCGCAGCTCTTCACGGGCGCGTTTGCGCTCCGCGTCGATTTCGGCCTTCGCTTGAGCAAGAATTTTTTCACGCTCATGTTCGGCTTCGGCCTTGGCCTCTTCAACGATCTGCGTCTTGCGCCTGTTAGCCTGTTCAATAATCACCAGCGCTTCGGCTTTCGCCTGGGCCATCTGGTCGGTCACGTTGGCTTGCGCTAGGCTCAGGTCTTTCTTAGCCTGCTCTGCAGAAGCCAAGCCGTCAGCAATCTCTTTCTGACGCTTTTCGATGGCCGCCATAATGGGGGGCCATACGTACTTCATGCAGAACCAGACAAACAGGACAAACGCTATAGCCTGGCCGAGGATTGTTGCATTAAGATTCACAGCACAATGCCTCTTTTAAAGTGAATAAATGGGTTTGTTTTCAGTACCGTTGACACCGAACGTTATCCGGCGACGGCGAACATGACATAGAGCCCCAAACCTACAGCGATCATCGGGATGGCGTCGACCAGGCCCATTACGATGAAGAACTGCGTACGTAACAGAGGAACAAGATCCGGCTGACGAGCGGCGCCTTCCAGGAATTTACCACCCAAAATACTAATACCTATCGCGGCACTGATTGATGCAAAGCTAATCATGATTGCAGCAACCAGATAGAGTAGATCCGTGTTTAGGTTTTCCATGACAGTCTCCAGTTTATTTCAGTTAAAACTAAGCAGTTGGTTGTGAAAATTAGTGTTCTTCAGAAGAAGCCATCGACAGATAGACAATCGTCAGAACCATAAATATAAACGCTTGAAGCGTAATAATTAGGATGTGGAATATCGCCCACGGAACGTTGAGCAACCACTGTGACCACCAGGGCAAAAGCCCGGCAATCAGAATGAAGATTAGCTCACCCGCATACATATTTCCGAACAGTCGCAGGCCGAGAGAAACCGGCTTGGACAGCAGGCTTACGCCTTCCAGAATGATGTTGATGGGAATAAACGCCCAGTGGTTAAAAGGCTGCAGGGCAAGATCGTGAAACAGCCCCTTTAAGCCCTTCATCTTCACTGTGTAGATAATGATCAGGAAGAATACGCCAATCGCCATGGAAAGCGTGACGCTGACGTCCGCAGTAGGTACAACCCGTAAAGCGGGCAGCCCCAGCACGTGCTCAGCGATGTAAGGCAGAAGATCGATAGGCAGCAGGTCCATCAGGTTCATCAGGAAAACCCAGACGAAGATGGTCAGCGCCAGAGGAGCAATCAGTCGGCTCTTGGCGTGGTACATCTCTTTTACCATGCCGTTTACAAAGCCAATAATAAGCTCTACCGCGCACTGAAGCTTACCGGGAACGCCGCTGGTCGCCTTTTTGGCAACGCTGCGGAAAATGCAGATAAACAGTAAACCAAGAACGATTGAAAAAAACATCGAGTCGATGTTTAGCGCCCAGAACCCTGGCGAATCCACCCCTGGCTTAACGAGCTCCAGAGTGCGTAAATCCACCTGAAGGTTGTTTAAATGATGGCCAATGTAATCCTGTGGAGTAGAGATTTCCCCTGATGCAGACATGATGCCTCTCACTCTTGATTATCAACTAGTTATGAAAAATATTTATCACTATAGGCGCCACTATTTGCGCAACTAACACAGCCAGATAGGCTATACAAACGGGCAGTGGTTCAGCCTTGAATACCGCCAACGCAGCGACCAATAGTACGATAGTCATCGCTATCTTTGCTATCTCGCCGATAAAAAACGGCCACGCCAGATACCCTTGCTGAGGCCCGCCCCGACACCATTTTGTCAGGAGGAAAAACAGCGCGTTGGGCAAATATACTGACATCCCGCCAAAAAGTGCGGAAATCGCCCATTTCTGACTGTTAATACAAAAAACGGCGCTAAACAGGATAACAACGACAAGCTGAACCAACAACAGTCTGCGGGCCATCACGGTATCATAAAGCGCTACAGACATGGCGTATCATCTCTATCAAGCGTTAGCTTTTTATAAAAATCAAAAGTCCGTTTTTTATAAACACAAGTACCGTATAAAACTGCCTTTGTTGACCGGAGTCAAGCGGCAAAAGACAGCTAAATTATACGGGGAAATCCGGTTTATTCCACACTTAGGTAACAAAAAAGTGAACAAATAATTAAAAATGCAAATATTCACTTTTTACCCGCCTTGAACAAAACGACGCTTATTATTACTAATAAACAAAATTCTGTATTGAATAATTATCTTTTTGTGAACGGAATCACATAAATAAATTCAGCGAAAAGGAACATAAATAGTTACTTATCTTGTTAATTATTAATAAATTTATATAAAATCAATAGACTGAATTGATTCAACAATGCCGAAAGCTAAGGGGAAGTTTAAGAAAGAGAAGCTGTTGATAATATGAGCAACAGGCTCTCGCCCTAAAGAATATGTTTAATTTATGTTTTAAAATTGTTAACACGTAAATTAAAAAACGTAGCAATAATAAATAAAAAACAACGTGTTTTTTTAAAATTGAAAAGAAGTAGCTAAAGCACAATTAATTAAATTCTGATGCGAGTCACACTCGCGCCGCATCATTTTTGAGCTTTAACCACCACCAGGTGGCGCTCACCGTCCAGCTGCGGGACCTCCAGCCTGATAACCTCTTTAACGCTAAAACCCTCAGGAATTTCAGCTAGCTCTTCCTCTGAAACCACGCCCTTAAGGGCATAAAACAGCCCATTATCTCCAGGAAGATGGCGACACCAGCTCAGCATATCCCCCAGAGACGCGAACGCGCGGCTAATCACACCGTCAAAACCTTCAGGGATTGAGTACTCTTCAACCCGTGTTTGAACGGGCGTTACGTTGGTCAGCCCAAGCTCATGAACAACCTGGCGGATAAATCGGATGCGCTTACCCAGACTGTCAAGCAGGGTAAAGCTGGCTTCAGGCCTGACGATCGCCAGCGGGATGCCGGGAAGGCCCGGACCTGTGCCTACGTCAATAAAGCACTCCCCGGTAAGGTGGGCGTTAACCACGATGCTGTCCATAATGTGGCGAACCAGCATCTCTTGCGGATCCCTGACCGAAGTCAGGTTGTAAGCCTTATTCCACTTGTTGAGTAGATCAACGTAGGCTAAAAGCCGCTGTTTTTGTTCATCCGTAAGGGCCATTCCGGCAGAAGCCAACAGGCGGTTAAAACGATTTTCCAAAGCCATATCCTCAAGCGCTTTTCCGCAGTATTCCCTGCTTTTTCAACCAGATTAGAAGTATAGAGATCGCCGCAGGCGTAACGCCGGAGATGCGCGATGCCTGCCCGATAGAGGTCGGCTTGTGGTCATTAAGCTTTGCGCACACTTCGTTAGACAGCCCGGTCACCTGACGGTAGTCAAGATCAGTGGGAAGAATGGCGTTTTCGTTACGCAGATGCTTTTCAATCTCATCTTTCTGACGAGCGATATAGCCTTCGTACTTAACCTGGATTTCTACCTGTTCGGCCGCCTGGGCGTCGTCAAGCGCAGGGCCAAACGGCGACAGCGTCGTCAGGGAGGCATAACTGACTTCAGGCCTTTTAAGCAGTTCTTCACCGGTAGCCTCTCTGGAAAGCGGAGACTTCAACAGCGTATTAATTTCTTCAGCCTGCGGCATCGTTGGATGAACGTAGACGTCTCGCAGACGCTGGCGTTCGCGCTCGATATTCTCCTGCTTGCGCAGGAAGTGTTCCCAGCGGGCATCGTCCACCAGGCCCATTTCCCGCCCCGTTTCGGTCAGACGCAGGTCTGCGTTATCTTCACGCAGCAGAAGCCGATATTCGGCTCTGGAGGTAAACATGCGATAGGGCTCTTTGGTCCCCAGCGTACAAAGATCGTCAACCAGTACCCCGAGGTAGGCCTGATCGCGACGCGGTGCCCAGCCCTCTTCCTCAGACGCCAACCGTCCGGCGTTTAACCCAGCCAGAAGCCCTTGAGCAGCAGCCTCTTCATAACCGGTAGTGCCGTTAATCTGGCCGGCAAAAAACAGGCCCTGAATATACTTACTTTCAAGCGTCGGCTTGAGATCTCTCGGATCGAAGAAGTCATACTCAATAGCATATCCAGGACGTACGATCCTTGCGTTCTCCATGCCAGTCATTGAACGAACGATTTGCATCTGTACGTCAAACGGCAGGCTGGTTGAGATCCCGTTAGGATAAACCTCATTGCTGGTTAATCCTTCCGGCTCCAGGAAGATCTGATGCGAATTGCGATCGGCAAAGCGCATGACTTTGTCTTCGATCGAAGGGCAGTATCGAGGGCCGATCCCTTCGATGATCCCAGCATACATTGGGCTACGATCCAGATTATTGCGGATCGTTTCGTGGGTTTTTTCATTCGTGTACGTGATGTAGCAGGGGATCTGCCTTGGATGTTCATCCGCACTTCCCATGAATGAAAATACGGGTACCGGCGTGTCTCCATGCTGCTGCTGAAGGATATCAAAATTGATAGTGCGGGCGTCTATGCGAGGGGGCGTACCGGTTTTCAGCCGTCCAACTCTCAAAGGCAGTTCTCGCAGTCTCTGAGAAAGACCAATTGACGGCGGATCGCCGGCGCGACCACCGCTGTAATTTTCTAAACCGATGTGGATCTTACCGTCAAGGAAAGTTCCGACCGTTAAAACAACCGCCTTAGCTCTAAATTTCAGGCCCATTCTGGTTACCGCTCCGGTAACCCTGTCGTTTTCAACGATAAGATCTTCAACAGGCTGTTGGAAAATAGTCAGATTAGGCTGGTTTTCCAACGCCGTACGCACGGCTAATTTATACAAAGCGCGATCCGCCTGAGCGCGAGTAGCTCTCACGGCGGGGCCTTTGCTGGCGTTGAGCGTTCTAAACTGTATGCCGCCTTTGTCAATGGCGTGCGCCATTAACCCGCCAAGCGCGTCGATCTCTTTTACCAGGTGTCCTTTACCGATCCCGCCAATGGCCGGGTTGCAGGACATCTGCCCTAGCGTATCGATATTGTGGGTGAGCAATAAAGTTTGCTTACCCATGCGGGCTGCTGCCATGGCGGCTTCAGTCCCTGCATGACCGCCACCTATTACGATGACGTCAAAGGAATCTGGATAAAACATGGTATGACACCTCGGGATGTTCGAACGATCTTCGGCCTGGATTATTCTGTCCAGGGGCGCAGATTCTACTCGACTTTAAAGATTAGTCCAACCGCGATGGATCGGTCTTAAATAAAGAAAGATCTTTTTATTTAAAGATCTCTTTACTGGATCTTTTATTAGGATCCGCACTCTCTGTGGATAAGGATCTTTTCACGTTAAGGATCATATTATTGAAAGGATCCTTTTCTTGTGGAAGAAAGGAGATCATGCTCTTCATAACGTGGGTACAAAACATGTATTTATCCACATGTGAAACCAAGGAACTCGGTTGTTCTTTGGATAACTACAGGATAATCTCGCGTTTTCAATAGAGTTATACACATTTATTTGGCTAAAAAACCAGCTTCTTTTAGATCGTTAAGCCACAGATCCAGCCACACCTCGGCCGGATCTTCGGGAATTTCGTGTTCCGTTACGTCGATCTCAAGCCGTGAACCGATCCTTTTAGCCCCTTTATCCTGAAGAATGCGATCGACCGTTTTTATTCCGCCACAAAAAGTGTCGTATTCTTTGCTGCCAAGCCCGACTGCGCCATACGCAACTCGACTTAGATCCGGCTGCTGTTCTTCTATTTGTTCAAAGAGCGGCTGAATGTTGTCCGGCAGTTCTCCTGCGCCGTGCGTCGAGGTAACTATAAGCCAGATGCCTTCGTTGCTAAGTTCATCAAGTTCTGCGCCGTGCAGCACTTCGGTGCTAAAGCCAGCTTGAGTCAGCTTTTCTTCTAGATGTTCGGCTACATATTCGGCGCCGCCCAGCGTGCTGCCGCTAATGAGGGTAATATCTGGCATGAGTTATCTCTTAAAGCTCTGCGTTTTGTGCATTGTACGCGGTGAAATCTCTGGGATCTACCTGTGGATAATGTGGGTACTAAAAAATAGCCTATGGCCTGATCGTCCTCATTATAGGGTTTTGCAACGAGATCAGCGTTTCAGTTGACTGGATCTCATCAATCGTTTGGATCTTGTTGATAAGTACGTGCTGCAGGCCGTCAATTGAACGGGTCATCACCTTAATAAATATGCTGTAATGACCCGTGGTGTAGTAGGCTTCAACCACCTCTTCAAGATTGGACAGCTTGGCCAGCGCCGCCGGGTAGTCTTTAGCGCTTTTAAGGATGATGCCAATAAAGCAGCAAACGTCGTAACCCAACCTTTTTGGGCTGATTTCAACCTGAGTGCCCAGAATGATCCCCGCCTGCTTCATCTTTTCTACTCTGACGTGGATCGTGCCGGGGCTGACGTTAAAATTTTTAGCCAGCTCGGCGTAAGGAACACGAGCATTTTGCATGAGCTCGTTGAGGATATCTCTATCCAAATTATCGATTTGGTAATTATCGGCCATTTTTTTTCCTCTTTTTTATCGTTTCATCATTAATCTAGCCTATAAATTGATTAATAAAAACCAATGTGGCTATATTTATTGATGATTATTGAATTTACTCTCCGTTTTGTTGCTTAATACTCATCAACGAAGTCACCGTATTGAGACAAACACAATGAAACAGCCATTTATTAAAAAACAACAACAGATAAGCTTTGTTAAATCGTTCTTCTCACGTCAGCTTGAGCAAAAGCTCGGGTTGGTTGAGGTTCAAGCGCCTATTCTGAGCCGCGTGGGAGACGGTACTCAGGATAACCTTTCCGGCTGCGAGAAAGCCGTTCAGGTTAAGGTAAAGGCTATTCCGGAAGCGACGTTCGAGGTTGTTCATTCGCTTGCCAAGTGGAAGCGTCAAACGATGGGGCGTTTTGGTTTCCTTGCCGGAGAGGGGATCTACACCCACATGAAGGCGCTGCGTCCTGATGAAGATCGTTTAAGCCCTATCCACTCAGTCTACGTCGATCAGTGGGACTGGGAGCGCGTGATGACGGATTCGGAGCGCAACTCCGACTATCTCAAGCAAACGGTACGCACTATTTATACTGCAATTAAGGAAACGGAAGCGGCCGTTGAACGCGAGTTTGGCTTAAAGCCGTTCCTGCCGGAAGAAATTCACTTTGTTCACAGCGAAGAACTTTTGCAGCGCTATCCGACTCTGGATGCTAAAGGGCGTGAACGCGCAATCGCCAAAGAGCTGGGCGCCGTTTTCCTTATCGGTATTGGTGGGAAGCTGTCTCACGGCGAGTCGCACGATATTCGCGCGCCTGACTACGACGATTGGACAACGCCGGGTGAAGACGGGCTTGGTCTGAACGGCGATATTCTGGTCTGGAACCCGACGCTTCAGGATGCGTTTGAAATATCCTCCATGGGTATTCGCGTCGACGCTGAAACGCTAAAACGTCAGCTGGCGCTGACGAAGGACGAGTCTCGCTTGGCGTTGGAATGGCATCAGGCGCTGCTGCGCGGCGAAATGCCTCAAACTATCGGCGGCGGTATCGGCCAATCCCGCCTGGTTATGCTACTGCTACAGCAAAAGCATATTGGACAGGTACAGTGCGGCGTGTGGACGCCTGAGCAGCGCGAAGCTGTAGAATGTATGCTTTAACGGCTAAACAGGCGGCGCTTTAGCCGCTGACCAAGCTCGGTTTCGAACCGCCAGATGTGGTCGAAGGTTTTCATAACGCCGGGCTTACCGTGTTTAGACATGGCCACTGCGTGAAAGCGGTGGCCGCTTTTTTTCTGCTTTTCAATCAGCCTTAGGGCCAAATTTTCAGGCAGCCTCTGGGCTATAAAGTCTGATATCACGACAATATCTGCGTCCTGCCACTCTTTTTCTTCTATTTTTTCGAGCGTTTGCAGCAGGCAGCCCGCCAGGTCGGTTCCCCCCTTAAAACGCTGGCTAAGGAAACGTACGGTTTCTGAAATTCCCGTTCCCGACGTAAGCTCGTAGTGGATCACGCCGGTTGAAAACAGCATCACGTGGCACTTTCTGCCTTCCGTCATGGCGATGCGCAGTAGCGCCAAGCAAAAGGCTTTGGCGCACTTCTCGTTAAATCCGCCCATCGATCCGGATGTGTCGACGCACACGATAAACGGCCCGCCGGGTTGGCGTTCGCTGACGGTTTTTGAAACAGATCGAACTTTCGTTCTTTCTCGCCATATATCGCCCTTCAGGCGGTAGGTCAGCAGCCGTTGCTCCAGAAACCGGCGGTAAAATTCGGTTTCCAGCTCGTCTACGTTAAGCAAGACCATTTCCGTCGGCAGCATGCGGACAATATCATCACTCTGGTGTATGCCTTCGAGGCTGTCAGGCAGCACGGCGGGCTCCCTGACCATGATTTTATATTCTTCTTTTTGGGATTCATGGCGAGAGATAACGGCAGGCTTATAGCTTCTACCCAACATCTCTGCCAGTCGACGCAGTTCTGGCTGTTTGACGAGAAAATTACCGTATTCAATAAGCTTTTCGCAGTCGGCTTTGTACTTTTGCTGACGGCTCATGTCCCACAGGCTGCCTGCGCCTTTGTCGTTTTCAACCAGCAGAGGCTCCAGCTTACTGCTGACCTCCAGCCGCTCCTGCAGCTCTTCCATTAGCTTTTCCCATTCCGTTTCGAGTAAGGAAACGTGCAGAGAGGTCACCTGTAGCGACAGAGATTTTCGCCAGCGCTCTATAAACAGCTTTTGAAACCCTTCGCCGTGGCGCTCCGTTGAGTTTAAAAGCGCTTTGGCCGAGTTACTGAATGACGAATTGAGCGACTCAAGCCGTTCAACGATGGTTTTTACTTCCGAGGCAAAGTCGGCGCTGCTCCAGGCGATGGCCTGTTTGTAAAATGCGAACTCTCGGGATATAGGCGAAGGTACGTCTGATTGCTGGAGCTGATAGCGTTGTTTTTTTTTCCAGGCGGCAACTTCTTTGTCGAATGAGCGCTTTATTTTGGGATATTTTTCAAAAAAAAGCGCAAGCTGAGGTGCCGCTAGCAGCCCTATAATAATCTCTTCAATGAGCTCCGTTTCGCTGATGGAAAGCAAGAGCTCTATAGTTTGTAGGCTCATCGAGTTGAACCGGACGAATGGAAGCGCTGTTTCTGTTTTTCTATCTCTTCGTGAACGGCAAGAAGGCTGGCCTCTATTTTTGCTAACCAGCTTTTGTCTACGAACAGGCAGGGCTGAGCGTCGTTAAACCGCTTTCTTTGTTCATCAAGCCGGTTTTGAACCTGCTGTAGGCGCTGGGTTAACGCTTCCGAAGGCTTAATATGGTCCGAATTATTAGATAAATAGAGCGTGGAGGTCGACAGGCCGGCATCCTGTAAAACCAGCTGTTGAGCGTCGTTAACGGCCATATCCAACGACTGCATAAAACCAATGCCGTTTAGCTTGCCTTTCAGATATTCACCTTTAGCCAGCCACTGTTCGAGCCTCTGCTTTTCTATTACTACATGCGTTACGTCTATTTCGTGCAGCGTAAGGGGCGTTTCCAGAGTCAATGTGACTTCTGATGTGTCGGCTGGAAGGTTTAATAGATAAATAGGCTTGCGGCTAAACATTGCGTTTTTTATTTCAACGGTCAAAGACTGCTGCTTGGACTGCTGCTGTTGAAACTTCATCCAGTCTTTGTCTATTTGCCGAATTTGCATCAGCATAGCCTGCTGCTGATAGGCAATTTCAGTCATTAATCCTTCTAACTGATGGTCAACCAGCGATTGAGAGCGTTCGTCGTACCACAGGCAGTCTTTGAGCAGAATAATGTCAACGATGCTAATCGCCGCGCGATCGTTAAAAAAGGCGCTGGCCTGCAGCAGTCTGGCGGCCTTTTTCCAGCGCCTGTCGGAAATATAGGGGCCGTTATCCAGCTCGCTGATTTCCTGGCGCAAGCGATAAACGAGCTCAAAAACTTCTTCAGGAATAGCTACTTGATTAATTTTATCCTGCCACTGTTCATATTCCTCACCGTCTATTCCCAGAGCCTCAACGGCGGAGTTAACGTTTTCTTCATTGCGCTGATTTATCAGCATTAAGAAGTGGTGTTTTTCCTGTACGTTGGTTAACGAAATTCGAATGAGCATCCTGTCATAGAGCGCTTCCAGACCGCTGTCTTCTTCTGGAAGTTCGTTGGAGGCGGCGATTAAAAGTTTTAACGGGATCGCAGATTCCATATCGCCGTTACGAAAACGGCGTTCGTTGATTGCGGTAAGCAGCGTGTTGAGAATGGCGGGGCCCGCTTTCCAAATCTCATCCAGAAAAACGATTTCAGCTTCAGGTAGATAGTTACGCGTTATCCGAACGTAGCGGCCTTCTTCCTTTAGCGCTTTAATAGACAGCGGCCCGAAGACTTCTTCCGGCGTAGAAAAACGCGTCATTAAATATTCAAACGATTTGGCCTGTTTAAAGGCATATTTCAGCCTGCGGGCGATAAGGCTTTTAGCTATGCCCGGCGGACCGAGTAAAAAGACGCTTTCTCCGCACAGCGCTGCCAGCAGGCAGAGCCTAACGGCATGCTGCCTTTCATAGAGGCCTGACTCAAGGTGGTTGCTTAAGCGAGTAATTCTTTCTGACAGAGGAATAGAGGTAGACATAATGGTAGGTGGTATCTGTCGCTAGAGATAGCTATCATTATAGCATTCATAGAATTATCTTATCGTTATAAATAATGAACATATGTACTTACCATTTATAAAAATATTTTCTTAAGAAAAGTGCAACGAATCTATACCATCTATAATTACTCTATCTTGTTCATTAACGTGCGTTAATGCACTTTCAATAATATTCAACCGCCGGGATCGTCGGTAAAAGAAGCCCTTATGAGTACAGATAATAAACGTTCGTTACCGGCCGCAATGCTCGCTACGATAGGCGTTGTTTATGGTGATATTGGCACCAGTCCGCTTTATACCTTAAGGGAATGTTTTTCAGGATATTATGGATTTAGCGTTGAACCGAACGTCATTTTCGGATTTCTCTCGCTGATTTTCTGGATGTTGATATTTGTTGTTTCAATTAAGTATCTCTGCTTCGTTATGAGGGCCGATAACTCAGGTGAAGGGGGGATTTTGACCCTGATGTCGCTGGCCGGCAGGTTTGCCAGCGATAAAAAAACGGCGCTTATCGTCATCGTAGGCCTTATCGGCGGCAGCTTCTTTTACGGAGAAGTCGTTATTACGCCGGCGGTGTCCGTTATGTCTGCTCTGGAAGGGCTTGAGGTATTGGCGCCGTCTTTAGATGCCTATATTGTTCCGTGCGCAATCCTGGTGCTCACTATTTTATTTTGCATACAAAAACACGGTACGGGCGGCATAAGCAAAGTGTTTGCTCCGGTGATGCTGTTGTGGTTTGTGGTTATCGGTGCGCTCGGCGTTCGCAGCATTTTTCTAAGCCCTCAAATTCTCTATGCGCTTAATCCAAGTTGGGCGCTCGACTTCTTTTTGCAATATAAATCGCTTTCGTTTTTTGCGCTTGGAGCAGTGGTGCTGGCGATTACAGGCGTGGAAGCGCTGTATGCGGATATGGGGCATTTCGGCAAGATGCCCATTCGCTACGCCTGGTTTACCGTAGTTTTGCCCTGTCTGGTGCTGAACTACTTTGGCCAGGGCGCTTTGCTGTTAAGAACGCCGGAAGCCATTAAAAACCCGTTCTTCCTGCTGGCGCCGGAGTGGGCGCTTATCCCGTTATTGATACTGGCTGCTTTGGCGACGGTTATTGCTTCACAGGCCGTTATTTCCGGCGTTTTCTCTTTGACTAGGCAAGCTGTCCACTTGGGCTATCTGCCGCCAATGAGAATACTGCATACTTCCGATATGGAAGCCGGACAGATTTACATTCCCGTTATTAACTGGATGCTCTACTTTGCCGTTGTGCTGGTAATAGTGACGTTTAAGCACTCAAGCAACCTGGCGGCGGCTTATGGTATTGCCGTAACGGGTACGATGGTGATCACGTCATTTCTTTCCTGTACGGTTGCGGTGCAAAACTGGAACTGGTCAAAACCGCTGGTTATTTTGATTCTCTGCGTTTTCCTGTTCATTGACGTGCCGCTGTTTTCCGCCAACGCAGTAAAAGTCCTTTCCGGCGGCTGGCTGCCGCTGCTTTTGGGGTTGGGCATGTTTATCGTCATGACTTCCTGGAAGAGCGAACGCTTTAGGCTGCTGCGTCTTATGAACGAACACGGTAACTCTCTGGAAGCGCTGATTGCGTCTTTAGAGAAAAATCCCCCTACCCGCGTGAAGGGGACGGCCGTTTTTATGATTCGAACGACGAATGTTATTCCCTTCGCGCTGCTGCACAACCTGACTCATAATAAGGTTCTGCACGAGCGCGTTGTATTACTAACGATAAAAACTGTTGATACACCTTATGTTCACAACGTTAAAAGGGTGACTATTGAGCAGCTCTCTCCTTCTTTTTGGCGCGTCGTGACTAGCTATGGTTATAAAGAGACGCCAAACGTTGAAAACATCTTCTATCTGTGCGGATTGGAGGGGCTTTCTTTCAGCATGGAGGAATCGTCGTTTTTCCTTTCCCACGAGTCAGTAAGGTTGGGTAAACGTCCATGGTATCTGCGGATAAGAGGGCGACTGTTTCTGGCGCTTAACCGTAACGCTCTGAAAGCGCCGGATCAGTTTAAAATTCCGCCAAACAGGGTGATTGAGCTTGGTACTCAAATTGATATCTAGATTGAACCCCGCCACGGGATACGTGACGGGGTTCAACCTGATAAGGGTTACTTACTGATTTTTATCTATCAGGCCTCTGCCGTCGTGAGGTTTTAACATCATGAATACGGTTGATGACAGCAGAGTGATGATACCCATAGTAATAAACGTGTAGTGGAAGTGATCGATAGTGTCGCCGAACGATATGCTTTCATAAGCGTGAAGCACCGTTGCGCTGACGGCAACGCCAAAGCTAACGGCAAGCTGCTGGCTAACCGCCATCAGGCTGTTGCCAGAGCTTGCCGTTTTGTCATCCAGATCGCCAAGCGTAATGGTATTCATTGATGTGAACTGGGTAGACATGACCATTCCCAAAAAGAAAAGGGGAATTATCAGCATCCAGAGAGGCTCATCGGCGGTTTGTAGAGAGAGCATGGCAATCATTAGGCCAATCATCATAGTGACGCCAATAAGCGTCTTTCTATAGCCAAATCGTCTTAATATGTTGGTAACCGCTGATTTAGCCAATAGAGACCCAACGGCGGTTGGCGCCATCATAAGGCCTGCCGTCAGGGCTGAATAGCCAAACCCTATTTGCAGCATCAGCGGCATAAGAAAAGGGACGCTTCCCGTTCCCAGCCTGGAAATAATCCCGCCAAAAATACCGATAGAGAAAGTTCTTATTTTAAACAGCGACAGGTGAAACAGCGGATAGCGGGACTTGAGCGCGTGGCGTATGTACATCAACAGTAAAAGGATGCCTGCGATAAATACGACAACGGAAATGGCCGTCGATACGATTTGTTCACTAAAAAGAGACAGCGCGCTGAGCATCATGACCAGGCTAAACCCAAACAGAAAAAATCCTGACGTGTCGAATTTTTTACTGGGGGCCGTAAAATCAGGCATATAGATGCGTGCGCAAAAAATACCGATGATGCCGATAGGAATATTGATCAAGAAAATCCAATGCCAGGTCGCATAGGTAACCAGCCATCCCCCCAGCATCGGGCCGACGATAGGGCCTATTAATCCAGGGATGGTAATAAAGTTAAGCACCGCAAGAAGTTCGCTGCGAGGGTAGGCTCTTAGCAGCGCCAGACGGGCTACGGGCATCATCATTGCGCCGCCGATGCCTTGGATAATTCTGGCGCCGACCAGCATGAGAAGCGAGCCAGACATTGCACAAAGCAGGGAGCCTAAAACGAACAAAAAAACAGAGATAGAGAATATTCTGCGAGTGCCGAATTTATCCGCCAGCCAGCCGCTGATAGGTATAAGCATCGCAACGGTCAACGTGTAGCTGATAATGGCGGACTGCATAGCGAGCGGAGAGTGATTGAGGCTTTTGGCAATTGCGGGAATTGCCGTGTTAAGAATGGTTGCGTCCAGCGCCTGCATAAAAAATGCGATCGCGGCTATCCAGGGAAGGCCCGCTACGCTGCGCGTTGCCTGAGTCATTCACTACCCCATCGATTAGAAGTTGTAGACTTTGATATCCTTTTCCAACAGATCCTGCGTTGCCTTAAGAGCGGCCTGCCCGTCTTTTTTCAAGATTGCATCAACAATAGCCTGGTGGTGCTCTAATTTGATGACTTCATTATTGGTGACCGATCTGAAATATATTTTATAAACAGAGCTAAATAAAATAGAGAACGACGTTAGCAAGGGATTATTGCTAGCAGTATAGATGAGTTCATGAAAGTCCGTATCAACGCGGACCCAGGTTTCCGGATTGAACTCCTTATGCAAGGCCCTCATTTCGGCCATAAGTAAAGAGAGCTGATAGCGCTGTTCGTTGCTGGCGTTAACGGCTGCCAGAGCGGCCGCCTGAGGCTCAAGCGCGCGGCGAAGCACAACGAAATGCTGAGTTGCTTCAATAAAATTGTCTTTTGTTATCCACCACGAAAGCAGCTCTTTATCAAGAAAGTTCCAGTAATGCTGGGGCATGACCCTGGTGCCTATGCGAGGTCGCGCTAGCAGCATGCCTTTTGCGGTAAGCATTTTTACCGCTTCTCTAATTGCCGTACGGCTTACGCTGTAAATATCGCAAAGCTCGTTCTCTCCGGGAAGAATGCTTTCAGCAGCGTATTCTCCAGACAGAATGCGGTGAGCTATCTTTTCTGCAACTACGTACGATAAGTTTCGGTGAGCAGCCTGCTGCTGAAGGCTAAATTGCATTTTGTGGTCCTTAAAAAAGAAGTGATATTTATTATAATTTATTGATAAATATGAAAATGTAAAAATGTGTTTTAGTTAGTATAGAACAATCATATTCGTATAATCAGCTTATTACCATCAACTGTTAGCACACGCTTTGCAATCAAAATGCTGAATACCCGCTTATTGGGTCGCTCAATTATTATTCATTTCGGTAAGTGGCGTTGCATTTTGGTGAAAAATAGACCATTCAGTCAACTTTTCTCAATTAGCGCTTGAAAGCCCGCAGCGAACCCCTATAATGCGCCTCCACTGACACGGCACAAGCCGGTTAGCCCTCAGAATTAAACGCGCAAATCGGTGATTTACCGCTTGACTCTGAAACGGGATGGCGTAATATACGCAGCCCGCGTCACGGGAAGTTTTTCCCTGACACACGCTCTTTAACAATTTATCAGACAATCTGTGTGGGCACTCACAGGACACTATCCAACAGCGCTTCGGCGCAAACGATAGATAAAAGTCTTGAAGAGTGAACATCAGTTAATTCATTACGAACTAACAGTAAAGATTCTTTGAGCA
>NZ_CP146357.1:4112500-4192500 GCF_039789245.1 Leminorella grimontii | reverse complement strand
AAAATGCGTAACGACAGCGCGATAGACGGTTAACGGAGCGCAAGCGACGTTCAACACAAAAATCAAGCAGTGGAGCGTTTTGGGGTGGGGTGACTGCGTACCTTTTGTATAATGGGTCAGCGACTTATATTCTGTAGCAAGGTTAACCGAATAGGGGAGCCGCAGGGAAACCGAGTCTTAACTGGGCGTCTTAGTTGCAGGGTATAGACCCGAAACCCGGTGATCTAGCCATGGGCAGGTTGAAGGTTGGGTAACACTAACTGGAGGACCGAACCGACTAATGTTGAAAAATTAGCGGATGACCTGTGGCTGGGGGTGAAAGGCCAATCAAACCGGGAGATAGCTGGTTCTCCCCGAAAGCTATTTAGGTAGCGCCTCGTGAACTCATCTTCGGGGGTAGAGCACTGTTTCGACTAGGGGGTCATCCCGACTTACCAACTCGATGCAAACTGCGAATACCGAAGAATGTTATCACGGGAGACACACGGCGGGTGCTAACGTCCGTCGTGAAGAGGGAAACAACCCAGACCGCCAGCTAAGGTCCCAAAGTCATGGTTAAGTGGGAAACGATGTGGGAAGGCACAGACAGCCAGGATGTTGGCTTAGAAGCAGCCATCATTTAAAGAAAGCGTAATAGCTCACTGGTCGAGTCGGCCTGCGCGGAAGATGTAACGGGGCTAAACCATGCACCGAAGCTGCGGCAGCGAACGTATCACCCAAGACAACTTTGCAGAGTTGACGATTGACGGAGCGAAGCGACGTCAATGCGTTTTACAACGTCGAGTTGGCTTAGGGATACGTTCGTTGGGTAGGGGAGCGTTCTGTAAGCCTGCGAAGGTGGACTGTGAGGTCTGCTGGAGGTATCAGAAGTGCGAATGCTGACATAAGTAACGATAAAGCGGGTGAAAAGCCCGCTCGCCGGAAGACCAAGGGTTCCTGTCCAACGTTAATCGGGGCAGGGTGAGTCGACCCCTAAGGCGAGGCCGAAAGGCGTAGTCGATGGGAAACGGGTTAATATTCCCGTACTTGGTGTTACTGCGAAGGGGGGACGAAGAAGGCTAGGCCGGCCGGGTGACGGTTATCCCGGTTTAAGCGTGTAGGTGGGTGGTCTTGGTAAATCCGGACCGCTATTAACACTGAGGCGTGATGACGAGTCTCTACGGAGATGAAGTGGTTGATGCCCTGCTTCCAGGAAAAGCCTCTAAGCATCAGGTAACACGAAATCGTACCCCAAACCGACACAGGTGGTCAGGTAGAGAATACTCAGGCGCTTGGGAGAACTCGGGTGAAGGAACTAGGCAAAATGGTGCCGTAACTTCGGGAGAAGGCACGCTGGCAGTAGGTGAAGTGGCTTGCCCATGGAGCCGAAGCCAGTCGAAGATACCAGCTGGCTGCAACTGTTTATTAAAAACACAGCACTGTGCAAACACGAAAGTGGACGTATACGGTGTGACGCCTGCCCGGTGCTGGAAGGTTAATTGATGGGGTTAGCGCAAGCGAAGCTCTTGATCGAAGCCCCAGTAAACGGCGGCCGTAACTATAACGGTCCTAAGGTAGCGAAATTCCTTGTCGGGTAAGTTCCGACCTGCACGAATGGCGTAATGATGGCCAGGCTGTCTCCACCCGAGACCCAGTGAAATTGAACTCGCAGTGAAGATGCTGTGTACCCGCGGCAAGACGGAAAGACCCCGTGAACCTTTACTATAGCTTGACACGGAACATTGAACCTTGATGTGTAGGATAGGTGGGAGGCTTTGAAGTGTGGACGCCAGTCTGCATGGAGCCAACCTTGAAATACCACCCTTTAATGTTTGATGTTCTAACTCGACCTGCTGAATCGCGGGTGAGGACAGTGTCTGGTGGGTAGTTTGACTGGGGCGGTCTCCTCCCAAAGAGTAACGGAGGAGCACGAAGGTTGGCTAATCCTGGTCGGACATCAGGAGGTTAGTGCAAAGGCATAAGCCAGCTTGACTGCGAGAGTGACGGCTCGAGCAGGTACGAAAGTAGGTCTTAGTGATCCGGTGGTTCTGAATGGAAGGGCCATCGCTCAACGGATAAAAGGTACTCCGGGGATAACAGGCTGATACCGCCCAAGAGTTCATATCGACGGCGGTGTTTGGCACCTCGATGTCGGCTCATCACATCCTGGGGCTGAAGTAGGTCCCAAGGGTACGGCTGTTCGCCGTTTAAAGTGGTACGCGAGCTGGGTTTAGAACGTCGTGAGACAGTTCGGTCCCTATCTGCCGTGGGCGCTGGAAGATTGAGGGGGGTTGCTCCTAGTACGAGAGGACCGGAGTGAACGCACCGCTGGTGTACGGGTTGTGATGCCAATTGCATTGCCCGGTAGCTACGTGCGGAAAAGATAAGCGCTGAAAGCATCTAAGCGCGAAACTTGCCCCAAGATGAGTCTTCCCTGGGACTTAGAGTCCCCTAAAGGAACGTTAAAGACGATGACGTAGATAGGCTGGGTGTGTAAGTGCAGCGATGTATTGAGCTAACCAGTACTAATGAACCGTGAGGCTTAACCTTACAACGCCGAAGGCGTTTTAGAGACGAAGAATTATTCAGTTTGTTCTGCGGATTAAAGTCCGAAGGATTTCGCGGTGAGGCAAGGCGGCAAACGAGGGCGGCACGGGAACATACATAGGTATGTGACTATGACGACGGAGAGCGGCCAACGCAGCATCAGCGTGAAAGACACAGGACAGAGCACAAAGAATATGCCTGGCGGCGACAGCGCGGTGGTCCCACCTGACCCCATGCCGAACTCAGAAGTGAAACGCCGTAGCGCCGATGGTAGTGTGGGGCTTCCCCATGCGAGAGTAGGGAACTGCCAGGCTCTTAATTTAAAGAAGTATGCAGATGTTCGGGCAGTTCGCTACCCGATGGAAAGTAGGACAAAAGGCAAAGCCTTTTGAACGTTGCGAAGCAACGGCCCGAAGGGTGAACCTCGAAGAGGTTCATAAACTGCCAGGCTTTTAATTTAAAGAAGTACGAGAAGTAAGCCAGAGCGCTTCTGGTGAGATAAAAATTCGGTGGAGCGGTAGTTCAGTTGGTTAGAATACCTGCCTGTCACGCAGGGGGTCGCGGGTTCGAGTCCCGTCCGTTCCGCCACTTATTCTAGGGGCGTAGTTCAATTGGTAGAGCACCGGTCTCCAAAACCGGGTGTTGGGAGTTCGAGTCTCTCCGCCCCTGCCATAGATAGAGAGAATAACCCTTTGCTTTGCAAAGGGTTATTTTTTTGTCTTTAGAAAATGGGCTATTCATATTCGGCTAATAATGGCCTATCGATCAGATCTCGAATAAGGGACTCGCGTTCTCCGTTTTGTAACCATATTGCGTATATCGGTAGATTAATATTGGGAAGTGAAGATACAACCTTTATTCCTGAGTGCTTCTTTTGCCAATGCGTGGGGAGATAGGCGCAGCCTCCGGTGTTTTTTAGCAGCTGTAAAGCCATTATGGCCGACGAGGTTGAAAGTACGGCCTCGTCATATTCATCTCCAATATCTTCCCTTTGAGAAAACTCTGGGCTCCATTCTATATCAATATAACATTTTCTTTTTTCATTGATTTTTTTATCAAATGAAAATGCTGTTAATGACATTTCTCCTATCTTTTGGCTTGTCATTTCATCCATCTTTGACGGCGTTGTTGCGATAAGAAGATCCAGATTTCGTTCATGAAGCTGAGGGGCAAGAAGACTTCGTGATCCCATGCGGGCATTAATGTGTAAGTTTTTATTTTGCAAATAGAGAGGCTCTATCCAGTCCGTTAAGCAAGATTCCCATACTGCCGGAATTGCGCCAATGATGAGTTCATTACCCTTATGCTCACCTTTTAGCACAGCACCTTTAGCCTGCAGCCAGAGAGAAAGCATATTCTCTGCATAGGAGATTAGCTGTTCGCCGGCGTGAGTTAAGCGGATATTATTGCGATGGCGGCTAAACAGATTTACACCCAGCTGGCTTTCTAACTGACGGATACGGAAGCTTACCGCTGACTGAGTAAGGTAGAGTGATTCTGCTGCTCGGCCAAAGTGCCGAGTCTTACTTACCTCTAGAAAAGTCTTTAATAAATCGATATCCATTTAACCTCCAAAAAATCTAATCGTTACGATTATAATTTTTTGTTTTACAGCGTGGCAAGCCTCACTAATACTCCGCGCCATAACGGCATTAATTTAGATACTTAGGAGTATGTCAGATGGCGGAAAGCTTCTCTACGACGCATCGTTTTTTTGACAATAAAAACTACCCGCGCGGTTTTTCCCGTCACGGAGATTTTACCATTAAGGAAGCTCAGATCCTGGAGCGTCAGGGACACGCCTTTAATGATCTTGATTCAGGCAAACGTGAGCCGACGACAGAAGAAGAAAAGCTGTTTGTCGCCGTTTGTCGCGGTGAACGCGAACCTCAAACAGAATCCGAAAAGATTTGGTCTAAATATATTACCCGAATTCGTCGTCCTAAACGTTTCCATACGCTGTCTGGTGGGAAACCTCAGGTAGATAGTATGGAAGACTTTAGCGATACGGACGAGTAATTAAACGGGGCTTTAGCCCCGTTTTTTTTGTACATCTTATCAAATCGCCTTATACAGCTGGAGTAGAAGCCTATCCATGCTTCTGTAGCTTAAGGCTTCTGCTATATGCTCTCTTTTTATACTCTCACTCTCTGCTAAATCCGCGATAGTCCGAGAGACCTTTAAAATACGGTGCCACCCTCGAACCGACAGCCCCAGCTTTGTCAGCGCCTGTTCAAGAAACAGCGCAAGCTCTTGCTCCAGCGTACAAAAAATTTCTACCTCCTTGCTGTTTAGATGCGCATTTATTTTGTAACCTCGCCGTATTTGCCGTTCTCTGGCCTTGAATACCCTCTTTCGTACTTCATCACTGGACTCACCCTTGGCTCTGTTTTGACTTAATACGCCCTGCGGCAGCAGCGGGACCTCTATTGATAAGTCAAAACGGTCAAGGAAGGGGCCGGACAGGCGATTCAGATATCGCATAACCTGCTGAGGATTAGAGCGGCTCTGTATTCCCTGATAGTGTCCTGTTGGGCTAGGATTCATTGCGGCTATCAGCTGAACGCGGGCGGGAAAAACGATCTTTGCGTTTGCTCGCGAAATGATGATTTCTCCAGATTCTAACGGCTCTCTCAGAGCGTCTAATACTTTCCTTTCAAATTCAGGTAGTTCATCGAGAAACAGGACGCCGTTATGGGCCAGCGATATTTCACCGGGCCGAGGAACGCTCCCTCCTCCTACGAGCGCCGCCATGGAAGCACTGTGATGAGGGGCCCTAAAAGGCCGTTTACGCCAGTTTTTGGCGTTCTGAGGTGTGTGAGCTAGACTGCCTATTGCTGCGCTCTCTAGGGCCTCCCTATCGCTTAATGGAGGAAGCAGTGCATTCAGGCGCGTTGCCAGCATCGTCTTTCCTGTTCCCGGCGGGCCTAGCAGTAAAAGATTGTGGCCACCCGCTGCGGCGATTTCCAACGCTCTTTTAGCCTGCTCTTGGCCGATGATATCTTGAAGGTCGGGTAATGCGTCAGTAATTTCGGGTATGGGTTCTCCTGAAGGCGGAGAGAGCGCACTGGCGTCCCCGGCAAGGTAGCTGCAAACGTCGATGAGAGCGCCTGCCGTTAGGTGGTTTCCATGTTCAATGAGCGCCACTTCGGTTGAGTTTTCCAGTGAAAGGATCAGCGCCCTGCCTTCATCAGCCGCCGCCAGCGCCGCCGGTATGGCGCCGTTTACTCGCTTTATTTCGCCGGATAACGCCAGTTCGCCTAAAAATTCAAAGCGTTCTAACAGAGTGGGAGATATTTGCTCAGACGCAGCCAGAATGGCTAAAGCAATCGGAAGATCGAACCGGCCTCCTTCTTTAGGCAGATCCGCAGGCGCAAGATTTACGGTAATTTTCTTTGGTGGAAAGGTGAAGCCGCTGTTTATCAGCGCGCTTCTTACTCGATCTTTGGCCTCTTTAACCGTCGTTTCCGGTAAGCCGACGAGCGTAAACATCGGCATACCGTTGCTGATATGAACTTCAACGCTGACCTGAGGAGCATGAATGCCGATGGACGCTCGGGTATAGACAATAGCTAATGACATAGGGATTATCCGTTCTGATTTTCAGATTATCCTGTCAGAGCTTTCGCTTTTTCCTAGATTATTTTTTTGACTAATTTTATATTTTTAGGGATACATTCCAAAAATTGGTGATTACATCGTCAAATACCAGTCTTTTATTGTGCGACTTTTCGAATAAAAAATATTATGGGACCATTTTTTATTGTTAATTTATTGAAAAATAAAAATATTAATCGAATTTTTTGATGGTAAGTAAAAATGAAAATAAAAAAATGGGTTGTAACTCGATTTAAAACTGTGATAACTCTGTATGCATTCCTTCGATAGATGAAGAGCCGTATTGAAAAAATGAAGTCCATAAGCCAAGTGATTAGCCTCATTATTATTAGCGTGGTGGTGATTATTCTCCCACCGTGCGGGGCATCGCTTGGACGAAGAAAGACCTGATAAGAGGTCAGAAATTCAAGAACCCCCGCACTGAAAAAGGCGGGGGTTTTTTTATGCCCAATAAAAACAAATAGCGTCATTGGCGCAGAAATAAGCAAACAAAACGACATAAAACACATCAAGCAAGAGTATGGGGTAAGAATGATGAATGGGGCGCAGTGGGTAGTACAAACATTACGTGAACAGGGCGTTGATACCGTTTTTGGCTATCCTGGCGGCGCCATCATGCCGGTTTACGATGCGCTATATGACGGAGGGGTTGAGCATCTGCTGTGTCGTAATGAACAGGGGGCCGCAATCGCAGCGTTAGGCTATGCGCGCGCAACGGGGAAAGTCGGCGTATGTATTGCTACCTCTGGCCCTGGGGCGACCAATCTGATTACCGGACTGGCCGATGCGCTTTTAGATTCTGTTCCCGTTGTTGCTATTACCGGTCAAGTGGCTTCATCACTTATTGGTACAGACGCCTTTCAGGAGGTTGATGTACTGGGGCTGTCTCTCGCCTGTACCAAGCACAGCTATCTGGTAGAGTCGCTGGAGGAGCTGCCCTCCGTTATCGCACAAGCGTTTGAAATTGCCCGCAGCGGTCGCCCCGGCCCGGTTCTTATCGATATTCCCAAAGATATTCAACTTGCCGAAGGCGAGCACCTTAAGCCTTCGTTGATGTCCGTCGAGGATATGCCGGAGCCTACGGCTGAAGACCTTCAGGCTGCGTACGGCATGTTATCGGCGTCCAGTAAGCCGATGTTGTACGTTGGCGGTGGCGTTGGGATGGCCGACGCCGTTGACTCGCTTCGCCGTTTTATTGAAACGACGGGCATGCCGAGCGTTTCTACTTTGAAAGGGCTGGGTGCCTGCGATGCAGACGACCCTTGCTATCTGGGATTGCTGGGGATGCACGGTTCCAAAGCCAGTAATTTGGCGGTTCAAGAGTGCGACCTGCTGGTTGCGATTGGCGTTCGCTTTGACGATCGGGTTACAGGCCGCCTGAACGCGTTTGCTCCTCATGCCAAGGTTATCCATATGGATATCGATCAGGCCGAAATGGGGAAATTGCGCACGCCGCACGTTGCGCTACGCGGTGACTTAAACCAGATGCTGCCGCAGTTGCAGCAATCGATGGCGATAGCGGAGTGGCGCAATAAGGTTACCGCAATGAAAGCCGAATACGCCGCTCGCTACGATCACCCAGGTCAACCCATCTATGCTCCTCTCCTGTTAAAACAGCTCTCAGAAAGAAAACCCGAAAATGCCGTTGTGACGACCGACGTCGGTCAACATCAGATGTGGAGCGCGCAGCACATGTCTTTTAGTCGTCCTGAAAACTTTATTACTTCCAGCGGGCTTGGAACGATGGGATTTGGCATTCCCGCTGCCGTTGGCGCACAAATGGCTCGGCCTGACGATATGGTTATCTGCGTGTCAGGAGACGGCTCATTTATGATGAACGTACAGGAGCTTGGCACCATTAAGCGCAAGCGTCTGCCGATAAAAATCGTGCTTATCGATAACCAGCGTCTGGGAATGGTGCGCCAGTGGCAGCAGCTGTTTTTTGACGCGCGCTACAGTGAAACCAACCTGTCGGATAATCCCGACTTTTTGGTGCTGGCCAGCGCCTTTGGCATCCCCGGGCAGAGTATTTCCCGTAAGGATCAGGTAGATGAGGCATTAAATGCCTTGTTTACAAGCGATGGCCCCTATCTGCTTCACGTCTCTATTGATGAATTGGAAAACGTTTGGCCTCTGGTTCCGCCGGGCGCCGGTAATGAAACCATGCTGGAGAAAGTATCATGACAGAACACCAATTATTTATTCAAACTCGCTTTCGTTCAGAAGTCTTGGAGCGCCTGCTGCGCGTCGTCCGCCACCGCGGATTTCAGGTGTGCAAAATGAATATGAATCAAACGGCCAATGGAGATAACATAAGCATTCACTTGACCGTTTCTAGTGAAAGACCGGTGAATTTATTGTCTTCTCAGTTACGTAAACTTGTGGATGTCAACAGCGTTGAAATCCTCACTCAAGCATCACAACAAATACGCGCCTAGCGCGACAAGGATATAGAAAGAAATGAGCACAAAAAAAGCTGACTACATATGGTTTAACGGCGATATGGTTCCGTGGGCCGAAGCAAAAGTTCACGTAATGTCCCACGCCCTACACTATGGAACCTCCGTGTTTGAAGGCGTTCGCTGCTATGACACCCATAAGGGGCCGGCCGTTTTCCGTCACCGTGAGCACATGCAGCGCCTGCACGATTCGGCAAAAATTTACCGCATGCCGGTCTCTTACTCCGTTGACGAGCTGATGGCTGCCTGTCGCGAAACCTTGCGCAAAAATAACCTGACCAGCGCCTATATTCGTCCTTTGGTATTCATTGGCGACGTCGGCATGGGCGTTAACCCGCCTCCGGGCTATAAAACTGACGTTATTATCGCTGCTTTCCCGTGGGGAGCCTATCTGGGCGAAGAAGCGCTGGATCGCGGCATTGACGCGATGGTGTCTTCCTGGAACCGCGCCGCGCCTAATACCATACCAACAGCGGCCAAAGCCGGCGGCAACTACCTGTCTTCTCTACTGGTCGGCAGCGAAGCGCGCCGTCACGGTTATACGGAAGGTATTGCTCTGGATGTCCACGGCTATCTGTCTGAAGGCGCCGGTGAGAACATCTTCATTGTTAAAGACGGCGTAGTGTTTACTCCGACGCTGACTTCAGCCGCTCTGCCGGGCATTACTCGCGATGCGCTTATCAAGCTGGCTAAAGATTTGGGATTGGAAATCCGTGAGCAGGTGCTTTCCCGCGAATCCCTCTATCTTGCCGATGAAGTCTTTATGACCGGCACTGCGGCAGAAATTACGCCGGTACGCAGCGTTGACGGTATCGAGGTAGGTATCGGTCGCTGTGGTCCTATCACTAAAAAGATTCAGCAAAGCTTCTTTGGCCTGTTCAACGGCCAAACTGAAGACAAGTACGGCTGGTTGGACCTGGTAAATCAATAAAATAGCGTTAGCAAACATAATGAAACGCGGGCGGAGGCTCTCCGCCCGTCGATAAACAACGGGAGTGAATACAGCATGCCTAAGTATCGTTCAGCGACAACCACCCACGGCCGTAACATGGCGGGAGCCCGCGCCCTATGGCGCGCAACGGGCATGACGGACGCCGATTTCGGCAAGCCTATTATTGCGGTGGTTAACTCATTTACGCAGTTCGTTCCGGGGCATGTGCATCTGCGCGATCTGGGCAAGCTGGTGGCGGATCAGATTCAGGCCGCTGGCGGTGTCGCTAAAGAGTTTAATACCATCGCCGTCGATGACGGTATCGCCATGGGGCATGGCGGCATGCTGTACTCTCTTCCTTCCCGCGAGCTTATCGCTGACTCGGTGGAATACATGGTCAACGCCCACTGCGCTGACGCCATGGTGTGTATTTCCAACTGCGACAAGATAACCCCAGGGATGCTGATGGCCTCTCTGCGTTTGAATATTCCTGTGATTTTCGTTTCCGGCGGCCCAATGGAGGCGGGGAAAACCAAGCTTTCCGATAAGCTGATTAAGCTGGACCTTATTGATGCCATGATCCAGGGCGCTAACCCAGACGTCAGCGATGAAGACAGCGCACAGATTGAGCGCTCAGCCTGCCCAACCTGCGGTTCCTGCTCCGGCATGTTTACCGCCAACTCGATGAACTGCCTTGCCGAAGCGCTGGGCCTGGCTTTACCGGGCAACGGCTCTCTGGTTGCCACTCACAAAGATCGCAAGCAGCTGTTCCTTAACGCGGGTAAAGAGATTGTGTCTTTGACCAAGCGCTACTATGAGCAGGATGATGCGAGCGTACTGCCACGCTCTATTGCCAATAAGGCGGCGTTTGAGAACGCCATGACCATGGATATTGCCATGGGCGGTTCGACAAATACCGTTCTCCACCTGTTGGCCGCCGCTCAGGAAGGTGACGTTGATTTCACCATGTCTGATATCGACAGGCTTTCCCGCAAGGTGCCCCAGCTGTGTAAGGTGGCGCCAAGTACGCAAAAATATCATATGGAAGACGTTCACCGTGCGGGCGGCGTTATCGGCATTTTGGGCGAGCTGGACCGCGCCGGGCTTTTAAACCGCAATACCCGTAACGTGATGGGGCTGAACCTACCTGAAACGCTGGCAAAGTTTGACGTTATGCAAACGCAGGACGACGCGGTAAAAGAGTTTTATCGCGCTGGCCCAGCCGGCATTCGCACGACTGAAGCATTTTCTCAGGACTGCCGCTGGGAGTCTTTGGATACCGATCGCGCAGAAGGCTGTATTCGAAACCTTGAGCACGCCTACAGTCAGGACGGCGGCTTGGCGGTGCTGGACGGCAACCTGGCGAAGGACGGCTGTATTGTTAAAACGGCGGGCGTTGACGAAAGCATTCTGACGTTCCGCGGCCCGGCGAAGGTCTATGAGAGCCAGGAAGACGCCGTTGAGGCTATTCTTGGTAAAAAAGTGGTGCCTGGCGACGTTGTTGTTATTCGCTATGAAGGCCCGAAAGGCGGGCCGGGCATGCAGGAAATGCTGTATCCGACCTCTTTCCTGAAGTCTATGGGATTAGGCAAAGCCTGTGCGCTTATTACCGACGGACGTTTCTCCGGCGGGTCATCCGGCCTGTCTTTGGGCCACATATCTCCCGAAGCGGCGAACGGTGGCTTGATTGGTCTGGTTCAGGATGGAGATATTATCGATATCGATATTCCCAAGCGTAAGCTGGTATTGGACGTCTCTGACGCTGACCTTGAGGCTCGCCTGCAGGCGGAACTGGCTCGCGGCGACAAGGCGTGGACGCCGAAAAATCGCGATCGTCAGGTTTCTTTTGCGCTGCGCGCTTATGCAAGCCTTGCAACCAGCGCCGACAAGGGCGCGGTGCGCGATAAGAGCAAGCTGGGAGGCTGATGACGATGGCCGTTCCACTACCGCTCTCCCAAGCGCCCTCTGGCGCAGAATATCTGCGCGCGGTGCTTTGCTCGCCGGTATATGACGTCGCTCAGGTGACGCCTTTACAGACGATGAACAAGCTTTCTGCCCGCTTAAACAATACGGTGTTGGTCAAGCGAGAAGACCGGCAACCGGTGCACAGCTTTAAGCTGCGCGGCGCGCACGCCATGATCGCAGGCCTTAACGATAGCCAAAAGGCCAACGGCGTTATCGCCGCATCGGCGGGCAACCACGCGCAGGGCGTGGCGCTGTCGGCAACCGGTTTGGGTATTCGTTCGCTGATCGTCATGCCGCTGACTACGCCTGACATCAAGGTTGACGCCGTACGCGGCTTTGGCGGCGAGGTTTTGCTGTTCGGCGCTAATTTCGATGAGGCCAAGGCTAAGGCTATCGAGCTGGCGGAAAAAGAGGGATATACCTTTATTCCTCCGTTTGACCATCCGGCGGTGATTGCAGGCCAGGGTACTATCGGCATGGAGCTGATACAGCAGGATGCCCATCTCGATCGCATTTTCGTTCCGGTTGGCGGCGGCGGGCTGGCCGCCGGCGTTGCCGTACTGATTAAGCAGCTGATGCCGAACATTAAGGTGATCGGCGTAGAGGCCGAGGATTCAGCCTGCCTGGCCGCTGCACTTGAGGCCGGTCATCCGGTTGAGCTTGAGCGCGTGGGGCTGTTTGCCGACGGCGTTGCGGTCAAGCGCATTGGTGATGAGACCTTTCGGCTGTGTCGCGCCTATCTGGACGACGTCGTGACCGTTGACAGCGACGCTATTTGCGCCGCCGTGAAGGATCTGTTTGAGGACGTGCGGGCGATTGCCGAACCTTCCGGCGCGCTGGCGTTGGCCGGGCTGAAGAAGTACGTCGAACAGCACGGCCTTAAGGATGAACGCTTGGCCTGCATTCTTTCCGGTGCAAATCTGAACTTCCACGGCCTGCGCTACGTTTCCGAACGCTGCGAGCTGGGGGAAAAGCGCGAAGCGCTGTTGGCCGTTACTATTCCTGAACAGAAGGGCAGCTTCCTGACCTTTTGTCAGCTGCTGGGCGGGCGTTCGGTCACCGAATTCAACTATCGCTACGCCAGCGATAAAAATGCCTGCATTTTCGTCGGCGTCCGGCTGACGCGCGGTGAGGCGGAGCGAAACGAAATCGTTGAAGAGCTGCGTAAGGGCGGTTACGGGGTGGTCGATCTTTCCGATGACGAAATGGCCAAGCTGCACGTTCGCTATATGGTGGGCGGCCGCCCTGCTAAGCCTATTCGTGAACGGCTCTATAGCTTCGAATTTCCTGAATCTGCCGGCGCGCTGCTGAAGTTTCTGCAAACGCTCGGGGCATACTGGAATATCTCTCTGTTTCACTACCGCAGCCACGGTACCGACTATGGCCGGGTGCTGGCGGCATTTGAACTAACGGAGCACGATGAATCGTTTGAACAGCATCTGAAAAAGCTAGGATACGACTATCGCGACGAAACGGAGAACCCGGCGTTCAGGTTCTTCCTGGCCGGATAGCCTGCAAACGCCGCTGGAGTTAACTTCAGCGGCGTTTTGATTATGGCTTTAGCCAGTTTAAGTCGCGTTAGCGTCTTAAACATAAAACCACCTGCTTTGCGGGTGGGATCAAAGGGTTATACCAAGAAAAACACCTTTCCGTTACGATATAGATGTTCAAGCTAATAACCGTAACTAAAATGAGGAAAGGTGTTTATGGGCATTAAAGCACAAAGCTCAGCGCATACAAAGTGGCTGTGCAAATACCATATCGTCTTTTCGCCGAAGTTCAGACGGAAAGTGATTTTCAATAGTATACGTTCAAGCGTAGGTGAGATATTACGAGACCTTTGTAAGTATAAAGGAGTGGAAATAATAGAAGGTCACCTGATGCCGGATCATGTTCATATGTTGGTAAGTATTCCTCCGAAGTTGAGTGTTTCAAGCTTTATGGGTATCTGAAAGGGAAAAGTTCGCTGATGATTTTTGATAGACATGCCAATCTAAAATATAAGTTTGGCAACAGAAAATTTTGGAGCGAAGGCTTCTATGTAAGTACGGTAGGGCTAAATGAAGCGACAATCCAAAAATATATCAGAGAACAAGAGAAATCAGATTTAGTCTCAGACAAATTGAGCAGCAAAGAGTATACAGACCCCTTCAAGGGGTAAGCCAAAGTAGCAAAGACACTTAGCTTGAACGAAGAGAAAGCGGCGTCATTTAGGCGCAGTCGGTAACAAGCCCTTATAGGGCAAGAGCAAACCACCCGCTATGCGGGTGGTTATGATTTTATGGATGGAAAATGTATGACAACGTTTAGCGGATTTAACCAAGAGGCGCTCACGTTTTTACAGGACGTCAGGATCCAGAACAGCAAGGAGTGGTTTGACGACCACCGATCGACTTATGACGACGAAATTGTCACGCCGTTTCGCCGGCTGGTGGAGGCGCTAGGCCAAACGATGCTGATGATAGATCCTGAAGTAGAAACGAGACCGGCAATTGGTAAAACCATTTCGCGTATCCATCGGGATACGCGCTTTAGCCACGACAAATCGCGCTATCGCAGCCATATGTGGCTCACGTTTAAACGCTACAGCAAGGATTGGACGGATGCGCCGGTCTATTTTTTTGAAATCGCTCCTGATTTTTATCGTTACGGGTTGGGCTACTACTGCGCCACTCGACAAACGATGGACATCCTGCGCCTTTTGATGCGTACGGAGCCTAAGGATTTTCTGGCCGTCGCTAAATGCTGTAAGCCGCCGTTCGAACTGGTGGGAGATAGCTATAAGCGGCCGCTTATCAAAGAACAGGACCCTAAAATCGCCAACTGGTATAACCGTAAAAGCTTTGCGGTAATGCGCACGGCTCAGGATATGGAACAAATTTTTGACGAAGGCCTGGTAGACCTTCTGGCTAAAGGCTTCAAGCAGCTGGCGCCGCTGTATCACTATTTGATGCGCGTCGAGATGATGAAGCGTAATCCGGAAGAGTCGCTCTAGATTTTCTCTATATCAGCTGCCAGAAGGCGTGGATCAGCGGTTCATTCAGACGCTTTTTCTGTACGCAGACGCCTAAATCAAACGCGGACGTCTGGGCAACGTTTTCAGCGACGGTAATCCGGCGTCGAACGCTTTCCGGGCTGTTGTCCAGCACCACACTCGGCAGCAGCGCGATGCCGCAGCCCAGCGCGACCATAGAGACAATGGCCTCGTGGCCGGCGACGGTGGCGTAAATCATCGGGTTGCTGATGTGATGGCGGCGAAACCATTGGTCTATGCGACGTCGCGTAGGGCCATGTTCCGGCAGGATAAACGGTATTGACGCCCAGTCGGGTTTGTCTACCGCCATCAGGCTTTGAACCGGGCAGGGAAGCGACGGCGCTATCATGACCAGCGGGATTTCGCCGATTTTGTGGAATTCTACGCTGGTGGGCAGGTTTTCAGGCCGACCGGCGATGGCCAAATCGGCGTCGTTGGACTGAACCTTTTCGACCGCGTCGGCGGCGTCGCCAGTAGTTAGCTTTATTTCAACGCTGGGATGCAGGGCGCGAAATCGGTCCAGTACCGTCGGCAGGTGACTATAGGCGGCCGTTACCGAGCAAAACAGACGTAGTTCGCCGCTAAGAGATTCGTCCTCCTGCGACAGCGCGTTGCGCAGCTGCTGATAGTGGAGCAGCGTCTGTTGAGCGAAGGCCTTTAGCTGCTGGCCTGCCTGAGTGAGCTCAACGGTACGGTTATCCCGCAGAAAAAGTGGATGACCGAGTTCTTCTTCCATGCGCTGTATCTGCCGGGAAAGCGTCGAGGGGCTCACATAGGTGGCCTTGGCCGTTTTGCCAAAGTGGCGGCTTTCGGCCAGATGGAGAAAAAGCTTTAAGTCTCGAAGGTCCAAGATAAGTTACCTGTTTCACGTTGCGTAAATTGCAATATCATCTTCTCAATATATCAATTTAAGCAATGATGGTCTTGTCTTATTATGAAATACAAGTGCGCGAACGAGCGCCTACACAACAAACAACACGGCACATCGGTGCAATACGGAGAATAAGAATGGCTAACTACTTCAATACGCTAAACTTACGCCAGCAGCTGGCTCAGTTAGGTCAGTGTCGCTTTATGGCGCGCGATGAATTCGCCGACGAGGCCGGTTTTTTAAAGGGTAAAAAGATTGTCATCGTCGGCTGTGGCGCTCAGGGGCTCAATCAGGGGCTGAACATGCGCGACTCCGGTCTGGACATCTCCTACGCGCTGCGTAAAGCCGCTATTGATGAAAAGCGCGCTTCCTGGCGTAAGGCGACTGAGAACGGCTTTAAGGTTGGCACCTATGAAGAGCTTATCCCTCAGGCGGATTTAGTCGTTAACCTAACGCCGGACAAGCAGCACTCCTCCGTCGTTCAGGCGGTTCAACCGCTGATGAAGCAGGGGGCCGCTCTGGGCTATTCTCACGGTTTCAACATCGTTGAAGTTGGCGAAAAAATCCGTTCCGATATCACCGTTGTAATGGTGGCGCCGAAGTGCCCCGGTACGGAAGTGCGTGAAGAGTACAAGCGCGGCTTCGGCGTACCGACGCTTATCGCCGTCCACCCTGAAAACGATCCGAAAGGCGAAGGCATGGCGATCGCCAAAGCCTGGGCAGCGGCGACGGGCGGTCATCGCGCCGGCGTTCTGCAGTCTTCTTTCGTTGCCGAGGTTAAGTCTGACCTGATGGGCGAGCAAACCATCCTGTGCGGCATGCTGCAAGCAGGCTCTCTGCTGTGCTTTGATAAGATGGTCGCCGACGGCGCCTCTCCTGCCTATGCGGAAAAGCTGATTCAGTTCGGCTGGGAAACTATTACCGAGGCGCTGAAGCAGGGCGGCATCACGCTGATGATGGACAGGCTGTCCAACTCGGCTAAGCTGCGCGCTTTTGCGCTGTCTGAGCAGTTAAAGACCCTGATGACGCCGCTGTTCCAAAAGCACATGGATGATATTATTTCCGGAGCGTTTTCTGAAGGCATGATGGCCGACTGGGCAAACAACGATGCTAAGCTATTGGGATGGCGTGAAGAGACCGGTCGCTCGGCATTTGAGAATGCTCCACAGCAGGAAGGAAAAATCAGCGAGCAGGAGTACTTTGACCACGGCGTGCTGATGATTGCGATGGTTAAAGCGGGCGTTGAGCTGGCGTTTGAGACTATGGTGGTATCCGGCATTATTGAAGAGTCCGCTTACTACGAGTCTCTGCACGAGCTGCCGCTGATCGCTAACACCATTGCCCGTAAGCGCCTGTATGAGATGAACGTGGTTATTTCCGATACCGCTGAGTACGGTAACTACCTGTTCGCCAACGCGGCAGTGCCGCTGCTGCGCGAGAAGTTTATGGGGTCTTTGCAGGCGGGCGACTTGGGTAAGCCGGTTGCTGCGTCTGAAATAGATAACGCGCAGCTGCGTGACGTTAACGAAGCGATTCGCAATCACCCGATTGAAGTCGTTGGTAAAAAGCTGCGCGGCTACATGACGGACATGAAGCGCATTGCGGTTGCCGGTTAATCAGTAGTATCAACGGGGCGAAAGAGCGCCCCGTTGATGATTAACGTTTTAGGTTATCTGTTTTTTTAAATAGTATGCTTATCTGCGTTGGATGGCGTTTAGTTTTTATATATAATCCGGTTTCTTTGTTTTTTATTCATTAAAATCTTAAAGGATCTCGTTTCGATGGAATGGTTTAAAAAGTGTTTAAAACAGTACGCTGATTTCTCTGGCCGCGCTCGTCGTAAAGAATATTGGATGTTCCAACTCTTCACTGTCATTATTGCCGTGGTATTGATGATCGTTGGTTCTATTCTGGACTCAATGTTCGGATCTAACGGCGTGGTTTCATTACTATTGGTTGGTATTTTTTATCTGGCAATCCTGCTTCCTGCGCTGTCCGTTACCGTTCGTCGTTTGCACGATACGGATAAGACGGGCTGGTGGCTGCTGCTTGCCTTTATTCCGTTTGGTTCTTTGGTCCTATTTGTGTTTACCGTATTGGACAGCACAAACGGCCAGAACGCCTACGGTCCTTCACCGAAAGAAGCTATCTAACGCTTTTTTCCGTGATGAAAAGCCCGCCGAGTGCGGGTTTTTTAGTTTTAGGGCTCGTTCTATCGGCCGGGCCATTTTTTGCTATAATCCCCATCCCTTTTTTGTTTTGTGAGCCCGTCTTCGTCATGCGAATGAATCCCCGCCAACAGCAAGCCGTTGAATACGTTACCGGGCCCTGCCTGGTGCTGGCCGGTGCAGGCTCGGGAAAAACGCGGGTCATCACCAATAAAATCGCCTATCTGGTTCGCGAATGCGGCTATCAGGCGCGCCACATTGCCGCCGTGACGTTTACCAATAAGGCGGCCAGGGAGATGAAAGAGCGGGTGTCGCAAACGCTGGGGCGTAAGGAGTCCCGCGGACTGACGATATCGACATTTCATACTCTGGGGCTTGAGATTATTAAGCGCGAGCACGCTGCGCTTAACATGAAGTCGTCATTTTCGCTGTTCGACGATCAGGATCAGATGGCGCTGCTTAAGGACTTAACGGAAAAGTGGCTGGAAAATGATAAAACCCTGCTGTCTCAGCTGATATCCACCATTTCTAACTGGAAGAACGATCTGGTTAGCCCGGCAGGGGCAGCGGCGGGCGCCAAGTCTGAGCGAGACAGGCTGTTTGCCCACTGTTATGACCTTTATGATAAGCAGCTTAAGTCCTGCAGCATTCTTGACTTTGACGATCTCATTCTGCTGCCAACGCTGCTGCTTCAACGTAATGAAGAAGTGAGAGAGCGTTGGCAAAATCGCCTACGCTATCTGCTGGTGGACGAATATCAGGATACCAACACTAGCCAGTACGAACTGGTAAAGCTGCTGGTCGGCACAAGGGCCAGGTTTACCGTGGTGGGTGACGATGACCAGTCTATCTACTCGTGGCGAGGCGCACGGCCGCAGAATCTGGTATTGCTTAAGGAAGATTTCCCAAGCCTCCAGGTTATCAAGCTGGAACAGAACTACCGTTCGTCTGGGCGCATTCTTAAAGCGGCTAACATACTGATCGCTAATAACCCTCACGTGTTTGAAAAGAATCTGTTTTCTGAGCTTGGTTACGGTGAAGAGCTTAAGGTTCTGACTGCGAATAATGAAGATAATGAAGCAGAACGCGTAGTTGGGGAGCTTATCGCCCACCATTTTATCAATAAGACGCAGTATAAGGATTATGCCATCCTGTACCGCGGCAACCACCAGTCGCGCATCTTTGAAAAGATGCTGATGCAAAACCGCATTCCTTACCGTATTTCCGGCGGGACGTCGTTCTTCTCTCGCCCGGAAATCAAAGACCTGATGGCCTATCTGCGTCTGTTGACCAATCAGGATGACGACAGCGCGTTTCTACGCATTGTGAATACGCCAAGGCGGGAAATTGGCGCCGCAACGTTGGAAAAGCTGGGAAATTGGGCGCTTGGGCGCGGCGTCAGCCTTTATCGCGCCAGCTTTGACGTTGGGCTGTCTTCACACCTTACCGGAAGGGGGCTGGAGGCGTTGCAACGCTTTACCCACTGGGTTGACTCGGTGGCTAAAACGTCTGAAAGGGAACCCGTCGCCGCCGTCAGGGACCTTATTCACGGTATGGACTATGAAAGCTGGCTGTATGAAACCTCTCCCAGCGCGAAAGCGGCCGAGATGAGGATGAAAAACGTCAACCAGCTGTTTAGCTGGATGACGGAAATGCTGGAAGGCTCCGATCTGGATGAACCGATGACGCTGAGTCAGGTCGTTGGGCGCTTTACCCTGCGCGACATGATGGAGAGAGGAGAGAGCGATGAGGAGCTCGATCAGGTACAGCTGATGACGCTGCACGCCTCAAAAGGCCTGGAGTTCCCCTATGTCTATCTGGTGGGGATGGAAGAAGGCCTGCTGCCTCACCAAAGCAGCATTGATGAAGACAACGTGGACGAAGAGCGGCGCCTGGCCTATGTAGGGATCACTCGTGCGCAGAAAGAGCTCACGTTCACGCTTTGCCGCGAACGCCGCCAGTTCGGCGAGCTGGTTCGCCCCGAACCCAGCCGTTTTTTACTTGAACTTCCTCAGGACGATCTGGTGTGGGAAACTGCGCGCAAGGCGGTTTCTGCCGAAGAGCGGATGGAGAAGGGGAAGAGCCATCTTGCCAATATTCGCGAGCAGCTGGCCAAGGCGCGCTCGCCAAAATAAAACGGGCGCTTTTTGCGCCCGCTTGTAGTTCACGTACTTTTCAGAGATTACTTCATAACTATGCGGTTATAGGCGCTGGTTACGTTTTCCTGTTTGTTTTGCAGATCGTTTAACAGGCTGTGGTCTTTGCTTTTCCCCATATCGCGCAGTGTGACTTTGGCTGAAATGCTAAAGGCGTTCAGTCTTTCAATGTAGGAATTAAGCTCACCTTCTTTTAAGCCCTCTTTAGCCAAACCTTCCGCATTCTCTTTAGCTTTTTTCAGCGCTTCCAGAGCTTCTTCGATGCGCTTTGATTTTCCTTCATAGAACGCCTTATCGGCTTTCTTCAGGCTGCCCTTATTAGCGTTGTATATGTCCACCAGTCCGCCAAAGAAGTCGGAAACGTCATCCACGCTGGTATAGACGATAACGGTAGTATCGAATCCTTTGGATTTCATGATTTCCAATTCTTTTTGGTGAAACTCTTTGTACAGGTTGTTATGAGCTGTGTGGGCGACTTCGTTAGCGGCTTCATACTGCTTATAGGCTTCAGCCATCACTTTATGCAGTTCAGGCGCTTTCTTGAAGTCGTCCAGCTTATATTCTTCGCTGGTGACGTAATAGTCATACATAGCGTTTGACGCTTTTGCTATGTTGATAATGCTGTTCATATAGGCAACACCCGCTTTGTCCAGCTCCGGCATCGGCGGCTTCATGTTGCTAAGCGCTTCTCCAACTTTCTGATAATTTTGGATTTCGCTATCGCTGACTTTGCCTAAGGTGTAGAAGGACTTCATTGTAAAGAACGGGTCCAACGTGTTCTCTTGCTTGCGGATCTTTTTCAGCGTGAACTTTCCGTTGTTTTCCGCAATATCCATATATTTTTCGGCATAATTGCTAGCCTGGCTTATTTTAGTGAACTGAATCAGGCCACCGATTTGCTTACCATCTTCGCCGTTAACCTTAATCGAAGAGCTATTGTTAAAGACGTCCAGCCATAGGTTCCCTTTCTGAGCCGCTTGAGAGGCTTCTTCTTCTGCACTGATTTTCGCTGGTGCGGATTCTGTCGCCTTTGGCTTGGCTTGAGCAGGTGATGGTGCGGTTTGGGCTGTTTGAACCGTCTGGACTGTCTGAGGCTGCTTCTGTGCATCAGCTGCCGGCGCGTCTTTTTCTTTTCCGTCGCAGCCGACTAATAGCCCGGCAATCAGTGAAGCCAAAATTGTCATCGAGAGTTTGTTCATTGATAGGGTCCTTCCTTTTGTCCGTCTTTTCTTAGGTAAATTGGTTACTGCGATGGATAACGCATCCTTTCGCTGGCTTGATAGTATAGCGAAGAGCCGTCTTACGTATAGGAAAAAGTGGACGTTAACTTTGTATATTTAATGGCAGGCGGCAGTTGGTTTGCCAGCGGCTTTCTTGATGTAGAGCATCGGCTAAAAGAGGATGCTTTTTTAGCTCTAAGGCATCAATCTTTAGCTGGAAGGTTTCATTCGACGCGCTAAGTGAGAACGGGGGAATGGCGTCCGGATGGCGCGTTCGACAGAGTAAAATAGCTATCCTGAGTAGTCGAGCGATTGGGATAACCTGGTGTGATTCAAGGGCATTTTGTTGCGTTAATTCCTGAATATTTAACGCATGGGTTTGATTTAATAGAAGCGTGGCCAGCAGCCTTTTTTGCGACGGCGTAAATCCGGGAGCATCAATGTGGTTGAGCAGGTAGGCCGCATGCCTGTTTGCGTCTTTAAACGCAATGCTAAGCCCGATTTCATGAAGCTGGCAGGCCCAGAACAGCAATTCCCTTGTATCGCTATTCAAGGTGATATCGTTTTCTAACTGGGAGCATAGCCGGTCAGCCTGTTGGCTTACCAGATCTGCCTGAAGGAGATCGATTCGATATAAGGCCTGAAGCGCCCTGACGGTTCTCTGACGTACGCTGCGATCGGATGGTCGAGGAAGCATATCGTAAACTAACCCTTCTCGCAGCGCGCCGCCGGAAAGCGCCATGCCGTCTACTTTCAGCGTATCGAAAATAGCGATAAGGATGGCCAGACCGCTGGGAAAAACCAGTGCTCTTTCCAGCGTCAGCCCTTCGATCTCCAGCTCTTCAAGCTTTCCGCACTGAATGGCCTGTACTTTTAGCTGTAGGAGCTTATCCAACGTAATGGCTTCGTCCATGCCCTGTGCAAGCATGATTTCCTGCAGCGCCTGAATGGTGCCAGAGGCGCCTACGCAGGCTTTCCAGCCGTATAAAGTGAGGCCATGGGCAACCAGAGCCAGCTGTTCACGAGCTGCGGTTTCAGCTTGGTGGAAATTTTTGACGTTGAGAGAACGATCGGCGAAATAGCGCTCAAGCCAGGTAACGCACCCCATCGGTAAGCTGACCAGACTATTGATTGTATCCCCATTGCCGACGATGAGCTCCGTACTGGCGCCGCCGATGTCAACTACTAGTCGTGACGGATTGCCGCCGGTAGTATAGTTAACGCCTTGATAAATAAGCTTAGCTTCTTCTTCGCCGTGAATAACGTCAATGGGAAGATTTAATATCGTTTGTGCAATGGAAATAAAGCGTTGAGCATTTTGAGCCGCGCGTAGCGCCGCCGTGGCGACGATGCGAATATGCTCAGGAGGAATGCCGTAAAGGCGTTCAGCGAACTGGGCCAAGCACTGCCAGCCCCGCTCCATCGACTCTTCAGACAGATAGCCGCTATCGCTTAATCCGGCAGCCAGGCGCACTTTTTTCTTCAGTCTGTCGAGAACCTGTATGCCGCTGTCGGTGTTTCGAATAACCAGCAGGTGAAAGCTGTTGGAGCCCAGGTCGACGGCGGCGTAAAGCGAAGATTCGCTTATCAGGCCTTTTTCTGGGCTCTTGGCTTCAAGCATGCTGGCGGCGCGTTAGGATGAACGTTTACGGCCGCGAGGCATTCCGCTTCTGCGCGGTCCTCCTCCGGTGCGCCGTTGGCTGCCGACCGCTCTTGAGCGAGGTAGCCGCTTGGGGGCAGGGAGGTTCGTCAGCAGTGCGTCCGGATTATAGCGGCTTACCGGGATTGCATGCCCGGTGTATTGTTCAATCGCCGGCAAATTTAAGGCGTACTGTTCACAGGCCAGGCTGATTGAATTGCCGCTTGCGCCAGCGCGACCGGTGCGTCCGATGCGGTGAACGTAGTCTTCGCAGTCGTCCGGCAGATCGTAGTTGAAGACGTGCGTCACTTCAGGGATATGTAATCCGCGTGCGGCGACGTCTGTCGCAACCAGGATATCCAAATTTCCTTTGGTGAACTCATCCAGAATTTGCAGTCGTTTTTTCTGCGGTACGTCGCCCGTCAGCAGCCCGACTCGATGACCGTCGGCGGCCAGATGGCCCCAGATTTCCTCACAAACGTGCTTGGTGTTGGCAAAAACGATACAGCGATCCGGCCACTCTTCTTCTAGCAGCGTTTGCAGAAGGCGCATCTTGTCCTCATTAGAGGGATAGAAGAGCTCTTCTTTGATTCGGTGTCCGGTTTTTTGCTCCGGCTCCACTTCTATATACTGAGGGCTGTTCATGTGTTCGAACGCCAGCTCTCTGACTTTAAAAGAGAGCGTCGCTGAAAACAGCATGTTCAGGCGTTGCTCTGCCGCGGGCATGCGGCGAAAGATCCAGCGAATATCCTTTATAAAGCCGAGATCGAACATGCGATCGGCTTCATCCAGAACGACGACCTGAATAGCGCTCAGATCGATATGGCCCTGCTTGGCGTAGTCAATAAGACGCCCGGTGGTGCCAATCAAAATATCAACGCCAGCCTGCAGCACCTTAAGCTGCTTGTCGTAGCCGTCGCCACCGTAGGCCAGGCCCGTTTTAAAGCCCGTTTCGGCGGCCAGCGGCTGAGCGTCGTTACTGATTTGGACGGCTAACTCACGGGTCGGCGCCATAATAAGCGCGCGCGGCTGATTGGTTTTTCGCTGCTCGTCGGATGCGTGAGTTAATAAATAGTTAAAGGTCGATGCCAGAAAAGCCAATGTTTTTCCGGTACCCGTTTGCGCCTGTCCTGCAACGTCTTTTCCCTCTACGGCATAAGGCAGCGCCAGCGCTTGGATTGGCGTGCAGTAGTGAAAGCCCTTACTTTCAAGCGCTTTGACAACCGAAGGGTGCAGTGCGAAGTCGGCGAACTTCTGTTCTGTTAAGTGTGTTTTGCTCATAGTGGTGTAGAATAGCAGTTAACCTTGTATTCACGAAAGTATTGCTTTACGAATGCGTATCCGTTGAAATAAAGTCAACGTCTATTCACCGTTTTGTTGGTCAATAAGGCACCAATGAAGCACATCTAATCCCGCGGAGTCAAACATGAGCGAAAAAATTATTCACTTAACCGATAGCAGTTTTGAAAGTGACGTTTTGAAAGCCGAGGGGCCAGTTTTGGTAGACTTTTGGGCTGAATGGTGTGGTCCGTGCAAGATGATTGCGCCTATTCTGGATGATATCGCTTCCGAGTATGAAGGACGACTCACCGTCGCGAAGTTGAATATTGATGAAAACCCGGCGACTGCGCCTCAGTTCGGCATTCGCGGTATTCCGACTCTGCTGCTGTTCAAAGACGGCGCGGTGGCGGCAACTAAGGTTGGCGCACTGTCCAAGTCCCAGCTGAAAGAGTTTTTAGACAATAGCCTTTAATCGCTTTAAGGCGGCGTTTGGTGCAGGCTTCGGCGAATTGCGTTTGGTTTTCAGACGATTTCCGCTGGAGCCGAGTCAACGCGTTTTCATGCGGAAATTTTGCATTTTCTTTATCGATCCATAGACTGCATGGATAAAGCGTGCTACCTTTATTTACGCTTCATGCAATCTTATCTATAGATGTATCCAATTTAAATCCATAGCCTATATGTTCTTCAGTACAGTTTAAGTGCACGCAATAGTGCTATGATTTTGAAGCAGGTTTAGAATTATATTCAGGCGCGTTTTTCTGATTTTTCTTCAATAGTTTCAGACCTTGTCATGTCTTTCATCATTGACGTGCGGCGCGATTGAGTATTCTAATATTTTACGGGCGTGGCGAGCTCGCCATCATAATCATCAAGACGTTTCGAGACAGACCCCGAGTTAAAGAACCCACCACTATGAATCTTACCGAATTAAAAAATACGCCGGTCTCTGAGTTAATTACTCTCGGCGAAAATATGGGCCTGGAAAACCTGGCCCGGATGCGTAAGCAAGACATTATCTTCGCTATCCTTAAACAACACGCAAAAAGCGGTGAAGATATTTTTGGCGATGGCGTGCTGGAAATACTGCAGGATGGATTCGGTTTCCTGCGTTCCGCAGACAGCTCCTACCTCGCCGGTCCCGATGATATTTACGTTTCCCCCAGCCAGATTCGCCGCTTTAACCTCCGTACCGGTGATACCATTTCCGGCAAAATTCGTCCGCCGAAAGAGGGCGAGCGCTACTTCGCGCTGCTGAAAGTTAACGAAGTCAACTACGATAAGCCGGAAAATGCTCGTAACAAGATCCTGTTCGAAAACCTGACGCCGCTGCATGCCAATTCACGCCTACGCATGGAGCGCGGCAACGGTTCTACGGAAGACCTGACGGCCCGCGTACTCGATCTGGCTTCGCCGATTGGCCGCGGCCAGCGCGGGCTTATCGTCGCTCCGCCGAAAGCGGGTAAAACCATGCTGCTGCAAAACATCGCTCAGAGCATCGCCTATAACCATCCTGACTGCGTGTTGATGGTGCTGTTGATTGACGAACGTCCTGAAGAAGTGACCGAAATGCAGCGTCTGGTGAAAGGTGAGGTCGTCGCGTCAACCTTTGACGAACCGGCTTCCCGCCACGTTCAGGTAGCCGAGATGGTCATTGAAAAGGCCAAGCGTCTGGTTGAACACAAAAAAGACGTTATTATTCTGCTCGATTCAATTACCCGTCTGGCCCGCGCCTATAACACAGTTGTACCGGCATCAGGCAAAGTGCTGACCGGCGGCGTTGATGCTAACGCCCTGCACCGTCCTAAACGCTTTTTCGGCGCCGCGCGTAACGTAGAAGAGGGCGGCAGCCTGACCATTATCGCTACCGCGCTGGTGGATACCGGTTCTAAAATGGACGAAGTTATTTACGAAGAGTTCAAGGGCACCGGCAACATGGAGCTGCACTTGTCTCGTAAGATTGCCGAGAAGCGCGTCTTCCCGGCCATTGACTACAACCGTTCCGGTACCCGTAAAGAAGAACTACTGACAACCTCAGAAGAGTTACAAAAGATGTGGATCCTGCGCCGCATTATCCACCCAATGGGTGAAATTGACGCGATGGAATTCCTGATTAACAAGTTAGCGATGACGAAAACGAACGATGAATTCTTCGATATGATGAAGCGTTCGTAATTAAAGTTAAACCGAGGTGAGTATTAGGGTAATATCCTGATACTCATCCGTTTTATTGAGAGCCGTTAATCGTGAATGCACTCACTATGAGTAGCGATATTATTATCGTTTTTTTGTTTTCTCTGGCTTTTTTGTTTGTCGCTCGTAAAGTGGCGAAAAAGATAGGGTTGGTTGATAAGCCTAACTACAGAAAGCGCCATCAGGGGGTAATACCTCTCGTTGGAGGCATTTCCGTTTATGCCGGGATTTGTTTATATCTTTTCATTAATTGGAAAGAGATAGAACAGCCCGGCATTTATCTTATTTGCGCCGGCGTACTGGTTGTTGTGGGCGCAATTGACGACAGGTTTGACATTAGCGTGAAGTTTCGGGCGTCAGTGCAGGCGCTGGTTGCCGTCGCTATGATGTATTTTGCCGGTCTTTATCTTCACAGCTTGGGTTATATCCTTGGGCCGTTTGAGCTTGTTCTCGGTCCTTTCGGCTATTTAGTTACGCTGTTTGCCGTTTGGGCCTCAATCAACGCTTTCAACATGGTTGACGGTATTGACGGCCTGCTGGGCGGCTTGGCCTGCGTGACGTTTGGCGCGCTGGGCATCCTGCTGATGATCGACGGTCAGGCGCGTCTTGGCTACTGGTGTTTTTCCATTATTGCCGCCATCATTCCTTACCTGCTGCTGAATCTTGGCGCTTTCGGTAAACGCTATAAGGTGTTTATGGGAGACGCGGGCAGTACGCTTATCGGCTTCACCGTTATCTGGATCTTGATGCAAAGCACGCAGGGTGCAGGCCATCCTATGAATCCGGTTACTGCGCTTTGGGTCATCGCCATTCCTCTGGTCGATATGATAGCCATTATGTATCGCCGTCTGCGTAAGGGAATGAGCCCTTTCTCCGCAGATCGCCAGCATATCCATCACCTCATCATGCGCGCCGGGTTTACTTCCCCTCAGGCCTTTGTGCTTATTACGCTTTCAGCTGCCGTCCTGGCTGCTATTGGGGTCGCCGGCGAACATATTTCTTTCATCTCCGAATGGATGATGATGGCATTATTTTTGCTTGTTTTTCTTGTGTATGGCTTTTGCATCAAGCGCGCCTGGCGAGTTGCCCGTTTTATTAAACGCGTTAAGCGTCGGATGCGTAAGGCTCATAAAGAACGGCATATTTCTTAAACAGAGGCTTTGTCATCAGTATGAAACCAGAGATTCAGTCCATTGATAATGAATTAGATATTCGCAGCCTGTGCTATTCATTATGGTATGGCAAAGTGTGGATAGTCGGTATCGCCATTGCGTTTGCGCTGGTTGCGTTGGCCTACTCTTACGTAGTAAAGCAGGAGTGGAGCGCGACGGCCATTACGGACAAACCTACGGTCAGCATGTTGGGCGGCTACTATTCTCAAGAGCAGTTCTTGAGGGGGTTGATGCGCGACAACAACGCGAACTCATCGACCAGCGAAACGCCGATAGCGGCAGACGTGTATGATGAATTCGTTATGCAGCTTTCTTCTTACGATACGCGTCGGGACTTTTGGATGACTTCCGACTATTACAATAAGCGTAAGGAAGGGGATGCGCGCGCCGACGCCGTGCTGCTCGACGAGCTTATTAACAATATTTCGTTTACGCCTAAAGATGACAAGAAGGGAATGAACGACAGCGTCAAGCTGACGGCGGAAACGCCAAGCGATGCCAACCAGCTTCTGCGTCAGTACGTTAATTTTGCCAATCAGCGCGCTATCGCTGCGCTCAATGATGAGCTTTCCGGCACCTGGTCTGCGCGTAAAACGACGCTGTTTTATCAGGTTAAACGTCAAGAAGATATCGCGAACGCCGTTTATCAGCGCGAACTCAAGCGCGTGAAGAACGCGCTTGAGGTTGCCGAAAAACAGGGTATCGATCGCGCTAAAACCGACACGCCCGCCGAGCAGCTGTCCAGCTCTGAGCTGTTTATGCTAGGGAAACCAGAGCTAGTAGCCCGATATGAGGCGCTGCAGGCAACGGGGCCCAACTTTGATATCGATTACGATCACAACCGCGCCATCCTGTCTTCTTTAGAAGAGGGCGTAAAGCTGGATGCGGACTTTAGAGCCTATCGCTATTTACGTACGCCGGAAGATCCTATCGTTCGAGATAAGCCGCGTCGAGTGTTCCTGTTGATCATGTGGGGCGGCATTGGCGGCCTGATTGGCGCCGGAGTAGCGCTGACCCGCAGGCGAAAAGCGTAAAAAAGAATAATAATTATTGGGCGCCTTCGGGCGCCTTTATGGATGTTGATAAACGCAACGACAGACTGGAAAGAGAAAACCTGTGAAAGTGTTAACTGTTTTTGGCACGCGTCCTGAGGCTATAAAGATGGCGCCGTTAGTTCATGCGCTGGCTAACGATGATAATTTTGAGTCCAAGGTGTGCGTAACGGCGCAGCATCGTGAGATGTTGGATCAGGTGCTTAAGCTGTTCGATATTAAACCTGATTACGATTTGGACATCATGCGTCCGGGACAGGGATTAACGGAGATTACCTGCCGCATTCTGGAAGGCTTAAAGCCGGTGCTTGAGTCGTTTAAGCCCGACGTGGTGCTGGTACACGGCGATACGACAACGACGCTGGCTACCAGCCTGGCGGCGTTTTATCAGCGGATCCCCGTAGGGCACGTAGAAGCAGGGCTGCGCACGGGCGATCTCTATTCTCCCTGGCCTGAAGAGGGAAACCGCAAACTCACTGGCCATTTGGCCATGTATCACTTTTCTCCTACGGAAACGTCAAAGCAAAACCTGCTGAGAGAAGCCATTCCTAACGGCAGGATTTTTGTTACGGGTAATACGGTGATCGATGCGTTGTTCTGGGTGCGGGATCGCATTCATCGCGACGTCGCGCTGCGTGAGGAAATGGAAACGCGCTACCCGTTCTTACATCAAAACAAAAAAATTATCTTAGTGACCGGCCACCGCCGGGAAAGCTTTGGCGACGGTTTTGAACGAATTTGTAGCGCTTTGGCAGAAATTGCCCGTACGCATCCGGAAGTTCAGGTTGTGTACCCGGTACATCTAAACCCCAACGTGCGTGAGCCTGTAAAGCGCATTCTAAGCCATATTGACAACGTGACGCTGATTGAACCACAGGACTATCTGCCCTTCGTTTACTTGATGGATCATGCCTATCTGATTTTGACGGACTCCGGCGGTATTCAGGAAGAAGCTCCCTCTTTAGGTAAACCTGTCTTGGTTATGCGTAATACCACCGAGCGTCCTGAGGCGGTTTCTGCCGGCACGGTGAGATTAGTTGGTACGGATATTGCTTTAATTTTAAAAGAAGTGGGCAGGCTGCTGGAGGATGAGAACGAATATCACATCATGAGCCGTGCGCACAACCCATACGGTGACGGGAAAGCCTGCCAGCGTATTCTCGATGCTTTAAAAAACAATCAGGTGAAGCTATGAGTTTTGAAACGATTTCCGTTATTGGCCTTGGCTATATTGGTTTGCCAACCGCGTCTGCGTTTGCATCGCATAAGAAGAACGTGATCGGCGTTGACGTTAATCAGCACGCCGTTGATACCATCAACCGCGGCGCTATTCATATCGTTGAGCCTGATTTGGACAAAGTGGTTAAAGAGGCCGTAGAGGGTGGTTTTCTGCGGGCGGTGACCAAGCCCCAGCCGGCGGATGCGTTTTTAATCGCGGTGCCTACGCCGTTTAAAGGCGATCATGAGCCGGATATGGTTTACGTTGAGTCTGCGGCCAAATCGATAGCGCCAGTCTTGAAGAAAGGGGATCTGGTCATTCTTGAGTCGACATCTCCCGTTGGTGCAACGGAACAGATGGCGGGCTGGCTGGCGGAAGCTCGTCCCGATCTGACTTTTCCCCAAAGCGCGGGTGAAGCGGCGGATATCAACATTGCCTATTGCCCAGAGCGCGTGTTGCCGGGGCGGGTGATGATTGAGCTTTTGCAAAATGACCGCGTTATCGGTGGAATGACGCCGCGCTGTTCTGAGCGCGCAAGCCAGCTGTATAAAATTTTCCTCAAGGGCGAATGTGTAGTGACCAACGCCCGTACGGCGGAAATGTGTAAACTGACGGAAAACAGCTATCGCGACGTTAATATCGCCTTTGCCAACGAGCTGTCGCTGATTTGCGACCATCAGGACATCAACGTTTGGGAGCTTATTCGTCTGGCGAATCGCCACCCGCGCGTGAACATTCTTCAGCCGGGACCGGGCGTCGGCGGGCACTGCATTGCTGTCGACCCGTGGTTTATCGTTGCCCAAAACCCCCAAGAGGCTCGGATTATTCGCACGGCCCGTGAGGTTAACGACGGAAAGCCCTACTGGGTGCTGGATAAAGTGAAGGCCGCAGTAGCCGACTGCCTCGCCGACAGCGGCAAGCGGGCCGCTGAGGTGAAAATAGCCTGCTTTGGTCTGGCGTTCAAACCGGATATCGACGACCTGCGCGAAAGCCCGGCGCTGGAAATTACCCATATGATTGCCGATTGGCACGTGGGTCAAACGCTGGCCGTTGAGCCTAACGTACATCAGCTGCCGGCCATTCTGGGCAATAAGGTAACTTTGCTTGATACGACGCAGGCGCTGGAACAGGCAGACGTTGTCGTAATGCTGGTGGACCACCGCCAGTTTAAGGCGATTGCGCCAGAGCAGGTGAAGCAGCAGTGGATTATTGACACCAAGGGAGTATGGCGGTGAGAAAAATTTTAGTTACCGGCGGTGCCGGATTTATCGGCTCGGCGGTTGTTCGGCACGTTATTCACAATACGTCCGACAGCGTTATCGTCGTTGATAAGCTGACCTACGCCGGTAATTTGGATTCCTTGGTTGAGGTCTCTGACAGCGATCGCTATGCCTTTGAGCAGATAGACATCTGCGATCGCGCCGCGCTCGACAGAGCTTTTGCCCAGCATCGTCCGGATTTGGTCATGCATCTGGCGGCGGAGAGCCACGTAGACCGTTCGATTGACGGGCCAGCCGCGTTTATTGAAACCAACATCGTCGGCACCTATACGCTGTTGGAAGCGGCCAGAGCCTATTGGAACGAACTGTCAGGCGATCGCAAAAAAGCGTTTCGCTTCCACCATATCTCAACCGATGAGGTGTATGGCGATCTGCACGGTACGGATGACCTGTTTACGGAAACGACGCCCTATGCGCCGAGCAGCCCCTATTCCGCCTCAAAGGCTTCCAGCGACCATTTGGTTCGCGCCTGGCTTCGGACCTACGGTTTCCCGACCATTGTGACCAACTGTTCTAACAACTACGGCCCGTATCACTTCCCGGAGAAGCTAATCCCGCTGATTATTTTGAACGCGCTGGAGGGGAAAGCGCTGCCCGTTTACGGCAGCGGCGCCCAGATCCGCGACTGGCTGTTTGTCGAAGACCACGCGAGAGCGCTGTACAAGGTGGTGACGGAAGGCGAAATCGGTGAAACCTATAATATCGGCGGGCATAACGAGCGTAAGAATATCGACGTTGTGCGCACTATTTGCCACCTGTTAGAAGAGCTAGCGCCGCAGAAGCCGTCTGGCGTTGCCAAGTACGAAGACCTGATTACCTACGTTACGGACAGGCCTGGCCACGATATGCGCTATGCCATCGATGCCGGAAAGATTGAGCGTGAGCTTGGATGGAAACCGCAGGAGACGTTCGAGTCCGGTATTCGTAAAACGGTGGCGTGGTATTTAAGCCATCGGGAATGGTGCCAGCGCGTTCAGGATGGCTCTTATGCCAGAGAGCGTATCGGGTTACAGTCGACGAAATAATTAAGTTAAGTTTATTGATCCGACGGGCTGTTGGAGTCAATTGAGGACGTATAAACAATGAAAGGCATTATTCTGGCGGGCGGCTCCGGTACGCGCCTGTATCCGATAACCCGCGGCATATCCAAGCAGCTGCTGCCGATTTACGACAAGCCGATGATTTACTATCCGCTTTCCGTACTGATGCTGGCGGGCATTCGGGATATTCTGATTATTTCCACGCCGGAAGATTTACCGGCTTTCAGGCGCCTGCTGGGGACGGGAGAGGAGTTCGGCATCCGCTTAAGCTACGCCGAACAGCCGAGCCCGGACGGGCTTGCACAGGCCTTTATTATCGGCGAAGAGTTTATCAACGGCGATGCCTGCTGTTTGGTGCTGGGCGACAACATCTTTTTTGGTCAGTCCTTTACGCCTAAGCTGCGCAACGTTGTGGCCCGCGAGCACGGCGCGACGGTGTTCGGCTACCAGGTGATGGACCCGGAGCGCTTTGGCGTCGTGGAGTTTGATGAAAACTTCCGTGCGTTGTCCATTGAAGAGAAGCCGACCAAACCCAAATCCAACTGGGCGGTGACCGGGCTCTATTTTTATGACCGTCAGGTAGTTGAGTTGGCCAAGCAGGTCAAGCCTTCAGCGCGCGGCGAGCTGGAAATCACCAGCATTAACCAGATGTATCTGGAGCAGGGCGCTCTGAACGTTGAGCTTCTCGGCCGCGGATTTGCCTGGCTGGACACCGGCACTCACGACAGCATGATTGAAGCCAGTACGTTCGTACAGACGGTGGAAAAGCGTCAGGGATTTAAGGTTGCCTGTTTGGAGGAAATCGCCTGGCGCAACGGCTGGTTGAACGATGAGGGAATTCAGAAGGCCGCTAGCCTGATGTCTAAAACCGGTTACGGTAAATATCTGCGGGATTTACTTAATGTCCGTCTTCGCCAATATTGATGAGCTGGCTTGGGAAAGCGAGTTTTTCTCGCTTTCCAGCGCTAGGCTAAGCTTTTCTAATGAGGCTCCGTCGCTGGATGTGGCTTCGCTGTCCCGCTATCAGCGCGTTCAGGCCAAGGTGCCGGCCGAGCGTTCAGACATTATCGATGCGCTGAACGCGTTGGAATTTCGGCTGGTGGAAGGCGAAGTGGACTTTAGCCTGACGCTGGATGACGTATTGATAGCTGAGTCCGATTCGAGGTATTCCTGCCGCTTGGCCGTTGAAGAGGACATCCCCGCTTTGCGCGACGCCGCATCGGCCGCCTTTAGCCAAAGCCGTTTTCGAGCACCGTGGTACCAGGAAGGCGACAGCGGCCGTTTTTATGCGCTATGGGCAGAAAAAGCGGTGTTGGGTACCTTCGATCGCTGCTGTCTTATCGTTGAGGATGAGGCTGGTCAGCCCCTGGGGTTCGTGACGTTAAGAGAATTAGATGAACAGCAGGCCAGAATTGGCCTGCTGGCCGCCTGGCCCGGACGTGGCCGACGGGGCGCTGGGTTGGCGTTGATGAACGCGGCAAAGCGCTGGTGCGTACAAAAAGAGCTGAAGACGCTTTATGTCGCCACTCAGATGGGAAATATTGCCGCCTTACGCCTTTATATTCGAAGCGGTGCTTCAATTCACAGCACGGCATATTGGCTATACAGATAACTATTAGGTGAAGAACATGATTCCGTTTAATGCGCCCCCGGTTGTTGGAACAGAGCTAGACTACATGCAGGCCGCCATGGGCAGCGGTAAGCTCTGCGGTGACGGCGGGTTTACCCGCCGCTGTCAGCAGTGGCTGGAGCAGAACTTCGGCAGCCACAAAGTGCTTTTGACCCCGTCCTGTACCGCATCACTGGAAATGGCCGCGCTGCTGTTAGACATTCAGCCGGGCGATGAAGTGATCATGCCAAGCTTTACCTTTGTCTCAACGGCGAACGCTTTCGTTTTGCGTGGCGCCAAGGCCGTGTTTGTTGACGTTCGCCCGGATACGATGAATATCGACGAAACCAAAATTGAAGCGGCGATCACGGAAAAAACGCGCGTCATCGTTCCCGTTCACTACGCTGGCGTAGCGTGTGAAATGGATACCATTATGGCGTTGGCAAAAAAATATAACCTTTACGTGGTGGAAGACGCCGCGCAGGGCGTGATGTCGACTTACAAGGGGAAAGCGCTGGGCAGCATCGGCCACATCGGCTGCTATAGCTTCCATGAAACCAAAAACTATACCGCCGGCGGTGAAGGTGGGGCGACGCTGATTAACGATCCGACGTTGATTGAGCGGGCCGAGATTATTCGCGAAAAAGGCACCAATCGCAGCCAGTTTTTCCGCGGACAGGTAGACAAATACACTTGGCGCGACATTGGCTCCAGCTATCTGATGGCCGATTTGCAGGCTGCCTATCTGTGGGCTCAGCTTGAGGCTGCGCAGGAAATCAATCATCGCCGCCTGGCGCTGTGGAATAATTATTACAGCGCGTTTAAAGGACTGGCTGACAAAGGGCGGATTGCTTTGCCGACCATCCCGGCCGACTGCGTACACAACGCCCATATGTTTTATATCAAGCTGAACGACGTTGAAGACCGTACGCGTTTTATTAACTACCTGAAAGAGGCGGAAATTATGGCGGTATTCCACTATATTCCGCTGCACGCCTGTCCGGCGGGTGAGAAGTTCGGTGAATTCCACGGTGAAGACCGCTACACCACGAAAGAAAGCGACCGCCTGGTGCGTTTGCCGATGTTCTATAACATGACGGACGTTACTCAGCGTACGGTAATCAACACCATTCTGAGCTACTTCGCCTGATATGTCTCTGGCTAAAGCGTCAATATGGACCGCAGGCTCTACGCTGATAAAGATCGGCGTAGGGCTTTTGGTGGTCAAGCTGTTGGCCGTTTCGTTTGGCCCCAGCGGCGTAGGCCAGGCAGGGAACTTCAGGCAGCTTATTACGGTGCTTGGCGTTTTATCCGGCGCCGGCATTTTTAACGGCGTTACTCGCTACGTTGCTCAGTATCAACAGGACCCGTCCCAGCTGCGTAAAGCCGTAGGGACTTCCGCCAGCCTGATTTTGGGCTTTTCGACCCTGTTGGCCGTCGTTTTTATTCTGTTTGCCGAACCGATAAGCCAGGGGCTGTTTGGCCATACCCGCTATCTTGACGTAGTTTGGGCGGTGGCCTTCATTCAGATGGGCATTGCATACGCGAACTTCTTTTTAGCCATTCTTAAGGGCTATCGCGACGCGATGGGCAACGCGCTGGGCGTTATCGGCGGCAGCCTGCTTGGGGTTATTGGTTACGTTGCGTGCTATTGGGTTGGGGGTTATGAAGGCGCCCTGGCCGGGCTGGCTTTGGTTCCCGCGCTGGCGGCGATCCCTGCCGGCATAATATTGTATAAGCGCAGCCCGATGCCGCTAAGCTATCTGAAGCCCGCATGGGATAAGGCCATGGCGAGCAGCCTCGGTAAATTCACCGTTATGGCGCTGATCACGTCCGTGACGCTGCCGGTGGCCTACGTCATGATGCGAAACCTGCTGGCCGAGCGGTATAGCTGGGACGACGTCGGTATCTGGCAGGGGGTGAGCAGCATTTCCGATGCCTATCTGCAGTTTATTACCGCCTCATTTACCGTGTATCTGCTGCCGACGCTCTCAAAGCTGACGGAAAAGCGGGATATTTCCAGAGAGATTTTCCGTTCACTGCGCTTCGTTCTGCCTGCCGTCGCAGCGGTAAGCTTTACCGTATGGCTTTTGAGAGATTTCGCTATCTGGCTGCTGTTTTCAAGCAAGTTTGTCGCTATGCGCGATCTGTTTGCATGGCAGCTGGTGGGTGACGTTTTGAAAGTGGGCTCTTACGTATTTGGCTATTTGGTCATCGCCAAAGCGTCGCTGCGATTTTACGTTTTAACTGAGGTAAGTCAGTTTGCGCTGTTGGTCGGCTTTTCCCATTATCTCATCCCAATGAACGGCGCCGTCGGTGCTGCGCAGTCCTATATGGCGACCTATATTATCTACTTCACCCTCTGTAGCTGCGTTTTTCTTATTTATCGTGGGCGGTCATGACAACGTTGATTCACATTCTGGGTTCCGATATTCCCCACCACAACGTGACGGTATTGCGCTTTTTCAACGACGTACTGGCGCCTCAGGCACCGTCGGAAATCGCGACGCGCTTTATGGTGGCGGCAAAGGACGGCTCGCCGTTTGCCGATTTTGGACGCTTAGCGATTGAGCGCTACGAGAATAAAGCCAGCCTGGCCAAGGCGGTCATTGCCAGCGCCAGAGCGGATAAAGGCGCTCGCTTTTTATTTCACGGACAGTTTAATGCCCGGCTTTGGCTAGCGCTGCTGTTCAACCAGATAGCTGCCCATCGGGTAAGCTGGCACGTCTGGGGAGCGGATCTGTATGAAGACTCCAATAGCCTGAAGTTTAAATTGTTTTATCGTCTTCGCCGCTTGGCGCAGGGAAAAGTCGGTCACGTGTTCGCCACAAGAGGGGATTTATTTCACTATCAGGCGAGTCACCCCGACGTTCCTGGCACGCTGCTTTATTTTCCAACCCGAATGAACCCTGACTATCGGCCGCCAGTGGGCGATGGCGGTAAGCGGTTGACGATTTTAGTGGGTAACTCTGGCGATCGAACCAACAGGCACGTTGAGGCGCTGGAGGATGTTCACCGCCGCTTTGGGCAGCAGGAGCTTAACGTGCTGGTTCCGCTTGGCTATCCGAAAAACAATCAGGTTTATATCGATGATATTGCAGAAAAGTCGGCGGCGCTTTTTCCGCAGGGGCAGGTTACGCTGTTGACGGAACAAATCCCGTTTGATGACTATCTGACCATGCTGGCTAACTGCGATCTCGGTTACTTTATTTTTAATCGCCAACAGGGGATTGGTACACTGTGCCTGCTGATTCAAAGCGGCGTTCCTTTTGTTGTCAGTCGTCATAATCCGTTTTGGCGCGACCTGCGGGAGCAGAACGTGCCGTTTTTGTTCTATGGCGACGAGTTAGACGTGGATAAAGCCTATGAGGCCAAAAGGCATATGTCTGAGATAGATAAGAGCCAAATCGCGTTTTTTAATCCAAACTATGTTGAGGGTTGGAAACGCGCGTTGGCGATAGCGGCTGGGGAGGGATAATGGATCTGGCACAGTTTGGCGGATTGTTCGTCGTTTATCTTATCTCGCTGGGTTTTATCCTGACGCTGACCTATAAAGAGTTCAGGCGGGTGAAGTTTAACTTCAACGTGCTGTTTTCTCTGCTTTATCTGCTGACGTTTTACTTCGGTTTCCCGTTAACCTGCCTGCTGGTTTTTCAGTTTGACGTGCAGGTCGTTGAAGTGGATTCGCTGCTTAACGCCCTGCTGTCGTCGACCTGTTTTTATGCCGTTTACTATGTTTGCTATAAAACCCGGCTGGTGAAGCCGACGGCCGCGCCGCGCCCGGCGCTGTTTACGATGAACAGGGTGGAAACCAACCTGACGTGGATGCTGCTGGCTTTGGTGGCGATTGCAACGGTGGGCATCTTCTTTTTACAAAACGGCTTTCTGCTGTTTAAGTTGGAAAAATATAGCCAAATCTTTTCCAGCGACGTCTCCGGCGTGGCGCTCAAGCGCTTTTTCTACTTTTTCATTCCGGCCATGCTGGTTGTCTACTTCCTTAAGGAAAATACCCGCAGCTGGTTTCTGTTTTTGTTCACTACCGTTGCGTTCGGTATTCTGACTTACGTTGTGGTGGGCGGTACGCGGGCGAATATCCTGATCGCCTTCTCGTTATTTTTATTTATCGGCATTGCGCGTGGCCATATTACGCTGTGGATGCTGGTGATGGCCGGCGTCGTCGGCGTCGTTGGTATGTTCTGGCTGGCGTTAAAACGCTACGGTATGAACGTTACCGGCGCAGAAGCGTTCTATACTTTTCTGTACCTGACGCGCGATACGTTTTCTCCCTGGGAGAACCTGGCGCTGCTGCTGCAAAACTACGACAAGATAGAGTTTCAGGGGCTGGCGCCCATCGTTCGCGACTTTTACGTGTTCATTCCCAGCTGGCTGTGGCCGGAGCGGCCTAACCTCGTGATCAACACCGCTAACTACTTTACTTGGGAAGTGCTTGATTACCATGCCGGATTGGCTATTTCACCGACGCTTATCGGTTCGCTGGTGGTCATGGGCGGCATTTGGTTTATTCCGTTAGGCGCCGTGCTGGTTGGGCTTATCGTCAAATGGTTTGATTGGATTTATGAAAAAGGCAAGGCGGAAACCAATCGCTACAAGGGCGCCATCATGCAGGCGTTCTGTTTCGGGGCCGTATTTAATATCATCGTATTGGCCAGAGAAGGATTGGATTCTTTCGTTTCGCGCGTAGTGTTTTTTGGCCTTATTTTTGCGCTTTGCCTGATTATGGCAAAGTTGATGTACTGGGCTTTTGACGTCTGTGGCATGATCCGCCAACGGGTTCGCGGCGCTTCGCCCTCCGGGCAGACAAAGGTTAATAAAGCGGAAGTGGTGTAGGAGAGATAAGTGAGTACGCCTAAGTACAGTATTCGCGGTATTGATATTTGGGGCTTTCGCAATATGGCCCAGTTTGTTGACCACCTGTTTGACGAAGGCTCTCTGAAAACTGGGACGCTTATCGCTATCAATGCTGAAAAGGTCATGACGGCGGAGCAGGATAAGGCGCTGCGCGAACTGATTGACGCGGCAGAGTATAAGTATGCCGACGGCGTCAGCATTGTGCGCTCTATCCGCCGTAAGTATCCTGACGTCGACATGCAGCGTATTGCCGGCGCCGATCTGTGGGAAGCGCTGATGGAAAAGGCCGGTGAAAAAGGTATTCCGGTCTTTTTGGTTGGAGGCAAGCCGGAAATATTAGCGCAGGCGGAGCAGAAGCTGAAAAGCCAATGGCAGGTAAATATTGTCGGCAGCCAGGACGGCTATTTCAAGCCGGAAGATCGCGGCGCGCTGTTTGAGCGAATTCGCGACAGCGGCGCGAAGTTTGTGACGGTCGCCATGGGGTCGCCGAAACAGGAAATCTTTATGCGCGACTGCCGAAAAGTCTATCCGGATGCGCTGTTTATGGGGGTTGGCGGTACCTATGACGTCTTTACCGGCCACGTAAAGCGCGCTCCCAAGGCTTGGCAGAATATGGGGCTGGAATGGCTTTATCGGCTGTTGGCTCAGCCTACGCGCTGGCGCCGTCAGGTCAAACTGCTTAAGTATGTGATATATCACTATACCGGTCGCCTGTAGGGCCGTAGCGGGCTCTGTCTCACATCTTTATTAATTCTTAACAAACAGGCCGCAGAAGCGGCCTGTTTTCTTCTGAATCCAATCTGCAATTACTCTTCACTAACGGTCATGGGTTGTCTACTTGACGACTTTTGTTCCTCTGCGCGGCATACGGCCGCTGTGAAAACAACGTCCGTTGATGAGTTTAGCGCGGTTTCTGCGGAATCCTGCAGTACGCCAATAATCATGCCGATAGCCACGACCTGCATAGCGACATCGTTAGGAATGCCAAACAGGCTACAGGCAACGGGGATCAACAGCAGGGAGCCTCCAGCTACGCCGGAAGCGCCGCAGGCGCAGATTGAAGCTGTGATGCTAAGCAATAGCGCCGTAGGGATATCAACGTCAATGCCTAACGTTTGCACTGCGGCCAGAGTGAGTACCGTGATGGTAATTGCTGCACCGGACATGTTGATGGTGCTGCCAAGAGGAATCGAAACGGAATAGGTTTCTTCTCGCAAGTTTAGCTTTTTGCACAATGCCATGTTGACGGGGATATTAGCGGCGGAGCTGCGGGTGAAGAAAGCGGGGATGCCGCTGTCGCGCAGGCAGGTCAGCACAAGCGGATAAGGGTTCTTTTTGGTGATAACAAAGACAATCAGCGGATTGAGCACCAGCGCAACAATCAGCATACAGCCCAGCAGTACTAGCAGCACGTGAACGTACTTGCCAAAGGCGTCGAATCCTGCCGCTGGATCGGAAAATGTCGCCGCAACCAGACCGAATATGCCAACTGGCGCAAAACGAATAACCAAACGGACAATGAATGCGATGCCGTAAGAAAGATCGCTCACGACTTTTTTGGTTTCATCAGACGCGTGGCGTAGGGCAACACCTAGCCCGACGCCCCATACCAAAATACCGATATAGTTAGCGTTCATCAGCGCTCTTACCGGATTATCTACCATTTTGAATAGCAGCGTTTTTAATACTTCCATAATGCTGCCGGGAGGTGTCAGAGTCGCGTCTCCCGTCGTCATTATTAACGTTGAAGGGAACATAAAGCTTCCCAACACGGCGATAAGGGCTGCAGCGAACGTACCTATCAGGTATAGGACGAGAATTGGCGTAATGTTGGCCTTTTGGCCGCGCTTATGATTGGTGATTGAAGAAGCGACTAAAATGAAAACTAAAATAGGCGCTACGGCTTTTAATGCATCAACGAATAAACTGCCCAGAATTCCCACAGCAGCGGCAGCTGGCGCCGAAATATACGCCAGTATGACGCCGGCGATGAGTCCAATAAGTATTTGGACCACGAGGCTAAAACGCGCCGGGCGCGGTGAATGTAATGTACTCACGGTTAAATAATCCCTGACTAATGTAGTTTTCCAAGCCTGAACTTCAAGCCGGCCAACGCTCTGTTTTATTGAGTGCGTCGACGTTTTGACAAGAAGAGTGCGTTTGCTATTTGGTTATGCCATAGCTTCCCAGTCCACTTCTTTAAACGGCAAAGAATGACGCGAAAAAACATTTAGGATTAAATCGCACCGTTTGTCCTTACCATACAGAAGATAGACTGCGGGATAGGGGGGCATTACTTATATGCGAATGTGTTTCCATCCGCTAAAAGAGACTTTAAAAGAGGTTGAGGATTTCTGGAAGCAAAAAATAGGTATAGATATGAATTAATTCTGGGGAAAAGCCGATTTATCACCATTTTCTGATAAAAAAATGCGCTAATCGCTGATGAAGTGAGCAAACGAAAAAATTAGTGAAAAAAGGGCTAGACAGAAGATGATTAAATCCGTACTATCCTTTCCGCAACGGCGCGCTGCGCGCCCGTAGCTCAGCTGGATAGAGCGCTGCCCTCCGGAGGCAGAGGTCTCAGGTTCGAATCCTGTCGGGCGCGCCATTAAAAGTGCGCAGGGCGTGATAAGATCCAAGGTGATTAAAATACCGGGTTGAGCAAAGATTTATGGTGGCTATAGCTCAGTTGGTAGAGCCCTGGATTGTGATTCCAGTTGTCGTGGGTTCAAGTCCCATTAGCCACCCCACTAATCTAAAGAGTTTTGTGTACATTGCGAAGGTGGCGGAATTGGTAGACGCGCTAGCTTCAGGTGTTAGTGTCCTTCGGACGTGAGGGTTCAAGTCCCTCTCTTCGCACCACACAAACTGTCTGTTAGTAATCAAAGCCAGTACCTATCTATGTAATCGGCGAGTAGCGCAGCTTGGTAGCGCAACTGGTTTGGGACCAGTGGGTCGGAGGTTCGAATCCTCTCTCGCCGACCACTTTTATTCCCCAGTTTTTCCAACCAATTATCTCTAGTCCATTGCTTTTGTCTACATCCGCTTTGTTCCTTTAACGCTTTATCTGCACCGTGGCGCTAACCATTTTCTATTTCTGGATTCTTAGAGTCGTCATGTTTTTCCTTTTTATTGGTCAGGCTTTCTCACGAAGTGATTTAAAGCGATGTCGCCAATTTCCAACACCTCTCTGAACGACTGTCGTTATCCAAAGACACTCAATATGCTGATAATAATAAATAAAATATTATAGCCCTTTTGCCGTCTCCGTTTGGCGACGCCTAATGTCGCTGTGTGATTGGCAGAAAGAGAGTAATAAGGGGGATTCTTTCGGCTAATCTGCAGGAAACTTTATTATATCAATGTGTTGATGACCTTTTCGGCGTTTTCTGGGGAGGTTGGCACGATAGCTGCAATAGCTAAACTGTAGATGCTCATTCACCCATTTATGACAGTCGATCCAAGTCGCTTCATAAGCTATCGAATGATGCAGAGCCGAGTTAGGGTGTCTATGGTCTGGCTTATGATGATGACCTCATCAAACATCAGGCATAACGTTGAGTGAGACACCACCATGTTGTCCTTTGACCTGATTTTTTCTCACACTTGTCTTTTTAGGCAAGTGTTTTTTTTATCTGAAATTTAGCAGATTCAGGCATAAGCATTCAGCACATAAAAAAGGCGAGCCATATTGGCTCGCCTGAAGGGGCTGCTTTCTAGCAGCTATTTTAGCGTAAGGGCAAGGCCCTGACAGCGAGCCTGAGCGGCTTCCTGTGTACGGTTAAGCTTATCCAGCGCGTCAGCCAGAAGCGCGTAGCTTTTGGCGTTAGGCTGTTGCTCAACGGCTTGCTGAAGCGCATCGCTGGCCTGTTCCCATTCTCCGTGCTGCATTAAAAGTTGCCCCAGCGTTTCGCTTAACAAAGGCGTTGCGCCATGCTCTTGAATTTGCAGCCTGAGCTCTTTTTCCAGCGGCGCGGGGTTACCGGTTTTTAACTTCTGTGCAAGCTGAAGCAACTTTTCGTCATACTGATGCCTCAACCCTTCCAGAACGATTTTCTGTGCCTGTTCATGATCGTCGCAGGCAATAAAGTGCTCGGCCAAGGCTATTTGTAACGTTCTGTTGTTGCGAACTTTCCGAGGCTGATCTTTCCACCACTGGCTTAAGCCTTCGCTGCCGCCTTCCGACATCGCCTGGTTCATCAACCCGGTATAGGCTTCAAGCTTTAGGCTTTCTACTGTATCTTCATCGTAAAGCTTCGCTTTCTCTATTGATGGGATGATTTCCAGTAAAGAAGCGTAGCCGCCGGTTTTCAGGTAGGCCTGCTGGGCAAGGCGAAGAACTTCAGGGTGGCGAGGCGCATCGTTTAGAAGGTTGTCGACGCCGTGGCGCGCCGCGTGATATTCGCCCTGCGCCAGCTGAATGCGCACGCGGGTGATGTCGACCGGCAGCTGATCGGTGTCGGCAAGCTCTGCCGCTCGGTTGAGATAGTCGTTGATACGTTGAGTATCGCCGTTTTGTTGTGCCGCTTCGGCCGCCAGCAGATAGTTTACTACCGGCTGTTCGGCGTGGTCGGCGTTACGGATAAGCAGCTTTTCTACCTGACCAAAGTCGCCTTCCGTCAGCTTAAGCATTGCAGCGCGGGTTTGCCGACGGGCGCGGGTGCTTTTACGGCCAATAAACCAGCCCTTGGTGCGGGCGCTGGTGTGGAAGAGGCGGCGTAGAACCCATTCCAAGCAAAAAAGAACGATAACCAGCAGCGCAATTATCATTGCCAGGCCGGTTACGCTCATTTTAATGTCGTAGTTGTCCGTCTGGATAAGTACCGCACCTTGATGGCCCGCAAGAATCGGGCCTAGAGCGATTCCTGCAATCAGAACTACCAGTAAAAAAAGTAGGCGAACCATGGTTAGCCCTCCTGATTAGCGGCCGGAGTCGGAGCCGGCGCGGCTTCAGGAGCGGACTTCATCGCATCGCGGCTACGCGACTTGATGGTTGCATCCAGCAGCGGCAGGCTCTTCAGCGTTTTCGGTAAATCGAGGCTGATTGACTGCTGGCTGAGCTCGTCCAACTGGCTTAAGAACGCCTTGGTTGACGCAGCGTCAGGATCAAAGTAAGCGCGGATCCAGGTTGATACGCTGTCCAGCGACTGGCTGTAAATTTCACCCTGGTGGCGGGATACCGCTCTGGCTGCAATCAGCAGCTTCAGGCGCAGGTTTTCGCGCAGATAGGTATCCTGATCCGGCGTTAACAGCGGGCTCGTCAGCTCATTTTCCGGCACGTTGCGCGCCCGAATGGTGATGAATTCAGACAGAAAATTGTGCCAGCTTTTTTGCAGATTCTGGCGCCAGTCTTTAAGCTCACCGCTGACTTCCGTGCTCTCTTTACTGATTGGCGTATTGTCCCAATCGGTGCTGGCGGAAGGCAGGTTCATTATTTGATCGGAAAGCTCGTTCAGCGTCAGGGCGATGCCGTCAAAGTCTATCTGGCTGACGCCGGAAATGGCGTTAATGTCCTGAATAATAGCCTGACGAACTTCGCTCAGCGTCGGATCGTTAAGCTCGGCCAGAGATTTGTCTGCGCTTTTGAGCATGTTGACCGCAGTGGCGACGTCCTGCTCTATCCAAAGCTTACGAGCCGCCATTTTCACCAGAAAATCGGCTTCGGAAAGATGCCAGACCTTCGCGTCGTCACTGGCCGCAATGGTAGACACTCTGCTTTGCAGCGCTTCCAGAGAGGCGGACTGGGAGCTCAACTGCAGGCGCTGTTCATCCAGCTTTTTCTCCGTACTTTTGAGCTGTTCAGTAAACGCATTTTGAGAAGCGAGCAGGCGATCGTCTTCTTTCGACTGCCCTGACTTCAGGGCGTCAATCTGAGCCTGAAGCTGGGCAATCGTGGCCTTTTGGGATGCTACCTGCTGATGCCCGTGGTAGTACAGACCGCTGCCGAGAGCAATGACTAAAGCAATGGCGATAGCGCCCAGGGCGACGCCCGCCCGGCCGCCCTGCTTGACACTGGGGGTCTTTGTTACCGTTTCTTTTTCAGTTGAACCGCCGTTTTGCTGTTCAGCTGGTGCTGATGGGGTCGTTGAATCCGTCATCTTGGCACATCCCGTAGTTAAAATGATTGCAGCGCACGAAGCAGTGCGCCATTGTCTGCATTATCTGCAACCCGACACCGTAGCCAGCCTAAATCCTCCGCCTGCTCGGCCAAGCGTTCGCTTACGACCAGCAGCTTGAGATTGAGTAACCAGCTTCGATAGCGCTCGGGCGCCAAATTGTAAACCTGTTGTAGCATTTCTCCGCTGGTAATCACCAGCGTATTTACGCTTAATTTTCGCCAGCGTTCGCAAAGCTCAGCGCCGTCATAGTCGACAGGAACGCGCTGATAGCATTCACAAAACCTGACTTTTGCGCCGCGCGCCGTTAGCGTTTGCGCTAAAAACTCCCTACCGCCGTTGCCGCGCAAAATAACAATATTCTTACCGGCAACGTGTTGTAATTGAGGTAACTTTAGCATTTGCTCACTGATTTCGCGACCTTCAGGATAGAGAGCTGGAAAACCCGTTGCTTCCTCAAGCGCGCAAGCCGTTTTTTTACCGATAGCGAAATAGGCAACCTCTTCTGGCCAGGCGTAGCCTTGCTGTAGCAGCGCTTCCTGAGCGTAGTAAACCGCATGCTGGGAGGCCGCGACAACCATATCTCCCGGGCCCAGTTTATCTAAACAGTGAGGCAGGCTATCAAGATCTTTGCCGCGGGCAAAAGAAATAAGCGGCGTATGGCAGGCGTCCATTCCCAGCGCGGTAAGCTGGTCGACCAGCTGCTCACCGGCGGGGGAGGGGCGCGTGACCAAAATCATTTTGGTTCGTTGTCCTGATAGAGGCGTTTCAAAATGCCGTCAGCGCCTTGTGCAAGGAGCTCATCGGCCAGTTCGATCCCCATCTGCTGCGCATCGCTCACGGGGCCGCGTCGTTCGCCGCGAACGATGCGGCTGCCGTCCGGTTCGCCGACCAGCGCGCGCAGCCAAAGCGTGTCGCCCTCTAAAACGGCGTAGCTGCCGATTGGGACCTGGCAGCCGCCCTCGAGGCGGGCGTTCATGGCTCGTTCCGCCAGTACGCGTACGGCGGTTTCCTGATGATTTAACGGTGCCAGCAGCGCGCGCGTTTCGCTGTCATCAAGCCGACACTCGATGCCCACGGCCCCTTGGCCTACGGCGGGCAGCGACTCTTCCGGCGCCATATAGCTGCGAATTCGCTCTTCCAGATTCAGGCGTTTTAATCCGGCTGCGGCTAAAATAATGGCGTCGTAATCGCCGTTATCGAGCTTGCTCAGGCGGGTGCCCACGTTGCCGCGCAGATCGATAATGGTGAGATCCGGACGGCGAGCCCTCAGCTGGCACTGCCGGCGCAGGCTGGACGTCCCGACGATGCTTGCGGCGGGCAGCTCGTCCAGAGAGTTAAAACGGTTGGAAACAAAGGCGTCGCGCGGGTCTTCACGCTCACAAATAGTGACCAACCCCAACCCCTCGGGGAACGCGACCGGCACGTCTTTCATTGAGTGAACGGCGATATCGGCGCGTCCTTCCAGAAGTGCGGTTTCCAACTCTTTAACGAAAAGGCCTTTGCCGCCGACCTTCGCCAGAGGCGTATCGAGAATGATGTCGCCGCGCGTGACCATCGTGACCAGCTCAACGGTAAGTCCGGGGTGGCAGGCCAACAGGCGGTCGCGAACGTAATGGGCTTGCCAAAGGGCAAGGGGACTCTGGCGGGTAGCAATGCGGATCGTATTTTGAGACATGGCTTATCGTTACCTTTTTTATTGTGCCGCCATTCTACCAGCTGGTGCGTAAAGTGTCAGCGCAATGGAAAGATTATCACGGCGGCGGCGGCAAATTATTTTCAGCGCTTTTCGCTGAAATATATAACATTTCAGTTATGGAACCGTCGTTAAAGAGGAATGCCGCCGTTTAATTTATGAACAATATCGTGCGATAGCGGTCTACGTCGAGGGCAATATCTTTACGCCCTGAGCGCAAGGTGTTACATTGATCACGTTTCTGGTCATTCATTGAGCGAGTGATATTGCAGTCCGGAGCGGCAGCCAGAACGCGGTTCCATTATACCGTAGGAATGAATCAGGCAAATCGTCTTGCATCTTAATATCACTTTATTAAAGCAGCGTTTGGATACGTTAAATCAACTGCGTATCGAACGTGCTATGGCGAATATGGGATCTGCGTTCCGGCAGGTCTATACGCTGCTGCCTGTTTTTCTACACTATCACCATCCCAGCATGCCCGGTTATCAGGGCGGGATCGTTCCCTACGGCATATGTTCCTACGCGCCGACTGACGTTCAGCGCCAGTATTTGCAAGAGTTTTGCAAATCTACCCCTATTTCTTTGTCGCCCAATAGCGGCGCCAATCTTCCCATTACCGGCGTTTATAGTATGGGAAGCACGTCCTCTTCCGGCCAAAGCCGCTTTTCCGATTTGGATATCTGGGTTTGTCACCAATCCTGGCTAAACGGCAACGAGCGTACGATCCTTCAGGCAAAGTGCCTGCTGCTGGAACAGTGGGCCGCATCGCTCGGTGTGGAAGTTAACTTTTTTTTGATTGACGAAAACCGCTTTCGTCAAAACCTGAGCGGCAAACTTGATGCAGAAGACTGCGGCTCGACGCTGCACATCCTTCTTTTGGATGAGTTTTACCGCAGCGCCGTCAGGTTAGCCGGCAAGCCGCTCCTGTGGAATATGGTTCCTGGCGATCGGGAGATGAATTATGAAGAGTACGTCTCGGCGCTTTTTGCCGACGGTTCTTTAAAGCGCGATGAGTGGATAGATCTGGGCGGCCTGGGCGCGCTGTCGGCGGAAGAATACTTCGGCGCCAGCCTGTGGCAGCTGTATAAGAGTATCGACTCCCCCTATAAAGCCGTTTTAAAAACTCTGCTGCTGGAGGCCTATTCGTGGGAATATCCCCAGTCGCAGCTGCTGGCGCTGGAAATTAAGCGCCGGCTGCATAACGGCGATCTGGACTCCTTCAGCCTTGACGCCTACTACATGATGCTGGAAAGAGTGACGACCTATCTGGTTGCCATTGGCGATGATGCTCGACTGGATTTGGCGCGCCGCTGCTTCTATATGAAAGTCTGCGAACAGCTTTCCGTTCCGGCACAGAGTATACCGGAACAGGGCAACTGGCGGCGGGAAATATTACATCAGCTGGTTCGCGAGTGGGGCTGGAGCCACGAGCAAATTCAGGTATTGGACAATCGGGCCTGCTGGAAGATAGAGCGCGTGCGCGAAGCCAACAACGAGCTGCTTGACGCGCTGATGCAGAGCTATCGCAACCTTATTCGCTTTGCCCGCAGAAATAATCTGAGCGTCAGCGCCAGCCCGCAGGATATCGGCGTATTGACCCGCAAACTCTACGCGGCGTTTGAGGCGCTGCCGGGGAAAGTGACGCTGGTTAACCCGCAAATATCGCCGGACCTGTCCGAAAAAAATCTGACCTTTATTCAGGTGCCGGTCGATCGCGCCAACCGCGCGGGCTGGTATCTCTATAATCAGTCGCCGACGATTAATTCCATCATTGGGCATCAGCCGCTGGAATATAACCGCTATCTGAGCAAGCTGGTAGCCTGGAGCTATTTCAACGGCCTGTTGACGCCCGATACGCACATACACGTTAAAAACGGCCAGTGCTGCGACACGGATAAGCTGCAGGCGTTCGTGGCTGATATCGCCAAGCATTTCCCTTTGCGGGTTCCGGCGCCGACGCCCAAGGCGCTGTATAGCCCCTGTGAAATTCGGCATTTAGCGCTGATAGTCAATCTTGAAAACGACCCAACGGCCTCTTTGCTGCAAGAAAATACGCCGTCGTTTGACCTCGGCAAGCTGGACGTTCTCAGCTTCGGCAGCCAGGAGCAGTGCCTTATTGGCAGCGTTGACCTGCTGTATCGCAACTCGTGGAATGAGATCCGTACGCTGCACTTTAACAGCAGCCAGGCCGTCATTGAGGCGTTGAAAACTATTTTGGGTAAAATGCATCAGGACGCTGAACCGCCGGAGTCGGTGGACGTGTTCTGTTACAGCGAGCATCTGCGAGGACTGATTCAGACTCGGCTTCAGCAGCTGGTTTTAGAATGCATCAGCCTGCGGCTGTCAAGTACGCGTCAGGAATCAAACCGCTTTAAGGCAATTCGCGTCGCCGGTCAGACCTGGGGCCTGTTCTTCGAACGGCTTAGTGTTTCCGTTCAGCGGCTGGAAAACGCCGTGGAGTTTTACGGCGCGATTTCCAATAACAAGCTCAACGGCATTTCGATGGAGCCGAAGTCTGAGCACCAGCACCTGCCGGAGATTATCGACGGCTTTGCCAGCGAAGGCATCATTCAGTTTTTCTTTGAGGATACGGAGAAGGGCTTCAATATCTATATTCTTGACGAGCTTAACCGGGTGGAAGTTTATCTGAACTGTCAGGGCTGTATTGATGAACTGGTATGCGACGTCAGCCGCTTTTATGCCTCTTCTCACGAGCGCTTTACCTACGGCTCCGGCTCGGTGAACTTTAATCTGCCGCAGTTTTATCAAATCATTCGGGAAAACGAGGTAGAAAAAGTTATTCCCTTCAACAGCAACTCTATTTCCCCTTTAAGCGCGCCGACGGTGCCGCTCACCAAGAAAGATATTTTGTTAAGCAATACGTTCTAGGCCGACGCCGATTCTTCTTTCAATAATTGCCTGACAGCGCTGCGCGCGTTCTGAAACTCTGCATCGTCCGGGTTGATTTGCAGCAAATAGGCAATTTTCCCCTGAAGCGACTGAAGGTAGCGCAGGCGCTGCTCCCGTGGGCTTTCCTGTGGGTTGAAATCACCGGTTTGCACAAGGTGTGACGCTACGCCGAACCGCTGACAAAAGTAGACCTCTTGCCGAAGCTTTCGCCGGATATCGCGGGTAAGCTGCGGCTTTTGATTAACAACGATGCCGGTCACGGTTTGGCGCTGGTTCGCCGTTATTAGTCGGCTTTTACGAGCGTTAAGCGTAAAGCCCATGTCGTAGAGCAGGCCGCGAACCTTGTTTTTGACCTGCCGGGCGTCAAAATCGCCGGAAAAGGTCATGTCGTCGCAGTAGCGCGTATAAACAATATCTCGTTCTTGGCACCACAGGCCTATGACGTCGTCAAAGCGCTTCATGACAAGATTGGAAATAGTCGGCGAAGTAGGCGCCCCCTGCGGCAGAACGTCGCGATGGCAGCACAGGTGTGTCAGTAGCGTCACTACGGCAGCGGGCAGCTCCGTCTTTTTAAAAAGGCGATGGACGTGGAAGAACGTGATGCTGTCAAAAAAGTTTTCTATATCGAGCTTTAAGACGTTGCTCTGCGCAACGTGAGGACTGGCGTTGTCTAACGTCGAGCATTTCTCTCGATAGGCGGTGGCGAAAGGAGACAGGGGAAAGTGAGAAAGCACGTTGCGAAGGATGTTTCTCTGCACGGATTTTAGCAAAATATCGGGCGCATACAGCGTGCGCAGGCCGCCGCTGCGCTTGGTCAATACGATCTTTCGATAGTGGCGATCGCTGCGGTTGCTGAGAGCGTAAAGGCATTGGATTTCTTTATCGGCGGGACAAGCGGTTTTGCCGGTTAATTCCAACGCTATCAGACAGGCCCTGGCTGCGTCCAATGAGTGCTCCTTGCTGCATCGGTGGTTAAAGGCGCCTGCGGCGGCAATACGATAAGCGATCCCTAAGGCGTGGAAACGTACCTAGCGCGTAAGCGCGTCGCACGCAAAGCGTGCTGATGTACTTTGACGCGGCTTAGGGTATATGGGCCAAGCTGCTTGCGTAAAGTCGGCGATTCGCCGACCCGTTCAAACGAGAACGTCTGAAAACGCTATTGCTACCGCAGGCAAAAAAATCATAACACCGTGCAGCCGCCGATGGCTATTGAGGATTTTATTCCGCCAGCTCTACCGGCTCTCCCGCCTGCTCCGTCGCGGCTTCTGACAGCACAACGAAGAATGACCTGCCGCTGCGGTCGCACAGCCATTGGCCGTCACGGTAGTCGAAATGGTAGCCGCCGCCCTTGGCCGCCAGCCAAACTTGATGCATAGCTTCCTGTTTATTAATGATAATTTTGCTGCCATTATCAAAAGACAGTGACATCACCCCGCCGTTGATTTCATAATCAATGTCGGCGTCACCGTCAAAATTATCGAGGGATTCTTCAACGTGATGAAAAAGCGTGTCGGCCAGTCGATGAAACTCGGTGTCGTTCATAATCAGAATTCCTATTGCTTTTCGTGATCCAGCTGCGATTATAGAGGGCTAGACAAAATGAATCATAGGCCTATTTACGTGAATAGATGCATGAATAAAACTTTACGCTGCTCACTCGTTGTTATAGCAACCCTCTGGCTTAGCGGCTGCGGCCTTAAGGGGCCTCTCTACATGCCGCCGGATGAGCCGACTCAGGATGTTACCGTACCGGATCAGGGCGTCTCCCAAGCGGTGAGCGAGGGTGGTTCCAGTATGAACGCATCGCAGTAACAAACCTGCATTTTTAAGGATAGCCGAGGCGACACCGTCCGGAAATCGAGTTATAGAAGATGGGACGGCTATTATAGTTATGCCCGCAATAAAATAAGGTCAGGTGAACTTATATGGACTACTTCAATTACAAAGACGGGCAGCTGTTTGCAGAAGACGTGTCGGTCGCTTCACTTGCAGAGCGTTTCGGAACGCCGCTTTACGTTTACTCCCGAGCCACCATCGAGCGGCACTGGCGCGCGTTCGATGATGCGCTGGCCGGGCATCCTCACCTTATTTGTTATGCGATTAAGGCTAACAGCAACCTGGCTTTTTTAAACCTGCTGGCGCGTATGGGGTCCGGTTTCGACATTGTGTCTCAGGGCGAGCTTGAGCGCGTTCTTGCCGCCGGCGGTTCCCCGGATAAGGTGGTGTTTTCCGGCGTGGCGAAATCCGTCGTAGAAATTCGCCGGGCGCTGGAGGTAGGGATCCGCTGTTTTAACGTTGAGTCCGTGCCGGAGCTGCACCGCATTAATCAGGTTGCCGGAGACATGGGCGTCAAGGCGCCGATCTCTTTGCGCATTAACCCGGACGTTGACGCTAAAACGCACCCTTATATTTCTACCGGACTGAAAGAAAATAAGTTCGGCATCAGCTATCAAACGGCGCGAGAAGTCTATCGGCTGGCTAACAGCATGGCGAACATCGAGATCCGCGGCGTCGACTGTCATATCGGCTCACAGCTGACGGAGCTTTCGCCGTTCCTCGATGCCGCCGATCGGCTGCTGCTGCTGTTAGACCAGTTGGAAGAGGACGGCATTCATATTCACCATCTGGATCTGGGCGGCGGATTGGGCGTTCGTTACGATGACGAAACGCCGCCTGAGCCGAAAGAGTACGCCTCGGCCCTGCTGGCCAAGCTTAAAGGGCGGGAAAATTTGGAGCTTTGCTTCGAGCCCGGTCGAGCGATTGCGGCCAACGCCGGCATAATGGTGACAACGGTGGAATATCTGAAAACCCAAGATGACCACCATTTCGCCATCGTTGACGCCGGCATGAACGACCTGATCCGCCCGGCGCTGTACGAAGCGTGGATGAAGATTATTCCCGTGCTAGAACATCCGCAGGGGCATCGCCAGAGCTATGACGTTGTCGGCCCGGTGTGTGAAACCGGCGATTTTCTCGGTAAAAAGCGCGACTTGACGCTCAATGAGGGCGATCTACTGGTGGTCAGGAGCGCGGGCGCCTATGGTTTTACCATGAGCTCTAACTATAACACCCGCTGCCGCCCCGCGGAGGTCATGGTTGACGGCAGCCAGGCGCATTTGGTTCGCGAGCGTGAGCGCTTTGAGGACCTGTGGCGCGGCGAACGTTTGTTAAAATAGACGATTGTGCGAAGCCTGGGTTTAGGGCTTCGCCGATATTCGCGGCCCGAATAAAACTTTAGCGACGGCGGCCCAGTGCCGGTCGTCATCAGTGGGGTAACAGATGCAATTCTCCAAAATGCACGGTTTGGGTAACGACTTTATGGTGGTCGACGCCGTCACCCAAAACGTCTATTTTTCGCCGGAGCTGATTCGACGCCTGGCGGACCGCCACTACGGCGTGGGGTTCGATCAGCTTTTAGTCGTCGAGGCGCCTTACGACCCCGATCTGGACTTCCACTATCGAATTTTTAACGCAGACGGCAGTGAAGTCGCGCAGTGCGGCAACGGCGCGCGCTGCTTTGCCCGCTTTGTTCGCCTTAAGGGGCTGACCAATAAACGCGAGATCCGCGTGAGCACGCAAAACGGCCGCATGACGCTGACCGTCGGTGAAGACGACCTGGTCACGGTCAATATGGGTATCCCCAACTTCGAGCCCGGCGAGATCCCGTTTCGCGCTGCAAAAATGGAAAAAACCTACATTCTGCGCGCCGACGAGCGTACCGTACTGTGCGGTGCGGTATCGATGGGCAATCCCCACTGCGTTTTGCAGGTAGATGACGTAACTACCGCTGACGTAGAAACGCTGGGGCCGCTGTTGGAAAATCATGAGCGCTTTCCTGAGCGGGCCAACGTCGGCTTTATGCAGGTGCTCCATCGCGGCAGTATCCGCCTGCGGGTATACGAACGCGGCGCGGGGGAAACGCAGGCCTGCGGCAGCGGCGCCTGCGCGGCGGTGGCCGTCGGCATAATTCAGGGCGTGTTGGACAATAAGGTTAACGTAGCCCTGCCGGGAGGCGAGCTGCAAATAAGCTGGAAGGGGCCGGGAAACCCGCTGTTTATGGTTGGGCCGGCGACACATGTTTATGATGGATTTATTCATTTATGAGCGAGCGGGCTGAAGGCGGAGCAACGATTGGCGTAGAGTTAACCGATGAACAGGTTAGTCAGTTTCTGCTGAATAATCCTGATTTCTTCATTCGAAACGCGCGTCAGGTTGAACAAATGCGCGTTCCTCATCCCGTCAGAGACAGCGTCTCGCTGGTTGAGTGGCAACTGGGGCGACAGAGGCACCACATTCAACAGCTGGAAGAAGAGATTACTCTGCTGATGGAGCAGGCGTCTGCTAATGAAGCGCTGTTCAATCGGCTGATTAACCTTCAGTGCGATCTGGTGCAGTCCGATAGCCTACAGGACCTGCTGAACCGCCTGCAAAAGTGGGCGAAATCGCTTGGCCTGGTGGGCGTAGCGCTGCGCCTGTTCAGTGAAAAATGGCGTCTCGATGCGCCCTCCGATTTCACCCATTTAGCCCTGCCTCGCCAGTCTTTCGAACCACTGCGCATTCAGCGTTTCGGGCAGTCTAATCAGTATTTGGGGCCTCTTAATGGTCCTGAGATTTTGCTGCTGATGCCGGAAGCCAAAATGGTGGGGTCGGTTGCCATTTCCATGCTGGGCAAGCGCGGCGACATGGGTATGGTGATTTTTATCAGCCGCGATCCCCAACATTATCAACAGGGCATGGGAACGTTGCTGTTGGAAAACCTGAGCCTGCTGCTGCCCGGCCTGCTGGCGCACTGGATTGAGCAGAAATGACCGGCGGCGATGAACGCTCCCTGCCTGCCGTTTTGCAAGAGCCGGTTGACGGCTTTTTGCGCTACCTCCGCGTTGAAAGACGGCTAAGCCCCCATACGCTATCGAGCTATCACCGCCAGCTTCAGGCCGTTATGGCGCTGATGGCGGACGCTAATATCACCGAATGGGCGAAGCTCGATGCGGCCGGCGTGCGTTCTCTGGTAACTCGCAGCAAGCGAGCAGGCCTGGAGTCAGCCAGCCTGGCGCTGCGACTGTCGGCGCTTAGACGCTGCCTGGACTGGATGGTCGGTCGTGGCGATTTGAACGCTAACCCGGCAAAGGGGATTTCTGCGCCGCGGCAAGGGCGCCACCTGCCGAAGAATATGGACGTCGATGAGGTTAGCAGCCTGCTGGAAATTAACCTAAACGATCCGCTGTCCGTTCGCGACCGGGCCATGCTGGAGCTGATGTATAGCGGCGGCCTGCGCCTGTCCGAACTGGTTGGTCTCGACTGCCGCGACGTCAATCTTGACGCCGGCGAGCTGCGGGTGTTGGGTAAAGGCAGCAAGGAACGCAAGTTGCCGATTGGCAGAATGGCCCTTGAATGGCTGAACCGCTGGCTGCCGATGCGCGAGTTTTACGAACCGCAGGACGACGCGCTGTTTTTATCCAAGTTGGGACGTCGGATTTCGGCGCGCAATGTAGAAAAACGCTTCGCGCAGTGGGGCGTTAAGCAGGGTGTGAGCAGCCACGTGCATCCCCACAAGCTTCGTCACTCTTTCGCCACCCATATGCTGGAATCCAGCGGCGATCTGCGCGCCGTTCAGGAACTGCTTGGCCACGCCAGCCTGTCCACTACGCAAATTTATACGCATTTGGATTTCCAGCACTTAAGTTCTGTGTATGATGCTGCTCATCCGAGAGCGAAAAGGGGGAAATCCTGATGCGTATTTACCGGCCGCTTGGTCCTATCAAGGCCATGACGTTCGATCTGGACGACACGCTATACGATAACCGACCGGTAATCGAACGTACGGAAACGGAAGTCATCCAGTTTATGCAGCAGAATTTCCCTCGGGTTGCCCTGTTGGATAGAGACGGCTTTAACCGCATTCGCGGCGAGCTTCTGGCGCGAGAGCCGGACATCTACCACGACGTCAGCGAATGGCGCCGCCGGGCGTTTGAAGCTACGCTGCTGGCGCACGGCTATAGCCAATGCGACGCGGCAGAAGGCGCGGCGCGGACGATGGAGCACTTCAGCTACTGGCGCAGCCGCATTGAGGTACCACGAGCGACGCATACTACGCTAAGCCTGCTGGCGACGCGCTTTCCTCTGGTGGCGGTCACCAACGGCAACGCAAACCCACAGTTGTTTGGCCTGAGCCCTTATTTTCAAATGGTGCTTCGCGCCGGGCCTGACGGTCGGGCCAAGCCGTTCGGCGATATGTATTTGAACGTCGCCCGCAGGTTAAATATTGCCCCTCAGTACATTCTGCACGTGGGGGACGACCTGACGACCGACGTCGCCGGCGCGGTGCGTCACGGCCTTCAGGCGTGTTGGATTAACGATCGCAAGAAGAGCCTGACTCAGGTATCCGACGCCCGTTTATTACCCCATATTGAAATTTCTAGATTGGATTCACTGTGTCGGTTGGTATAATCGCTCCATCCTCTGTATAAATTACCAGTATATGGCGCAATAATGGACGTTTCCCTTCTGCTTGAAAGCTTGAACGATAAACAGCGCGAAGCCGTTGCGGCTCCCCGTACCAACATGCTGGTGCTGGCCGGGGCCGGTAGTGGAAAGACCCGAGTGTTGGTGCACCGCATCGCCTGGCTGTTAGCCGTCGAGCGCTGTTCGCCCTACTCAATTATGGCGGTGACCTTTACCAACAAGGCCGCCGCAGAGATGCGCCATCGCATTGAACAGCTTATCGGCACCAGTCAGGGCGGCATGTGGATAGGTACCTTCCACGGGTTGGCCCACCGCCTGCTGCGCGCCCACCACCTTGACGCCAATTTGCCGCAGGATTTCCAGATTCTCGACAGCGAAGACCAGCTTCGCCTGCTCAAGCGCATCGTTCGCGCGATGAACCTGGATGAGAAGCAGTGGCCTCCCCGCCAGGCGATGTGGTACATCAACAATAAAAAAGACGACGGCCTGCGCCCTTCCCATATCGAAACGTACGGCAACCTGACGGAAGGCACCTGGCTGCGCATCTATCAGGCCTATCAGGAAGCCTGCGATCGCGCTGGGCTGGTGGACTTTGCCGAACTGCTTTTACGCGCCCACGAGCTGTGGTTGCACAAGCCGCAGATCCTTAATCACTACCGCGAGCGCTTTACCAACATTCTGGTGGACGAATTTCAGGACACCAACCGCATTCAGTACGCCTGGATCCGCATGCTGGCGGGCGACGCTTCCAAAGTGATGATCGTTGGCGATGACGACCAGTCCATTTACGGCTGGCGCGGCGCTCAGGTGGAGAACATTCAGCGCTTTCTTGACGATTTTCCCGGCGCACAGACGGTGCGTTTGGAACAGAACTATCGCTCCACCAAGAACATTCTTACCGCCGCCAACGCCCTGATCGCCAACAACGATGGCCGCTTGGGGAAAGAGCTGTGGACCGAAGACGGCGCGGGCGAGCCGATTTCTCTGTACTGCGCGTTTAACGAGCTTGATGAAGCCCGCTTCGTCGTCAGCCGCATTAAGTCCTATCAGGACGGCGGCGGAGCGTTGAACGACTGTGCGATCCTCTATCGCAGCAACGCCCAGTCGCGGGTGCTGGAAGAGGCGCTGCTACAGGCGTCGATGCCGTATCGCATCTACGGCGGCATGCGCTTTTTCGAACGGCAGGAAATCAAGGATTCGTTGGCCTATCTGCGGCTTATTTCCAACCCTAACGACGATGCGGCGTTTGAGCGGGTCGTCAATACGCCGACCCGCGGCATCGGTGACCGATCTCTTGACGTTATTCGTCACGCGGCCCGTGACCGGCAAATTACGCTGTGGCAGTCCTCGGTTGCGCTGCTTTCGGAGAAGGTTCTGGCCGGGCGCGCCGCCGCTGCGGTACAGCGCTTTATCGAGCTGATCGAAGCTCTGACTCGAGAAACCGGCGAGCTGCCGCTGCACGTCCAGACCGATCGCGTTATTCGCGATTCCGGCCTGCGCCAAATGTACGAACAGGAAAAGGGAGAGAAAGGGCAGGCGCGGGTTGAAAACCTGGAGGAACTGGTCACGGCCACCCGTCAGTTCAGCTTCCAGGATGAAGATATGGATCTGACGCCGCTGCAGGCGTTTTTATCCCATGCCGCGCTTGAAGCGGGCGAAGGGCAGGCCGACGCCTATCAGGATGCGGTGCAGCTGATGACGCTGCACTCGGCCAAGGGGCTGGAATTTCAGCAGGTGTTTATCGTCGGCATGGAGGAAGGCATGTTCCCCAGCCAGATGTCTCTGGACGAAGGTGGGCGGCTGGAAGAGGAGCGCCGACTGGCCTACGTAGGCGTGACTCGCGCGATGCAGAAGCTGACGCTCACCTACGCGGAAACCCGACGCCTGTACGGCAAAGAGGTCTATCATCGTCCATCGCGCTTTGTCGGCGAACTGCCGCAGGAGTGCGTTGAGGAGGTTCGGCTGCGCGCCAGCGTTTCTCGACCGGTTAATCACAGCCGCATGGGAACGCCCATCAGCCAGAACGACAGCGGCTATCGGCTGGGCCAGCGGGTGCGCCATCCCAAGTTTGGCGAGGGTACCGTTATCAATCTGGAAGGCAGCGGCGAACACGCGCGCTTACAGATAGCCTTTCAGGGCGAGGGCATCAAGTGGCTGGTGGCTTCCTACGCTCGCCTTGAAACGCTTTAATTCGCCCGTTTTTCTTTGTTATAAAACGCCGCCGAGGCCCGATTGTGTTGCAGCAGTCGGTCAGCGGCAGTCGTTTTCTCCGCGATCGGCGAATTATCTAACGACCTGATGGAAAATTTATTTTTCCCAGCTATCATTTGTCCTGCAATTGCGTTCGGTGGTTGTTAGGCTGCGTCTCTAAATGTTGTTCAACAGTTGACAGCCTTTTTCTACTAGGCGTAACATGCGCGCACTATTTTCCTACGGGGGCAACAGCTTTGGACATTCCCAGTCGATACTGGCTCAAGAATCTTTTAACTAAGTTCAACTTCTAAGGCTATTCCCTTTTGCTGATAGCCTTCGTGGTTGTCAGCGACCTCTTACTCATCGTCGTCGCTACTGAGTCTTATCATCCAGACGTTAGGTCTGCGATGTGTATCTCAAATTGTTCAACGCGTTGCTCGTGTCGTTACTACTGTAAAAAGAGGGATGACGCTATGCTAAGCGCATTTCAGTTAGCTGACTGCCGTTTGTCTCGTCTGGAACTGGACGATGGCGATAACTTAACCTCTTCCGTATGGGTAGACCTGGTTGAACCGGAAGATGAAGAGCGGGATCGCGTTCAGTGCGAGCTTGGGCAGTCGTTGGCAACCCGACCAGAGTTGGACGACATTGAAGCGTCAGCGCGCTTCTTTGAAGACGAAGACGGCCTGCACATCCACTCCTTCTTTTATTACGAAGATGCGGAAGACCGCGGCGGCAACGCCACCGTGGCGTTTACCATACGTGAAGGCCGGCTGTTTACGCTGCGCGAACGCGATCTGCCTGCGTTTCGTCTCTACCGCATGCGCGCTCGCAATCGGGCCATGATTGACGGTAACGCCTACGAGCTGCTGCTGGATCTGTTTGAAACCAAAATCGAACAGCTGGCTGATGAAATCGAGAATATCTATAGCGATCTGGAATCCCTCAGCCGCGTCATCATGGAAGGGCATCCGGGCGAAGGCTATGACGAGGCGCTGTCAACGCTGGCCGAGCTTGAAGATACCGGTTGGAAGGTTCGCCTGTGCCTGATGGACAGCCAGCGAGCGCTGAACTTCCTGGTTCGCAAGGCCCGCCTGCCGAGCAACCAGCTGGATCAGGCGCGTGAAGTATTACGAGATATCGAATCCCTGCTGCCGCACAACGAATCCCTGTTCCAGAAGGTCAACTTCCTGATGCAGGCTGCGATGGGCTTTATCAACATTGAGCAGAGCCGCATTATCAAAATCTTCTCGGTGGTATCCGTGGTGTTCCTGCCGCCGACGCTGGTCGCTTCAAGCTACGGTATGAACTTCAAGTTTATGCCCGAGCTGGACTGGACCTTCGGCTATCCCGCGTCGATTGGTCTTATGATCGCCGCCGCGGTTGCTCCTTACCTTTACTTTAAGCGCCGCAACTGGCTTTGACCTTAGGTTGTTCCCGTCGTTGCGTTCGGATAGTCCCAGCCCTGCCTAACGCCGCATTCTTTACAGAATGCGGCGTAATACCCTGTTTTTGTCAAAGAATTACCGCTCGATTGGTATAAAGTGTGCGTTTTACCATAAATAACTTGATAGTCGTCGACGGGAACTCTATTTTTCTATCATTAATCGTCTCGTTTTAGCTTTAATCGCAAATATAGACTTACGGTCTAAAAATAAAACGGGCGTCCGTCGTTGAGTGCATTATTCTCCAGGCAGGATACTTAACCGTGGCAAAGCGATCGCTCGTTCTTCAGTGGACCATATTACTGACCCTTTCCTTAGCGCTATCGCTGATTATGTTGCACTTCCATCTGCCGGCCGCCATGCTGCTTGGGCCGATGGTTGTCGCCGTGGTAATGAGCCTGTGCGGCGCGGCTATTCGAATCAATAATCGCTTTTTTATCTCTTCTCAGGCGATCATCGGCTGCATGATCGCGCAAAACCTGTCTTCTTCTATCCTGGTTTCTCTGGCCGCCAACTGGCCGATCGTTCTTTTTATTCTGCTGTCTACGCTGTTCGCCAGCGGCCTGTCAGGCTGGCTGCTGGTGCGCTTTAGCCAACTGCCGGGGACTACCGGCGCGTGGGGATCGTCTCCGGGCGGGGCGGCGGCGATGGTGGCGATGTCGGAAGACTACGGTGCTGACGTGCGGCTGGTTGCGTTTATGCAGTATATGCGAGTGCTGTTTGTTGCGGGCTCGGCGGTGCTGGTCGTGCGCATCGCGATGGGCAGCGATGCGCAGGCCATGACGCAGGAGATAGTTTGGTTTCCGCATCTGGGATGGGACTTCGCCTCAACGCTGCTGCTGGCAGCCGTCGCGGGTTGGCTTGGGCGGCGGCTGCGCTTTCCGTCCGGCACCATGCTGTTTCCTATGCTTATCGGTGCCGGCCTACACGCCGGCGACGTACTGACTATCCAGCTTCCCGAATGGCTATTAGCCGTTGCCTATGCGTTTATTGGCTGGAGCGTGGGGCTGCGCTTTAACCGTGCGGTGTTTATGCTGGCGATAAGGACGCTGCCGCAGATTATACTTTCCATCGTCGGGTTAATGTCTCTGTGCGCCCTGATGGCGCTGGCGCTGACTCACGTACTGGATATGGACTTCCTGACCGCCTATCTGGCGACCAGCCCCGGCGGGCTGGATACGGTAGCTATTATTGCTGCGGGCAGCGGGGCGGACATGTCGTTCGTGATGGCGATGCAGACGCTCAGGCTATTCAGCATTCTGATGACCGGCCCGGCGATGGCGAAGTTTATTTCCCGCCATGCGCCGAGAAAAGCGCCGTCAGCGTAGCCTTTTTTGCGAGTAAAGCGCGTCCAGAATAAAAATGGCCAGCGCGACCCAAATAAATCCGAAGGTGATAAGCTTGTCTTCACCAACGCTTTCACCGTAAAAGAGCGTTGCCAAAAGGAACATCAGCGTCGGGCCGATATATTGGAAAAAGCCCAGCGTTGACAGCTTAAGCTTGGTCGCCGCCGCGGTAAAGAACAGCAGCGGGACGGTGGTGACGACGCCGGCGGCGACAAGCAGCAGGTTTACCGACAGGCTGTTTTGCCCCAGATGGCTAGTCGACGAATCGGCGATGAAGAACAGATAGACGATCGCGACGGGCAGCAGCCACAGGGTTTCCATCAGCATTCCGCTTTGGGCGTCAACGCCGATTTTTTTGCGCGCCAGCGCGTAAAGGCCGAAGGTGAACGCTAAAATCAGGCTGATGTAAGGCACCGAGCCGAACTGCCACAGCTGAATCACGACGCCGGCAAACGCAAGAAACACGGCTACCCACTGCATGCGGCGAAAGCGTTCGCCGAGAAACAGCATCCCCAGCAGCACGTTTACCAGCGGATTGATAAAGTAGCCCATACTGGCTTCCAGCATGTGGTGATTGTTTACCGCCCAGATAAACGTCAGCCAGTTGCTGCCGATAAGCAGCGCGCTGACGGCCAAGAGTAACAGTTTCTTTTTATCCGCGCAGGCTCGGCGCACGTTGCTCCACTGCTTCCCAACGGTTATCAGCAGGATCATGAAAAAGAATGACCAGATAATGCGATGGGTCAGAATTTCGTCCGCCGGAACAAAGTCGATAACTTTGAAGTAGGCGGGCGCGATCCCCCAAATAAGATAGGCTGCCAAGGCATAGATTATGCCTAAACGGGTCTGCTGAGATTCCATGAGTAAACGTGACCGAAGTAAGAGTAGAGAATTGAAAAATATAGTCTGACAGTGTACTTCATTTCGTTAGCCGTTTGTTGCTTAAATTTCCCGCTGACGCAGCGTAAAGCACCGGATCGCGAGGAAAGAGAGATAAGCTGGCGGCGTTGCGCAAGTTTACCTAAAGACGGATGTATAAAAGTAAAAGCGCTGCGGCCGACCTCGATTTTTCCGCCTCGTTTAGGGGATTTTCCCCCTACAGGGAGGACAAACGGCGGGAATAGGCCTAGAATAGCCGACATCAAAAGTTACAGGGGGTAAAGGTGTCAACGGCGGTTTTATTAGATTCAGAAGCTTTGGCCGCACGGGTTCTGCGTGACACCTTTGGCTATCAGCAGTTCAGACCGGGTCAACTGGAAATTGTGACCGAGGCTGCGTCCGGTCGTGACTGCCTTGTCGTTATGCCTACCGGCGGCGGCAAGTCCCTGTGCTATCAGCTTCCTGCGCTCCTGATGGACGGTATGGCGCTGGTAGTTTCACCGCTCATTTCCCTGATGAAAGATCAGGTTGACCAGCTGACGGCCAACGGCATTTCTGCGGGCTATCTGAATTCTGCCCAGACCCGTGAGCAGCAGTACGAGGTGATCTCCGCCTGCCGCCGAGGGGAAATCAAGCTGCTGTACGTTGCGCCGGAACGCTTGGTAATGGACAACTTTCTTGAGCAGCTCAGCGGCTGGAATTTGTCTTTACTGGCGGTGGACGAAGCCCACTGTATTTCACAGTGGGGGCACGACTTTCGGCCGGAGTATCGGGCCCTTGGAACGTTGCGCAACCACTTTCCTTCGCTCCCCTTTATCGCCCTGACGGCAACGGCGGACGAAACTACCCGTCAGGATATTTTGCGCCTGCTTGCGCTGCGCAATCCGCTCATTCATATCAGCAGCTTCGATCGGCCCAATATTCGCTATACCCTGATTGAAAAGTTCAAGCCAACCGATCAGCTCCTGCGCTTTGTGCAAAGCCAGCGCGGCAAGAGCGGCATCATCTACTGTAACAGTCGCAAAAAGGTCGAGGACGCCGCCGAGCGCCTGCGGGCGAAGGGGATGAGCGTCGCGGCCTATCATGCTGGCATGGATAACGAAAGCCGTGACCGAGTGCAGGAAGCGTTTCAACGCGACGATCTGCAAATCGTGGTGGCTACCGTGGCGTTCGGCATGGGCATCAACAAGCCCAACGTGCGCTTCGTGGTGCATTTCGATATCCCGCGCAATATTGAGTCCTACTATCAGGAAACCGGACGCGCGGGGCGCGACGGCCTTCCCGCTGAAGCCGTGCTGTTCTACGATCCGGCCGACATGGTCTGGCTGCGCCGCTGTCTGGATGAAAAGCCGGAAGGTGAGCTTCGAGAGATTGAACGCCACAAGCTCAACGCGATGAACGCCTTTGCCGAAGCGCAAACCTGCCGCCGCCTGGTGCTGTTGAACTATTTTGGCGAAAGCCAGCAAAAGCAGTGCGGCAACTGCGATATCTGCCTTGACCCGCCGCAGCAGTACGACGGCCTGCTGGACGCGCAAAAGGCGCTCTCCTGCGTTTATCGCGCCGGTCAGCGCTTTGGCATCGGCTATATCGCGGAACTCCTGCGGGGTTCCAATAACGCCCGAATTCGCGAATTTGGCCACGATAAGCTGCCGGTGTACGGCGTCGGCAAGGACAAAAGCCACGAGCACTGGGTGAGCATACTTCGCCAGCTGATCCATTTAGGGCTATTGACTCAAAACGTCGCGCAGTATTCCGCCCTGCAGCTAACGGAGGCTGCCAGGCCGGTGCTGAGAGGGGAGGTCGCACTACAGCTTGCCGTGCCGAGAGTGCTGAATCTGAAGATGAAGTCCCGCAGCGCCAGCGCGGCAAAAAGCTTTAGCGGCAACTACGACAGGCGACTGTTCGCCAAGCTGCGCAATTTGCGTAAGGCTATTGCCGATGAAGAGAACGTGCCGCCCTACGTGGTGTTTAACGACGCGACGCTGCTGGAAATGGCCGAGCAGCAGCCGACGCGTGAAAGCGAGCTGTTGTCCATCAACGGCGTGGGGCATCGCAAGCTGGAACGCTTTGGCCAGGCGTTTTTAGCGCTGATCCGCGAGCACCTGATTAGCCCTAATTCGGGCGGTGTCCTGTAATCGCCAGCGCCACGGCTTAAACATCGTCTTTTATCTTTAACAAACGGGAGTACAATAGTATTCCTCGTCGCTTATTGTTCGTTTCTATTTTTTGTTTATACCCTGACTCATTCGAGTACTTGCAGCCAACGTAGCTGCTACTTGAGGCACGGCGGGTATACGCTGATATTTTTGAGAGAGTGCTATGACGTTATTTCTAACCGTCGCCGTTGTGCAGTTTGTTGCGCTGGCGACGCCGGGACCGGACTTTTTCTTCGTTTCCCAGACGGCGGTAAGCCGCTCTCGGCGCGAGGCTATATTCGGTGCTATAGGCATTACGGTTGGCGTTATGGTGTGGGCCGCCGTCGCCTTGATGGGGCTGCATCTTTTACTGCAAAAAATGGCCTGGCTGCACAGCATTATCGTAGTTTGCGGCGGCGCTTATCTGTGCTGGATGGGTTTTTGTCTGCTTCGTTCGGTAATGAAAAAAGAGATGTTAAGCCATGACCCGGAGCATGACGTTGCGGCTGTCAGCGCAAGCCATGCCTTTGTTAAAGGGCTGCTGACCAACCTGTCAAACCCGAAGGTGCTGATTTATTTTGGCAGCGTATTTTCCGTTTTCGTAGGCGACGACGTTGCAAGCGGCGCGCGCTGGGGAATTTTCGGGCTGATCGCGGTTGAAACGATACTGTGGTTTTCTCTGGTGGCGTTTGTTTTTGCGCTGCCGGCCATGCGAAGAGGCTATCAGCGTGCGGCTAAGTGGATCGACGGCGTTGCGGGCGCGCTGTTTGCAGGGTTCGGTTTGAATCTGATTATTTCCAGACTGTCTCTTTAGCATTCTTTTAGCGACAGGGAGAGGGGAAATTATTGATTTCCTTATGCCAAAAGATAAGGTACTTTACCTGAGAAACGTTTCATCAGGAGCTATAGGCTCTTCTGTTTTGGTAAGTTCTCTATCTAGTTAGCCGATAATGAAGAAAAAAAGACCCGTCCTTCAGGACGTCGCCGATATCGTTGGCGTCACAAAAATGACCATCAGCCGCTATCTGCGCGATCCGGAGCTGGTTTCCCTGTCTCTGAGAGGGAAAATTGCTGCTGCTCTGGAGGAGTCTGGCTACATTCTAAACCGTGCGCCCGATATTCTTTCTAATGCGACCAGCCACGCTATTGGCGTTTTACTTCCCTCCCTGACCAACCAGGTTTTTGCTGAAGTGCTGCGCGGAATAGAAAGCGTGACGGACGCCCATGGCTATCAGACCATGCTGGGCCACTACGGCTATAGCTCAGAAAAGGAAGAGCAGAGGTTGGCCTCTTTGCTGTCTTATAACATCGACGGCCTTATTCTTTCCGAACGCCAGCACACGCCTCGAACGCTGAAAATGATTGAAGTTGCGGGGATCCCCGTCGTCGAGTTGATGGACAGCGTTTCTCCCTGTCTTGACATGGCCGTCGGGTTTGATAACCATGAGGCCGCGCGCCAAATGACGAGGGACGTTATCGCTCGGGGGCATCGGCACGTCGTTTACTTCGGGGCGCGTTACGATGAGAGAACGATAATCAAGCAACGGGGATATGAACAGGCAATGAGTGAAGCCGGGCTTACCCCGTTTAGCATCATGACGGCAAAAGCCTCTTCCTATTCCGCCGGTGCCGAAATGCTGCTTCAGGCTCAGACGCAATATCCTAAAATTGACAGCATCTTCTGTACCAATGACGACCTGGCGGTCGGGGCCATTTTTGAATGCCAGCGTCAGGGAATTCGTATTCCTCAGGATATGGGCGTAGCCGGTTTCCACGGTCATGATATTGGTCGTGTGATGCAGCCTAAGCTTGCCAGCGTATTAACGCCGCGTGAAAAAATGGGAAAGATCGGCGCAGAAATTCTGCTGTCTCGCCTGCGCGGAGAAGCCGTGCCTTCCCGCGTGGTTGACGTTGGCTTCACTCTGATTGCCGGCGACAGTATCTAATTTGAGCGTAAGGGGGATTTTCCCCCCCCCCCCTTATTTGCAGATGCCTCCGCACTGTTTTTTGAACTTCCTCACAAATATCTCATTCACTTCTTTTTCTTTATTGCTTATTTAATCTGCTGACAACAGAATGTTACCGATAACTTGTTACCAGTAACATAAAGCATTGGGGATCGTATCTAATGAATAATCAAACTCAGCCGCGCCGCGTTTTTGTCCTTATGGGCGTATCAGGCAGTGGCAAATCGGCGGTCGCTGCTCGGGTCGCTCACGAACTCCAGGCGGCGTTTCTTGATGGGGATTTCCTACATCCGCGTAGAAACATTGAAAAAATGGCGTCGGGAAACCCTTTAAACGATGATGACCGTATGCCCTGGCTGAAGGCGTTGAACGACGCGGCTTACGCCATGCAGAGGACCAACGACGTTTCCTTAATTATTTGCTCGTCGCTGAAGAAGAAGTATCGCGACTGCCTGCGGGAAGGTAATGAAAACCTTTCGTTTATCTATATGAAAGGGGATTTTGACGTTATCGAACGGCGCCTGATGGCGCGTAAAGGTCACTTCCAAAAGCCCAAAATGTTGGAGTCTCAGTTCGCGGCGCTAGAAGAGCCTGGGCTGGAAGAACAGGACGTTGCTGCTATCAATATTGACCAACCGCTTGATGACGTTGTTGCTGACGTTATTCGGCACATAAAATCCAAAACTGCTTAAGGATAATAATAATGGATACGTTAACCCTCGTGTTAACGGCGGTAGGCTCTGTACTACTACTGCTGTTTCTCGTGATGTATGCTCGCCTGCACGCGTTTATCGCGCTAATGCTGGTGTCGTTGGGCGCCGGCATGTTTTCCGGCATGCCCTTAACAAAAATCGTAGAGACGATGCAAAAGGGGATGGCCGGTACGCTCGGCTTTTTGGCCATCGTCGTTGCGTTAGGCGCTATGTTCGGCAAAATCCTGCATGAGACCGGCGCGCTGGATCAGATTGCCGTGAAGCTGCTGCACGGCTTTGGCGAAAAGCGCGCCAACTACGCGCTGGGCCTTGCCGGGCTTATCTGTGCGCTGCCGCTGTTTTTTGACGTTGCCATCGTTCTACTCATCGGCATCGCGTTTGCCGTTGCGCGTCGTACAAAAGGAAACCTGGTCAGGCTGGTTGTTCCTCTGTTTGCCGGGGTTGCCGCGGCCGCCGCGTTCTTACTGCCGGGGCCGACGCCTATGCTGCTGGCGTCACAAATGAACGCTGACTTCACCTGGATGATTATCATCGGCCTCGCCGCGGCGATCCCGGGTATGATTCTGGCCGGGCCGATTTTTGGCAGCTTCATTAGCCGTTTTGTTACGTTGGATCTGCCGGAAGACATTGATGAACCTAGCATTAATAAAGACGCGCTGCCGTCCTTCGGCTTTAGTCTGGTTCTGGTGCTGTTCCCGCTGATTCTGGTTGGCTTAAACACCATCGGTACGCGCATTGTTGCGCCGGATTCTCCGCTGGTTGAATGGTTTAAATTCATCGGCCACCCGTTTGTCGCTATTCTGTTGGCCTGTCTGTTAGCAATTTACGGCCTGGCGCTGCGTCGCGGCATGAGCCGTGAAAAGGTGATGTCCGTTTGTTCTGCGGCTATCCAACCGGCGGGTATTATCCTACTGGTGACGGGCGCCGGCGGCGTGTTCAAGCAGGTTCTGGTTGATTCCGGCGTGGGCCCCGCTCTGGGTAATGCGCTGATTGGCGCGGGTCTTCCGATTGCTGCGGCCTGCTTTGTTTTGGCCGCTGCGGTTCGCGTTATCCAAGGCTCGGCAACGGTCGCCTGTTTAACGACGGTCGGTCTGGTGCTTCCGGTTATCGGCGAGCTGGGATATAACGGCGCTCAGCTGGCTGCGCTGTCCGTCTGTATTGCCGGCGGTTCGATTGTGCTAAGCCACGTTAACGACTCCGGCTTCTGGCTGTTCGGTAAGTTTACCGGCGCAACGGAAGCGCAAACGTTGAAAACCTGGACGCTGATGGAGACCATCCTGGGAACTACGGGTGCTATCGTAGGTATGATAGCGTTCTCCCTGCTGTAATTACTGATAAGCGCCCTCGCGTAGCCAAGCTACCGGGGGCGCTTTCTGATTTTCATCGTCTGTCGTTGATTGTTCCGTATCGTTTTCCCATTTTATTTTTGAACAATTCTTGCGCTTTTAGTTGATGCTGAATCGAATCAGGTTTATTTTGTTACCGGTATCATTAAGCGATAGATTTCTTACATAAGCGGTTTTCCCAGAGGACATCGCAACCGTTTATCTAAGAATTTGGCGAAGCTTGTATGACTGTGAGGCATAACATGAATTCTACCGTTGAGCGCGTTACGCAAAATATCATTTCTCGTTCTAAAGAGAGCCGGGCGCGCTATCTGGCTAAAATCGACGCGGCCAAGGGGACGACCGTCCACCGCTCGCAGCTGTCGTGCGGCAACCTGGCCCATGGCTTTGCCGCCTGCTCGCCGGACGATAAGGCGTCGTTAAAAAGCATGGTGAAGAGCAATATTGGCATCGTGACGTCCTACAACGATATGCTCTCTGCCCACCAACCCTATGAACACTATCCGAACATCATTAAACGCGCTTTGCATCAGGTTGGCGCCGTAGGCCAGGTGGCCGGTGGCGTGCCTGCCATGTGCGACGGCGTGACGCAGGGGCAGGACGGCATGGAGCTTTCGCTGCTCAGCCGTGATTTGATAGCGATGTCCGCAGCGGTTGGCCTGTCTCACAATATGTTTGACGGCGCGCTGTATCTGGGCGTTTGCGACAAAATCGTTCCCGGCCTGTTTATCGCCGCGATGTCGTTTGGCCATCTACCCGCCGTTTTTGTCCCTGCCGGGCCGATGCGCACCGGGATTTCCAATAAGGAAAAAGTGCGCGTTCGCCAGCTGTACGCCGAAGGCAAGGTGGGGCGTGACGCGCTGCTGGAATCCGAGGCGGGCTCTTACCACTCTGCGGGCACCTGTACGTTTTACGGCACGGCGAACTCAAACCAGATGGTGATGGAAGTGATGGGGATGCACCTTCCCGGCTCTTCCTTCGTTTACCCCGATATTCCGCTGCGCGAAGCGCTAACCGAAGCCGCTGCGCGTCAGGTGACGCGCATGACGGAAAGTTCCGGCAGCTATCTGCCTGCGGGGCGGCTGGTGGATGAAAAGGTCATCGTTAACGGCATTGTCGCGCTGCTGGCGACCGGCGGTTCAACCAACCACACCATGCATCTGGTGGCGATGGCGAGAGCGGCCGGCATTATCATCACCTGGGACGACTTTTCCGAACTGTCCGAAGCGGTGCCGCTGCTGTGCCGCATTTATCCAAACGGCCCGAACGACATTAACTACTTCCAGGCTGCGGGCGGCGTTTCTCTGCTGGTGCGCACGCTGCTTGACGGCGGCTTGCTGCATGAAGACGTTCACACCGTGGCGGGTTTCGGCCTGCGACGCTATACGCAGGAACCTTTCCTTGAGAACGGCAGTTTGGTGTATCGCGAAGGGCCGACGGCGTCGTTGGACGAAGAAGTTATCGCCTCCATGGACGCGCCTTTTTCCAAGCACGGCGGTACTAAGGTGCTGGCCGGAAATTTGGGTCGCGCGGTGATGAAGACGTCCGCGGTGCCGGAAGAGCGCCAAAAAATCGTCGCACCGGCGGTGGTGTTTGACAGCCAGTACGATATTGACGCCGCCTTTAATGCTGGCCGGCTCGATCGCGACTGCGTGGTGGTTGTTCGATTCCAGGGGCCGAAAGCGTTGGGCATGCCCGAACTGCACAAGCTGATGCCGCCGCTGGGGGTGCTGATGGACCGTGGGCACAACGTAGCGCTGGTGACGGACGGACGGCTGTCCGGCGCGTCGGGTAAAGTGCCGGCGGCGATCCACGTTACGCCGGAGGCCTACGTTGGCGGCCTGTTGGCTAAGGTGCGCGACGGCGATCTTATTGAAGTTGACGGCGTCAGCGGCAAAATCAGCCTGCTGGTTGACGACGCAGAGCTTGCCCTGCGCGAAGCGGCGTTGCCCGACCTGCAGGCGTCTCACGTCGGTACGGGCAGAGAGCTGTTCTCCGCGCTCAGAGAGCAGATTTCCGGCGCGGAAGAAGGGGCGAGCTGCTTTAAGTTTTAAATATGAAAAGGGATACGTGGTATCCCTTTTTTATATCATTGATCCGTACCGAATAACGCTATGACGATGCGTTCTTTTTCCGCAACAATCTCAGCGAGTTAGCCGTCACCAGCGCAGTTGCGCCCGAGTCGGCCAACACCGCCAGCCACAGGCCGGTCAGTCCTAACAGACTGGTCACCAGAAATATCGCTTTAAGCCCCAGCGCAATCGTGATGTTTTGGCGGATAACGCTGCGGGTAGCGCGCGATAGCGTAATCATATCCACTAGGCCAACGAGCCGGTTGTGCGTTAGCGCCGCGTCTGCCGTTTCCAGCGCGACGTCGGTCCCGCCGCCCATGGCGATGCCGATGGTCGCCGTTTTCATTGCCGGCGCATCGTTGATGCCGTCGCCCACCATGGCGGTCGGCTGCGTTTGATTCAGGGCGGCGACTGCGGTTACCTTATTTTCCGGCAGCAGCCCGGCTTCGTATTCGATATTGAGCTCTTTCGCTATTGCCGCCGCCGCGCGCGGATTATCTCCGGTCAGCATTACGCCATTGACGCCCATTTGGCGCAGCGCGCTGAGAGCGGCTTTTGCGTCGTCGCGCAGCGTATCTCGCAGCGCGATAAGGCCTACGGCGCGATCGTTTTGCAGAGTAACGACAACGGTTTTCCCTTCTTCTTCCAATCGTAGAACGCGATCTTTCCAACCGACGGAAAGCGTGCCTTCCATCAGTTTAGCCGGAGAGCTGATAAGCACGTCTGCGCCGTTGACCGTTCCGCGTACGCCGACGCCGGCGATAGCGCGGCGCTCCTGCGCCTGAACGTAGCTAATACCGCTGGCGCTGGCGTAGCGAATAACCGCCTGCGCCAGCGGGTGGTGTGAGCCTGCCTCGACGGCAGCGGCAAGAGCGAGCAGCTCGGCTTCGGTTATACCGTCGAGCGTAATGACGTCGGTTACGGTCGGTTTGCCCTCCGTCAGCGTGCCGGTTTTATCAAAGGCGACCTGGCTGATAGTTCCTAATTGTTCGAGCGCGGCACCGCCTTTAATCAAGGCTCCGCGGCGCGTTGCCGCCGCCAGTGCGGAAGTAATCGCCGCCGGCGTGGAAATTACCAACGCGCAGGGGCAGCCGATCAGCAGCAGCGTCAGCCCTCGGTAAATCCAGGTTTCCCAAGGCTGACTAAAGAGCAGGGGCGGAACGATAACGACCAGTAGCGCAAACAGCATGATGGCCGGCGTGTAGTAGCGGCTGAAGCGATCGATAAAGCGCTCTATCGGCGCGCGACGCTCCTCAGCCTCTTCAATCAGGGACAGAATGCGGTCAATGGCGTTGTTGCCCGGTTCGGAAAGCACGGTAAGGTGCACGACGCTGTCGACCGCCAAACTGCCGGCAGCTACCTTTTCGCCCTGCAGGCGTTCTACCGGGATAGACTCGCCCGTCAGTGCGCTTTCATCAAAGCTGGCGCTGTCGCTGACTAACGTAGCGTCTACCGGCAGGCGCGTGCCGGGAGCGATTTCAATTTCGTCGCCGGGCCGCAGGCTGTCTGCGGTAACGACTTTACGTTCACCGTCGACCAACAGCACAGCTTCGTCGGGCAGCAGCGCCATCAGTGACGAAACGCCCTGCCGCGCCCGGTTGGCCGCATAGGATTCCAGCAGTTCGCCTATCATAAACAACATCAAAACCATGGCGGCTTCTTCCGTGGCGCCAATAAACAGCGCGCCGATGGCTGAAATGCTCATCAGGGTTTCAATTGCAAAAGGGGTTCCTGAGCGAGTGAGGCGTATTGCCTGTAGGCCGATAGGGAAAAGGCCGACGACCGTCGTCAGCGTAAAGGCCAGCCTGCCGTAGAACGGCGAGAAGGACTCAATGCCCCAACTGAAAAGAATAAGCGCCGCCAACGCGGCAGGGAACAGATAGTCCCTGAAACGCGAGGTTTTGTTTGCTTGACTGTTTACGGCAGCATTCGTTGCGTTGAGAGCATAGCCTGCTTTTTTCACCGCCTGTTCAATATGGGCCGTAACGTTGCGGTTTGGCGTATCCACGACCAGCTTTTCTGTTGCGAACAGAACCCGCGCTCGGGTAACGCCTTCGACCTGCGCAACGGCCGTTTCAACCTTTTTGGCACAGCTGGGGCAATCCATACCGGAAATTTGCCAGGTAAGACGGATTTCTCCCCGTGAGGCGGCAGCAAGAGGTTCCTCCGCTGTAGATGCCTGAGCGTCACAGCAGCCTTCATCATGGTGACGATCGTGGCTATGTTCCTGATTATGCTCATGAGCATGCGGGCGCTCTTCGTGGGAAGACGCGCACTGTCCGCCACAGCAGCTTTGCGACGTTTGGTTGGTGTGAGTATGGTTGCTCATAAACTGAACCCTCGGTTTTCATCTGATGATGACGACTCTACACTTTAGAGTCTACTCCAGAGTCAAGCCTTGAGGCTAAAAAGAATAAAGCTTATTAATTAACCATATGTAAACTTTATTTTTATGGAATGGATAACGGGGCTTACCTATAATGGCGCCAATTCGTTGGTCGTCTGTGAGCTACTGCCTATGCCGTCATTAATTGCCACAACCCTGCTTTGGGCCTTCTCTTTTAGCCTTATTGGCGTCTATCTGGCCGGGCAGGTAGACAGCTGGTTCGCCGTTTTTATTCGCGTTGCGCTCGCTTTTCTTGTCTTTCTTCCTTTTTTGCGCCTGCGCGGGGTCACGCTGCGTCAGATTCTGCTTTATATGAGCGTAGGGGCGTGCCAGCTGGGGTTGATGTACCTGTTTTACTATCATGCCTTTTTATACCTTAGCGTAGCGGAAATCTTGCTGTTCACCATTATGACGCCGATTTACGTCACGCTGCTGTACGACATTCTGGCTGGAAATCGCCTGCGCTGGGGGTACTTTCTTAGCGCGCTGCTGGCGGTTATCGGCGCGGCCGTTATTCGCTATAACCAGCTGAGCGCTCAATTTTGGGTAGGGCTGGGCCTGATTCAGGCGGCAAACGTCTGTTTCGCCGTTGGCCAGGTTGGCTATAAGCGGCTGATGGAGGTTTACCCTATGCCTCAGCGCAATGCGTTTTCCTGGTTTTATCTTGGCGCACTGTGCGTCGCGAGCGTCGGCTGCTTGCTGTTCGGCGACTTTAGTAAAATGCCAACCACTGCGCTGCAGTGGGGGATCTTGGTCTGGTTGGGCATCGGCGCTTCAGGGCTGGGCTATTTTATGTGGAACTACGGCGCTACGCAGGTAGACGCGGGCACGCTGGCCATTATGAATAACGCGCTGATTCCCGCCGGGCTGGTGGTCAATTTTGCCCTATGGCAGCACAACGTTGACTGGATAAGGCTTATCATCGGCGGCGGAATTATTCTTGCTTCGCTGTGGGTTCATAAAAAGTGGGTGGTTTCCCGCCCTGTTTCAGCCTAGGCGGCTTTCACGAACGGGAGCGTCGCTGAATGCGCCCTGGCCGCATCAATAAAGGCGCTAACGGCCAGCTGCCGCTGCTCGCCGTCGCGTACGGCGGCATACAGTCGACGCCATAGTCCGTCGCCCAGCGGCTTGGTAACTATAAGCCCCTGGCGTTCTGCGCTTTCAACCACCCAATGCGGCAGAGCTGCGACGCCCATCCGGGCGGCGACCATCTGAATCAACAGCAGCGTATTGTCTACGCTTTTCAGCGTGGGCTGGATCCCCGCAGGCTGTAGGAAGTGTTTCCATACGTCCAGGCGCTGTCGCTGTACCGGATAAATCAGCATTGTTTCCTGCGCCAGATCCTGTGGACGTATAACGTCAGCTTGAGCTAAAGGGTGCTCGGGCGCAACCGCCAGCCTGACTTCGAAGTCAAACAGTGAGCTGTAGTGTAAATGCGAACTTGGCTGAATGTCGGACGTCATCACAATATCCAGTTCCCCCAGCTGTAGCGCCGGCTGCGGATCGAAAATCACACCGTTTTTAAAATCGAGTTCCACGCTGGGCCAATGCTGGCGAAAGGCGTTAAGCGCCGGTGTTAGCCACTGAATGCAGCTGTGGCACTCGATGGCCAGCCTCAGACTGCCTTTTGTCGGCGCGCTGCACGACTGAAGTGCCTGTTGAACCAGGGGAATAACCTGATTAGCCAGATTCAGCAGGATTTCCCCTTGGGTGGTAAAACGAAGCGGCTGGCTTTTGCGGATAAAAAGCCGGTAGCCAAGCCGCTGTTCAACTTCGTTTAGCTGGTGGGAAAGCGCGGACTGAGTCATATGAAGGGATGCGGCGGCCGCGGCCAGCGTTCCTGCATGTCGTAGGGCCTGCAGCGTTTTCAGATGTTTTAATTCGATCATGAAAATCTCTCACCTCGGGTATGAAAAGAATGCGCTTGTGGCAAATACCATAGCTGGCAATTATAGATGTGTAAACATCTAGATGGCTAAATGAGGTGAATATGACGATTTTAAACCATACGTTAGGATTTCCACGTATCGGCGTGGACCGAGAATTAAAAAAAGCGCTGGAAGGCTATTGGCGAGGGGATATTTCTCGTGAAAGCCTGTTTGAAGAGGGCAGAGCGCTGCGCGCTCGTCACTGGAAACAGCAAAGCGAGGCCGGCATTGAGCTACTGCCGGTTGGTGATTTTGCCTGGTACGATCACGTGTTAACAACGAGTCTGCTGCTGGGGAACGTACCCGAGAGGTATCAGGACGGAAACGTCGATATTGATACGCTGTTTCGCATTGCGCGGGGGCGGGCCCCAACGGGAGAGCCCGTTGCCGCTGCAGAGATGACTAAATGGTTTAATACCAACTATCACTATATTGTGCCTGAATTTATCGAGGGGCAACGCTTTCAGCTTTCTTGGAATCAGCTGTTTGAGGAAGTTGATGAGGCTATTGCGCTGGGCCATCGCGTTAAGCCGGTGCTGCTTGGCCCGTTAACCTATCTATGGCTGGGGAAAGTTAAAGGCAATAGCTTTGATCGCCTGTCGCTGCTGGAGTCGCTCATTCCGGTTTACCGACAGATTCTAAAAAAACTGGCCGAGCGCGGCATAGAGTGGGTACAAATTGATGAACCCGCGCTGGTGCTGGACCTGCCAGAGGCGTGGCTAACGGCCTATCAACCCACTTACCGGGCGTTGAGCGGCCACGTGAAGCTGCTGTTGACCACCTATTTTGATGGCATTGAGCATCATCTGGACGTTATTCGACGACTGCCGGTTCAGGGGCTGCATGTAGACCTGACGGCGGGAAAAGACGATCTCAATGCGCTACATGAAGCCCTGCCCGCAGGCTGGGTGCTTTCATTAGGCGTCATCAACGGGCGTAACGTGTGGCGGGCTGAGTTGGATACGTGGTTTGATAAGCTGCAGCCGCTGGCGGCTCAGCGAATCTGCTGGATAGCCAGTTCGTGTTCTCTACTGCACAGCCCTCTCAGTCTGGAACGTGAAACGCGGCTGGACGATGAGGTGAAGGGCTGGCTTGCGTTTGCGCTGCAAAAGTGCCAAGAAATCAGCCTGCTGTCGAACGCGTTGTCCGCACCGGAAAATGCCGAGCTGCGTCAGGCCTTGGCTGAATACAGCGCGCCGATTCACGCGCGCCGTCACTCTTCCCGGGTACATAACCCAGCGGTTGCCGAACGTTTGGCGAATATTACGCCGCAGGACAGCCGGCGCCAAAGCCCATATGCACAGAGAGCAATGCGCCAAAAAGAGAAGTATCGTTTACCCGCTTGGCCGACAACGACCATTGGATCGTTTCCCCAGACGACGGACATCAGAACTCTGCGACTAGACTTCAAGCAGGGGCGCCTTGACGGAACAAAATACCGAACCGGCATTGCTGAACACATCCGTCAGGCTATCGTTGAACAGGAGCTGCTCGGGTTGGACGTTCTGGTTCACGGCGAAGCGGAACGCAACGACATGGTGGAATATTTCGGCGAGCGGCTGGACGGCTTTGCCTTTACTCAAAACGGCTGGGTCCAAAGCTATGGTTCTCGCTGCGTTAAGCCGCCGATTGTCGTGGGGGACATCAGCCGACCTGCTCCTATTACCGTTGATTGGGCAAGCTACGCGCAGTCCTTAACGGAAAAGCCGGTGAAAGGCATGTTGACCGGGCCGGTGACGATCTTATGTTGGTCTTTCCCGCGCGAGGACGTCAGCCGTGAGACGATTGCCAGACAGATTGCGCTGGCGCTTAGAGATGAAGTTCTGGATCTCCAGAATGCAGGCATTGGCATTATTCAGATTGATGAGCCGGCGCTAAGAGAAGGGCTACCGTTGAAGCGAGCGCAGTGGGAGGACTACCTTAGCTGGGCGACGGAGGCTTTTCGCCTGAACGCGTCGGGCGTTCAGGATGAAACCCAGATCCACACCCATATGTGCTACTGTGAGTTTAACGACATCATGGAGGCCATTACGGCGCTGGATGCGGACGTGATCACCATTGAAACGTCCCGCTCTGATATGGAATTGCTGGATGCGTTTGAAAGCTTTGAGTATCCGAATGAAATTGGCCCTGGCGTTTATGATATTCATTCGCCGAATGTGCCGACCGTAGAGTGGATTGAAGCGCTGTTGCGTAAAGCTGCCCGCCGGATCCCCGTTGAGAGGCTGTGGGTTAATCCTGACTGTGGCCTAAAAACTCGCGGTTGGCCGGAAACGAGGCTGGCGTTGGCGAATATGGTGCTGGCGGCGCGCCGGCTGCGGGGTGAGGCGTAATAATTAATTGTGCAAATAAAAGGCAGAAAGAGCGTTCTTTCTGCCTTTTGCTGCATTATAAATGGCGATTAAGAAATGTTGTCTTGAAACATAGATGTCAGTATTTTTGAGGCCATGTCTCCGCCCACAAAAATGCCCAACCAGAAGCCGGCTTTGGCATACTTATCTGCTCTGTCGGCGTCTACCTGCATGCCGATATCATAACCGGCAGCTTTCCCTTCCATACCGCCTTCGAGGAACATAAAGCCTCCGTTTACGGCAAGCGCTTCTTTTTGGCTGATTTCACGCATTTTCTCTCCTTAAAATAGAAACATTCATATTTATATGTCTATTGACGTTTATAAATAGAGCTATTAGTTCATGGTTTTCTATATTACATACACTGTTCTTAAGTGAAGCTGATAACGCAATTTTATCGCGTTGAATTCATTTTAACTAACTGAATTTGATTGAAATATTTATAATATTTCGTTTGTTGTAAATAAGTTAAATAATAACGATTAATACTATATCAAAGATTTTTCTGGTTCAAGGAAGGTGCTGGTGTATTTATTGTTAATATGTATTCTCTTATTTTTATTTATTAATTTTATTTTTATTGATAAGTAAATTTTGTTTTTATTTTATTGATCGTCGACCCGCTGGTTATCATGCTAAGGTAGCGGGAGGCCGTTGGGCTTCGGGAGGGGGAATGGAAAAGTTGACTGCGCTGTATTTATCTCATCTATCCGCGTTACAGCATCGCGCACAAGAAGCGTTGCTAAAAAGCGGCCTGGACGCTTTGCTGATCCATTCCGGCGAGCCAGTCGGGATATTTATGGACGACAGAGACTATCCTTTTAAAGTTAATCCTCACTTTAAGGCCTGGGCGCCAGTGATTAACGTTCCCCACTGCTGGCTATGGGTTAACGGCGTCGACAGGCCCAAGCTTTGGTTTTATTCTCCCGTTGATTACTGGTACAGCGTTGAGCCTATGCCGGAGGGATTCTGGACTTCGTCTTTTGATATTTGCCCGTTACGAAACGCAGGCGACATCGACAGCATGTTGGCGCAACCGCTCAACCGTACGGCGTACATCGGCCCCGCACCGTCGAGCGCGCTTCGGTTGGGGATCGCTCCAGAAAACGTGAATCCTAAATCCGTGGTTGATTACTTCCACTTCTACCGCTCTTATAAAACCGACTATGAGCTGGCCTGCATGCGCGAAGCCCAAAAGGTGGCGGTAGACGGCCATCGGGCAGCTCGCGATGCGTTTTACTCGGATATGAGCGAGTTTGATATCAATTTGGCCTACCTGACGGCAACGGGGCACCGCGATATTGACGTCCCGTATGACAACATTATCGCGCTGAACGAACACGCATCGGTGCTGCACTATACCCGTCTTGAAACGCGCTTGCCTGAAAGCGTGAACAGCTTTTTAATTGACGCCGGAGCGGAATATAACGGCTATGCGGCCGACTTGACCCGCACTTACGCCAGGGATAAAGAAAGCGATTTTAGCCAGATGGTTCGGGCGCTTAATGCTGAACAACAGGCGCTTATTTCAACGCTAAAGCCGGGCGTGAACTTCCTTGACTACCATATACAGATGCACCATCGCATCGCGAAACTGTTAAAGCAGTTTGATGTCATTACACGCCTGAGTGAAGAGGATATTGTGAGTTCGGGCATTAGCCGCGCCTTTTTCCCTCACGGGCTTGGCCATCCGCTTGGGCTACAGGTGCATGACGTAGGCGGTTTCATGCAAGATGAGTCTGGCGCGCACCTGGCGCCGCCGCCGGAATATCCGGCGCTGCGGTGTACCCGAGCGTTGGAACCCTGCATGGTGATGACCATTGAGCCAGGGCTTTACTTTATTGATTCATTGCTTGAACCTTGGCGCGTCGGCCGTCATTCGTCCAACTTTAACTGGTCGCGCATTGATGCACTCAGGCCCTATGGCGGCATTCGTATTGAAGATAACGTTATTGTCCGTAAGGATCGGATTGAGAACATGACGCGAGATTTAAAGCTGGCCTAATGAAACCCTACTTTATTCCTGCCGAAACGACGTCGTTTTGCGAAGAGATAAAAAAGAGCCGGTTTATTACCTATCTTGCGCCGGTAGACGGCATTCAGGCGGCCAGACAGTTTATTCAGCAAATGCGGGATGAGCATCCGGACGCCAGACATCACTGCTGGGCGTTTGTCGCAGGAGCGCCTGATGATTCCCAGCTGTTGGGCTTTTCCGATGACGGGGAGCCTTCCGGTACGGCGGGTAAGCCGATGTTGGCGCAGCTGATGGGCAGCGGCGTGGGTGAAATTGTAGCGGTAGGCGTACGCTACTACGGCGGCATTCTGTTGGGTACCGGTGGGCTGGTTAAAGCTTATGGCAACGGCGTACAGCAGGCGCTTAAAATTTTGCCGACGCGGCTTAAGGTTCCTTTGGCGGCATACCGTCTGTCTTGTGAATACGCGCAGCTGAGTATGATTGAAACGCTGGTGCAGCAGGCGGGCGGGAAAGTTGTCGATGCGCAATATGAAGCTAATATTCAACTAACGCTGCAGCTGCCGCTTGCGGAGGTTGACCGCGTCGCCGGTAAGTTGCGTGACGCGAGTCGAGGAACGTTGCTTTTGTCCTCAATTGAGTAATAATTCTCGGGTTTTTATTGAAATAAGGTCGTACCTGAATGCACTTTCGCACAATAACCCGCATCGTTGGGCTTTTGGTTATCCTCTTTTCCGGGCTTATGTTTATTCCCGGAATTGTGGCGTTAATCTATCGTGACGGCGCTGGGCGTGCGTTTACCCAAACGTTTATCGTGACTATCATTATCGGCCTGATGCTCTGGCTCCCGAACCGTAATCAACGACAGGAGCTGAAGTCCCGGGAAGGCTTTCTGATCGTCGTCCTGTTCTGGACCGTGCTCGGCAGCGTCGGAGCCTTGCCCTTCTTGTTCGAAGATTCACTAGGCATGAGCGTCACCAACGCGTTCTTTGAATCATTCTCTGGGCTGACGACCACTGGCGCGACGACGCTGGTTGGGTTAGACAGCTTGCCTAAGGCCATCCTGTTTTATCGCCAGATGCTTCAGTGGCTAGGCGGTATGGGGATCATCGTCTTGGCAGTCGCTATCCTTCCGCTGTTGGGCGTCGGGGGCATGCAGCTTTATCGGGCTGAGATCCCAGGGCCGCTAAAAGATAGCAAAATGCGTCCACGCATTGCCGAAACGGCAAAAACGCTGTGGTTTATCTACGTTCTGTTGACGGCGCTTTGCGCGCTGGCGTTTTGGGCGGCGGGAATGACGCCGTTTGACGCTATAAGCCACAGCTTTTCAACGATTGCGATCGGCGGCTTTTCTCCTCACGAAAATGGATTAGCGTTTTATAACAGTTCCCTGATCAACGGCATTTCCGGCGTATTTCTGTTTATCGCCGGCTGTAACTTCGGCCTGCACTTTGCGGTGCTGAGCGGCAGAAGCCTAAAGGTGTACTGGCGCGATCCCGAGTTCAAGATGTACTTCTTCTTTCAGGTGGCGCTTATCGCCATCTGTGCGATTACGCTGTGGTATAAGAACGTTTACGGGTCGTTTTTAGAGGCGCTGGACCAGTCGTTTTTCCACGTGATATCAATGAGTACCACGATGGGGAGCGCGATTGAACCCGTTGCCAATTGGCCGACGTTTATTCCCGTGATGCTGCTGATGGCGACGTTTGTCGGCGGATGTGCGGGATCGACCGGCGGGGGACTTAAAGTTATTCGAGTGCTGCTGCTGTTTTTGC
>NZ_CP146357.1:3895000-4107500 GCF_039789245.1 Leminorella grimontii | reverse complement strand
GGTAACACGAAATCGTACCCCAAACCGACACAGGTGGTCAGGTAGAGAATACTCAGGCGCTTGGGAGAACTCGGGTGAAGGAACTAGGCAAAATGGTGCCGTAACTTCGGGAGAAGGCACGCTGGCAGTAGGTGAAGTGGCTTGCCCATGGAGCCGAAGCCAGTCGAAGATACCAGCTGGCTGCAACTGTTTATTAAAAACACAGCACTGTGCAAACACGAAAGTGGACGTATACGGTGTGACGCCTGCCCGGTGCTGGAAGGTTAATTGATGGGGTTAGCGCAAGCGAAGCTCTTGATCGAAGCCCCAGTAAACGGCGGCCGTAACTATAACGGTCCTAAGGTAGCGAAATTCCTTGTCGGGTAAGTTCCGACCTGCACGAATGGCGTAATGATGGCCAGGCTGTCTCCACCCGAGACCCAGTGAAATTGAACTCGCAGTGAAGATGCTGTGTACCCGCGGCAAGACGGAAAGACCCCGTGAACCTTTACTATAGCTTGACACGGAACATTGAACCTTGATGTGTAGGATAGGTGGGAGGCTTTGAAGTGTGGACGCCAGTCTGCATGGAGCCAACCTTGAAATACCACCCTTTAATGTTTGATGTTCTAACTCGACCTGCTGAATCGCGGGTGAGGACAGTGTCTGGTGGGTAGTTTGACTGGGGCGGTCTCCTCCCAAAGAGTAACGGAGGAGCACGAAGGTTGGCTAATCCTGGTCGGACATCAGGAGGTTAGTGCAAAGGCATAAGCCAGCTTGACTGCGAGAGTGACGGCTCGAGCAGGTACGAAAGTAGGTCTTAGTGATCCGGTGGTTCTGAATGGAAGGGCCATCGCTCAACGGATAAAAGGTACTCCGGGGATAACAGGCTGATACCGCCCAAGAGTTCATATCGACGGCGGTGTTTGGCACCTCGATGTCGGCTCATCACATCCTGGGGCTGAAGTAGGTCCCAAGGGTACGGCTGTTCGCCGTTTAAAGTGGTACGCGAGCTGGGTTTAGAACGTCGTGAGACAGTTCGGTCCCTATCTGCCGTGGGCGCTGGAAGATTGAGGGGGGTTGCTCCTAGTACGAGAGGACCGGAGTGAACGCACCGCTGGTGTACGGGTTGTGATGCCAATTGCATTGCCCGGTAGCTACGTGCGGAAAAGATAAGCGCTGAAAGCATCTAAGCGCGAAACTTGCCCCAAGATGAGTCTTCCCTGGGACTTAGAGTCCCCTAAAGGAACGTTAAAGACGATGACGTAGATAGGCTGGGTGTGTAAGTGCAGCGATGTATTGAGCTAACCAGTACTAATGAACCGTGAGGCTTAACCTTACAACGCCGAAGGCGTTTTAGAGACGAAGAATTATTCAGTTTGTTCTGCGGATTAAAGTCCGAAGGATTTCGCGGTGAGGCAAGGCGGCAAACGAGGGCGGCACGGGAACATACATAGGTATGTGACTATGACGACGGAGAGCGGCCAACGCAGCATCAGCGTGAAAGACACAGGACAGAGCACAAAGAATATGCCTGGCGGCGACAGCGCGGTGGTCCCACCTGACCCCATGCCGAACTCAGAAGTGAAACGCCGTAGCGCCGATGGTAGTGTGGGGCTTCCCCATGCGAGAGTAGGGAACTGCCAGGCTCTTAATTTAAAGAAGTATGCAGATGTTCGGGCAGTTCGCTACTCGATGGAGAGTAGGACAAAAGGCAAAGCCTTTTGAACGTTGCGAAGCAACGGCCCGAAGGGTGAACCTCGAAGAGGTTTATAAACTGCCAGGCTTTTAATTAGAAGAGGCCACTCGAAAGAGTGGCCTTTTTGCTTTTGTCTAACGGCAGTTCGCTACTTGATAGGGACAAATCTGCCGAAACGCCCGGAGGACGGCCTCGAAGAGGTTCATAAACTGCCAGGCTCTTAATTAGAAGAAGGCCACTCGAAAGAGTGGCCTTTTTTATGCCATAGGAAAATAACGATTAAAATTATATGGATGTGAACTACCTCTCATTTTAGAAAACTGTAGAATAATTTTTGATTTATATGCGAATGGTTGGAAATTATTTCTATAACCATGCTTATTGCATGGCAATAAATGCAATTTTTTTCTTCATTATCATGCGTATGATTTATCGCATTCGCCGCCGAGCGTTTCTCTGCGGCTAGAAAAATACAAATCTAACTTACCCTACTTACTAAATGAGAATGTTATGGAATCAACATCAAGTGCAAGCGTAACGCTGGAAGGCTCCTTACCTGCCGGTCGGGCAACCATGACGGAAAGTGAATGGCGTGAAGCGACCAAGTTCGACGGTACTGACGTCGGTTGGGTGATTATGAGCATCGGCATGGCGATCGGCGCCGGCATCGTGTTTTTACCCGTTCAGGTGGGATTGATGGGGCTGTGGGTGTTTTTGCTCTCGTCGATTATTGGCTATCCGGCAATGTATCTGTTCCAGCGCCTCTTTATTAATACTCTGGCAGAGTCTCCCGAGTGTAAAGACTACCCCAGCGTTATCAGCGGCTACCTGGGGAAAAACTGGGGCATTCTGTTAGGTGCGCTTTACTTCGTTATGCTGGTTATCTGGATGTTCGTATATTCCACGGCAATTACCAATGACAGCGCCTCTTATTTACATACTTTCGGCATAACGGAAGGCCTGCTGTCCGAGAGCCCCTTCTATGGACTGGCGCTTATCTGCATCTTAGTGGCTATTTCCTCGCGCGGCGAGAAGCTGCTGTTTAAGGTTTCCAGCCTGATGGTGCTGACCAAGCTGCTGGTCGTGGCTTTGTTGGGGCTATCCATGATAGGCATGTGGCACTTGTATAACGTTGGTTCACTGCCACCAGCGGGCCTGTTGGTGAAGAATGCGATAATCACGCTTCCGTTTACGCTGACGTCCATCCTGTTTATCCAAACGCTGAGCCCGATGGTCATCTCTTATCGTTCACGCTCGAAGTCTATCGAGGTTGCCCGCCACAAGGCGCTGCGCGCCATGAATATTGCATTTGGCGTTTTGTTCGTCACCGTATTCTTCTATGCCGTTTCTTTTACGCTGGCGATGGGCCATGACGAAGCGGTAAAGGCCTATGAGCAGAATATTTCCGCATTGGCGATTGCTGCGCAGTTTATCAGTGGCGACGGCGCCGCCTGGGTCAAAATCGTCAGCGTTATTCTGAATATATTTGCCGTTATGACCGCCTTCTTCGGCGTGTATCTCGGCTTTCGCGAAGCGACGCAGGGCATCGTGATGAACCTGCTTCGCCGTAAGCTTCCGGCCGATAAGATCAACGAGACTCTGGTTCAGCGTGGAATTATGGTGTTTGCCATTCTGCTCTCTTGGAGCGCCATTGTCCTGAATGCGCCAGTGCTGAGCTTCACCTCTATCTGCAGCCCGATCTTCGGTATGGTTGGCTGTCTGATCCCCGCGTGGTTGGTCTACAAAGTTCCCGCTCTTCACAAGTACAAGGGCGCTTCGCTGATGCTGATTATCTTTACCGGTCTGTTGTTGTGCGTTTCTCCGTTCCTGGCATTCTCCTGATGCTGACGAACGCTAAGCCTTAAGGTTGTTATTATGTCCAAGCCTGAAATGAATCCGTTGTGGAAGCTTTTTATTCTCGCCGTGCAGGAAGAGGTTAAGCCTGCTCTGGGCTGTACCGAGCCCATCTCTCTGGCGTTAGCGAGCGCCGTTGCCGCGTCCCGCCTGTCGGGTCCGGCAGAGCGAATTGATGCATGGATTTCACCAAACCTGATGAAAAACGGAATGGGCGTAACCGTTCCGGGTACGGGAATGGTGGGCCTGCCTATCGCGGCTGCGCTGGGCGCCGTGGGTGGTGACGCTCACGCAGGCCTGGAGGTGTTAAAAGCGGCCTCACAAGAGGATGTCGCGCACGCCAAAATGATGCTGGATGAAGGACGAGTTCGCGTAATGCTGAAGTCGCCGTGTGAAGATATCCTTTATTCCCAGGCCAAGGCGTTTGCTGGTGACGAATGGGCAAGCGTTACTATCGTTGGCGGACATACTCGCATCGTACGGATTGAAACTCAGGATGGCGTTTGCTTTACCCTTGCTGAGGATTCGCAGGATGCGTCAGCAGACGACCCGCTAGCCGTTCTGTCGCACTCGTCACTGGCGGAGATCCTGACGTTTGTGAATCAGGTTCCCTTTGAGGATATTCGCTTTATCCTTGAAGCGGCGCACCTTAACGACGCCCTGTCGAAAGAAGGCCTGCGCGGGCGCTGGGGGCTGCATATTGGCGCAACGTTAGAGAAGCAGTGTGAGCGCGGGCTGATGGCAAAAGACCTCTTGTCAGAGATTCTGATCCGCACCAGCGCTGCGTCGGATGCGCGCATGGGCGGCGCGACGCTGCCCGCCATGAGTAATTCTGGTTCCGGCAATCAGGGGATCGCCGCCACGATGCCAGTCGTTGTCGTTGCCGAATACTTTGGCGCAGATGAAGAACGCTTGGCCAGAGCGTTAATGCTGTCGCACCTAAGCGCTATCTATATCCATTATCAACTGCCGAAGCTGTCTGCGCTGTGCGCAGCGACAACGGCGGCAATGGGCGCGGCGGCAGGCATGACCTGGCTGGTTGACGGCGATTATCAAACCATTTCAATGGCGATTGGCAGCATGATCGGCGACGTTAGCGGCATGATTTGCGATGGAGCCTCGAACAGCTGCGCGATGAAGGTGTCTACCAGCGTGTCTTCCGCGTGGAAAGCGGTGCTGATGGCGCTGGACGATACCGCAGTGACGGGCAATGAGGGCATTGTTGCAGATGACGTAGAGCGTTCAATATCCAACCTGTGCGCGTTAGCCTGCCGGTCAATGCAGGAAACCGATCGGCAGATCATTGAAATTATGGCGAATAAAGTGCGGTAATCGCTTTGTATGCCCCGGTTTGGCTACTGGGGCTGCTTTATTCTTTCGTCTAAAGTTTTATACCAGAAGCAGCGAAATTGCCGGCACGTAGGTAATAATCACCAGCAGCATGACTGCGCTTCCAGCGAAATGCAGCTGATTCAGGAGTTGGGCGCCATGAAGGCGATGGCCGATCACTTTAGCCTAGCCGTCGATGCGCTGCTGGACGTTTAACCATTTCTTAAGGAAAAGACATGAAAGAGTTCGTCACCGCTATCATTAACGCATGGGATCCTATGAGGCTTGCGCCGGGTCGTCTTGCTCCGGACGATGAATACAGTAGTGAGATAAAGAAAATCTGTCAGTTTATTCAAACGACGGAAGGCGTGGATGAAGCAGCGCTGACGCAGGCGATTGAGAATACGTTTACCCATGCTTTTTCTGATTGTTACAGGGCTGGGGGAGAGCGTCGGATTGCCCACGAAATAATGTTCCACCTCATACAAAGTTCATAATCCTGCGTTAAAAAGGGCGCTGATTCACTTTCATGGATGAAGACAACGGTGATTGTTCGGTTTTTCAAGGCCCTGTTTCGGGTTATTAACGTCGTATTTCGAAAGCTTTTCTCCCGCAGGCTTATTTTCCTCTATCTGCTGTCTGCCGCTATTTCCTTGGGGCTGATTCATTACGCGGAGCGTGAAATCGTCGGCGCTACCGAGGCGCAGATCTACGACAGCGTTGAGGACATTCCCGCTCGGAAAGTCGCTCTGGTGCTCGGCGCCAAGCCCAACAACCGCTATTTCACCCGGCGCATTGACGCCGCCGCCGAGCTGTACCATGCCGGAAAGATTCAGTGGCTGTTGGTCAGCGGCGACAATGGCAAAAAGCACTATGATGAACCGTCGGCCATGCAGCGGGCGCTGATGGAAAAAGGCGTGCCGAAAGGCGCTATTTTTTGCGACTACGCCGGGTTCTCAACCCTTGATTCGGTGGTCAGAGCCAATAAGGTCTTTGGGGAAAATGATTTCATCATCGTCTCCCAGCAATTTCATAACCAGCGGGCGCTGTATCTGGCGCGACAGTACGGCATTGATGCCATTGCCTACAATGCAAAAGACTTGCCCAGCGGGCGCGGGAAGTATACCCGCATGCGGGAGAAGCTGGCCCGCGTCAGCGCGCTGTTGGACAGCCGCGTGCTGCACCGGCAACCCAAGTTTCTTGGCCCGAGCGTAACCATTGGGCCAGATACCGACAGCGGTTGCCCGAGTAAATAGCTAGCGAAGCGTTAGTGTTTAGCGGTCAGCCAGGCGCGGATAAACTCGGCGACCTGCGAGCAGTCGTTAATGTTCAGGATCGGGATACCCACATCGAGCGCCTCGTCCGTCGCCAGCGCTATCGCATACTCGTCGAGCAGGCCTTCCAGCGGCCTGCCAACGGCGGCACGGTACAGAGCTATTTTAGGAACCGGCTCCTGCTTAAAGCCCTCCAATAGCACTAAATCGATAAGTAGAGGATCAAACTTACCCACCAGCTCGGGCAGGTTAACCGCCCGTTGGGGCGTTTCCGTCATTAACGCCCACCGCTGGTCGCAGGCGACGATGGTCTGAACTGCGCCCGCTTTACGAAGCTCGTAGCTGTCTTTTCCCGGCGTGTCGACGTCCACGTCATGATGTGAATGCTTTATCAGGCCGCAGCGAATGCCCATATCCGCAAGCATTGGGATGAGCTTTTTTAGCAGCGTAGTTTTTCCCGTACCGCTGTAGGCAGTGATGGCCAGTAGGGGAAGAGGGGCGTTGATCATTTTTGGCGGCTCTCCTGCTCGGCGTCGTCCAGCGTGTTGATATTGCGAAAGGCGCGGGGATCGTCATTAAACCTGACCGGTATCGCGTTCTGCGCGGACATAAAGAGCATCAGCTTGCGATCGCCTCCCAAGAGATAGTCACGCAAAGGCTTTATCAGCCGAGTGCTGATAAGCGCTACCGTAGGATGAGATCGCTCGCCGTCGTCGGCGTAGGCCGCCAAAGCGTTCTGCTTTCCGTTCCATAAAACTTCCGCCAGGTTGGTAGGGATAAACGGCGTATCGCAGGGGGCGAACAGAACCCATTCTGTCGGGCTGTTTTCTAAAACGGTTAAGATGCCGGCAAGGGGGCCTTTAAAGCCGCTGATGGTATCAGAAAGCACCGGATAGCCGCTTTTTTGGTATTCGTCGATATTGCGGTTGGCGCTGATAATGACTCCGTTCACCTGCGCTTCCAAGCGCTGGAGAACGTGTTGATAGAGCGGTTTTCCGCCGATATTAACCAGCCCTTTATCAAGGCCGCCCATACGGGTTGCTTGACCTCCCGACAGTACGGCGCCGGTAAGCGTGGGGAGCGACATGTTATAACCTCACTGACATTCGACCGGAACAGGCGCCCATTTTAACGCGTTTATAAAACGCTCGCCCCGTTTAATTGAATTAATTGATAATGATTTTCATTTTATATTAAACAAACGTCTCTTTATTTATTTCTATTAAAGACGTAATCTATTTTGGTATTCATAAAGTATATTTCTTCCCTTATTAATGAAGGTGTGTGTAGTTTATAACTCTAAAGAGGTATTAATTGCTTATAACCCTAAATAGTTATATTCGAAGAGTGAATTAAAATAGAGTTTGAAGCCTGTCAAAAAACTGAATTTTCAATGACTTTTTCGTTGATCTAAAACAAGTATTCTTTAGGCAAGATATTCATTTCCCCTTCAGTTCGTTATATTTAAACGGATAATAAAATACTACCTTTTAAGTATGTTTCTGGCGTGATAAATCAGTGCAAAGGGACGTATTTCTACTTTCTCAAACGGCGAAGTAAAGGTCGAAAATATAATAAATTGGGAGTTATTACCGTGGGCAAATTTAAGGCAAGGTTATCAGCTGGCTTACTGATATTGTTTGCATCGCTTCTGGCAATCAATACGGCAAGCGCCAACAAGCTTAATGTTGAAGCTCGTAATGAAGCATTTGCGAAAGACCATAAGGATCAGTACGACTCCTGGCGCGCAACCAGCGAATTAGACACGCTGGGCGGCGGCCTGGATGAATATCCCGACATGGTTATCCTCTGGGCGGGCTATCCGTTCGCTAAAGACTACAAAAAAGCGCGTGGGCACTTCTACGCTATTACCGATATCCGTCAGTCGCTGCGTACCGCTGCGCCGATGAAAGATACGGACGGCCCGCTGCCGATGGCCTGCTGGAGCTGTAAGAGTCCGGACGTCGCCCGCCTTATCGATGAAGGCGGTGAAGACGCTTACTTCGAAGGCATGTGGGCGCGCGGCGGCTCTCAGGTCGTTAACCCCATCGGCTGCGCCGACTGTCACGATACGGCGTCAAAAGATTTTGCCGCAGGCAAGCCTGCGCTCTATATGTCTCGTCCTTACACCGCGCGCGCGCTGGAAGCTATCGGCAAGCCGTTTGATAAGGCCAGCCGCTTAGACCAGCAGTCTATGGTGTGCAGCAACTGTCACGTTGAGTACTACTTCTCCGGCAAGAACAAAGCGGTCAAGTTCCCGTGGGATGGGGGTATGACGGTTGAGAAAATGGAAGAGTACTACGACAACATCGAATTTTCCGACTGGAAGCACGCGCTCTCCAAAGCGCCGATGATCAAGGCCCAGCACCCGGAGTATGAGACCTGGAGCCAGGGCGTTCACGGCAAGAACAACGTGACCTGTATCGACTGCCACATGCCGAAGGTACAGAACGCCGACGGTAAGCTCTACACCGACCACAAGATCGGCAATCCTTTTGACCGGTTTGCTGAAAGCTGCTCAAGCTGCCACACGCAGAGCAAGCAGCAGCTGCAGGACATCGTCGCCAGCAGAAAAGAAGCGGTAAGAGAGCTTAAGAAAAAGGCCGAGCGTCAGCTGGTTCACGCGCACTTTGAAGCCAAGGCCGCATGGGACGCAGGCGCGACCGAAGAAGAGATGAAGCCGATCCTTCAGGATATCCGTCACGCTCAGTGGCGCTGGGACTACGCTATCGCGTCTCACGGCATTCATATGCACGCGCCGGAAGTCGGTCTGAAAGTGCTGGGTACGTCTCTCGACAAGTCCGCTGAGGCTCGCACCAAGCTGGCTCGCCTGTTGGCGACCAAAGGGATCACGACGCCGATCGCTCTGCCGGATATTTCCACAAAAGCAAACGCTCAAAAGGCTCTAGGCATGGATATGCAGAAGCTGGAAAGCGAAAAACAAGAGTTCCTGAAAACCCGCGTGGTTGAGTGGGACAACGAAGCCAAGAAAGAAGGCCGCTTGTTAAACCAATAAATGCGACTGGCCCCGCGTTTGGCGGGGCCCAATAAAGGTGGAAATCTCATGAGTAGTTTACGTTTGCTATTCAAAGGCGGGCTATTAATGCTGGCATCCATGCTTGCTGCGACGGCCATGCCGGCGTCGGCGGCGTCGCAGCAGGATGCGGCCGCTTCGTCCGGCTATCAGGTTGAGCTACAGCGTAATCGCGACTACGCCTGTACTCAGTGTCATAAAGAAAATAAGGATGGGATGCACGGCGCTCACGCCAAGGCGACGAATCCCAACACCGGGACGCCGGTGACCTGCACCAACTGTCACGGCACGATCTCGCCCGCGCACCGTGACGGCGCTGCGGATGCGATGCGCTTTAACAAAGATACCTTCCCGGTGGATAAGCAGAATCAGGTTTGTATGACCTGTCACCAGCCTGAGAAGCTGCGCGCCGCGCTGTGGGCTCACGACGTGCACATTCTGAAAACGTCCTGCGCCAGCTGCCACCAGCTGCACCCAGCCGTCGATCCGGTGAAAGGGTTGGACAAAAAGGGCCAAATCAAGCTGTGCGTCGACTGTCATAGCGAACAGCAAAAGCAGCATCAAAAAGAGAAGGAAACGCCATGAGTTGCTCACGCCGTCATTTTATTGCCGGTATGGGAGCAGTTATTTTGACGACCGGCGCCGCGCATCGCGTGTTGGCACAAACGATGTCGGTTAACGGTATTCGCTATGGCATGGTGTATGACGAAACTCGTTGTATCGGATGCACCGCCTGTATGGATGCCTGCCGGGAGGTCAATAACGTCCCTGAAGGGGTATCGCGGCTCACTATTATCCGCACCGGCCCCGTCGGGGAGTTTCCAGAGGCAAAATATCAGTTCGACCGTCACTCCTGTCAGCACTGTGATAATCCGCCCTGTGTGGACGTCTGCCCGACGGGAGCCTCTTACAAAGATGCGGCTACCGGTATCGTTGACGTGAATCCAGACCGCTGCGTAGGCTGCCAGTACTGCATAGCCGCCTGCCCTTATCGCGTGCGCTTTATTCACCCGGTGAAAAAGAGCGCCGATAAGTGCAACTTCTGTCGCGATACCAACCTGGCCAAGGGCAAACTGCCTGCCTGCGTGGAGTCCTGCCCAACCAAGGCGTTGACGTTCGGTAATCTGGACGATCCTAACAGCGATATCGTGAAGCTGATTGCGGATAAGACCACTTACCGCTCCAAGGTACATCTGGGCACTGAGCCGAAGATGTATCGTATTCCGAGCAAACACGGGGAGATTAAAGGATGAGCAGCGCTTTCCACTTTGACTCTCTGGTCTGGGACTGGCCGATCGCCATTTACCTGTTTCTGATAGGCATTTCTGCGGGGATGGTGACCATCGCCATTTTCCTTAAGCGCAGGATCCTGGGTAATGAAGCCAGCCGCGACGGCGTTATTAAGGCTACGGCGATTATCGCGCCGCTGACCATTATCGTCGGTCTGACCATTTTGATTTTCCACCTGACCAAGCCATGGACCTTCTGGTACCTGATGATCTTCTACAGCCCGACCTCCGTTATGTCGATGGGCGTTATGCTGTTCCAGGTCTATATGGTGGTGCTGATTGTCTGGCTGGCCGTGCTGTTTCGTGAAGAGATCCGTCAATTTACCCAAACCCGCCTGACGGCGTTTAGCTGGGTGAACGGCATTATCGTTTCGCTGGTGCGGCTTGAGAAGGTGCTGGAGCCGTTGATGGTGCTTTTGGCGGTGCTGCTGGGAGTCTATACCGGCTTTCTGCTGTCGGCGCTGAAAACCTATCCCATGTTGAACAACCCGGTTCTGCCCGTTCTGTTCTTGTTCTCGGGCGTGTCGTCCGGCGCGGCGGCGGCGGTGCTGTTTGGCGTAACCTGGTTTAAGCAGCCGACGGACAGCCCCTCCATCCACTTTGTCCATCAGATCGAAAAACCGGTCGTACTGTTCGAACTGCTGCTGCTGTTTGCGCTGTTCGTCGGCCTGTTCTTCGGCGGCGGCCAGAAAGAGGTCGCTGCAGTTGCGGCTATTGGCGGCGGATTCTGGTCCAACGTCTTCTGGTTTGGCATTATCGGCCTTGGCATTTTGCTGCCGCTGATTATGGGCGCCGTGTGCAGCCATCGCGTTCAGCACAGCAAGGGCTATCTCGTGACGGTTGCCTGTATGGGGCTTTGTGGTGTACTTATGTTGAGATTCTTCATCCTGTACGCGGGCCAAATGACGGTAGCTTAATGAGCGTAAAAGAAAAGGGAACGGCATGATTCCAGAACTGGGTCTGCTGTCCCTACTGGGCGCACTGGCGCTCTCACTTCTGTTAAGTATTGTACCGCCGGTGGGTCTGTTCTGCCGGCGGTCGTTACTCACTCGCTACGGTGCGCCGTTAAGCTACGGCGCATGTTTATTTATCACGCTTTCCATTGCGCTTTTGGGCTATAGCTTTGCCACCGACGATTTCTCGGTAATGTACGTCGCCCAGCATTCAAATTCTCAGCTGCCCGTCTTTTTTAAGGTTGCGGCGGTATGGGGCGGTCATGAAGGCTCCATGCTGTTCTGGCTGTTTTCGCTTTCCGTTTGGACTGCGCTATTAGCGGCATTTAGTCGCCGTATGGACCCGCAGGTCAGCGCGGCGGCGCTGGCGGTGCTCGGCCTTATCATGGTGGGGTTCTGCCTGTTTATTCTGTTTTTTTCCAACCCGTTTGAGCGCGCCTTTTCTTCAACGATGGCCGCACCGATGGAAGGGCGAGACCTTAACCCGATGCTGCAGGACGTCGGCCTGATTTTTCACCCACCGCTGCTCTATTTAGGTTACGTTGGCTTTGCCGTTAACTTTGCGCTGGCGATTGCCGCGCTGGCGAGCGGCAAAATGGATGCCGCCGTCGCCCACTGGAGCCGACCCTGGGCGCTGGCCGCGTGGGTTTGCCTGACCGGCGGCATTATTCTTGGCTCGTGGTGGGCCTACTATGAGTTAGGCTGGGGCGGCTGGTGGTTCTGGGACCCGGTAGAAAACGCTTCGCTGATGCCGTGGCTTTTAGGCACCGCGCTGCTGCACTCGTTGATAGTGACGGAGCGACGGGGCGCGTTCAGCCACTGGAGTCTGCTGCTTTCCATCTTCACTTTTGCGCTCAGCCTGCTGGGCACTTTCATCGTTCGCTCCGGCGTTTTGACCTCCGTGCACGCTTTTGCCGTTGACCCCGATCGCGGCATCATGCTGCTTCTTCTGTTGGGCCTGGCCGTGATGGGCGCGTTGACGCTGTTTGCGCTAAGAGCCAATACCCAGCCTTCCGCCGCGCGCTTCGGGCTTTTGTCGAGAGAGACAATGCTGTTGGCGGCCAACGTGCTGCTGAGCGTTGCGACGCTGATTGTGCTTATCGGCACCTTTTATCCGATGCTGTTTACCGCATTCGGATTGGGCTCTATTTCCGTCGGCGCGCCTTATTTCAACGCCACCTTTGTTCCGCCCGCGCTGCTGGCCCTGTCCGTTATGGGGATCTCTGCGCTAAGCCGCTGGAAAAGCATGGGAGCGGGTACAGGAAGGCGTCTGGCCGTTTTAGCTCTGTTAGCCGCCGCGGTCGGCGTTGGCGGCGCGCTGCTGTTTGACCGGTTTTACCCGATGGTCGCTCTGTCGCTTGCGCTCGCCGCGTGGGTTTGCCTGAGCAACCTGTCGATGGTTCGCCGACTGTCCTTGAGGCGGTGCGGCGTTTGGCTGGCGCACTGTGGCGTTGCCGTCACCACGGTGGGCATTGTGATTTCCAGCTATTACTCCATCGAGACGGGGGTGAAAATGGCCCAAGGCAGTGAGGCGAGGCTTGGCGACTACCGCTTTAACTATCAGGAAACTCGCCTGCTAGTGGGGCCGAACTATACGTCGGAACAGGCGGTGATTTCGGTGACAAAAGCGGACAAGAACGTGGCGACGCTTATGCCTGAACGGCGTCACTATACGGTAAGAACCATGTTGATGAGCGAGCCGGGCATTTCCTGGGGAATTTTCGGCGACGTGTACGCGATTATGGGGGAGAAGGTGGATCGGGACAGCTACGCGCTGCGTTTTCACTATAAGCCCTTTATCCGCTGGGTGTGGGGCGGCGGCCTTTTGATGATGCTAGGCGGCATTTTGCTGCTTGCCGGCCGGATACGCTCGCGAAAAGAGGTGACGTCATGACGCGCCTGAAGCTGTTTATTCCTCTATTGCTGGTCGCCGCTTTGGGCATCGCGCTCCTGTTTGGCCTGCGTCAGGATCCCCATCAGCTCGGATTGACCCAGCAGGATAAGCCGATGCCGACCTTTGCGGCAGACGACCTGCTGCTACGCAACCGGACATTTTCCGAACGGGACTTTCAGGGGCACATTACGGTGCTCAACGTTTGGGCCAGCTGGTGCCCTTCCTGTAAGTCAGAGTTTTCGTTTTTAAGCAAGCTGGGGCAGCGGACGGAGTTCAAGCTCTACGGCCTCAACTATCGCGATACCCGTAGCGCGGCAGTCAAGGTGCTTAACGAGCTGGGCAATCCCTACTTCCGCTCGATTTACGATCCCGAGGGCAAGCTTGCGATGGAGCTCGGCGTTTACGGCACGCCGGAAACCTATCTTATCGACGCCCGGGGCGCGATCCGCTACCGCTATTCTGGTGAATTAAACGCCGAGGTTTGGAAAGTGGAGTTCGAGCCGAAAATCGGTTCGCTGATGAAGGGGGAGCCGCTGCCATGATTCGCTGCTGGCGCCTGTTGCTGCTGCTGTGCTTCGCGCTGCCTCTACGGGCTGAGATTGTCGATACCTGGCAGTTTAAAACGCCGGAAAACCAGGAGCGGGCCGTGACGCTCGCCAAGCAGCTGCGCTGCCCGCAGTGTCAGAATCAGAATTTGGTGGAGTCCACTTCGCCGATAGCCCGCGATCTGCGCCTTGAGGTTTATCGCATGGTGGACGAAGGTAAATCGAACGATGAGATCGTGAGCGTGATGACCAGCCGATTTGGCGATTTTGTCCTGTATAAGCCGCGCTTTGGCGTGCAGACGGCCCTGCTGTGGCTCAGCCCGCTTGTGCTGCTGCTTTTCGCCGCAGTGGCGGCATGGCGCTACGTTCGTCGCCGGGCTCAACCTTTGCCCGAAATGAGCGACGAACAGCGCCGTAAGCTTGAACAACTGTTGGAGAAAAAGCGGTGACGGCATTTTGGATTGGTAGCGGCATTCTGGCTCTGCTGGCGATAGCTATCGTCTGGCTGCCGTTTTGTCGCGCCGGGAAAGCGCCGCCGCAGACGCTGCGCGAGCAGGTTAACGTTGCGCTGTACCGCCAGGAGTCCGCCCTGGCCGAAAGGCTGTTTGGTTGCGAGGAAAGCGAGCGCCGTCAGGCCGAAGCGTTAAAGGAAGAGCTGGCGCTGAGTCTGTTGCAAAACGCGCAGGACGCCCCGGCTTCAGCGATGGACGGCAAGCGTTCGACGCTTCTGACGCCGGTGCTGATGACGGTATTTACGCTGGTGCTAACGATATGCGGCTACGTAGCGTACGGCCAGTATTCGTCGTCCGCCGAGTTTGTGCGTCAGGGGGGCAACGCGCTGTTTGAAGGTATGAGCGAAGAGCAGATGCAGGATAAGGTGGTCGCCGAGCTGATGCAGCGCATTCGCACGTCGCCCAACGACAGCGAGTCCTGGTTCTTGCTCGGCCAACGTTATCTGAACAGCAATGCGTTTGAAAACGCGCTGGTCGCTTTCGACAGAGTGGCCAAAATTCGCGGCGACGACGCCGAAGTCCTAACGGCCAAAGCGACTACGCTCTACTATCAGGCCGGCCAACGCATGACGCCGCAGGCCGAATTGCTGATTCAGCGAGCGCTGGCGCTCGACCCTAATCAAATTACCGCACTCATGCTTTTAGCCTCCGATCGCTTCCTCAACGCCCAATATCAACAGGCGATCGACATCTGGCAGCGGCTGCTCGACAGCGAGGATCCCCGCGTCGATCGCGCCAGGCTGATTGAGGCCATCAACATGGCGCGGATGATGAAATAATGGGCTGTTAAATTTTTATTAACCCTGATAGGCTGTGCCCGCTGCCGCCGCTTTTTCTACATTTGAAAAGCCTTTATGCGTAAATCACGCTGGTGGCGATTGGGGCGTCGTTACATACTTGCCCCGTTTGTAATCAAGACTAAAGGGAGAGGCGTTATGAAATGCCATCGCGTCAATGAACTTATTGAACTGATTCACCCGGCGTGGCAGAAAGACCCGGATCTGAATCTGGTTCAATTTCTGCAAAAGCTGGCTGACGAAGCCGGATATAAAGGGCCGCTTGGCGAGCTGACGGACGACGTGTTGATCTATCATCTCAAGATGCGTGATTCATCCAGCACTGACGCTATTCCCGGTCTGAAAAAGGACTACGAAGAAGATTTCAAAACCGCGCTGTTGCGCGCCCGCGGCATCCTGAAAGACTAGCCTGAACGGATATAGATTAACGCGATGTGTAGTGGATCAACCATGCCGGCCTTCAATTTTCAATCCCTGCTGCCGGACGCTATTTTAGACGCGCTGTTTGACGTTGGGCTGCGGGTAGACTCCGGCCTGACGGCGCTAAACAGCTATGAAAACCGCGTTTATCAATTTATGGACGAAGAGCGACGCCGCTTCGTCGTGAAGTTCTACCGTCCCCAGCGCTGGAGTGAAGCGCAGATTCAGGAAGAGCATGACTTTGCTTTGGAGCTTGCAAACGACGAAATCCCGGTCGTTGCGCCGCTCTTGCTTGATGGGCGCACGTTGCACCAACACCAGGGCTATTTATTTGCCGTGTTCCCAAGCGTCGGCGGTCGTCAGTTTGAAGTGGATAACCTCGACCATCTTGAGTGGGTGGCCCGCTTTTTAGGGCGCATTCATAAGGTGGGCGAAAGCGGCAGCTTTGCTCATCGCCCCACGTTTGGGCTGGACGAATATCTTTACCAACCTCGGGAAACGCTGGCGGAAAGCGCGCTGGTGCCAAATGCCGTAAGGGCTGACTTTCTGTCCGCACTCGACTGCCTGATTCAGGCCGTTGAGTCTCACTGGCACATAGACTGGGCGCCGTGCCGACTGCACGGGGATTGCCACCCCGGCAATATTTTGTGGAGAGACGGGCCAACGTTCGTTGATTTAGACGACGCGCGCAACGGCCCGAAAATACAGGACGTTTGGATGCTCTTACAGGGAGAGGAACGAGACAGGCTAATGCAGCTGGATCTGATTGCCGAATCCTACGGCGAGTTCGCCGATTTCCCTGTAGAAGAACTTGCGTTAATCGAGCCGCTGCGCGGTATGCGGATGGTGCACTACCTGGCCTGGGTTGTGCGCCGTTGGGACGATCCCGCATTTCCGAAAAGCTTTCCCTGGATAGCCGACGTCGATTTTTGGCAGACGCAGCCGGCGGCCCTGTTTGAACAAGTTAAACGCTTAGAGGCTCCGCCGCTGCGGCTGGCGCCGATGTACTGATTCTTTTGTCACGGAGTGTTGTTATGAAAAAGATGGTTTACGCTGCGATTGCCGCAGGTGCGTTTTTAATGCTGTCCAATCCTATTATTACGGCAAGCGCGGCGGAAACGTCAGCGGCCGCTACCGCCAACTACAAAGACGGTAAGCAGTACACCACGCTTTCCCGCTCTGCGACCGAAGAACCGGAGGTGATGGAATTTTTCTCTTTCTTCTGTCCGCACTGCTATGACTTCGAAAACGTCTACCATATGACGAACGTGTTTAAAAAGCAGCTGCCGCCTAACGGCAAGATGGTTAAGTACCACGTGGACTTCATGGGCGGCGAGTTGGGCTCTCAGCTGACGCAGGCCTGGTCTGTCGCCATCATGCTGAATGTTCAGGATAAAGTGGCGCCGCTGCTGTTTAACGGCATTCAAAAGACGCGCGCTATCCAAAACCTTGACGGCATTCGTCAGGCGTTTATTGAAGCCGGCGTTTCCGCACAGGATTTCGACAGCGCTTGGAACAGCTTCGTCGTTAAGTCTCTGACGCTGCGTCAGCGCAAGATGGCGGAAGAAGTGGAGCTTAGAAGCGTGCCTTCCGTCGTCGTGAACGGCAAGTATATGGTGAAGACCGACGGTCTGGATGCAGATTCGGTTGATAGCTTCATCAGTGAATACGGCAACGTCGTAAAGTTCCTGCTTAATAAAAAGTAATATCGCATTTATTGATAAAGCCTCGCTGAATAAGCGAGGCTTTTTTAATAGCATTTTTTGTATATTTTTGGGCTGTGGCCCATCGGTGTATATATTATTTGTCCACTTTTACTTTCCATTTAATGAATAATCATATTTCACATTAAGGAATAAATAGAAATTATTTCTCCGCTATTTACTTGAAATATTCAATATCTCGAAATGAATTTAATTATTTGTATTTTATGAATAAATTCTGATTTTATCAGAATGGATATATTTTAAAATATTAGTAAATGTTTCTAAATGTGATGTGAATCATGCAAAAGACCTTTTTATTAATTTAGATTACCTCCGAATTAAAAACATATTGCAACGCTTTATTTTTCTTGGCTCGCTTCGCGCGTAGTCACTATTTATTTTTATTTTGCATTCAGCTAAAGGAGATAATCATGAAATTAACGCGAATAACGCTATCCCTGTTGTGCTGTCTTTGCGTCAGCGGAACAGCGCTGGCGGCCGGGGGGCTTGATAAAGAACGCCCGCTGGTGGCAACGACGGATATCGTTCCGATGAAAGAAGGGCCGCTGGGCGTTGTTGACGTAGCGCCTTATGACGGCGTTTTTCCTTTGACGGCAATTATCAACAAGGCCAATCACAACATTAGCAAAGTCAAAGTGACCGTACTTGGCAAAGGTGATAAAGGGATTCCCATCAGCTACGACGTAGGCCCTCAGGCGATTAATACGCACAACGGCATTCCCGTATTCGGCCTCTACCCTGATTACGTCAACAAGGTGAAAGTGGATTGGGAAGAAGGCGGCAAGCCGCAAACTTATACGTGGTCCGTCTATGCCGCACCGGTCACCGTTCCCGCTACGGGAGGACAAACCGCCGCGCTTCCTACCGTAGAGCCTGTGAAAGTTGATGGCAGCCTGAAAAATCGCCTGTATTTGTTTAACCATATCGTCGGAACGTCTAAAAACGGCCACATCATGCACGTGAAGGGCGGCGCGGCGAACTGGGACTACACCGGGATAAACTGGATAAGCGATACCAACGGCGACGTGCGCTGGTTTATGAACATCGATAAACTGCGAAATCCAAACGATATTACCCGCATTGGCTCGATGATGAGCTTCCATCAGGTAAAGGACGGTAATCTGATCTTTGGCCAGGGCCAACGCTACTACAAGTATGATTTCCTGGGGCGCAATATTGCCGACAAGCGTTTGCCGAAGGGCTTCATCGACTTCTCGCACGAAATTATCGAAACGCCTAACGACACCTATCTGCTGCGGGTCGCTAAAGAAGATTATCCGCTGAAGGACGGCTACACCGTTAACACCGTGCGCGATCATATTCTGGAAGTGGATAAAAACGGCGATACGGTGGACTACTGGGATTTGAACACGATCCTCGATCCGTTCCGCGATAACGTACTGCTGGCGATGGATCAGGGGGCTGTCTGCCTGAGCGTAGATACCGCTCATTCTGGTGAAACCATGACGAAAGAGCAGCTGGCGCAGCTGCCGTTCGGCGACGTCACCGGCTCCGGGCCGGGCCGTAACTGGGCGCACGTGAACTCCATCAGCTACGATGCGCGTGACGACAGCATTATCATCAGTTCACGCCACCAGTCCGCCGTTATCAAAATCGGCCGCGACAAGCAGGTGAAGTGGATTATTGCCGATCCTACCGGTTGGAAGGGTGAACTGGCGAAGAAAGTATTGAAGCCGGTCGATAAGTCGGGCAAGGCGCTCAAGTGTGAAAATCACAAGTGCGAAGGCGACTTCGATTGGACCTGGACGCAGCATACCGGCTACATCGTTCCGTCAAAGAGTACCAATGGCAAGTCCGTCGTGACGGTGTTCGACAACGGCGACGCCCGGGGTATGGAGCAGCCGGCGCTGCCGACGATGAAGTACTCTCGCGGCGTAGAATTCGTCGTTGATGAGAAGAACATGACCGTGTATCAATCCTGGGAATACGGCAAAGAGCGCGGCTTTGAGTGGTATAGCCCGATCACTTCCGTAACGCAGTATCGGCCAGAAACCAAAACGATGTTCATGTATTCCGCGACGGCAGGAATGTCGGGAACTACGCCGCTGGTCTCCGTACTTAACGAAGTGAAAGACGGTACGCAGGACGTGATGTTGGAGCTGAAGGTTCATAGCAACCGTCCGACCATGCTGGGCTATCGTTCATCCATCATCGATCCAACGGTGATGTTTAAGAAATAGAGTTGAAAAGATTTTGACATAACCACTAATAATAAATACCTCTGAGTCACGCCACTTCAGCGGGGAGCCTGTTCCGAGCCCCGCTGTTTTTTTCTGAAAACGATTCCTCCTTTTCAACTATGCTTGTTCCAACGAGGCGTTTTTTGGCACAAGTGCTTTATTCCCCCTGCCTCGGATGATAACGTATGCCGGTTCCTTGGCGTTCAGATAGTTTCGCGCTGCGCCGGATACTTAGATGGATTTAATGGATACCGTTTTGGGGAGTAGATATGTCTTTCGTTAAGCAAAAATCATGGGCGCGCTTTTTCGCCCCCCTGCTGATGCTGGGATTAGTTTTCCAACTGACCGCCTGTGGCGACAACGAACCGGAGCAGCGTAAAGCCTTCAGCGAGTTTCTTCAGACTAAAATTGTCGACGGCGCTAAAGTTCGCCTGCCGAGCCTGACCGATGAACAGAAAAAGGCCTTTGGCAACTACGCTAAAGACTATGACCTGCTGACCGGTTTTACCAACGACCTTAACGGCGCGTTCTCTAGCTCAATGCAATCGTCAATGACTGAGCTTAGAACGCTGAACACCATGAAGGCGATGGTTGATAACCGCGCGAAGGTGGAAAAAGCGCAAACTGAAACCCGCGCGGCTACCGCCAAGCTGGACGAGATCATCAAGAAAACCGCCGATAGCTACGCGGCAGTAAAAATGCCGGACGACCTGAAGGCCGTTTATGACAAGGCCTATGCGAAGGTTGTAACCCAGCAGGGCTCTCTGGCTAAAGAAACGCTGGTTCTGTTGGACGAGACCTTTGGCGACGTTCTGAAGCTTTCTGACTTCCTGAAAGCGCAGGGCGACAAGATCGAGTACAGCGGCCACATGGTTCAGTTTACTGAACAAAAAGCGCTGGATCAGTTCAACGAAATGAACGGCGAGCTGCAGAAGAAGCAGCAGAAGCTGATGGACGTTGCGCGTAAGATTGCGCAGCTGATGTAAGCTTAAACGTCATTAAAACGAGGCCGCTTTTGCGGCCTCGTTCATTATGGAGCTATGGCCATGAAGGAATATGCGGATAAGAAGGCGCTGATTGAACGGATTCAGGCCTGCTATCAACGATTCATCGCAGAGTTTGAAGACATCCCAGACGAGGTTTCGGCCACAAGAGTGGAAGGCGTAGACAAAACGCCTCGAGAGATGCTGTCCTACCAAATTGGCTGGCTATCCTCGCTGCTGTTATGGGAACAGGAAGAGCAAGCTGGAAGGCGCGCAGCCGTTCCGTCGGCGGATTTCAAATGGAATCAGCTGGGAGCGCTTTATCAGTCCTTTTATCAGCAGTACGGGCAGTCGACGCTTTGCGAGCAAAAAGAGCGACTGGATAAGCTGGTTGAAGCATTAACGAACTGGCTTGAGACGCTCTCTGACGACGTCCTGTTTGAGCCGGGCAAACGCAACTGGGCGACAACCAAAGCGATGTGGCCGGTCTATAAGTGGGTTCATATCAATTCCGTCGCGCCCTTTACCAATTTCAGGCCGAAAATCCGCAAGTGGAAAAAGAACGCTTTAAAATAGTAATGAGGCGGTAACCCGGCTTTAGCCCAATAAACCGCTTCCTGTTCCTTCTATCACCTTGACTAGAAGATCTCTCCCCCATGCCCTTCTCTTCCCCGATAACCCGCTGCGGCGTGAGCCGATGGCACCCCAGTATTTGCAGCAATACTCAACAGGAACTAGATTTAGTTAATGAAAATACTGTTTTCATCGACTTCTTTAGTTGAAAAAACTGAGATGGCCCGTTGTTATAAGCGATATCTAAGAGGACATCCGTTATGTTGAAAAATAAGACGAATCTCCAGGTCATTATCTGGACGACGCTTATCGGCGGCTTTATTAGCTCCCTGGTTAAATCGGGAACGGAAGCCAATATGCCGCCCCGCGTTGCGGGAGAAATCTCCCCTCCGGCGGCGCACATCGACGCATGGCTTGGGTGGCTTGGTATTAACTCGCACTCAATGGATTACGTTTACCAAGGGATTACCATTCCCGGTGCGGTTATGCTCTATCACTGGCTGTTCAGCTTTGCGTTCGCGCTGGTTTATGTGCTTGCTTCTGCCTACTGGCCGAAGGTCAGGCTTTGGTACGGCGCGGCCTACGGCCTGATTATTACTATCGCTATGCATGGCTTTCTTATTCCCGCGCTGGGCTTCCGGCATCCGGCCTATTTAAACGGGGAGACGGGGTGGCTGTGGAACCTTAACGGCTACGAGCTGTGGAGTGAAATCCTTGGGCACATCTGCTGGTCGTTCTCGATTGAAATCAGCATGATTGCCGTACTCGCTCTCTTGGCCAAACCGATACAAGGCGCGTGGGCCAACCGGCCGTAATCGTAATGACGGCGCCGGCCCGGAGTAGGGTGTAAGCGGCTATTTAGCCGGCTTTGGGCCTGCCAGGCGATTTTCCATCTCTTCGATTTTTCCGGTCAGGAGCCGCATTTGCATATTCTTGCTCCAGCTGGCCGACAGCCCTGGCGCGCTCAGCAACGCCTTATAGCGCTCTTCGTCAAAGGGCGCGTGGAAGGCAATCGAGATGGCCTCGGCGACGGAAATATCGCTATTGCGGCTGACCAGTTCCAGCGGCTCGTCGGCGGTCACTTTGCCTTCCGCCAGCACGCGGTAGAGCCAACCGCAGCGGCCGCTGTCCTGCATCACGCGGGCGAAGCTATCGATAGCACAGTGGTAGTTGAGCTTATAGCAGGGAGAGCGCGGTTGAGTCACCTGAATCAGCGCCTTACCCCAGCGAAAGATATCGCCGATATGGACGTTGTCTTCCGTCAGCCCCAGCGTTGAAACGTTTTCACCAAACAGCGGCGCGGCGAACTGTTCCGCCTGCTGTGGAAAGCGCGATTTCCAATAGGCATAGTGCTCGCGTGGATAGTGGCACAGCGCGCGATCGGCGCCGCCGTGATGGCGTTTTTCCGCCTGTTCGTCGCCCATGAAGCCGAGCGATGTCAGCGTCAGTTCGCCGTCAACGGCCAGCTTGGCGATGGCGCTGGGGGCGTGGTCATCGTAAGAGCGGATTTTTCCGATAAAGACGTTGGGGGAGTTCATGGTGGGCCGCCTTGGCTAAGCTAGGAAAAGTTTAGCATAGCGGCGCAGAGTGAGACGGTCTAGCCTTAAAGATAGGGCCGCCTCATGAGAGGCGGCGATATATCAGGCCTTAAACCTTCTTCACAAAGCAGGCTTTCAGCATCACGCTGGTGTTGTCGATTTTGCAGTCGATCTCGTGGTCGCCGTCGACCAGACGGATAGGCTTACTCTTGCTACCGACTTTCAGCACGGTGGAAGAGCCTTTCAGCTTCAGATCCTTAATCAGGGTCACGCAGTCGCCGTCGGCCAGCACGTTGCCGTTGCTGTCTTTTACGATGCGCTCATCGCTGTCTGCCGCTTGCTGCTCGTTGGGGTTCCACTCGTGGGCGCAGTCGGGGCAGATAAGCATCGCGCCGTCCGGATAGGTGTTTTCTGAAGCGCACAGCGGACAGGCTGGAATAGAGTTCATGATTTTTCCCTAAAAATAGCTAATCAAAAAGTAAGGCGGCATCCTAGCATAAACCGGCGATTTTATCACCCGTTTGAGGCAGAGTAGCAGGAAAACCAGGCCTTCTTGCTCATCTACTAAAAAGAGCGTATCCACTTTTCCTTGAGAAAAACGGTAAAATGCGAGGAGAAAAGCGTTATTTTTGGCGCAAAGAATAGGGAAATCAAAGAGAGAAGGGCATAAAGCCAAGTTTTTGCCAGAGCGGCGGCGAAAGGTTCGCCGCCGCATCGTGGAGACGTTACGACAAAGGTTATTTCTTCACGTCGGCGAAGCGTTTTGCCGCTTCGTCCCAGTTGACGACGTCCCAGAAGGCCTTGATGTAGTCCGGGCGGCGGTTCTGGTACTTCAGGTAGTAGGCGTGCTCCCAGACGTCCAGGCCGACGATGGGATAGCCGGAGGCGCCGGAAACGCTTTCGCCCATCAGTGGGCTGTCCTGGTTGGCGGTAGAGACGACGGCGAGCTTGCCGTCTTTATAAACCAGCCAGGCCCAGCCGGAACCGAAGCGCGTGGCGGCCGCCTGTTCGAACTTCTCTTTAAACGCGTCGACGCTGCCGAAGTCGCGCTCGATGGCTGCTTTGAGCTCAGAAGTTAACTGGGTTCCCTTCTTCAGCCCTTTCCAAAACAGGCTGTGGTTGGCGTGGCCGCCCGCGTTGTTTCGAAGCGCGGTACGCTTTTCCGCCGGGACCTTGTCCAACTGGGCAATCAGCTCTTCGGCGGAAAGGTTCTTAAGCTCGTCGGGCAGGCTCTCTAACGCGGCGTTGGCGTTGTTGACGTAGGCCTGATGGTGCTTGCTGTGGTGGATTTCCATCGTCTGCTTATCGAAGTGGGGTTCTAAGGCGTCGTAAGCATAGGGAAGCGAGGGTAAAGTGTAGCTCATTGCGTGCTCCTTAAAATGGACGTTATGCCGCCATAGACCAAAGACGAGCGGCCGGGTTTCTTTAACGCCTTCAAGTATAGCACTGTTAATCAATTGATTATCATTATCGTTTGTATGGTTAATTCCTATCGGTGGGGGAGACTTCCGCCTCGATTACGGGTAAAGTCTTTAGTTAAATAAATGTCAAAGCTCTGTTGCATTGACCGAGTAATAATGATTAAGGAAGCAAAAGCATGAGCAGTATCCGCATTGTTTCACCGGAAGAGGTGGGCAAAAACCCTACGGCGATCCCGCCGCTCCTGTTTGCCAACCTGAAGAGCCTCTATTCCCGCCGCGCTGAGCGCATGCGCCAACTGGCTAAAGACAGCCCATTGGGGAGCTATCTGGAATTTGCCGCAAGCGTAGTAGACGCCCAGGATAAGGCTCGTCACGACCATCCGTTGACGCTGGACCTGACCGACGTGCTGAAAAACGCTTCCGACAGGCCGCCGCTGGCGACCGATACTTATCCGAGAAGCGAACACTGGCAGACGCTGCTGTTGTCCATTATCGCCGAGCTGCAGCCCGATGCGCCGGAACACGTCTTGCCGGTGTTGGAATCGCTGCAAAAAATGAGTTCTCAGGAGCGGGAAGCGCTGGCGACCGCGCTTCTGGCCGGCGAATACGGCAAGGTCGGCAGCGATAAGGCGACGTTCCTGTGGGCCGCGCTTTCTTTGTATTGGGCGCAGATGGCCAGCCAAATTCCCGGCAAGGCGCGCACCGAGTACGGCGAAGGCCGCCACTTCTGCCCGGTCTGCGGCAGCGCGCCGGTAGCTAGCCTGGTGCATATCGGCGCTGAAACGGGCCTGCGCTATTTGCACTGCAGCCTGTGCGAAAGCGAATGGCACATGGTTCGGGTGAAGTGCACCAACTGCGAACAGGGCGGTAAGCTCGACTACTGGTCGCTGGACTCGGAAAAGGCGGCGGTGAAAGCGGAAAGCTGCGGCGACTGCGGCAGCTATCTGAAAATTCTGTATCAGGAGCAGGATCAGTACGTTGAGCCGGTGGCCGACGACTTGGCGTCGCTGGTACTGGATGCGAAAGTTGAAGAAGAGGGCTTCGCCCGCAGCAGCATCAACCCGTTTATGTTTCCGTCAGGGGAATAAGGCGGAAGCCATAAATTAGAAAAGGGCGCGGTGTAATCCGCGCCTTTTCTTTATCTTTACACCCCAACAATCCTCTGCGGATGGCTGTAGACCGTCGCCCGGCCCGGCTTGCTGAAGCCGACCAGCGTCAGGTTGCATTTCTCGGCGACTTCCACCGCAAGCGTAGTGGCCGCGGAAACGGCGAACAGGATTTCCACGCCGCACATCGCCGCTTTCTGAACCATTTCATAGCTTGCGCGGCTTGAAACCAACACCGCGCCGTCCTTCCAGCCGGCCTTGGCCCGCACGCCTAAAAGCTTATCCAGCGCCACGTGTCGCCCAACGTCCTCGCGCCCGCCGAGCATTTTCCCTTCCGGTGAAATCCAGCCTGCCGCATGGGTACAGCCGGTCAGCCTGCCGACCAGCTGTACGTCGTTCAGGCCGGGGAGCGCGCCGTCCAGCAGCGCCAGATCGAAGGTTTGGGTAAACGGCAGCGTCGGTATCGGGCGAAGAACCTCGCCCAGCTGCTCCACGCCGCATACGCCGCAGCCGGTGCGGCCCGCCATCGCCCTGCGGCGCTCTTTCAGGCCGGAGAATCTGCGCGTTGAGAGTTCGACGTCTACCTCAATGCCGCGACAGCCGACATTAACATCGATGCCATAAATCTCGCTTGGGGATTCGATAATCCCTTCGGCTAATGAGAAGCCGATCGCAAATTCATCCAATTCTTTCGGCGTCGCCATCATGACGACATGGGAAATCCCGTTATAGACCAGCGCCACGGGGACTTCCTGCGCAACCCAGTCCTGCTCTGGGCTTGTCAATGCGTTGTGCCGGCGAACCGTTAGAGACTCTACGCCAACGATGGGCGTTTTATCATCACTTTTATGGATTTTTTCACTGTTCACGCTATAGGCCTTCGGATGTTAGGGGCTTGATGGAAATTATTTTAAAGTTAACATTGAATGTACAAATGGTGCAAAAATGTCCAACATTAAGTTAATTTTCGTAACATTTAGGACGTGGATCAATTTTGAGACCATTTTATATTCGTATAATAAAGTTGTCTTCGACTTGATCGTTTAATCGTTTGGTTCGTTGAGGTTTAAATGGCGGGGCGATACTAAATTCGTCCAATCTGGCGAGATTTTCTACCAATTATGAGTGGTAACAAACGGCCTTTATAACGGATAGACTAGACTTATAACGGAATGTTATACGCAGTATACAGAGCAATGTAGCAGTTTAATAAGAAGGAGAAAACCATGCAGGTCAGCAGAAGGCAGTTTTTCCGAATCTGCGCTGGCGGTATGGCAGGTACAACGGCGGCGGTTCTGGGGTTCACCCCGGGCGCGGCGCTGGCGGAGACGCGCAGCTATAAGCTTTTGCGCGCGAAAGAAACCCGCAATACCTGTACCTACTGTTCGGTGGGGTGTGGGCTGTTAATGTACAGCATGGGGGACGGCGCCAAAAACGCCAGAGCCAGCATATTTCATATCGAAGGCGACCCGGACCATCCGGTCAGCCGCGGTGCGCTTTGCCCGAAAGGCGCAGGGCTTATTGACTATATCAACAGCGACAGCCGTTTGAAGTATCCGGAGTATCGTGCGCCGGGTTCCGACAAGTGGCAGCGCATCAGCTGGAATGAAGCTTACGAGCGCATTGCCAAGCTGATGAAGGCTGACCGCGACGCTAACTTCCAGGAGAAGAACGCTGACGGCGTTACCGTTAACCGCTGGTTGACCACCGGCCTGCTTGCCGCCTCTGCGGCCAGTAACGAAAACGGTTTACTCACACAAAAATTTTCGCGGGCGCTCGGCATGCTCGCAGTAGACAACCAGGCGCGCGTCTGACACGGACCAACGGTAGCAAGTCTTGCTCCAACATTTGGTCGCGGTGCGATGACCAACCACTGGGTGGATATTAAAAACGCCAACCTGGTCGTCGTTATGGGCGGCAACGCCGCTGAAGCTCACCCGGTCGGTTTCCGCTGGGCGATGGAAGCGAAAATCCATAACAACGCCAAACTTATCGTTATCGATCCGCGCTTTACTCGTACGGCGTCCGTGGCTGATTTCTATACGCCGCTGCGCTCCGGGACCGACATTGCGTTTCTGTCGGGCGTGATTCGCTACCTGATGGCGAATAACAAGGTTAACGCGGAATACGTCAAACACTATACCAACGCAACGCTGCTGGTAAGGGACGACTTCACCTTTGAAGACGGCCTGTTCAGCGGTTATGACGCAGAAAAGCGCCAGTACGACAAGACGACCTGGAACTATCAGGTTGACGAGGAAGGCTACGCCAAACGCGACATGACCATGACGGACCCTAGGTGCGTATGGAACCTGCTTAAGCAGCACGTCGATCGCTACACGCCGGAAGTCGTCAGCAACGTTTGCGGTACGCCGCAGGAAGACTTCATTAAAGTCTGTGAGCTGATTGCCGAAACCAGCGCGGTAGATAAAACCACGTCGTTCCTGTACGCATTGGGATGGACGCAGCACTCCGTGGGCGCTCAGAACATCCGTACGATGGCCATGATCCAGCTTCTGCTGGGCAACATGGGCATGGCGGGCGGCGGCGTTAATGCGCTGCGCGGCCACTCCAACATTCAGGGCTTAACCGACCTTGGCCTGCTGTCGCAGTCGCTGCCGGGCTACCTGACGCTGCCGTCAGACAAGCAGGCGACGCTGCAAACCTATCTGGACGCCAACACGCCGAAGAAAGGGCTAGCCAACCAGGTTAACTACTGGGGCAACTATCCGAAATTCTTCGTCAGCCTGATGAAGAGCTTCTACGGCGACAAGGCTCAGAAGGAAAACGACTGGGGCTTTGACTGGCTGCCGAAGTGGGACGCCGGTTACGACGTTCTGAAGTACTTCACCATGATGGATGAAGGCAAAGTTAACGGCTACATCTGTCAGGGCTTTAACCCAGTGGCGTCTTTCCCGGACAAGAATAAGGTCGTTCGTTCTCTGTCCAAGCTTAAGTATCTGGTGACTATCGATCCGCTGAGTACCGAAACCGCCGAGTTCTGGCAGAACCACGGTAAGCAGAACGACGTCGATCCGTCCAAGATCCAAACGGAAGTGTTCCGCCTGCCTTGCACCTGCTTTGCCGAAGAAGACGGTTCTATCGTCAACTCCGGCCGCTGGCTGCAGTGGCACTGGAAGGGCGGCGAAGCGCCGGGCGAAGCGATTACCGACGGTCAAATCCTGGCCGGGCTGCTGTTCAAACTGCGCGAGCTTTACGCTAAAGACGGCGATAACGCCGTGGGTAAAGAGCCGCTAATGAACATGACCTGGGACTACAAGATGCCGATGCATCCGCAGTCCGAAGAGATGGCGAAGGAGTCCAACGGCTATGCGCTGGTGGATATTACCGACGCTACCGGCAAGGTCATCTTGAAGAAAGGCCAACTGCTCGACAGCTTTGCTCAGCTGCGCGATGACGGTACGACGTCCAGCGCCTGCTGGATCTACACCGGTAGCTGGACCGAAGCCGGCAACCAGATGGCGCGTCGCGATAACTCCGACCCGTCGGGTCTCGGCAACACGCTGGCCTGGTCCTGGGCGTGGCCGCTTAACCGCCGTATCCTGTACAACCGCGCTTCTGCGGATATGCAGGGTAAGCCGTGGGATCCAAAGCGCAAGCTCATCGAGTGGGATGGCGCCAAGTGGACCGGTATCGACGTTCCGGACTTCAGCGCAGCGCCTCCGGGCAGCGACGTGATGCCGTTTATCATGCAGAACGAGGGCTTAGGCCGCCTGTTCGCCGTGGATAAGATGGCTGAAGGTCCGTTCCCGGAACACTACGAGCCGTTTGAAACGCCTCTGGGCACTAACCCGCTGCATGAAAAAGTGGTGTCTAACCCGGCAGCCCGCGTGTTCAAGGCTGACTTGGACAATATGGGCAGCTCGAAGGACTTCCCGTACGTGGGCACCACCTATCGTCTGACGGAACATTTCCACTTCTGGACCAAGCACTCGCTGCTTAACGCGATTACGCAGCCCGAGCAGTTCGTCGAAATCGGCGAAGGTCTGGCGAAGGCGAAGGGCATCGTTCAGGGCGATACGGTGAAGGTCAGCTCCCAGCGCGGCTACATCGAAGCCAAAGCGGTAGTGACCAAGCGGATCCGCACGCTGAAGGTTCACGGCCAAGACGTGGAAACTGTCGGCATTCCGATCCACTGGGGCTTTGTCGGCGCGGCTCGCAAGGGCTTCCTCGCCAATACCCTGACGCCGTTTGTCGGCGACGCCAACACGCAGACGCCGGAGTACAAGGCGTTCCTGGTTAACGTAGAAAAGGTGTAACGGAGAGAAAATATGTCAATGCAATCTCAAGACATTATTAAGCGTTCCGCCACCAACTCGCTGACGCCGCCTCCTCAGGCGCGTCATCACCAGGAAGAAGTGGCGAAACTGATTGACGTCACTACCTGTATTGGCTGTAAGGCCTGTCAGGTAGCCTGTTCCGAGTGGAACGACATTCGCGATGAAGTGGGCCATAACGTCGGGGTTTACGATAACCCCGCCGATTTGAGCGCCAAGTCGTGGACGGTGATGCGTTATTCCGAAGTGGAAGAGAACGGCAAGCTGGAGTGGCTTATCCGCAAGGATGGCTGTATGCACTGTAGCGATCCGGGCTGCCTGAAGGCCTGCCCATCCGCAGGCGCTATCATTCAGTACGCTAACGGCATCGTGGACTTCCAGTCCGAGCACTGTATCGGCTGCGGTTACTGTATCGCCGGCTGTCCGTTCAACGTTCCGCGTTTGAACAAAGAGGACAACCGGGTTTACAAGTGTACCCTGTGCGTTGACCGCGTTACCGTCGGTCAGGAACCGGCCTGCGTGAAGACCTGCCCGACCGGCGCTATTCACTTCGGTACCAAAGAAGCGATGAAGCAGCTGGCGCAAGAGCGGATCGCTGAGCTGAAGGGGCGTGGCTACGAGAACGCGGGTCTTTACGATCCGCAGGGCGTCGGCGGTACGCACGTGATGTACGTGCTGCACCATGCCGACCGGCCTGAGCTGTACCACAATTTGCCGAAGGATCCGGTCATCAGCCCGGTCGTCGGCTTCTGGAAAGGCATTCTCAAGCCGCTGTCTGCCGCCGCGTTTATCGCCACCTTCACCGGCCTTATCTATCACTACGTAGGTATGGGACCGAACAAGGTCGATGAAGACGAGGACGAGGAGGAACATCATGAAGCCAAATAAGATGATTAAGCGTAACTCGTTCATCGACAGGGCGTGCCACTGGACCGTCGTCATCTGTTTTTTCCTGGTGGCGCTGTCCGGTATCGCGATGTTCTTCCCGACGCTGAGTTGGCTGACCCAGACGTTCGGTACGCCGCAGATGGGGCGCATCCTGCACCCGTTCTTTGGCGTACTGATCTTCTTTGTGCTGATCCTGATGTTCTTCCGCTTCGTGAAGCACAACATTCCGAAGAAAGAAGATATCTCCTGGTTCATCCACATCGTTGAGGTTCTGAAGGGCAACGAGCATAAGGTCGCGGACGTGGGTAAATACAACCCCGGTCAAAAGGCGATGTTCTGGAGCATCATGAGCCTGATCCTGGTGCTGCTGGTGACCGGTGTCGTTATCTGGCGTCCGTACTTTGCTCACCTGTTCCCGATGTGGGCTATTCGCATGTGCCTGATGATCCACGCGGTGGCGGCCATTGTGCTTATCCACGCGATTTTGGTTCACATGTATATGGCGTTCTGGGTGAAGGGCTCCATTACCGGCATGATCGAAGGCAAGGTCAGCCGCAAGTGGGCGCAAAAGCACCACCCGCGCTGGTACCGTGAGGTCGTAGCGAAGGAAGAGAAAGAAAACAAGTAGCGGCTGCCTATCGTGGCATCGTGAAAAAGGCGGCGGGGAGATCCTCGCCGCTTTTTTATCGCCGATCGAAAGATAAAACGCGTCCATCTGAAATAAATCATTATTTTAGAGTTTGTAGATAATTTTATATGATGGTCTTTATATTAAAGGAAAACGCTCAAGTGATTGTTGAATACGAAAATAAAGCAACTCGCCGTCAGCCGTAATTTTCGAATTGTCGAGCGCAATGCTTTCGAGGTTGGTTTTATTGCCAGATGTATCATTTTACGTATAGAGTTATCTGTCGTAGGCCCCCGGTGTTTTTTGACGGCAGAACAGATTGCGCGTTGAGAACCGCGTCAGCTTAGGGCATTTAGCCAGCTCGGTAATGTGTCATTTGAGTTTTTCTTGTCTATAATTATTTTATTTCTGTTATTGTAAAATAAATAATTACATAATCTGAATTACGGTCTTGTTTCCATATCAATATAATTGGATGAGATAATATTTCTCTATTGTAATGCCTTATTAGAATCAAAGGGATATTTAGCCATTGGCTTAATTGAAAAGGAATCATCACTTTATGATAAAGGTCATTTCTTCCACGGCGACGCTCGCCGGCCGTTTTTTATTAAAGCCGCTCTGTTTTCTGAGCTGGTCGCTGTATGCGGCCGACAGCTTTGCAATAACTGTTGCCTGGCAGGAAAGCAGCGGCCAGACGCAAACCATCACGAACGAAACCAGCAGCGGCGCAGACGTCGTTTTTTGGGTCGACGGTGAAAACAGCGTGATTAACGCCAGCCAAATTGTTGCGGAAACCCAAGCTAGCTTCGTTGCCGATATCGTCCGCGTATACGACCAGGGCACGTTGAATATTTCCGATAGTACCCTTATTGGACACTCAGGCGACACGTTTGAAGTGGATACGCAGGGCAGCCTTACGTTGAATAACGTGACGGTGCACAGTGAGGGGGGAAATCTTAATGGGCTCTTCAATATCGTAGGTAACGGTAGCGTAGTCGTTAATGGCGGCAGCATTACGACAGACGGTGAGCTGCTTGATATGGTGGACGGTAGGGTCTCCTTTACTGACATGACCATTACGGCACTGAGAGGGGGATATATACAAGGAAATTCCTCGTTGACGCTGTCAGGCGTCAATTTAATCACTCAAAATTACGGTGTTGCCATTGGTGCGGATAGTGAAGCGACAATTATCAATTCAACTATCCATTCCGGTGATAGCTATAGCGGCGTGTTAAGCGTTGGTACAGTAAGTATCGTTAATACTCACATTGATGGCGGCGGTAATGGTGGATACGCTTTTGCTCTGTCAACTTATGGTTCGGGGGTGATTGACGGCGATAGTGTTTATATTACCCACAGTAATTCTTATCAGGGTGTGGGAGCTTGGACTGAGAGCGGTACGATTACGCTGCGTAACAGCAGCATCGATCTGCAAAACGGTGAACTGTCCGCGGGCGTTTTTGCGCTGGGTTCATTATCGGATAGTCCGATACTCCTTGAGCTGTCAGACTCAAGCGTCAACGTCAGCGGCACGAACGTCTTTGGTGTCGTATCTGCCGCGCAGGACGGTAATACCAGTTTACCCAACGTCATATTGACCAATACTGACGTTACGATGCAGGGTGAGCGGGCCTATGCTTACAACGCCTCAGGCCTCGGCGCCAGTTTAACGATTACCGGCGGCAGCGCGACGACCGATGGCAGCAATGCGTATGGCCTAAAGCTGCGCGATCGGGCCAGCGTCACGATGACCGGCACGTCTATTTCTACGGCGGGCGCAGATTCGTCGGCTATCTATACAAGTTATGAAGCGCAGAGTACCGGCAACGCACTAACCTTTGACAGCAGTGCGATCGCCGCACGCGATGCGGCCGTCGTTAAGGCGACCGGCGACCTGACGCTGAACCTTACCAACGGCACCACGCTGAACGCACAAAACGGCAACGCGGCGATATTAGCCTCCGATGGGTATGATATCGGTTTCAGCTTCGTAACTCCCGTTCCGGACGTTTATACTCCAGCAGGCAGCGTCGTAGTGAATGCCGACGCATCGACTATTAACGGCGACGTGATACAGAGCAGCAGCGACGGCAGCGGCTCACTGGCGCTGAGCCTGAAAAACGGTTCGGCGTGGCAGGGAGCGGCGAAGAACGTTAGCCAGATAGAGATTGACGACGCCAGCCAGTGGCTGGTTAACGGCGATTCCTCGTTTGGCGCGCTGAACAACACCGGTCTGGTGAAGGTTGATTCTTCTGTCGTGTTGACCGGCGCCGTTAACAATGCGGGAGCGATTGTATATTCCTCGCCCGCCGCTGGCGGCGCGTTCCGCACGCTGACTGTCAACGGCGATTACCATGGTAACGGTCAGCTGTTAATGAACGTAGCGCTCGGCGGCGATGATTCTCCGAGCGACAGGCTGGTGGTCAACGGCGACACTTCCGGTACGACCAGCGTGCATATCAACAACGTCGGCGGGCTGGGGGCACAAACCGTCAACGGCATTGAAGTGATTGACGTTAACGGCGCATCGAGCGGCGTGTTTACCCAGGGTAATCAGGTGCAGGCCGGGCTGTACGAGTACCGTCTGTATCAGGACGCGAACAGCGGCGACTGGTATTTGCGCTCGCAGGCGTCTGGCCCGGAGCCGGTCACACCCCAGTATCGCGCGGATACCGGCGCCTACCTTGGCAACCAGTGGATGGCGCGCAGCCTGCAGATGCAGTCCCTCTACGATCGCGAAGGCAGCCAGCTTCGCTCTGACGACGGCAGCGTGTGGATGCGGTTTAAGTCTGGTGCGGCCGACTCTACGGCGGCGAGCGGCTATGTTGATATCGACAGCCGCTATTCCCAGATCCAGCTCGGCGGCGACGTTTTGGCATGGCGCTACGGCGAACAGAGCCTGGACGTCGGCCTGATGGGCAGCTATATCACCGCGGATACCGACAGTACGGGCAACCGGGGCGCCGACGGCAGCCGGTTTAGCGCCTCCGGTCACGTCGATGGTTATAATCTTGGCGTTTACGCCACCTGGTTTGCCGACGCGCAGGCCCATCGGGGCATGTACGTCGACAGCTGGTATCAGTACGGCATGTACGATAACTCGGTGGATAACGGCGACGCAGGCTCCACCCGCTATGACTCAACGGCCAACGCCGCCTCGCTGGAGGTCGGCTATCGTTACGATATTGCGCTCAATAGCGGTAATTCAATAGGCCTGACGCCGCAGGCGCAGGCCGTTTGGCAGAACTACAGCGCTGACGGCGTGAAAGACGGTAACGGTTCGCGTATCGACGGCCAGAACGGCGACGGTTGGACCACCCGCCTCGGTCTGAGAGTAGACGGTCGGCTGCGCAAGGACGCCAACGTCATTCAGCCGTTTGTCGAAGCCAGCTGGCTGCACGCCAGCGACGGGACAACGGTGTCTTTCGATAATGCTCAAACGAGGCAGGAAATGCCGTCCGATCGGGCGGAGCTGAAAGTGGGCATACAGGCGAATATCGGCAGTCGGTTAAGCGTCACTGCTCAAGCCTCGGGCCAGAAGGGCAGCCACGGCTACGGCGATGCCAACTTCGGCCTGAACGTGCGCTACGGCTGGTAAACGGTATATTCCCTCGGCAGAGGTAAGCCTTTGTCGGGGGATGCGTCAGGCGGCGGCGCTAGCTGCCCATCTCTGACAGGTCGATTTTTACCGCGCAACATTTCTTCATTTCCTCACTGCCCTCACATTTTTCCGCAAAGAAGTTGTTTATCGTTCACGCAAAATCCATCGAGTCTACGCATCCGTTACACAGGCAGTGAAAATAAAATGAAATGGAAACGTTTAACCTGTTTTCTTTTGGCTATGAGCGCCTCAGCGGCGCTGTTTGGCTGCAAACCGTCCGAATCTGAGCTGGAACAGCGCGCCGTAGAACAATTCAGAACCAAGCTCGCCGCCGCGCAATACCATGAAATTTACCTGGCCTCTTCCGATATGCTGAGGAAAAAACTGACGGAAGTGCAGTTGGCCGAAATGCTGGAAGCGACGAAGCTCGACTTAGGCTCCTATCAAAGCGCGAATTTACGCGATCGTGAGCTAACGACCTATGCAAAAGGGCTAAGGCTCGTCAGGCTAACCTATGGCTCTGCTTTTTCCAAGCGTTCCGGTATCGAAGAAGGGTTTGCCTTTGAAAAAACTCATCGAGGCCTGAAGCTTGCGGGATATTGGTATAAAAATGCTAATTGATGCAGGATGCGTTCAGATAGTGCAAATAAAGTGTAGTTATCGTAAATATCGCCTTTACTCTGGAGCTATCGGTGCCTTTTCAAGAAAAAATAGTGAAATAACGTCTTTATTGGGCTCCCATATAACGCTATTGTTCCTTCATCTTTTTATCTTTGGAATTAAAGCCGTTCGGCGCTACAGGGACGTTCGACCATGAACCTTAAATATCTACTGCTTTCTCTTCTTATGATCCTCCTAGTGCTGCCTACGGTGGCGCAGGGCGGGGCGATGCTGTTTATGATACTGATTGAGTCGCTGAATCTGAGAGGACTCTCTGGTTTCGGGCTGATAGCGGCTCCCGTCGGTATCGCTTTCGTGGGATACGTGTGGGGAAAGCATATCCAACTGCCTGACCGCTTTTGGCCGCGCTATGCGCCCATGCTGATCGCCATTTTTTATATTTTGGCTTTCTGGATTCTAGCGATGTTTGTCAGCGGGGGCGATTTCACTCATGAGGCCTTTATCTGGATGGGAATTGGCACGATCCCATTCTTTGTTTCTTCTTTTATTGCGGTCTTCAGTGGGGGGTTTTGGATGATGCTGTGGGTTCCCGCGGCGACTTACGCACTGTTCACGCTGGCGTTCGCCTTCGGTGCGAAGCGCGCCGGTAAGCCTCTGGTGGATAAAAAGGGGCTCAAGGCGTCGCTAGGGCTGTTTTGCGCTCTACTGCTGGTTGTGGGCTGTCAGGGGTATAACCGCGAGAGCAATTTAATTAAAGAAGACAGTGAGAAAACTGTCGATGAAACCATTTCGCTTTACGACTACAGGCCGTTTAGTGAAGGCAACCTGCTGACGCCGGTGGAAAAACCAACGCTTCACATCGGCAAAGACTGGCCGCGCCTTGACGGTGCGACGGCGGCTTATCCGGTCTATGCGTCCGCCGTACAGGCCATTTATCAAGGGCTGGATGCAAGCTCCGCCAGCAAGTACGTTACCAGCAGCAGGACGCCGGAAGCCTATAAGTCTCTGATTGACGGCCAGGTTGACCTGATTTTCGCCGCCGAGCCTTCGGTGGAACAAAAGAAAGCGGCTGCCGACAAGGGGGTTACGCTGACGCAGACTCCTTTTAGCCGCGAGGCGTTCGTTTTCGTCGTCAGTCAGGACAACCCGGTAACCGGCCTTACGGTCGAGCAAATTCGCAGCATCTACAGCGGAAAAATCAACAACTGGCGCGACGTGGGCGGCAGGGACGAAAATATTATTCCCTTCCAGCGCCCGGCGAACTCCGGCAGCCAGACCGTAATGTTGTCAAAGGTGATGCAGGATCTTGAGATGCGTAAACCGCTAGAGACCGAACGCACCAGCGGCATGGGTGGCTTGGTGCGCCGCGTTGCCAACTATCAGAACGTCACTAACGCGCTGGGTTACTCCTTCCGCTACTATGCAAGCCAGATGGACAAAAACGAGAAGCTGCGCCTGCTCGCCATCGACGGCGTCGCGCCGACGGTGGAAAATATCCGCAACGGCAGCTATCCGTTTACCGTGGACGTGTATATGGTGACGACCGGCAAGCCGTCGGCCAATACTCAGGCGCTTATCGACTGGTTCTTAAGCCCGCAGGGGCAGAAGCTGGTGGAGGACGTGGGGTACGTGGCGATGGGGGATGTAAAGTAGGTTTCAGCAAACCCGTAGGGGATAAATAAGCGCGCGAAAAATCTTGGCGCTTGAGTTTGTTTTTTGAAGCGGCGGGAAAATACCCGCCGCTTTTTACGACCAAAATGCAAGGAGAGGTTATTTCTTCATAATGCGGATAGTCTTCTCGCTTTCGGAGTAATCCATATACACGCTCAGAATCTGCGTTGCACCATCAAAGCTCCACCGACAGTTTCTTTGGCTCTGGCCTTTAATGTCCAAAGTCCAACCGTTTGGGTACTGTAATTCCGGTATAAAAATTTCAGTCGGCGCGGTGACGTCTTTATCCTGTTTAAACGTTAGTTCAAGCTTGCCAGCTCCTCGATTGAAGCTGAATTTAACCGGCTTGCCCGAAATGGTGCGCGGATAAGGGCGGACGATGCTGGCCGCTTTGGTGCAAATATGACCGCTCTGGTCTTCGATGCTCCAGCCTGCCTCTTCGTTAGTCCATAGTATGAATCCGCTGTTAAGTTCATCAAATTTGCCGATAGCAGCGTCAAAATACTCGTTTATATTCACCGTTTCCGTTGCTCCGATTTCACCAACTACCATCGGCATATTGAGCGCTTTCATTTCCTTAATGCGATTATCCGCCCAAGCGGCAATTTGCACTGTGTCAATAAGGGTGTAGGGCATACCGGCAGTGACGCCCAGCGGATAAATGTGCGGTGCATAGACTAAACGCGGTGCGCTCTGGATCGGGTCCTTTAATGGCCGCAGTCCGCCAGGTAGCCCCTGGTTAGGGCCAACGGCTTGAGGCTCAAGAAAGATGTATTTTTTGTCGTCGACGCCGCGGATCCTATCAATAGCTCGCTGATAAAAATCGGAAAGTTGATTTGCCTGGAAGCTCCCGTCTAACGTGTTGCATATATCGCCGCTGAACGGCTCATTGAACAAGTCGTAGCCGATAACGCGCGGGTTATCCTTCAGGCGCCGCACCACTTCTACCTGAGCGCCAATCAGGTGATCTTGCAGCTCAGGATACTTTTTATAATCAAAGAAGTTTCTGAATGCCGCCATCGTTGCGGGATCCAAATGCTGCAGGCTCCAGTCGATTTTAGACAGCGGCTGCTTTTTAGGTACCAGACCGTCAGTGTAGGTCGCCCATGCGGGCGCGCCGTCGTTGTCGTTCGGAATGGGAGACGAACTTAATGAAGGGCTGTACAGATCCTGATGGAAATCGATGAGGACGTACATCCCTTTATCCGTGTAGCGTTTAACCGTCTTTTCCAGATTGGTCAGATAAACGTCGTCAAAAACGCCTTTTTCCGGTTCGATTCGCATCCAAAACGCCAGCAGGCGCACCACGTTCATGCCGTAGTTGTAAATATGGCGATCGATATAATCGTCAGCGCCCATGGGGCCTGGCATGCCGTCTACGGTTTCTTTGGCGTCGGCGGTGTTGGTGCCGTGCAGGATCAGGACGCGCCCTTGTTCATCGAAAATGTATTTACTGTCAAAATCCATTGTTATATTCCTATTTTATTTGTTGAATTTGGAAAAATTTGGCGTGTTTTTTGCCCAAGCTGAGGTCGTCGCCTGTGGCTTGTTAATCAGTGCAAAGTCATATTCACGAAGTTCGTTCTGCGTGGCTGCAGACGAATAGGATGTTCGTGTTATATCCGTCGATGGTAGCGGCACGACGCATGGGTGCGTCGTGCCGTCAACATAGGGGTATATTCGGTTATTTATTGGGAAGACGATTCGTAAGGATTATTTCTTAACGATACAAATAACCTTTTCGCTCTCAGAGTAGTCCATATAAACGCTCAGGATTTGAGTGGCGCCGTCAAAGCTCCAGCGGCAGTTTCTTAACGTTTGGCCTTTGATGTCCAGATTCCAGCCGTTAGGATACTGCGACTCCGGTACGAATATTTCCGTTGGTGCGGTGACGCCCTTGTCCTGTTTGAAAGCCAGTTCAAACTTTCCGCTGTGGCGGTCAAAACTAAACTTAATCGGCTTACCGGAAATTGCCTGCGGATAAGTTCGGACAGTGCTGTCTACCTTGGAATACGGTTGGCCGTCCTTATCCTCGATGCTCCAAGTGTTTTGTCCGTCAATCCACACCATAAACCCGCTGTTGAGCTCATCAAACTTGTTGATGGCCGCGTCGAAATATTTAGCCACGGTTGAGGTTTCCGGCGCGCCGATCTCTCCCACCGCCATTGGCATATTCAGCGCCTCCATTTCTTCCGCGCGGTTTTTAGCCCATGCGGCTATCTCCAGCGCGTCGATCAGAGTATAGGCTTTACCGGTAGGGGCGCCCAGCGTATAGATGTGCGGCGCATAGACCAGACGCGCTTCGCCTGAGCGAGGGTCTTTCAGCGGCCGCAAGGCGCCCGGCAGGCCCTGATTAGGGCCGACGGCCTGTGGCTCAACAAAGATATACTTATTGCTTTCTACAGTACGGATCCGATCAATGGCCCTTTGATAAAAGTCCGAGAGCTGCTGTGCCTGGAAGCTGCCGCTCAGCGTAGTGCTTAAGTCACCGCTGAACGGTTCGTTGAACAGATCGTAACCGATAACGCGTGGGTTATCTTTGAAACGGCGAGCGACCTCAGTTTGGGCCCCAATCAGACAGTCCTGTAGTTCAGGGTACTTCTCATAGTTAAAGAAGTTTTTGAACGCGGCCATCATTGCAGGATCCAGATGCTGCATGCTCCAGTCGAACTTGGTGAGCGGGTGCGTTTGGGGTTCCAGACCGTCGGTGTAAGACGCCCACAGCGGCGCGCCGTTGTTGCCGTTCGGATCGGGCGGAACGTCGAGGCCTGGGCCGTACAGATCCTGATGGAAATCAATCAGGACATACATTCCTCTGTCGGTATAGCGTTTGACCGCTTTTTCCAGTCGAACCAGATACGTTTTGTCATAAACCCCCTTTTGCGGCTCAATTCGGGCCCAAAACGCCAGCAGGCGCACCACGTTCATGCCGTAGTTTTTGATATGTCGGTCGATGTAGTCGTCAGCGCCCGTTTTGCCGGGCATGCCGTCTTCGGTCCATTTGGCGTCGCCGGTGTTGGTGCCGTGCAGGATCAGGACGCGTCCTTGTTCATCATAAATAAATGGGCGGTTGGAACTCATAGGTTATCTCTTTAGTTAGTTAATCAGTGTGTGAGTAAAGGCGTTTGCGCGCTTTACGTGCGCGGTGACGTCATGGGCTATAGGAAGCCGTTTCGCGGTGGCGAAAAGTAAAAAACCCCGCGAATTGCGGGGTGAAAAATAGAATATGTGATTGGCCGAGAGCGGCGTAGGTTAGGGTGACTATTTAAAGTTGTTGGTTTCCTTTTTAGGTGATGTGATATCTAACGAAAATTGTTAGAGTTTTATGAAGTTACCATAGGGACTATATCAAATAATATAATACAGTCAACAACTAATTGTTGTTAATTTATTTACTATAGCGATAGTTCAAGATAATAACGTTCTATTAATTTGTTGAAATCTACCCGTCAAAAGATGCCTCCTCCCCTGTGCTCTCCTTCAACCAGCGGTTCAGCGAGGTTCTGTCCACGTTGAGCCGCTTGGCCAGTCGGCTTTTGTTGTTCTGTTCGGCGTGCAGCAGCTGGTGCAGCATGCGTAGCCGGATGGCCTTAAAATCGCCCTTCAACATGCGGCAGCGGGGGCAGGAGGAGGGCGTCGGCACGGCTGCAGGCTCCAGGTCGTCGAGCAGCAGGCGGGCTTCCGCCAGCGTCGCGGGGCGGGTGTGTATCGAAAGCACCAGCCTTTCAATGATGTTGCCCAGCTGGCGCACGTTGCCCGGCCAGGAGTAGCTTTGCAGCGTTCGCCACAGTTCCGGCGTCAGCGTCATTTCGGGCAACTGATAGCGCTGGCAGTATTCATTGAGCAGGTAGGCGCCAATCGCGCGGACGTCTTCCGGGCGCTCGCGCAGCGGCAGCGTCGTTGCTTTGAGCACGTTAAGCCGATAGTAGAGATCTTCCCGAAATACGCCCTGTTCTATCAGCTGAGGCAGCTTCTTGTTGGTGGCCGCTATGATGCGAATATCGATAGGGATAACCCGATCGGAGCCCAGGCGCATAATCTGCCGCTCCTGCAGCACGCGCAGCAGGCGCGACTGCAGCGGCTTATCCAGCTCGCCGATTTCATCCAAAAACAGCGTTCCCTGATGCGCCAGCTCAAACAGCCCGGTTTTCCCCTTAGGCGACGCGCCGGTAAACGCGCCCGCTACGTAGCCAAACAGTTCACTTTCCAGAATTTGCGGTGCGACGGCGCCGCAGTTGATGGCGACGAACGGCCCGTTCGCCCGTCGGCTGGCGTTGTGCAGGCTTTGCGCCAGCAGCTCTTTTCCCGTACCGCTCTCTCCGCTTATCAGAATGGTCGCGTCGGTCAGCGCGTAGGTGCGCATGATATCCATGCGTCGCCTCATTTCGGGGTTTTCGGTAATGATGTCGTTAAAGCGGTAGCGGGCGTTCAGGCCCCGCTGCGCCAGCTCCTGCCGGCGAACCTGATATTCGGTATCCCGCAGGCTGGCGGCGGTTTGCACCGTTAAGACGGCGCGAATGAGCCTGTCGTCCGCGATCACCGGATATTGGTTTAAGACCAACACCCCCAGCGCGCTGTCGATGATTTGCGCCAGCACCGGCTTCCCTCGGCGCAGCGAGTCCCAGTCGGGGCGGATGGCCGCGCTAAGCTGGGACAGCGTCAGCGATCCCGTGTCGCTTTCCGCCGTCGCTTTCAGGTCGAACAGCATACGGGCGCAGTGATTGACGTGCAGCACGTTGCCCCGTTCATCAACGGAGATCACGCCCTTGTCGAACTTGTCCAAAATCAGCTGCAGGTGGTCGCGCTCCAGCGCCTGTTGCCTGAAGGCCTGATAGAGCGTCTGCGCTTCTTCCAGCGCTTGGCGCACGGAGTCGATGCCGGAGTTAAGCAGGCGAAAGCGGGTCGCCAGCGGCGCGAAGTAGTCCTGGCAGACGGTGTCCCCTACAATCCAGTCCAGCCGCTGGGTCGTCAGCCTTTGCTGCATGGCGGCGATCTCTTTAGCGTCGTTGCTGGTCAGCAAAAAGGATTCGTGCTCAATGCCCAGCTGTTCCGCCGCGCGGCAGCAGCCTTCGACGACGCTTCGAAAGCCGACGATGCCGATGCGGACCTTTTGCCCGATAAACGGCGTTAGCGCGTTGAGCACGTCGTAGCCCGAGGTTTTTATCTCGACCACCGGCAGTCGGCTGTGCTGACGCAGAAGGTCGGCGCAGCCGCCCCGGCTTATCAGCACGCGGTGCCCGCGGGATTCCAGCGTCGGCAGTTCCTCAATAATGCGATTTAAATCAGTCAGGTGTAGCGTCAGCGGCGTTGAGACCCCCGGAAGCAGGCTTTTGGCTTCCTCAATCAGAGCGGGATAGGGGGCGACCAGGCAAAGCGGCGTTGGCGCAGTCTCGAAAGGAATTGTGTTCATAACCATGGACCTACAAAACGGGGGAGCCATGATGCGCTATCTTACCTTTGGCGTCAGGGAAAAGGTGAACGTGGGCGCATAATCGTGACATCGGCTGGATAAATTCGGCGCTCTTGGATAACGAGAGCGCCGAACGCGTTTTGTTAGCCGACCGCTCGGGCCTCGGTGCGCTGGGCATTGCGCTTGGCTATCCATACGGTCAGGAAGGGCACCAGCAGGGCGGTGACGATGGTAGACGCCGCCACCTGCGCCGCTGCGCTGGTGGCGGTCTCCGCCAGGCTTGGGTCGATGAGCACCAGCGCCGCCGGCGTAGCGACGGCGTTGCCTGCCGTGGAGGAAACGGCCGCCCCCGCGACGCCGGTCCCGCCCGACATTCTGTCGGCCATGATGTTGAAAGCGCCGCCGATAAATACCGTCATCAGGCCCAGAAGAATACCGGAGAAGCCTGCCGTCAGCAGGCGGGCGAAGTCGATGCCGTAGCCTAATCCAAAGGCAAAGAAGGGGATAAGCATCGCGCCGCCGGTTTTCAGGAAGGTGCGCAATTCTTCATCCAGATTGCCCAGCACCATGCCGATGACGACGGGAATAATCACCGCCAGCAGGTCCATAAACGGAATGGTCACCAGCCCCGCGCTTCCCAGCGCCAGCATGGTTAAAAACGGCCCGTCGTTGATAGAAATCACGGCGATGGCGCCGCCGTCGGTGTCGTCACCGTATTCACCGACCAGTGCGGCGTACAGGCCGCTGTTGGAGTTGGTCATGGCGGCGATGATGGCCAACGCGGACAGCCCAAACAGCCCGTCGGCGCCGCAGAACTTACCCACCAGCAGGCCGACGGCTACGCCGCTGGCGAATTTGGCGAGGGTGATCGCCGCGCCCTTTTTTAACGCCTTGGGCGCGGCCTTAAACTGTACGTCGGCCCCCATGCAGACTAAAAACACGCCGAGGATCGCCATCGCGCCGTGGGAGATTGACGACACGAAGCCGCCTATTTCCAACGCGCCGGGGGCGAAGGTTTTGAACAGTGCGCCGATGATAAGAGGGATAACCATCATCCCGCCGGGAAAACGTTCTAAAGCCTGTTTAATTTTCATAGTTAGCTTCCAGAAAAACGGGCGACCGAGGTTCGCCGCCCGGAAAGAGACGATTTAGAAAGTCGGGGCGATTTTATAAATAGAGAACTCCGCGTGCCCCAGATCTTCCGACTTGGTGGTTTTGCCGTTGGCGACGCGCACCACTTCCCGATAGATCTCTTCGCCCATCTGGGAAATAGAGGCTTCGCCGGTCATGATGGGCGAAACGTCGATATCGATGTTGTCCTTCATCTTGTCAAACGTTGCCTTATTGCCGGTGATTTTGATGACCGGCGCGATCGGGTTGCCGCTCGGCGTGCCGCGACCGGTGGTGAAGATAATCACCTGTGCGCCGCCGGCAACCATGCCGGACATCGACTCAATGTCCTGCCCCGGGGTATCCATCACCCACAGGCCTGGGCTGGTCGGCGCGTCGGCATACTGGAGTACGCCCTGCAGCGGCGCGTGGCCCGCTTTATGGATACAGCCGAGAGACTTTTCTTCAATCGTCGTCAGGCCGCCTTCAATGTTGCCCGGCGTCGGCTGGCCGCCGCGAATGTCTTCGCCCAGCGCCTTGGCGCGCGCTTCGCAGGAGACGACCAGATCGATAAGCTGCTGACCGACTGCCGGCGTCACCGCGCGTTTGGCCATGATGTGCTCGGCGCCGATAAATTCGGTGGTTTCCGACAGAATCGAGCTGCCGCCTTTGGCGATAAGCATATCAGACGCTGCGCCGCAGGCCGGGTTGGAGGCCAGGCCTGAGGTGGTATCGGAGCCGCCGCACTCCATCGCCAGAATAAGCTTGCTGACGGGGGTTATCTCGGTTTTTTGCTGCGAAAGCAGTTGGGCGTATTCGCGCGCCAGCGAGATTCCCTTGGCCTGACACTGCAGCGTGCCGCCTTCCTGCTGGATGGTGATGCAGCAGGAGGGCTTGCCGATTTTCTCGATTTCGTCCGCGATGCGGGTTGGCTCAGCGCCTTCACAGCCGAGGCCAACCACCACGATAGCGCCGACGTTGGGGTTCTTGGCGACGTTGACCAGCGTCTTTTCCGTCAGGCGGGCGTCGCTGGCGACCTGGCAGCAGCCGAAGGTATTGTTGACCCAGGTAGAGCCTTTCACCTGGCGGGAGATATCCTGCGCGACCTTGTTGGAACAGACGCTGGTGGGAAGAATTAGCACGTAGTTACGGATGCCTACGCTGCCGTCCGGACGGCGGTAGCCGGGAAAAGTATCGTTGCTCATGAATATTCCTTAGTGATTTTTTATCGTTATTGAAGATTACTGGTTCCAGTCGCCGCGCCCGCGCTCGCTTTCCACGTTGTGAACGTGCACGTGCTCGCCGAGCTCAATGGCCTGCGTCGCCCTGCCGATAGATTCGCCGTACTTGTATACTTCGTCGTGCAGCGCCATGGCGCGAATGGCGAACTTATGTCCGGCAGGAATGGCGTTGCGCAGCGTGACTTCCTTGGCCTCCGTGCCGATAAACATTGCGGCTTTTTCGCCGGCGGCCAGCGGCATAATGGCCGTAGCGACGCAGTCCTGCGGGTGAATGACAACAGCATTTTTTTTCATGTCGCGATCCTTATGGGTGAGTAAATCACTCAAACAGGTATCAATAACCGTGCCATTTTTTAATCAGCTGATTTATAACGCTTTGGTATATACGGCGGGCTGCCGGTGCGAAAAAATGAGGGAATACGCTGCGGGAGGTGAGGCAAAATGCCTCACCTGTGTTGCAAGACTACGTGAGGGAAAATAAGCGGAAGACGCGCTAGTTAAACACGCCCGATAAAACGGTATTCACGATCGCCGTCGTCACTGCCACCAGCACCAGATCGTCGCCCGCGATGTACCACTCATAGCCCGGATAGTGGGGCAGCGAGCTCAGCATCCCGGCCGGAACGGCCTTTTTGGCGATGCCGGGAGGCAGCGGCTTGCCGCGCGCCAGGTTTTTAGCAATGCCGGGCGGAAGCGATGAGTATCCCGTCAGGCCGTGGGTGACGGCCAGGCCTCTGGCCTGATCGAAGGTAATGGTGATGGTTGGCGAACCGCCGTCGTGGTTTTTACCGCCGTTGCTCTTATTGTTTCCTTTGCCGCCGTTTCCTTTATCGTTGCCCTTATGGCCGTTGTTTTGGTGCGCGCTGTTTTGGTGTCCTTTATTGCCTTTCGCCTTGTCGTTGTCGGCGTTTGCCCCAGTGCTGGCAAGCGTAAAGGGCAGCAAAAACAGCAGGGTAAGCATGGTTTTTTTCATGATGGATTTGCTCGCTGTGGGTAAAAACATTTCTTTTAGTATAGAAACGCCTTTGCAAGTTTGCACACCGCGGTGCGATGTAGTTGTAACCCAGCGGGCGATGTGCTTCTTCTCAAACCTCCGGCTGCGCTGCCGACAGCAGCCACTGAATAAACGCCTCACCCTTCGGGCTCTGGCGTTCCGGCAGGGTAGCGACGTAGTAGCGCTGGGCGCAGAGCAGCTCCATGTCGGGAAAGGGCGCGACCAGCTCCTGCCTGGCGATGCGCTTTTCCACCAGCTTTTTTCTTCCCATCGCGACGCCGACGTGGTTCATGGCGGCGATAATCGCCAGGTCGGAGCGGTCAAAGCCGATGCTGTGCTGCTCCGCATTGAGTTCGATGGAAAAGTGCCGCGCCCATGAGTTCCACTCGTGGGTGTCGGAGTCGTAGCTCCACGCCTGGCGGTCATGCAAAAGCGTGCAGCGGTTAAGACCTTCGGGGTTGCCCGCCAGGCCGAAGCGTTCGGCGTACTCCGGGCTGCAGACCGGCACGATCGATTCGTCCATCAGGTGGCGGCAGACCAGCCTTTCCGGCGTTTTATCGTCAAAGTAGATAGCCAGATCGATGCCGTAGCCGCGAAAGTCGACGTTTTCATTGCCGGTCAAAACGTTCAGGCTGATGGCCGGGTGCTGTTGGCTAAACTGCGCCAGCTTGGGCACCAGCCAGCACTGGGCGATCGACGGGCGAGAGTATACCGTCAGGCTGCCGGACAGCTCCCGGCTTTTAATCTCCAGTATCTCCCGATTGAGCGATTCCAAAGACGACTTCAGAGACCAGTATACCCGCTGGCCTTCCTGCGTAAGCTCAATGCGGCGGTGAAATCGTCGGAACAGCTTAAAGCCTAGCTCTTCTTCCAGCCCGTTGATGCGGTGGCTGACGGCGCTGGGCGTCAGCGACAGCTCGTCCGCTGCCAGCGCGAATGAGCTGTGGCGCGCGGCCGCTTCAAACGTGTGCAGTTTCGATAGCTGATAGCTGCTCAAACGTTTGCCGCCGGCAAGGTAGTGGTCTTCGGTGTACACGGCGTTCCTCTGTCATAAAACGAGTTCGACTGCGTTAAAGAGTACCCTGAAGCCTGATCTTTTGTGTGAATTTAAATGATGCAATCGTCTCGTATTTTCGGTTATTTGACGGATATCACTCATTTGAATTAATTGGGCTCATGCGAAGCGCCGTTTTTATCGTTTGTCAGCCACCAGCCTTTTTTATCCAATATCCCCTGAACAATTACGGTTTAACGGTTCCTGACTGCAGCAGGACACGGCCCCCTTGATTCAGGAGAAAAATGTCATGATCGATATCTTGATAAAGAACGTTATGGTCGTTGACGGCACCGGCGCGCCCGCCTATCGGGGAAGCGTTGGGGTAGTCGGCGATAAGATAGTCCACGCTGACGGAACAGAAGCGGCGAAAACGGTGATTGAGGGCGAAGGGCTTTACGTCAGCCCCGGCTTTATCGATGCCCACTCTCACGGCGATCTCATATTAGGCGACGAATGCGCCCGGCTCTGTAAAACCTCGCAGGGGGTAACGACGGAAATCGGCGGCCAGTGCGGGCTGTCGGCTGCTCCGGTCACGCCGGAGCATCTAGACCTGGTGCAGGGCCAGCTGTCCGTCGGCGCGCTGGCGTTCCCGGAAGATATGCAAAACTGGACGAATTATCGGCGCTATTTGCACTACGCCGACGCCGCGCCCAAAACGGCGAACATTAAGAGCTATGTCGGCCACAGCACCCTGCGTATTGCAGTGATGGGGTTTGATAACCGTGAGCCGACCGAGCAGGAAATGGAAACCATGAAAGGCCTGCTGAAAGAAGCGATGGAAAACGGCGCCGCCGGCTTCTCCACCGGGCTGATTTATACCCCCTGCTGCTACGCCACCACCGATGAAATCGTCGAGCTGGCCAAGGTGATTAAGCCCTATGGCGGCATTTACGCTTCCCACATGCGCAATGAATCTTACGACAGCGTCAAGGCGGTGGAAGAAACGATTGAAATCGGCCGTCGTGCGGGCGTGCCGGTGTTTATCTCCCACCACAAGATTTTGGGCAAGGCCAACTGGGGCCTGCAAAAACAGACGCTGGCCGTTATTCAAAAGGCGATCGATGAAGGCGTGCAGGTCACCTGCGACCAGTACCCCTACCCGAGAAACATGACCCACCTCAACGCCTGCGTGCCGCCGTGGCACTTCACTGAAGGCGTGGCGAAGATGGCCGAGCGGCTTGAGAGCCCTGCGATGCGCGAAAAAATCCGCCGGGAGATGGAAGACCCTAAATCCGAATATGACAACTACTACATTAACGCCGGCGGCTGGGAAGGGGTGTTTGTCTCCTCATCGCCCAACACGCCGGGCGTAGTGGGAAAAACCGTAGCGGAATATGCGGCAGAGCTGGGGCAAGACCCGTTCGAGACGTTTTTCGACATCATGGTGGAGAACAAAGGCGTCAGCAGCGCGGTGTACAGCAGCATGTGTGACGAAGACGTTTTCGAGATAGCGCAGTTCCCCCATACGGTGGTCGGCAGCGACGGCCTGACCCGCGCGCTGGACGAAAAGGGCCACCCTCGCGCCTACGGCACCTGCCCGCGGGCGATTTGCTACTACCACAAGGAAAACGGCGTCATGACGCTGGAAGAGGTGATACGAAAAATGACCTCGATGCCGGCGGCGCGTTTGGGGATGCCGACCAAGGGCGTGATTAAGGACGGCAACGATGCGGATCTGGTGGTGTTTAACTACGAAAAGCTGCAGGACAAGGCGACGTATACCCATTCGAACGAACTGAGCGACGGCATTGAATACGTCATCGTTAACGGCGGCATTGTCTATCGCGACAAAAAGCTTACCGGCGTTCATTCAGGCAGGGTTCTTCGACACTTTTCAAACGGCGCGCAATAACAATAAAAAGAGTAAACGGAGGTTTTAATGAGCGTTTTAGTCGCCTTTTTGGCAGTCATGGTCGTCCTGCTGCTGATGCTTATCAAGTTTAAGGTCAGCCCGGCGATCGGCCTGTTTGTTTCCGCCATTATGATGGCGGTGCTGTGCGGTATGCCGACCGGAGAGCTGCTCGGCTATTTGGGGACAGGCTTTGGTAACACCATGGCAAGCCTGGGCCTGGTGATTCTGTTTGGCGGGATCTTCGGCGAAATGCTGGCGGCCTCGGGCGCAACCGAAGAGATGGCCAAGGGGCTGCTGCGCAAATTTGGTCAGAAAAACGACCTGCTGGCGCTGAACCTGGCAGGCTTTATTGTCGCTATTCCGGTGTATTTCGCTTCCGGCTATATCATGCTTTCCCCGCTGATTAACTCGCTGCGCAAGCTCACCAACAAAAAGAAGAGCGCCTACGCCGCATCGCTGTTCGTCGGCCTGCTGCTGACCCACTGCGTGGTGGCACCGACGCCGGGCCCGGTGGCCGTCGCCACGCAGATCGGCGCGGATCTCGGCTGGTTTATCGCCTACGGCCTTATCGTCGCGCTGCCGGCAAGCCTGCTGTGCGGCTGGCAGTACGGAAACTTCATCAACTCGCGGCTGACGGCGGAAGAAAAGGCCGCCTATCGGCAAGAAGTTTCCGAACTGGTGAACAACAGCGAGCTGCTGGCGCCGGATCCGGAAAAGCCTTCGGCCATGACGGCATTCAATCTGATCCTGTTCCCGATTGCGCTAATCATTGCTGGCTCTATCGCCACCTGGCTGCTGCCGAAAGACAGCCTGATGTACACCGTGCTGACCTTCTGCGGCAACAACAATATTGCCCTGTTCCTGGCGCTTCTCCTGTCGGCCTTCGTGCTGAGAAAGTACATCGTTAAAAACACCGACTCCTCCATTATGAAGTTCGTTGACGCCGCGTCTGACCGGCTGGGCAACATCCTGATGGTGATCGGCACCGGCGGCTGCTTTGGCCTTATCCTGCAAAAGAGCGGGCTGGGCAACGCGTTGGTGGAGCTGCTTTCCAGCTGGAACCTGCCGATAGTGCTGCTGGCATTCCTGCTGGCGATGATTATCCGTGCGGCGGTGGGGTCAGCGACGGTCGCCATGCTGACGGTGGTCTCTATCGTTGGGCCCGCCGCGGTTTCCATGGGCTACTCGCCGGTGGTGGTTGGTTTGGCCATTTGCTGCGGCACCGTCGGCATGACGCTGCCCACCGACGCGGCCTTCTGGTTGCCGGCCAAGTACAACCAGCTGGAGGTGAAGGAAGCCTTTACCGCAACGACTTACAGTACGACGCTTGCCAGCCTCGTCGGATTTGCCGTCGTTCTGATACTGCAAACGTTCGCAGGCGTGCTTCCGGGCATGTTCTAAACGCGGGCTATTGGGAAAAACTTATTTATGCCAGAGGTAAAAAAATGATCGCAGGAAAAACGCTGCAAGAGTGGCATGACGAGTTTCCGATAACGAAGGAGCTCGCCGCGTTGAAAGAAACGTTTTGGCTGAACGACCGCCTGGGAGAGTGCGAAGAAGTTCTTCGCCATTCAGCGGTAACGATGGAGGACATTCAGGATGCCGCTCGTCGGCTTGAACGGTTTGCCCCCTATATTGAGCGGGTTTTCCCTGAAACCCAGCAGCACGGCGGCATTATTGAGTCCCCGGTGATTGCGCTAACGGAGATGAAGCGCTATCTCGCCAAAGAGATGTCGCAAGAGGTGAAAGGGCAGGTGCTGCTAAAGTGCGACAGCCATTTGCCGATTTCCGGCTCTATCAAGGCGCGGGGCGGCATTTATGAAGTGCTCGCGCTTGCGGAAGACATCGCCTTAAAGAGCGGCTGGCTCTCTTTAGGGGACAACTACGCCAAACTGGCGGACGATGAGTTCAAAAGCCTGTTTGAGCGGTACTCGATCGCGGTCGGCTCAACGGGCAACCTGGGGCTGTCTATCGGCATCATGGGAGCCAAGCTGGGCTTTAAGACCACCGTTCACATGTCTGCCGACGCCAAACAGTGGAAAAAGGCGATGCTCAGAAGCAAGGGCGTCACGGTGAAGGAGTATGCGGACGACTACAGCAAGGCCGTTGAGGCCGGGCGCAAAGAGGCGCAGGGCGACCCGATGTGCCACTTCGTTGACGATGAAAACTCCCTGTCGCTGTTTCTCGGTTATACGGTTGCCGCTCTAAGATTGAAAAAGCAGTTTGAGGCGCGCGGCGTGGTGGTAGATAAGGCGCATCCGCTGTTCGTCTACCTGCCCTGCGGCGTCGGCGGCGGCCCGGGCGGCGTGCTGTTTGGCCTGAAGTCGGTGTTCGGCGAGAACGCCCACTGCTTTTTTGCAGAGCCCACTCATTCCCCCTGCATGCTGCTGGGGCTGGCGACCGGCTATCACGATAGGGTCTGCGTGCAGGACTTCGGCATCGACAACAAAACCGACGCCGACGGTCTGGCGGTGGGCAGAGCGTCGAGCTTTGTCGGTAAAACGATAGAGCACCTGATTAGCGGCTCCTATACCCTGACCGACGACAGTATGTACCGCTACCTTGCCGCGCTGGTAGATTTGGAAAATATCGAGCTGGAACCGAGCGCGCTGGCCGGCTTTAGGGGCGTTTCCCTACTGGAAGGCAGCGAAAATGGAAAATGCTACGCGTCGGCCCACGGGATTACGTCGATGGAGAACGCCACCCATCTGGTGTGGGCTACCGGCGGTAACATGGTGCCAGGGGACGTTAGGGAGGCGTATTACGCCAAAGGGAAGGGGCTGCTGTTGGCGGATGAGACGGGGGGATAACTGTTCTTCGCTGTTGACGGGGCTGAAAAGCCCCGATAAGCGCTGTAGTATGAGTCCGTTTCGTATCCAATAATCAACGTTGGCGCCTTAGGGCGCCATGTTCAATTTTGTCACCGCGCTGGCACAGTGCGGCGATGTCATTTCGTTGTTCTCACGGCCCGGCTGCTTCACATAAAACTTTCCCTTGCATATCCCTCCTCTTTGTTCATAAAATTATTTTGTTCATGAATCATGAACAAAATAAAGGCGTGAACAAATGAAAGAAGAACAATTCCTATCTACTGTTGCAGAGAACTTGCCAAAAGGGTTTCAGTTACAGTACGCGCTTGGCACCCGCTATGGCGCGTGCGACGGATGGGGAAAGCTTATTGCGCCAAACGGCGAGGCGGTGACTTTCGCACTGGAAGTCAGGCGGGTTCATCGTAAGGAGTCCCTGCTGGCGGCGCGAGAGCAGATGTCCGGTATTTCAACCGACCTCCCTGCGCTTTTGGTGTGCAACTCATTAACGCCCGCGCTGGCGGAACATTGCGCCGTTCACCAGATTAACTTTATCGATACCGCAGGAAACGCCCGAATTCAGACGCCGGGGCTGTATCTTTTGATTGAAGGCAAATACGAAAAGAAACCCGCTGTCGCGAACCGCCGATTTGCTGAAGGGGTGATGAAACTCCTTTTTGTGCTGCTGTCTCACCCCGAAACCCTGAACGATACCTACCGCAATTTAGCCGAGAAGGCTGGCATTTCTTTAGGCATGGTCAACAAGGCTTTCACCTATCTTGCGGCGCAGCGCTATTTTCGCAAATCGGAGAATGGACGACGCCTGATGAACGAGGAAGAATTGCTGGCGCTGTGGTTGAGGGACTACGCCACGGCTTTGCGTCCGAAGCTGAATTTTCTTCCGTTAGCCGCGCCGACGTCATGGAATGAAATCACGCTTGCGGCAGGTGAACACTGGAGCAGCGAAATAGCGGCCGCAGAGCTGAGCGAAGGATACCTGATACCCGAAAGCGGGGTGATTTTTACGCCTTATTCTCTGTTGCAAAGGCGAAAAGAATTGGGACTGAAACCCGTTTCGGACGGAAAACTCCAGCTGGTTTCCCGCTTTTGGGGCCAGTTGGCGATTAATCCTAAAGCCAAAGCGATGCTGTGCACGGCAGAGTTGTTGGCCAGTGGGGACGCCCGAAATTGGGAAGCGGCAAGGATAATCAATGACAAATATCTCCACCTTAACGAATCCGCTCTCTTTGACTATTGAAGGACTGTTGGTTCAGATAAAGCGGATTTGTACGGCGCAGGATATATCTTTCTTCATTGCGGGCGCGACGGCGCGTGAAATTTTGCTTCACCATGTACACGGTAGACGTGTAGGACGCCGTACTCGCGATATAGACATTGCCGTATTTGTGGATGGCTGGCAGCGCTTTGATGAATTAAAGAATGCTTTTCTTGCGCAAGATGCTCAGGTTGTGCGAAATAACGCTCATCGTATCATCGTAGCGGGTATCGAAGTAGATATTATCCCATTTGGCGCAATTGCCGAGGATAACCAAATCGCTTGGCCGCCAGATCGAAAAATTATTATGTACGTGGATGGTTTTGACGAAGCGTTTAGGCATACCGTGCAGGTACGACTGGATAACGGCGAAACGTTGCCCTTTTGCTCTCTGGCGGGGCTTGCTTTATTAAAGCTGTTTGCCTGGCGCGATCGCGGATTTGGTAACGCTAAAGATGCGGTCGATTTTTATAATATTGTTCGTGAATATGGCGCTATTGAAGATGACCGAATCTATGAGCCACCCGTTGAAGGCGAGCGGCTGGGCTGGGATCCGGTGCGAATGGGGGCTGCATTACTAGGTTACGATGTTGCGACCATGTATCAGGAGGGATCACCTGCGGAATTAACGTTCCTTGATAAAGAATGCCTAATTGATGCCATCGTGCGGCAGTCTGTTGCGGATAATTCGGTAGAAATCGAACAACTCATCAATGCCTTTTGGTCCAGCGTTGTAACCGCAGTTGAGGAAAGTTGAAGACCATGCCGAGGACATCCGCGATATGGTGTAATTCCACTCAATCTGTTGTTGATGATTGAGAAAAATTCAAACATTATCAGCGAGCTAGGGAATATCTAATTAGGTTTGCAGAAATTCAAACGGCCCCAATCGGGGCCGTTGTCATATCTACCGCAGTCAATCTTAAATCGGCTTAGTCTGCGCTTCCGCCGCAGCCAGCGCCGCCATGTTGACGATGCGGCGCACCGAGGCGACCGGCGTCAGGATGTGCACCGGCTTTGAGATGCCCATCAGCACCGGGCCGACGGTGACCCCTTCGGAAGAGGAGACGCGCAGCAGGTTGTAGCTAATGCGGGCAGACTCCATGTTCGGCATGATAAGCACGTTGGCCGCACCTTTAAGCGGGCTGTCCGGCATCAGGTCGTTGCGAATGGCTTCCACCAACGCGGCGTCGCCGTGCATTTCGCCATCGATTTCCAGATTAGGCGCACGCTCTTTCACCAACTCCAGCACGCGGCGCATTTTTACCGCGCTCGGGCTGTCCGAGGTGCCGAAGCTGGAGTGGGACAGCAGCGCCACCTTCGGCTCAATGCCAAAACGGTGCACGGTTTCTGCCGCCATCAGCGTGATGTCGCACAGCTGTTCCGGCGTCGGGTCGTCGTTGACGTAGGTGTCGGCGATAAAGGTGTTGCCGCTGGGCAGCAGCAGCGCGTTCATAGCGCCGGCAGTTGAGGTGCCGTCACGATAGCCGAACATCGTCTGGATGACGTCGTAGTGGTCGTGGTAGTTGCCGATAACGCCGCAGAGAAGGCCATCGGCTTCGCCGCGCTTGACCATCAGCGCGCCGATAAGGGTCGGATCGCTGATGATGCGGCGGCGGGCCGCTTCGCGAGTCACGCCCTTGCGCTTCATCATGTGATGGTATTCGCTCCAGTACTCGTTAAAGCGCGGATCGGACTCGTTGTTGACCACCTCGAAGTCCCTGCCAATCTGAAGCTGCAGGCCAAGCTTTTTCAGGCGCATTTCAATTACGCTCGGGCGGCCTATCAGGATCGGGAAGGCCAGGTTTTGAGAAACCACTTCCTGAGTTGCGTGCAGCACGCGCTCTTCCTCACCCTCGGCAAACACGATGCGCTTAAGCGTCGACTTGGCCTGAGAGAAGACCGGCTTCATAAACAGGTTGGTCTTGTAGATAAACTGGGTCAGGTGCTCGACGTAGGCGCTGAAGTCGCTAATGGGGCGAGTCGCTACGCCGGAGTCCATCGCCGCCTTGGCGACTGCAGGCGCGATCTTGACGATAAGCCTAGGGTCGAACGGCTTGGGTATCAGATATTCAGGGCCGAAGGAAAGCTCCTGGTCTCCGTAGGCGGAAGACACGACGTCGCTCTGCTCCGCCAGCGCCAGATCGGCGATGGCACGCACGGCGGCCAGCTTCATTTCTTCGTTAATGACGGTGGCCCCTACGTCCAGCGCGCCGCGGAACAGGAACGGGAAGCACAGCACGTTGTTGACCTGGTTCGGATAGTCCGAACGGCCGGTGCAGACGATGGCGTCCGGACGGGCCTCTTTCGCCAACGGCGGCAGGATTTCAGGTTCCGGGTTGGCCAGCGCCAGAATCAGCGGGCTGTCGGCCATGGTTTTGACCATTTCCGGCGTCAGCACGCGCGGGCCGGAGCAGCCGAGGAAGATGTCGCTGCCGCCGACGGCGTCGCCCAGCGAGCGCTTGCCGCTGTCGACCACGGCGTATATTGCCTTGTTTTCTTCCATATTCTCGTCACGGCCCTGATAGATAACGCCGCGCGAGTCGCACACCGTGATGTGCTCTTTCTTCATGCCGAGCGCTACCAGCAGGTTCAGACAGGCGATTGCCGCCGCGCCCGCGCCGGAAACCACCAGCTTCACGTCTTCAATCTTTTTGTTCACCACGCGCAGGCCGTTAAGAACGGCGGCGGCGCAGATGATGGCGGTGCCGTGCTGATCGTCGTGGAAGACCGGGATCTTCATGCGCTTGCGCAGCTCTTTTTCAATGCGAAAGCACTCCGGAGCCTTGATGTCTTCAAGGTTGATGCCGCCGAAAGTGGGCTCCAGCGATGCGATGATGTCGATGAGCTTGTCCGGATCGGCTTCGTCGACCTCAATGTCGAATACGTCAATGCCGGCGAATTTCTTAAACAGAACGCCTTTACCCTCCATGACCGGCTTACCCGCCAGCGCCCCAATGTTGCCGAGGCCCAGCACGGCGGTGCCGTTAGAGATAACCGCCACCAGGTTGCCGCGAGCCGTGTACTTGTATGAGGCGAGCGGATCTTCGGCTATCTCTAAACAGGGCGCAGCAACGCCGGGCGAATAGGCCAGCGCCAGATCGCGCTGGGTCGCCAGAGGCTTGGTAGGGACTATTTTGATTTTTCCCGGAACCGGGAACTGGTGAAAATCAAGCGCGTTTTGTTTTAACTGTTCGTCCATCGCTATGTCCTTTTTGGATACGGGCACGCCGCAGGCGGCCCCTCTCAGGTGTGGGGGATCTTGTAAACCGGGGGTTAGCTGGGTGAACGCCGCATAACGGATTGTTATTACGCTTTATTTACGACCATCACCCAAATAACGCACAGTTGGATGACAATCTTAACATCAATTTAATATTTGATGATGCAAACTCGGTCACGTTATCTCAGCGATTGTTGCAATAGGGAAAAGCGGTTTGAAAATGTGCTCATCGTAAGGAAGCGTACGTACAGCGGTGCGATAGCGTAAAACCGGGTTCTCTATAACAGCCTCCCACAGGTGAACGCTGATTATATTTAGAGATTAAATAATGCGTTTATTTCTTGATTAGCATAATTCCGAATGTTTATATTATGAGTAATGGAACATTTTTTAATGAATTATTTAGTAATGGAACATTATTAAAATAATTTCATTTTAATTACTCAAAGATAAAACGATATTATTATTTTTCCATGAAAGGCAAATTGCCTTTTCTTGTGTAAAACTACGTTATTATTATTTTCTATTCTACTAATGGTTGAAGTAATCCGTCGCAATAGTAATGGCACTTATTTTAAACTTATCTTCAATGGTGCAATCTGGATCACATTGTGTCCATCGTTATTACTAATGCCTCTGCTATTGTTAATAGTAGGGAGAAATATCTTGCAGGCGGGAGCTTTAAAGGAGGCGCTGAGGCTGAAAAGGGACAGATCTGCTTTACGTATTATTCAAATAGAATTTGCGTATAATCTATTTTAAGAAAATATTTGGAATATTGCCTGAGTCTAATAATTATTATCAATACGTGGATGAGGATTCATATTTTCATCTAGGAGAACTCCTGCACCTTTCTCTTTCCCTGACAGCGTTGCGTTATTAATAAATGCAGCGCGGAGCCCTGTTTTTTATTTTTTTTACGGAGGTTTTCTATGAAAAATATAACGTGTTCACCCTATGAGTATTGCTCTGAACCTACCGGTAAGCCTTACAAAAGAATATCGTTAGCGTGTTCATCGCTGCTGGTCGGATTTACCCCGTATGCTTTTGCTGACGTCGAGATTCTTGCACAAACGGGAACCTATACGCTCAGCGGTTCTGGGCCGTTTATTTTAGCGGCGCCACACGTTATCAACGCGCCGGGCCAAGTTGGCATCGTTGGCCGCAATACCGCTGATTGGGCGCTGGTTATAGACAACGGCGCAGGAATTAGGGCCGAAAACGGTGTTTATTTAGATTCACAGAACGGCCGATCCGTTTTGAATAATTCGGGAAATATTATTAGCTCTGGCCGAGGCAATAACGGCGATTCATTCGGCGTTCGGCTACAGGCGGGGGGAACTGTCTCCAATTCAAGGTCGGGGGTCGTTAATAGCCAGAGCGACGGCATATTTGTGATGAACGGCGGTAAGGTGGTTAACGATGGCCTTATTCAAGGCGGAGGGTCGTTGACGGCGGTGTATTTTAAGGGGGGCAACGGCGTTTATGTCGGCAGCGATTCATCCACGCTTAGCGGCGGTTATGGCGTCATTACGAATGCGGGCTATGGCGAAGTTATCAATGCCGGCAATATTAGCGTTAAAAACTATGGCGTTTGGTTTCGCAACGGTTCGGGTGGAAAACTTATTAATCAGGAGGGCGGGACGATCGTTACTCCAGGTACTGCCAGTACGCAATATGGCGTCTTAATCAACAGCCACGGCACCGTTGAAATTAATAACCAAGGCTCGATTATTGGAGGCACCGGCGTGTTTATCAATACTGATAATCATACCTTCACCAACGGCGGTAGCGTCGTGGGGCGCTCGGGCATCGCGGTTTCCGTCAGCGGTGATAATAATGTGCTGGTTCTGACGCAGGGCAGTTCTATTGACGGCGCTATTGTCAGCCTTGGTGGAGGCAATACGCTGACTTTACGGGAAAGCGGCGTTTTGACGAGTGACTTCTTCGGTCTGGAGCGAGTTGTGGTAGAGGCCGGGCACGATCGGACGTGGGTGCTCGGCGGTAGCGCGATGAGCACAACCGCAGAAGATTCAGCGGCGCTGAACGTTAAAAGCGGGGCTTTGGTCTTAAACGGCGCGTTGACGCATGCCGGCGTCGGCGGGGGCACGGCTATTGCGTCCGGCGCCAGCCTGTGGATACATCCGCCGGGAGAGCTGAACGGAGACGTAGCGAACGATGGCGTACTCGCTTTTGCCCATATTAGCGACAAAACGTTTGCCGGAAAAATCAGTGGGGTAGGTACGCTGTTCAAAGATGATGAGGGGGTTTTGCTTCTAACAAACCCTGACAGCAGCTATACGGGACCAACGGTGGTCAATGCCGGTACGCTACGGGCCGGTGCTGCGAATATCATTAACGATAGCGATATGCTGTCGTTAAGCCCCAGCGGCGTTTTTGATCTCAACGGGTTTGCGCAGCGGGTCAATAACCTAACGGGTGCGGGAACGGTCCATTTAACGGGCTCCGCATTAACCGTGAACCAGACGACGGATACCGTATTCAACGGCGTTATTGACGGTAAGGGTTCATTAATCAAGGCAGGAGATGGCCTTTTAGTCTTTACCGGCGATCATGATTATACCGGCGCAACGGACGTTTACGCAGGCGCGCTTATCTTAGGCAATAATGCTCGGCTGCTGGGCGGAGGCGGGATGACGATACACCCCTCCGGCACGCTGGGCGGCTACGGCAGCGTGGTGGGCGACGTCACTAACAGGGGAACGCTGGTTGTCGCCAACGCCGCGCCAGGATTTGGCGGCGGGCGCGATGGACATTTCACCATCAGCGGCAGCCTGATTAACGGCGGCGAGATTCGACTGATGGGGCCGGCAGCTACCAGCATGCTGTCAGTCGGCGGCGACTATGTGGGTGATAATGGCCAGCTGACGCTCAACACCAGACTGGGCCACGATGTTTCGCAAACGGACAGGCTCGTCATCCTTGGCAATACGAATGGCGCTACCCGCATTACTATCAATAACCTCGACGGGGAGGGAACGCCTACGGTTAACGGTATTGAAGTCGTCAGCGTCGGCGGTCAGTCCGACGGCCAGTTTTCTTTAGCCAGCCGGGTTACGGCGGGCATTCATGAATACGACCTGCATCAGGGCGGCGTCGGCGCGAGCGCCGGTGACGGCAATTGGTATCTGCGTACGCTGGAGACGCCGCGCCCGGAAACGGGGGTTTATCTGCGCAACCTCAGAGCCGCCAGCACGATGTTTATGCATACGATGCACGACCGCCGCGGCGAGCAGCTTTCGGGCGATGCGCACAGCGATGCCGACAGCGAACCCGCAGCTTGGGTGCGCATTGTTGCGGAGCGCACCAACAGCCACGCTGCCGATGGCTATATAGATATGAAAACCAATACGGAAATAGTACACCTTGGCGGCGATCTTATTCGCTGGAGCCGAGGTGGTATCGATCGTTGGCACATGGGGGTTATGGGAGCCTTTGGCCAAAGCCATATCGACGCGGACGTAGCCCACAGCGGCATCACGGCCAGCGGCCATGAGCGCGCCGCCAGCGGAGACGTTGACGGCTATAGCGCCGGCGTTTACCTCACCTGGTTCGGTCAGAAAGACGGCTTGGTCGGCCCATACGTTGACGTCTGGGGGCAATACGCCTGGTACGATAACCGCGTACAGGGCAAGGGCCACCAGGAGGAAAGCTATGACAGCCGCGGTTGGATCTTTTCTGTCGAAAGCGGCTACGCCTTTAGCCTGGGAGAAAACAGAAGCCGCGAATGGTTTATCGAGCCGCAGGGGCAGGTCGCCTACAACATCTATCGAACGGACAACCATAGAGAAGCGAATGACACCCGAGTGCGCGGCGGTGATACCGATAGCGCAGTGACGCGTTTGGGCGTACGGTTGCACAGCCGGAGCATGTTGGAGGGCAGAAGCGTGCAGCCGTTTATTGAAGCCAACTGGTGGCATGACACTACGAAGAACGATCTGAGCTTCAACGGCAAAACCATCAATGACAATACCCCGAGCAGCACTTATGAATTAAAGCTTGGCCTACAGGGCGAAGTTGCCGGCGGGTGGCAGGCGTGGGGCCATATTCGCGGTCGGGGAGGGGAGAACGACTACCGAAGCTACGGCGGCATGCTGGGCGTGAAGAAGCGGTTCTGATTTCGTCCCTATTTACGGTTATTCAGTCAAAAAGCACCCCGCCAATGGCGGGGTGTCATACGTATTAACGCGCGGAGTCCAGCTTTTCGTTGCTTTTAGCCACCTCTTGCGCCTTCTGGTAGCTTTCAATCAGCAGCCGGTAGGCCGGGAAAATCTGGGTGTAAACCTCCGCCCACTCCTGTGCGTCGTCTCGGTTCCAGGTCTTTTGCAGCTCGGAGGCGACGGCGGCGGTGTCCATCGGTACGACGCCGGCCTGAACCACGCGGGCCAGCGTGATTTCCTGCGCCATCTTGCTGTAAGTTCCCGATGCGTCGATGACCGCAAACACCCGATAGCCGTCGGCAACCGCGCTAATGGAGGGGAAGGCCATGCATACGCTGGTGATGGTGCCGGCGATAATCAGCGTTTTGCGACCGGTGGCCTTAACGGCGGCGACAAACTCCGGGTTGTCCCAGGCGTTGATCTCTCCCCGGCGGGCGACGTACTTGGCATGCGGCGCGTTGGCGTGAATTTCCGGGATCAGCGGGCCGTTGGGGCCCTGCGGCACGGAGGCGGTGGTGATGACCGGAATGTTGCTCAGCGTGGCCATTTTCGCCAGCGCGGCGGCGCGGGCGCGCAGTTCCGGCATCGGCATGTCGTTTACCGTCTGGAACAGGCCGCTCTGATGGTCGATTAAAAGCATTACGGCGTCGTCGGCATCAATGACGGGATGCTGATTGTGGAAGTTGGCGGGTATAGTCATGAGTTTATCCTCTGGTGATTGTGTGGGCTGAAAGCGCACGCAGCGCGTCGATAGATAAATCATAGTTTCAGGACAAAAAGCCCGGTAGTCTGCTAAATTGGACTTCAGCGTCCTATTTTAAGAACGATGGTGAAGCGCCATGCAGGATTTGAACGACCTCTATTACTTTGTCCAGATCGTAGACCACGGCGGCTTCGCGCCGGCCGGACGAGCGCTGGGCGTTCCCAAGTCAAAGCTTAGTCGACGCATCGCCATGCTGGAAGAACGGCTCGGCGTTCGCCTGATCCAGCGTTCTACGCGCCACTTTGTCGTGACGGACGTCGGTCGAGATTATTACGAGCGCTGTAAAGCCATGCTGGTAGAGGCGGATGCGGCGCAGGAGGTGATCGAAACAAACCGGGCGGCGCCGCGCGGCGTTATTCGGGTTACCTGCCCGGTGGCGATGCTGCACGTTCACATTGGCCGGATGCTGGCTGACTTTATGGCGCGCTATCCTCTGGTGACCGTCCATCTGGAAGCGACTAACCGAAAGGTAGACCTGCTGGGTGAAGGCGTTGACGTTGCCGTTCGAGTACGTCCGCCGCCGCTGGAGGACAGCGATCTGGTGATGCGGGTTCTGGCCGAGCGCAGGCATTGCCTGGTCGCCAGCCCGGCGCTGGTTGACCGCCTTGGGCGGCCGTTCGGCCCGCAGTCGCTTGCCGACTGGCCAACGCTGGGGCTTGGTTTGCCCCAGAGCGCGTTTTGCTGGACGCTGTTCGGACCCGGCGGCGAGCGGGTAGACGTCGACTATGCGCCGCGCTTTGTCACAACGGACATGATAGCGCTACGCAGCGCCGCCATTGCAGGCGTCGGCGTGGTTCAGCTTCCGCTTTTGATGGTGCAGCAGGAGCTGGCGCAGGGCGCTTTGATTGATATTCTGCCCGCGTGGGCGCCGCGGCAGGAAATTATCCACGTTGTGTTTCCCAGCCGGCGAGGGCTGCTGCCGTCGGTAAGGGCGCTTATTGATTTTCTTGCCGAGCGGTTTTCGGCGATCGACGAGGAATAGGGACGACGTACCGTGAGGTGAAAAAATAAACGCGTTTCTGCCACCGCCGTGAGCGCTATCGACTATGCTTAAGGAAGTTACCGAACAGCGCCGTGAAGGCGCAGCGAACAGACAGAAGGTGGACGGATATGAGCGCGAAGTTCGAAATTTTCCTAGGTAAAAACGATGAGTTTTATTTTCGCCTGAAGGCAGGAAACGGGCAGATTATTCTCGGCAGCGAAGGGTATACCACCAAAGCCAACTGCCAGAACGGTGTGAAGTCAGTAAAAACTCATTCGCAGGATGTGAAACACTTCGAGAAAAAAGCGACGGCCAACGGAAAGTTCTCATTTAACCTGAAGGCGGTCAATGGTCAGGTGATTGGCACGAGCCAAACCTATACGACGGAGCAGGCAAGAGACGCCGGCATTCAGTCCGTAAGCCACAACGCACCGGATGCCACCGTTCACGATCTGACGTTGCAGCCTTAGCGACGTTGAGTAATAACAGGTTCTTTACACCCTGTAGTGCTTCGTCCGTTAGTCCCTGACACGGTTAGCGGACCTTTTTCTTCCTATAGCGCTTTGCCGTCAGCGTTTGTTTGCGTCGGCAGAGCGCGTCATCCAGGCCTCTTTGGAAAGCCGATACAGGCAGTGCTTGAGCAGCGGGCTGTCGGCTGTAAGCATTGGGTGGTCGAATTCCTCCTGCGGCGAGGGCCGCATGCCTAATCTTTCCATCAGCGCACGGGAACGGCGGTTTTGCAGCGTAGTGAACGCGACGATTTCTGAAAGGCCCAAACGTTCGAATCCCGCCGCAAGCGCGCCGTTAGCCGCCTCAAACGCATAGCCTTTTCCCCAGCAGTCGTGCGCCAGCCGCCAGCCGATTTCCACGCAAGGGGAGAACGGTAGTGCAGCGGGAGGCACATTAAGCCCGACCATGCCGATAAATCGCCCGTCGCTTAGGCGCTCTACCGCCCAAAATCCCCAGCCGCGTTCGACAATCCCTGCCTGGCAGCGATCGGCGAAGGCGTCGCTGGCCGTACGGTCCAACGGGGCGGGAAAGTAGGCCATTACGCGCGGGTCGGCCAGCATGTCGGCCCACGGCTCCCGATCGGCGGGCGTCCACTGGCGCAGCCTGAGGCGTTCGGTCGTTATTTCCACTATTTCGGTCATTTCAGTCATCTCATCTCTAAACGGCATCAGGGCAGCATGGTGTAGGCCTTTTCCAGGCCTTCGTCATTTTTGCGTTCTTCGCTCTGCGCCATGTCTTCTTCGGCTTCTTCCGGGGGCTCCGCGTCGCTTTGCAAAGCGGCGTCTTCTTCACTCGCTGGTTCCGGCGAGGGCATGACTTCCTGAATCATCTGCTCGTCAAAGCTGGGGTTAAGCGCAGGGGACAGAGGAGAACTCATCAGGCTGTCCGGCATAGCGACGTGAGGCAGCGGCGCGTCTTGTACAAACTGCACCTCCTCTTGTTTGGGCGTTCTGCTAAGCAGCGCCAAAATAATACCGCACAGGGCAAAGAAGGCGTACAGGATGTTGCCCCCCAGCGGCATCATGGCCGCGCCGACCAGCAGCGGGCCGATGCTTGCGCCAACGCCGAACGCCATCAGCAAGCAGGCCGCCAGCGAAACCCGGCGTTCCGGCTCAATCAGGTCGTTGGCCAGTGCCACCACCAGCGGGTAGAGCGTAAACTGCAGCATGCCGACGATAAACCCAATGCCGAGCAGCAGCGTAAAGTCAATGTGGGGCAGCAGGGCTAGCGGCAGCGCGGCTGCCGCTAGCATCAGGGAAATCACCCTTAACAGCGTAAGCCGGTTGTAGCGATCGGATAACCAACTGAAGGGTAACTGTACGATAAGGCCGGCGCAGACCGACAGCGCCATAAACAGGCCCGTCTGCTCGGTTGATAAAGATTGTAGCTGGGTATAAACCGGCGCCAGCCCGTAAAAGGAACCGATCGCCATGCCGACCACCAGCGTTGAGGCCAACACCTTAGGGATAGCGCCGACGAAAAAGCGCAGCTCCATCGGCGCGGGCGACATCTGCCGGGCGTGGCTACGGGTGGTTAACGCGATGGGCACCAGACACAGCGAGAAACAAAGCGCGATAATCAGCAGCGACTGGATTTCCAGGTCCGGCAGCAGGATGAGCACCAGCTGACCCAGCGCCATGCCGAGATACGACGCGGCCATGTAGAAACCGAACACCACGCCGCGCTGATTGGGCTCCGCCTGATCGTTAAACCAGCTTTCCAGCACCATGTACTGACACATCAGGCACATGCCGATAACCAGCCTCAGCCCGACCCAGACCGGCAGCATTGCCGTTAGCCCGTGCGCCAGCACCGCAGCCGTGATGATGCCCGCGCAGGCGACATAGGTGCGGATATGGCCGACGCGGGCAATCAGGTAATGCCCGACCTTGCCGCCGAGCACCAGCCCGACGTAGTTGGCGGCGGTCAGCGCGCCGATAAGCGCGCCGCTGACGTTGGCCGAAGCCAGCCGAAGAGAGATATAGGTGGTCAGCAGGCCTGAGCCCAGCAGCATGATGAGCGTGGTGGTATACAGGGGGAAGAAGACGCCAAAGGCCTTTTTCACGAAGCCTCCCGTTCAGAGATAGAAGCCGTTGCGGCACGTGTAGGAAAGCGCAATAAGCGCGCAGCATGATTTACCAACCATAATGGTTTCTGGCAAAGAGGTAAAGCCGGGTTACGGTTTCTTGCACGCCCGCTGGCTGACGGTTCACCGGGCAAAGCACAGGCCGGATTTTGGTTTGGCTGAAAAATGTATTATTGTTTTAGCATTAAAACGATGCAGAAAATGGGGCGATATGAAGCAAAAAGCAGGAGAGAAAGAGGTCATCGTCGTTGAATTTGTCTGTTTAGGCAATATATGCCGTTCTCCGATGGCGGAGGGCATTTTTCGCCATCTGGTGGCGCAGGCGGGGCTAAGCGAGCGCATTGAAGTCCGCTCCGCCGGGACGGAAAGGTGGAACGTGGGAAATCCGCCTCATCGGGGTACGCAAGAGGTGCTGCGTCGATGGGGCATTGATTTTTCCACTATGCGGGCGTCACTGTTAAAGCGCGACGATATTGGGAATGTTGACTATCTAATCGCAATGGATAACGGCAATATCGACGATATTCGCGACATTGCAGGAACGCCGTTTATCGACCACCTGTACAAACTGATGGACTTTGTGCCGAATGCCGACATCGCGGACGTGCCCGATCCGTACTATACGGGCGACTTTGCACAGACCGAGCGGCTGGTTGAGGCCGGGGCGAGAGCGCTTCTTGAGGCGATCGGACGGGAACACGGCCTGAACGTTTGATCGCCGCCTGCTACCCCTATATTATGCAGGGTTAGTGAGCAATTTAATGGGAGCAGGTCATGAATGGAGAACGTGCGTCAGTGCCGGCGATTGGCATTGATTTAGGGACAACCAACAGTCTTATCAGCGTCTGGCAGGAGGGAAAAGCGCAGCTTATTCCCAATGCGCTGGGCGAATACCTGACTCCTTCCGTCGTCAGCCTCGATGAAGACGGCTCTATTTTGGTCGGTCGCCCGGCCTTTTCACGCCTGACGACGCACCCAACCCGGTCCGCCGCGCTGTTTAAGCGCTTTATGGGCAGCAACAAGACCTATCGCCTTGCGGAGAAAACCTTTAACGCGCCGGAGCTGTCGGCGCTGGTGCTCAAATCCCTGAAGGCAGACGCCGAAGCCTGGCTTGGGCAGGAGATCTCCGACGTGGTGATTTCCGTACCCGCCTACTTTAGCGACGAGCAGCGCAAGCAGACGCGATTCGCCGCCGAGCTGGCCGGGCTTAACGCGGTACGCCTGATTAACGAACCCACCGCCGCCGCAATGGCCTACGGCCTGCACACTCAGGAGTTTGGCCGCACGCTGGTGTTTGACCTCGGCGGCGGCACGTTTGACGTCACGGTGCTGGAATTCGCCCTGCCGCTGATTGAGGTTCACTCCTCCGCCGGGGATAACTATCTGGGCGGGGAAGACTTCACCCATGCGCTGGTGAAAGACTGCTTGAAGGAGTGGAAGCTCAGCGAAGGCGAGGTTACGACCGATGCCTTGGCGCGCCTAAACGACAGCGCCGAAGAGGCCAAGTGCCGCATGGGCGCGCAGGACGTCGATATCGTCTGGCACTGGCAGGACAAAGAGTGGCGCTATGAGCTGGACATGCAGAAAGCGGAGAAGGTCTGGTTGCCTCTGCTCAACCGCCTGCGGGCGCCGATCGAGCAGGCGCTGAACGACGCCCGCCTGCAGCCGAGCGAGCTGGACAACCTGGTGCTGGTGGGCGGCGCGTCTCAGCTGTCGATCATCCAGCGTTTAGTGGTGCGCCTGTTCGGCAAAATGCCTCATCAGCATCTGGACCCAAGCACCATCGTCGCCCTGGGTGCGGCGGTACAGGCCGCCTGCCGCCTGCGCGATGAGGCGATCGACGAGGTTATCCTGACCGACGTCTGCCCCTATACCCTCGGTATTTCCACCAACAACGGCAAGGTGTCCGGCGTGTTCTCGCCGATTATCGAACGCAACACCGTGGTGCCGACCTCGCGGGTAGAGACGTTCTACACCGGCCACCCGGAGCAGAAGTCTATTCGCATCGCCGTCTATCAGGGGGAAAATCCCCGCGTCGAGAACAACATTCTGGTGGACGAGTTCGAAGTGCCGGTAGAGCCGAACGGCAACATTCAGTCGCTGGACGTACGCTTTAGCTACGACATCAACGGCCTGCTGGAAGTGGACGTCGACCTGCTTGAAACGGGTAAATCCCACACCAAGGTTATCGACCACAGCCCCATCGGGCTGAGCGAAGAGCAGAAAAAGAGCAGCCACGAGCGGCTTAAGGCGCTCAAGATCCACCCCCGCGACGAAATGCCCAACCGCGCCCTGCGCGCCCGCCTGGAACGCGCCTGGGCGCAGTCGTTGGGCAACGAGCGCATCCAGATCGGCATTTGGCTTAACGAGTTCGACGAGCTTTTAAGCGAACACCGCGTAGAGGAGATCGACTCGGCGCGCGCGCGGCTGATTGAGTATTTGGATTCGATGAAGCTGTAGGGTGGTTGGCTAAACGAGAATATCTTACTGGCTTTGCGCGATGGTACCGCTCGCGCAAAACCGTTTTTTCGTAAGAGGGGCGAGCGCCATGCTAACGAAAGATAATGGGATATCTCACATAGGCCGAATATAGGTAAATAACGTGTTTATTAATAAAAGCCTGAGCGGTTTTCACTTTTTTCTTAACGAGCAGGATGCGCAAGAGCTAATGCTTGCGTTTACCACCTTATTAGACACGCAAAAAACGGCGGAGATAGCGCTAGAATGCGCAGGCTCAGCGCCTTATCGCACCTTATTATTGTCATGCTCCGGGCATCCAGAGGATGACGATATTTTTATGAGCCGATTATCGATGGAACTGCGCTTATCATACGAATCTATTGAACTGGCAATATATAAGCTTTCTTTATTTCTCGTTGCCGGATCTTTTTCCACTCCAGAATTTATTGCATGTACCTATAAGAAAAAAACTATCTATCTCTATTTTATGGATAAATGCGGCATGTCAGATCCAGCATCATCTTATTGAAATATGATCTTATCGTTTTGGGAGCTATTAGTTGTGAGATTTTCACTATCTTTAGTATCAAAAAATAGAATGTACACAAAAGCATATCGCCGTGTAATGGAGGAGGTACGTCTGTTAATCGACGAACTTGAGTGTGTGGAAATGATCCATCCCTTTGGTGATGCAGTATTAATAATAGCTAGCGATGAAGGCACATTATTACCTAATGAAATAAAAGAATTATCTAACAATAATGCATTATTTCAGTACGTAGTTGGTATTGACACCTTTATCGATGATATGAAGTTAAAGAAAGATCTTTTTTCGATATTAAGCGCTGTTGTGAAGAAGGTTCCATTTACGATCCCAGACCGTGAACAATATGAAAATATTCTTTCTAAGTGGGAATTACGGTTCGAGTAGCTACTGCCTATGGCATCACTTCAGTTGCGTTTGGAACGAGACGCCGGCACATTTAAGGGCACGGTATGCCGTTAAGGGAAATTCCATGTCAACGCATGACATCCTACACGCAGTCTGCGTTTGCCCTCGATGTGAGGCATCAGACGTCTATGAGATTGAAGCTTTCTTCCCTTCAGGGAATTTATGCCAATATCAACTGAAGGATGAGCTAATAAACGTCACTAAAAACAGGCTACAAGAAAGTTTTACGGCAGAAGGCTATGTTGAATGCCCGCACTGTAAAAAGGATTTTTTTGTTGATATACGAGTGAAAGATAACGTTATTCTTTCGGTATCGGTTAGTTCGAAAAATGGATATATTCCTTAGTATTAAAAAATAGGGATGTAGGGAATAATTTAGTGAATAGGGATATCGCGCCATGTTGGCAGATAAAATGATTAAATTTTTTGAATCACGGCTCCAAAACAAAGTGTTTCTGGCTTATATGGTATGTATCAATATCTACCTTCTTGCGAGGAATATTCTCTATCTCGTTATCCGCTATAGATTTTTTGGGCCAGTGGGCGAGAATTTGACGTATTTCAATTTGATGGCCTGTTTTCTGACGTTCCTTTGCGGTTTTTTTGCAGGTTTGCTGATACAAAAAAAGAGCATCCTTCACGCCTCGATCGTTACCGTTATCGGCGTTATGCTTAGCGCCTTTACCCTAAATACAGAATTAATGAGCTATAGGGAGATGCTTTCTGGGTTGGCCGTTGGCGTTGTGCTTGGAGGATTGGGTGGCTGTGTGGCATGGGGAATTAGGAGATTGCGTCGTAATGAAAATTGAGTTTACGTACAATGAAGTTATTGAATTCATTAGATTGTACTCATTATTCAAAACAACAGCAGAAGACAGAACCCTGTTTCTTATCGAACATGGTGTGATTGATGATAATTCCTCGCTCGAATCAGCAAAGAAAAAATATAACCAGATAATATATGACGACCTTGTTTTTTCCAGATTAATAAGAAATGGCTTCTGGGAAAATATCGTAAGATCCATTACGGGCAACGAAATCACCATTCTTGACCATCGGGATGACACAATAAAAGGCGTTTGTTGCGATGCCTGCGGATACATCGTTTTTGAAAATAGAGAAGATGCCTTCTATGAAATATGCCCCGTATGCGGGTGGCAAAATGACGGTAAGGTTGGCGATGAATATAGCAGCTGCAATCGTTGTTCAATGAATGACTTTAAGGCCACGGAGGATTTTAGTCATAGAGTAGCCCTTGGTGATGAAAAATATATTTTGTCATCGAAATAACAAATAAATTCTTTTCACTTCTGACAGTTGCTGGCGAGCTATCGCAACATCCGCGCCGCTATTTACAACGGCGCGGAAAGTAAATTTCAAAAAATCCAACCTATCCCCGATACCGCGAAGGCCAGATATCCTCCGGCGCAACCCCAAGCGCTCCGGCAATCAGCCTTTCCCCCTTAGGCCAGCGGCGCATCAGCGCGTTGGCGAGCGTAGAGGACGCCAACCCCGCGTTGCGGGAGACGGCGGCGAGCGACGTGCCGCGCTTTTTCAGCGCCGCGATGATATCGGCGGGATGCCAGTCCTGCTGCTTCATCACTCACCTCCATCGACGGGAACGAGCCCGTTAGCCGTGCGTACCCAGCGCGGGGCTTTAAGATCTGCGGCAAGATAACAGGCGAGCCCAAACAGCAGGTCTGAGAACGTTTGCTCCACGTCGGGCGGCAGCTCCCGGTCGGCCAGAACCTTCGCCAGCGCCAGGCAGTAGTCGCACAGCTGCCCCGTTTCGGGCTCGAAGCGAGGAGAAACGAGGGGGTAGGCGTCAACAATAAACTGCGATTCCAGATGGGGCGGGATGGGGGCGTTCTGCGTATCTTTAAGCCACGTCAGGCAGGCAATGAGACGTTCGCAAAACGCGGCGCGCAGCACCGGAAAGTTAAACTCGGCCTGCGCTTCGGCAAACTGCTCGCAGTAGTCGGCCAGCGTGGTGAAATCGACGTTGGGATTTAAAGCGAGAAAAAGTAACGGATGTGTTTGGGTAGGGGTTGTAGCCATAGAGCAGCCTCCAGAAAGTGATTGATATGGTCACCACTGGAGAGGCTAATCTCGCGGGTGGTGAACTGGACGAGGTTAGCCTTACCGGCCTCTCTGGACACCGGCGCACCTTGCGGCGCCCTCATCCAGCCCACCATAGAGAAGCGACAGTATATCGCTTCTAAAGTCGGACGCACGACATAAAAATCATATGTCGTCAGAGAGTTATCGGCAGGAGGCTAATCCCGTTGCCTGATTTCTCAGGCACGGTGCGACGATAGCGTGGTCGCCGCGCTGCGGCAAGAGCGGGGATTTAGAGTCTGGGGATGGCTCGCAAGATAGTGATTTGGTTTGGTATTGCTTACTCTTTTTTAGAAAAGAGATTGCTATATGAAGTAGAGTAAGACACTTGCTATAATAATCTACAGAACGCTTTAACAGATCAATCTACCTTAGGAATAGTGATGAACGATAACAAGAAGACGCCAGCGTCTTATGTCAAGCCGTCTCGTGAAGAGATCGTTCGTTCAGTGGCAACGTCAACGGCGATCGAAACAGGCCAATCTTCTAGTAAAATAGAGGCTTCACTTGAGGCTAAGCGTAAAGAATTTGCTCATCTACGCTTGGCGATTTAGCCGTTTTTTAATGCCTTTTTGACCCAGTGCTTCATTGGCTCATAGTCCATCGATATACCCGCATGGATAGCTGAAATGTACTGAGCTCGATTCTGTTCCCAACTTCGATAATTCAATGGCTTAAATCCCCCCTGAACGGCCATTACATCAGCTAAAAGTCGCGATAGACGTCCATTTCCTTCTCTGAACGGATGAATGAGTATCAGCTCAACATGGATTACCGAGATGGCTTCGATGAGCTGTTCTTCATCCATTTCATCACAGGGGGTGTAACGGGCAAGATAGTTAGTATCAAACTTGTCCAGTAGTTTTGGTAGCTGGGCTGAAGGCGCAAACATAAAGCCGCCTTTGCTGATATTGACAGTTCTTTCTCGCCCTGCCCATTCATAGATATTACCTAACCAGCGATGATGCCATTTTTTGAGCATAGATACCGTGATTTGCCCAAGAGGAAATTGTTCTTCAAAAATAAAGTCATAGAGCTGCTCTAATAATACTAGTTCAGCGTCATTGATTTTGTTGGCATCAGAAATGCCCAGCTTGTTGGCTAGGACCTGTTCATCGGAGTTCTTTTCATGCAGGCCTTCGCTGTTGGAAACATGGTATCGGCTCATTGAAATACTCTGCTCTGATCGTGTGAAAGGATCCGTTGGGGCATAAATTAATTTATAACGCTATTTCAATACTATTTAACATACTAACGCCTCTTTTTTATCCGTTGACGGTTTACGCTGTCTTCATAACGGTGTGACATGTTTATAGCATCGACATATTAGGGCCATATGTCGATAAAAACGGTTTTTATAAACATATGGGCTGGGACCCTGAAACCCCTTACAACGAACTACCGATACCGCGGGCAGAGATCGGCGGCAAGAGAAGGGATCTAGTATCTGGGGATGGCTCGCAAAATAGAGAATAACTATTTAATTTAGCAACGTTTCCTCTTTTCAAGGAAGTGCTTGCTATATAAAGTTACGGGTGTTCCTCAAGATAGCAGGAGTGACAGCTTTCAAGATTGACATGTCATCAACTCAATAGTTTACTATTTTCTATATTGTTAAACTAAAAGAGAATATATGTCATCAAAACTAAACTGGCTTTTGCGAAATACGACGCCGGGCTCTTTGGTGTTGCAGTCTTGGCTGACAAAAAATGGCATTAGCCCATCTTTAGCCAATAAGTATATGCATAGCGACGGGCTGCAAAAACTACGCGCCGGGGTATATGTACGCACTGGGCGTGAACCCCAATGGAGTGCCAGCGGCGTTATCAATAATGGTGAGGCGCCTTTTGCCTTCCCGCTGTCGCTTAATCGGCGTGTAAGCTCACCCAACACAAACCCGAACGTCTTTACCCATGCGGCTCAGCATATTCACCAGCGAATCAATTGTGAACTTGCCAGTTTTTTTATTTACCACGTCGGAAACGCGCGGGCGCGAAATATGCAAAATGGCGGCGACCTCCGCCTGCTTCATCTTTCTGTCTGCAATCCAGACCGCGATTTCTTCCATTAGCGCTTCCTTGATGGCCAGCGTGTTTTCTATTTCGCGCAAGGAATCCGCATGAAGCGCTTTGGCTTCCCGTTCGTCAAAGCCCAGATCGGCAAAGATATTGCCGCCGGAGGGCGTGATATGGCGAGATTCATTGTTCGTTTTTGTGGTCATTTACCGTTTCCCCGCTGTTGGATTGCCAGGTTGTAACGCATTCTGACGATATCTTTATCATGCTTATCCGTTTGCTGCGTTTTTTTCTGAAAGCCGTGTAGAACGTAGATAGCCTCATCAAACTTTGCTACATACATTACGCGGTAAGTCCCACTGGCATCGCGTACCCGAATTTCGTTAACGCCAGCGCCTACTTCCGAGAAAGGTTTCCAGTCTTTAGGCTCAATGCCATATTGTACTCGGTGTAACTGATAACCCACTTCTTTACGCACCGTTCGGGGGAAAGCCAGTACATCCTCAAATGAGGTGCCCATCCATACGATTGCCTTTTCTTCAGGCATCGTTGCCTTTTCGGATATTGAGTTTTCCTTGTGTATAAAATTTTATACAATTGTTTTCGGGGGAGCAAATCAAATGAAAGGATTAATTGATGTTCGTGCAGAATATTATTGATAACCGCCGACACATGACAAACGGCAAGATAATTTATGGAAGGTTGGCCGCAAAAGATGAGTGAGTTACCTACACATTAATACTTCGCTTCCAATAAGAGGACTGACGCTTCTTGGGTGCCGTATCAAATAGGTTTATCACACGCGAAGTTACGCTGATTTTTTCTTGTTTTTAGGTATCAGGCCAATCTGCTTATAGTGGCATCGAGAATCCAACGTCGAGACGAAGTTCTTCCCCTGAGACGCATGCCATCGTTCATACAAAAAGACGACGTCATCGAAAGTGAGCCATGGTATGAGGCGCTCACAGTCGCTCAAGTTTGTGTCTTGTCCAAAAAGGTCGAATAGCTTCCAGATTTGGCTGTAACCTTCATTATGAAACCAACTTTCCAGACGGGCATGAATTTGTGCGGGGTCGTGCCCCCACTCCTTGAATCTGTGGGCGCAGCTGTCCAGCACTTCGATGAAAACGTCTCTCGTTGTAAGCCCGATCGCCAGTCGTTGAAGGCCATCGGATAGCGCGGCGAGAGTGGTGTTATAAAAGGGTAAGTCGACGTCGTTCAGGAATACGAGATCGAGTCCGATGCAATCTTCGCCTTTTATCTTGCGCCATACGGTTCCCCAGTCAGACTTTGCATCCAGAAAGCGAAAGCAGGTAAAAATTCTCGTTTCGGCCGATGCGAGAAAATCCACACGTTCAAGCTCATCGAAGATTGTCCTCAGGGAATCACCATAAGCGCGTTCAGTTGACCTTAGCTCGTAGCCCCGAATCGTCATTGCGCTATCGCTGGTTGACGAGAAAAATGGATGCGAAGCCATATATATCCTCAACATAAAGGGTATTGTTCTACGTGAGTTATGAACAATTTTAGAACTGCGTTTTTTAGGTTCTATTTTTATGTCATCAGCGCTATCTGTAATCGTATCGGCAACCTCTACGCCGACGCCCACAGCGCCCCCAACAGCAAAGAAAAACTCTCTTCTATCAGCGGCGGCAGCGCATTAATGCGATGATACAGCGACCAGCGTCTGTAGTAAGAAAGGGAATATAGGGTCTGGAAACGGCTCGCAAAAACTAATTCCCTATTCTGTTACTGGTAGATGACGTACATATTCACCATTCCCGTCACGGGACCAAAATAAGGCGTTCCTGCTTTTTGGATATTGTTACGCTGTACATAACGAGCCGAAAATCCAACGCTGCTTTGGCTGTTAAACGAAAAATCTTGCGTGTTAGTTTTGGTCGCGCCGTGCGGCCCTACGCTGGTGATAGTCGTGTTATCGACGTCAATGCGCGAGCCGCCGTACTGCATTTCAATTTCCAAACCGTCTATTTTATTTCCACTGCCGTCATACAGGCTGACGTTTTTATTGCCGCCGGGTGAGATGCCCGTGTCCTCAAAGCGAAAGTATACGTTGTCAGGCCTACCGGAACATTCTAGATTGATATTAAAGCCCTTTGGCGTACTGTAGGCGGGGCGCTGGGCTTTGTTTGTCCATTCCCCCATATTGACGACGTAATCCTCTGGCGTATGCAGGCGGCAAGTAGGGGGAATGATGGTGATGCCTCCTCCTCCTAGCACGGTAGGAATTGGAGTATACCCACCGGCATCGGGCGTGCCGAAAGTAGCTGCTTGCGGTAATGACAGTGGCGTTGAGGTATAGGTGATACTTCCTGTTTTAACCAATGCGGCACGTACGGAATAAGCAGCATTGTTAGCGTTGTAGGAATAAAAGTAAGTCGTTGGGGGCGGAGTCATACGGTAGTCCGTAGTGAACCAAACGCCTATAGAGGTATCGTTCTTCATTGAATATTCGATATTGAGTGGAGTTACACCAATCTTCCAGCCGTCTTCGGTGGTTATTCTCGTGGTCGATGAGCTGGTAGCGCTTTGATATGCGCTCATTCCTGTAGCCGTGTAAGTATAGTAAAACTTGATGCCTATACCGGGTATATTTGTCTTGAAGGCACCAGACGTCATGGCCGTTCCTCCGACCGAACCTGCGGGCATAAAAAAGAATCTTGCCGATGATGATCTAGTGTTGGAACCATTTGCGCTACAGCTTCCGCTGATGTTAGGTATGAATTCATTGTAATTCCAGCTAAACAGCTCTGTACCGTTTGGCAGGCTGTTATCGACAATCAGCGTTCGGGGGATCGACAGCGGTGCTTGTTCGGGTAATGTAAATGTGCAGGTCCCCGCAACGCCGCCTCCTGAACCCCATGTCGGATAATAGGTGAACGTTAAAGCCTGAGTTGCAAAGCTTATCGAGAAACAAAAAATGCCTGCAATCATGTTTGAGAGCGTTATCTTCTTCCATTGAATAAACATAATAAAGTCAAACTCAAGTAAGGTTAGTATTAATATAATTTTCTTAGCGCCGGATATGCTGAATTATAGGCCGTCTGCATAATTTATTAATTTTAGACTTATTGGATCTATAATTCCATCATTTTACTTGGTTTTTTGAACGGGAGGCAAATAAATGGCCTTATGGTAGGGAGGTTACAAAATTTAATAAAAATAGAAACAAAATAGAAACTTGAAAAGCAGAAAATAATTAATAGCTCAATTAAGCTTTATAATTAACTTTTCCAAGGCGTGCTTCTCTAGGGAGGCCGCATTACTTAATATACCCTCTGCTTTGGATAATAATTGCTTCTTACTGTTCTGGCTCCGCGTCGATAAATTTGAGGATCTTGATGAATCAACGCAAGTGATAAATAACAGGTCTTCATCATCTGTATTGATGAGATTTAAAATGGCTTCCAGCTCATATGAGTTGTGTAAATCACCTAAATACTCCACAAGCCTTTTTTGCCAAAATAGGGGGGTTACGTTTTAATTATTTTAACAGCGCCTCCCAATCATCTTTGGTAAAATTTTTAAGTGATTCAGCTGCCTCAAGAATGGCGCCATCATGCCAATAGTCATCCGGCTCTCGCCCATGGCTAAAATCGAATATGCAGGCATCAAATTTATTATATATCATCTCTATACCCCTTCCCGCAGCGCCCCCAACAGCAACGCAAAACTCTCCTCTATCAGCGGCGGCAGCGTCTGTGGCCCGCGCATGAGCGCCACGGTGCGCGTCAGCGCGGGCTGCTGGAGGTGTGCCGTTTTTAAATCCGGGTCCTGTAGGTGGGTGGTATAAAGCTCAGGCAGAATAGCCACCGCCAGCCGCGAGCGCACCAGTCCGTAGAGGGTTTCGGTGTAGTCTACCTGATAGCGCGCATTCAGCGTCAGGCGATGGCTCTCCGCCAGCGCAGTGACCAGGCGACGGATATTGCCCTTCGAGAACACCGCGATATCGCGCCCGGCCAGCAGCTTCCACTGCAGGTGCGACCTGTCGGCCAGCGGGTCGTCGCGGTGCAGCACCGCGACAAACGGATCTTCACGCAGCGGATAAACCTGTAGCTCAGGGGGAAGGGAGCTGTCGATAGCGCCAATGCCGAAATCAATTTGCCCGCTTTGCAATTGCTGAAACAGCGCATCGTTGGTCAGATCGTGAAACTCAAGCCGCAAACGAGGGAAGGCCTGCGCCAGAGTCAGTGGCAGCAGAGGGAACAGCAGAGAGCTGACCGATGGCACCAGCCCGATGCGCACCGTACCGTCACCGCCGGCTTCCACAATTTGCTGCATATCCTGAAACGCCAGCTGAGCCACGCTCAGCATACGCTGGGCGTGCGGCAAAATCGCGGCGCCCAGTTCGGTCAGCGTGACGGAGGAAGCGGTGCGGTTAACCAGCTTGCCGCCCAGCACCGTTTCAATCTGGCGCAGGGCGCTGCTCAGCGCCGGTTGGCTGATCGCCAGGCGGCTGGCGGTGTCGGTGAAGTGACGCAGCTGCGCCAGCGTCACGAAATATTGTAGCTGCTTCAAAGAGAGCGCGGGCAGGCGCTGCCAGGGTTCGGCCATATTATTGTTCACCAACGGTAAAACGATAGTCACGCATAATAACCCGAGCTTATCGGGCGATAAATTTTATCATCTGGGCAAACGTTTGCTATGCCACTAGAGTACCCACATTATCCTTGTGTCGGAGTTGCTATGTCCAGCAATGTTGAAATCCGCCGCCGCGCCGTACAGGCCGCTCGCGGTAAATCCCCCTTCGATCTGCTACTGACCGACGCGCGCATTGTCGATATGGTCACCGGCGAAATCCGCGAAGCCGACGTTGGCATCGTCGGCGACATGATTGCCAGCGTTCACCCGCGTCACAGTCGTACCGACGCCCGCGAGAGCCGTTCATTAGCTGGTGCTTATCTGTCGCCGGGACTGATGGACACTCACGTCCACCTTGAAAGTTCACACCTGTCGCCGGAGCGCTATGCCGAGGTCGTTCTCGCTCAGGGAACCACGGCGGTCTTCTGGGATCCGCACGAGCTGGCCAACGTGCTGGGCGTCGAGGGCGTGCGCTACGCCGTTGACGCCAGCCGCGATTTACCGCTGCGAGTAATGGTCGCCGCGCCCTCCTGCGTGCCGTCGACGCCGGGGCTGGAGATGTCTGGCGCGGACTTCGCCGGCGCGGAAATGGAAACCATGCTGGCGTGGCCGGAAGTGCGCGGCGTCGCGGAAGTGATGGACATGCACGGCATCCTGCACGGCAGCCAGCGAATGGAGGAAATCCTTCAGGCTGGCCTCGACAGCGGTAAGGTGATTGAAGGCCACGCCCGCGGGCTGAGCGGTGCGGATTTGCAGGCCTATCTGGCCGCAGGCGTTACCTCCGACCACGAGCTGGTTTCCGCCGAGGACGCGCTGGAAAAGCTGCGCGCCGGGCTGACGCTGGAAATCCGCGGCTCTCACCCCTACCTGCTGCCGGACATCGTTAAGGCGCTCAAAACGCTGCCGCATCTCTCGTCGCAAATTACCGTCTGCACCGACGACGTGCCGCCGGACATGCTGTTGGAAAAGGGCGGCATCATCGCGCTGCTCAACCTGCTGATTGAGCACGGCCTGTCGGCTACCGACGCCCTGCGTTTCGCGACGCTCAATGCGGCTATTCGCCTGCAGCGCAATGACCTTGGGCTGATTGCCGCCGGTCGCCGTGCCGATCTGGTTGTCTTTGATTCACTGGAAAAGCTGAAGGCGCGCGAGGTTTACGTCGCCGGGAAGCTGATTGCCCAAGGCGGCGTGCTGTTACAGCCAATCGCCGCAGCGGCGGAGAGCGTTCCTCCGCGCGACACGATGAAAATTGCGCCGCTTAACGCCGAGGATTTCGCTCTGCGCGTGAAGGGCATCCGTCACGGCGTCGCTCGCCTGCGGCACATTCGCGGCGCGCGCTTTACCCAGTGGGGAGAGATCGACGTTCAGGTTCGCGACGGCATCGTCCAACTGCCCGACGGGTTTAGCCTGATTTGGGTTCAGCACCGCCACGGCCGCCACGAGGCGACGCCGCAAATCGCACTGCTGGAAGGCTGGGGCGAGCTGCGCGGCGCGATTGCCACCAGCTACTCCCACGACTCGCACAACCTGGTGGTGCTGGGCCGCAATGCAGAAGACATGGCGCTGGCGGCTAACCGGCTTATCGCTTCCGGCGGTGGAATGGCGCTGGCGCAGCGGGGCGAGATTCTGGCTCACGTGGCTATGCCGATTGCCGGCATGCTGTCCGACCTGCCGGCAGCCGAGCTGGCCGAGCAGTTCCGTCAGCTTCGCGATCTGAGCGCGAAAGTGGCCGACTGGGAGCCGCCGTACCGCGTCTTTAAGGCTATCGAAGGCACCTGCCTTGCCTGCAACGCAGGGCCGCATTTGACCGACTTGGGTTTGACCGACGGCAGCACTCGCCAGATTGTCGACCCGCTGCTTGACTGCCGGGAGACCCCGGAACACATATCACAACAATAATTAATCATCAGGAACCTTGAGCATGGCCGACAATACTTTTTATTCGACCACATCCACGCAGGGAAGCTGGCTGGAACGCCGCTTTGCCCTGTATTCCCGCGGCAGCTCAGTGCGCACCGAGTGCCTTGCGGGCATCACCGGCTTTCTCGCCGCCGCCTATCTGCTGGTGGTCATCCCCGGCCTGCTGGCGGTCGGCGGGATGGACAAGGGCGCTGCGACTACCGGCACCATTCTGGTGTTCGTCGGCGGCACGCTGCTGATGGCGTTCTACGCCAACCTGCCGTTTATCGTCGGGCCGGGCATCGGTGGGTCGGTGCTGGTGGGTGTGACGCTGGCGGGCAGCGAAGGCATCGGCTGGCAGGTCGGGCTTGGCATCGCCTGCTGGTCCGGGATTTTATTCTTTCTGCTGACAAAATTCGGCCTGCGAGAAGTGGTCACCCGCTCGGTGCCGCAGTCCATCAAGCTGGGGCTGACGGCCTCTATCGGCCTGTTCGTCGCCGTGCTTGGCTTTCGCAACGCCGGGCTGGTGCTGGCCAATGCCAAAACCAACGCGCTGATGCTGGGGGACTTCCTCTCTCCCGGCGCGCTGGTGGCGCTGTGCGGCCTGTTCCTCGCTATTGCCTTGCAGGCGCGGCGGATCCCTGGCTCCATTTTGTGGGCCATCCTGGTCGCTACCCTGATCGGTATTCCTATGGGCGTCACCAAGCTGCCGAGCAGCTTTATCGACATGCCCCATTCGCTAACGCCGGTACTGGGGCAGATTGACATGATCGGCGCGCTGAATATCGCCTTCCTGCCGTTCCTGTTCGTCTTTTTCGCCTCGGAGTTCTTCTCGACCATGGGCACGACGCTGGCCGTCGGCGGTGAAGCGGGCCTGCTGGATGAAGAAGGCAATATGCCGAACATCAACCGGCCGTTTGTGGTCGACTCGATTGCGGCGGCAGTAGGCCCGTGGCTCGGCATCCCGGCGGCTACCGCGCTGATTGAATCCTCTGCGGCAGCGGAAGCGGGCGGTAAAACCGGCATCACGGCGCTGGCGGCGGCGGTGATGTTCCTGCTGATGCTGCTGTTCACTCCGGTCGCGCTGATGATTCCCAAAGAGGCCACCGCTCCGGCGCTAATCCTCATCGGCCTGAATATGTTCAGCGGCTTGCGCAAAGTCGATCTGGGCAACTTCACCGACGGACTGCCGGTGCTGATGATGGTGATGATTACCCTGATTGCCAACAGCTTCGGCACCGGCATCGCCGGTGGGCTGCTGTTCTACATCGTGATTAAAGCCATCGCCGGCAAGTGGCGGGAAATCCCGCTGGGGCTGTGGATATTGGCTGTGCCGCTGGTTTACTATTTTGCGACGTTGGTGAAGCATTAAGATTGAGGATATGCATGGCGCCTGTATGCGGGCGCCACTTGCGGTATTTCAATTTACGAGGTGCCACAATAAAACACCTTATGTTGAGTTCTATATATTTTTCGTGTATCAATTGAAAATAATGGTTAGTTAAGTCATCTTACCTCTTGAGTAATTTTTATCTTATTACAAAAAAGAGTTTATCTTGATGACCGTAACAGCCATTTTCATAGAGCCTGAAAAGAATTCAAGTTTATCTCTGGGCATAGATTTGCCTGTTATAGACGTTAACCAATTTGCTGAAAGAACACTCTTCAGGCGTAGGGTTCTTGTATCCGTAAATGAAAAGCCTCAACTATTCCTTAACATATACGCTGCCCTTGATACTGACGGCTGGATACTTGAGCAGTGTTTTAAAGAAATAAAAGTAAACCAGAGCACCGTTGCCATACTTCATGGAATGCATGTTCATCTGTTTGATGTGGAAACGCATAATGTCACCAGCATCAGCTTAGATGACTATGTTGGGAACTTATATTCAATCCCTGATGTTTATTCTGATGAGCTTACGGAGAACTTTATTGTTACGACGTTTGAGTACACTTTCTTCATTAATATCAAAACGGGGATTAAATGGCGTTCGGAACCATGTGCGGTAGATGGCGTTCTTATCCATGATATTAAAGAAAACATTATTTATGGTTCTGGGGAATGGGATCCGCCTGGTGGTTGGGTACCTTTCACTCTAGATCTAAACACCGGCCGTTTTATTGTTAAGCCTGTATATCAATATATGTAATTTCCTATTTCTTGGGCCTGTACCGTCGATGCATATCATCACTATTTTTCCCGTCTGGCAGGTGAGTCCAGTTATTTATGCGAGGCAAAAACTGGCCGGAGACTCTAACTGGCGGTGGTACTAAAAACAGGGGGGACTACACCTGTACACGAATTCATGTACAGGCTCGTGCAGGCTCTACAGGCCCAAACTAATGGTTAAACTATAATTTCATAAAGGGTATCAGGAGGAGCTCGATATTTTTCAAAATCGGCATGAATAACATCATAAATCTCAGATAAATTTATCTTTTTTACCGCTTCAATCTGGTTACAGTCCGTTAGGGCAACGACCATTTTTTCGGCATTTGTTATCTTGATCATATCAACCAGTGCATCTAGAAGGATATTTAGGCGTTCTTTTGGATTACTAGGAAAGCCGATATCAGATGATTCAGGATCGTATTCAAGATAGTCAATTAAATAGGTAGCATTAGGATAACCAGGTCTGTCACCAATCAAGAATATAAAATCACTGTCTTTTGGTAGCAGGTCCACAGGGAAATTATACAATTCATTATCAGGTATCTGCTGTAGACCAAGATCTTTCTTGAAAAAATAATTAGTTAGAGCATTTTCTTCTTCTCGTGTAATAGAAGATACGATATAACCACAAACATCATTAGACATGTTATTTCTCTTTATTTTTCAATGAGCCAAGGACCAACAGCATTACCATTTTTATCTAACTCGCGATAATAGCGCTTATCTACATATCCTCGGTCGTTATAAGTTATTTTATGCGCGTGGGGAAGATCAAATAACTCTTTTCTCATAGTGAATCTCAGTTAGGATGCTAATCCCTTACCATCCCATTATTCATCAAATTCTTAATAAGCAAGTTGACAATTTATAACTGATATATTTTTTGTTTTTAGAAAGGATGATAGCCTCGTAAAGTACCAACTAAAGTCTATGATTCTTTCTTGTGGTGATATGTATACCCTATTAATAGATAATGAGAACGATAACCACGAAGGATAGATTAGGAATTCTCCACCTATGCCTTCTTTGGTTACTAACACTATGCCGATTTTACTTTTATCGTTATGTGAATTAATAAATTCGCAAAGATCGAAGTTAGCTTTATTTTCTTTATGCCAATCATAGTCATCTATGTCTGATGAGGATAAAAAAGAAACATAATTATCAAAATCAAAGTGAAAATCGTTATTTATTAAATCCATAACGACATTTTTAGGTGATATTTCATGAGGAAATTCGATATCAATGCTTGCCTGTAATCCCATGTTAACTTCCCTTTTTTATTATCAATACAATACCAATTCTTACGGTTAGATCAAGAAAATATAGAAAGGTGTACGGGTATTCACTTTGCTATAACTAGCAACATCCCTGTCATAAAGAGCCTGTACACGAATTCATGTACAGGTTCGGTCTGAGAAATAGAATTATGGATCCCAGTTTTTTGGTTGGGTTCCTACAGCTTTAATCTAATCAGTAAAAATAAAGTCTTGTGATATATCACAGTCAAATAAAGTAATTTTATTTACTTTAGATAAGGATAATTGTTGTCCGTTCAATTCTAAAAAACCTTCTATAATTGCATCCATAGCGTAATAAGCATACTCGCCACCAACAAGCACTCCAAAACTCTTATCCTGTTCAATAATTAACTCAATAATACTATTTGGTAAAATAATACTATTTTCCAAATGGCCATTTTTATGGTCTGTCAAAAAAGCCTTTTCATTTACAGCGCCTAAAGCGTAAAAATATGCTTTAAATTGTGCTAAACCACTAATTTTTTATTCATTATATCGCTTATGGATAGCATATTTTTCTCTACTTTGATTTAGGGTTGGTAAATATTTTTACAAAATAGAATATGGATGAATAGGAGCCTGTATACAGTTTTATAAACAGGCCCTATTCTATTTATTAATAGCTATTAGGTTTATTAATTTTTCTTATAAGTTCCTCTATGACTTTTTTTACTGGTAAGGGCTTATTATCTAATAAGCATGTGACTTTAGATAATATCTCTTCTTTTCTACCCCCACTCAATCCCGATAAATCTAATAGCCTTAATGAATCAATGCAAGTAATGAAAAGGTCTTCATCATCTGTATCAATAAGATATAAAATTACTTCTATCTCATATGGGCTATGTAAGTCACCTAAACATTCCACTAGTCTTTTCTGCCAAAATAGAGGCTTGGAACCTAACTGTTCTAGCAACACTTTCCAATCTTTTTTGTCAAATTTTTTCAAGATATCAGTAGATTCTAGAATAGCACAATCATACCAGTAATCACCGGGATCACGCTCGAGGCTAAAATCAAGGATACATTCATTAAATTTATTATACATCTTTATATTCCTCTTATTCTATAGGAGTAAAGCCAGGTGTTGGCTTCCCCCCAACTGGATACCCAGCGGTAATTTCATTACCTTTTTTAATTACATCAATTTCTACACCATTAATCGTTCCCCGATGAAGAGTTTCGCCAGATGAATTTCTTTGACCTATAGGTGAAGTATTCCCGATTTTATTAATAGATTCAATAATACTTTTGTCTGACCAGCTTTCAGGGAATAAAGTACTGGTTTTTATCTTTGACAAGTTTCCATCTTCAAATTGAGTTGTGTATTTTACTGTTCTAGTCCCATCTTGATTTACTTTAATTGTTTCCACAGCATACTTAGGGTTAGCATCATTTATGCTTGGAGAATGTCCACCGATTATTTTATTTGTACCATCGACCCGTTGCCCTGCTAGTATTTTAGATTCCATTTCAGGAGTCAATTTTGATGGTTGAATAGTCGAAGATGAAAGGTCTTCCTTGATTTTATTTGCATCAACGGAAGTACCCTTCGTCGACTTCCACGTTGCGTAACCTCCGGCGATGTTCAATGCAGCATCAACAGCCCAAGCTGCTCTCTCCGCATCCGTCGGAACCTTCCCATCAATCGGATTCGCCCCGCCCGCCGCAGAATACGTCTGGCAAATCGTAGACGCTGCCCCCGGCAGCCCACAGCCTGCATTAAAGTAGGCCGCGCCGAGTTCCTTGATAAAGTCTTCCGCGCTGCCGTTTTGATGTTTGGCGGCAATCGCCTGAACGTCGTCTGCGTCTGTCAGTACCCATTCGCGACCGTTGTTCGCTGATTGGTCGGTGACGACACAATAGCCATTGCTGGAGTTCACGCAGGAAACCACGTCTCCCGGCTTATGCTCGGTTTGCTCTGTGCCTGCGAGCTGGAAGTCCGGGCCGAATTCACTTTCTTCAACTTTATCAATACTGCCGCCTTTTTCCTTAAGCTTGTCGATATCCTGCTTAAGTTCCTGACAGGCGCTACTTCCTGCGCTTTCGCCCTGGCAAGTGGCGGCATATTTTTTCTCCTTACCCTGAAGTACCTGCTTTTCGCCGGTGGTAAGGTGGTTAAATTCCTGCTCGATCTGCATCCCAGCCGCCGCACTCCCCGCATCCCCGCCGGTTACGCCAGCAGCTCCAGCGATAAGGCCGGTTATCAGGTCCTCTCGCGCCTTCTTCTCCTCGGAGGTCATCTGGCTCGGGTCTTTGTCCCAGTTGTCCAAAATGGCATTAGCAATCACCCCCGCCGCCGTCCCCAGCCCGGCGCTGGCGCAGTCGCCGCCTTGGCCAGCCTGCGCCCCACAGGCTGCGAGGCCTTGCAGCACTGCTCGGGCCGCTTCGCCTTCAACCGTGCCTTCGCCAATGCTGTCCGCCAGCTTCTTGATTTCCTGCGCGCCCATGCCCTGCACGTAGTTCAGCACCGCCGCCTGGGCCAGTCCGTCCATGCCGCCCATGATGTTGCCGCCGGTGGCGGCGGTGATGGCGGTAATAACCTGGCTGTACTCGCCGCCGGGTGCCCATTTGAGGGCTTCAAGGTAGTCGGCGTTGGTCTCCGGGTCGATGCCTTGCTCTATCAGAGACTTCTTAATCGCATCGGCTTCCTTGGCCTTGTTCACCACAAAGGTGCCGACCTCGTTCTGGAAGGCGCGGGTAATTTCAAACCCGGCGTCGATTTTCTTCTTGTCGCGCTCGTACAGGTTATCGACGGCGTTGGTGCCGTCGCGGTCGCTGCTGACGTCGCGGTTAAGGTTGGCGATAGCCTCCGCCGCCGTCTGGCCGGTGCGGGCCTGCTGGCCCGCTTCGTCGCGAATGGTGACGTCGCCGCCGCTGATGCCCGCGCGAGTGGTGCTGCTGTCGCTATCGCTGGCGCTCATATAAATCGGCGTAGTGGCGCTCCAGCCGCCGGTTTCAGGCTGTTTGGTGGATGGGTCGGCATTCGCGCCGGTGGTGGCGTTGCCCTTTTGGTCCTTGCCGACGCCGCCGCCTGAGGCCGTAGCGCCTCCGCCATCGCCGTCACCGCCGCCCAGCGGTATCATGCCGCCCCCGCCGTAGCTGTAGCCGCCGCCGATGCTAAAGCCGGAGGCGTCATAGCTGGAGTGGTTTTTGATGTCTCTGGTCTCGATAGTTCCGGTGCTGAACTGGTTTTTACCGTCCTGCGCCGCCTTGTCAGAGCTTGCAATCACCGCGCCGGTCAGGCTCGTGTGCTCGCCAACGTAGACGTTAAAGCCGCCGTCGCCGGCGAACAGGCCGCTTTGTTCGGTCACGCTCTTGAAGTCGGCATCGACCTTGTTCTGGCTGTAGTTGGCGCTGGCAGAGAAGCCGTAGCCCACCGTCACGCTGCCGCCGACGTTCCAGTCGTCGCTTTTGTAGGTGCTGGTGTCCTGCAGGCTCTCGATGGTGAGGTTTTTGCCCACGTCAGCGATGATGCTGCTGCCCTTGGCCGCAGCGCCAGAGAGGGTAGTGTCGCCGCCGCTCTGGATAAACAGGGTATCCCCAGCTGTCAGGTGGCTGTTGGTGCGATATACGTCATCGCCTTCGGCCTCGCCGCGCCCCAGGCTGCCGTTGGCGGTAAAACCGATAGACCAGCCGTTAGAACCAAGCGCGATGCCGACGCCCGCGCCCCAACTCTGGCTCTCGCTGTCGCGCCGCAGGCTGTTGGTGTTGTCAGCGGCGTTGAGCAGGATGTCGTTCTCGGCGATAAGGCCGAGGTTCTTACCTGCATCGATGTCGCTGCCGGTGATGCGGATATTGCCGCTGCCCTCTCTGCCATCTTTGGTATTGGCGTTAAGAATAACGTTGCCGCCCGCCTGCACGGTGCTGCTGGTCTGGTTAACGCCCCAGCTTCTGGTGACGTCCTCCGAGCGGCTCTGGCCGTAGGTGATGCTGATATTGATGCCGCCCGCCTGCTGTGGGTTCTGCGCTACCGCGCTGGCCGCGTTGTAGCCAGCCAGCGCGGTAGTGGCTCCGGCCAGGGCCTGCATGCGGGTGTCGTCGGTATTTTGGCTGGCCTTGTGCATGTCCTGCGCGGTCTGGATGGCGCTGATAACCGGGTTGGAGACGCCCATCGTCAGGCCGTCCTGCTTGAAGGTGTAAATGCTCTTTTTCTGCCAGGCGTCGGCGGAGGACTCAATGGTGATGTCGCCAGCGGTGATGCCGATATCGCCCTCCAGCGCCTTGACGTGGCTGCCGGTCTGGCGATAGCTGCCGCCCGCGTTGATGTTGACGTTGCCTTCAAGCGCGCCAATCGTGCTGGCGTAGCTTTCGGTGCCGGAGGCGGTGTTGTCGTAGCTTTGCGACTGGCTGCCAAAGGTGACGGTCGCGCCGCTGGTGAATGCGCCGGACTTTTTCTCCTCGCGGAAGTGGCGGTTGCTGTACTCCTCGTGGGCCGCCTGAAGGGTGATATCGCGCCCGGCGGACAGGTCAACGTCCTTCGTCGCGACGGCGTTCGAGCCGGTGAACGTGATATCGCGCCCGGCGTTGAGGGTGACGTTCTCGGCAGACAGCTGGCTTCCAATGGCGCTGTTTTCATCCACCGTGTCTTTTAACGTGAGCGACACGCTGTTGCCGCCGCCGCTCTTGCCGCTGCTCTTAAAGGCGGCGTCGGTGTGGTCGGTTCTGCGGCCGGACTCAATGGTGATGTCGTTGCCAGCGTACAGCGCGATGTCGCCTTTGTCCGACGTCATGTTGGCGGCGCGGGCGTGAATATCGTTGCCCGCATCAAGGGTGATGTCGCCCTGCGCCTTGATGACGGTGCCGACCTCAGCGCTGCCGCTGCGGTTGAGCCAGTTGTCACCGTCGAATTTGTTGTTCTGTTCGAACGATTCGGTCACGGTGTTGAGGGTGATGTTTTCTGCCGACAGATAGGTTTGACCGCCTTCGGCCTGATTGCTGATGGCGGCGGCGGTTAAGGTCATGTCGCCACCGGCAATCATGGTCAGTTCGCCATTGCCTTTACCTGTTTCGGATGGCTGACCGTTGCCGTTAACGCGAATTTCGGCCACGCGGCTGACGTTTTCCACAAAGCCCTGTGCGCCTTCGGTGCGAACGGTCTGACTGGCGACGTTGATGTTGCCGCCAGCGACCATGGTGACGCTGTTATTGCCCGCCAGCAGGCCGCCGAGGTGGTTGATGTCCCCCGCGGTGTTCAGCCACAGGTCATTGGCCAGCATGCTGCCGCCGAGGTTGCTGATGGCGCCCGCATCAACGAATAGGCCGTTGGCGGCGGACAGGGTGCCGCGGTTGGTCAGTTCGCCGCTTACGGTCAAGTCAACGTTGCGCCCGGCGATGAGGGCGGAGGAGGGCGCTTTTGGGCTGCTGTCATCAACGATATACACCTGCGGCACCAGCGCGGTCACGATGCTGCCGTCCGGCAGCGTCACCTGCTGTTCGACCAGCCAGACGATGTTGCTGGTCAACTGCGCCATTTGTTCAGCGGTCAGCGCGACGCCGGGAACCAGGCCGTACTGCTTGGCAAAGTCGACGCCGCTGTCGATCAGGGCGCGATACTGCGCTTCGTCGTTTTCATAGCCGTCAAGGAAGCGGTTTCCCGTGAGTTTGACCACCTGCTCGCGGATCATGCGCTGTTCGATAAAACCGTCGCCTAGGCGCTTGTGCATGGTGTTGGGGTCGGTCGCCATCAGCTCGAGCATGTAATCGGAGCTGAGCCACTTGCGGTAGTTGGCAAAGCGCGGGTCGGTCTCCAGGTAGTAGCCGGCGGTCGGATCGCCGGTTTGCTGCATCAGGCCGTTGTCCGGCATGCCGGGGGTGACGGTGCCGATGCGCAGAGTGCCGGGGCCGTTAACGTCGACACCGGTGTTGGCATTGACGTAGGTGATGACGTTCTGGCCGACGCTTAGGCCGCTGCCCGTGGGGGCGGTGTTACCTAAGTATGTGGTCGGCTGTAGGTCGATTTCGGTGATGACCGGTGCGGGCAGGTAGTTGTTAGTCCGATGTCCTTGGCTGTCGCTGCCCTTGCGCTTTTTGCGGTAGTACTCGTGCAGGATGCCGCTGTCGGTCAGAATGTTTTCGCCTTTCAGCTCGGTATTCACCAAATCGGTAATATTGCCGACCAGCGTGCCGCCCGCGATGATTTCACTTTTGTCGTTGAGCACCCGGTCAGCGTTGATAATCATATTGCCGCCCGCCAAAATTTGGCCGGGATCGCTGCGCAGGATCTGGTCTTCGGTGATAACGCGCTCGTAGTCGTACTGATAGAAATGGTCATCAGCCCTGCCGGGGCCATGCAGCATTTTCAGATGGTTGCTGGCGCTGTTGTCAACATAGGCCTCATCGCTGCTGTAGATGGGGCCGCCGTCGCGATCGGGATAGAAGCTGTATTCATCGATATGCCTACGTTCGATTTCAACGACGTGGGTCGCGAAGTCGAGGTTGCGGTTGTTGAGCGAATCGACCGACAGCTGCATGTTGCCCAGGCTTTCGATAGTGGCGCTGGCGTTGTCAATCAATGCCGCGCGACCGGTCAGTTGGCCGTTTTCATCAACGTGGCCGCCAATCCCCATATCGCCGCCGCTGTATATCAGGCTGTGCCAGCGGTTGTTAATCTCGCCCGCGCCAATCAGCAGGGTGTCACGGGCGGCAATAACGGCAGTGTCGCTGCCTTCCTCGAAATTGTTCAGAGTACCGGCGTTAATCAGCAGGTTGTCGCCATAAATTTTGCCGGTGCCGAAGTTATTGAGCGTGGTGACGTTAAGCCTCGTCAGGCTGCCGTCAATCAACCCGCGGTTGGTTAAGCTAGCAGTAGTGATGTCGGTATGACCGGCGGCGATTTCGCCGCTGACGCGGTTGTCGAGATTGGCTGCGCTCAGGCTCAGATGTTGCCCGGTCTGGATCTGGCCGCTGTTGGTCAGGTTGCCGCCAATCAGCAGAGCGGCGTCGCCGTTAGCCGTCAGTTCGCCGTCAAAATCCAGGGAGGTATCGAGCTGTAGGCGTAATTCGCCAAGGCTTAACAGCTGGCCGCTGCCGGTGAAGGCGTGCGCATTAACGTCCAACTGTTGCCCGGCAATCAGGGTGCCTGCGGCGTTTTCAATCGCGAAGGTCTTGCTGGTGCTGACGTCATTGAGGCTGACGGCACCGTTGCCGCTAATCAGGCCGCTGCGGTTGTCCAGGCTGCCGGCGCTGGTCAACCGATAGTCTGTTCCCGCGCGTATTTTGCCGTCTCGGTTGTCGAATCGGGCTGCGATAATCGTTGTTTCACCGCCGCTTTGCCACTGCCCGGCTCGGTTATCAATGAGTTCAGCGCTGACGGAAAGGCTGCCGCCGCTGCTTAAGCGGGAGTTTTGGGTGTTGAGCCGTGTCGTTGTGAGTGCCGCATTGCCGTTGGCGGCAAGCGTGCCGCCATTCAATTGCAGCTCCGGCGAAAGTAGGCGCATATCGCCACCGGCATAGAGCTGGCCGGGGGCAGTAATGCGCTGGCTGGCGCTCAGATCCAGAAAGCCGCTGTTTCCCAGATTACCGTCAGCCTGTAATCCAGCCACGGTCAAGCCGCTATGTTGTTGGCTGATACCCGTTATGCTCAGGTCAGTGCCACTGGCAAACGTGCTGCTGTTGCTGAAAATATCAACGCTGTAGTTGCCGGAACCGATGCTGTAAACGGTGCCAGCGTTATCAAGCTGCTGGGCCTTGATGGTGGCGCGTCCGCCGCTGCTGATGCGCCCTGTGTTGTTGATGCGCCGTTTGGCAGTGACGGCGACATCGCTTTGCGCGCTAATCGCGCCATCGTTAGCGAGGCCGTCGGCGTTGATACTTAACTGACTGCCCGCCGTGATTGCGGCGTCATTACGGTTGGTGACATTGCCGTTGGTCTGTACGGTAATGTCACGCGCTGCGGCAAGCTGGCCACCGTTGTCCAGAGACTGACTGCGGAGCGTAACGTTTTCCTTGCCATACACAACGCCGGTGTTCACTGCATCGCCGCTAACGGCGATATGGGTATTGCCCACCGCGTTGAGCGTGCCGCTGTTTTCCAGTCGACCGTCGGCAGTAATAACGACTTCTCCGACTGAGGCTCCAATATGTCCCGCGTTGCGCACCCCCACGCCCTGTTCTGTGCCGGTCATGGTGATCTTGCCGGCATACATGCCGCCAAGTGAAGAAACGTCCAGCGCGAACTGCGGCTTATCGCCGCTGGCGGTGCGCCGTTCGGCCTGTGCGGTATTGTCGGCGTCGACGCGGTTTGCGCCGGTGGTTACGGTTAATTCATTGGCCCACAGCCCGGCGTTCACTTCGACGGCGCGGGCAATCACATCGGTGTGGTCCGCTCGGCTGGCGTCCATACCCTGGCCGCCGACGATGATTTTGCCGTTATTGACCTGATAACCGGTCAGATTGCCGCTTTGGTCAAACTGCGGCGTACCCGTGGTAAGCGTGGCGCGGTTGGCGTTGATAAAGCCGCAGCCGTCGCAGGTGATGCCCGCCGGGTTGGCGACGATAACTTGGGCTTTTTGCCCGGCTACGTCAATATAGCCGCGCAGCTGTGACGGATCGCGGGCGTTGACTTCGTTGAGGATAACGCGCGCGCTGCCGCTGGCCAGATTCGGGTTGGCGCCTACATAGCCCGCTAACTGCGACTGGCTGCCCTGATTCGTTCGGGCGTTGTTGAGCACCGCGCCGTCAGGGCCGACGTCGAATCGGCTGTAGGTATTACGGCTAACGCCTTTGCCGTTCGGGGTTTGGATGTTAATAACCGGGATATTCGGGTTATTGCCCGCAGGCAGCACCTGCGCCTGTTGATTTCGCGGGGCGCTCGGGTCAGCGACGATGTGGCTTTGCGCTTGAACGGGGGAAACCCATACCAGATTAAGCGCGCACAGCAGGCTAAAGGCGAGGATGCGCAGCCCAACGGTCACGCTATTTGCCTTCGGCGAAGACGGTCGCGGCGTAGCGCCGTTCTGATGCCCGGTAACGAATTCGGCCACGGCCATTAATTCGCCGCGCGCTTTGTTAAATACCAGCCGATACATGCCTTTGTTCATGATTGCGTTCCTTCGCTCAACGTTTTTTGTAGACCGAAACTGACGGGATGGCTGTCAAACCAGTGCGTTGCGACAGCGAGCGGTACGGCCACTCCCCGAAATTGTTGAATAGATTTGCCGTGCGGCTTGTGCTGTCGGTGATAGACACTGCGGGCGCAAAAGTTACCCGCAAATAGCCGACTGCGAACCCAGTTATTCATGGCGCGGGTGTGGCCGAACGGAGCAATCCAGTCAATAAACCACAGCCGCTCGCCGCTGTCCCATTCGGAGGTAGCCAAGTGCATTACGTCTTTTTGCAAATAGCGGGATTCAGTGGCTTCGTTCAATTTTGCCCAGCTTAGATAAAACACCGGCCTGTTGTTTTCGAACGCCATGACGAACTGGCGGTGCTTAATGGCGGGCAGCAGGACGTCCTGCAGCGCCAGCAGCGGGGTTTCCCGATGTAGCGGTGAGTGCATCCATAGCCAGACGGCGCTGCCAAGGATGAACGCCTCGTCAACCGGCTTACCGGTCAGCGCAGGCGCAATGACGTTGATATCCTGTTTCATCATCGGCTCCCCTTAAAACGACAGGTTGGCATTGAAGCCGTAGGTGACGTTGGAAACCGGCATGCCGTCCGGTTTACTCACCGGCCAGCCGGTAAACAGGTCATAGCTGAATGGCCCGTGGCCGCCGCGCAGGCCCACAACCGCCCCGGCCAGATGGCGGCCAATAATCCATTCGGTTGACGGGCCGTCCACTTCGCCGTAGTCCATACCGACGTAAAGCTCCTGGTTGTACTGCCCTAGCGCCAGCCCTAAGTCGTTGCGCACAAACCAGCCGCGCTCGCCGGCGAGCGTGTACTCGCCGTCAAAGCCGCGCACGGTATAGCGGTTGCCGATGGAAAAACGGTCATTCGGGATTAAGGCCGTCTGGTTCCACTGCGCCCGCCACTGGTTGCTGTAACGCAGGTTCAGCGGCCCGAGGCTAAACGGCTGGTTGTATTGCAGGTCGGCGTTAAGAATGCGCGGGCGTGAGGTGCCTTCGCCGAACTCTTCTTCCGGAGCCGTAATGGCGTTAAACGCGCCGGTGCCTTGGCGCCACGACACGTTGGCATCAACGATGGCGCTGCCGATAAACTCCCGATGATTCAGGCCCAGTTCCCAGCCTGCGGTACGGCGTCGCTGGATTTCCACCTCAGCGTCATCGATAAAGTTTTTTGACTCCTGCATCCAGCCGCGCACGCTGGCGGTAGTTTTGCGCGAGCCGTCGCGATAGAGGATGCGTGAGAGCCTGGCATCGGCGTTTTTGCTTTTACCGCTGTATTTATAGTCGCTTTGGTAGCCAGGGACGGTTTGATGATAGTCGTACTGGCTGGCTGAAACGCTGAGCTGCCAGTATCCGTAGGGAATAGAGTAGTAGGCGTTATAGTTCTCGGTACCTTTCTGACCGTCGCGTGGGTTGCTGTCGCCAAACAGGCTGTGTCCGGCGCTGACGTAAAACAGGTCGTTCATACGCAGCGGGTTGTCTACGGAGAGTGAAAAGGCGCCCTGATATTTCCCCGTGCTTTTGCTGCCGGAGTCGTCCATCGACAGCGATACGCGCAGCGGTAGCTGCTGCTTGCGTACGATCGTCAGGTCGCTTTCTCCCGCGTTGTCCGTCGGCTCTATCTGAATATCGGCTTCTGCGGTCGGTACGCGCTTTAGGTTTTCCAGCCCCTGCTCGACGTCGCGCAGGTTAAGAATGTCGCCCGCACGCGCGGGCAGCGCCGTCAAAAGCGTAAGCGTTTGCCCGTCGCTGCCGTCGGCATAGCGAATTTCACGGATGCGGCCGGGGACGACCGTGAGCGTCAACGCGCCCTGCGTCAAATCCTGCGGGCCTGCGAAAATTCGGGTAGTGACAAACCCTTTGGCGATAATCGCGTTTTGAATGCGCCGCATGACAAGATTAATTCCTTGAGAACCTAAGCAGCGGCCTTCAACAACGTCTTGGCCCCGGTTTGCTGCGGATAGCGCCCATTGGAAACGGTCAGCTGCATCGCCGATAAGCGCAACGTTGTCGATGCGAAAACAGGGGGATTCGTTTATCGGCAACGTTGCGTCTTGGCCGTCAGCTTCGGGGAGTTCAGTTCGCACGTCCGGCTGTTTGTCGAGCTGCTCTCTCAGCTGGCGCTCGCGTTCCTGCTGACGCAAGAGTTCCTGCGTATTGGTGTCCGTCATGGGCAGCGGTGCGGATAGCGCTGGCCAAGAGAAAGAAACAATCAAAAAAGGTAAAGCGCAGCGCGCAAATGTAGCGAGGGAGCGGGTATCCATCCGAAAACGTTTTCCATTAATTTGTTTTCTATTAATAAACGGGTTGCATAATATTAAATGGAATAATATGGCGCAATGGTAACTTTCTAATTTTTATGGAAAATCGTATCCAATGTGTTATTTTTGCTTTTTATATGTACGAGGATGAGTAAGTTGGCGCCGTTTCCTTATTGCTCAATGTTTGCTGGAAAAGGCAGTGATAGAAAAAGGCTTTATAAATATTTTTGCCTGAAATAGGAGTGGGAATAGCCAATGTAATAGCGCTGAGAAAATAATACGGCCGCCAGCGCGTAGGCTGCCGACGACCAAAGCGTTAATTTATGAACTGCTGTCAGACCCTATTCAAAACCCCTGACACAAATACTTCATCTCCAAATACTCATCGATGCCGTGCGTGGAGCCTTCGCGGCCGAGGCCGGACTGCTTAACGCCGCCGAACGGGGCGACTTCGTTGGAGATAAGCCCGGTGTTGATGCCGACCATGCCGTACTCCAGCGCTTCGCCCACGCGCCAGAGGCGGGCGGCGTTCTGGCTGTAGAAGTAGGCGGCCAGGCCGTAAATGGTGTCGTTGGCCAGCCGGATGGCCTCCTCTTCGTTGTCGAACACCACCAGTGGAGCTACGGGGCCGAAGATCTCTTCATCCAGTACGCGCGAGCCGTGGCGGACGTTGCCAAGCACGGTGGGCGTCATAAAGTTGCCGCCCAATGGGTGGGGCGTATTACCCGTCAGCACGTGGGCGCCGCGGGCTACGGCGTCTTCCACCAGCTCGTTCACCTTTTTCACCGCGTCGGCGTTAATCAGCGGGCCGATGTCTATGCCTTCCTCTAGCCCATTCCCCACCTTAAGCTCGCGCACCCGCTGGGTGAAGCGCCCGGTAAACTGCGGGTAGATGCCGCGCTGGATGTAAAAGCGGTTGGCGCATACGCAGGTTTGCCCGCCGTTGCGAAACTTGGCGGCGATGGCGCCCTCAACGGCGGCGTCGAGGTCCGCGTCGTCAAACACGATAAACGGCGCGTTGCCGCCAAGCTCAAGGGAGAGCTTTTTCACGCTGTCGGCGCACTGGCGCATCAAAAGCCTTCCGACCTCTGTCGAGCCGGTAAACGTCAGCTTGCGCACCTCCGGATGGGTGGTCAGCACGCCGCCGATGGGGCCGGAGCGCCCGGTGATGACGTTGATGACGCCGGCGGGAATGCCGGCACGGGAGGCCAGCTCCGCCATCGCCAGCGCCGAAAAGGGCGTTTCGGTGGCGGGGCGGATAACCATGGTGCAGCCCGCCGCCAGCGCGGGCGCGGCCTTGCGGGTAATCATGGCGGACGGGAAGTTCCACGGCGTAATGGCGGCGCATACGCCGACCGGCTGCTTAATCACCATCAGGCGGCGGTCCGCAGAGGGGGAAGGGATTATTTCGCCGTTGGTGCGCTTGGCCTGCTCGGCAAACCATTCAATAAACGACGCGGCGTAGCGGATTTCTCCTTCGGCTTCGGCCAGCGGCTTTCCCTGTTCCAGCGTCATCAGCATGGCGAGATCTTTACTGTGCGCCAGCATCAATTCGAACCAGTCGCGCAGCAGGGCGGCCCGCTTTTGCGCCGGCAGCGCCCGCCAGCCGACCAGAGCGAGCTTCGCCGCCTCCACCGCCAGCAGCGCGTCGTTTTCGTCCATATCGGGGACCTGACCGAGCCGTTCGCCGGTGGCGGGATTGGTGACGTCGAGGGTTTTTTGGCTTGCGGCGGAAAGCCAGATGCCGTTGATAAACGCGTGCTGTTTAAACAGCGCAGGATCGCTTAACTGCATGGAAGGGCCTCCATTCTTGATTTTCAGGGCTACCCATTAAGGATAGTCTAGAGATTGTTAACAAAGGGTTTGAATAAAACTTACGGGGCTAAACGGCGGGAGAGGGTGCCGTGGGGGTCGACTTGGCGTAAGCCAACGAAGTGCCCGTAGGCAGCCTAGGCCCGCCGCACTCCCAAAGCTAATTCAGGCGCTCTTCCGGCCGAGCACAGTGATGATATAAGCACAGTGTGTTTTCGGTCGGAATTTTCACTGAAGCTGATTTAATCAGTTTGTTATCAGTCTGGGCTATCCGTTAAGAATAGCCCATCCCAATCCGAAGGCGCTGTGAGCGCTATAACAGCTCGGCGATCGCTTGGCCTACCTCCTGCGTGGAGGCCCGGCCGCCGAGGTCGCGGGTTTTGGGGCCGCTGGCGATGGTTTGCTCTATGGCCCGCAAAATGCCGTCGTGGGCGGCGCGGTAGCGCTCGTCGCCGTCCCCCAGGAAGTCCAGCATCATGGCGCCGGTCCAGATGGTGGCTATCGGGTTGGCGATGTTCTGGCCGTAAATATCGGGCGCAGAGCCGTGCACCGGCTCAAACATCGATGGGAAGTTGCGTTCCGGGTTGATGTTGGCCGACGGCGCGATGCCGATGGTGCCGGCGCAGGCCGGGCCGAGGTCGGAAAGAATGTCGCCGAACAGGTTGGAGGCGACCACCACGTCAAAGCGCTCCGGGTTGAGCACGAAGCGGGCGCAGAGGATGTCGATGTGCTGCTTGTCCCAGCGGATTTCAGGATAATTTTTTGCCATCAGCGCCAGGCGCTCGTCCCAGTAGGGCATGCTGATGGCCATACCGTTGGACTTGGTGGCGGAGGTCAAAAGCTTTCTCGGGCGAGTTTGCGCCAGCTCAAAGGCGAACTTCAGGATGCGGTCGACGCCGTGGCGGGTGAAAATCGACTCTTGCACTACGAATTCGCGGTCGGTGCCTTCAAACATGCGGCCGCCGAGGGAAGAATATTCCCCTTCTGTGTTTTCCCGCACTACGTAGAAATCGATGTCGCCGGGCTTCTTATTCGCCAACGGGCAGGGCACGCCGGGGAACAGCCGCACCGGCCTTAAGTTGACGTACTGATCGAACTCGCGGCGGAACTTCAGCAGCGAGCCCCAAAGGGAGATATGGTCCGGCACCCGATCCGGCCAGCCGACGGCGCCGAAGTAGATGGCGTCGAACGGCTTTAAGAGCTCAAACCAGTCGTCCGGCATCATCTTCTGGTGCTGCTCGTAGTAGTCGCAGCTGGCCCACTCGAAGGTCTCGAAAGAGAGGTTGAGATCCCAGCGTTTGGCCGCCGCTTGCAGTACGCGGACGCCCTCCGGTAACACTTCTTTGCCGATACCGTCGCCGGGAATGGCGGCAATTCTGTAGGTTTTCTTCATCGGGCGCCTCGCTTTTTTAGCGTTTCAGGTCAGAGATTGAACCACCTTTCCGGCGGTGGGCCAGCGTTGGTGGATGACTGCGTCCCTGGGATGAGAAGCAAAATCAGGGCCGCAGGGGTAACAACAAAGATAAGGATAATCACGCAAACGGTGGCCAGCAGGCCGAGTCCTATATCGTTGATGCGCCGAACGACGGCGCTTGCGCCGTTTAGCAGCATCAGAAAGCCAAACAGCATTGGGCCGTTGACGTCCGACGACAGCGAAATGGCAAAACGGGAGACAAAATAGGCCGCTATGGTGCCCACCAGCACCTGCGCCAGATAGCCGCTGCGGTTAAGGCGCGTGTTGAAACGCCAGAACTGCCAGAAGCGGCTTGGCTTTTTGTCCGACCCCTGACGTTTTTCTCGCTGCCTGGCTTCCTGTAGCAAAAGCTTCGCCGCCAGCCGTAAAGTAACGTCCTCTTTCTCATCGGACATGCACTCTGATAGCGCCTTCTGCCGCGGCTGTGGAGTAACGTAGCGATCGCTTTTGCGCAGCGCCGTGATTTCGTTTATCAACATCAGCAGGCGCGGATGGCGAACGTTTTGGGCGAACGCGTAGGGCTTAAGCTCAATCAGCGCCTTACGCATCGCGGTTTCCTGCTCTTTATCCAGCGTCATGTCTTCCATGATTTTGGTAAAGCGTTCGACCGGGCTGTTGTGGCCGCAGTAGGCGCAGGCGGCGTAAAACACCAGCTGGTGGTAGTTGTTTGAGCGCCAGATGCGCTCGCGCCACGTTTGGCTGCTGAGGTAGAAGTGATCGGCGGAATAGGAGGTCGTCGTCTGGTTGTTCTCAAGATACTGCTCCGGCGTGATGGGCAGGCGCGTCCATGAGTGGTATTGCAGAATGTAGGACAGCGTCAGGCTGTCGCGATACTGAGCGACCAGATCCCCATCGCCCTGAAGCCCCTGCACCCGCTCCCACAGCGTATACAGCGGGTGGTCGGCCTCCACGGTCAGGCCGCGAACCTGATGCAGCATCGGCAGCGCCTCGGCCGGCGTTTCCAGCAGCAGCGCCAGCGCATAGCGCTTGCGGCACCAGTCCCAGTAGTCTTCATCCTGCTTGGGCGCGGGCAGCGGCATGCTGTTGTTGAGCGTGATAAAGCTTATCCAGTCGGTGACGATATCCAGACTGCCGCCGAACTGCTCGCTGTCCACCAGCTTTTGAAGCTGGTGCGTCTCCAACCAGCGGCTGCGGCGTATCCAGTTCATCGCCTGCTGGCTGGCGTCGGAATCCTTATTGGCGAACGCATCGGGAAGCGGCGCGGACGTTTCAGGCGTCAGCCACTCGACAAACGCCTTTATCACCGAAGAGGTTTGCAGCCAGCGCAGGTTCTCCTGCGCCTGACGCTGAAGGCCGCGCAGGATAAAGGCGTCCAGCGCGCTGTCCGGCAGGGGCTCATCGATAATCTGCTGCAGCAGAGTTTCGTCGCCCAGGTGCAGCATAGCCGCGTGGCGGTACAGGCGCAGCAGCGGGTCGTAACCGTTTTCCGCAATCAGGTGGCGCAGCACCGACGTTTGCGGCCCTTTGGCGGCCCGCCAGACGGCGTAGTCGGCGGCGAGCGGCGGCAGCTCCAACAGGGAGGACTCGCTCCAGCGCAGCAGGGTTTTGCTGGTCTGCGTGCGCGTCAGGTAGCTTTGCGTCGGCGCGTCCGGCGCGATGCCCTCTGCGTCGGGGTACTGAGGCCTGTCCAGCGCCTGTATCAGCAGCGGCAGCTTCTGCGGCGAGAACTCCTGACACCAGGAGAGCAGCCAGGCTTCGGCGCCGGCGTGGAGCTCCCGATCGTGCAGGCGGATCCAGAACGGCAGCGCGCGCTCGTTGTGCCCGCACAGCGAACAGTGCGACGCGTACAGCCATAGCCAGTCGACGTCGTCCGGGTTGTCGGTCATCTGCTCTAAGCAGTAGGCCAGCAGTCCTTCATCGCCGATCCCCGCATGGGCGTACCAGCGGCAGCGCAGGGCCATCAGCTCCGGCGAATCGGGCCAATACGTGACGTGATGCTGTTCCAGATAGGCGCTGAGCATCCACGTCGGACGCTCCCAGAACAGGTAGTGAATGGTCTCGATATGATCGACGATGGCGTTTTGAGCCGGCAGCGGCAGCGCAGACAGCTGCGTCATATCGAAAAAGTCGTCTTTTTCCAGAAAGTGGAGAAAGCGTTCGACGAACTGGAACCGTTCTCCCGACAGCTCGCTTAAGCGCTGTTTCCAACGCAGGCGTTCAGACAGCAGGCGAGCGCAGTTTTTTGACAGATTATTGGCGTCTTCTAAAACGTCCAGCAGCGGCCAGCACAGTTGGTTAACGGTGCTGATAGAGTGCATATCCAGCCGTTGGATAAACTCGTGCCAGGCCAACGGCTCATAGCGTTTTTCCGGCGTATCCAGCAGTTGGTGCAGCGCGTTGAGGACCTCGGTGACGTCTGAAGGCAGCGCATCACCTTGAACCTCTTCCCGAGTTTCTCCTTCGTCTTCGTTTGCGGGCAGGTCTTTTAGCGACAGCGGCGCATCGACGAGCGCAGAGACGGGCTTAAAGGCTGCCTGCGCGCTCTTGTTGGCCTCTTCATAGGCCAGACGAAGATTTTTAAAGCCGTCCGGATCCTTTTCCGGATGGTGCTGAGGCAGCTTTTTACGGTAGGCGTCGCGAATAGCGTTTTTGTCATCAGTGGGCTCGATGCCCAGAATTTCCCAGCAGTTCAAGCTCATTGCCAGTCAACCTCCGCCAGAGAGTCGGGCTTGTCCATGTCTACCTGCTCCATATCGATATCCCAGGGGAGGTGCATATAGGGGCTGTCTTCGCCGCCCAGCAGCCGATTGCACAGCGTGACGTTGCCGTCCTGCAGGCCCTGATTGTTGAGGGCGCAGCGCTTTAAGTCGGGGTCTTCCTCCTGTAGCGCAAGCCAGTAGGTTCTGCCGGTAACGAATCCCGCCGTGTAGGTGTGCCAGTTGGCGTAATAGTGGCGGGCGCGCCGGGCGATGCGGCTTTGAAACCACAGGCTTTCTTCTTCCGTCAGCCAGCCGTTGAGCACGCCGATGCGGCATAAAAAGCCCATTCGGCTCAGGTCCCAGGCTCGAATGCCGCCGTCGCCGCACACCATGGCGGTGCCGGCGACAAACTCTAATGCCGGCAGCCGGTACGCTTCCTGAGAGGCGCAGTAGTCTTTCCAGCGGCTTGGCGTCAGGCGGTGCCACAGGTAGTAGGGAGACGCCAAGTTTTCCGCATGGCCGTCGTCCACCATGCGGGTAACGGTTTCGATCAGGCTGGATTTGGAGTCGATATCCCAACTGTTGGTTAAATCCAGTTCAGAGTCGTTAGGGTAGAAATTGGGGGCGGTGTAGGATGCGCCATAGTCAAGGTTCATCGCCGCCGTGGGGGCGGAGAGCGCAAACAGCCAGTGTTGGTGTAGTTGGTCCATCAATTAACTCAACGGGTAGCGTAACGAATGAAGATAATATTTTTGAGATACTACTATAGAACGGAGAGTGAACAAAGTGAGGCAAAAAAATGTGTTGTAAACGATTGCGTATGCTGTTATCACATAGGCGGCGCGCTTTCTGGGGGCGTTTTGTCTAAAGAAAGTCGTTCGATTTTCTTCTTTTTTACCAACGATGAGGACTCTCCGGGTGCTACAGACAACGACCTCGCAGAAGGCTGGGTTGCAAAAAACCGTCACTAAGCGTCGGCTGCTGACGATCGCCGGGCTGGGCTGGATGTTCGACGCGCTGGACGTCGGACTGCTGTCGTTTTTATTGGCGGCGCTAAAGCAGGACTGGGGCCTGACCGCGCAGCAGCTGGGGTGGATTGGCAGCATAAACTCTATCGGCATGGCGGTCGGCGCGTTCGTCTTCGGCGTCATGGCGGACAGAACCGGGCGCAAGTCGGCCTTTATCGTTACGCTGCTGCTGTTCTCCGTCGGCAGCGGCCTGACGGCGCTGGTCTCCACGCTGGCAGCGCTGCTGGCGCTGCGTTTTGTCATCGGTATGGGGCTGGGCGGCGAGCTGCCGGTGGCGTCGACGCTGGTGTCTGAAAGCGTTGAATCCCACGAGCGGGGGCGGATCGTCGTCCTGCTTGAAAGCTTCTGGGCCTTTGGCTGGCTGGCGGCGGCGCTTATCGCCTATTTCGTCATTCCCGACTACGGCTGGCGCGCGGCGATGCTGCTAAGTGCGCTACCCGCGTTTTACGCCATCTATCTGCGCCTGCACCTGCCCGATTCGCCGCGCTATACCGAAATGGCGGCGCAAAAGCGACGTCCCTCCATTATGGAGAACGTACGGGCGGTGTGGTCGGCGGACTACCGCCGCGCGACGGTGATGCTGTGGATCCTCTGGTTCTGCGTGGTGTTCTCTTACTACGGCATGTTCCTGTGGTTGCCTAGCGTGGTGATGCTAAAAGGCTTTAGTTTGGTGAAAAGCTTCCAGTACGTGCTGATCATGACGCTGGCCCAGCTGCCCGGTTACTTCACCGCCGCCTGGCTGATTGAGCGCTACGGCCGCAAGTTTGTCCTGGCGAGCTACCTGACCGGCACCGCCGTCTGCGCTTACTTCTTTGGCGCATCCGACTCTATCGCTCAACTGCTGACGTTCGGCATGCTGCTGTCGTTCTTTAACCTCGGCGCGTGGGGAGCGCTGTACGCCTATACGCCGGAGCAGTATCCGACCGCTATTCGCGCCACCGGCGCGGGCATGGCGGCCTCGGTTGGCCGCGTCGGCGGTATTCTCGGGCCGCTGATGGTGGGTTACATGGTGGCGATGAACGCCTCGATTTCGCTGATTTTCGCCCTGTTCTGCGCATCGATTTTTGTCGGCGTGCTGGCGGTGATTTGGCTGGGGAAAGAGACGCGCCAGACGGACTTGATGCCGTAAGGCCTAATGCGAACAGCGCCTGCGGCCTAGTTGGCCGGGGCGTGAAATTCGTTAACGGTGTCCCACGCGATGTGCTGTAATATCGTCGTCGTTTCTTTTGACATGTCGCCGTCTACGGGGGCATCTCCGCCGACCGGCGACTGATTATAAAGCGTAGCGAAGAATACGCAGGCGGCCAGATAGGTTCCGGCCAGTGACGGGTGCATATTGTCGCTGTGGTAGAGGCGAATTTCCGGGTGCGTTTTCATCGCCTTCTCGAAGGCCAGGCCGACGGGAGCGACGTATCCGCCCGTTTTCCGCGCGATATCGATATAGGCTTCGGCCAGTTTCTGCGTTTCTTCCGGCTTTTTAAGCTTTGCCCAGGTCATGAAATAAACGACCTTCGAGCCCGCCTCGTGGGCGATTTTGGCCATTTGAGTCGCCGACTCGGTGAAATACCTGCGAGTACTCTCTTCTTTGGCGATCGGCTCGTTGGAGTTTCCTTGTAGCACCACCACGTCCCATTTTTGTAGCGTATTCTGGAACTGAACGTTGGGTATGTGCCACCCCAGCCTGCCGCTGGAGATGGTAATACCCCGATAGCTATACCCCTTGGCGCGCTCGGGCAGCAGCGAGCGGGCGAGATCCCGCAGGCGGGTGTTTAAATTATTGTTGTAGTGTGTGTAGGAGTTGCCGTAAAAGGCGACGGTCTTATTCTGACCGTCCATTTTTGCCGTCGGCGCGGGGGCGATGAGCGTATCCGCCTGAGCGAAAAGAGCGCCGCTAGACAGCACGATGGCAGCGATAGCTATGACTCGTCTTTTCATCCGTCAGTGACCTCAACGTTGAACGTTTAGTGGGACGCCGCGGGCGGTGACTGTTTCTCCCGCTCCTGCTTTTCCAGCGTTCTCTCCAACAGCACCGAATAGAGCGGCCTGCCGCCCAGCGCTTGCGCCAGCAGGGTTGCGCCCAGGCAGGTGACGATCATCGGCAGGATCAGCTGATAGTTGTCGGTCATTTCCAGCACAAGGACAATGCCCGTCAGCGGTGCGCGCACCGTGGCGGCGAACAGCGCCCCCATGCCGGCGATGGCGAAGGTGCCTACTTCCAGCCCGTACTGGGGGAACAGCCAGATGGCCGCGGTACCGAACGCGGTGCCGAACAGGGTGCCGAGGGCGAGCGTAGGCGCAAAGATGCCGCCCGGCGCGCCGGAGCTAAAGCACAGTACGGTAGTGATAATGCGGGCGATAAAGATGAACATCAGCACGCCGAGCGAGTAGTTACCCGCCGCCGCGATGGGGATAAGGGAAAATCCGCCGCCCGCCGCTTCCGGCTGGATAATGCCGATAATGCCGCACAGCCCGCCTAAAAGCCCGCCGGTCAGGACAAACCTGCGCCAGTCGTTGCGGTAGACGCGGGCGAAGACGTCCTGCATGGCGATGAGCAGGCGGTTGAACAGCACGCCGACGACGCCGAAAATCATGCCTAGCACCAGATAAAGCCACAGCGTGTTAATGGGCGCGGAGGAAAGGCGCGCCACTTCAATCACCGGCCGGCTGCCGTTAAACAGCTGAAATACGATGCTGGACATAATCACGCCGATAAACACCGCCTTGATGGAAATCAGGCTGTAGCGAAACTGCGGGCGCATCTCTTCGATGATAAACAAAATGCCCGCCAGCGGCGCGTTGAACGCCGCCGACATACCTGCCGCCGCGCCGGTCGCCAGCAAAGTGTGCCGCGCCTCGGTGGCCTTAACGCGAAAGATATCCACCACCATTCGGCCCACGTTGCCGCCCATTTGCACCGTCGGCCCTTCACGTCCAAGCACCATGCCTGCACCCAGCGTGCCGAGCCCGCCGAAAAACTTCACCGGCAGCACCCGCCACCAGCGTACGGGGCGAAGTTCCTGCAGCGCGCCTTCGATTTCCGGGATGCCTGAGCCTCCCGCCTCCGGGGCGAAGCGGCGCACCAGATAGTAGCCGAACATGGCCAACAGCGCGGAGCTGATAAATACCGCCGGCCAAATCAACAGGGGGTTTCCGGCCGCGTGGCCGACGCCAAACAGCCGCTGGTGGTTAACCCAGTTAACGGCGTGTTCGAACAGCACGCCCAAAAGCCCTGCCAGAGAGCCGACGACGGCGGCCAGTATCAGTACGGCGACCGGCGTTTTGTCCTGATTGCGCAGGCGGCGAAGCAGGCCGATCTTTTGCCGAAGAACAGGGGACTCGGCGAGAGAAGCGGAGTTAGACATTGTCATAGAGTTGCCCGATTGATGAACGTGCGGCGCGGCAAACTGCGTCAGCTTAGAATAAACTAAGTAATATTATACGGTGCGAAAGCCGTATCGACATCACGTCAGATGCTGTGCCGTTGATTTTTATCACTGACAAAAGGAGTGCCTATGATGGTCGAGTATGGACATTACCCCATTCGCCTGAGTCAGGTTGACGATCTTTTTGCTATCGCAGGCATTGAGAGGGCGGCGGCCTCGCTGTTTTCTTATGATATTTTGCCCGAAGAGGAACAGCAGCAGACGCTGCCGATGTCGACGCTGGAGCAGGCGCAGGCACAAAAGCGGCTGTGGGTGGCAGTGAGCGCACATGATGAGCCCATGGGCTTTATCCTGATGGACGCCGTCGGCGACTGGGGATGGGTAAAAGAGGTGGGCGTTCACCCTGAGTTTGGCCGTCGTGGAATTGGCCGCCGCCTGATAGAAACCGCCATCGTCTGGTCGCGCATGCAGGGAAGCCGCTACGTGGGGCTGACTACCTTTCGCGACGTGGTGTGGAACGGGCCCTTTTACCGCCGCATCGGCTTTAACGAATTCGAACAGCGCGCAATGCCGACGTTTCTGCAAGGCGCGCTGGTACAGGAACAAACGTGGAGCCGCGTTCCGCGTATTGCGATGTATATGGAGCTGTAAGTGGGCCGAGTCGCTATTGTTCAGCAATAGCCTGAAGATACTTTTCCAAAACGATGTTTCTTCCGCACAGCACGACCGCAATCTTTCTTCCTTTAAACTCCGGCGTCAGGCGCAGGGCCGCCGCCAGCGCAACGCCGGCTGCGCCCTCTATCATCCAGCGATCGGTGCTTGCCAGCAGCCGCATAGCGCGGCGAATTTCCTGTTCGCTAACCAGTTCGCAGCGGTCGATAACCCGCTGGCAGAGCGGGAAGGTGACTGAGCCGGGCTCAACGCCGCCCGCCGTGCCGTCGGACAGCGTGTCGCGCTCAGGAACGTCGATGATTTTCCCCGCCTGAAGGCTTGAGTACATGGCGGTCGCATTTTCCGGCCAGCAGCCGATAATCTGCGTTTTGGGCGACAGCTTTTTCATTATGCTGCCAACGCCGGAGATGAGCCCGCCTCCGCCGACGGAGACGAATACGGCGTCAAGATCCGGCGCCCGGTCGTACAGCTCGGCGCCCACTGTTCCTTGGCCTGCGATAATGTCGATATCGTTATAGGGTGAGACGAACAGCTTGCCCTGCTCGGCGGCCTGTTCGGCCGCAGCCTTTTCCGCCGCCAGCGCGTCGCCTTCTACCAGTTCAACCCGTGCGCCGAAGGTGCGCATAGCCTCCAGTTTGACCTTTGCCGCCGTCGCGGGCGCGTAAACGGTGACGGGTACGCCGGAGGAGCGCGCCGCGAGCGCCAGCGCCTGCCCGTGGTTGCCGGTCGAAGCGGTAATCACGCCGCTTTTTCTCTCACTATCGTTCAACAGGCGGATCTTGTTCACCGCGCCGCGAAACTTGAACGAGCCGGTGCGCTGTATGTGTTCGCACTTGAGGAATATTTCGCAGCCGTTTATTAAGGAGAGCGGAGCGCTGAGCTCCAGCGGCGTGACTCTAACCTGGGGGCGAATGGCGGTGTGGGCGTCAACAATTTGGCGAATAAGCGAATCCATCGGGCCTCCTGAAATTTTTGACGTAATGGGCTAGTTTTATCTTGTTGCTCAATAGGTGTCGAGAAAAATGGCCTTTTTCGACGCCTTTTGCGGTATCGCACCGAATTTTTTATCACCCGCCCGTGACAGGGCTGTATTTATCTTGCAACATGAAAATATCCAAAGGCGACAAGCAGGAGCAACCATGAAAGAGACTGATAAACAGGTGACCTATACGCCCTGCAACCACCAGTTAACTAACGTTAACGTCTGGACGCCGGACAGCCAATGGCTGGTTTACGACGTTCGTCCCAGCGGCGCGTCGTTTACCGGAGAAACCATTGAGAGGGTGAACGTTGAAACTTGTGAAGTAGAAGTGGTGTATCAGGCTGAGCCTGAAAGCTTTGTCGGCGTAGTGACGGTTAGCCCTGCCGAGCCCGTTCGCTATGCGTTTATTCATAGCCCGGAAAAGCCGGACGCGCAGTGGCATTATGACTTTCACTGCCGACGCGGGGTTATTGTCTCCGAACCGGACCGAAAGCGCGCCGTCACGCTGGACGCCATGGACATCACGCCGCCGTTTACGCCGGGCGCGCTGCGCGGCGGTTCTCACGTTCACGTTTTCAGCCCGGACGGCAGCCGCCTGAGCTTTACCTATAACGATCGCTTGATGCATGAGCGCGGCGCGGAATTTGATCAGCGCAACGTCGGCGTCGCCGTCCCGCTGCATCCCGTTTCGGTAGATAAGCAGCACCCCAGAGAGTACGACGGCAGCCACTTTTGCGTGCTGGTGAGCCAAACGACGGCGCATCCGGAACCCGGCAGCGATGAAATCAGCTGCGCCTACGAGGAGGGCTGGATTGGCAGTGAGGGTTACGTAAAGGCCGACGGAAGCCGACAGCGCTGGGCGCTGGCCTTTATTGGCGATACCCGCGATGAGGGCGGCGAGAAGGTGCCGGAAGTGTTTATCGTCGATTTGCCGCCGGCGCTGGATGACTACGCCAAGCCCAGTATTGGCCCGCTGGCGGGAACGCCGGACGCCATGCCGTCGCCGCCGGCGTCCGTTACGCAGCGCCGTTTAACCCACACGGTGGACAGGCGCTTTCCCGGCGTGGCGACCGTGCCCCGCCACTGGCTGCGCAGTTCGCCCGACGGCAGCAAAATCGCCTTTTTGATGAAGGACGACTCCGGCGTGGTGCAAGTTTGGCTGGTTTCTCCGCAGGGCGGCGAGCTTAAGCAGGTCACGGACGGTGAGTTCGGCGTACAGTCAGCCTTTACCTGGAGCCCGGACGGGCGCAGCCTGGCGTTCGTGATGGACGGCAGCGTGGTGCTGTGCGACGTCAACAGCGGCGTGGTTACGCGCCTGACGGAAAAGCGGGCGGAAAACCACCCTTGTCCCGATGCGGTCGTGTTCTCACCCAATGGGAAATACATCGCCTATATGCGCGAAGTTGATGGTTTTACTCAACTATTTATCACCGGTACGGAGATAGAACGTTGGGAAACTGGTGAATGCGTTGTATAGCGGTCTATAATGTACGGGACTGCACTTGGCGAAAGGGAGCATTTTCTCTCCCTTTCCGCCGATGCGTTTTCACTTATGTCCTTGTTGGAGAAGAGAATGGGAATTTTATTCAATTTTGTAAAGGAAGCGGGCGAGAAGCTTTGGGATAACGTCTCTAGCAAACCGGAAGATAAGGTCGCTAAGCTCAAGGAACACCTGAACAAGGTGGGCCTGCCGGGCATGGATAAGATAGAACTCGACGTTAAAGACGACACCGTGGTCGTCGGCGGTGAAGCCGCGGATCAAGAGCTTAAAGAAAAGCTGATGGTGATCCTTGGCAACGTAGCAAGCATTGGCCAGGTTGAAAACAGGCTGAACGTCGAGCAGCCTTCAGAAGAGGGTAACTTCTATACCGTGAAGAAGGGCGACACGCTGAGCGCCATCGCCAAGTCTCAGTACGGCAACGCCAATAAGTACATGGTTATCTTTGAGGCCAATAAGCCGATGCTGAGCCATCCGGACAAGATCTACCCGGGGCAGGTGCTGCGCATTCCCAAGATTTAATGAGCGTACGATGCCTATTGCCCTACGGATCTCGGATCCGTAGGGCAATAAGATAGCCACTTCCACCCTGTGAGCGTATGGTTCACAGGGTGTTTTGTTTATGGGCTGACGCCGTATTATATTGGCGATAGAGGAAAACTGTTTTCCATTTTGTTTGCCTTAATAGGTGACGAGGGGGCTTGAAAGATCTTTCTACTAATATTTTCGCCTTCGTGTGGCTCTCCTATTTCATTGTTTCTGTGCGCGATCTCTGTGGATTGAATTATTGTTAATGAGTAGATGATATTTTATGAGCTTGTTTTTTCTTTTTGACAAATGCTTATTTTTTTACATACCAATAGAGTTTTAACGTTATTGGCTGATTTTTATATTATATTCGATCTTTTTTATTGGTTTTATCATTGGGTTAGAATGTTAATCTGTTTTGTGGTTTTATGAGTCCATTTTTAGATTAAATTATTGTTTGATTGCCATAAGTCGATCTATTATTTTGTCGCTGCGTTGGGCGGAAATTTCTTATTTTTCTCCATAACGATTGCTGATTGATACAAAAGATAGCATTTAGAGTAGGCTAAATGGCGTGTTATTCATGTTGATTTTATTCTCTATTTGTTGTTATTTCATGTCTTCATCATTCAGCTCTAGGTAAAAAGAATGCTCGTTTATCGTATTTTGAGGTGATATATGGCATGGAGTGCATACAAATTAGCGATAACTCCAATATGCAGATACTGCGAAAAGAAGGAAGGCGTTCGTAAATATGGGCGAGGAAAAACCGGGTTTCAGCGTTATCGCTGTGAAAGCTGTAACCGAACCTTTCAGACTAAGTATATCTACCCCGCCTGTCGGCCGGAGGCTGATAGAAAGTTATCGTCAGCGGCCTGACCGACAACTTCATTTTTCAGATTAACCTTAACGCAAAAGCAAGCTTTGAAACGGTAAGAAGGAGTTTGCCTCATGACCCCTTCTTTCCTCCAGCTTAAATCCTACCAGAGCTTTTATAACGCTCAGTAGGGAAGACTATACCATCCAGCAAATCGAAAATAACAAGAAAGTATCCGCCCCAGTTTTTCGCAGCAATTTCTTTTAATTACCTCAAGGAAATCAAGCATATGATTATTCATCTTTTATCAGCTTCCCGCTGCGATTTACCCCAGCAGGTCATTCGCCAGCTTTTGAGAACCCCGGTCGCTGCGGCAATTGCTCTAGTTTTGACGCCACAGGCTGCATTCGCTGCGTGCGGCGATGCGACCGGTACAATGACCACCAATGTGGAATGTCAAGCTGCGTCGGGCAATGCGGAAGTGAACGCAAATGGCCTGAATATTAATGTTACCGGTATAGGCACGGCGATTGACGTCTCGGCGCTTGCTGGTAACGCAACGCTCAATATTAACGACTCCACGGTTAATACGAACCCCAGCGGTGGGATTGGCAATCACGGTATCCGCGCTTGGGCGGAGACAACTGCGGGCGACAGCGCCATTAACCTGACCGGAACTAACGTAGTGGTTGTTAACGGGGTGGGCGATACCGGCATTGTTTCTAATGGCGGTAACTCCGACGGTAATTCAATCATTACGATCGGCGGCGAGCTGACGTTGACCAATAATGTGGATAATACCAACTATGCTGACGGCATAGAGGCAAATGCTATCAACGGCACGTCCAGCATCGTTCATACCGGCAGCGGCACGATTACCGTACATGGCGGTAATGCAATCCTTTCTAACAGTACCGGAACCGGAAACTCCAAGGTAGAGATAGGTTCTGGCGTGCGCCTGATTGTCGATAACACGGTTTCGGGCGCAAACGCGGCGAACGTGAACTCTGGCATTCGGGTAAACAGTGAGCTTCAGATTGAAATTGATTCTGCCGCCCGGATTGACACATTAGGCGATAATGCCCACGGTATCGAGGCCTATTTAAGCAGTAGAGGAGCGGATACCTTCATTCACAACGGTGGCGCTATTCAGACTAATGGCGCTAATAGCCACGGCGTTTATGCTCGCGCTTCGGGCAGTGGCTCCATCACTATAATCGGCAACGGCGCAATTACGACGGCGTCAGACAGCGCGACTGACCGGAGCTATGGCATTTTTTCCAGCTCGCTGAATGGCTCTAACAAGGTGATGTATTCCGGCGATATCATAACTCACGCGGTTAACTCCAGCGGTATTCGCGCAGCGGCTACGGGAACCGGTGATGTCGAGGTAGCCTATACTGGCCCACGTATTGAAGTCTTTAGCGATAACTCTGACGGCATTCACGCATCGGCAAGAGTCGGCTCAACAAAAGTGAGCGCCACGGGCACTATCATAACTCACGCTAAGCTGTCCGGAGCGGATGATGGTACAGGGCATGCGGCATTCGGTATTGCTGCTCTTAGCTCACAGGGCGACGTAGAAGCGGCTTTCACCGGGGATCTGATAGACGTTAATGGGTTGGACTCGGCGGCATTTTATGGTGACAGTAAGTACGGTACGCTTGGCACTGGTGTAGGAACAGTCAGTCTAATCAACACGGGTAAGCTTGTTGCTCGCGGCGAAAACGGCAGCGGCATTCAGGCTTTCTCAACGACCGGCGCGATTACCGTTGATAATGCCGGCGCGATCGAGACGTTAGGCGCTAACGGGGCCGCTATCCTTGCTGAAGCAGATGGGGCTGCGGATATTAGTATTGTCAATAGTGGCAATCTTACCATCGGCGGCAACACCAGCTACGGCATTCTGGCCAGCAGCGCCGGAGCCTCAGTCATCGACGTCACCAATAGTGGTACAGTCCACGTACTTGGCTCTGGCACGCGCGGCATCCAGATACGAGGTGGTGACGGTGCGGCCATCAACATCGTTAATAACGGCGATATCCTGCATGACACCATGCGCGGCGTCGGCCAATACGGTATCGAAGCCAAACCGCTCACCGGAAACAACAACCATATCACCATTGAAAATAACGGAAACATAGTCGGCAGCTCGTTTGGCATCGTTGCTTGGTCCGGCGGCGTCGCTCATACCGGCGGTACGTCAGCTATCACTATCGGCAGCAGCGGCTACGTCGACTCCCTGTTTGGCCTTACCGCCGACATGAGTGACAGCAACACATTCAACATCCTGAACGGGGGACGGGTTAATGGTCGACAGGTTGCCCTGATGCTCAGAAGCGATGACAGCGCTACGCCGCAGGATACCGTCAACAACAGCGGTTCTATCACGTCCGATAGCGATCGGATACTGGCTACCTCATTTACTGCTTCCAATGCCTCTATTCATTTTAACAACCAGGCTAACGGCCAAATGACGGGCGTCATGACCGCCGACAACGCTCGTGTCACGGTTGACAATGCCGGACAATGGAACCTGCGTAAATTTGCCGACACGGACGGTGACCGCATTCGCGACGCTTTGACGGTAGCGGTATCAGACTTCGGCAGCAGTGGCGACAACCACATTACCAACAGCGGCGTGATTACACTGCTGGGCGACAGCGGCCAGGCCAGTACTCTGGACGGTACCGGCGCTTACAGCACCGGTTACCTCATCAACAGTATGGTGCAGGGCCAGATCCTGAACGTGCAGACCTTCAGCAACAGCGGCGTCATTAACATGAGCAACGGCGCGGTGGGCGATGTGCTTATCATCAGCGGCGGTCAGACTCCCGGCGCTTCCGGTGGCGGCGTGTTTGTCGCCAACGGCGGCCAAATCACGGTTGACACAGTGTTGAATGAAGGCGGCGCCAACAGCGCCAGCGATATGCTGGTGGTAGACGGCACCCGTCTGGGCAGCTCGGCCACTGGCATCAAGGTGAACAATCTTGGCGGCCTGGGCGCGCAGACCACGGATGACGGCATTGAAGTCGTACGCGTACTGGACATCAGTCAGTCAGCGGCAGGCGTGTTCACTCTGAGAGGCCGCGCCGTTGCCGGAGCTTACGAATACGAACTGTATCAGGGCGGCGTCGACGCGAATGCCGACAACGGCAATTGGTATCTACGTTCTCAATTCTTGTCGCCAAGCCCTACGCCGGAAAGCGTCATCCGCCCTGAAGCGGGCAGCTACGTGGCCAACATGGCGGCGGCCAGCAAGATGTTCAACCTGCGTCTGGAAGACCGCGAAGGGCGCGCGGAGAACTCCAGCATGTGGCTGCGTCAGCAGGGCGATCGCACCACGTTCCGAGACGGCAGCGGTCAGGTCAAAACCTCCACCAACACCTACGTGATTCAGGGCGGCGGCGAACTGGCGAGCGTGCAGTTCGGTGAGGATGACCGCTTGGGCCTCGGCCTGATGCTGGGCTACGGCCAGTCGAGCAGCAAGAGCGTTAACGGCCACAGCGACTACAGCTCCAAGGGCAAGGTTGACGGCTACAGCGGCGGCGTGTACGCCACCTGGTATCAGGACTCGAAGTCTCTCGACGGCCTGTACGTCGACAGCTGGGCGCAGTACAGCTGGCTTGATGCCAGCGTGAACGGCGAGCAGCTGGCGAGCGAAAGCTACGACATGAAGGGCTTTAGCGCGTCGGTGGAAGGCGGCTACCGCATGCCGGTGTATCAGGGGGAAAACAGTCGCGTGTACGTGACGCCGCAGGCGCAGGTTATCTGGAACGGCGTGAAGGCCGACGATCACCGCGAAGCCAACGGCACCAAGGTGACGTCCGACGGCGACAACAACGTGCAGACGCGCCTTGGCGTGAAGCTGTCCCGAGATGGCGTAAGCGACATGGACAAGGGTAGCGACAAGCTGTTTACCGTCTACACCGAAGCGAACTGGCTGCATAACACTGAACGCGCAGGGGTAACGATGAATGGCGTCACGACTCGTCAGGCGGGCAGCACCAACGTCGGTGAGCTGAAGCTGGGTATGGAAGGCCAACTGAGTCAGCACGCCAACGTCTGGACCAACGTGGCGCAGCAGCTGGGCGACGACGGCTACAGCGACACGGCGTTGACGGTCGGGTTTAAGTACAAGTTCTAATTCCTGCCGTTGTTAAATAGAAGGCCCGTAATGATGAGTTACGGGCCTTTTTACTTGCTGCTTCAGAGGATGATAAGCCCGTTCGGGCTATTTGAATATCTCTCAGAATTTCATTGCCGATTTACCGTTCTTACCTCTTTTACTCATAAAAATGCGGGCCAGGTGACGCCGTACGGGCATTCCTGCGCCGTGAGATGCAAAACGACGGTCCGTATTGTTTCAAAGAGGGAATGCATCTGAAATTTGATGTTATCTATTTCTCATTTTTGAAAACAACATTTTTCAAAATAAAAAATGATAATTTATTGTTGCTATTTTTATCTCTTTTATTTCTCTTATTAATCTTTATTTGTATCTTTATTAATGCGCTGCAATGTTATTACCTATATTTTATCTTATCTTCGATCTTTTTCATAAAATCTTACACTTAAATGAAATATTGTGCTGTTTGATTGGTAATTATGTCCATGTTTAGACTAAATGGTTGTTTGAATCATTTTAATCGATCTATTATATTGCTCATGGCTTGGATAGGGATTTCTATGCTTTCTGCTTTGTCAGAGCGGCCCACCATGCATATAACGGTAGGATTTCTTTAGGAATATTGGTGGCTGGCTCAAGCCCTTAGTTTTATTTAATTGATTGAAATATATATTAAATTATTTTTATATAATTTATGTCGGTAGCATATGCAATCAATTCACCATTCTAGCGTCCGCCAACGAGCCCTATAGATAATTCTTTTACCTATATCACGAAACATTTTAGTTATTTCAATTTTTGTAATAGATTTTTTTAAGGGAATTAAATAGATATTTATGGCGAGCAATAAAGCAAATCAATGCGTAACCTCTTCAGTTACGCATTATTCCAAAAAACGCACCCCTGTTTCTTTAGCCGTGTTGGCCGGGATTGCGCTGCTTAGCGTAAACGGCGCTTATGCGGCGAACGAATGTAGCGGCGGCGTCGCGCCTGCTGCGGGCTCGACGGTTTCCTGTGCGGCGGGCAGTTATTCGACCGGTATTGCCTACTCAACTTCGGACATTACGCTGAATATCGCTGATGGTACCGTTACGCCATTCGTTAATATGAATAGCACAGGTGACCTTTTCACCTCGATAGGTGCAGGCAGCGTTATAAATTCGACTGCTGGCATCATTGCTATCAATACGGTCAGCTCAACCGGCACGGTTGCCGTTAATATTATCGGCAGCACGATTTCCTCACAGGAAGCTCAAGCGATCAATACGTTTGGCGTCGGTAAAACAACCACGAGTATGACGGACTCTACTCTTACCGTGGCGCCTTCCGTCACGCAAAAATGGGGTATTTATAATCACGTTAAGGATGGTGATGCGTTAACGCAAATAGAAGGCTCAACGTTCAACTATGCCTACACTGGAACGTCAGGAGGCACCGGCGGCGCGGTGACAAACTTCCTTGAATCTGGTAGCGGTATTTCCAGTATTGTGTCAAAGAACAATCAGTTTAATCTGTCGCTGGACGCATCCGTTGGCGTCGTTTCTGGCCTTGAAAGCAATACGCGATATGCCACTGATGTCATTATTGAAGACACCGGCAGCGTATTTAGCTTTAATGCGCCACAGGGGCAGGGTCGCGCAATTTTTCTTCGCCCTCAGTCCGGCGGTAACGGCATACTGAAACTTACGGGTACGACAATTACCGGTTCAGCGACAGATGTCTATGGCGCTTATGTCTCAACCACTGGCGGCAACGGCGATGCCAGCATAGTTGCCAACGATATTGATGTTTCCCTGACTGCTGCAGCGAGTTCAACAAATACCCGAGCGATTGGTGTTCTGGCATCTGACGCAGGCACTTCTTATATCGAAATTAATAACTCAGCACTTTCAGTCAACGGTGGGAAGGATACGCGCACGCTGCAAGGCGGTGTTATCGGCCGCACCACGGATTACAAGCCCGTTGTAGAGGGAGGTAATGGGCAGGCCGTCGGCAATACCACAATGCTGATTAACAATTCCAGCATCAAGGTTCAGGGCGAATCAGGTAAAGCTATCGAAGCGATTACTGATGGTCAGTTCGAACTGGCTGCCGGTTCAAATAGCACGATCGATGCATCGACCTCCGTACATGGTTCAGCCATTTTTGTCGCAGGTGAATATATCTCCGGTGGTTTACGTCGACTGAGCGGTGATACAGATATCAAGATTGGCGCAGGCGTCAATGCGATCGGCGGCTGGACTGATGACTCAGCGCCTAGCCAGATCAACAATACCGCTACTGCAATTAATCTTGGTACCGCTGGCAATTCCATTATTACTAATAAGGGTACGCTGGGCGCGATGTCTGACAGCATCGTCAATGCGCAGGGCAACCGGGCGAACAGCACGGCCATGGCCTCCTTCAGCCTGACCAACGCAGGCGTGATGACCGGCAGCGTCGACCTCTACGATACCGTTGACGGCGCAGACATCCAGAACGCGGGCGAGTGGAACTTGCGCAGCGTGACCGACACCACCGGCGACGGCGTGCGCGATACGTTCGGCGTATCGGTATCCAATATGGGACTGAGCGGCAACGGTACGGTGACTAACAGCGGCACAATGACCCTGTTGGGCGACGGCGGCCTGGCCACCACCCTGAATAACAGTAGTGAATATAGCACCGGCTATGCGGCTAACAGCATGGCTATCGGCGGTGCGGCGCAGGCTCAGCTTCTTGGCGTGCAGACCTTCAGCAACAGCGGCGCTATTAATATGGGCAACGGCGCAGTGGGCGACGTGTTAGTTATCAGCGGCGGTCAGACTCCCGGCGCTTCCGGCAACGGCGTGTTTGTCGCCAACGGCGGCCAAATCACGGTTGACACAGTGTTGAATGAAGGCGGCGCCAACAGCGCCAGCGATATGCTGGTGGTAGACGGCACCCGTCTGGGCAGCGCGGCGACCGGCATTAAGGTGAACAACCTTGGCGGCCAGGGACTGCAAACCGTTGACGACGGTATTGAACTCGTCCGCGTGCTGGACGCCAGCCAGTCAGCGGCCGACGTGTTCAAGCTGAGCAACCGCGTAGTTGCGGGCGCGTATGAATATGACCTGTATCAGGGCGGCGTCGGCGAGAATGCTGACAACGGCAACTGGTACCTGCGTTCGCAGCTCGCTCCGCGCGCAGAAACGGGCAGCTACGTGGCCAACATGGCGGCGGCCAGCAAGATGTTCAACCTGCGTCTGGAAGACCGCGAAGGGCGCGCGGAGAACTCCAGCATGTGGCTGCGCCAGCAGGGCAACCATACTGAATCCAGAGACACCAGCGGGCATGTTAAGACCACCACCAACACCTACGTGATTCAGGGCGGCGGCGAAGTGGCGAGCGTGCAGTTCGGCGCGGATGACCGCCTGGGGCTGGGCCTGATGCTGGGCTACGGCCAGTCGAGCAGCAAGAGCGTTAACGGCCACAGTGACTACAGCTCCAAGGGAAAGGTCGACGGCTACAGCGGCGGCGTGTATGCCACCTGGTATCAGGACGCCAAAACGCTGGACGGCCTGTATGTCGACAGCTGGGTGCAGTACAGCCTGCTTGATGCCAGCGTGAACGGCGAGCAGCTGGCGAGCGAAAGCTACGACATGAAGGGCTTTAGCGCGTCGGTGGAAGGCGGCTACCGCATGCCGGTGTATCAGGGGGAAAACAGTCGCGTGTACGTGACGCCGCAGGCGCAGGTTATCTGGAACGGCGTAAAAGCCGATGACCACCGCGAAGCCAACGGCACAAAAGTGACGTCCGACGGCGACAACAACGTGCAGACGCGCCTGGGCGTGAAGCTGTCTCGCGACGGCGTAAGCGACATGGACAAGGGCGGCGATAAGCTGTTTACCGTCTACACCGAAGCCAACTGGCTGCACAATACCGAGCAGGCGGGTGCGACGCTGGACGGCGTAACTACTCGTCAGGCGGGTAGCACTAACGTGGGCGAGCTGAAGGTGGGCTTTGAAGGCCAGCTTAATAAGCATGCTAACCTGTGGACCAACGTGGCGCAGCAGCTGGGCGACGACGGCTACAGCGATACGGCGTTGACGGTCGGGTTTAAGTATAAGTTCTAATTCCTGCCGTTGTTAAATAGAAGGCCCGTAATGATGAGTTACGGGCCTTTTTACTTGCTACTTCAGAGGATGATAAGCCCGTTCGGGCTATTTGAATATCTCTCAGAATTTTATGGCCGATTTACCGTGCTTACCTCTTTTGCTCATAAAAAATGCGGGCCAGGTGACGCCGTACGAGCATTCCTGCGCCGTGAGATGCAAAACGACGGTCCGGATTTTTTCAAAGAAGAAATGCGACTGAAATTTGATGTTATCTATTTTCTCATTTTTGAAAACAACATTTTTCAAAATAAAAAATGATAATTCATTGTTGCTATTTTTATCTCTTTTATTTCCTTTATTAATCTTTATTTGTATCTCTATTAATGTGCTGCAATGTTATTACCTATATTTTATCTTATCTTCGATCTTTTTCATAAAATCTTACAGTTAAATGAAATATTGTGCTGTTTGATTGGTAATTATGTCCATGTTTAGACTAAATGGTTGTTTGAATTACTTTAATCGATCTATTATATTGATAAAGGCTTGGATAGGGATTTCTATGCTTTCTGCTGTGTCAGAGCGGCCCACCATGCATATAGGGATAGGATTTCTTTAGGAATATTGGTGGCTGGCTCAAGCCCTTAGTTTTATTTAATTGATTGAAATATATATTAAATTATTTTTTATATAATTTATATCGATAGCATATGCAATCAATTCACCATTTTAGCGCCCGCTAACGAGCCCTATAGATAATTCTTTTATCTATATCACGAAATATTTTAGTTATTTCAATTTTTGTAATACATTTTTTTAAGGGAATTAAATAGATATTTATGGCGAGCAATAAAGCAAATCAATGCGTAACCTCTTCAGTTACCGATTATCACGGTTTGACCAGACAGACCCTGCGTCATTTTTTAAAAACTCCCGCAGCCGTAGCCATTGCTATGATTTTGACTCCGGGGATGGCGTTTGCCTCCTGTGTCGGATTAAATACAGCATCGGTGGTCTGTACTGGCAGCGATCCGGCCTACCCTGCTACTGTGTCATCTTATGGCTCCGGCCAGACGACTGCTCAGTTAACTGACTGGGCGATGAACGGCGGCGCGTTGGTTCTTAGTTCACTTGAGGGCGGAACCGTCACTGCGAACGGCGTTACAATCACTAATGGTACCAGTAGCTATAACGGCATGATTTCCATGTTGTCCTCTACGGGAGCTGGCGATGTCTCAATTAACGTCAGCAATTCGAATCTTACTGCTGAGACTACCACGCAAGGCGTGGTGGCTGAAATTCGCGGTACGGGGACAGGCAACGCATCAGTTACGTTGACCGACACAGACATTACACTAAACAGCGGTGCTGCTGGCGGCGGGGTTAACATATTAGCCTACAACGGGGGCAATGCTTCGATAACGATTAATTCCGGCAAGATTACGACTAACCCGAATAACTCAAATGCGGTTTCTCTTATCAGCGATGCGGCTGGAGATATCAACGCGCAAATTTTAGGCGGGCAGTTGCAAACATTCGGTACGGGAGCAAACGGTATTGCCGCTCGTTATCAGACTGCGAGTACGACTGGTGTCACTACAATCAACAACCATGCAAACATCGCGACCGCAGGGGCAAAAGCTAACGGTATGCGGATCACCAATGTCGGCAAGGTTGATATTACCAACTATGGCGATATTGCCACAGCAGGAGATGCGGCGTTAGGTATTTATGTGCTGGGAGAGAATGCCGGCGATGTTATTGTAGAAAACAGGGGACGGATCCAGACCGCTGGTGCAAGTTCAAGCGCTATAGTCGCCCAAGGCATTGGACAGGTTAAGGTCGATAACTATGCCGAATTGACGACAGCTGGAGACAGCGCTTTCGGGATTTCGGCGTACTCTGCCGATGGGCCTGTCTTCATTAACAATGCCGGAACCATCACCTCTGGCGGTGCAATGGGGCATCTTATCAGCGGCTCGACTGTTAGCGGTACGGTTAATATCGTCAATACGGCGAATTTACGAGCAAATGGCGTTTCTGGTCGCGGCATTAGTGGTGAATCAAGCGGTGTAGGTAATGTATTCATTACCAATCAGGGCTCCATCACCAACGAAGGTTTTAACAGCGGCATTGTCGGCATTTCGCGTGGAGGCGGTAACATCACCATTGAAAACCATGGCGCGATCGGCGTAAATGGCTATGATCCTGTATCTGACGATGGCGCAATCGCCATCGCTACGTTGGTTCGCGCCGGAGGCACTGGCAGCATCTTTATCACTAATGATGCGGCGTTAACCTCAACCGGCAGCCAGAATGCTTCAGGTATTCGGGCGCGAAATCTGGGGGCCGGCAATGTTGCAGTAAATAACGCGGGGGCTATCACAACGACTGGCAGCCAATCACATGCTATTTACACGGTAGGAAATGTTGGTCAGGTTGATATCACCAATAGCGGCGTGCTCAGCACATCAGGCTTGGCTGCTGGTGGTATTCAAGCCGAGACCGCTGGCGGTAATGTTAGCATCGATCATAGTGGCAGCATAGATACGCTCAGCGAGTTGGCCATTATGGTTAATAACTCGGCGGCTGGAACCCTGAATCTGAAAAACAGCGGGCGAATTACGGGTGGCATTCAGGCCGTCAATACGTCTACCGATTTTGATAACATCGGCGAGTGGAACCTGCGCAACGTAGCTGACACGACCGGCGACGGTACTCGCGATACGTTGGCCGTTGCAGTCAATGACTTTGGCGTAAGCGGCGGCAATGCCATTACTAACAGCGGCACAATGACCCTGTTGGGCGATGGCGGTCTGGCGACTACCCTGAATAACAGCGGCGAATACCGCACTGGCTATGCGGCTAACAGCATGGCTATCGGCGGCGCGGCGCAGGCTCAGCTTCTTGGCGTGCAGACCTTCAGCAACAGCGGCGCTATTAATATGGGCAACGGCGCAGTGGGCGACGTGTTAGTCATCAGCGGCGGTCAGACTCCCGGCGCTTCCGGCAACGGCGTGTTTGTCGCCAACGGCGGCCAAATCACGGTTGATACCGTGCTGAACGACGGCGGCGCCAACAGCGCCAGCGATATGCTGGTCGTTGACGGTACCCGTCTGGGCAGCGCCGCGACCGGTATTAAGGTGAATAACCTTGGCGGCCAGGGGCTGCAAACCGTTGATGACGGCATTGAAATCGTCCGCGTCTTGGACGCCAGCCAGTCAGCGGCCGACGTGTTTAAGCTGAGCAACCGTGTGGTTGCCGGCGCATACGAATATGACCTGTATCAGGGCGGCGTCGGTGAGAATGCCGACAACGGTAACTGGTACCTGCGCTCACAGCTGGCGCCTCGCGCAGAAACGGGCAGCTACGTGGCCAACATGGCGGCGGCCAGCAAGATGTTCAACCTGCGTCTGGAAGACCGCGAAGGGCGTGCGGAGAACTCCAGCATGTGGCTGCGTCAGCAGGGCGATCGCACTACGTTCCGAGACGGCAGCGGTCAGGTCAAAACTTCCACCAACACCTACGTTATTCAGGGCGGCGGCGAAGTGGCGCACATGCAGTTCGGCGCGGACGATCGCTTGGGCCTCGGCCTGATGCTGGGCTACGGCCAGTCGAGCAGCAAGAGCGTTAACGGCCACAGCGACTACAGTTCTAAGGGCAAGGTCGACGGCTACAGCGGCGGCGTATACGCCACCTGGTATCAGGACGCCAAAACGCTGGACGGCCTGTACGTCGACAGCTGGGTGCAGTACAGCCTGCTTGACGCCAGTGTGAACGGCGAGCAGCTGGCGAGCGAAAGCTACGACATGAAGGGCTTTAGCGCGTCAGTGGAAGGCGGCTACCGCATGCCGGTGTATCAGGGTGAAAACAGCCGGGTATACGTGACGCCGCAGGCGCAGGTGATCTGGAACGGCGTGAAAGCTGACGATCACCGCGAAGCCAACGGCACAAAAGTGACGTCCGACGGCGACAACAACGTGCAGACGCGCCTTGGCGTGAAGCTGTCCCGCGACGGTGTGAGCAACATGGACAAGGGTAGCGATAAGCTGTTTACCGTCTACACCGAAGCGAACTGGCTGCACAACACCGAGCGTGCGGGGGCAACGCTGGACGGCGTAACGACGCGTCAGGCGGGCAGCACCAACGTCGGCGAGCTGAAGCTGGGTATGGAAGGCCAGCTGAGTCAGCACGCCAACGTCTGGACCAACGTGGCGCAACAGCTGGGCGACGACGGCTACAGCGACACGGCGTTGACGGTCGGGTTTAAGTACAAGTTCTAACCCTTGTTGTAATTGAATCAAGGCCCGCGATGAAGATTGCGGGCTTTTTTTCGTCTCCCTATCAGCGTATTCTGGCCGAGATTTTATTGGTGAAATCAGAAAAAATAAGGTGATAAATCATGGATGAAGCCGTGTTAAAAACGTATCTGGCCGAGCGCGTCAGGGCATTCGGTGAAAAGTGGAACCTGATTGAAAACGATATTCACACTCAAAGCCGAGAAGAAGATAGCGCCCTGCGTGAACAGTATCCCGGCATCGAATATCACTATGCCCCAAGGACCAACTGGTTTGCGCCCTTCGGCGAGCGCACTTCGCCACTGTTTGACGAGTTCTGCACGGACAAACGCAGGGTGTACGGTGGTAAGAACCCGAAGAGTTTCGGCTTTCCGTCCAAATTCAACGGCATTGAAGATCCACTGGAAGTCAACGTAGAGATAAAAACCAAAAGCCGTGCCGAAGTGTACGTTAAGACGCAGAGCCAGTTTAAGGACGAGTATCTGTTCATCATGTTGAAAAAGGCCGGAGAATGGCGGTTCGACAGCTATAAGAATCGGCGCTACGGCAATGAAAAGTGGAGCTCGTCGATACTTTAACTATTTTAAATTACGATTTTCCACGCTAGTTCCAATCAGTTTTTTATCTCGTTATACGTCTCGATGGATTAATTTCTGTCGAGGCGTTTTCGATTGTTCGCAGTAAATGTAAGTGTTTTATTTCATTTCGATATTATTTTATTTTGATATATTTTGTTACCTTTTAACCGCTTACGCTCTGATTTTCCAAGGCGCAAAATAGCCGAGCAGCAACGCGTTTATTGTGCTGCTCCTATCAGGGACGATAGCTCGGTTCTAACCCTTTACGCACCCCGTATCTCTCTGAAGGTTCCATTCATAACCATTTCTTGTCTTGAGTAGGACTTATCATATGAAAAAGCTCGTTATCGCCTGTGGACTTGCGCTCTCTTTTAACGCCTTTGCTTCCGGCCACTGGGGGTACAGCGGCGAAGAAGGGCCGGAACACTGGGCTGAACTGTCGCCGGAGTTTTCCGCCTGCCACGCGCAAAACCAGTCCCCGGTGAATTTAACCGGCGCCATCAAGGCGAGCATGGCGCCGTTTAAGCTCAGCTACAAAGCGGGCGCAAAGGACATGGTTAACAACGGGCATACCCTACAGGTCGACTATGCGCCGGGAAGCTTCCTGGAGATTGACGGTATCCGCTTCGAGCTTAAGCAGTTTCACTTCCATACGCCGAGCGAAAACCTGATCGAAGGGCAGTCGTTCCCGATGGAGATCCACTTCGTTCACGCCAGTGAGAAAGGTGAAATTACCGTTCTTGCCGTGATGGTGAAAGAGGGAAAAGAGAACCCAACGCTAGCCGCGCTGTGGAAAGAGATGCCGAAAGAGGGCGCTCAGATTGACTATCAGCAAAGCGTTAACGCGCAGGCGCTGCTGCCCAAGGGGCGTCACTACTATCGTTTTAACGGCTCGCTGACGACCCCGCCGTGTACAGAAGGCGTTCGCTGGCTGGTGCTGAAGGACCCGATTGCGGCAAGTAAAGCGCAGATCGCCTCTTTTGAGAAGACGATGGGGCATCCGAACAGCCGCCCCGTACAGTCGATCAACGCGCGTGACGTATTGAAAGACTAACCTTCCTATCGGCTGAAGTTCAGCTTCAGCTTATTTCAGCAAACCGCCGGAGCGGAGGCTATTACCTAAGGGTTGATGCCACATCCGGCGGTTTTCTTTTCTACCGTCTAAACGTCTATTTTTTATTCTTATATATTTCATCGCATTACTATTTCCAATTCGATCCATTTCACAGTTTCCACATCCGGCCATTGCCTTTCCTTTTTGCATTTCATAATTTGCTACCTCGACGCAGCATTGAATTGAGGCAGGTATGGAAAAGAACTTTTTCATCGGTGTCGACGTGGGTTCCGCCAGCGTCAGGGCCGGAATATTCACGCCAAAGGGAGAGCGGCTGGCCTTTGCCGTTCGGCCTATTGCGCAATTTCACTCGGGTGAAAGTCAGGTAGAGCAGTCCTCGGCGGATATCTGGCTGCGCGTGTGCGAGACGGTGAAAGAGGCGGTTGCTCTCAGTGGCGTTAGCGCTGGCACCGTCAGCTCCATCGGCTTTGACGCCACCTGCTCGCTGGTCGCCGTGGGCGAAGGCGGCAGCCCTGTTTCCGTATCGGAAAGCGGATCTCCCGAAAGAGACATTGTCATGTGGATGGACCATCGCGCGACGGAGGAAGCCACCGCCATCAACCTGACCAACGACCCGGCGCTACAGTACGTCGGCGGCGAAGTCAGCGTTGAGATGGAACTCCCCAAAATTTTATGGATAAAGCGCCACTACCCTGAACGCTATCGGCAGGTGTGGCGCTTTTTCGATCTGGCGGACTATCTGGTTTGGCGCGCCAGCGGCGCCGACGCCGCCAGCGTGTGTACGCTGACCTGCAAGTGGAACTACCTTGCCCACGAGGGGCGCTTTAGCGATAGCCTGCTGGCGGACGTCGGCCTGAAAGACGTACTGAGCAAGGTGCCGCCAAAGGTGCTCGAGCTTGGCGAACGGGCCGGAACGCTGTGCGAAAGCGCTGCCCATCAGTTTGGCCTGACGACGCGCGTAGTCGTGGCCGGCGGCATTATTGACGCCCACGCGGGCGGGCTGGCGCTGGCGGCGGCTAACCCTGCGGGCAGCCTGACGATTATCAGCGGCACCTCGAACTGTCATATGGTCGCAAGCGCCGATCCGGTGATGGTGCCGGGCGTCTGGGGGCCGTACTTTGGCGCGATGCTGCCGAAGCTTTGGCTTAACGAAGGCGGGCAAAGCGCCGCCGGCGCGCTGGTAGACTGGACGCTAAATCAGAGCGCGGCGTGGGCCGGGCTGGTTTCTGAGGCGAAAGCGCGGGGAGAAAGTCCCTATGCGTTACTGAATCGTCAGGTCGAGCTGCTGGAGCGCCAAGAGCATTACCCCACCAGCCACTACCACGTTTTAGCCGACCACCACGGCAACCGCTCCCCGCGCGCCAACCCTGACGCGCGCGGCATGGCCTCGGGGCTGTCGCTGGAGACGGGTGTCAGCGAGCTGGCGCGGCGCTATCTGGCGACGCTGCAGGCCATCGCCTACGGCACCCGACACATTATTGAATCACTGGTGGAAGCCGGCCACCGCATCGAGCGCATCGTGATGTGCGGCGGCGCGACGAAGAACCCGCTGTGGCTGCGCGAATACGCCAACGCCACCGGGCACGCCATTCACCTGGCGGAAGAAGAGGATGCCGTCACCCTGGGGGCCGCCCTGCTGGGAGCGGTAGCCTGCGGCGCGTTTGACGGCTTTGCCGATGCGGCCCGCGCCATGGTGCGCGAAGGCAGGCGAATCGAACCGGACGCCTCTAGCTACGCTTTCCACGACGCGAAGTACCGCGTCTATCTCCAAATGTATCAGGACCAGCAGCGCTATGCCGACGTGATGTATCGCGCCTGCTCTCTTTCAAACGATAAAACCATTGATGAACAACAGGACGATTAACATGCTTAAACTCTCACTTCCGCCTTCACCGGCAACGCTCGGCGTCAAGGGCCGTCAGGTTCTGATGGTGACCAACGCCGATTTGCGCGAACCGGCCAACGTGACCTGCTGGCCGGTACAGGAAAAGTTTGAACAAAAGCTGGCGCAGGCGCTTTCCGCACAGGGCTATGAAATGAAGCGCGCTCACCCGGTCAGCCAGGCCAGAGGCCACGGCTTTATCAGCAGCCAGAAAGAGGGCAGCGACCTGTTCGCAGCGATCGACCCCGATGCGCCGGTGATCGTACTGCTGACCGCATGGCAGTACTCGCACCACGTTGCGCCGTCGCTGGCGAAGCATCGCGGCCCGGTGCTGCTTCTGGCCAACTTTGACGGCACTTGGCCGGGATTGGTGGGGATGCTGTGCCTAGCGGGCACGTTGACCAGCCTCGGTAAGCCCTATTCCCGCCTGTGGTCGGAGAACTTTGACGACGACCTGTTTATCAACGGGCTGCAAACCTGGCTGCGCTATGGCGCGCTCTCCCACAAAACCGACTACCTGCACGACGTGGCGGCCAGCCATCCGGTGATGGCGACCAAAGAAGGGGCGATCGGCCGCGAAGTGGGCGAATATATCCTGCGTCACAAGGCGATCTTAGGCCTGTTCGACACCTTCTGTATGGGGATGATCAACGGCGTATTTCCACAAAAGGCGCTGGTGGACATCGGCATGCCGCTGGAGTCGCTGTCGCAGTCCGCCCTGCTGGTGGAGATGGCGAAAGTGCCGGACGCGCTGCGCGAAGCCTGCGTGAAGTGGTATGAGGATCGCGGCATGACGTTTATGTTCGGCACGGATAGCAAAACCGAACTGACCCGCGAGCAGGTGAAGGAACAGTGTGCGATGATGATCGCTATGGCGCGCTTCACCAAGCGCTTTGGCCTGTCTGCGGTCGGCGTGCAGTATCAGCAGGGCCTGAAGGACAGCTGCGCGGCCTCGGACTTCGCGGAAGGCGCTATCGGCTCAACCGAGCGTTTCCCGATCCCGGACGAAAACGGCGATATTATTTGCCCCGGGCAGCCCATCCCCTGCATCAACGAAGTGGATATGGGCACGGCAATCCCACAGACTATGCTCTGGCGCCTGCTTTCCGGGCTGGGGCTGCCGTCAGAAACCACGCTGCACGACATCCGCTGGGGCAGCGAGTATCAGGGCGTATTCTATTGGGACTTTGAGATTTCCGGCGCGGTGCCGTTTGAGCACCTCAAGGGCGGTATCGCCGGCGCGACCGGCTATCGCCAGCCGCCGATGTTCTTCCCCTACGGTGGTGCGACCATCTGCGGCCAGGGCAAAGCCGGGCGCTTTGTTTGGGCGCGAGCCCACTATGAGGGAACGAGCGTCGTGATGCACATCGGCACCGGCCATGCAGTGGAGCTGCCGAAAGAAGAGTTTGAGCGCCGTCGCCGCGCGACCAACTACGAGTGGCCGCTGCTTAACGGCGTACTGGACGGCGTGAGCCGCGACGACCTGATGGCGGGCCACCAGAGTAACCACATTACCATCGCCTACGTGGACGAAGCCCACCTAAACGGCGTGCTGAAGGCCTTTGTGGCGCAGTGTTTGACGCAGGGCATTCAGGTTAAGGTCGCCGGTGAGGCGTATAAAGCGCTTGGAGAGGGCGTGTAACATGAGCAACCAAAAATACGTTGGCGTGTGGCCAGTGATGCTGACGCCGTTCGATGAACGCAAAGAGATAGACTGGGCATCGCTGGAAAAGTTGGTGGAGTGGTATTTGGCGGCGGGCGTTCACGGGCTGTTTGCCGACTGCCAGTCGAGCGAGATGTTTTTCTTAAGCGACGATGAGGCCCGTAAACTGGTGCGCTTTATCGTCGAAAAGGTTGACGGACGCGTGCCGGTCGTCGCCTCCGGCCATACTGCCACCGCGTTTGACCATCAGCGCGAACAGGTTGCTGGCATGGCGGAAACCGGCGTTGACGGCGTTATCTTTATCAGCAACCGTCTGGCGCTGGCCGGTGAAAGCGACGAAGCGGCGCTGGAGGCGCTTAAGCTTTTGACCGCGGCGGTACCCGAGCGCGTCGACCTGGGGATTTACGAATGCCCGTATCCCTATAAGCGGCTGCTGTCGGACAATACCGTCGCCTGGTGCGCCCAGAGCGGGCGCTACGCCTTCATCAAGGATACCTGTTGCGATATCAACATCATCAGGCGTCGGCTAGCCCTGTGCGAAGGCAGTCGCCTGCATCTGGCGAACGCCAACAGCCAGACGCTGCTTGCGTCGTTCCAGGCCGGCTGCAAGGCGTTCAGCGGCGTGATGGCAAACTTCCACCCAGAGCTGTACGTCTGGCTGTATGAGCACTGGCAAAGCGAGCCGGAAAAAGCGCAAAAGCTGTCCGACTATCTGTCGACGGCGGCGCTGATTGAGCACGTGGACTACCCGGTATGCGCGAAATATTTCCAGCAATCGATTGGGAATTTCCGTACCATAGCCTGCCGCGTGCGCAACAGCAGCGGCTTTAACCAGACGTTCTTCCCGCAGGCGACGGACGCCATGGTGAGGCTGGGGCAGGACGTCAAGAGCGCGTTAAAACTATAAAAATCGTTAAAAGGGGTCGTGTTATGGATTTTGTTAAATCACAAGCTCAGTTCCTGTTGGATAAGAACGACTTGCCGTTCAACAACTGCCATGCGTCGACCCTCGCCGTTTTGCCCGAGCGCGACCGCATTCTGGTCGCCTATTTTGCCGGTCAAAAAGAGGGCAGCGACGACACCGCCATCTGGCTGTCCATCAATGACGGGGAGAAGTGGCGGCCCGCCCGGCGCATCATGGCCGAAGCGGGGCTGGCCCACTGGAACCCGGTGTTACACGCCGAAGGCGGCAGGCTGTGGCTGTTTTATAAGGTTGGCCCGGACGTACATCATTGGACGACGCGCGTAGCCACCTCCGACGACGGCGGCGAACGCTGGAGTGAACCGCGCGAGCTGGTTTCAGGCGATCGAACGCCGCGCGGGCCGGTTAAAAACAAGCTGCTGGTGATGTCCAACGGCGAGTGGCTGGCCCCCGGTTCGGTCGAGGACGACCGCTATTGGGATGCCTTTGTCGATATTTCCGCCGATCGCGGCGCAGGCTGGCGCAGGGTGGATATCCCTATTGAACACGTCCAGCCCGCATCGGCGAAGGAAGGCGGCGTCTGGCAGGGGCTTAAGAACGACGCTCTGTGGGAGACCGATCTTGAGCGGGTATTCCAGTGGGACGGCGTAATTCAGCCGACCCTGTGGGAATCCGAGCCGGGATGCGTGCATGCGATGATGCGCAGCACCCGCGGCCACGTTTACCGCAGCGACTCAAAGGACTACGGGCGCAGCTGGAGCCCGGCCTATGCGACGCCGCTTCCCAACAACAACAGCGGCATTGACGTTGTCGCTATGAAAAGCGGGCTACTGGCGCTGGCCTATAACCCGATTGCCGGCAACTGGGGCCGTCGGTATCCTGTTTCCGTTAGTTTCTCAAACGATAACGGAGCGAGCTGGTCGTCGCGGCTTGATTTAGAAAGCGGCGAAGGCGAATTTTCCTATCCGGCGATTGTCGCCGTTGGCAGTAATCTTCACGTGACCTACACGTGGAACCGTAAGAACATCGTGTACCAACGCATAACGCTTAACTCTGTTTTACATAATAAAAACTGTGGAGAACCCTCATGAAGAAAGGCTTATTTACCACATTAGCTACCGCGATGACCCTGCTGGCGCCGCTCGGCATGGCGCAGGCGGAGCAGGTCTTAACTTACCCTACCAAAAACATTGAAGTCGTTATTCCGAAAAACCCCGGCGGCGGCACCGACACCTCGGCCCGTACCGTGATTGAATTTGCCCGCGACCGGATGCCGCAGGGCACCATGTTCGTACCGGTCAACAAGCCTGCCGGCAACGGTCTGACCGGGCTTATCGAAGTCGCCAAGGCTAAGCCGGACGGCTACAAGCTGGTGATGACCACGGTGGAACTGGCGATGTTCCCGCACCAGAACAAGTCGCCGGTGACCTACAAAGACTTTACGCCGCTGGTCACCACCATCGCTGACCCGGTGGCGGTCGTTGTGAACGCCAAGTCTCCCTATACCTCGTTGCAGTCCTTTGTCGACGCGGCCAAGGCCGAGCCGGGCAAGCTGAAGGTCGGCAACTCCGGCATGGGCGCTATTTACCACCTGGCGGCGGTCAACATGGAGAAGCAACTGGGCGTCAAGTTTAACCACATCCCCTATAACGAAGGCACCGGACCGTCTATCGCCGCGCTGGTGGGCGGGCACATCGATGCCGTGTTGACTACGCCGGGCTCGGTGAAGTCGCAGGTGGATGCGGGCATGCTCAAAGTGTTGGGCGTGATGGATGAGAAGCGCTTCGAGCTGTTCCCGGACGTCCCGACCTTTAAAGAGGCGCTGGGACTGGACGTGAACGTGAAAATGCGCGCCTGGGCAGTGCTGGCCACCACGGCTAAAGTGCCTGACGACGTGAAGAAGCAGCTGGTGGGCGCCTTTACCGAAGTGGTGAAAACGCCGGCCTATCAGGAAGCGCTGAAGAAGCAGGGCATCATGCCGGTGGTGATTGCCGGTGACGACGCTTACAACATGATGAAAGAAGACGACGAGATGTACAAAGCGCTGATTGCTGACACCATGAAAAAGTAATCAACGGCAATAACTCCCGCGGGCGTTTGCCCGCGGGAGGGAGACATTCTCATGCGGAAAATGAACATTCTGGTCGGCGCATTTTCGGTGCTGTTTGGCCTGCTCATCCTCTATCTTTCTAAAGATATGAGCATGTTTGACGAATATGGCGTGCCGGGTGAGCGGTTCTGGCCCTACGGGCTGGCGTGGCTGTTTATCGGTCTCGGCGTATTGCAGTGGATCGAAGTGGCGGTTCGGCGGCTGAGCCTGGTGGATGCGACGGTAGACCTCGGCTCAATCTCCGTGCGCAGGGCCTATTTGGTCGCGGTGGTATTGGCGCTGTACGGCGTATTGCTTAACTACGCGGGCTTTATCATCGCCTCCGTGGTGCTTATCCCAGTGTTGATGTGGATGATGGGTGAACGGCGGCCCGCTTTTATCGCGGTGATGACGGTAGCGATCGTGGCCGTGATTTACGTATCGTTCACCATGATCTTCAACTCGCCCCTGCCGATCTCCGAATTTTTAGAATAAAGGACGAAGGAATAACGAGATGAATGAAATTCTGGAAGCCCTTTTTATCGTATTCAGCCTGGAAACCGTCTCCATGATCCTGCTCGGCGTGCTGGCCGGCATCATCATCGGCGCGCTGCCTGGGCTTACGGTCAACATGGGGATAGCGCTGCTGCTGCCGTTGACCTATTCGTTTCAAGGCATGACGGGGATTTTACTGCTGCTCGGCGTCTACTGCGGCGCGGTGTACGGCGGTTCGATTACCGCCATCCTGATAAGTACGCCGGGTACGCCCGCGTCGGCGGCGACGGTGCTTGACGGCTACCCGATGGCGAAAAAGGGCGAGGCGGGGCGGGCGCTCGGGCTTTCTACGCTGGCTTCCATGTTTGGCGGCCTGTTCAGCACCGTGGCGCTGGTCATGATTGCGCCGCTGCTGGCTAAAGTCGCGACCGGCTTCTCCGCGCCGGAGTACTTTGCGCTGGCGGTATTCGGCATCAGCATTATTACCAGCGTCTCGTCGCAGTCGATAATCAAAGGGCTTATCGGTGGTGCGCTCGGCCTGTTTATCGCCACCATCGGGCTGGACCCGATGACCAGCGGCATGCGCTTTACCTTTGACTCCATCTACCTGATGGGCGGCATCTCCTTCATTCCCGTGCTGGTCGGGCTGTTTGCCTTCTCGCAGGGGCTTTTGAGCTTCGAAGAGGACAACCGCGAGCGGCTGAGCGGGCAGGCGAAAATCCTGAAGGCTAACATCACGCGCATTTTGCCGACCTGGCTGGACTTCAAGCGCGTGCTGCCGACCTACATCCGCTCTTCCGTTATCGGTACCGGTATCGGCGCGGTGCCGGGCGTCGGCGGCGATATTGCCTCGTTTATCGCCTATAACGAAGCCAAACGCTGGTCCAAACACCCGGAAGAGTTCGGCCACGGTTCGCCGGAGGGCGTATCCGCACCGGAGGCGGGGGCCAACTCGGTTGCGGGCGGTGCGATGGTGCCGTTGATGACGCTCGGCATTCCCGGCGATGGCGCGACGGCCATCATCATGGGCGCTTTCATGGTGCAGGGGCTGGCGCTGGGGCCACAGCTGTTTACCGACCATCCGGTCGAGGTGAACGCTATCTTTATCGGCCTGTTCGCCGCCAACCTGTTTATGGGCATCATGGGCTTTATGGGCATGCGCCTGTTCGCCAGAGTGATGGACGTTCCTAGACGCGTGCTGGTGCCGGTGATTTTCATCCTGTGCAGCGTGGGCGCCTATGCGGTTAACCACAGCATGACCGACGTGTTTGTGATGATGGGATCAGGCTTTTTGGCCTACATTATGATCAAGCTGGACTTTTCCATGTCGCCAATCGTTATCGGCATTATTTTGGGGCCAATGGCGGAGTCCAACCTGCGTCGCGCGCTGATGATGTCGGAAGGCGATCCTTCCGTGCTGCTAACGCGCCCCATCTGCGCCACCTTCCTGATTATTGCGGTATTGACGCTGGTGCTGCCGGTTGTCGGCCCTAAGATTAAGTCGTTTCTCCGGGCGCGTAAGGCGGCGCGCGAACAGGAATCTCAGTAACCGTTCGTGCCGATTGCCCAATCTCGGGCAATCGGCGCTCTTCTCTCACTTTATTGGCTACCCGCTACATAAATAAGCGTATTTACCGTATCCTGTTTGGTCGGGCGGACGTCGCCATAAGGGAATTAAACGGATAAAAAAGCATGGCCAAAACCATCGAGCAAATAGCTAATGCGCTGAACCTGTCGATTACCACCGTACGGCTGGTGCTGAACGGCAAGGCGGAGCGCTATCGAATCAGCGTCAAAACGCAGGAAAAGATAGCCGCCTACGTGAGCGAGCACGGCTATACCGTTAACCATACCGCCCGCAGCCTGAAGCTGAATAAAACCGAAACCTTTGGTCTGGTGATCCCCCGCTTGTCCAACCCCTTTTTCGCCGCGCTGGCGGAGCTTTTGGAGATCCGCTGTCGGGCAATGGGCTATCAGCTGATGATAAGCTGTACTTACGGCGATCCGAAGTATGAAAACCGGCTGGTGAAGTCGCTGGAAGAGCGCAACGTCGACGGTATTTTCGTCGTTTCCGTCGACGCGAAAAGTCAGGCGCATCACGTCAAGCATCGCAGCAAGCCGCTGGTGTTTCTTGACCGGGATTTCGGCGTAGCGGACGCTTCCTGCGTTATTACCGACAACCGCGACGGCGGTTACCGGCTGACGGCCGCCATGCTGGATAGCCCGATGGTGAATAAGACTCAGCAACCTATCCATTTCTTCGTCGGCGACGTTGGGCTTCCCACTATCGCCGAGCGCCTGAGCGGCTACGTCGCGGCCATGGCCGAGCGCGGCATGGAGCGGGACGAGCGCCATCTCTCTTACGCCGATCACAACCGGGTAGAGGACGGCGAGCTGATGATGAATCGCTATATCGAGCTGCACGGCGAATCGCCGGTGAACTTTATCGCTTCGTCCCTGCCGATCCTGGAAGGCGGATTAAGCGTGCTGCGCGAGCGCTACGGCTATATTCCCAGCCGTATCAACATCGGCACCTTCGACGAACACGTGATGCTGAGCTTTCTGGGCAATAATCTCTGGTCAATGCGGCAGGACGAAAAGGGGCTGGTGGAAAACGCCTGCCGGGTTATGCTTGCCAAGCTGAAAAACGAGGCGACGGGCGAGCGCTTTGTGGCGCAGGCGGAGCTAATTAGCCGGATTGGATACGGGCTTTAAGGCCGTAAATGCGGAGCGTTCCGACCGAGGGACAGAGCCTCCGGCCGGGACGATTGGCGCGATGAATCTACGATTTAGGGAATAGCCACACGCACTCCGGCGTCACCGACAGTCGGCACTCGCCGTCGCTCGGCGGCTTAGCGCCGAAGGCGCGCACCACCGGTGAGTCCTCGGCAGCGTCTCGGAACAGGTATTCCCAATGGCTGCCCAGATACATGCTGGTCAAAAGCGGCAGGGTGATGGCGTTTGGCTCGGCATCATCGTTAACCTTAACCTGTTCGACGCGAACCACCGCGATTGCCTCCTGCCCCTCTTTCAGGCCCGGCGCGGCTTTTCCCCATAGGGTCCAGCCCTTGCCCTCGATGCGCGCCTGCTCTCCATGCACCTCCACGATGCGACCGTTGAGCCGGTTGTTGCTGCCCATAAATTCGGCGGTAAACAGGGTGGTCGGCGAGCCGTACATCTGCTGCGGCGTGCCCTGCTGCTCAATAACGCCGTTGTTGAGCAGCAGGATGCGATCGGAAATCGCCATTGCCTCGCTCTGGTCGTGGGTGACCATCAGCGCCGACAGCTCCAGTTCGACAATCAGGCTGCGCAGGAACACCCTCGCCTCTTCGCGCAGTTTGGCGTCGAGGTTGGAGAGCGGCTCGTCGAGCAACAGCACCGGCGGGTTATAAACCAGCGCCCGCCCAATGGCGACGCGCTGCTGCTGGCCGCCCGACAGCTGGTGCGGGTAGCGCTGGCCCAGTTGGCCCAGCCCAAGCTGGTTTTGCACCGCCTCAACGCGCCGTTTGACGTCGGCGGAGGGCGTTTTACGCAGCTTAAGCGGATAGGCGATGTTGTCAAAAATGGTCATGTGCGGCCACAGGGCGTAGGACTGAAATACCAGACCAAGATTGCGATCCTCGACCGGTGTTACCTGACCGCTCTGGCCGTCGTACATCACGCGATCGCCAATTACAATCCGACCCTGACAGGGCGCTTCCAGCCCGGCTACGGCGCGCAGCAGGGTGGTTTTCCCGCTGCCGGAGGGGCCAAGCAGCGTGACCACTTCGCCCTTGTTTAACTGCATTGAGACGCCTTTTAAAACCGGGTTGGTGCCGTAGTTCAAATGCAGCTCGTCTACTGTGAGTTCAGTCATTGAGTTTTACTCCAAAGCGCAGGGCGATCCCTAGCCCGAACATAACCAAAACGATGTTGATAAACGACAGTGCGGCAACGATGTCCACCGCCCCGGTGGCCCAAAGTGATACCAACATCGAACCGATAGTTTCGGTACCCGGTGAGAGTAGGTAGACGCCGGTTGAATATTCGCGTTCGAAAATCAGGAACATCAAAAGCCAGGAACCGATGAGGCCGTAGCGGGCCAGCGGCACCGTTATCTGGCGGGACACCTGGCTCGGCCGCGCCCCGGTGCTGCGGGCCGCCTCTTCCAGCTCCGCGCCGACCTGAAGCAGCGCGGATGAAATCAGCCGCAGGCCGTAGGCCAGCCACACCACCGTATAGGCCAGCCAAACGCTGAAGATGGTGTTGCGCGTGGCGCGCATCCAGACGATGACGTTGTCCCTTATCCACTGTGAGCCGGGCAGCACCGACAGGTAACCGTCGGCTAAGGACTTGTCCATCCACATCGGCGTAAACAGAAACACCCACAGGAAAGCCAGGCCGGCCAGCAGGCCCGGCACCGCGCGGGGCACCAGCACGCTGTAGTCAAGGAAGCGGGTGATGCGGTCCGGTTTGCGGTGCATCGCCAGGCTGATAAAGGTGTAACAGATAACCGCCAGCGCGCCGCCAAACACGCCGATGGCGACCGAGTTAACGATGGCGCGAATCAGGTTAGGCTGCGAGAATACGGTGCGGAACGTATCGAGCGACAGCTGATCGATAAGCGGCACGCCGACGCCCCAGTTGGACACGAAGGCGCGCAGCAGGATGCCGGCCAGCGGTACGAAGATGGTCACCGTCAGCCACAAAACGACGACGGCCGCCGCTATCCAGCGCCATTTGCCCAGCGGCAGCGCGTGGGACTGAGACGCCTTGCCCTTAACGGTGACAAAGCGGTTAGAGGTTTTCATCAGCCAGCGCTGCAGCATAATCAGCGGCACGGTGATACAGATAAGCACCACCGCTACCACCGCCATCAGGTGATAGGAGGGGATGCCGAGCTTGTTGGTCAGCTTGTACAGATAGGTCGCCAGCACCAGGTTGCCTTCCGGGTCGCCCAAGACCAGCATCAGGCCGAACACTTCAAGGCCCAAGAAGAACAGCAGCACGGTAGCGAACAGAATGGCGGGCCTGACCATCGGCAGGCTGACCGATACCATCACCCGAAGCGGAGACGCGCCGGAAATGCGCGCCGCCTCTTCCACGTCGGACCCCATGCTGCGCAGCGCAGATGAGATGTACAGGTAGGCGTGCGGTACGTGAGTCAGGCCGGCGATAATCACGATGCTGGTCATCGAGTAGATGTTCCACGGCACGAAGCCCAGCCACTCCTGCGCCCACAGCGAGAAGAAGCCGACCGGCCCGGCGGACACCACATAGCCAAAGCCCAGCACCATCGGAGAGACGAACACCGGCACCAGGATCATCGGCTCAATCCAGCGGCGGCCCGGCAGATCGGTGCGAACGATGAGAAACGCCAGAATGCCGCCGAGCGGGATAACGATAACCACCAGCCCCAGCGCCAGAATAAAGCCGCTTTTCAGCGCCTTGTAGAAGTCAGGATCGTCGAATACGAAGCGGTAGGCGTCCAGCGAGAACGTCTTATCGGCAACGAAGAAGGGCGCTGAGAACAGGCTCTGGGTGACAATAAGCGCCAGCGGCCCGTAGATAAACAGCGCCGTCAAAGCCACCACGACGCCGCGCGGCAGGCTTTGCCTGAATTTGCGCAATGAATTCATAGCTACTCCCAGTAAATAGTCACTCCCTGTTGAAAAAGGGAAAGGGGCGGCGTGCCTTAGCATCAGCATCTACCGCCCTGATGTCATAGGGAATTATTTACCGGCTGCGGCGCGCCATTTTTTCAGGTAATCCAGCCGCTTGTTTTGTTCCAGATATTCCAACAGGCTATCGTTGACCGGGATCGGTTTGAGCACGTCGCCGAGCTTTTTAGTCAAGCCGTCTACGTCGTTATCGCCGGAGATATCGTTACGAATGGAGGCGATATTCGCCTGATTGGCGACGATGTCCTGGCCTTGTTGAGAGAGCAGGTAGTCCAGCCACAGCTTGGCGGCGTTAACGTTTTTGGCCTGCTTGCTGATAAAGCTGACGCGCGAAAGCACCAGCGTGTAGTCGGACGGGTAGACCATGCCAAGAGAGGAGTCTTTTATCATGCGGGTCTTGGCGTAGGGTTCGAGGATGTTGAACCCCAGCAGGTTCTCGCCGGAGGAAACGCGCTCAAGCATGGTGCCGGTGGACGATTGGACGATCATGCCCGCGCTGGCGGTATCCTTCAGGTGTGCGAAGTAGTCAGGGTCGTGCTTCATGTCCTCGACCGACAGCATAAAGCCCAGAGCTGATTTCTCGATGTCATAGGTGGTGACTTTGTTTTTGAAACGATCCTGCTGGCCTTTCACCAGCTTAGCCAGATCCGCGTGAGACTTGGGCGCTTCGTCTTCTTTAATCAGGCGCTTGTTGTAGATAAACACCAGAGGTTCGAAAGTGGTGCCGTAAGCGGTGTCTTTCCAGACGGCCCAGGCGGGCAGCTTGTCGGCTTCGGGCGAGCGGTAGTTGAGTGCATAGTCTTTCGCCAGTTTCAGCGCGGTATCCATCGACGAGCTCCAGACCACGTCGCCGCTGCCGCTGAACGAGGCCTGCTCGCTGACGTAGCGGTTGTAGATCTCGGTGCTGTTCATGTCGTTGTATTCAACGGTGATGTCGGGGTACAGCTTTTGAAAGCCTTTGATGATCGGCTGAGCGGTGGCGGTGTCGGTGGTGGAGTAAATCACCACTTTTCCCTCTTTGTTGGCCGCATCGATGATTTTCTGGTAGTCGGCAGGATAGTTTGCCGGAACGGCGGCGAAAGCGGTACTGACGCTGAGCGCCAGCAGGCCCGCCGTGAACAGATATGCTTGCTTTGCCATAGTGATTACCCATTTTATCGTGGTTATGAACTTATCGTTCCGTCCATGGCCTCACCGCCGCAAGCGGCGCTTGTCCTGTGACTCAAATTATTGGTGTATGGACAATTAAGTATGGTTAGTAATTGAACAGCGGCAAGGTAAATGATAATAAATTGTTAATTATTTGTGACTTGATTCAAATTATTAGTTTAGGTAAGTGATCTTTTAAATTCTATACAAACGCTAAGATAGGAAACCGTTAGGCGCCGAGCTAATAGCGCAGCCACTGATTCTTGGTGGTGAACTGATCGCATTTTAGGGAAGTCATTGTATGAAATGGAACGTCTCCTCCCTGTGGCCCGCCGCGCTGCCGTTTTTGTTAGCCGCGTGCTCATCTTCCTCCCCCTCTTCCTTTGGCGACGGTGTGCCTTTTTACGGCAGCGCTGACGGCATATCGAGCGCTAAAGTGATAGCGCCCGCGAAGCGGATTTCATCAGAGGTAAACGCGGTCACGTTGACGCTCGATATGCGCAACGACCGCGATGATATCGCCTGGCGGGATGCGGTGGCGTTGAGCCGCGCTAGCGCCGGATCGTGCTGGCAAATAGATAACGTAATTTTTGATGAAGACACCAATACTTCGTCGCTACAGGACATTCTGCGCGACGAAGAAGAATGAGGTTGCCTGCGGCCGGGCCTCTTTATCTACGCCTGGCCGCAGTAAGAATTACAGGCCTACAGGTTCTCTATTTCCAATGACTTCATGTCTATCACAAAGCGATACCTCACGTCGCTTTTCAGCATGCGGGTATAGGCCTGATTGATCTCTTGAATATTAATCATCTCAATGTCGCAACCGATGCCGCGCTCGGCGCAGAAGTCCAGCATTTCCTGCGTTTCGGCAATGCCGCCAATCAGCGAGCCGGCCAGCGTTTTGCGGCTCATCACCAAAATGCCGCTGTGAAGTGGCGGCTCTACCAGCTCCAGCAGGCCGACCAGTACGAACGTGCCGTCGCGTTTGAGGGTCGTTAGGTAGGGATTAAGGTCGTGCTGATTGGGCACGGTATCGAGAATAAAGTCAAAGTGGTTGCTGACGGCCTGCATCTGCACGTCGTCGGTGGAAATCACCACGTGGTTGGCCCCAAGGCGGCGTGCTTCCCGCTCTTTTCCCGGCGAGCGGGTAAACAGCGTGACGTCCGCCCCAAAGGCATGAGCGAACTTCAGCGCCATGTGCCCCAGGCCGCCCAGGCCTACGATCGCCACTTTGTCTCCCGGTCCGACCTTCCAGTGGCGCAGCGGTGAATAGGTGGTGATGCCGGCGCACAGCAGCGGCGCGGCGGAGGCCTTATCCAACGCGTTCGGCAGGCGCAGTACGAACTTTTCGGACACTACGACAGCCTCCGAATAGCCGCCGTAGGTGATACTGCCGTCGTGTCTGTCCCGACCGTTGTAGGTGAGCGTCATGCCGTTTTCGCAATACTGCTCCAGTCCCTCTTTACAGGACGCGCATTCCTGGCAGGAGTCTACCAGACAGCCGACGCCGACCCAGTCGCCGGCTTTAAATTTACTAACTCTGGCGCCAACCGCCGTTACCTTTCCTACGATTTCATGGCCGGGTACAACCGGGTAAATCGTGTTGTGCCACTCGTTCCTTACCTGATGCAGGTCGGAGTGACAGACGCCGCAATAGTGAATTTTAATCGATACGTCATCTTCACGCAGCTCACGGCGGCTAATGGGGTGGAGTGCGACGGGAGAGGTTTCTGAAACGGCAGCAAAGCTGCGTATGCGCATAGTCATGAGTTTCACCTTGTGATGATTAGCGAGGATGACTTTAAGGGTAGTGCAAAATGAGGGAGCGAGGAAAAATTCAGCCCTACTGGCGCAATAGGGAAGGGGTATCGTTGAACAAAATGAAGCGAGTAAGTTAGTTTAAGGGGGGACAATAATACGCGTATCCGCGCTATTTTTTAACACCACGTTCTTTCCCATAAAAAATGTAACCACTGCTTTGAGTTAGGATTATTTGTTGATTATTAAATGAAAATTTACATCAATATTAAATTTATTCTAAAAGTCCAATTTTAGATTAATTTTATATATGGAAATAACATTTTTGTTGGTAGGATTGGAACCCATAAATCTAATTAATTCGTATAAATTTCATATATTGCCTTCAATTCCCCTCCCCCCGTTAGCAGGATGCTGGTGAATTTAAAGGTAATTATTTAATAACTAATGTAAATAATACAACCACCCTTTAGTATTTATTATTATCACTAATGAATTCGAGGTGGTTTTATTATTGCAGCGTTTTATAACATTCAAAAATCAAACTTATAGCGAATCATATTGGCGATATTGTCCAATTAGCGTGTGGATTTTTTATTAACCGTTTGTTCTAAAAGGATTTAGCATGAAAAAATCTAATGGGCGCTTTATTAAGCATGTCCTTCCTCTAGGCTTCATTCTTCCCTTTAGCAACTCCTTAATGGCCGATGCCAACGTCCCCTGCGGTAACGGTGCGACGATTACGAACGTTACGGTATTCGGTGGTTCCTATACGGCGTCTAATACCTGCGGAAGCAACGTTACAATAACGACATCGGGTTCTAAAACCATTTCGGGCGGAAATGAAACCAACAATACTAACGGTATTTATTTCGGCCAGAACGGCCCCCATCCTGCCTTTATCTTTGGCGAATACCTGACGGTAAGAACGTCGGGCAGCTTCGTTGACGCTATTCGCACCAACGGGCAGCAGGCGGGAGACGGCGTTTATACGGTGATTGCGGGCGATCATGCGAAAATTATCGCTACCGGCAGCAACAGCAACGGAATTAACGTCGCGCAGAGCCCTAACGGGCAGGCGGGATACGGCAGGGTTTATCTGGGCAACGACAGCTCGGTGACCGTCGCCAGCGGTGCTGCCGTTCGCGTCAACCTAACTTCGCAGACGCCTTATTATAACCTGGCCTACGTAGGCAACAATTCCACGATTACCGCAGGCGGTACGGGAACTAACGGCAGCAACACGATGGGATATGCCGTTTATGCCGGCAACCGCGACTCGGTATTAACCAATGGCACCGCTTACGGCACGAACGCGGTGGCGATTATCGGTTCCGGCTCGACGATTAAGACGACGGGCAGTGCGGGCCATGCGGTTTACGCAAACAAGGGCGGCGTTGTGCAACTGCGGGGAACGGCAGGGGCTATTGACGTTTCCGCTGAAGGCGCGAATGCCGATGGCCTCCGGGCGGAGAAGAAGCTGACGGTTGGCAACAACTATAATGCGCTGGGCGGCAGGATTGAGCTAACGGGCGATGCTATCGTTTATGTCGATGAGGCAAACGGCGGCTATGCGATGCACACGCTGGGCGAGGGGTCTGTGATTTCCTCAGCCCAAACCAACTACTATATCGGTACGGACGACAGGCTGTATGACGGCGCAGGCAGCATCGTTAACGCTGCCGCCAAAACCACCGCATCGGCATCGGGTATTTATACCGTAACCGGAAACCTGTTTGCAGAGTCTGGCCTTATCGATCTCAACATGACGGACGGCAGCGAGTTTACCGGCATGACCAAGGTCGGCGCTTATTCCTATACTAACGCCAGCAGCGCGACCGTGACTGACGCAAAAGGAAATATCAATTTAAACATTAGCGGCGAAAGCAGTATTTGGAACATGACGGCGGATTCAGAGCTGACTAACCTGACGCTGAGCGGTTCCACGCTTAAATATGTTGAGCCGGCCTCCGGCAGCCCGCTGTCTCCCAAGACGCTGATTGTTAACGGCGACTACACTGCGACTCTCGGAAAGCTGGTGCTCAATACGGTACTGGAAGACGATTCGTCCGCTACGGATAAGCTTATCGTTAAGGGTGACACCTCGGGCCATACCGACGTACGCATCGTTAACGCCGGCGGGAACGGCGCGTTGACAACCAGCGGTATCGAAATTGTTGAAGTTGAAGGTAACTCGGCGGGTACGTTTGGCAACAGCCAGCGGATTGTCGCCGGCGCGTTTGACTACTTCGTTCGTTCAGGTAGCCGAATTGCGGGCGCAAATCCTAATAACTGGTATTTGATCTCCGACTACAGCAGCCCGATAGATCCGACGCCAGACCCTGACCCAACGCCCGATCCGACCCCGACTCCGTCGGACGATCCCGTTACTCCATACCGCCCTGAGTCCGGCAGCTATCTGGCTAACCTGGCTGCGGCCAATACGATGTTTATTACCCGACTGCACGATCGCTTGGGTGAGACACAGTATACCGATGCGCTTACCGGCGAGAGGAAAGTGACCAGCATGTGGATGCGCCACGTCGGCGGACACCTGCTTTTCTCTGACAAGAGCGAGCAGCTAAGAACGCGTTCCAATAGCTACGTGATGCAAATAGGCGGCGATCTGGCCCAGTGGAGCAATAACGATCTGGACCGCTGGCACCTCGGCCTGATGGCCGGTTATGCCAATAACCACAACCAGACGCGCTCAAACCTGACGGGCTATACCTCTAAAGGTAACGTAGACGGCTATAGCGTGGGCCTGTATGGAACCTGGTACGCTAACAACGCCGATAAAACCGGCGCCTATGTCGATACCTGGGTGATGTACAGCTGGTTTGATAACGAAGTTAAGGGCGAACAGCTGGCGACGGAAAGCTATAAGTCAGACGGCGTGACGGCGTCCGTCGAGAGCGGCTACAGCTTTAAGCTGGGCGGCGGCGAACGCGAAAGCTACTGGATCCAGCCGAAGGCTCAGGTTATCTGGATGGGCGTAGATGCGGACAATCACGTCGAGCAAAACGGCACCCGAGTGTCGAGCGAAACCGATAACAACATTATGACGCGGCTGGGCGTGAGGGCTTACGCAAAAGGCCATCACAAGATGGACGATGGCAAAGATCGCGAGTTTGAGCCGTTTATTGAGCTTAACTGGATCCACAATACTGAAGACTACACGGTAAAAATGAACCAATATGAAAACTCGCAGAGCGGCGCGAAAAACCTGGGCGAAGTGAAGCTGGGCGTTGAAGGACAGCTGAACAAAAATCTGACCGGCTGGGTAAATACCGGCTATCAGTTTGGCAGCCATGCCTACAATGACGTACAGGCGATGCTGGGCGTGAAGTACAGCTTTTAACGACGGCTTTTCTCTCTTCTGAACTAAAAAAGCGGCGTTCTAGCCGCTTTTTTTATCCATTCCCCCTAAAAAATCCTTTCAGTTAGCCGATGTTTTGGTGCTTTCCGTTAATCATTTTTTGGGTACGGTACGTTATAATGCTCGACTGGAAGCATTTTTAATGGACTTGCCGTCAAGGTTGCAATGGATTGGTTAGATGAACCGCTTTTCTCCGTTTAAAAGTATTCTCCTGTTAGTTTCCCTACTGTTTTTCACCGCCTGCGACGACGGCAAGAAGGCCGATGACGCCCGCAAAGCCGCGCAAAGAGAACGCTGGGCGGCAGTACAGAGAGCGGCTAATCCCGGTCGTGCGGCGCCGACCTCTCGGCAGCCAACGGCTTCTACGGGGACACAGATTGATTCCGCCAGGCATAACCCGGCGTCACAACCCGCCTCTTCAAAATCGAGTATGTGGATGACAATCGGCAAGTATGCGCTTTATACGATAGGCGCGCTGTTTGCTCTGGTTCTGGCGTTTATTCTCTGGATAGGTTACGGCGTGATTTTTGGCGGATACGGGCGCTTTAACAAGGCCTGCAAAGACGCATCGTTACAGGAAATCCCGTCGGCAGAACGCTGGGCAATGGCCGTCGGCGCGCCCTATGCGATCGTCGGCGACTACCACTGGGCGAGGCTCGTGGTCGATAGCGATCCGGAGGAGGCCGAAAGGGAACGTAAGAACACGGTGGAGTCTCTTGCCAACATGTGGGGTATCTACGATCGGGAAACGCTGTTTGAACGGCTGCTGGATTTGCTTCAGACGGGGCATCGTACGGTTTACGAAGAACAAATCAAAAGCGATAGCAAGATGTCAGCAGAGAAGTTCGTCGCCTCTTCCCGTCAGTTAGAACAGTATGCGAAATCGAGCAGCGATGCGAAAGAGCGCCTGTGGCAGCTTCGGGTAGCAAGAAAGAATCGGCGTAATGTCCGCCAGTTGGACTTCTGCGCCTGGGACATGGTGCGCTTTGTAATGTTGTGCAACAGCGGCGCACAGGTGGGTTATATCAGCGAACGGGAAATGGTGGATTTCTCCATGCTGGCGGCGGCTCGGGTGCAAAAGCACTACCGCAGCTGGCGCGAAGTGGCGCAGCAGTTTTTGCTGGCCCGCTGGTACTGGAAGGCTACGGACAGGCGACACATGATTTCCCACTGTTTGTTTAAAAGAGCGCTTAAGCGCTTGCTGAAGCAAAGCGACAGCCCGTGGAGAACGCTCCCTTGGGATACGCTGCTACCGACTGGCGCCGAGGCTACGTTTGCCGAAGCCTGTAGGGTGGCGGTTGACGATGTGAGATACGTTTCGCAAAGAGACGTTGAGGTATCAGGTGCGAAGGATAAAACGCACTATTAACATGAAAGGAAACAATAATGAGACTAGTAGATGAAGAAAAAAATACGCCGGTGGTTACGACGCGGCAAATTATGTCAGGCAGCGTGCTAATTACCCACGTTTTTTACGACGATGACGGCGCCTGGCAGCTCTTTGGCGGTGAAACGATCTCAGAAGCCGATACCGTCGTCGTCTCCGTTCAACAAATCCTGTCGCAGGATGATTCTCTGCTTGCGCTGCCGGATATAGAAATGGGTAGGAACGTATACCGCGAGTCGAGGGTTCAGGGTTGGACGACATACTAGGCCGTGCCCATAGCTGCATGTGGCGATGGCGTTGAACCAAAATAGCCCTAAATGGCCGACGCGTCCCCTCTTGGCGTCGGCCCAACCTTTTTACGGCAGCGCCGGGGCTGGCGGCTCCTCTTCATAGAGCGCGTTAAACAGCGCGCTGATTTTCTCGTGCAGAATAAGCTGAAGCGACTCTTTGATCGCCGCGTTGTCCATAGCGATGCCCGCACAGGCTAACGCCAAACACTGTTCGACCAGCTCCAGCGGATCGCGCGTGGCGGTGTTCATGTAGTCGATCATAATCCTGCCTCCCTGCAAAACGCGCCAACGGCGGCGAAAACTGTAAAAGAATGCGAGACGGCTCGGGAAAAAGATCTTAACGCCCGTATAAATAACGAATAAGTTTGGATATCCTTCAAAACAGCCATGATGTTACCTTTCATAACGTTGTGGTTAGAAACCCCGTTGGTGCTTCAACACCACGGGGTTTCGGCTTTTTATGCGTTAGCTAAATAGGTTACCTGACGCCAAATCACAGTATGTTTATACAGCTTTAGCGACAACAGGAAACGTCGAGGTTATCGAGATGACTCGCAAAATAGCGTGCGGCGTTGCAGCGTTACTCATAAAACGTGGGCGTCTTTGGCAAAAGCGTTAATTGAGGGGAAACAGCGTGAAGACAAGGAGGAAAAGAGGGATATCATCATTTGGCTGGCGAGATGGATTAGGTTAATTTTTCTTGGGCTCTATCCTTGCATAAGTAACCTATCACGACCATGTGTGATAATGTGTGACATTATGATGATGAGGTGCTACTTTGTTCTATAGTGTGAGAGATGATGAACGTAGAGTTTGTGATAGAAGCTCTGCCTATAGGGTTAAACAAGGGGAAGAAAGAATGGCTATAACTCGCCTTCGCCAGCAGGGTGGTGCCGTCATACTGACTATTCCAAGCGACGTGATTGCTAAAACGGGCTGGTCAGTGGGGACCGAAGTCAACGTTACGATAGAAAAAGAGGGCATTAGTGTGGTTCCGACCAAGAGAATTCCTCGCGGGCGCAAATCGGTAAGTCAGCTTCTTGCCGAAATCGACGCCGCTGAACTGGAGCAGTTAAATCGCTCTGTGGACGATATTAATAACCTGACCGCCGTAGGTAAGGAAGTCTATTGATGGCAAAGCGTTCAGTTCCAGCGAAAGGCGAAATCTGGTTAATTAATCCGGATCCGACAAGCGGCCGTGAATTAAGAGGTCCTCATTATTTCCTCATCGTGACGGAAGCTGCGCTCAACGCCGCTATGGGCGTAAGCCTTTGCTGCCCGATATCGACGGTTGCCGCTGGCGCCCGCTCTGCGGGCGTAACGGTGGCGGTCACGGCGGACGGCACGGAAAATGGTGAAGTTCAAGGCGTTGTTTTATGCCATCAGGTTAGGGCGTTGGATTTAAAAGAAAGAAAGGCCCAATTTTATACCAAGGCAGAATCCTACCTTATTGATGACGTTGTGATGAAGCTGGTCGATATTATCGACCCTCAGATGTAGCGTGAATTTTCCATATCACAGACGTTTTAGTCAAAAGGTAGCCAACTGCAAGGGAACAGAGAATTGGGGTTTTAAGATGCAAACGCTGGGAAATAAATCGTCCTTTGCCGTTGAATACGCTATACAAAATTCATGTAACGCTATTGGTTGTGTGCGCCTTTGGATTAACGGCCATTTCTTGGGAAGCCTCTACGATACGATATATATCGACGGCTACTTAATCGGCGGGCTTACAGAGATTCTGAATAAAAACAGGTTAGACGAACGCTATTTAACTAGCGATGAAACGACCCTATTCGAACTGTTAGAGAAAGACCTCGCCACGGATAACGAACGATATGATTTAGCTCGTCATTATGCCGTCAATCTGGGGACGTGGACTGACTATTTCGACGTCTATTCATATCGGTTAACGGACACTAAAGGGGTTATTCTGTGGCGGTTCAGAGAAAATAATGGCGCTCTCCTTGATTTAGCAACTTATCCGACGAGAGTCTTCTCTGAACAGTTTGAATATGATGAATTGGAAGAGGTTATTCGTAAGGTTTCAGTCGTGTTGGCAAAAGCTCTGGAGCATGAAACCCATACCTCAGAAACTGAAAAATTGGAGCGGGAAAATCAAGCGGCTTTGCAGGAACTCAATCGCATCACTGACGAACAGGGTCTGTTATCCGACGGTGACAGGACGTTTTAAATACAATATCGGGTTTCTCGCAACAACTGCAACAGCAAGGCATACTCCTGTCTATTTGATGTACAGGCTCTGATTTTTTGCTGGACGGGTTCTGATGAACCAGTAACAAATACGCGCCAATTAAAGTACACGCGCTCTATGCTTCACCTTCCCCCCGTCAGCCGATATAGTAACGCCATCAATACCTAACGGACTGCCGCCATGAATAGCCAAAACCCGTCCTTGTTCAGCCAACTGCCCTCTGTCGATCGCCTGCTTAACGAGCCTGAAATGGAGCGGCTGATTAGCGAGTACGGCCAGCACCTGGTCGTTGAAACGCTGCGCTACCTTCAGGAACAGGCGCGCGACGAAATTCGCCATCGCGACAGGCTGCCGGGCTGGGTTCAGGACTGGGCGTGGGCCGACGAAGCGCGTGCCTATTTAACGCAAAAGCAAAAGCCGGGCCTTCAGCCGGTGTTTAACCTAAGCGGCACCGTGCTGCACACCAACCTTGGCCGTGCGCTGCTGGCGGAAGAGGCCATCGACGAGGTGGCGAACGTCATGCGTCAGGCTGTGACGCTGGAATACGATCTGGACGGCGCGGGGCGCGGCCATCGCGACAGCGTTATTTCCGACTTGTTAAGCGAGCTGACCGGCGCAGAGGCTGCCTGCATCGTCAACAACAATGCGGCGGCGGTAATGCTGATGCTGGCGACCGTGGCGGCCGACCGCGACGTTGTCGTTTCTCGCGGCGAGCTGGTGGAGATCGGCGGCGCGTTTCGCGTGCCGGACGTGATGCGCCAGGCCGGCTGTCGGCTGGTGGAAGTGGGTACCACCAACCGCACCCACCTGCGCGACTACCGCGAAGCGGCCAACGAGCACACCGGCCTGTTGATGAAAGTGCACACCAGCAACTACCACATTGAGGGCTTTACCGCCTCGGTCGACGAAGAGGACCTGGTCGCGCTGGGGCGTGAGCTTGGTCTGCCGGTCGCGACGGACCTCGGCAGCGGTTCCCTGATTGATTTACAGCAGTACGGCCTGCCGGCGGAGCCGATGCCGCAGGACCTGATTGCCGCCGGGGTGGATCTGGTGACCTTCTCCGGCGATAAGCTGTTGGGCGGCCCGCAGGCGGGCATTATTCTCGGCTCCAAAGCGTGGATTGAGAAAATCCAGCGGCACCCGCTCAAACGCGCGCTGCGGGCCGGTAAGCTAACGTTGGCGGCGCTAGAGGCGACGCTTCGCCTGTATCAACAGCCCGATCGCCTGGCCTATTCGCTGCCGACCCTACGTCTGTTGACCCGCGACGCGGATGAAATGAGGTCGATGGCGGCCCAACTGCTGACGCCGCTGCGTCAATACTACGGCGAGCGTTTTTTCGTCAGCGCCGAACCCTGCCTGTCGCAAATCGGCAGCGGCTCTCTGCCCGTCGACCGGCTGCCGAGCTACGCCCTGACGTTTGCGCCAAAAGATGGGCGAGGAAGAACGCTGGAAGCGCTGGCCGAAGGCTGGCGCGCGCTGCCGGTGCCGGTTATCGGCCGCCTGCAGGAGGGCAAGCTGTGGCTGGATCTTCGCTGCCTAGAGGATGAAGAAGCTCTGCTGGAGGTGCTGGCGCTATGATTATTGCGACCGCCGGGCACGTCGACCACGGCAAGTCTACGTTGCTACAGGCGCTGACCGGCGCGGGCAGCACCGACCGTCTGCCGGAAGAGAAGCGTCGGGGAATGACCATCGACCTGGGCTATGCCTACCTGCCGCTGTCGGAAGAGCGAGTGCTGGGTTTTATCGACGTACCGGGGCACGAAAAGTTTTTATCCAACATGCTGGCGGGGGTCGCCGGCGTGCAGCACGCGCTGCTGGTGGTGGCCTGTGACGACGGCATCATGGCGCAAACCCGCGAACATCTGGCGATCCTGCGCCTGCTGGCGATCCCTTCGATTACCGTTGCCTTAACCAAGGCTGACAGGGTGGCTCCCGAACGGGTGGAAGAGGTTAAGGTTCAGGTTGATGACGAGCTGAGCGCACAGGAGTGGCAAGATAGCCCGATATTTGTTACCTCCGTCCAACAGGGCGTTGGCGTCGATTCGCTGCGCGAGCACCTGCTGGCGCTGTATCTGGCCGAAGGGGAAGAGGCGTCGCTGAATTCTCATCGGTTCCGTCTGGCTATCGATCGCGTCTTTACCCTTAAGGGCAGCGGCCTGGTAGTGACCGGTACCGCGTTCAGCGGCCGGGTGAGCGTAGGCGATACGCTTTGGCTGACCGGCACGGATAAGCCGGTGCGCGTTAGAAGCATGCACGCGCAAAATCGCGCCGTTGAATGCGCGCGGTCCGGCGAGCGCATCGCCCTGAACATTACCGGCGATCTGGGCAAGCAGGACGTCAGCCGTGGAGACTGGCTGCTTGAACAGGCGCCGCCCGCGTCGTCTGACCGCGTGCTGGCGCTGCTTTACAGCGACAAGCCCGTTCGCCACTGGCAGCCGGTGCACCTGCATCATGCGGTCAGCCACATTACCGGCCGGGTTTCCCTGCTGCAGGATGAACCGGCGACAGTAGGCAGCGAACGGCTGGTGGAGCTGGTGCTGGATGAGCCTCTTTTGCTTGCCGAAAACGATCGCCTGATCGTGCGCGACGTCAGCGCCAGAGAGACGCTGGCGGGCGCTCGCGTGCTGCTGCTGAACCCGCCCCGGCGCGGCAAGCGCCAACCAGCGTATTTGGCTGCGCTTGAGGCCTTGAGCCAGGCAGCCGATGACGAAGCGATTCTCCGCCTGCGCCTTCAGGAAGGCAGCCTGTCCGTCAGCGAGTTCGCCTGGGCGCGCCAACTGACGCAGGAGGGCATGAGCGCGCTGCTGGCCCGCGTTGGCTGTAAAACGGTCGGCGACGCGGCGCTGTCGCAGGAGAACGTCGAACGCTTCCAGCTGCGGCTGATGGAAACGATGAAGGTATTTCACGAACAGCATCTTGATCAGATAGGCGTCGGGCGCGCGCGGCTCAAGCGCATGGCATTGCCCGCCGAACCCGAGGCGCTGGCGTTCTCTTTAATTGACGATCTGCTGTCAGCGGGGAAGATTAGCAACAACCGCGGTTGGCTTCACCTGCCGGAGTTTCGTCTGGCTTTCACGCCGCAAGAGCAGGCCGTGTGGCAGCGGCTTGAGGAACAGTTTGGCGATGACCCCTGCTGGGTCAGAGACTTGGCCAACGCGCTTGGGCTGGATGAACAAGAAACGCGCGCGGTGTTGCGTAAGGCGGCACAGCTCGGCTTTGTGACCGCCATCGTGCGCGACCGCTACTACCTGAGCCAACGCGTGCGTCAGTTTGCCGACCTCATTCGCGAGATGCACGACGTTCAGGGTAGCACCAGCGCCGCCGACTTCCGCGATCGCTTGGGCGTCGGGCGCAAGCTGGCGATTCAGGTACTGGAGTTCTTTGACCGCAGCGGCTTTACCCGCCGTAGGGGAAACGACCATATTCTGCGGGACAAGGGGCTGTTTTCGGACTGAAGCCATAAAGAAAGAGGCCGCGATTGCGACCTCTGAGATTGTTGACAAAGGTTTTGGAAAAACCTACGGGATCAAACGGCGGGAGAGGCCTCCGTTGGGGGCGACTTGGCGTAAGCCAACGACAAACCAGCGCAAGCTGGTTTGAACAGCGTTTACGCTGGCCCGCCAGGGTGAAGCCGAAAGGCTTCATAACGGCCCGTAGGAGGGCTAGGCCCGCCGCGCTCCCAAAGCTAATACAGGCGCTCTTCCGGCCGAGCACAGTGGTGATATAAGTAGGTTGTATTTTCGGCCGGAATATCCTCTGAAGCTTATTAGGTCGGTTTGTCAGCAGTCTGAGAGGCCGCGACTGCGGCCTCTGTTTCATTTTTTACCCTATTCCGCACGCTCTGGTTTTTTCAATTCCACTGTATCAGCCTCTTCACTCTGCTCTTTCTCTTTAACAACCCTGCTTTCCACCGCAAACGGGTCAATCCCGCGCTTCTGCATGCGGTAGAAGCGAATGATGTTAAAGCCGTTCATCACTAAAAAGCTCGACTCGATGAGCGTGCCGCCGATGGAGTGGGCCCAAACGTTGTGGATAACCCAGCAGGCGGTGGAGCACCACATCAGGCTGCGCATCTTCAGGCCACTGGTGCGAAACATCGCCCAGGTGCTGACGATAGCGCCCGCAATCGGCAGGATTTCGACCGGGTGCTTGATCCTCATGGTAGCGAAAATCAGCGGCAGAATGATGAATATCACCATGATCCAGACGTTGCGCCACCAGATGGAAACGATGGTGCGAATGGCGCTAAGCAGTACGCTCATGCCCGCCGCGTTAGCGCCCAGCATAAAGAAGTGAACGCACATGATGGTTGAGTAACCGGCGAGTTGAAACTTAAAGCCGCGCTCGTTGCGGTTGAAGAACATGGTAATGCCTACAAGAAAGGCAATGCCGCCTACGATTTGGGCAGCCCAATAAAATGTCATTATGGAACGATCCTGAAATATAGTGCTGTTTTTCTGTCGGTAGTGAAGCCTGTGAGTTGAATCGCTTCACGAGTAATACATTGAAGGTATGCTTGTCAGGTCATGGAATTGACTGAATTTATCATTCGTTAGCGTGAAATCTATCACGGATTGAATCGTTTCGCCTGCCGCATCGGTGCGGGAAGCGAAATATAGTGAGTTATCGGGAGATCTGCGCTTTTAGCCAGTTTTATTGTTACGTTGTCCGCAGTTTTTAAATAAAAAATAAAACCAGATTGGAATTCTTCTCTTTTTACAATGCGTTGTGTCTCGCCTTTTGTCGCCGGCGAGGGTAAGAGCGCCGGAAGCAGGAATGACCTCAATGAATATAGTCCGACCTTCGCTGCCGCTAAATGAGGATCTTCGCGTCTTTTTAACGGTGGTCCGCAGGCAGAACTTCGCTCGCGCCGCGGCCGAACTTGGCGTTTCCCCCGCCTACGTTAGCAAGCGGATGAGCATTCTGGAGAGTTCGCTTAACGTCAGGCTGTTTCACCGTACGACCCGCAGCATCGTGCTGACGGAAGAGGGCGAGAAGGCCCGCCTGTGGGCGCAGCGGATCCTAAACGATCTGGACGACTTTCTCAGCGACGTCACCGAAGCGCGGCGGGAGCCGCAGGGGACGCTGCGCATTGTCTGCTCCTTCGGCTTCGGGCGCAACCACGTTGCGCCTGCGGTATCCCAGCTTGGCAAGCGGTATCCTAATCTGGCGATCCAGGTCGTGACCTCCGATCGCGCTACCGACCTGATTGCGGAAGGGTTTGACTTGGAAATTCGCGTCGGCAGCGACCTGCCCAACCAGTATCTGGCCAGAAAGCTGATGGGCAACGCGCGCGTGCTGTGTGCGTCGAAGGAATATCTTGCCGTTCGCGGCGCGCCGCAAACTCTCGAGGACCTGGCTTCTCACGACTGCCTGGCGCTGCGCGAGCGCGATACGCCCTTTGGCAGCTGGCGGCTGAATAGGCAGGGGGACGAGCGTGAGTACGTCGCCCGCATCGACGGGCGGCTCTCATCCAACAGCGGTGCGATGGTGCTGCGCTGGGGGTTGGACGGGCACGGCATCTTTTTGCGTTCGCTGTGGGACGTAAAGCCCTATCTGGACGAAGGGCGGCTGGTGCAGGTGCTGCCGGAATATTCTCAGCCGGCGGACATTTGGGCCGTCTACCCGCAGCGGCTGTCCGACTCGGCCAAGCTGAAGGTGTGCGTCGAGTTTCTTGAGAACTATTTTTCCTCTCTGGCCTGAAAAAAGCCCCGCTCGCGTCGGGGACGGCGGGCAGGGCGAGGGCGCTTTCTTAGTTCCTCACGTTAGCTTAACGCGATATCACCACCCACGGGCAGCGCTGACGGTAGCCTGTTTCAAAGTCGCGAATTTCCTGCTGGTATTCCAGCGTCACGCCGATGGCGTCCAGCCCTTTGATCAGCGCTTCCTGATTGCGGCTGTCTATCTCAAAGGGAATAACCTCTCCGCCCTTAAGCACGATGGCCTTGCCCGGTAGGTCGACGGTGATTTCATTTCTTTTTGGATCCTGCGCCGCATCGGCCACTTGGGCGAGCGCCGCAGGCGTCAGGCGGATAAGCAGGATGCCGTTACGCTGGCAGTTATCGCCAAAAATGCCGGCGAACGAGGTGCCGATAAGCGCGCGTATGCCGGTCTGCTGTAGGCCCCAGACGGCGTGCTCGCGGCTGGAGCCGCAGCCGAAGTTAGGGCCGACCACCATAAAGGCGCTGCCTTTCCACTGCGGGCGGTTGAGGATGAAGTCCGGGTTGGGCGTGCCGTCGGCGTTCAGACGCAGGTCGAAGAACAGGCCGCGATCCAGATTTTTACGATCGATCCCCTTAAGAAACTGCTTGGGCATGATGACGTCGGTATCGACGTTTGGGTCCAGCATCGGCGCGACTTTTCCGGTCACTTGTGTAAAGGTTTGCATGGTTATTCTCCTTGGCCGCTGACTGAACGGACGTCGACCAGATGACCCGCGACGGCGGCAGCGGCCACCATGGCCGGGCTCATCAGGTGAGTTCTTGAACCGGCGCCCTGGCGCCCGGCAAAGTTGCGGTTAGTGCTGGAGGCGCAGCGGTCGCCGGGCTGCAGCACGTCTTCGTTCATCGCCAGGCACATGGAGCAGCCGGACTGCCGCCACTCAAAGCCCGCGTCGATAAAGATTTGCGCCAGCCCCTCCCGCTCGGCCTGCTGGCGAACCAGCGTGGAGCCGGGAATAATCATGCCCCGCACGTGGGCGGCGATCTTCTTCCCTTTCAATACGTTCGCCGCTTGACGAAGGTCTTCGATGCGGCCGTTGGTGCAAGAACCGATAAAGGCGTGGGAAATGCGCACCTCGCACAGGCGAGTGCCGGGATGCAGGTCCATATAGGCCAGTGCCTTTTCGTCGGCGATCCGCTTCTGTTGATTGGGTTCGTTCATCGGATCGGGCACCTCGCCGCCGATGCCGCCGGCCTGATCGGGGCTGATGCCCCAGGTGACCATCGGCTCAAGGCGAGAACAGTCGAGTGCAATCTCTTGGTCAAACTGCGCGCCGGGATCGGTTTTCAGCGTGCGCCAGTAGGCTACGGCCTGCTCCCACAGCGCGCCTTTCGGGGCGCGGGGCTTATCCTTTAGATATTCAAACACTTTTTCGTCTGGCGCCATGAACGCGCCGCGCGCGCCCGCCTCAACCGCCATATTGCAGATGGTCATGCGTCCTTCCACGCTCAGGGCGTCGATAGCCGGGCCGGTAAATTCGATGGCGTAGCCGGTTGCGCCATCGGCGCCGATGCGGGCAATCAGCGACATAATGACGTCTTTTGCCGTGACCCAAGGACCAAGTTGACCGCTAACCGTGACGCGCATGGTTTGTAGGCGCTTGTACGCCAGCGTCTGCGTGGCGAGAAGGTGTTCGATTTCCGAGGTGCCGATGCCGAAGCCAAAAGCGCCCAGCGCCCCGTAGGTAGTGGTGTGGCTGTCGCCGGCGGCGATGACCATGCCGGGCAGAATGAAGCCCTGCTCCGGGGCGACCACGTGCTCGATGCCCTGACGTTCGTCCAGCACGTCAAACAGCTCGATGTCAAAGTCGCGGCTGTTCTCCCTGAAGTAGTCCACCTGAAGCTGGCCGCCGGGATCGGTCATTTTGTCATCGCGCACCGGGCGGGTGGGGTTGACGTGATCTACGTTGAGCAGCACGCTTTCCGACCGCCAGGCCCTGCGCCCTTTTTCCCTCAGGCCGCTGAAGGCCTGCGGGCTGGTGTATTCGTTGAGGACCGTTCGATCGATGTACAGCAGCACGTTGCCCTGAGCGTCCAGCTCGCGGACGGTGTGGGAGTCAATCAGCTTGCGGTAAAGGGTTTTTGCTAACGTCATGGTGAAAGTTCTCCGAAAAGCCTAGACGCAGGCCGATGAAAAGAAGGGGACAACCTTGCCAAGCAGCAGCTCCGGGGCTTCTTCCGCGATGTAGTGGCCGCAAGGCAGCGCTTCACCCTGTAGGTGAGTAGCTACTTTCTTCCACTCGCCGATCGGGTCAAAACACTGTTCAATAGCGCCGTTTTTGCCCCACAGCACCATCAGCGGGCAGCTGACGTGGTTGCCGAGCCGGATGTCCTGCTCGTCGTGCTCAAGGTCGATGCCGGCGCTGGCGCGGTAGTCTTCGCAGATGCCGTAGGCCGCATTGGGCAGGCTCAGGCAGCGCTGGTATTCCGCTAAGGCTTCCTTGGTAAACGGCGCCATTCCCGCGCTGCGCGCACCCATAACGCTGCGCAGATAGAGCGCGGGATCGTGTTCGATAAGAATTTCCGGGAACGGCGTGGGCCTTATCAGCATGAACCAGTGCCAGTAGGCTCGGGCAAAGGCCTCGTTGGTTTGCCGGTACATGGCGAGCGTTGGCGCGATGTCGAGCAGCGTCATGCTTTGCACCGCGTCGGCGTAGTCCAGCGCCAGCCGGTGGGCCACGCGTGCGCCGCGGTCGTGCGCCAGTATAGAAAACGTAGGGTGGCCCAGTTGCGCCATCAGCTCATACATGTCCTGCGCCATGATGCGCTTGGAATAGGCGCTTTGGCCTTCCGGCGAACGGGGCTTATCGCTGTCGCCGTAGCCGCGCAGGTCAGCAATGACCAGCGTAAAGCGTTTGGACAGTTCCGGTACAACCCTATGCCACATCATGTGGTTTTGCGGATGGCCGTGGAGCATCAGCAGCGCCGGCCCTTGGCCGACGGTGCGAAAGCAGATGTCTACCTGATTCACGTGCCGTTTTTGTTTTTCGAGTGTCGCCAGCATGGTGAGGTTTCTCCCACAGTTTGGATTAAGCGATTACCCCTCATTCTAGAAGGGGTAATGGGATTAACAAGACGGCCAACCGTGGAGCAATTAAACACGAAACGTGTTTAATTCAGCGATAGAGAGGGATCGTGAGCGAAGTATGTTAGTAGATACTAACTTGCGTATAAAAAGAAAGAGTAAACGATAAGCAGTTTGTTGATTAAAAGGCGATATTTTATGGACAGGAGGATAAATATCGCCTTGGGATAAATACGATCGGGAAAACGAAATGTGAGTAAGCACTCACAGGAGTGGATAACGCAATGAGTTTACTGGTCTACTTTTTCCTCCCTTGAACCGCCTTAAAGCGGGGATTTGACTTACAGATAACGAAAATTCTTCCGTGACGGCGGACTATCTTACAGTCCGGATGGCGCAGCTTGGCCGAGCGCAGCGAGCTGAGAACCTGCATGATGACCTCTTTGTTATGGAATGTTATAACATTACATATGTAGTGACATCTGTCAAGCGGCTTCCAGATATATGGCGTATAGGGGTGAGTGATTCTGATTGGTAGGGCTATTATTCTCAATAATGCGTTTTTTTAAGAATAAAAATATAATAAAAAATGTAATTTGTTATTTAAAATAGAAGAAAATTGGATGATGAAAATAATAATTCTATTTCTTTTCCATGTTTTGATAGTTGTCTATACTCCTAAAGAAAATTACTCTATAGGATTTAAGGGATTTATTATGTCAGAGCATTCATCAGGGAATAAAAATCAACCGTCAAATGGAATAAAGGTGCTATTTTTGGTGGCGGGGTTATATATGATAGGAAAGTTTGGATACTCTTTTTATCAGGATCATAAGAATAGTCCTTCTAAAAATGATAGTAAAAGCTATGTGGCAATGAATGCTATTGAAAACAATAAAGATATTAATGATAGACTAATAGATGACTATATTTCCGCCTATAACGCTGATGAAGATAAGCACCCGTCGGAAGGGCCTTTATCCAGAGAAGGAAGCATAATTAAAGTAAGGTACTATATGGCCGATGGTCAGGGAACGGAAAATCTTTATAGCGATAAGGCCGAACAGAAAGAGACATTGAAAGCGATGACTTCTATTTTCTGCAAGCCTGGATGGTCATTGCGAGCGCTTAACGCGGGATATACGTTTAATATCACCGTCAGTAGTAAAAAATATCCAGATTTATGGGAAGCAGCATTAAAATCCCCAGATTGCCGTGATATTAAAAATTAATCTTTATGCTTCCTAATAAGTAATGTCGCTGGCGCTTTTTAAAATGGCCGCCCACAGGCAGCCATTTAGCTTGAAATAGAACTACGCCGCATTCCCCTTCAGGCAGCTCGCCATAAAGGTTTTACGCTCGTCGCCCTTGAGGTTTTTATCACCGGCCTGCTTGTTGCAGTCGGCCATCTTCTGCTGCTGCGGAGTCATTGCCTTTTCTGCCGCAGCGGGCTTGGCCTTCAGGCATTCGCTCATAAAGGCCTTACGCTCGTCGCCCTTCAGGCTCTTATCGCCAGCCTGCTTGTTGCAGTCGGCCATTTTCTGCTGCTGTGGGGTCATCGCTTTTTCAGCGGCGGCAGGCTTGGCCTTCAGGCAGTCGCTCATAAAGGCTTTACGCTCGTCGCCCTTAAGTGCTTTGTCCGTCGCCTCTTTGTTGCAAACGGTCATTTTATTCTGCTGTGCTGTCTGCGCCTCAGCGGCGTTGGCCGTTCCGGCAAAGGCGCACAGCCCTAAAACCAGTGAAAGTACGGGAAGTAAACGCATAGCGATTCCTTATTTAAAGAAAGTTGAGTTGAAAACGCTATAAGCATAGCTGCTGTAGGGATAAACGTGTAGTGAGCGAAGGGGAAGGTTTAACGTAAAGGGAATCCGAAAAAGGGTTTAATAACAGCTACCTGATGATTTTACTTAACTTATCCCGGCGGGGGGGGGCGCCGGGAAAAGTGAGGGTTTACTTACATAAAGGGAGCAGCTGTTGGTAAAGCCTGCGAAACGTCTCGCGCTTTTCCCGGTATTCCTCATGAAGGGTTGCGTTTGGTTCGTGGCGTTGCTCCAGCGGCAGCGGCGGGCAGAACTCGGCCAGCGGCACGCTGGGGTTAACTGCAATCTGCGCCAGCCTGGCCGCGCCCAGCGCCGGGCCGACATCGCCGCCGGTGCGATATTCCAGCGCCTGCCCGCTGACGTCCGCCAACATCTGCCGCCAGTAGGGGCTACGCGCGCCGCCGCCGATAAGCGTCACGCTTTCAGGCTTGAGGCCGGTGGCGTGCAGCACGTCCATGCCGTCCGCCAGCGCAAAGCTAACGCCCTCCAGCACCGCTCGCCCCAAGTCTGCCGGGCCGTGCTCGTGGGTCAGGCCCCAGAAGGCACCCTTGGCGTTAGGGTTGTTATGCGGCGTGCGTTCGCCGGAAAGGTAGGGTAGAAACCACACCGGCGTAGCGGCGGGCTTGTTCTGCTCCACCTGCGCCAGCAGGGCGGGAACGCTGGCGGTGTTGGTCAGCCGACAGGCCCAGTCGAGGCAGGAGGCGGCGCTGAGCATTACCGACATCAGGTGCCAGGCGTTCGGCAGGGCGTGGCAGAAGCTGTGAACCGCGCTTTCCGGGTTGCTCAGGAAGCCGTCGCTGACGGCAAAATAGACGCCGGAGGTGCCGAGCGACAGCATCGCCTGCCCGGCCTTGTACAGGCCGACGCCGACCGCGCCTGCCGCGTTGTCCCCACCGCCGCCGGCGACCGGCACCTGGCCGATGCCCCAGCGTTCGGCAACGTCGGCTTTGACCACGCCCGTTACCTGAGAGCCTTCAAACAGCGTCGGCATATGCTTACGATCGAGGCCACAGGCATTCAGCAGCGCGTCGCTCCAGTCCCTCTGGCCGACGTCCATCCATAGGGTGCCTGCCGCATCGGACATGTCGCTGGCGAACTCGCCGGTGATGAGCAGGCGCAGGTAGTCCTTCGGCAGCAGTACCTTGTCGACGGCGCGGAAGATCTCCGGCTCGTGCTCCTCCACCCACTTCAGCTTCGGCGCGGTAAAGCCCGGCATCATCAGGTTGCCGGTGATTTGCCGGGAGTTGGGAACCAGACGTTCCAGCTCTTCACACTGCGCGGCGCAGCGCCCGTCGTTCCATAAAATAGCGGGGCGGAGCGGCTTTTGATGCTGGTCGAGCAGCGTCGCGCCGTGCATCTGCCCGCTCAGCCCCAGCGCCTTAACCGCCTTAAGGCTACGCTGCGCGCCCAGCGCCAGCATCGCCCGGTCGGTGGCCTGCCACCAGTCCTGAGGATTTTGCTCAGACCACAGGGGATGAGGGCGCGAAACGGACAGCGCCTCCGTATGGGTGGCAAGCACCTGCTGATGCTCGTCGAGCAGAATAACCTTTACGCCGGAGGTGCCGAGATCGATACCTATATACATAGAGCGTCCTTAACTTATTGACGTCATCGCTTGTGCCAGACAGGCACCGATATTCGTGTAGTTAGAGGAGCTAATCGGAGGGAGAGTCTTCCGTTGGGGTCGACTTGGCGTAAGCCAACGAAGTGCCCCTAGGAAGGCTATGCCCGACGCACTCCCAGAGCTAATACAAGCGTTTTCCCGGCCGAGCACTATCGTGATATAGGCACAGCGCATTCTCGGCCGGAATATACACAACAGCTAATTTAACCTATTCAAAAAAAAGGGGCACATAGGGGCCCCAACCAACCTAACCAAAAATGTAGCGATTCACCAGGTTCTCCAGCAGCTCCTGCTGGCCGCTCGGGTGCTGCGGGTGGATCTGGTTGCTTTCGGCGTACTTGGCCAGCGACTCCAGCGAGCTTTCGCCGGCCAGAATTTGCTGTCCAAGCTTGCCGTTCCAGCCCGCGTAGCGCTCGGCGATCTTCTGATCCAGCGCGCCGTCTTCCACCATCTTGGCAGCGATTTTCAGCGCCAGCGCCATGGTGTCCATCGCGCCGATGTGGCCGTAGAACAGGTCATATTTGTCGACGCTCTGGCGGCGCACCTTGGCGTCGTAGTTCAGGCCGCCGGTGGTGAAGCCGCCCGCTTTGATGATTTCATACATGATAAGGGCGTTCTCTTCCACGCTGTTCGGGAACTGGTCGGTGTCCCAGCCGAGCTGCGCGTCGCCGCGGTTGGCGTCAACGGAGCCGAAAATGCCCAGCGCGATGGCGGAGGCGATTTCGTGGTGGAAGCTGTGGCCGGCGAGCGTGGCGTGGTTAGCCTCGATGTTGACCTTCACCTCTTTTTCCAGACCGAACTGCTTGAGGAAGCCGTACACGGTGGCGACGTCGTAGTCGTACTGGTGCTTGGTCGGCTCCTGGGGCTTGGGCTCGATAAGCAGGGTGCCGTTAAAGCCGATTTTGTGCTTGTGCTCGACCACCATCTGCATGAAGCGGCCCAGCTGCTCGCGCTCCTGACGCAGGTCGGTGTTGAGCAGGGTTTCGTAGCCTTCGCGGCCTCCCCACAGCACGTAGTTTTCGCCGCCCAGGCGCTGGGTGGCCTTCATGGCGCTGACCACTTGCGTAGCCGCGTAGGCGAAAACGTCCGGATTCGGGTTGGTGGCGGCGCCCGCCGCGTAGCGTGGGTTAGTAAAGCAGTTAGCGGTGCCCCACAGCAGGCGCACGCCGCTCTCTTCCTGCTTTTTCGCCAGCACGTCGGTCATGACGGCCAGATTATTCAAATATTCTTTTACCGAGCCGCCCTCAGGAGACACGTCGATGTCGTGGAAGCAGTAGAACGGCACGTTCAGCTTTGAGAAAAACTCAAACGCCACGTCGGCCTTGGCCTTGGCGCGCTCCAACGCATCGCCGTTGCTCTGCCACGGGCGGTCGAATGAACCCGTACCGAACATGTCGGCGCCGTTCCAGCAGAACGTGTGCCAGTAGCAGGCCGCAAAGCGCAGGTGGTCTTCCATTCTCTTACCCAGAATCAGCTCATCCGGGTTGTAGTGGCGAAAGGCCAGCGGATTTTTGCCGGCGGTGCCTTCGTAGCGAACCTTGTCTAGCTTGTCGAAGTACTGGGTCATAACGGTTTCCTTTCAGCAATAGAGTGATGCCGGGTTTTGCGCGCGAAATACTGCATTTTTCGGCGCAGTCTTGGGTGCAAATATTTTCTTTAGCGCTTATCTGCGCCGTAAGCGGTTATTTTCTTTTTTAATAAAATAGAAAATACAACGTTTCCGTCGCGATGATTCTTATATTGGTGAGAATCATAAAGAGATAAAGTCAACGGGGTTATTCCCAGATTTAAATAGTGAGTTATGAAATTTAACTACTGTGATCTTCTTCACGATAAGCGTACGTTTTTCTTCGTTTGATGCTGTTTTGTTTTATTTTAACAATATGATTTTAATTGATTTTTATTTTTACGTGCATTTGGGTGGCTTTCATCTTTTTATATGTAAAACATGACTCCTCTCAAAAAAATGAAAATAAACTAAAAAACGTAATAAGGCGGTAAGAATCTGTAATTGATACGGTAGAAATAACTGATAACACTATAGCGGTGAGTATTTACCCTTTACCTACTGCGCACGTAGCGAATAGTGATACGGGCGTACAACTGAAATAGCTCGACCAAGAATAGGATGTGAACAAATGAAATTAAAGCATGTATTACTTGCCGTTTGTGCATCACTGGCGCTATCAGGGCATATGGCTAACGCCAAAGACGTAAAGATTGGGATGGCGATTGACGACCTGCGCCTGGAGCGCTGGCAAAAAGACCGCGACATCTTCGTCGCCAAGGCGGAATCGTTGGGTGCTAAAGTCTTCGTGCAGTCCGCTAACGGAAACGAAGAAACCCAGATGGCGCAGATTGAGAACATGATTAACCGCGGCGTCGACGTGCTGGTGATCATCCCCTACAACGGCCAGGTGCTGAGCAACGTGATTGCGGAGGCCAAGCGCGAGGGCATCAAGGTGCTGGCCTATGACCGTCTGATTAACGACGCCGACATCGATTTCTACATCTCGTTTAACAACGAGAAGGTGGGCGAGCTGCAGGCCAAGAGCCTGGTGGACCGCGTGCCGCAGGGCAACTACTTCCTGATGGGCGGTTCGCCGGTGGACAACAACGCCAAGCTGTTCCGTCAGGGGCAGATGAACGTGCTTAATCCGCTGATTAAAGAAGGCAAAATCAAGATTGTCGGCGACCAGTGGGTAGATGCCTGGCTACCGGAGAACGCGCTGAAGATCATGGAAAACGCCCTGACCGCCAACAACAACAAGATAGACGCCGTGGTCGCCTCTAACGACGCCACCGCCGGCGGCGCGGTGCAGGCGCTGGTTGCTCAAGGGCTGGCAGGTAAAGTCGCCATCTCCGGGCAGGATGCCGACCTGGCGGGCATCAAGCGTATCGTGGCGGGCACCCAAACCATGACGGTGTACAAGCCTATCAAGCTTCTGGCTAACGAAGCGGCGGAAATCGCGGTCGATCTGGGCAGCGGCAAAGCGCCGAAGTCCAACGCTACGCTGAACAACGGCAAGAAAGACGTACCGGCCTACCTGCTGACGCCGGTTGAAGTCGAGAAGTCCAACATCGACGCTACCGTGGTGGCCGACGGCTTCCACAGCAAAGAGAGTATCTATAACTGACGGACGCACCGGGCGCGGAGTTCCCTGCGCCCGGATCCCATGGGCGACGGTCGGTTGTGCAGAACCTTCCGTCATGTTGCCCGTAGTGTGGAGTACATCCAATGCCACATCTGTTAGAAATGCGGCGCATCACCAAAACCTTTGGCGATGTTAAAGCCGTTGACGATATTTCCCTGACGCTTGACGCGGGCCAGGTGCTCTCCCTTTGTGGAGAGAACGGCTCCGGCAAGTCGACGCTGATGAAAGTGCTGTGCGGCATTTATCCGCACGGCCAGTATCAGGGCGATATCGTGTTTTCCGGCGACGTGATTGCCGCCAAGACCATTCGTGACACCGAACAAAAGGGCATCGCTATCATTCACCAGGAGCTGGCGCTGGTGAAAGAAATGACGGTGCTTGAGAACATTTTCCTCGGCTCTGAACGCTGCCGCTTCGGCGTGATGGACTACGACGCCATGTTTCTGCGCTGCCAGCGCCTGCTGGAACAGGTGAAGCTGAACGTCAGCCCGGACGCCAAAGTGGGCGAGCTGGGGCTGGGCCAGCAGCAGCTGGTGGAGATCGCCAAGGCGCTTAACAAGCAGGTGCGCCTGCTGGTGCTGGACGAGCCGACCGCTTCACTGACTGAAAGTGAAACCGAGATCCTGCTCGACATCATTCGCGACCTGCAAAGCCACGACATCGCCTGCATCTACATTTCCCACAAGCTGAACGAAGTGAAAGCCATCTCCGACTGGATTTGCGTGATCCGCGACGGCAAGCATATCGGCACGCGGTCGGCCGTCGAGATGAGCGAAGACGACATTATCGCCATGATGGTGGGGCGCGAGCTGAAAGAGCTGTATCCGCAGTCTGAGCATGCTATCGGCGAAGAGGTGCTGCGGGTGGAGAACCTGACCGCCTGGCACCCGATCAACACCCACATCAAGCGGGTCAACGACGTCTCCTTTTCCCTGCACAAAGGGGAAATTCTCGGCATCGCCGGGCTAGTGGGGGCGGGCAGAACCGAAACCGTACAGTGCCTGTTCGGCGCCTATCGCGGCCGCTGGCAGGGAGAAATTTTCATTAACGGCAGCCCGGTGAAAATCCGCCGCTGTCAGGACGCCATCGCCCACGGTATCGCTATGGTGCCGGAAGACCGCAAAAAGGACGGCATCGTGCCGATTATGGGCGTCGGCGCCAACATCACGCTGGCGGCGCTGGACGACTTCAGCGGCCCGCTCGGCGTGCTGAACGACGCCAAAGAGCAGGCGACGATCGGCGAGTCCATCGCGCGCCTTAAGGTAAAAACTTCGTCGGTAGAGCTGGCGATAGCCCGCCTGAGCGGCGGCAACCAGCAGAAGGCGATCCTTGCCAAGTGCCTGCTGCTCAATCCGAAAATTCTTATTCTCGATGAGCCGACGCGGGGCATCGACATCGGCGCCAAGTATGAAATCTACAAGCTGATTAACCAGCTGGTGGAGCAGGGCATCGCGCTTATCGTCATTTCGTCCGAACTGCCGGAAGTGCTCGGCTTAAGCGACCGGGTGCTGGTGATGCACGAAGGGCGCATTAAGGCCGATCTACAAAATCAGGGCTTGACGCAAGAACAGATTATGGAAGCAGCACTCAGGAGTGAACACCATGGTGAATAACGTACTAACCGATACGCCGAAGGCCGCACCGCCAAAGCCCAAGCGCGTCAACCTTCAGGTTTTCGTGATGCTGGCGGCCATCGTCGTGATTATCCTGTTTTTCAGCGTCGCGACCGACGGCGCCTACATCAGCCCGCGCAATATCTCCAACCTGCTGCGTCAGACGGCGATCACCGGCGTGCTGGCGGTCGGGATGGTGTTTGTCATTATTTCGGCGGAGATTGACCTTTCCGTCGGCTCGATGATGGGGCTTTTGGGCGGCGCGGCGGCGATTTTTGACGTCTGGCTCGGCTGGCCTTTGCCGCTGACCATCGTCGTGACGCTGGCCGCAGGGTTGGTGCTCGGCGCCTGGAACGGCTGGTGGGTGGCTTACCGCAAGGTGCCGTCGTTTATCGTCACGCTCGCCGGGATGCTGGCGTTTCGCGGCATTCTGGTCGGCATCACTAACGGCACCACCGTATCGCCGACCAGCGCGGCGATGTCGCAGATTGGTCAAAGCTACCTGCCCAACGGCATCGGCTTTGGTATCGGCTTTGCGGTAATGGCGCTGTTCGTGATTTGGCAGTGGCGCCAGCGCGCCCACCGCGTAGCGCTGGGCCTGCCGGTAGCCGGCGCTTCCAGCGACGTTGGCCGTCAGAGCCTGACGGCGGTGATCCTGCTCGGCGCTATTTGGCTGCTGAACGACTACCGCGGCGTGCCGACGCCGGTACTTATTTTGGCGGCGCTGATGATGGTCGGCATCTTTATGGCGACCCGCACCGCCTTTGGCCGACGGATTTACGCCATCGGCGGCAATATCGACGCGGCGAGGCTGTCGGGCATCAACGTTGAGCGTACCAAGCTGGCGGTGTTCGCCATCAACGGCCTGATGGTGGCGATCGCCGGGCTGATTTTAAGCTCCCGCTTGGGCGCTGGCTCACCGTCGGCGGGCAACATCGCCGAGCTGGATGCCATCGCCGCCTGCGTTATCGGCGGCACCAGCCTCTCCGGAGGCGTGGGCAGCGTGGCCGGCGCGGTAATGGGGGCGTTCATCATGGCCTCGTTGGACAACGGCATGAGCATGCTCGACGTGCCGACCTTCTGGCAGTATATCGTCAAGGGCACCATCCTGCTGCTGGCGGTGTGGATGGACTCGGCGACCAAGAAGCGGGCCTGATACTTCGGCGATCCGCCCCGCACGTTTTTTTCGATCTGCGCCGCAGGGTGGGATTGGGGAACGTGCGGGGCGTTGAATTTTATAGTAAGTTTATCAACGGGTAGCGCTGCTTTATTGGGAACTGTACGCCATGTTTGAAAAACGCTTTCGCATTACGCTGCTGTTTAACGCCAACAAGGTCTACGATCGCCAGGTGATTGAGGGTGTCGGCGAGTATTTGCAGGCGTCGCTGTGCGACTGGGATATTTTCATTGATGAAGACTTCCGCTGCCGGATAGACAGCGTCAAGGCGTGGCTGGGCGACGGCGTAATTGCGGACTTTGACGATCCGGCCATCGAGCTGGCGCTCAGCGATGCGGACATCCCGGTGGTCGGCGTCGGCGGCTCCTACCACCGCGATGAAGACTACCCCAAGGCGCACTACATCGCGACAGACAACCACGCGCTGGTCAAGATGGCGTTTGAGCACCTGAAAGAGAAGGGGCTTAACCACTTCGCTTTTTACGGCCTTCCCCACGACGACACCCACCGCTGGGCGCAGGAGCGAGAGCACGCGTTTCGCCAGCTGGCGGCAGAGGGCAACTACCGCTGCTCGGTCTATCAGGGCATGGAGACCGCGCCGGAGAACTGGAAGCACGCTCAAAACCGCCTGTCGGACTGGCTGCAAAACCTGCCCGCCCACACCGGCATTATCGCCGTGACCGACGCCCGCGCCCGTCACCTTTTGCAGGTGTGCGAGCATTTAGGCATTGCGGTGCCGGAGAAGCTGTGCGTTATCGGCATCGACAACGAAGAGCTGACGCGCTATCTGTCCCGCGTGGCGCTGTCGTCGGTGGCGCAGGGCTCGCGACAGATGGGCTATCAGGCCGCCAAGCTGCTGCACCGGCTGCTGAGCGGGCAGGGCGAACTCCCCGTTCAGCGCGTTCTGGTGCCGCCGATGAAGGTGGTGGAGCGCCGCTCGACGGACTACCGCTCGCTGCACGACCCAGCGGTTATTCAGGCGATGCACTTTATCCGCAACCACGCCTGCAAGGGCATCAAGGTTGAGCAGGTGCTGGACGAAGTCGGCCTCTCTCGCTCCAACCTGGAGAAGCGCTGCCGCGATGAAACCGGCAACACCATCCATAACCTTATCCATCAGGAAAAGCTCAACCGCGCCTGTGAGTTTCTGGCGGCCAGCACGTTGTCGATTAACGAGATTTCGCAGATGTGCGGCTACCCGTCGCTACAGTATTTCTACTCGGTGTTTAAGAAGGCGCATGGGATTACCCCGAAGGAGTATCGGGACAGGTATGGGGAGTTGGTTTATTAGAGCCTGCTTTCACCAAGCGCCCGTGTTGCGGGGATGTGAAAAGGGGACGTTTTCAGGACTACCATCTTGAGCGTTTAACGGTATAATCAACGGGCTTTACCCCTCTCCGTACGGCGTTGTTTTTCTTCACGCCAGCGCCTCTGAGCCAACGGAAAGTCATCGTCCCCGGTGGGGCGGCTGGACTTCAAATCCAGATGGGGCCGCCAGCGGTCCTTGGCAGGTTCGACTCCTGTGGCTTTCCGCCAAAGATATACTGGCTGATATAATTTTTGCAGTACTATCGGTACTACGTTGACAACAAGACTCTCTCTTGGTACTCTGCGTTTCATTGAATATGCAGTACGTTAATGTACTACGAGGGGCGAAATGGAGTGGATAAAGTCAAGACGCAAGATTTTTTATTGTATTGCTTTTCTTATGAGTCCTAGCATTCTTATCGATGTTAATCTACATAAGGAAGTGAGAGAGGGCGTAGTTATTGAATCAACAAAAGTTGATTTCTCCTTTAGTTTTAAGAGGGAAGAGACTGGTGCTAAAAAAACTTTCTGAGATAGCAAGTGTAGGCGCTGGCCAGACTTTTAGGGCTAAGGCTGAGTCTGCAGTGGGGGATGTACGTCTACTGCAAATTAAAGATATTCGAGAGGGGTATTTCAGCGATATACAAAAACTTCCTTTTGCTAGCATATCATCTGATATATTAAAAATTAATTTAAGTACAGACGATATTGTGCTTCCCTTAAGAGGTGATAGGGTTGCTGCAATGATTTTAAAAAATGATGAAAAATACTTTATTACAACAACTAATCAGGTCGCTGTTATTACAGTTAATAAGGAAATAGCGCTACCGGAATATGTAATGTATTATATTAACTCATCTGAAGGGAAAAGAAAGATTTCTGAATTAAAAAGTGGAGGTTTAATATCTAATTTGAGTATTAAATTACTTTCGATTATAGAAATTCCAGTTCCTACTTTCGATATACAACGTAAGGTATTATCTCTATATAATAATTGGATTTATCAAAAAGATATTATGTATGAAATGATAGAAAATGGTGATGGTCTTTGTGAAAGTGTATGTCGAAAATTAATTTCAGGAAAGTAAGATGAAAAAAGAATATTTTGATGAGTTATGGGGTGGTTTTTCCGGAGGGGATGTTCTTTGGAAGGCTAATCTATTTCTTGAGGCTATTGCGTTTTCATATCTTTTTTCGCTTGACGATAAGAATAATATATTAAAAAAATCATATCCTTCATTTGTCATAGAAGAGGTGCTTCCTGATTTTATTAAACTTAGTAGAAGTGATTTAAATATTATATTTTTTGAATTGAATAATACGACTGGTAATAATGATAATTATTTTTTGAATAGCTTTGATAAGCTTGTGTCTAATATATTGACGGACATAAATCGTAACGATTCCCTTGATTTTTTTAATAAGATGCTTGATAGGGTTATTCAAAAAAGTTTGAGTGTAGGGGATGTGTATACTCCATCGGTAATAGTGGAATTAATGGTTTCTTTAATATCACCTAAAGTCGGTGAAAAAATAGATGATCCTGCATGCGGAACTGGAGAGTTTTTGATCTCTTGTATTAATTATTTAGGTGAGGGTAGTAAATCAACATTTATTTCTGGTAGAGATGTTAATAAGCAAAATGTAAAAATAGCGAAAATAAGGCTATTGATAAATAATTATACATTAGAATGTGTTGAAAAAAAAGAAGGTTGGAATTTCAGCCCTAGAAGTATAAAGAGTGATGTTATTATTACTAATCCTCCTTTTTCATTGAAAAATTATTCTGGAGGAGAAGAGAGTTATATTTATGGATTGCCACCTAAGTCAAATGCCGATTATGCTTTTATTCAATATGTTATTTTTAATTTAACAATAAATGGCAGGGCCGCTATTATAGTTCCTGATGGGGTTCTATTTAGGCAGGGGAAAGAGCGTGAAATAAGAGAGAAAATAGTATTAGATAAAAAAATAACTACTATTATTTCCTTGCCAAAAGGAATTTTTCCTGGTACAGCAATTTCTGCTAATATTTTATTAATAGATAAAGGTAATAAATCAGAAAAAATATTCATGATAGATTTAAGTACTAGTAATAATATTGATTTATCATATATTATTAATTTACACAATAAGAAATCTGAGACAAAATATTCAAAATTAGTTTCTATTGATGAAATCAGAAGTAATGGTTTTAATTTAACAGTATCTAAGTATTTTGATGAAATTAAAGAGAATGAAATAATAAACCTTGATTTTTTAATAAAAAAACAAAAAAAGCTTGAAGATAAACTTAATATTCTTCAGGAAGAATTCTATAAATTGTTTTGATTGCGATAATAAAATAATTTACTACTCTATATAATATGGAGTGGTAATTATTTTTTAGGGTTACTTTCCAATCTCTTTAACTCTTCCCTCCCCAACGTCTTAAACCAATTCCCCAAACTCATCCCAGCCTCCGCCGCCGCAGCTTCAAACTGCGCTTTCAACTCCGGCGCAATGCGGATTTGAAAAGTGGGAGATTTCCCCGATTTTGACTGTTTGGAATCACGTTTAGTCGTTGACATGTACGTACCTACAGATTTATCATGATCGCTATAGGTACGTACCCTACCACGGTGCGACCTGAAAATAAACGCCTCCGATGAGTATTGCAGTACCCAACGGAGGCTAACCACAGTCAACTACCCAGGAGCTGATCATGGCTAACCCCCATTCTACCCCAAAATCCCCCATTTCCCGAACTGAACGTCGCTACCACGTGAGATATCGCCCGCTGCACGCGAAAAGAGACGTCCCGATGCTGAATATCTCCGGCCTTTGGCTAAAAGAAGTAGGGTTCGACATCGGCAAAGGGTTTACCGTCAAGGTGATGAACGGCTGTCTGGTATTGATAGCCGACACCGATCGTGAAACGGTGCTGAGCGCTCGCCTTAAGCAGGTTCAATGCGCGGTGAAGAATGTAAAAACGGCCATCGCGGTTTGACGCAACGCGGGGCTGATAGGTAATTTTCGTTAGCCCCGCTTAAACAGAGAAATGCGAGAAGCCTTCCTAATTCTCAAATCCATTTATAAAGAAGGCGAGCCTGAACAAAATGCAACTTATAAGCCTTACTTACAGGTTCGATAATTGCGAAGCGGCGCTAAGCCTAGCCTTGAGCCGGTCGATAATTCAGTTATTCGGTAAAACCGAACAACAGCCCCTCACCCCCGCTTCCCGCCTACATTCGATAGCTGACAAGACCCCCCATAAAGCGCTATCGCTACTAAAAATGAAGCCAAATCTGAATACAACAGGTCATTTATCCTTTCGTCCACCATCGCTTGATAGCGCACAAAAAAACCCCTAATATCCCAAACATGCCCCCACCATCCGGGCAAAAAAATCAACAAAGCGCTTCCCTTTTCTTGTAAAACGCGGTTAAATTTAAAATCATTTTTTATGCATAAAAATGCATTTTGTGATTAAAAGAAAATAAACCGATTTTGCCATCAGCATATCAAGCAGGGTTCTATCTTATGACAACGATTCTCAAGCATCTCCCCGTAGGTCAACGTATCGGTATTGCCTTCTCCGGTGGGCTGGACACCAGCGCCGCGCTGCTGTGGATGCGCAAGAAAGGGGCGGTTCCCTATGCCTACACGGCGAATCTGGGCCAGCCGGATGAAGACGATTACGAGGAGATCCCTCGCCGCGCGATGGAGTACGGCGCGGAAAACGCCCGCCTGATCGACTGCCGCAAGCAGCTGGTGGCGGAAGGCATTGCCGCCATCCAGTGCGGCGCGTTTCATAACACCACCGGCGGGCTGACCTACTTCAACACCACGCCGCTGGGCCGCGCGGTCACCGGCACCATGCTGGTCAGCGCTATGAAGGAAGACGGCGTCCACATCTGGGGCGACGGCAGCACCTATAAGGGTAACGACATCGAGCGCTTCTACCGCTATGGCCTGCTGACCAACGCCGAGTTGAAAATCTACAAGCCGTGGCTGGACACCGACTTTATTGACGAGCTGGGCGGGCGTCAGGAGATGTCCGAGTTTATGACCGCCTGCGGCTTCGGTTACAAGATGTCCGCCGAAAAGGCCTATTCCACCGACTCCAACATGCTGGGCGCGACCCACGAAGCCAAAGATCTGGAGTTCCTTAACTCCAGCGTGAAGATCGTCAACCCGATCATGGGCGTGAAGTTCTGGGATGAAAACGTCAAGATCGCCGCCGAAGAAGTAACCGTTCGCTTCGAACGGGGCCACCCGGTGGCGCTGAACGGCAAAACCTTTAGCGACGACGTCGAAATGATGCTGGAAGCCAACCGCATCGGCGGCCGCCACGGCCTAGGCATGAGCGACCAGATCGAGAACCGCATCATCGAAGCGAAAAGCCGCGGTATCTATGAAGCTCCGGGCATGGCGCTGCTGCACATCGCCTACGAGCGCCTGCTGACCGGCATCCACAACGAAGACACCATTGAGCAGTATCACGCGCACGGTCGCCAACTGGGTCGCCTGCTTTATCAGGGCCGCTGGTTCGACTCTCAGGCGCTGATGCTGCGCGATGCCCTACAACGCTGGGTCGCCAGCGCCATTACCGGCGAAGTGACGCTGGAGCTGCGCCGCGGCAACGACTACTCCATCCTTAACACCGTCTCTGACAACCTGACCTACAAGCCGGAACGGCTGACGATGGAAAAAGGCGAATCAGTATTCTCACCGGATGACCGCATCGGCCAACTGACCATGCGCAACCTGGACATCACCGACACGCGGGAGAAGCTGTTCGGCTACACCCAGGTCGGCCTGCTGTCCACCTCCTCCACCGTCGGCCTGCCGCAGGTAGAGAATCTGGAAAACAAGGCGGAATAATTTCGCTATATCCCAAAGGCCGCCGTCAGGCGGCCTCAATTTATTCTATTGGTCATTATCTGAAACAGGCTCTAGTCATTAACGGGGTTAAACGGAGGGAGAGCGCTACTCGCTACGCTCGCCCTTCGAGCCAACACTGCGTGTTGTTCAACGCCTAAAGGCGTTGTCCGTGGGGGGCGACTTGGCGTAAGCCAACGACAAACCGGCAAAGCTGGTTTGAACAACGCTTGCGCTGGCCCTTTAGGGTGAAGCCCGAAGGGCTTCATAACTGCCCGTAGGAAGGCTAGGCCCGCCGCACTCCAATACTAATAAAGGCGCCCTCCCGACCGAGCACGGCGGTGATATAAGCACAGTGTATTTTCGGTCGGAATATCCTCTGAAGCCGATTTAATGAGGCTTTAGATGCCTAAATAGAGGCCATCGGCGTTTCAATCCACCCTCAAAAATCATTCCCCCATTTATGTTAACCCCATCACATTTCCCCCACTAACCGCCCCCCTCCCCATGGGAAACTCACATTCTCATTTTTCTTAAAAAGCAATTGGCCGAGAATTTCGGCTATTCATGCAGCAATAGGCGCGGTTGGGTTATACCCTAATAAATAGCAGCGCTTATTCACCTAAACGGGAGTCCCTCATGCGCGGTAGTCTTAGCTCAGTCTTCGATTCAGAGCTGTATTCATCTCTGTTCACACAGCCGGAAATGAAGCAGATCTGGTCCGATGAAAACCTGATCAACTGTTGGCTGACGTTTGAAACGACCATCGCCCGCGTGCAGGCGGAACTGAACATTATTCCGACCCAGGCGGCGGACGACATCGCCGCCACCTGCCGTACGCTTAAGATCGACTGGCCGCGGTTGGCCGCCGACACTCGCTCGGTCGGCATGGCCATTAAGCCGCTGGTCGATCAGATAACCGACGCCGGTACGCCGCTGGTGAAAAAATATCTCCACTGGGGATGCACCACGCAGGACCTGCTGGACACCGCGCTGGCGATGCGCGTGAAGCAGTCCCTTCTCCTGTTGCGCGGTCAGCTCGTAACCCTCGGTGAGAATTTGAAGGGCATGGCGCTGGCGCACAAGGCGACGGTGATGGTGGCCAGAACCAACTCGATGGATGCGTCCGCCACCACTTGGGGGCTACAGGTCAGCAGCTATCTGGGGGAAGTGGCTCGCCACCTTCAGCGCCTCGATAGTTTGTACCCGACGGCCATCACCGGCATGTTCGGCGGCGCGGTGGGCAACCTGTCGTCCGTGGGCATGCACGGCATGGAAACCCGCAGAAACCTGATGAACGCCCTGGGGCTGTCCACACCTGTCGGCATGATGAACGCCAGTCAGGACAACGTCGTGCAGGTGGTTCAGTTCTTCGCGTTGGTGCACGGCACGCTGTGCCGGATGGCCAACGACGTGGAAAATATGGGCCGTGCGTCGATCGCCGAAGTGCGAGAAGGCGAGGGCGGCGGCGGCTCCAGCACCATGCCGCACAAAACCAACCCGCGCGCCAGCAACATGATCCAGACGCTGTCCCGCATGGGCTGGATGTATGCGTCCGGCTCCGCCAACCTGCTCGACCAGCAGGACGTCCGGGCCGCATCCATGCGCGTGCTCAACTGGACGGTATTGCCGGAGGCCGCGCTGGCGCTGTCCGCCAGCCTGGATCGCGCCTGCCGCCTGGTGGCGCACCTGGTAGTCGACAAGCAGAGAATGAGAGACAACTTCAGCGCGTCGAAAAACTTCATTATGTCCGAATCCGTGTCGATGAGGCTGGCCGACAAAATCGGCCGCGACGAAGGCTACCACATCATGAAGGCGCTACTGAAAGACGCCGACGGCTCGAAAGATCTCCAGCAGCTCGCCCTCGGCTGTGAGCGAATTCGCGAAACGCTGACGGAGGAAGAGATCCTCGCCGCCTGCGATCCTTCTTCCTACCTCGGCTGCAACGATGCGCTGATTGATGAAACCGTCGCGTTTTTTGACTCGGTGGAGAAAACGCTGAAAGCGTAACGGGAATTATCGGAATGAAGCCCCGCAAGAGCGATCTTTCGGGGCTTCATTTTTGGAAATAGCCTATTTCGGCAGCGGTGAAAACGTCTCAAAAAAGACGAACAGCTCTTCCAACTGGTCAAAGTTGCCTTCGCCTTCCCCCTGTTCGTACGCCAGATGCAGCACCAGCTCAACGAAGAAGAAGCCGATAATCCGGCTTTTGAACACTGACTGGGCGTCGCTCGGCAGGACAAACTGCAAATTGCAGAACTTGCCGTAGGGGTTGGACTCCGAGTTGGTCAGCAGTACCACCACGGCGTCCTTCTTGCGAAACCACTCCGTCACCCGGATAACCACCCGGTTAAACCGGTAGTAGGAAAAGACGATCAGCACGTCGCGGTTCGAGATATTCAACAGGGACTTCGGCAAATCGCCCGCGTCGACGGAAAGCAGCGTCACTTTATCTCTGAAATACTTGATAAGCGTCGTGAAGTGCTCCGCCATGGCGTGAGAAGAAGAAGGGCCAATCACGTAGATGCGCCGCTCGGCGTCTAAAATCAGCTTGATGAACTCGTCCAGGCTTTGGATATCGATGCTGTTCTTGAAGCTTTCAAACAGGGCGGAGACGTTCTTGTTAAATTCGGCGACGATCTCCGCCGTGGAGGTTTTGGGCCTTTCCTGCGCGCGGGACGCCAGCTCGAACGGCGGTGCCAGCTTTTGCTGCGACAGGGTGTCTTCCAGCGCGCGCCGGAAGGCGGAATAGCCGGTATATCCCAGCTTGTTTAAGAAGCGACCGACGGTGGCCTTGCTGACCGCCGCGTTGCGGGCCAGATCGACGATACCGTGGAAGGGGAGTTCGCTAAAGTGCCTCTTGATGTAGTCGTCGAGTCGGCATTCTGAGTCGGTCAGCGAATGCAGGTTGGCCGTTTGTGCAATATAGTCTTCCAGCGTCAGCGGGACGTTGTTTTTCATTGACTGCTGCTCCTGAGCTGTATCCATGACGCTCTGTCGAACTGCGATCCCGCGCACATTTTATTGTGAGAAAAAGAGTTTCTCATTTAGCTGAAGATCCCCCACTCCTACTATGGCTCCGTAAAGGATCCGCGCAATAACCAAAGAACGTCATACGCACGATTTACTTAGGCGCGAAGCGATCTCATCGTAGTTCTTTCCACCCGGAAAAACAAACAGAAGGACACACCACATGACCGCACTCATCGTCGCGATAGTGATTACGATCGTTGCCGCATGGTTGATTATCAAAAATTATCAGCCGCAGACCGTGCTGCTGCTGGCGGGGCTTTTGCTGCTGACTATTACCGCCATTTTTTATCCGGAAAAAAGCATTCTGTACGGCAAGGCGGCGTCGACGGGCTCCGTCTGGCTGGATATCTTCGCCTTTGCCAAAGGCTCGCTGACGACCCAGATCGCGGGCATCGGTCTTATCATCATGGCGGCGGGCGGCTTTGCCAGCTACATGGACCACATTAAGGCCTCGAACGCGATGGTTAACGTCTGCATTCGCCCTTTGCAGGTAATTAAGGCACCGTACCTGATTCTGGCGCTCGGCTACATTTGTGCGCAGATGCTGCACGTGGCGATCTCCAGCGCGGCCGGGCTTGCGATGCTGCTGTTGGTGACCTTCTTCCCGGTGCTGGTTCGCTTAGGCGTGAGCAAAGCGGCGGCGGCGGCCATGATCGGCCTGTGTGCGTTTATGGACCTCGGCCCGGCGGTGGGCACCGCGAACCTGGCGGCCAAGCATGCGGGGATGGAAGCGGCGGTTTATTTTGCGCACTATCAGATGCCGGTTGCCGTGGCGGTTATGGTTGTGGTGTCGGTGCTGATTTTCTTTACCGCCAAGTACTACGATAAAAAAGAGGGGCACGTCGTCGTTATTCAAGACGCGGTTGACGCGAACGCCCCGAAGGAAGAGCAGGCGCCGACCTTCTACGCGCTGCTGCCCGTCTTCCCGGTGATTCTGGTGCTGGTGTTCAGCCCGCTGGTTATCAACACCATCAAGATTGACGTCGTGACCGCGATGATTATCGGCACGCTGACGGCGTTTGTGTGCGAGCTTATCGTCAAACGCGACCTCCTCGCCTGCTGCAAGGGCGTTCAGGTGTTTTTCAAAGGCATGGGCGGCATGTTCACCAGCATCGTTTCCCTGCTGGTCTGCGCCGATATCTATGCGCAAGGGATGCAAACCATCGGCGCCATCGACTATCTGCTTGAGTCGGTGCAGAACGCGGGCTTCGGCTTTACCAGCATGACCATCGTGATGACGCTGCTGGTGGGCATCACGGCGGTGCTGACGGGCTCAGGCGTCGCGGCCTTTTTCTCCTTCGCGGGCCTTGCGCCATCCATTGCGACCAAGTTCGGCGCCAGCGCGGTCAGTATGATCCTGCCGATGCAGCTGATGGCGGGGATGGGGCGCTCTATCTCTCCGGTGGCGGGCATCATCATTGCGGTCAGCAAGGCCGGTGAATGTTCGCCGTTCGCCATCGTAAAACGAACGCTGATCCCCGCGCTGGGCGGCATCGTGACGATGTTTGTGGTGAACTTCCTGGTGTTTTGACGCAGGAACATTTTCTGACGAAATTAACGCGTCGCCCGGTGAACGTGCAGTTTGCCGGGCGATGTGTTTGTAAGATGTAAAAAGCATTAGAAGGCGTGAACGAACGCCTTTAATGCGTTAACCGTCATCGATAAACCCTGTTTTAACAGCATATCCAAAAAAACGTCCGCAGCCATTGGCGGATGCTTGAGCGAATGGCGCTGCCGTCTCACGGCTTCAAGCGTTAAGCCGCGATTGAGGTCGAACAGATCGGAGATAAACTCATCCGGGTGGAGGGCTTCGACGTTAAACGGCGCCAGTGAGTGATGCGGAAAGTCTTTTTGGTTGAACGTTACAATCACTTCAGCCTTGGCGCGTATCGCCGCCGCCAGCACGTGCCTATCGTCTTCATCGGGAAGCGTTAACCCTTTTATCAACGGTTCATAGCGCGTGACGTTCGCGTCCGGCAGGGCGTGGTTCATCAGGCTAACGGTGCGCCTGAGTGCTTCAGGCGCGATGTCAGGCCGTTTCTCCAGCAGGTTGGTTCGCCATTCATCCTGAATGCGATCGCTCCATTTCGGTTGATATAAACCCACGATCCCTAAGTGCATCAGTAAATCCCTTAACCTCGCGGGATACAGCACGCACGCGTCCCTTCGGGCTGGGGCTCTTTTTTCGCATTGCCGCGTTGCTCACGGCTTATTGGGTCCACCCAACCTCACCTTCGCGCGCTTTCTTATAGGCCATCAGGTCTGCAAACAGCACCCTGCGATGTCGCCCGGTTTTGTGAAACGGCAGCTTGCCTTCTTCCAACAGTTTCACCATGTGAGGGCGCGAAACGTTGAGCATGTTGGCGGCTTCCTGCGTCGTCAGCTCCGCGTGAACCGGTACGATCTGCACGGCGTTGCCGGCTGCCAGCTCTCCAAGGATGTCTATTAACATCGTCAGCGCGCTGGTTGGCAACTCGATAGTGTGGGTTTTGCTATCCGCGTCCAGAATTGAAATCCGCTGAGTTTCCAGTTTCGTAGAAAGATGCGCGATAAGTTCCCGTTTTCCCCGCTGGGCCAGCTCAATTTCGTGGGGATCGGGAAGGCTAAGATGGGGTAACGTTGTCGCCATAGCGATTATCCTCTGTTCGTCGTTTTCAAGAGAATAATCGAAATAAACGAAAATAACAATATTCGAAATAAACGAAATTTCAGGGGCTTCTGTTCTACGCCCGCGTTACCTTTCCCCCCGCGTCGACAAACGGCTCGGTGGCTTCGTCAGGTGCGGACTTATCGGTAATCAGATGCCACCTTGCCGGGAACGGCGCCCAGGCGGACTGGGAGGCGGCGCCAAGCTTGGTGCTGTCGGCCAGAATGAAGGTTTCCGCCGCCTGACGCATCATCAGGCGCTTGAGAGAGGCCTGTTCGAGCGTCGCTTCGCATAGGCCCCGGTCGGCCACCACGCCGTCGGCGCTGGTGAACAGGCGAGCGGCGGTGAGGGTGCGCATCGCTTCTTCCGCCAGAGGGCCGTAGCTGGTCATGCTGATAGGACGGATGGTGCCGCCGAGCAGAATAAGGGAAATGCCGGGCGCGTCGGCCAGCAGCCAGGCGACTTTCATATTGTTGGTAATGACGCGAAGGGTTCGTTCCCGCAGTAGTTGAGCGAGAGCGGTAACCGTCGATCCGCCGTCGAGAATAATGGTTTCTTCGTCCTGAATGTAGGATGCGGCGGCGCGTGCGATGGCCTGCTTGGCTTCGATGTTGCGCACTTCGCGCTCCGCCAGGGTTTCTTCAACCCCAATGGGGGCAAGAATGGCGCCGCCGTAGGTGCGCATAACCGCTTTTTCTTTGGAAAGGCGCTGCAGATCGCGCCGCACGGTGGAGGGAGAAACGCCGAAGCGTTCCGCCAGCACGTCGACGTCGGCTTCGCCCTCGGCGAGGGCTATCAGAATTTGTTCTCGGCGTTCTCTGCTTTGGCGCATGGTAGCCTAAACCTCCCTTTGCTTAATTAGGCGCTATTTTGGCAGAAAATAGCGCCATTGTCTGTGACGAAGGAAGAATTTGAGCTCCGTTCAGTAGGTTAAGCCCTTCCCTTCGGCGCAAGCATAACGGCCTGACGCAGGGCTTCCATCAGGCTGGCTTCGTCAGCGATGCCTTTGCCAGCGATGTCGAAGGCGGTGCCGTGGTCGACCGAGGTACGAATCACCGGTAGGCCGATAGTGATGTTGACGCCGTCGGCGATGCCCATCACCTTGATCGGGCCGTGGCCTTGGTCGTGGTACATGGCGATCACCACGTCGAAGTCGCCGCGCGTGGCCCTGAAGAACAGGGTATCCGCGGGTAGCGGGCCTTCCACGTTCCAGCCCTTGGCCTTGCAGGCGGTAATGGCAGGAATGATTTTGGTCTCTTCTTCGCCGTAGCCGAACAGGCCGTTTTCGCCCGCGTGCGGGTTAATGGCGCAAACGCCGATGCGCGGGTTTTCGATGCCGGCGCGGATAAGCGTTTCGTGGGCGCGCCCGATGGTGCGTTCTACCAGACCCGGTTCGATTTTGGCGATGGCGTCAATCAGGCCGATGTGGGTGGTGACGTGCACCACGCGCAGGTTCGGCGCGCTCAGCATCATCGATACTTCCGGCGTACCGGTAAGGTAGGCCAGCGTCTCGGTATGGCCGGGGAACTTGTGCCCGGCGAGGTACATCGCTTCCTTACTCAGCGGCGCGGTGCAGATGGCCTGCGCCTGACCGGCTTTTACCAGCTCGACGGCCTTCTCGATGAAGCGATAGGATCCCTCGCCGGCCTCTTTGGAAACCTGACCAAACGGCAGCCCGGCGGGGATAATGTCCAAATCAATACAGTCGATGGTGCCAAAGGTGAAAGCCGCGCCTTCCGGCGTTTTCAGGCTGTTAATGACGAGGTCGGACTTAAGCAGCTTTGCCGCTTCCTGAAGCCTTTTTGCGTCGCCAATTACCAGCGGCCGGGCCGTTTCGTAAACAGAGCGATGGCTTAAGCTCTTCACGATAATTTCAGGGCCAATACCGGCTGCGTCTCCCATAGTGACGGCAATAACGGGACTTAATGTTGATGCGTTAGGCATATTAAACGTTTCCTTTTAACAATATGAAACTGGGCATAATTTTACCAAAACTTGCTCTTTACTGGCGCTCGCTCAACGCATGAATGCGCTCAAGGCAGCGGGGCAGCGTGTTCTCGCCGCCGAATGCGCCTGCCTTAGTAACGACCGGCGTGCGGACCTGCCCAATCGACAGGCCGAGCGGGATGCCGCTTTCCACTTCTTCGATAAGATCGAGTCCGTTGACGCCAAAGTGGTTCAGCAGGGCGACCGCAGTGTCGCCGCCGGTGGCGATAAGCCCGCCGACAACGTCGGCCGCCGGGCGCAGCGAGGCGGCCAGGCTGTCCATCAGGCGAGTGCCTAAAGTGAGGTCGGGCGATTCGGTCAGCGCGACCTCAACCAGCACGTCCTGCCCGCTGGCGAGGTCGGCCAGTACCGAGGCGGTTACCGCGTCAAGCCGGGATTTGTCGTCTGCCAAAATGACGTCCGGGCCGATAAGCGCATGGCGCACTTTACCGGACTCAACCAGACGTTGCGCTGAGGCGCGCGAGGCTTCGGCCAGGCTGCCGACGGCGATCAGCACGCCGCCTCGTTTTGCCTGCAAGTTTAAAGAAAGGCTATGCGTGGCCTTGTTTTCCTGCCGGGCGAGCGCGGCGGCGAGGCCGCCTGAACCGACCCAAAACAGGTGCTGTGCGCGCGGCAAAGTCGCCGCGGCGATAATATCCAGATCGTCTTCGCTGGCGGCGTCGCATACCAGCGCCGCCAGGCCCTTGCTTCGGGCTTCATCAATGAGACGACCCAGTTCCTGCGCGCCTTGGCGCACGCAGGCGAGAGAAACGGCCTCGGCGGGCAGGCCCGCCTCGGTTAAAATTGTCGGGATGTGGGCGCTTTCGTAAGTATGATCCCGCGCCCATAGCGGGGTAGACTCCAGCGGCTGCCCCTGAACCAGCACGGCGCCGCCTTCGGTGGTGCGCCCGGTACCGGGGAAGGCGGGCGTGACGATAACGAACGCGCCAGCGCCTTTTTCTTTAAGAAAATCGACGGTAGCTACCAGTTCGGCGGCCGGCTGGCCGCGCAGGGTTGAGTCAACCTTTTTGTAAAGCAGCGTATTGGGTGACCAGAAGCGCTCAAGCGCTTCCCGGTGGGCCGAAGCGGCTTGCGCCGCCGTCAGGGCCCGGCTTTCTATATTGGCCGACACGACGGGCGCGCTTGAGTTACCTTCTCCCCAACAGACCGCTGCGGGCGTTCCCACCTTGGTGAAGGCGATTGCGCAGTCGGCGGCGCCGGTCAGGTCGTCGGCGGCAATGAACCAGTTAGATTGCATAGCGTTTCTCCTAAATCACGCGCTGTGTGTCTATATCATCTTATTATCGTGTCGTAGTACTTATTCCGGATCCGGCAGATCCTTCGGCGCACCGAATTTCTTCGCACCCCACGCGGTAACCAGCGGCGTAAGAATAGCCGTCACTACCACACAGGCGGCTACCAGCGCCGTTGCGTGCTTGGCGGCTTCCGCATAGGCCGGGTTCGAGGCGGCGACTATCGCCGGTACGGCCGCCGCGTTACCCGCCGTCGAGGCCGCGGCAAGCCCGGCTACCCCCGTTCCGCCAGTCAGGCGATCGCCGATAAACAGAGTAAAGCCGGTGACGACAACGACGCCCACGCCCAGCAGGACGCCCATCAGGCCCGCCTGCCAGATCTTGGTCAGATCGAGGCCAAAGCCCAGAGACAGTGCGAAGAACGGGATCATGACCGGGCTGGCAACCTTAAGGAAGTCGCGCATTTCACGGTCGAGGTTACCGATAAGCATACCGAATACGAGCGGCAGAATAGCGCCAACCATCGTTTGCCACGGGAAGGCGGAAAGGCCGGCCAGGCCGAGCGTGACCATGGTCAGGAACGGGCCGGACTCCAGACACATGATGGAGTAGGCGCCGATGTCGCGCGGCTTGCCGTACTGGCCCATCAGCGCCATATACAGGCCGCCGTTGGTGTCGTTCAGCGCGGCGACGACTGCCAGCGTCGACAGGCCGTAGAACAGGCCGCTGTCGATCGGCGCTTCGCCGAGGAATTGGCCTAACACGATACCGATAATGGCCGCGGTACCGATCTTCACGCCAAATAGCGTTCCACCTTTCTTTAGAATGTAAGGAGTCGCTTTAATGTCGATGCTTGCGCCCATACACACGTAGAAGACGGCGAGAATGCTTAACGAGCCGTTGAACAGAGCCCCGGTGAAGGAACCGAAGTAGGTTGCCGTCTGGGGGAAGAAAGTTGAAATGAACGCTCCGGCGAAAAGCGGGACGACCATCATGCCTCCCGGTACGGCTTCTATGGCGCGTTTAATGCGGATTTGGGCCATTTATATCTCCTTGAGTTGCGTGGTTTGAGCGCATTGAGTGCGTTCTTTGAGCATGACTCTAGTTTTTTTTATAAAAGTGCGCAAATAAATTGTTCAAATGCGTGATCTACGCAAAAAATTGCATCATGCGCAATTTTATAAATAAGACTTAAGTCTACGATTAGTAAGAATTTAAGTGGTATTGGTCTTTTTTGATAAAAAATAAGCCCTGTGGAAAAGATAGCGCCCAGATTTAGCCATAGCGCTTTTTTGCGCATTTTGATTAACGAAGTCGATTGGTCTGCATTGGGGGGATGCGCGGTACGTCGTTCGGTCAGCGATCTCAAAACGTGGCGCATCCACCAGAAAATCGGGCTGCGCCACGGTAAATGATATGAGGCTATTTAAACAGGCTATCTCCGCTCTGGTATTGAAGGCCGGGATGAGCGTCAAAGCGAACGACGCCGACGGCGGCTTTACCGTCAACCGCCCGTTTTACTTCGGCTACGCCTTCAGTGCCGAACCCGCCGCAGAGTTCGATAGCGACGATGCCTTCGTCATTGACCAGTTTCTTAGCCAGCTCGCAGGCCGCACGGTAGTCGTTTACCGCACAGGTGGTGACGCTCACGCTGTCGGTGCTGACTTCGCTGCGGTGAATGCTGGCGTTCCCTTCCGGGCTTAAAAATAGAAAAGCGGCTTTAAGCGACATAGTGACTCCTTATTGTTTGAACTTAACGTTAATCGTCGGGCGCAATGCGCCTCTGACGTCGTTCAGCTTACGTTTTGGCGTGAAGGAGTATTGTAAAAATGCGAACGGAAGTTGCTTTCCTGAAGAAAGCGGGAGGGCGTATCGCCAATAAAGAAGCGGAAGTCTTTAATGAAATGAGACTGGTCGTAATAGCCGTATTCCAGCGCTGCGCTCAGATAGTCCTTTTGTCGGTGTAGCAGCAGGTGGCGGGTGAGCTGTTCTACGCGGATGATGCGCTGAAAGTGCCTTGGCGCTACGCCAAAGTGGTTTTTAAACGTTTTTTGGAAATAGCGTTCGCCAAAGCCTGAAAGCTCAACGAGATCGCGCTGGGTTATGTGGTTACACTGGTAATACATTCGGCGAGCGGCTTCATCCAGCCAGACATGGCGCTCTTTTCTGTTTAGCGTCAGCTGGCGAAGCAGAAAGCGCTCAATCATTTTAACCTTATCGTCTACGCGAGGCGTTTCCCAAAGCCTCTGTTCCAACTCGGCGGCGCTTTTCCCCCAAACCTCTGGCGGGCTAAGGCTGACGTCAATCAGTTCGGTTTCGGCCAAAGGGCAAAAGTGGCGCAGCGCGCCGGTGCGAAAGCGGACGGCGATAAAGCTTATGGGGGCGTGGGCGTGGAAGCGAAAGGCGGCGTCTCTGGGCAACAGCAGCGCGCTGGTTTTACGCTCGCTTTCTTTGCTACCCGGACGCGTGATTTCTACGGGCCGCTGATAGAAAAACATCTCCCCGCCGCAGCCCGGCAGCAGCGGCGGCAGGTTGGCTTCTTCCTGCCACGACCAGTAGCGGCTGATATAGCCGCGAAGCAAGGGGGAGGGATAGAGTTCGGTGAGCTTCATCCGTGGTCTGCTGTCTTCTTTATTCCATTTCAGCCATAAGTAGCATATTTAGCGCGCGACTGAAAGCGGCGCGCCGTTCACCGCCCTTGAGCGACCAGCCAGGTTCCTATCACCAGTAAAACGGCGCCGGCAATCGGGGCAGCAAGGCGAGAAAGGTCAACTTCGTCGCTTCTAACGATGTCCATCACCAGCCCGCCGACGAGCTGGCTGGCGACCAGCAGGCTGATGGTCGCGGCGGCGCCCAGATAGCGGTAGCCGCTGATGCTGGCGAAGACGAAAAACGCGCCGAGGAGGCCGGGAATAAGCATCCACCAGTGGAGGTTCATGAAGACGGCCTTAAAGCCGGACGCGCCCTCTTTGCCGATAAGCAGCGTGGAAATAAGCGTAATGCCGACCAGCGCGTTTAAAAACATAGCGACCAAAACGGTGGACGATGAGAGCGTGATGCGCACCATCAGCCAGTTTTGAAAAACCAATCCAATGCCGGCGGCGATGGCGAGGGCGATGACGAGTCCCTGATTCATTTAGCGGGCTCCGGGCCGTCGCGTTCATCAAGCCGCAGCAGCATAAAGGTTAAATCCAGCCAGCGGCCGAACTTTGCGCCGACTTCCGGCATGCGCGCCGTTTCGATAAATCCTAACTGACGATGCAGATACAGCGACGCGGCGTTTTCGGACTCAATGCCTGCAACCATCGCGTGCTTGCCGAGGCTACGGGCGATCTCTATCAGGCGGGCCATCAGCGTTTTTCCAATGCCTTTTCCGTGATGATCCGGGTGAACGTATACGGAGTGTTCTATCGTATAGCGATAGCCGTCAAAGGCGCGCCAGTCGCCGAAAGAGGCAAAGCCTACGACGCGTCCGTCTTGTTCTGCGACGATAACCGGATAGCCTGCGTTCTGTCTTTGCTGCATCCAGGCAATACGATTGGGCGCATCAACTACGCTGTCGTTCCATATGGCCGTTGTGTTCAGCACCGCGTGATTATAGATGTTGGCGATGTCCGCGCAGTCCTGTTCCTTTGCATCACGGATAAGCATATTTTTTACTCTTTGATTTCCACTATAGTGATATGCCATTATTAATATAATGGACAATCTAAATCAACAAATCTGTGCAAGAATCAAAATCGAGCGAGAAGCCCGCGGTTGGTCGCTTGCCGAACTGGCTCAGCGCGCCGGCGTGTCTCGTGCGATGGTGTATAAAATCGAACGGGGGGAGAGCAGCCCTACGGCTACGCTGCTGGGCCGCCTGTCCGGCGCGTTCGGCATCAGCATGTCTACGCTGATTGCCCGCGCTGAAATACGCGAAGGCAGGTTGTTGCCCCGTGAGCACCAGCCCGTCTGGTGCGATCCTCAAAGCGGCTACCTGCGTCGCCACGTTTCACCTCTGTCGGAATTTCCTCTGGATATGGTTGAAATCGAGCTTCCGCCGGGAACAGATATCCCTATGCCCGCCTCCGCTTACCTAAACTCTCACCACCTTATCTGGGTGCAGCGTGGAGAGCTGGTGTTTATCGAAGGGGATGCGCGGCATGAAATGGGCGCTGGGGACTGCCTTGAACTTGGCCCGCCGAACGACTGTGCGTTTAAAAATGAGAGCAAGGACGTCTGCGTTTATCTGGTAGTGCGGTTTAATGGGCAAAAGGCTGCTGTCGTCTGATTTTCATTGTCTTGCTTCCATTCGTTGCGCCATTTATAACGATATAACGCTTTCGAACGCCGTTTCTTCCTGCCGGGATTAGGAGAGGGGGGCATCTCTTGCCTGGGCGGGCGCCAGGAATGGAGCAAAGTAGCTATATGGTAAGAATTAATTGCCTTTCTAGCTCATCTGCCGTGCGGCATGCCTAGGTTGTCGTATAACTCAAAGCGTTCATCACTACTATCAACGCCTTTCTTTATGCTCAGATACTTTTTATTAATGAATTCTATATCCTGTGCTTTTTCTTATAAATAAAGTGGCCTTCACGTATTACGGTCGGGTTTTCTGAAGTGTTATCTGATTTCCTAAAATCTAAATGGGTTGTTGTTTTTGTTATTGTGGATATATGTAACGTTAATGCCTTGTTTTTATATTATCCTCGATCTTTTCTATTCATTTTTTGATATAAACAATATTTAATTTTGTTTATATTGTTTAATTGATATTTTCAGTCTTAAAAGGTTGTTTGATCAGGTTAAATCGATCTATTATGTTGCTTGGTGAGGGTGAGACTATCCTTATTGTCTTTCCTTCTACCTCCGTTTTTTGCGGGTTTTAGTATGCACAAATGGAGTTTTAATACGTGTATATTTCGGCGGCTAACTCATTTATATGAGTTGCTGTTCGGCCTGTTTGTCATTTTTTATCACGTAGGAAAAAGTACGTCCATCGTATTGTTAGGGTGATATATGGCAAGGAATGCATACAGATTAATGGCGGCGCCGGAGTGTAAATACTGCGGAAAAAACGACCGAGTGTGTAAGCACGGGCGAGGAAAAAGCGGTTTGCAACGCTATCGCTGTGAAAATTGTCAGCGGACTTTTCAGTCCAAATACATATATCAGGCTTATCAGCCCGAACTCCGGCAGGAAATTATATCCCGCTACCTTACCGGGGAATCCGTCTTTGAAATAAGCCTAGGCGTAAAAGTCAACGCCGAGACGGTAAAGCGCTTCCTGCATCAGGAGCAGCTTATTCATACCCCTTAATTCAAGGATTGGCGCCAATAAGAGGAGCCGCAATAAAAGGAATTTACATCATTAACAACTCTTTTCTTATCCCCAACTTAGTCTGACGCCGACTCCATAGTGGGCTATGGGGCTTTGTACGTCTCTGAGCGACGAATTAAAGGCGGACGGCCAGGCAGGGAGTTCGCACACCTTTTGATGTTTGAATCAATACCGTAGATGGACACTAAAAATGAATAAAATATACCGCATCATCTGGAACAGTACGCTAATGCAGTGGGTGGTCACCTCCGAGCTGGGTCGGGGAAAAATCAAGCGCGCTGCCAACAAAACGTTGGCCGCAGTAGCTCTGGGACTGTCGTTGGTTTCAGCAGCACAGGCCAGCAGCTGTAACTCCGTCACAATGGTTTGCGATCTGGACAGCAACTGGTCGTTTTCGACCAATAATTACGGCGCGGGATCGGTGACTATCTCGGACGGGCAGAGCTATCGCGTAAACGGGCCTTCTTCCTACTCTTCTGCATCGGGCAGCTATATCACCTTTAGTACGATAAATCAGATGATTGCCGCCGGATATATAAACGCGGCACCGCTTCCCGCTGGCGAAATCCAGGTTAATTTAGGTTCTAAAAGCAAGAATATTACGGTTATCGATCCTATTACTAATTCTTCTAAAGTCGTCTCGGTTTATGACGCCACGGCTTTTAAGGAATTTGAAAGCGGCTATTCCAACGGCGGTTTTGGCATGGCTAAAACCGGCCCGGTGGACGTCTACTACCAAACCCGGTTTGCCACCGTCACGTCAGGGGCGGCCGATATTTATGCCGATGGGGTAAACTTTATCGGCGCACACAGGGATACCCAGTTAGTTTACGTCGATAGTACGTCGACCAACCAGTCAGCGGAAGCGACTTGGAACTCAAAAAACTCGGTCTCTTTTTCTACTGAACCCGACTATTCCGCGTCGTCAGCCCAAACTCAAACTGCGGTAGCGAGAAAAACGACCTATAAGGGAAGTTTTTCTGCTTTTGACGGCAGCTCCGTCGCCGTGAACTCCCTTGGCGATCTTAAAACCTACAACGACTGGTTGACGGCTAAAGTGCAGTCCGGTGCGCTTGCTGCGAATCAATATGATGTCGAGCTGTCGAAGGCTTACACTACCGTCGCCACCAACTATACGATCAATAAAGTGCCAGCCGGTGTGGATCCGATACTCACCCTTCCCGCCAACGTAGTGACGGTATTTATGGCCAACGGTGACAAGGCGACGGTGCGCCTGTCCGAAACCGGCAAAATTAGCGGCGATATTCGCGGGCCGGGCGTTGGCGTCATTAACGCAGGCGTGTTCAGGTTGCTCAACGGCGCGACGGGCATTAATGATGGCGAAATCGAAACGACTCACTATACGGCTACCGTTTTATCGGGCTCTCATTTTCTCAATAACGGTACGTTGACGACGGGGACTCCCAACAGTGGAGTGTCTGGATTTGGCGTTTATGTATCTGGTGCGGACAGCCTGTTTACCAATAGCGGCATATTGAACGTGTCCCCAGCTTTCTGGAGCGCAACGTCAAATGGTGGCGCAATGGGGATCTCCACGCTTAACGGGGGGCGGGCCGTCAATAACGGCACGATGAATATTGGCATTACCGCCGGTAATAAGGGCAATGCGGTTCTGGGCTACGTATACGGTGCGCGAATTGACAATCAGGGCAGCTTTACCAACGGCGCTAACGGCGTGATGTATATCGGCAGAGCTAAAGACGGCAGCGACGTTTATGCTGCTAATAGTTCCACCGCCATTCGCGTTAATGGCGGTACGATAGGGACAGTTGATAACCAGGGTGAAATTGTTTTAGGTTCGATGGCCGAAGGCGCGTTTGGCATTCTTGCGGTGAGCGGCGGTTCGCTGGATGTGACTAACAGTGGCGCCATCACTCTCTTGGGCGATGGCGGCGGCGGGCAGTTTATTCCTAAAGAAAACGTCGGCATTCAGGCGCAGAGCAACGCTAAAGGACTCAAAAATACGGGCCTGATTGATATTCAGGGCATCAATGCCATTGGCATCAAGACATTAAGCGGAGGGCAGGTAAGCTCAACCGGCCAGATTAATATCACCGGCGGCGCCGATCCGTCCACCGGCCTGCGTAACTACGGGGCTTGGTCTGAAGGGGCGAACTCGCTGGTCGACATCTCGGGCACTGTCAATTTAAAAGGCAATGGCGCGATTGGCGTTCACGCCCGTAACCAAGGCTCGATCGGTCTGTCCGGCAACGGCCAGGTGACCTTTGCCGACGGTGAGAATCAGATTGGCTATTACGTTTACGGCACGGGCTCCAAAATCACCAACACCAGTTCCGGTACTCAGGACGTTACCACCAATAACTCTACTTTGATGCGTCTTGACGGCGGGGCGTCGTTTACCGGTTCGGCGGCGGCTACCTCTACGATGTCCGCTTCGGGGGAGGGCTCGACCGTAATTGTCGCTACCGGTAACGGTACGACGGTGGATTCCGGCGGCATGACGGTTAACGTCAACGGTAAAAATGCGACGGGCTTTCTGGTGGAAGGCGGCGCTACGGGGACTATTGGCTCAACGGCCACCATTAATCTGTCTGGCGTTGGGGCGATAGCAGGGATTGCCGACGGGCAGGGCTATGACCTGACCGGCGCTGAGCGGGTGATGACTGACGCTGAAAAGCAATCTACTAAGCTGACTGCCGGTGCGGATCTTAGCTCGTCCCTTGACGGCGTGGTGGGCTATATCGCTCGTAATCTGGCGACGCTTACCAACTCTGGCAACATTACCTTCAGCGGAACGGGAGCCACCGGTATTCAGGTCGAAGAAGGGGCGGTTGGCGCTAACAGCGGCAATATCACTCTAGGCGGTGCGGGAAGCGTTGGTCTGTCAGCTTCAGCCGCGACGTTGGCAACCCGCCTGAGCTCAACGGGCAACATTATCCTTAACGGCGACTGGGACGGTGCGAACGACGCGACCCGGGCTACCGGCGTCATGGCCAGCGGCGGCCAGGTGAAAGTGACCATTGGCGACGGCGTCAACGCGGCGGCGGTTAGCCTCAACGGGGCCGGGACGGTCGGCGTTCACGCCTCTCAGGGGAGTAAGGTTACCCTCAATGACGGAGTGGCGGTCAACTTCGACAGCGCTAAATCCGATCAGGTTGCTTTCTGGATAGACGGCGCAGGTTCCGCAATAGAGACCCTGGCGGGCGGTACTCAAACCCAAGTAAGCGGCGACGGAGCGACGCTGTTTTACGTCACCGATGGAGCGACGATGAACGGCGACCTGAATCTGAAGCTTACCGGCAAAACCGGCAGCGACAAGGTGACGTCAGGCATTCGAGTCAGCGGTACGGGTTCATTGGCTACGCTTGCCGGCGGCAGTCAATTAACCATTGGCACCAATGCCACTGGCGTGCTGGCGGAGAACGCTGGACAGGCAGTGATAGCCGCCGGCGCGGCGTTTAGCGTCAGCGGCGACAATGCGGTGGTGGGTAAAGCGACAGGAGCGGGCAGTACGGTAGAGAACCATGCCACCGTAACCTCGCTTACCGGCAGTTCCGGTTCAACCGCCTTCCTGGCGCAGGACGGCGGTACCATCAACAATCAGGGCAATATCAACCTGTCTCAGGGCGGCGGCCATACTGCGATAGATCTGGATAACGGCCACGTGGTCAACACCGGAGACATTCAGGCCAGCGGCACGGCCATTCATATCAAAGGCGCTGACAGCACCATCAGCAATTCCGGCACTATCGAGGCGGTAAACGGCGTGGCGGCGATTCACGTGGACGCGGGCGCTGGGCTAAATCTGAGCGCGGTGTCCGGCAGCGGTACAATCGTAGCTAAGGGCACTGCGGACGGCATTTTGCTCGATACCGGCGCGCTAAGCCTGAACGTCGCCAACACGATTATCGATATGAGCGACGCCTCGGCCAGCGGTATCGGCATTCACAACGTGGCGGGGATAGAAGGAATATCGTTGGACAACACCCACATTAAAGTGGGGGGGACGGGTATTGGCATCAAGACCGGCGCGTCGTTAGCGAGGACTAACTCCGGCACGATTGACGTCACCAACGGCACGGGCATCCTGTACCTGAACGAGAACGGCAGCGCGGTAGCCGCTAACTTGGACTTCTCTGATTCAGCGAATTTGACCATTAACGTGAGCGGCAGCGGTATCGGCGTGAAGGCGACGTTGGACGGTAACGACCGCGAGGTGAACACCGGCGCGAGCGTTAATGTACTTAGTGCGGCGGGCGGTTCGGCAATAGACGTGAGCGGCGCGAAGGCGGTGTCTAACTCGGGCAACCTGGTATCGCAGTCGACGGTCAGCTCCGGCAACGTGCTAAATGTGCATGATGCGTCCACTATCAGCAACAGCGGCACCATTCAGGCATCGTCGTCATCCATTGCAGCTATCGCGATGAGCAATTCCGGCAATAAAACCTTCACCAACACCGGTACCATCGTAGGTAAGCTGGACTTCACCAGCGGTAATAACGCCCTTAACCTGAGCGGCGGCTCGATTGACGGGAATATTCTTGCCAGCGGCGGCGCCAACGTGCTGAAGGCGACTGGCGGTTCGACGCATGCCGGTGACGTGGTTCTGGCGGGCAATCAGGTTAACACGGTTGAAGTGAAAGAGGCCTCTACGCTGGGCGACCTGACGATGAGCGGCACGGCCAACCACCTTGTGACGGTGAGCGGAGGCTCACGCTTGGGTAATTTAACGCTGGGCAACGGTGACAACACGCTGACCGCCAGCGGCGGCGCGACATTGGGGGATAGCCTGCTGGGTGACGGGGATAATACGATAACCCTTAGTGACACCACTGCCGGAGGCGTGGCTGCAGGAAACGGCAACAGCCTGCTGACGCTGGCGACGGCGGTGCTTAGCGATATCGCGCTTGGTCACGGCGACAACACCGTCAACGCCTCGGGCGCGACGACGATGAACGACGTGACGTTCGGCGACGGTGATAACGTACTGACCCTGACAGACACGGCGGTCGTTAACGGTTCGATTGCCGCAGGGGCAGGTAAAAATATCGTCACGCTGTCTGATAATGCTCACCTCAACGGCTTTGTCGGTGCGGCAGGCGGCGAGCATCACGTCACGGTGAAAGACGGCGCCACCTTCGACACCCTGGATGCGGGTACGGGCGGCAATGCTGACAGCCTGACCTTCGACGGCGCGGACTATACGCTGGCCAATACGGCAGACGTTCAGCACTTTGACCGGTTGAATCTGGCGAATGGCGCAGCTTTTACCACCAACCAGCTTATTCAGATGGGCGATACCGCCACGTCCTCGGGGCAGATTGCCATTGACGGGGCGTCTTCACTGGTGCTGAACCCGGCGTCTACCTATACCCTCAATCATGCTCTGAGCGGGACTGGTGTCGTTGACGTGCAGTCAGGCACCGTCTTTGACTTCGGCGCCAACGTCGGCGCGCAGTTTGCGGGCACGGTGCAGATGAACAGCGATGACTTTGCGCTGTCGGGCCTTAACGCCACGGCGTTGACCAAAGCCATCCTGTCGGTGATGGGCAATAACACCACCACCGTGGGCAGCGGAGTACAGACCATTGGCGGGCTGACCTTTAGCGGCGGTACGGTGGACTTCGGCGTGAATATTCCAAACGCGTCGGTTGCGGCTAACCGCATTGCGGCGACGTCACTTGACGCCAGCGGCGTCGGTAAGGTGATGATTAACCACAGCAGCTTTGACAACGCCGCGCCGGCCATCCCAAATCAGACCAAAGGGCTACTGGACCAGCAGGTCGAGACGCTGGTGCAGCTGGCTTCAGCAACGTCCGTCACCGGCGAAGGGGGCAACCTCCAGCTGGTTGACGAGAGCGGCAGCGCTATCACCAACGCCACGGCAACTGACCTGTTACAGAACGGCGTACATGCGGCGGACGCCTACTACGACTACCGCCTGACTACCAAAGATAATGGCGGGACGGCCAACGGCCTGTACGTGGGCTACGGCCTGACGCGTCTTGAACTATTGACCACCGGCAGCAGCCAGTTGGTTATCGATACGGCTGCCAGTAACGAAAAAACGCTGTCGGCCAAGGTAACCGGCAGCGGCGACCTGGGGATTATCGCGGGTAACGGCGCAGACGCGCTGACCCTAAGCAATCTCGACAACGGCTACACCGGTAAGACGGACGTTCAGAGCGGTACGTTGATAGTAGGCACTGACAACGCGCTGGGGCAGACGTCCGAGCTTGCGCTGGCGGCGGCCACCACCGTTAATCTGAGCGGTAAGACCCAGACCATCGGCGCGTTAACCGGCACTGCTGGTTCAACCCTGAACTTTAGCGGCGGCAGCCTGACCTTGACTAACGGCGGCGCGTCGTCCGGTACCTTAACCGGCAGCGGCAACCTGACTGTCGCAGGCGGAACGCTTGCGGTGACTAACGCCAATACCGGCCTGAGCGCAACGACGACGGTGGATGTCGGAGCCGAGGCGCTGCTTAAGGACGTACAGTCTTTAGGCGCAGGTAGCGTGGTAGCTAACGGCGACGTGACGCTGGATAACGCCGACGGTACTTTTGCCAATGCGCTCAGCGGTAGCGGCGCGCTGAACAGCCACAGCGGCAGCGACGTGCGCCTGAGCGGCAACAACGGCGGCTTTAGCGGCATCATGGATATCGATGCGGCCTCCACGCTGACGGTCAGCGAAACCAAACACCTCGGCGGGGCCAGCGGCATTCAAAACGCTAATCAACTTGTTGTCGATAACGCGCTTTCGATGACGCTGAACGCTATCGTCAGCGGGACCGGCGACCTGGTTAAACAAAACGCGGACACGCTAACGCTGAATGGAACCAACGTTTACTCCGGCAAAACCGACATTCAGGCTGGCACGGTGGCTATCTCTGCCGATGCCAATTTGGGCGACGGCTCCGCCACCAACCTGACGGTGCTTAACGGCGGCAATCTGCAAATCACGGCAGACCTGACCAGCGCGCGTAACGTAACGCTGAATCAAAGCGGCAGCGTTATTGTTGACGGCGGCGTAGCGGCCACCATGAACGGTTGGGACGACCTGGGCAACGGCGCCAGCGCCATCACTAAAGCGGGCGATGGCACCCTGATTTGGAATGGCGACAACAGCGCCAATACGGCGAACGTCAACGTGAATAGCGGTACTCTGCAAATCGCTGAAATGGATAATTTGGCGAGCGGTACCGGTACGGTGAATCTGGGAGCAAGCGGTACCTTATCGGTGCTTAAGACCGCAGCCTCCGATCTGGACTTTACCCGCGAACTTACGGGCGGCGGCATCCTGAAGGTCGATTTGGGTAGCGGTACGAATGACTTTACTTTCAATGCCAGCGCTTCAGGCGGCAACTTCAGCGGGACGGTGGCGATGGACGACGGCCGCTTTGTGCTGGACGCTAACGCGGATGCCGCGATGGGGTTGGCGACGCTGCAACTCAACGGTTCGGGCAGCAAGCTTGGCAGCATGAAGCTTGACGGTTCCCACGCCATCGGCGGGCTGGTGATGGACGGAGGCCAACTGGAAGTCGACTACAGCAGCAGTGATCATCGTCCAGAGGGGCATCTGACGGTCGACAGCCTTGACGTAACCGGCGGCGGCACGCTTGCCGTCACCACTCCGGCCAATCTGCCAAATCCTCTGCCCGTGACCGGTACATCGCTGTTTGACCAAGACGATGAGGTACGTGACCAAATCGTGGCGGCGACTACGGTCAACGGTGACGGTACGCAGCTGGCGCTGACCCAGACAGACGGAACGCCGGTAGCGCCGGACACGGTGGTGGGGCTGGTACAAAACGGTATTACAGCGGGCAACGCTCATTACAACTACTTTGGTGCGGTGAGGAGCGACGGGCTGTATCTGGGCTACGGTTTGACTCAGCTGGATGCCTTTGCCGGACAGTCGGTGATCTTGAGCAACGCAGGAGCAACGGATAACAAGCTTGGCGCGAAGCTTACCGGTGACGGCGGCTTTACCGTCAACGCCACGGGTACAGTGCGCATCGGCAACGCGGCCAGCGACTACCAAGGAGCTACCGACGTTAACGGCGGTACGGTGGTGCTGATTACCGACAACGGCTTTGGCCAGACGTCGAGCCTGAATATGCAGAGCGGCGCGGGCGTGGACCTCAACGGCAACGCGCAGACGGTGGGGCAGCTTAATTCCACTACCGGCTCTGTGCTTAACCTTAACGCGGGCGAGCTGACCGTAAGCAACGGCGGTATGGCAGCGGGTACTCTGACGGGCGGCGGCCAGCTGACTCTGACCGGCGGAACGTTAAGCGTCACTCAAAATAACGGCAGCCTGACGGCGGCCACCGATATCCAAAGCGGCGCGACGGCAAGGCTGACCAAACCGCAGGGGCTGGGGTTGGGCGACATCAGTCTGGCAGGCCAGCTTAATCTGGATACGGCCAGCGGCACGCTGTTCAACAACCTCAACGGCGGCGGAGAAGTTCTACTGACCAATGCCGCTGACGTGTATTTGGGCGGCAACAGCCAGAACTTCGACGGTAACTTCACTACTACGGCGGGGACTACGCTAACGGCTACCGCTGCCGCCAATCTGGGTGACGGCACGGTGAATAACGCGGGTTCCTTTGTACTGGAAACTGACAGCCTGTGGACGTTGACCAATGCGGTAAGCGGCAGCGGAACGGTGGTCAAGCGCGGTACAGGAACGGTCATTATTGATGGAGACAACGTTCAGGCCGGGTTGACGTCTGTAGAAAATGGCGTGCTGCAGCTGGGCAACGCCGCGGCAACCGTCGCCAACCTTCAGAGTCACGTTACCATCGGTCAGTATGGCGCGTTGGGCGGCTACGGCACGGTGACGGGCAACGTGACCAACGCGGGTAATCTGGTTATGGGCCACGCGCTGACCGGCGCGGGTCAGGGTACGTTCACCATTGACGGCGACTATGTAGGCAACGGCGGCACGGTAATATTCAATACCGATCTGGCGGGAGACAGCTCTTCCACCGACAAATTGATGATTACCGGCAATACCAGCGGTTCCAGCAAAGTATCGGTGGTCAGCGCCCGGGGAGAAGGGGAACAGACTGAGAACGGCATCAAGCTTATCGAGGTGCAGGGGGCATCTAACGGAACCTTTGCGCTGAGCGGCCGCGCAATAGCCGGAGCCTACGAATACTTCCTGTATCAGGGGGGCGTAACCTCGCCGGACGACGGCGACTGGTACCTGCGTTCGTCGCTGTACTCACCGGATCCGGATCCGTCCATCTACCGCCCGGAGGCAGGGGGCTACATGGCCAACATGGCGGCGGCCAACCGGCTGTTTACGCTGCGGCTGGCGGACCGTGAGGGCAGAGCGGAGAACTCCAGCCTGTGGCTGCGCCAGGCGGGCAGTCGCCAGAGCTATCACGACAACAGCGGACAGTTGAATACCTCGACCAACAGCTACGTGATACAGGGCGGCGGCGAGTTCTTTGGCGCCAATACCTCCGACACCGGCCGCGCCGGGCTGGGGGTGATGCTGGGCTACGGCTATGCCAAGAGCAAAACGGATTCACAGAAGACCGGCTATCGGGCGGACAGCTCGGTGAAGGGCTACAGCACCGGCCTTTACGGCACCTGGTATCAGGACGCGGTAACGCTAAACGGCGCGTACGTGGACAGCTGGGTGCAGTACAGCTGGCTGGATGCGGAGGTGAGTGGCCAGCAGGTGGCGAGCGAGTCGTACGACATGGACGGCTTCAGCGCCTCTATAGAGGCGGGCTACCGGATGCCGGTCTACGAGAGCGCCAACGGACGGGTTTACCTGACGCCGCAGGGGCAGGTGACCTGGAGCGGGATAACGGCGGACACGGTGCGTGAAGCTAACGGCACCAGGGTAACGTCGAGCGGGGATAACAACGTGCAGACGCGGCTGGGCTTGAAGGTGTCGCGAGACGGCGTGAGCGATGTCGACAAGGGCAAGGAGAAGCTGTTCACCGTCTATGCCGAAGCGAACTGGCTGTACAACAGCGAGCAGGCGGGCGCGACGATGGACGGGGTGACGGTAAGCCAGGCGGGCAGCCGTAACGTGGGCGAGCTGAAGCTGGGGGCCGAGGGGCAGCTGAACCGCAATCTGAACCTGTGGACCAACGTGGCGCAGCAGCTGGGCGACAAGGGCTACAGCGATACGGCGGTGATGCTGGGGGTTAAGTACCGGTTCTAGGTTATCGGCAATGTGATAAGTAGAGAGGGAAGGCGGGGCGCCTTCCCTTTTTTTAGGACTCCGCCAGCTAAAAAATCCCTAACGCCTTCCCTTCAGCCCGCATCATGCGGTAGAAGCGATTTTCCAGCATTTTTTCCAGAATGGTTTTTACTTCCGGCGCGAGCGTTTGATAAAAGTCGGATAGCTCGTCGTCCCTGCACAGCAGCACGATCTTTCTGTTCGCCTTTTTGTGGTCAATTTTGACCAGCTTGAGCTTTTCTGAAAGTGCAGGTTCGATGGAGATAAAGAGCGGGGTGGTCAGCGTCCAGCCGTAGCCTTTAGCGATAAGTTTGAGGATGTCGTCCGCGTCGGTGATTTCAAACTGAATGTTGGGGTGGAGGTTGTTCCACTTCAGCCAGTTCAGGGTCTGCATGCCGGTCGGCGTGTTGCTGGTATAGGCGATATAGTCCCGATTTTGGCACAGCTCTTCCAAACGGGTTTCCGGCCAGTCTTTGGGACATATGCACAGAAACTCCTCTTCGATCAGCGGATACATCTTCACGCTGTTTGGCATTTCGGTGTGCATCATAGTGATAGCAAGATTGATCTCCCCTTTGGTCAAGGCGCTCAGCAGGCCGGCGGCCGTTCCCGTTATCTGATAAATATGCTTAACCTTAGGCTGTAAGAACTGAAGGATATCCAACCCGACCGTCTTGCTGATGGAATCGACGAAGCCGATCCTGAGGTGGGATATTTGCCCCTGACGGATAGCGTTGAGCCTGTCCTGCAGATATTTCCCTTCATTGACCAGTTTGGTACCCAATCGGTAGAGCTCCTGCCCGGTGACGGTCATTTGAATAGGGCGCTGCGAACGGTTGATAAGTTCGGTATCCAGCGCGCCTTCCAAATTGGCGATTTGTTGGGAGATGGAGGATTGCGTTAGCCCCAGCTTCTTTGCTGCCGACGTGAACGCGCCTGTTTCAACGACTGCCAGAAAAGCCTGAATTTGCCTGAAGTCAAAGAGGATCTCTTTCATAGGGTTTGTTGAACTATTAGATTTTTTAATAAAATATATCTATGTTTTTTGTACTTTTTTTTCATTGACGTGGATCAGCTTTTCTACGTTGGTTAAAACGTAGAGTGGCCTTGTTGACTATTTATTTGATGAGGATCTCTTATGCGGGAAGATGCAGATTTATTAGGAACGTTAATGATACCGGCCGATGCCTATTACGGAATACAAACCCAGCGGGCGGTGGACAATTTCTCCGTATCGGGCAGAACCGCCGTCGACGTGCCCTTTTTTCTCTGGTCCATTGCCGCTATCAAACGGGCGGCGGCGCAGGCTAACGCACAGATTGGCGCGCTGGACGCAGGGATTGCCGATGCGATAGTTCAGGCGTCGGATGAAGTTATGGAGGGCGCGTTTGACGCCCACTTTCCTATCGATATTTTTCAGGGCGGCGGTGGGACGTCGACCAACATGAATATGAATGAAGTGGTGGCTAACCGGGCGAATGAAATCATGACCGGGAAAATAGGCTATGACGCCGTTCATCCTAATACCCACGTTAACATGGGGCAGTCCACCAACGACGTGATCCCGGCGGCGATGAAAATGACCTGTCGCGTTAACGTCAAGCTGCTGGTTACCGAGCTTCAGAAGCTTGAAGCCGCGCTGGCGGAAAAAAGCCGTGCCTTTGAAAATAAGGTCAAGCTGGGAAGAACCTGCCTGCAGGACGCCGTGCCGATGACCTTTGGCCAACAGTTTGGCGGCTATCGTTCACAGGTCGCCAGGCTTGTGGAACGTCTGGCTCAGGCAAATGAGGACGCGCTGGCTTTGCCTCTGGGGGCGACGGCGATCGGCACCGGGCTGTCTACGCATGAGGGCTATCTGGACGCGGTTTATCAGTGCCTCGAGGCCGCGACGGGGGAAAAGTATCGTCCGGAGGATGACTTCTTTGACGGTTTGCAAAACGGCGATTTTTATCTCGATATTTCCGCGCAGTTAAAGAAGATAGCCGCATTTTTGTCCAAGATGGCGACCGACTTCCGCATTCAGGGCTCGGGCCCTCGCGCGGGTTTTAATGAGATCAGGGTTCCCGCCGTTCAGCCGGGATCTTCCATCATGCCGGGCAAGATTAACCCCGTCATGCCGGAGTTGGTCAATCAGGTAGCCTATCAGGTTATCGGCAACGACGTCGCCGTCACGATGGCGGTGGAAGGCGGCGAGCTGGATCTTAACGTTTGGGAACCGGTGATTATCAAGGCGCTGTTTGAGTCCTGTACTTTGCTTACCCGCGTTATTCCGCTGTTTATCGATAAGTGCCTGGCGGGCATTGAGATCAACGAAGAGGTGAGCGAACGCTATGCGCGCGAAAGTACTGCGCTGGCGACCGTCGTTTCATCTCTGTTCGGCTATCAGGTCGGCTCCCGCGTCGCTAAAGCCGCCTATGGGAAAAAGTGCAGCGTAAGACAGATTGTGCTGGAGGAAAACCTCCTGACGCCGGAACAGGCCGACTATTTGTTGGACCCGATGGTGATGACCGATCCGAAAAGAAGCGCCGCGGCATTGAAACGCTATCGGGATGAAAACGGAATAAGTTAATTTACCGCTGTATTAGAAAAAGAGAGTTGAGTTGTATTGGGGCCATGGATATTCATCGTATCCATGGCAAAGGAGGCTTTTATCCGAAATTCAGAATAACGAAAAAATAGAAATTAAGTTCGTTCTATAAATATAACGACAAGACGATGGAGAATAATATGTTAATACTGCATATCGTATTGCTATTGGGCACAATCATGGTCGCCGCAAGGTGGGGCGGCATTGGCGTAGGCTTTGCAGGCGGCGTGGGGCTTGGGATCGCCGTTTTTATTCTGGGAATACCGGCGGGCGATCCGCCTATTGACGTTATGCTTATTATTCTTTCCGTCATTATTGCACTGGCCGTTATGCAGCAGGCCGGAGGAATGAATTATTTGGTCAACTTTACCGACAGGCTATTACGCAATCATCCAAAGTATTTAAATATTCTGGCGCCGAGCGTGACGTTTGTATTAACCGTTTTATCGGGAACGGGCTATACCGCAATGTCCGTTCTTAACGTTATTCAGGAAGTCGCGAAAGATAACGGCATCAGGCCGAGCCAGCCTTTAAGCTCTGCGGTCGTGGCTTCACAGCTTGCAATTACCGCATCACCAATCTCGGCGGCGACGGCGATTATGTACGCGACGGTGGAAACAATGGGCGTTAGCTTCGGCTCTGCGCTGTTGGTTATTTTTCCGACCGCGCTGTTTGCCATGCTGGTCGCGGCGTTTATCGCCAATAAGCAGGGCGTCAGTCTGGCCGAAGATCCTATATATCAGGAGCGCCTGAAGGCCAATCTGGTGAATATTCGCAAGCCGGAAGACGTTCTGGTTAAGAAAAATGCGAAACTCTCGGTTGGCATTTTCCTGCTTGGCGTGCTTTTTGTCGTCGGCATGCTGCTGTTTAAACCCTTTATCAAACACGGCGTCAGCTCGCGCGATCTGATTATTATTACTATGTTCATCGTGTCTACGGTGACGATCTTTGTCTGTAAAATCGCGTTTAAGGACATTAAGGAAACGCCCTTATTTAAGTCTGGCGCTGAATCGCTGGTTGTCGTTTTGGGGATTGTGTGGCTCAGCAGTACGATTATCGGCGTACACGTGCCGGAAATAAAAGACTTCGCCAAGGAGATGCTGCAGGAGTATCCGGCGCTGCTGGCGGTAGTGTTCTTCTTTACAAGCTCAATGCTTTTCAGCCAGGGAGCGACCTGCGCTCTGCTGATGCCGATTGCGGCGTCGATAGGCATCAGTCCCAATGCGATCCTCGCCGGGTTCGTCGCCGTCAGCGCGCTATACATCACCAACATTTATCCAACGACCGCCTTTGCTATCGCCACTGACGATACGGGGTCGTTTTTAAGCAAGCGCTGGAACGGCTCGAAGGTCGTTAATCATCCGTTCTTTTTGCCAGGATGCATCTCAATACTCTGCGCAGTGCCCTTTGGCTTTGTCCTCTCCAAACTCGTGTTGTAGCGGCTTGGGCATCTATGGCTATCCGTCTTAAAGGGCGGGTAGCCGTTTTCATGAGACGCCCGCCCGCCGATTATTTATAATGCTTCCTGAAATTAATGCGCCGTCAGACGGATATGGGGACAGCCAGTTAGCGATATGAATAATCAATCGGATAGATTACAGCACACCTTTTTTTGCCTGGCGGCGCTTTTCTGTTGGTATGCTTTGTCGTACGTGATGCTGCTGCTGCCGAACTATGCCTATCTTTATCAATCGGGAATGGCCGCCTTCGTCATGCATTTTTTCCTGCTGCTGCCCTGTTCGCTGATCTTTTGGTGGGAATATTCGAAACGCTATCGCTTTTTGACGCTGGGAAAGTTTGCATGGCGCGATCTGCCTTTGCCCATGCTGGCGATTTTTATACTCGTAGTCATTGGTGCGTTTCTTGGAATGCCTGAACCCTGGGTCGGTGAGCTTCCTTCCCATTCTCCAATGGTCAAAGTCGCACTGGCGGTGGTGTTTATCGTACTGGCGCCAGTCAATGAAGAGATTATCTTTCGCGGACTGCTTTTAAACGCCAGCATCGGCTGGGGCCCGCGTTCAAAAACGGTCGGTATCGTTACGACCTCTTTAATCTTTTCTCTCCTGCATACGCAGTACGTCATGCCGACGACGTTTGTAAGCCTGTTTGCTTTTTCAGCCATTCTTTGCGTTGTCAGAATACATACCCGAGGGCTGATTATGCCTATCGTGCTTCATTCACTGTTTAATACGTGGTGCGCCGTCGTGACGCTTTTATAGCGAGCGTTCGTTTTCTTCTCGTTTGAATATTAAAGCTTGTTCTGATATATCCTAAAACGCTTATGGTTAAACGGTTGCGCCAACATTATGGGATGAAAAAGAATGACCTCACCGGAAGATATGAATGCAGAAGAGGCCGTAACGTTAAATGAAGAGTTTCGCCGTCTGGACATCGGCGAGCTTGATAATCTCGACAGGGATGACTTTGTTCTCGTCGGGCTTTATGTGCAGGTCTATAACTTTATGGACTTTAACATTCAGCGGCTGTATGCGTTTCTCTCGTCAACGCCCTCTTTCCAGAAGCCCAGCATCAGCGGGAAGCTGTCGATACACCGCATGATCGACGCTATCAAAGACGGCTGTGCGCCCTATATGGAAGACGACATGCTGAAAGCCTTTCAGGCCGATTTAGAGGAAATCAAACGCTGTCGCCCGCAGAGGAACCTGCTGGCGCACTTCGCCGCCAAGCGATTGCCTCATCGAGATGCGATCGTACTGCTTAATGCGAATCCAGCAGACTATCGCAATAATATCAAGAAGCCCGGCGCCGTCTCCTATACGGTGCAGGAGCTGTCCGATCTGCGTAACTTAATCGACCACATGCAGATATATGAAAGGCGGCTGGCGACAACCTGTTCGGCGCTTATCGACAGGATAGTACGTCAGCGCGAGGCGTTGGAATGAAGAAGGGAAGGGCATTTTGGTTGTCGCTCCTTCCCGTCTGGTATATGGCTTAGCCTATTTGCGAGTTCGCCCGCAAAGTACAAACAACCCGTTATCAAACGCTTGTCCCACCGGCCATTCGGTATCCTTTAGTTGGAAAATGTCCTCAAGCCCCGCGCTTTTTAGCATTTCCAGATATTCGTCGTTTCTCCAGGCCTGCATGTGGCTGGTAAAAAAGGACGTTTCAGCGCAGGCGTCGATAGTCCACCAGGCGGTGGACGCGACGGCTTTCTGTTCGTCCCAGGCGCTTTCGGTCAACAACAGGTGAGGATGTTCGGAAAACAGCCCGGTCGACAGCGTTTCCCACGTTGAAGGCCGTAGGCCTTGACGACGAACTTCTTCCCATGAGTGTACTTCAATCAACATTTGGCCGTTTGGCGCAAGCCACGATGCGGCGCCGTTGACCAACCGCGTAGCGTCGTCCCGGCTAAAGACGTTCAGTTCGCCAAAGGTCATCATAATAAAGTCGTAATTTCCGACCGGGGAAAAGGTCCTTACGTCTTCACAGCAATAGTCGATGGCCAGCGTTTCTTCTTTCGCACGCTTTTGGGCATAGTCGATTGCGGCCGGAGAGAAGTCGACGCCGCTGCACTGATACCCTTTTCGGGCCAGCATCTGTAGATACAGGCCGGGACCGCAGCCGAGGTCGAGAATGCGGGCTTTTTTCGCAAGGCGCTGGGCTATCCACTCAACGTGCCGTTCAATAAGCTCTCCGCGTCGGCTAGCCCAGTCGTGTTCTTGACTGAGGTGATTGTTGAGCATGCGGGCGCTGAATTCCGGCTCATTCCAGGGAATTTTTCCACTTCCCACATCGGCGGTAAGAGGGATTTTGCGATGAATAAGTTTGCTGAGCGTCATAAGTGGATTCCTTACGTGTTTATCGGGCGTTTTATCCCGTTCATTACTCACCTGAGTGAGCGGTAAAAATACGGGCAACAAAATCCGACACGGAATAGAAAAGCGATGCGCTCAGTTTGTCTTTCAAATGGAATATTCAATGAGCGAGGCGTGCCGGAATTTTGTGCAATCAAAGACCGCTGCCTATGCGCATACGCGCTAAGCATGGCGTCAACGTGCGGGCATTAAGCCGCAGCGTTTATTGATTTGACACAGTTTCCAATAGGCAGACCTCGGAAGAAGTTAAGGGGAAAGAGTAGATCTGGCAATCACTCTAAATGAAAGTGTTGTAAAACGCGAGAGCCGCTTTTCAAGGTGTGACGTACAGCAAAAACCCACCGGAAGGTGGGTTAAATTGACTTGTTACTTTGCCGCCGGGCGCTGCCGCATTAGTGAATATAAACCAGGTAATTTTAACTCGAACTCGCTTTTTTCATTCGGCGGCGGATCTTCAGCCCAAACACGTTAATGTACAAACCTGCCATAACTAGCGCCGCGCCCGATATCTGAGTAAGGGAAAGCGTTTCGTCTAAAAACAGCGTTGCGCTCGCCATGCCTACAACGGGTACTAAAAGCGACAGCGGAGCCACGCGCCAGGTTTCATAGCGCCCTAGCAAAGTTCCCCACAGGCCGTAGCCGACGATGGTGGACAGAAAGGACAAATAGAGCAGGCAAATTATCGTGGTCATGTTGATGGCCTCAAGGCTTTGCCGTATGGCGCCTTCGCCTTCGAACAGGTAGCTTGCAAGGAAGAATGGCGCGATGGGAATCAGGGCGCTCCATACAACGAGCGACATAATCGCCGGACGTTCCGGCAGCAGCATGATCTTTTTATTAAAGATGTTGCCGCTTGCCCAGCAGAACGCGCCGCCCAGCGTAAGCAGGAAGCCGAGGACGGTAACGGACTGCCCGCTGACGCTTCCCTCAATCAGCACCAGTATGCCGACGACGGCCAGCGCAATGCCGATAAACTGCTTGGCCTGTAGGCGTTCGCCAAACGTCAGCGTGCCGAGAATGATGGTAAAGAACGCCTGTGCCTGAAGGACCAGTGAAGCCAGCCCGGCCGGCATGCCGAACTTGATGGCGCTGAATAAAAAAGCGAACTGGCCGAAGCTGATGGTAAGCCCATAGCCCAGTAGTAAAGACAGCGGTATTTTGGGCCTGGCTATAAAGAACATCGCGGGAACGGCAACCAGCAGAAAGCGCAGGCCGGCAAGCAGCAGGGGCGGCATATTCTGGAGCCCCATCTTTATCGCCACGAAGTTGATGCCCCATATGATAACGACCAGCAGCGCCAGAAATCCGTCTTTACGCGTCATTTTTTGTCTCGATTTTTTATAGGTAAAGAAGGAATGTAGCGAGGTGAAAATGGTTTGTATAGTTGACGGCGTTAAATTATAGGACGTTTAATGATGAAAAGGCTGCGCCCGCGCGCATTGGTCGCGCAGGCGCAGGTTGGCTTAATCGCCGGGGCAGCGCTGGCAGCGTTCGATTTCATCGTCGCCAAGGCGCAGCTTGGCGTGAAGATCGCGCAGGGCGGTTCTCAGCCCCTCTTCGATAACCGGGTGATAGAACGGCATGTCCAGCATTTGGCCGATGGTCATCTGCTGTTGATGCGCCCAGGCCAGCAGGTGAGCGATGTGTTCTGCGCCTGGGCCCATCATCTCTGCGCCGAGGAAGCGACCGGTGCCCTGTTCGCCGTAAACGTGCAGCAGGCCTTTGTTTCGCAGCATAACGCGGGAGCGGCCCTGATTTTCAAACGAGACCTCTCCTACTTCAAAACAGCCGCAGGCGCTGAACTTCTGGTTAAGCTCACGATAGGTTGAGCCTACCATGGCGATCTGCGGATCGGAGAACACGACGGATATCGGGCTACGGCGCAGGCCTGGGGAAACTTCCGGATAGGATCCTGCGTTTTCACCGGCAATGCGCGCCTGATCGCTGGCTTCGTGCAGCAGCGGAAGCTGGTTGCTGGCGTCGCCGGCGATGAATATGTGCGCTACGCTGGTTTGCATCGTTTGAGGCGACGCGACGGGGACGCCGCGTGGGTCCAGCGCAAGCGTCGTATTTTCCAAACCGATATTGTCTACGTTCGGGCGGCGGCCTGTGGCGGCCAACACGTAGTCGACGGTAATTTCCTGCGCCTGTCCCGCTTTATCCTGATAGCGGATGAATACGGCGTCGCCGCGGCGTTCCATAATCTCAACCTTTGCGTCCGGATCGAGATAAAATTCATGATTGATGGTTTTTTCGGCATATTGACGAATTGCCGCATCGGTTAGCGGGCCGACGGCGCCGCCAACGCCGAACATCGTCACCTTGACGCCAAGGCGATGCAGGGCTTGGCCTAGCTCAAGGCCGATAACGCCCGGGCCAAAAACGGCGACGGAGGTGGGCAGGTCGTCCCAATTGAATACGTCGTCGTTAATAATCAGGCGATCGCCTAAGGAATTCCACGGTGCGGGCCAGCTTGGGCGAGAGCCGGTAGCGATGACGATGCGTCTGGCAACGATGCGGGTATGGTCGTCAACCTGAAGCGTGTTGTTGTCGAGGAACCTGGCGTAGCCCAGGATTTTGTCTTCTGCCGGGATTTCATCAACGCCTTCCAGCACGAAGCCGACGAAGCGATCGCGCTCACGCTTGACGCGGCCCATGACTTCTCGGCCGTTAATCTTGATTTCTCCCGTCGTATGGATGCCAAATTCAGGCGCTTTTTCAATCTCGTGCACCGCTTCAGCAGCGGCGATCAGCAGTTTGGAGGGCATACAGCCGACGCGGGCGCAGGAGGTGCCGAACGGCCCGCCTTCTATCATCACTACGCTGGGGGTAAAGCGCTTTGCCGAACGGTATGCGCCGAGGCCGGCGGTTCCGCCGCCGATGACGGCGACGTCAACCTGTAACTCTTTCATTCTGTTGGGGCTCCCTGAGAGAAAAAAAAGGCGGACCGAAGTCCGCCAAAACTTACCATTGGCTAACTAAAACTAGACAGGAGTGCTCTCTTTCACCCACAGGCTTCTGCCTGCGGGCGCTACATCATATTGCTTGGTTGAAACCATCAGGCCGCAAATAACGCTTCCAAGTCGTCGCTGCCGCCAATGTGGCGACCGCCGATATAGACTTGCGGTACCGTTGAGCGACCGGTCACGGCGCGCAGGCTGACGGTCGTCGCGTCGGTTCCAAGGATAATTTCTTCATACTGAAGGCCGCGCTCTTGCAGCATTTGCTTGGCTTTCGCGCAGAACGGGCAGCCAGGCTTGGTGAACAGGGCGATGGACTCCTGCAGCTTGCAGTCCGGCGCCAGGTACTTCAGCATGGTGTCCGCATCTGAAACTTCAAACGGGTCGCCCGGCTTGTTCGGTTCGATAAACATTTTTTCAACCACGCCGTTGCGTACCAGCATGGAGTAGCGCCATGAGCGCGGGCCAAAGCCCAGTTCGGCTTTCTCGACCAGCATGCCCATGCCTTTAGTGAATTCGCCGTTTCCATCAGGAATGAAGGTAATATTTTCTGCGCTCTGTTCGGACTTCCACGCGTTCATTACAAAGGTGTCGTTAACGGAAACGCACAGAATGCTGTCAACGCCGTGCTGTTTGAACACCGGCGCCAGTTCGTTGTAGCGCGGCAGATGGCTGGATGAACAGGTTGGCGTAAAGGCGCCCGGCAGAGAAAATACGATGACGGTCTTGTTAGCAAACAAATCGTCCGTTGTGACATCAACCCAACGATCTCCCTGGCGCGTATGAAAAGTGGTTTGCGGTACGTTCTGTCCTTCGCGTGATGTAAACATGGATATCCTCGTAAGCCTGTTGATTTGACGGCGCATTTTTTTGTGGCCGTATGTCATGTTTTCGTTGATGTGGATTATCCATGTGGTAGGTTAATAGGTATAATCGTTAGTCACTATTCTATCTATTGACACTGTCTATCTTGAGGTAAGGGATTAGGTTATGAATATTCGAGATTTAGAATACCTCGTCGCGCTCTCGGAACACTGCCATTTCCGGCGTGCGGCGGATTCCTGTCACGTCAGCCAGCCCACGCTGAGCGGGCAAATCCGCAAGTTAGAAGATGAGCTTGGCGTTATGCTGCTCGAGCGTACCAGCCGTAAAGTGCTGTTTACTCAAGCGGGGATGCTGCTGGTCGATCAGGCGAAAAAGGTGCTGCGGGAAGTCAAAGTATTAAAAGAAATGGCGAGCCAGCAGGGCGAAACCATGTCCGGACCGCTGCATATCGGCCTGATACCGACCGTCGCCCCCTACCTGTTGCCGCACATCATTCCCATGTTGCACAAGGCGTTTCCCAAGCTGGAGATGTATCTGCATGAAGCGCAGACTAAAGATCTGTTGTCCCAGTTGGACAGCGGTAAGCTCGACTGCGCCATTTTGGCTTTGGTGAAAGAGACGGAGTCCTTCATTGAGATCCCGCTGTACGATGAGCCGATGCGCCTGGCTATCTATTCCGATCACAAGTGGGCAGGGCGCGATAAAATTATGATGTCGGAGCTTTCCGGCGAGAAGCTTTTGATGCTGGAAGACGGCCACTGCCTGCGCGATCAGGCACTGGGTTTCTGCTTCCAGGCCGGTGCCGATGAAGACTCTCATTTCCGAGCGACCAGCTTGGAAACGCTGCGCAACATGGTGGCCGCCGCCAGCGGCATTACGCTGCTGCCCCTGTTAGCTACGCCGCCTGAGCGCGAGCGCGACGGTATTTGCTATTTGCCCTGCTTTAAGCCGGAGCCTAAGCGTACTATCGGTTTGGTCTATCGCCCTGGTTCGCCGCTGCGCGCTCGCTATGAACAGCTGGCGGAAAGTATTGCCGAGCATATGCCGAGCGTCATTGAGTCGGAACAGAAAAAAACGGCATAGGTTGCTAAGCATTCTGCGCCGTTTCTCGGTCCAATAGAGAGCGGCATTAAACGAATGCGCGGTTTTTCAGACAGAAACAAGTGGGGAACCAAGACGTGATGGGCGTCAGAGCACTACAAAAAGAGCGTACGCGCCGTTCTCTCGTTCAGGCGGCGTTTAGTCAGCTTAGCGCAGAACGCAGCTTTGCCAGCCTGAGCCTGCGCGAAGTCGCGCGAGAAGCGGGTATTGCGCCAACGTCGTTCTATCGTCACTTTCGCGACGTCGACGAGTTGGGGTTAACGATGGTGGACGAAAGCGGCCTTATGCTGCGTCAGCTGATGCGTCAGGCGCGGCAGCGCATCGCTAAGGGCGGCAGCGTGATCCGCACTTCCGTTTCCACGTTTATGGAATTTATTGACCATAACCCTAACGCTTTTCGGCTGTTGCTGCGCGAGCGTTCAGGGACATCTGCGGCGTTTCGCGCCGCCGTTGCGCGTGAAATTCAGCACTTTATCGCTGAGCTGGCGGACTACCTGGAACAGGCGAACCAGATGCCCAGAAGCTTTACCGAAGCGCAGGCCGAAGCGATGGTCACCATCGTTTTCAGCGCCGGCGCAGAAGCGTTGGATATTGACGTAGCCCAACGCAATCAGCTGGAGGAACGGCTAGTCTTACAGCTGAGGATGATTTCTAAAGGCGTGTACTATTGGTATCGCCGGGAACAAGAGAAGGGTTCAGTGCCCGTTTCGCTGTAAATCGCGGTAGAAGAAACGAAGGAGAGCAGTAATGACAGAAAAAACAAAAAAAGAATTCGGCACGTTGCTGATAGCGTTTATCGTCGGCATATCCCTTAACGGTTCCTTCAATGCGCTGTTTGATTCCGTTATTTCCTTTTCCATTTTCCCGCTGATTGCGCTGGGGTTTTCTATCTATTTCCTGCATCAACGCTACGTTTCTCAGCCGATGCCGGAAGGTACGCCGTCGCTTGCGGGCTGTTGCTTCCTGCTGGGGCTGTTTTTATACAGCGCCGTTATCCGCGCGCAGTACAACGGGATGGGTTCTAACTTCCTGCTAACGATCGTCTGCGTGGCGCTGGTGTTCTGGATCGGCCACAAGCTCAATATCGTTTCTCGCCGCAAGGTGGCCAAACAGGCCGACTAATCGCAATGTCCATTAATAGACCAGCTCTTAGGTATTGAAAATATTTAAGAGTTGGCTATCTACCTCTTTTTAGTATCTATTAATCATTTTATTAATATTACCTCTCTGTGATATTATTATTTTCAACGTATTCACGTTTAATTTTGTTTTTCAGAAAATTCTTTTCAGAAATTAAAATAAATCTATCAGGTAGCTTAAGTTTTTATCAAAAGCTGTCGCTTTATACGTGTGAACACAGAATGTTCCGCTAACCGCTTGAATATATAGTCTGCTTTTTACATAAGAAGGAACTTATGCGTAATCTTGGCTTAGGGAATAAAGCCGGCTTTTTTATCATTGCCGCAACTTATTTGCATGGTTTTCCGTCTCAAGCGGAAACGCTTTCCGGTGATACCACTCACATTGACTTTACCAACAAAAACATTTCTGCCGTCGGTTCCGTTACGGTGACTGACGCAAGCCGCTATTGGCCTGGATTGGTGTTTAGCGATGGCAACGGGACGCTCGATCTTGGTTCCGGTTCAAGCGTGACTTCCACCGGATTTGGTACCGGCGATCCTACCCATACTTATGCGGTTTATATCAGAGGCAATAACAACTCTTTTAAAGCCGATGACTTGACAGTCAAAGCCGTAGGCAGCGGCGGCAGAAAATATACGATTGGCGTTGCCAACGACTCTGTAGGCGTTAACGATCTGAGCCATATGGAGTTAACCGGCCTGACGTCGATTGATGTCACCAGTAACCAAACGGTGTCTGGCATTCTTTCTCAGTGCCTGCCGCTTGCGTCTTCAGGAGGTACGACCGGATGCAACAGCGCCGGGCTCAATTACATCAAGGCGGAAGACCTGCTGATAACGCTACAGGGCGGTGAAGCTTCTCGGGGCATTGAGTCCGCCGGGCTTGGCCTGTCATATCGCAATGCCTCCCTGACGTCGTCTGTAAAAAACGATAATGCCTATAGCTACGGCCTGTATTCCCTCAATGGCTATTTAACCTCCAGCGGTAACACAAGTCTGCGCCTGTCGGGCGAAGGAAAGACTCAGCAAGTTATTGGCATTTATGCCTCGGGTAAGAATCTTTATAACAATAATACCCTCAGCCTTTCTTTGGACGGCTCTGCCGAGATAACGCTTTCCGCTGCGGCAACCTCCACCGGCAGCACGTTTCGAGGCGTTATGGCGGATAACGCCAATGCGCGTTTGAACGACACGTCGGTTGTTTTTAACAATCAGGCGACGACGGAGAGCAGTAATAACTTTTATGGCATATACAGCCGCCGAGGTTCTGTAACTGTCGAAGGGAACTATTCCGCCGATTTTTCAGACTACGCCAGTAAGGCCAAAAGCGTCGTTTACCTTTATGCTCCGGATAACGGGAATATCCAACTGAATAAAAACGTCAGCCTGGGCAGTGAAAGGACGAAAGATGAGGCTTTCTATGCAATGTATGCCTCTAACGGCGCTTCTATCAACGTCAACGACGGCAAGCTGACTTCTTACGGCATCATTGAATCATCTAACGCACAAATTAATGCGAACGCCGGCGATAATTCCTATATCTGGGGTAGAACGTCAGTAAAAAATGGGGGGCAGGTAAACTTGACGCTAAGCGGTCAGCGCAGCGTCTGGGACATGACTGCTAACTCGTCTTTGACGGATTTAGCGCTCAACCAGTCTACGCTGAATTTTCTTAACGACGGAGCTTCGTTTAAAACGCTTAGCGTTGCGGGTGACTACAGCGGCCAAAACGGCCTTATCGTAATTAATACTCAGCTAGGTGATGATGCTTCACCGACGGATCGTTTAGAGATTGCGGGCAATACGTCGGGTAGAACTTATGTCGCCGTAAATAATATTGGCGGGCAGGGCGCGGATACGATAAACGGTATTGAGTTGATTACCGTTGGCGGGAACTCGGACGGCACTTTTGAGCAGTCAGGGCGGATTGTTGCTGGCCTATATGACTACTTTTTGGTTCGTGGTCAGGATAGCGCGACGGAAAAGAACTGGTATCTGACCAGCGCTCTGTCACCCGTTACGCCCGTTAATCCTGACCCGGAGCCCGATCCTCAGAACGATCCTATCCCCGATCCCAAACCGGAGCCTGCGCCAGCCGACAGGGTTGTCCGTCCAGAGTCGGGCTCTTATTTAGCCAACCGCGTAGCGGCAAATACGATGTTTATTACCCGGCTGCACGACAGGCTGGGAGAAACTCAGTATACCGATGTGTTAACGGGCGAACGCCGCGTAACGAGCCTGTGGCTGCGCCAGGTTGGCGGACATAACCGTTTTCGCGAAAGCAGCGAGCAGCTAAAAACCCAGAGCAACCGCTACGTAGCCCAGATGGGGGGCGATATCGCGCAGTGGTACGGCAATGGCAACAGTCGGCTGCATCTGGGATTAATGGCGGGCTATGGCAATAGTCAAAACAATACGCAGTCTTCGCTGACCCACTATCGTTCACGCGGGCAGGTCGAAGGTTACAGCGTGGGGGCCTATGGAACCTGGTATGCAAACGAAGCGAATAAAACCGGTGCCTATCTGGACGGTTGGATACAGTACGGCTGGTTTAAAAATCAGGTAAACGGTGATGGCTTGGCGACAGAGAAGTATCGTTCAAAAGGGATTTCATCTTCTCTGGAGGGGGGATACAGCTTTAAGGTTGGAGAAAAAGCTCACGATAGCTATTGGCTACAGCCAAAGGCGCAGGTGGTCTGGATGGGAATTAAGGCAGATGACCATCGCGAGGAGAACGGAAGTATGGCTGCGGACGGCTCGTCTGGAAACCTGTTGACCCGTCTAGGCTTGCGCGCCTACGCGCAGGGGCGCCACGATAGCGATGCCGATAAACAGCGCCTGTTTCAACCGTTTGTGGAAATTAACTGGCTGCACCTAATGAGAGATTTTGCGGTAGAGATCGGCGGGGAAGAAAACCGGCAGGTCGGTGCAAAAGACGTGGGTGAGGTTAAGCTGGGCGTTGAGGGGCAAATCAACGCGAACTTTAACGTTTGGGGCAATGTGGCCCAGCAGATAGGCGCTGACGGCTATAGCGACACCAGCGCCCAGTTTGGCGTAAAGTATTTGTTCTAGTTTATTTTAGTTAGAAGGCCCCAACGGTGATTGGGGCTTTTTTATGGGGGAAACGTTAACCTTTTCTTTCCAACAGTACGCCGCTTTCCATGTGATGGGTGTACGGGAACTGGTCGAACAGCGCCAGATGGGTAATGCGGTGCGTTTCGCTCAGCGTCTTCAGGTTATCGCACAGCGTTTCGGGATTGCAGGAAACGTAGAGAATGCGCGGATATTCCTGTACCAAGCGAACGGTTTGCTCATCCAACCCGCTGCGCGGCGGATCGACGAAGATGGTTTCACAGCGGTAGCTCGTTAAATCGATGCCCTGCAGGCGGTTAAACTCCCGCGTGCCCCGCATTGCCTGAGTAAACTCTTCTGCCGACATGCGAACGATCTGAACGTTATCAATTCGGTTAGCGGCGATGTTGTACTGCGCGGCGGCTACGGACGGTTTGGCGATTTCGGTAGCCAGCACGCGATCGAAATTGCCCGCCAGCGCCAGAGAAAAGTTACCGTTGCCGCAGTAGAGCTCCAGCAGGTCGCCGCGAGAGCCTTCAGTTATGCGCTGCGCCCATTCCAGCATATGTACGTTTACGGCGGCGTTCGGCTGAGTGAAGCTGTTTTCCGTTTGGCGATAAATAATCTCTTTACCGCTTACCGTCAGCTTTTCATCCACGTAGTCCCGCTCCAGGCAAATCTTTTGTTTTAGCGCCCGGCCGATAAGCTGGAGATTGAATCCTTGCTTTTGCAGGCTTTCCCGCAGGCTGGCGGCGTGCTGCTGCCATTCGTCATCGAGCTTGCGGTGGTACAGCAGAGAAACGATGACTTCGCCGCTTACCGTCGACAGATAGTCAATTTGAAACAGCTTGTAGCGCAGCGAATGATGAGGCTTGATTTCATTCAGAAGCTGAGGCATGAGCCGATTTATCAGCTCGCTAGCGGCGGGAAACGCGTCAACGCGAATTCGCTGTTTGGTATTTCTGTCGAACATGACGTGGTAAAGGTCATCCCCCTCATGCCAGATGTGAAACTCCGCCCGCATGCGGTAGTGGCTTTTCGGCGAGGCGAAAACTTCCGGCTTCGGCGCGCCGAAGGGCGCCATCATGGCGGTCAGGCGCTCGGTCTTTTCCGTCAGTTGGGCGTCATAGTTTTCTATTGGGAGTATTTCTGGCGTCATCGGCGTCTCGGGTTGATGCTGTTGAAATTATCTTAAGGCGGCATTGTAGGGCATGACCTGATGATGTCTAGCCTTTCAAGGGATTTTCAATAAATAGCAGTCTAGACATCCATATTAACAGCCTGTAGCATGTGTGGTTCCGGTCTGCATGGAGCCTTTAAGGCTTCAACGTGAAAAGGGAATCTGGTGCAAATCCAGAGCTGACGCGCAGCGGTAAATAGAACGATGGCGACCGTATCGGCTACGGCTGGATACAGACACTGTTTATTAAATGGGAAGTCGTTGGCCATCAATGTTCTTAAGCCCGAAGACCTGCCGGGATCCTGTCGCATGGAAAACAGCCGTCGCGTACTACGCGCTGTCTTTTTGCGGCATCCTGCAACTGACGTTGGATGCTTAACCTTATGTTTATAAAAAAGAGAATGTTACTGGCCTCGCTTCCCGCGTTGGCTTTTTCCGCATGGGCGGATGATGATGCAGAAACGATGGTGGTTACGGCAAATCGTTTCCCCCAGCCGGTATCGACCGTGCTTGCGCCGATGGACATCGTTACGCGAGATCAGATAGACCTCTGGCAGTCAAAAAGCCTGACCGACGTATTGCGCCGTTTGCCCGGCGTGGATATTTCCCAAAATGGTGGACGCGGCCAGTCAACCAGCCTTTACGTACGCGGAACCGAATCCCGTCACGTTCTGGTGCTGGTGGACGGCATTCGCCTTCCTGTATCGGGCATTATGGGCGCGGCGGACTTTAATCAGGTGCCGATTTCTCTGGTGCAGCGCGTGGAGTTTATTCGCGGGCCTCGCTCGGCGGTATACGGTTCCGAGGCCATCGGAGGCGTGATTAATATTATCACTACCCGCGATAAAGACGGCGGGCAGATTGAGGCCGGCGTTGGTTCAAACCACTATCAGCTTTATGACGGCAGCGTTCGCCATACTTTTGGCGAGAAAACGACAATAACGGCGGCGGGCTCGTTTGAGGACTCCCGCGGATTCAATATTCAGCCATCTTCTTCTTACCCACCCGACAGCGATCGCGATGGTTTCAGAAGCAAGTCGCTGTGGGCCGGCATTGACCAACAGTTCTCATCTCAGTTTTCCGGTTTTCTGCGCGCATACGGCTACGGCAACAATACGGAATATGACGGCAGCTACGGTGACGAGCGCCAGCTTTACAGCCGTAATTATGATATGGGACTGCGCTTTCTTGAAGGAAGCTTCTCTTCCCAGCTTATCACCAGCTATCAAAGGTATAAGGACTATAACTACGACAGCATCAAAGGGCGCTACAAAGACGGCACGACGCTGGACGACGTAACGCAGCGCAGCGTGCAATGGGGCAACTCTTATCACTTTGATAAAACGGTGCTGAACGCTGGCGTCGACTGGCGTCAGGAGAAGCTGGAGTCGTCGGATAACTACGCTTCCGATCGCTATAAGCGAGACAACTCAGGCTATTACTTTACGGGCCAACAGGCGTTGGGTAATTTCCTGTTTGAAGGCGCGGTACGCACCGACGACAACGAAGAGTTTGGCTGGCATGAGACCTGGCAGGCGGCGGCGGCCTGGGAGTTCATTCCCTCCTACCGGTTGACGCTTTCCTATGGCACCGGCTTCTTGGCGCCTACTCTGGGCCAACAGTATGGTTCAGAACGTTTTTCTATTTCTTCCAACAAAGGCCTGAAGCCGGAAGAATCCCGCCAGTGGGAAGTTGGGCTTGAAGGGGACTCTGGGCCGCTGAATTGGCGCCTTTCGGCCTATCGCAATAAGGTGACTAACCTGATTGGCTATGAGTCCGATCCCGTTACCTGGGAAGGGCAGTATTACAACATCGAATCGGCGACCATTAAGGGGGTAGAGTGGAGCGGTACATTCAGCACCGGGCCGGTTGAACATCGGATAACGCTGGAGTATCTCGATCCGCGTCGCGATAAGGATGATGAAGTTTTAGCGCGTCGCTCCAAGCAGAAAGCGAAATATCAGCTTGATTG
>NZ_CP146357.1:3095000-3890000 GCF_039789245.1 Leminorella grimontii | reverse complement strand
TGTTACTGCGAAGGGGGGACGAAGAAGGCTAGGCCGGCCGGGTGACGGTTATCCCGGTTTAAGCGTGTAGGTGGGTGGTCCTGGTAAATCCGGACCGCTATTAACACTGAGGCGTGATGACGAGTCTCTACGGAGATGAAGTGGTTGATGCCCTGCTTCCAGGAAAAGCCTCTAAGCATCAGGTAACATTAAATCGTACCCCAAACCGACACAGGTGGTCAGGTAGAGAATACTCAGGCGCTTGGGAGAACTCGGGTGAAGGAACTAGGCAAAATGGTGCCGTAACTTCGGGAGAAGGCACGCTGGCAGTAGGTGAAGTGGCTTGCCCATGGAGCCGAAGCCAGTCGAAGATACCAGCTGGCTGCAACTGTTTATTAAAAACACAGCACTGTGCAAACACGAAAGTGGACGTATACGGTGTGACGCCTGCCCGGTGCTGGAAGGTTAATTGATGGGGTTAGCGCAAGCGAAGCTCTTGATCGAAGCCCCAGTAAACGGCGGCCGTAACTATAACGGTCCTAAGGTAGCGAAATTCCTTGTCGGGTAAGTTCCGACCTGCACGAATGGCGTAATGATGGCCAGGCTGTCTCCACCCGAGACCCAGTGAAATTGAACTCGCAGTGAAGATGCTGTGTACCCGCGGCAAGACGGAAAGACCCCGTGAACCTTTACTATAGCTTGACACGGAACATTGAACCTTGATGTGTAGGATAGGTGGGAGGCTTTGAAGTGTGGACGCCAGTCTGCATGGAGCCAACCTTGAAATACCACCCTTTAATGTTTGATGTTCTAACTCGACCTGCTGAATCGCGGGTGAGGACAGTGTCTGGTGGGTAGTTTGACTGGGGCGGTCTCCTCCCAAAGAGTAACGGAGGAGCACGAAGGTTGGCTAATCCTGGTCGGACATCAGGAGGTTAGTGCAAAGGCATAAGCCAGCTTGACTGCGAGAGTGACGGCTCGAGCAGGTACGAAAGTAGGTCTTAGTGATCCGGTGGTTCTGAATGGAAGGGCCATCGCTCAACGGATAAAAGGTACTCCGGGGATAACAGGCTGATACCGCCCAAGAGTTCATATCGACGGCGGTGTTTGGCACCTCGATGTCGGCTCATCACATCCTGGGGCTGAAGTAGGTCCCAAGGGTACGGCTGTTCGCCGTTTAAAGTGGTACGCGAGCTGGGTTTAGAACGTCGTGAGACAGTTCGGTCCCTATCTGCCGTGGGCGCTGGAAGATTGAGGGGGGTTGCTCCTAGTACGAGAGGACCGGAGTGAACGCACCGCTGGTGTACGGGTTGTGATGCCAATTGCATTGCCCGGTAGCTACGTGCGGAAAAGATAAGCGCTGAAAGCATCTAAGCGCGAAACTTGCCCCAAGATGAGTCTTCCCTGGAGCTTTGAGCTCCCTAAAGGAACGTTAAAGACGATGACGTAGATAGGCTGGGTGTGTAAGTGCAGCGATGTATTGAGCTAACCAGTACTAATGAACCGTGAGGCTTAACCTTACAACGCCGAAGGCGTTTTAGAGACGACGAATTATTTAGCTTGTTTGTGGATTGAAGCTCTGTGGCGGAAGTATGACGAATACGAAAGCGGCGGAGTAAAACAGAATATGCCTGGCGGCGATAGCGCGGTGGTCCCACCTGACCCCATGCCGAACTCAGAAGTGAAACGCCGTAGCGCCGATGGTAGTGTGGGGCTTCCCCATGCGAGAGTAGGGAACTGCCAGGCTTTTAATTTGAAGAAGTATGCAGATGTTCGGGCAGTTCGCTACTCGATGGAGAGTAGGACAAAAGGCAAAGCCTTTTGAACGTTGCGAAGCAACGGCCCGAAGGGTGAACCTCGAAGAGGTTTATAAACTGCCAGGCTTTTAATTAGAAGTGAGCGTATACATACGAGCACTGTAGGAAATTCGGCGCTGATATGGCTCAGTTGGTAGAGCGCACCCTTGGTAAGGGTGAGGTCCCCAGTTCGACTCTGGGTATCAGCACCACTTGAATTACGTTAGACGTAGAAAGTTTTGTCTGGCGGCGATAGCGCGGTGGTCCCACCTGACCCCATGCCGAACTCAGAAGTGAAACGCCGTAGCGCCGATGGTAGTGTGGGGCTTCCCCATGCGAGAGTAGGGAACTGCCAGGCTCTTAATTAGAAGAGGCCACTCGAAAGAGTGGCCTTTTTGCGTTTGTTGATGGCAGTTCGCTACTCGATGGAGAGTAGGACAAAAGGCAAGGCCTTTTGAACGTTGCGAAGCAACGGCCCGAAGGGTGAACCTCGAAGAGGTTTATAAACTGCCAGACTTTTAATTAGAAAAGGCCACTCGAGAGAGTGGCCTTTTTGCTTTTGTTAATGGCGGTTCGCTACTTGATGGACACAAACCTGCTGGGAGCAAGTTTGAATGTCCGGAGAACGGCCTCGATGAGACTAGCTATAGACAAAAAGGCTTCGCCTTTTGAACGTTACAAAGGCCCGAAGGATGGGCCTTGAAGAGGTTCATAAGCTGCCAGACTTTTAATTAAAAGAGGCCACTCGAGAGAGTGGCCTCTTTGCATTTCAGTATATGAACTTGATATCGCCGGTTAGCCAAAACCGAGAGTCATTTTCTAAAGTAGAAGTTATATAATTTTAGTTATTAAAATTAATTAACATATTTCCTATTAATATATTTTTACTGCTTTTAAACATCATTTTGAATTGTTGTCTCTAACGCGTTGTTGCTTGCTATTACTCTTTTTTACTAAATTTGATCTGCGTTCACTTTTATCCATTCAATATTGGAAAGTCATACAAATGCAAGGGTTAATATCGTACACTAAATAAGTACTACGCATGCCCTGACTGAGCATTCCCGCTTCTCGCAGCGATAGAGAGCCCGCAATAGACCAATAGACGATAATAAATCTCAGCGCTGATTGGGCACTATGTTTCTGACTTTATGGCGATTGAGTTATGGCATTATTACGGCTTGAGCAATCGATTTATTCTGACGGCGAAAATTCACTCCGGCAAGAGCTGGAGAACTTTCGTATTCTGGTCGACGTCACCAATACCGTGCTGGCTAAACGAGAATTAAGCGAGCTGGCCGCCGAACTTTCTGACGAAATTCATCATTTTTTCAATATCAGCTATATAAGTCTCGATCTCCCCGACGCGCATTTAGCGCGATTAAGCCGCTTTAGCGCAGAGTTTAAGAACAAAGAAAAAGTTCTTCATCGACACGACTACTGCTCTCTTGCAAGCCCAGTGCTCAAGTCGCTCCTTAATCAAACGCAGCCCCGCCTTTTGTACAGCAGCACGTTTAAAACCGCCAGCGCACAAGATGAGTATATTGCCGCGCTCTCTCAAACCACTCTTCCTTCATTTTGCCTGTTGCCTCTGGTTTTCAATGAAAGAACGCTGGGAGTATTGTGCTTAGGCAGCATAGATGACGGCGTATTCTCAGACCAAAACCTTGCACTGCTTAGCCACATTGCTGCCCGTATATCGATAGCGTTGGATAATGCGCTGGCCTACGAAGAAATTTCTCGTTTGAAAGACAATCTGCTTCATGAAAACCAGTATCTGTCGGAAGAGATCCGCAACTTTGAATCGTTCGACGAAATTATTGGGCAAAGCGAGGCGATGTCTGCGGTATTGGATCAGGTAGCGATGGTGGCTGACAGCGACTGCACCGTGCTGATATTAGGAGAAACGGGAACCGGAAAAGAGCTTATCGCTCGCGCGATCCATAAGCTAAGCCAGCGCAGTTCGCGAGCGATGGTAAAGGTAAACTGTGCTGCGATTCCATCTGGGCTTTTGGAAAGCGATCTGTTTGGCCATGAAAAGGGCGCGTTCACCGGCGCTACTGCCCAGCGCGTAGGTCGTTTTGAACAGGCCGATCGCAGCACGCTGTTTTTAGATGAGGTGGGTGATATTCCGCTGGATTTACAACCCAAGCTTTTGCGCGTGCTGCAGGAAAGAGAGATTGAACGCTTGGGAGGAAGCCGGGTTATTCCCGTCGACGTGCGGCTGATTGCGGCAACAAATTGCAATCTCCACCAGATGGTGATCGATAAAGCCTACCGCAGCGATCTTTATTATCGTCTGAACGTATTTCCCATCGTTATTCCTCCGCTACGCGAGCGCCCAGAGGACATTCCGTCGCTGGTGAAGTTCTTTACCAAGAGCATTGCCAAACGAATGAACCGCCATATTGAAAGCGTGCCGGCGGAAACTATTGAGCTTTTGGCAAAGCTACCGTGGCCAGGCAACGTACGGGAGTTACAAAACGTTATCGAACGCGCGGTGATTTTAACCAAAGGCTCTGTGTTAAACCTTCGGCCTCAGGAGTTGCAGTATCATTTAGCGCCGATGAACGGCAGGCCAGCTTTAGAGCCTGCCAAACAAAAGCCGCAGCCTAAGCCCGTCCGTTTGGCCGATGACAGCGAAACCGAGAGGCAGGAAATCATTCGCGTGCTGAAAGAGACTAACGGGATAGTTGCCGGTCCTAAAGGCGCGGCGGAGAAGCTGGGGCTTAAGCGCACGACCCTACTGTCGCGCATGCAGCGCTTAGGGATCTCGGTAAAGGATATTTTAGAAAGCGATTAACGAGTATAAAAATGAAAGGGGCCGATTTGGCCCCTTTTCTTATGGAATACCGATGCGTCAGGCTTCGGCTGCTTGGCGCAGTCGTCCCTTCAGCGTCGTGTACTCTTTTTGAACGTAACTTTCCGCCCAGTTTTGATCGGAAATGGCTTCAACCTTCACCGCACAATGCTTAAACTCCGGCGTTCTGGATATCGGATCCAGCTCGTCCAACGTTAGCCTGTTGCAAGCGCCAATCCACCACTGGTAAGTCATGTAAACCGCACCTTGGTTAGTGCGATCGCTGACTGCCGCACGGCTAATGACTTTCCCTCGGCGGGATGAGATCCAGACCAGCTCCTGATCCTTAACGCCAAGTTTAGCCGCATCCTGCGTATTCATCTGAACGTAGCCCGGCTCGTCGGCCAGGGTCTGCAGCGCCGCGCAGTTGCCCGTCATTGAACGACAGGAGTAGTGGCCTACTTCGCGCACCGTCGCCAACGCCAGCGGATATTCTTCATCCGTTGGCTCCATCGGCGGACGCCATTCGCAGGCGTACAGCGCGCCCTTGCCGTTAGGTCGGTTGAACTTGCTGCCGGCGAACAGATACTGAGTGCCGGGGTGGTCAAGGGTTGGGCATGGCCACTGCACGTAGCCGAGGCCTTCCATTTTCTCATAGGTGGCGCCGTAGTAGATCGGGCACAGCTCGCGAAGTTCATCCCAGATCTCTTTGGTGTTGTTGTACTTCATCGGATAGCCGATCGCACTCGACATCAGGCAGATGATTTCCCAGTCGGTTTTTACGTCGCCTTTCGGCTCAACGGCCTTATAGAAACGTTGGAATCCGCGGTCTGCACTGGTGTAAACCCCTTCATGTTCGCCCCAGGACGTAGCTGGGAAGATAACGTCCGCCATTTCGGCGGTTTGCGTCATGAAGATGTCCTGTACGATGACTAAGTCCAGCGCCTCAAAGCCCTGACGGACGACGGACAGATCGGGCTCCGTCTGCAAAGGGTCTTCCCCCATCACGTAGAACGCTTTCACTTTACCGGTGATGGCGTTATGGGGAAGCTCGCTGAGAGGATACCCCTTCTTCTCTGGAATCGACTCAACGCCCCAGGCCTTGGCGAATTTCTCCCTGGCGGCCGGATCGTTAACGTACTGATAGCCGGGCAGCGTATCGATAAGCGCACCCATGTCGCAGGCGCCCTGAACGTTGTTCTGGCCCCGAACGGGAGCGACACCAACGTTTGGCCGCCCCAGGTTGCCGGTCAGCAGCGCCAGGCTGGTCAGGCAGCGAACGGTATCGACGCCTTGGCCCCACTGGGTTACGCCCATCCCCCACAGGATGGTGGCGGAAGGCGCAGCGGCGTACATGCGGATCGTTTCGCGGATCTGCTTAGCCGACAGGCCGGTAATCTCTTCAACGTACTCCGGCGTGTATTTCTCAACCGCCTTGCAGTACTCCTCGAAGCCTTCGGTATGGTTAGCGACGAACTCTTTGTTGTACAGCCCTTCGTTAATCAGTACGTTGGCAAAAGCGTTGAGCAGCGCCACGTTGCTGCCATTTTTTAGCGGCAGCCAAAGGTCGGCGATGCGCGCGGTCTCAATATAGCGCGGATCGCAGACGATAACTTTAGCCCCTTTCGCCTTCGCCTTCAGAATGCGGCGAGCTACGATAGGGTGTGAATCCGCGGCGTTGTAGCCGAAGATAAACAGACAATCGGTATCTTCCATCTCGGGGATGGAGTTACTCATTGCGCCGTTGCCGACCGAGCGGTGCAGACCTGCAACCGAGGGGCCGTGTCAGACGCGAGCGCAGCAGTCTACGTTATTCGTACCAATAGCGGCGCGAGCAAACTTCTGCATAATGTAGTTCACTTCGTTGCCTGGGCCGCGAGATGAACCGGAAGTCATCACGGCGTCAGGGCCGTGTTCTTCGATGATTTTTTTCATACGGGAACTGGCGAACTCTATCGCTTCGTCCCACGAAACGGCTTCCAGCTCGCCGCCGCGCTGGCGGCGGATCATCGGTTTTGTCAGGCGAGGGGTCAGGATCTTGGTGTCGTTAAGGAAGTCCCAGCCGTAGTAGCCCTTCAAACAGAGCTCTCCCTGATTGGTGACCCCGTTTGCGCCTTCAGCGCCAACGACTTTCCCGCCCTCAACCAACAGGTTGATTTTGCAGCCCGACGCGCAGTACGGGCAGACGGTAATGACTTTTTTCATGCTCACATTGCTCCTCAAGTCCATGGGTCTACCCATTCACCAGAAACGGATAGTCAAGAACGGATAGCTAAAAATGAATTTCTCCCGCCTCTTCCAGTGCGGCTCGTTCTTGCTTCTGCCGCATTAAGGCGTCTAATGATTCAGGCGTTACCAGACGCAGCGCGTTGGTTGGGCACACTTTTATGCAGGTGGGGCTTTCCGCTACGCCTTCGCACAGATCGCATTTGAGCGCCTGCGCCTTAAGGCGAGAACCGACAATAGCGCCGTCGCTCGGTACGGTGACCTGGCTGGTTACAATACTCATTGCTCCATAAGGGCAGGCAATCGCGCAGGTTTTACAGCCGATGCACTTTTCCTGGATCACCTGAATGCTGCTATTGCTTCTTACAATGGCGCCGTTAGGACAAACTTCCGCACAGGGCGCGTCTTCACAGTGGCGGCAAAGAATAGCCGTGCTGACCGTGCTGCCTCTGATTACCCGAATGCGGGGAGAAAAGCTTTTGGCCGACAGGTTTGCCACATCGTTACCCGCACTGTGGACGACGGCACAGGCGACTTCGCAAGTGCGGCATCCAATACAGTTCTTGGGATCGGCGATAACGAACCGGTTCATAAATACATCTCCATTACTCACGTATCGACCGCCGCGCGGTCAGAGGAAGACTGTGTTCAAAGGCTGGCCTTCCAAAAGGCTTATCTCATGCTACTGCCCTAAAAGAGATAAGCAGGGTTTATGCCAGCTTTTTGTTTTTATAATTCACTGATTTTATTTGCTTTGCCGTAGTTTCTCTGTGAACCAGACGGCGTGTCGACATCGGCTCGTCAAATATGTCGATGCCGCTGTCTCATATTTGGGGGCAACTTCCCAACGTGCAGTGATACACCAGATAGATTCCCTCCATGTTGACGTGCCGCAATATTCACTGAAATTCAGCAAAGTTGTTTATTTGATGAGTATCAATTTGTGAATATGCTCAAGCCCTACAGCCACTCAAACTCCGGCTCACCCCGCCAACGAGTCAGGCTTTGGTAAACGGCGTCCACGGCTTCAGAGACGACGGGCGTCATGGGAAAGGCGAACGCCACCACGTCGGGCTGAATACCGATAAAAAAGACCTCGGGGATGTCCTCTTTTAGCTGGTCTATCAGAAAGTTCAGCGGCAGGTTATGGGTTGTCATGATAAACATGTCGGCGATGCTTTCTGCGTCTATCAGGCGAATCTCTCCCGGCTCCAGCCCCATATCGGCTGCATCTACAATCACAAGCGTGTTTGGCCTAAGCGCTTTGACCCTGTGTGATTCATTTTCAGGCGCGCTGCCGCCGTCGATGGCTTCCCAGCCTGCGATCGACGAGTTCATCATCATCTCATAAAGCTTCGGCCCGGCACCGTCGTCCCCCATCATGGCGTTGCCCACGGTAAGCACAACGCGGGAAGCGGTTGAAACCGTCATGCGTTGCGCCTTCTGACAATCAGATAAATCGCCGGCTCTTTGTCGATAGCGTGTAGCGCTTTCATCAGCGTTTGCGTCCATTCTGACTGAATCTTCGTCAGGCGCTCGCCTATTGCAGACCAGGCCTGCGCTAAAAGTTGGACGTGGCTGCTGTCGATAGTAATCTCGCCAAACCTCAGCAGGCCTTCCATTTTTCTGCGCGCTTCGCCGCCTTCTGGCAGCTGGGCTACCCAGTCTCGGTAGTCTTCGGTCGGAACGTGCATCAAAGTTTTTAAGCAGTCAATGACGCCGACGTGGTGGCCGATAGCCAAGGAATAGTACATGACCTGCTGACTCTGCTCCGGCACGTCGTCGTCGCTGTCGAGAAATTTCTGGTTTAGGGTGTAGAACACCACGTTATCGGTCGACATTGTTCTACTCTCCTTTCAGGCGCGGCGCGCAAATAGCATGCAAGCGGCCGACAATCTCCCGCAGGCGCGGGTCGTCATGTTTGTCGAGATAGGCAGCGATACGTTCATCAACGGAGTGCGGAACGTTTTGCGTCAGTAGCCGCATAAACTCGTCGGCAATGTCGCCGCCCTGACGGTAGCCTGCCATTCTGCGAGCTTCCCGCTCAAGTTCGACGCGTACGGAGGCCGGCAGCGTTGGGAAACGTAGCGCAGGATGTTCGCCTGCCGTTTGCACATGGTTAGGCATTTTTAGCTTTTGATCTAACAGCCCCAGCGCCATGGCGAAGCCGTAAATCGTAGCCGCTGGCGTCGGCGGGCAGCCGGGAATGTAAACGTCAATCGGCACAATTTGGTCGCTTCCGCCCCAGACGCAGTACAGATCGTGAAAGATGCCGCCTCCGCAGCCGCAGGCACCGTAAGAAATGCAGATTTTGGGATCGGGAGCCGATTCATAGGCGCGCAGCGCGGGGGCGCGCATGGCGCGCGTGACCGCGCCGGTAAACAATAGGATGTCGGCGTGGCGCGGAGACGACACGACCTTGATGCCGAAACGTTCGGTATCAAACACGGGCGTAATGGTGCCGAAAATCTCGATCTCACAGCCGTTGCAGCCGCCGCAGTCGACCCGATAAACGTAAGCCGAGCGCTGAATGTCTTTAAGCAGCGTCTTTTTAAGCTTAGCGACCTGTTCTTCGACCGACAGCGGCTTGGAAATACCGTTAACCACCGTTTCGAGTTGACTGCTCATTTTGTCATCTCCTGATTAAGATGCAGGCCCAGCGCGACGCTGTCTGAATGGGCGACGCTCTGCTTGCGTTTGCATTCGGGGCAGGTTTCATGCTGGGAACGACGGCTTTCCGCCTCTTCTTGGCTCATGCCGGCCTGAATAAGCAGCGAAATCGCGTAGTCAATAGACTTTTGCGGCGCGAATGGTTTATGGCAAATGCGGCATGAGGCGACCTGGAATACCGCCTCCTGAAACAGATCCTGTTTGTTGAACACCGCCAGCTCAAACTCTTCCGACAGCCGGATCGCCCTGGTTGGGCACACTTCTTCGCAGCGACCGCAGAAGATACAGCGTCCGAGAAATAGCGACCAGGTGCGTTCGCCGCTTGCGGTATCGGTACTCATGGTCAGCGCGTTGGCGGGGCAGGCCATGGTACAAGCCGCACAGGCAATGCACTGCTCGGCGTTATACTCCGGCTTGCCTCGGAAATCCTGACAGACGTCGTAGGGCTTAAAGGGATACTTAACTGTGGTATCACCGACGTTCAGTATGGTTTTCAGCAGTTTAAACATGATTCACCTCGGCGTTACTTCAGCGGAGAGTTCTTGCGCTCAATGCCATAGCGCTCGATCTCTTTGTAGGCCACGGTCTGCGCCTTACGCTTGCGTACGTCGACCACGGTGACCCGGTCGGTACACGAATAGCAGGGATCGAGGCTGCCGATAATCAGCGGCGCGTCGGACACCGTGTTGCCGCGCAGCATGTAGCGCAGAGGCGGCCAGTTGGCGTAAGTCGCGGCGCGGCAGCGCCAGCGATACAGCTTCTGATTGTCGCCCAGCATGCTCCAGTGGATGTCTTCACCGCGCGGCGCCTCGGTAATGCCCAGCGCAAAGCGGTGGGGCTGATAGCGGAAACCTTCTACCAGCAGCGGGCCATCTGCCAAGTTGTCCAGCGCGTATTCGATGATGGCGATGGACTCGTAAAACTCCTGAATGCGGATCATCACGCGGGAGTTAACGTCGCAGCCGTCCTTAACGTGAACTTCAAAAGGCACGTTGGCGTAGCCAGCGAAGGGGTGGAGCTTACGCACGTCGCGGAAGTAGCCGCTGGCGCGAACCACGGGCCCTACCGGGCTGTAGTCTCTGGCGACCTTACGGTCCAGCACGCCGACGTTGACCGTGCGCTGCTGCATGTTAGGCGTATCCAGCAGGATCTCGACCAGTTGGGTGACTTCCGTGCGCATTTCATGCAGCGTTTTAAGCGCTTCTAGCCGCTGGGCTTTCAGGATGTCCCTGCGTACGCCGCCTATCAGGTTTAAGCCATAGGTTTTACGCGCGCCAGTTAGCATTTCCGCCATCTTCATCGCTTTTTCGCGCACGCGGAAAAACTGCATGAAGCCGGTATCAAAACCGACAAAGTGGCAGGAGAGGCCGATGTTCAGCAGATGGCTGTGTAAGCGTTCTACCTCCAGCAAAACGGTGCGGATCATTTGGGCGCGCTCGGGGACGTGAATGCCGAGGGCGTTCTCAACCGAGTTGGCGTAGGCCACGCTGTGGGTAAAGCCGCAGATGCCGCATACGCGATCGGCCAGGAACGTGACCTCATCATAGCCCATGCGGGTTTCCGCCAGCTTTTCCATGCCGCGGTGAACGTAGAACAGGCGATAGTCGGCGTCGACGATGTCTTCACCGTCGACGAACAGGCGAAAATGCCCCGGTTCGTCAGAGGTGATGTGTAGCGGCCCGATGGGGACGACGCGGCTTTCGCCGCCTTCGTTCACAAAGCGATAGGTTTCAGTGTTGGTAGTCGGATCCGGACGCTCGCGGTAGTCCATGGCGTCCTTACGCAGTGGGTGGAGATCGTCCGGCCAGTCGTCCGGCAGTACCAGGCGGCGCTCGTCGGGTAGACCTACCGGGCGCAGGCCGTACATGTCGCGTACCTCGCGTTCGCCCCATACGCAGGCGGGAACGCGGGGCGTAACGGAAGGAAATTCCAGCGTATTGGCGTCGACCATTGCCTTGACGGTGACAAAGCTTTTCACAGTGGCTTCCATCGACAGCACGTAGTAAACGGCGTAGCTGCCGTTAAGCGGCCGCTCGTCGTTGCCAAACAGCACCGACAGCCAGCCGCCCTGTACGTAGTAAAGCCATTCGACGATCTCCGGCAGCGCGTTGGTTTTTACCGTCAGGGTAACCTGATTGTGCGTTTGCCAGCTCTCTTCCAGCACCGCCGACGGGAACTTCTGCCTTACGCCTTCAACATAGCCATGACCGACTTTAGTTTCACTAAGGGTATTCACGTTTTGTTTCTCCTGTCGTTCATGACTATTGACCGTGGACGACCGCAGCCTGGACGCTCTGCCAGGGCAACGTCAGCGAATCGCCGACCGGTAAACTGCCGTTATCCATCACGATAGCGGCGGCGTTGTGTAAAAGTTGAAGCACCGGCTGCGGAATGTGCAGGCCCATTATCAACATCAGCACCATTAACAGGGCGATGGGCAACAGCGTCATTGCTCCCAGCTCGCCTTTGGCCAACGCTTCAGGGCTTGGCCCCAGTACCGTTGAGGCCACCATTTTCACCAGCCCGGCCAGTACAACGGTTAAAAGCAGCAGGCAAACGACGATAACGGCGACTTTGCCGGCCTGAATACCGGCGGTCACCAGCATGAACTCGCTAACGAACACGTTGAACGGCGGCATGCCGCCGAGCGCCAGCGCGCCGCCGGCGAACAGCACCGCCGTTACCGGGGCTACGCGCATAATTCCCTTAACCGCGTCCATATCTCGCGTGCCGTACTTCAACAGAACGTTGCCTGAACAGCAGAACAGCAGGGTTTTTGCCAGACTGTGGTTAACGGTGTGCAGCAGCGCGGCCAGCGTACCCAGAGGCCCGCCGATACCGAAGGCAAGGGCGATGAGCCCCATGTTTTCCACGCTGGAGTAGGCTAAAAGCCGCTTGATATCGCGCTGAACGATGATAAACAGCGCGGCGACGGCCACCGACAGCAGGCCGAAAATCAACATCAGCATTTGCGGAAATTCGGAGCCGATGGCCTTGTTGACGATAATGTAGTAGCGGATAACCACCAGCATCGCACAGTTGAGCAGCACGGCCGACAGCATGGCGCTGGTGGGGCTTGGCGCTTCGCTGTGGGCGTCTGGCAGCCAGGCGTGCATCGGAAACAGGCCGGACTTGGTGCCAAAGCCTATCAGCACAAAGGCGAAGGCCAGATGCATCAGCGTCGGATCGAGCAGATTGGCGTTTTGATGCAGGACCGTCCAGAAAATCGCCTGGCTCGGGTCTGCCAATACACCCGCGGCGTTGGCATAAACCAGTACGGTGCCGTAAAGCCCGAAGGCGACGCCGACCGTACAGATGATGATGTATTTCCAGGCCGCCTCCAGTGAAGAGCGTTGCCCATAGAGCCCGACCAGAAACGCCGAGCTTAGCGTGGTAGCCTCAATAGCGACCCACATCATGATGATATTGTTGGCGGTGGCGGCCAGCAGCATGGTGAACAAAAACAGGTGAAAGAAGCCGTAATAGCTACAAAGCGTCGTAACGCTGACCTCTTCATGCTCGACTTCATGCCCCATATAGCCGATGGAGTAAAGCCCGGCCAGCAGCCCAATCACGCCGATGATAGCGATAAACAGCGCGCCGAGGCTGTCGATATAGATCCACTGGTGCAGCGCCAGCAGCGCTCCAGACTGAAGCACGCCGCAAACCGTCAACAGAGAAAATCCGCAGGTAGCAATAATGCCGATGGAGTGCAGCACGGTGACGGCTTGGCGGGCGTTACCAAGCCAGCGACAGGCGAAGCACAGCAGTGAAATCAGCAGCGGCGTTGAGAGCAGAGCGTAAGTCCATAGCGTATTCGTCATTTTCCGTTACCCCTTCAATGCCGTCAGTTGCCGAACGTCCAGGGTTTTCAGCGTGTGGTAAATCCTGCGCGCCATGAAGGACATGATGATAACGGCGAAAATGGCGTCGGTCGCAATGCCGACTTCCACCAGTTCCGGCGCCTTATAGGCCATTAGCGCCAACGTCAGGTGCGCGCCGTTTTCCATCAGGCAATAGCCGAAAATCTGCTTGAGGATGTTGCGTTGGCTGACGATGCACAAAAGCCCAAGGAAGAAGTGGCTTAAAGATACGCTGAGCGCAGGCTTGAGCGCTTCTACCATCGGCAGGCGAACGGCGTCGACCACCAGATAGCTCAGCACGATAATCACGGCGGCAATAAGGATGAGCAGGCCAAGCCCGATAACCGGCGTATCTGCCTGTGGGTCCTGCAGCTTGCCCAGCGCCTTATACATAATCCACGGCACCAGCAGTACTTTGGTGATAAACGCGGTGCCCGACCACCAGTACAGCTCTTCGGCCTTCATGGTGCAGGCCAGCGCGATAAAGGTCAGCACCAGGACAAGCGACTGCAGCGCATAAAATAGCGCAGCGTTTTTCGGACGTTTGGCGCCGATAACGAGCAGTGAGCTGACGATCAGCAGTCCTGCCAGGTTGTTTACTATAAGCGTTCCGGTCATCATCAACTCCGTTATCCTAGCCACCAGGCTGCGATGAAGCTCGAGCACAGGGACATCACAATCAACACGAGAAGCACTCCCTGCATGGCAGGGGGAACCGGGGAGGCGTTAGCCACCTCCTCTGAAGGTTCTCCCGGCACGGTTTTGCCGAACCAGTAGAGGAACCAGCCGAAGCTGGCCACGGATTCCACCAGCGCCAAAATCATGATCGGCATAATCCACACGTGAGCGTTAGAAAGCTCAAAGCTGGCGGCAAACAGCGGGAACTTGCTGAAGAATCCGTTAAACGGCGGAATGCCGGTAATCGCCATTGCCGCCACGCAAAAACCTACGCCCAAAAGCGGCATGCGGCGCATAATGCCGCGAAGCCTGGGCAGCATGCGGGTACCGCAGCTGTAGCTGAGCGCACCGGCGACCAGGAAGAACAGGCTCTTGGCGAACGCGTGGTTGAAGATGTAGGCGATACCGCCGTCAAAGGCCATTTGAGAGCCAAAGGCGGACAGCGACAGCGCTATAAAAATGTAAGAGAGCTGCGTAATGGTGGAGTAGGCCAGCAGCCGCTTTAAGTCAGTCTGCGGCAGATACATGATAAAGCCGTAGAGGAGCGTGAGTATCGCCATCACTATGCCGACGATGCCGATAATTTCCGGAATGTTTCCGGCTGACATCAGGCCGCGAGCGAAGATATAGACGCCGACCTTCACCATTGATGCCGCGTGTAAGTAAGCGCTCACAGGAGTAGGAGCTTCCATGGCGTCCGGCAGCCAGACGTGCAGCGGCAGCTGGGCGGACTTGCCCCAGGCGGCGAACATGATGCCAAACAGCACCAGCGTCTTGGCGTCACCGTTGAGGTTAGCCAGCGCCGACAGTGAGAAGGTGCCCGTTTCGGCGAACAGATAGGCTGCGGCCAGATAAAGCCCGACGGCGGCGACGTGAGTGATAAGCAACGCCTTCAGGGCGGAGCGCAGCGGCTTTGGCTTTTGGTAATAACCGATCAACGCCCAGGAGCAGCCGCCGGTGATTTCAAAAAACAGCAGCTGGCCGACCAGCGTAGAAGAAAGCACCAGCCCGGCCATTGCTCCGATGAATACCAGCAGCAGCGCGTAGTAGCGAGGGAGCCCTTCGTGGGGATGCTCTTTGTTACCCTTGGTTAAGTAGGCTGCGGAGTAAACGCTTACTAAAAAACCAAGGAATACGACGGCGAAGGTGATAAGCGTGCTGATGCGGTCCACCACCAGCCCAAACAGTTCGGCTTGGCCTATGCTAACGAGCGGATAGGCGGCGTCGATTCTGCCTCCGTTCAGCCAACTGAGCGCCAGCGCGAGCGAGAGAAGCGTAGCGGCGGCTGAGAATACGCCGCAGAGCGTCCGAGCCCGCATTGCGGGCGCGAGCCCCACAATAACGGCCCCGACAAAGGGAACCAGAACGGTTGCTAGAGCGATATTTTCCATCATCGGTGTTCAGCTCCTTACAGACCGGTGAGATAAAACACGAATGCCAGCGCGCTTACGCCGAAACCGACCCAGGTGCCGCGAGAAGTCAGCAGGAAGCGCCCTCGCGCCAGGCTGTTTTCAAACAGCGACGCTATAACAAAGACCACCAGCAGCTTGACGAGAAACAGCGCCGTAGCCGCAATCAGCGAGCCTGCGCCGAGCGTCTCGCTGCCGCCAAAGGGCAACAGCACGCTGACGAACATTGATGCAATCACCACCTGCTTAAGCGCCAGTCCCAGCTTGACCATCGCCAGCGCAGGGCCGGAGTATTCGGTCAATGGGCCTTCCTGAAGCTCCTGTTCCGCTTCCGCCACGTCGAACGGGATTTTTCCCATCTCGATAAAGACGGCGAAGGCGCAGGCGCCGATGGCCAACAGCGTAGCGCTTGGCGACTGCAGCGGGTCGGTTGCTAAGGAAGTGCTGATACTGCCGAGGTTGGTTGAGCCGACGATAAGCGCCAGTACCAACAGCGAAAGTACCAAAATCGGCTCAACCAGTACGCCTAACGTCACTTCGCGACTGGCGCCGATGCCGGCGAAAATGCTGCCTGAGTCCAGCCCTGCCAGCGCAAAGAAGAAGCGGTAAAGGGCAAACAGGTAGATAACCGTAATCAGATCGCCGCCAGCGCCGAACGGCGAAGCTAGCGTAATCAGCGGCAGCGCCATGGCGACTACCAGCATTGAGCTGATGAGCACGAAGGGCATCAGGCGGGAAATGAAGCCGGACGACTCGGGCGCAACGTTCTGACGCTTAAGCAGTTTTGCAAGGTCTCGATACTCCTGAAGCACGCCTGGCCCCCGGCGCGACTGCATTCTGGCCTTAATGACGCGGGAGATGCCGGACAGCAGCGGCGCCAGCGCCAACAGCGCCAGAGCCTGAATGAAAGCCAGCGGCAGCAGCGACAGCGAAGAGAGAACGTCAACGGAGGAGTGAAGAGTAGTCATGTTCGTCTCCTTATAGCGCTATTGCCAGCATTAACGCGGTGAGGGCTACCACCACGTACAGGCAGTAAAGGCGGAAGTCGCCGTGTTGAAGCCACTGAATGCGCTCTCCTAGTCTGACTACGCCGCGTGCGATGGGCAGAATAACCTTCTCTTCCCACCAGGGTTCAGCCTTGGCGGCGCCTTGAACGGTCAGCGCCATCCCTTTCGCCATGGCGGGCGCAGGGTCAAGGATTTTGCGTAGCCGATAGAGCGGCGCAAACATAGTGCGAAGAGGCTGCGTAAAGCCGCCGGCGGAAACCGACATCTGCTCTTCATAGCCGTAGCCGCACGCCCAAGGCTCGCCGCCGTGGCGGTGGCGCAGGCGCTTGCCTTCAAACAGCGCGTAAATAAACAGCGGCAAGAACAGCAGGCCAATCAACAAAATCGCCACCAGCGGCGTAGAGAGCACGGTTTGCGCCCCTTCGCCCGGATAGACCAGCGTTCCGGCCGCAACGTCCATTGACTGCTGCCCGCCGAGCGCGGCAGCAACGTTAGCGATGATGGGGGAAATAAACGGCGCGCCGATGCCCAGCACCAGACAGGCCAGCGCCAGCAGGCCCATAGCTATCACCATTGGCCAGGGAACTTCTTTCGCCTGAGCGGCTTTTGGGCTTCGCGGCGCTCCGGCAAAGCTGATGCCGTAGACCTTAACGAAGCATAGCGCGGCCAGCGCGCCGGTAATGGCCAGCATGACGATAGCAACGGGGCCGGCGATGCGCATAATCAGCGAGCCGTCGTGACTTAGCGTAAACAGCGCCTGATAGGTAAACCACTCGCTGACGAAGCCGTTAAGCGGCGGTAGGGCGGAAATGGACATGGTGCCGATTAAAAACGCCAGAGCGGTGTAGGGCATCAGTTTGGCAAGCCCGCCCATGCGCTCCATGTCTTTGGTGTGTAGACGGTACATCACTGCGCCCGCGCCGAGGAACAGCAGCCCTTTGAACACCGCGTGGTTGAGCAGGTGATAGAGACCGCCGAGCAGGCCGATAACCGCCAACACCGGGTGATGGGTAGCGATGCCGATCATGCCGACGCCGACGCCCATTAAAATAATGCCGACGTTTTCTACCGTGTGGTAGGCCAGAAGCTTTTTGATATCGTGTTCAGCCAGCGCGTAGGTGACGCCCAGCACCGCGGACACCGAACCGAACGCCAGCACGACGACGCCCCACCAGGCCTCTGAAGCGCCAAGAATGTCGACGCCGACTTTGATAATGCCGAAGATGCCGATTTTCACCATCACGCCGGACATCAGCGCCGACGCGTGGGACGGCGCCGCCGGGTGAGCGCGGGGCAGCCAGCCGTGCAGCGGGATCATCCCCGCTTTGGCGCCGAAGCCGAAGAACGCCAGCAGGAACACGGCGGACGCCAGCGGCGCGGAAATGGATGACTGACGGAAAGCGGCGAAGTCCATGCTGCCGCTTTCGGCATAGAGAATGAAAAAGGCGATCATGATGAGCACCGAGCCAGCGTGCGCAATCAGAAAGTAAAGCAGGCCGGCGCTGATGGCCTCATCGTCCTGTTCAGTGATCACCAGGAAGTAAGAGGCGAGCGACATCATCTCGAAGAACACCAGAAAGTAGAAGGCGTTGTCCATCACCACCAGCGCCACCATAGAGGCGACGAACAGGTTCATGAAAAAGCCCATAAACCTCGCCCCCTTACCGACGTATTCCTCAACGTAGGACAGGGAATAAATGGAGGTCACTACCACCAGCAGCGAAATCGCCAGCACCATGAAGGCGGCTAGCCCGTCCAGACGTACGGAGAATCGCGCAAAGGAGAATGGTCCGTCGAGCGCAAGCAGATAAACATCTCCGCTACAGAGTGCAGAAATAGCCGACATGAGTCCGAGTACGCCGCCTATCGCGCAAAGGAGGCCCGACAGTCGAAACGTCAGGCGTTCACAGCGGCCAATCAGCAGCGGCAACACTGCGCCGACGACGTAAGCGGCGAGGGACAAAAAGAGCCATGAAAGCGGTCCAGTCATTATCTTTTCTCCTCGCGGCCCACTGGCGCATCGTTGGTGAAACCGCCGGTCTGGAAAACGTTCATCGCCTCGGCCCGCCTGACTGCACTGGCGCGCTCCAGCGCACCATCGTCAATGATAAACAGCGATTTTGTTGGGCAAACGCGCACGCATTCGGGGCCGGTCGGCAGGAAGCCGCACAGATCGCACTTAACTGCTACAACGCGCATGCCTGGCCTCCAGGCCAGCATCGGGTTTAGCTTCCCGTTGAGCGGGGCAGTTCTCGCCTCGCGCGCGTGAGCATCGGCTTGAGAAAAGCGTTCATAGCTTACCGGTGCGTAAACGGGGCTGCTTCCGTGCGGCGTGATGGCGCCAAACGGGCAGGCGATGGCGCAAAGCTTGCAGCCGATGCACAGGCTTTCGTTCAGCTCGATAGCGTCTTCGGCGTGCGTAATGGCCTGCACCGGACAAACCTGCGCACAGGGCGCATCTTCGCAGTGGCGGCACAAGATGGGCGCGGTGGCGCCGGCGTCTCGCATCACGGTTAATCGCGGGTGAGACTGCAGGCCTTCGGCCTTATGCACTTCGCTGCAGGCGGCCATACAGGTGTTGCACCCGATGCACTGTTTTGGATCCGCAATAACAAAGCGGTTCATTACCATCCCTCCGATGTCCAGACAATCGTCCGACGGTGTTTAAGGCTGTACCTCTAAACGGTTAATGGTGGTGTAGCAGGAATCATGCCAGACTGATTTTTAATATAATTGTTTGATTTATATGATTGGTTTTTATAAGTGACGATATGGAAAAGTGAGTAGAGTGTCGGCGTCGACAGAAATGACGACGCCATTCGCGGTGGCTGACGGTAAGGCGCTATGGTGCGGAGGCTTCGATGGCTGTAGATTCGGACACGTGGCGTCAGGCCGCTAGTGGTGTACCGCAGCCCTGATTGCCTCGATGATTTTCTCGAAGGTTGTTTTGAGTTCATACAGCATTCCGCTGCCAGTCCCATCGCCTAACACAATGGCCAAAAGCATGGCGACAGCGGCGCCGATAAGCGAATACTCCAGCGCGGTGACGCCGTGTTGGTCTTTTATCATTTTACCGAAACGCGTTGAATTAGCTGACATAGGGGTATGATTTATCGTTTTGGATGAATGGCACAGTAGTTTAGGCTTTGTGAAAGCAGGATCTTTTAGACGCTCTCGTTTTTTCTTTCTTTTTGTCAAAAGCCAGCGTTGATGAGGAGGGAAATAATATATTAAACCTCATTAGTTCTTACGTGATTTCAATAGGTCTTAAATAGCGTGAAAGGAGAGCGGTATTCCGTTAGCCGGAATGGAAAAACGCGTTTTCTTGGGGCGAAGTGTAAAAAGCAAAAAACCTCGTTGGTAGCGAGGTTTTCTACTTTTATACTCTCAGTGAACAGGCCACTGTTTAAAAATGGAGTACGGCATTTCTATCTGACTTCGCAAGTGTAACGTTCTCCGTTTTTTATTGCAATAATAAGCTAGGATTCTGTTATTTATATATTTTATATGGAGATGTCTCGCAATAAACGATATTCGCCATTGGATGGAAGGAAAGGCGTTTTATAATTTGAGGCGTCAGATTTGCCGTGCTCTGGATTATTTCGGTTTACAAGTCCTGGCTGCCGGACGGGTGGTGCCGCAGGCAGTGCCCCGATCGGGAGTGCGGCTTTTCTATCTGACGGTTGAACACCGATGCTGACAGGCGGCGTAAGGGTAAGGCGTCGGCGTCGTACTCCGCAAGCACGGAGAAGCGGGTGAAATGGACATTCTGTCTGTCATCATCGTCGTTATAGAGCTGCTGTTAGCCCTATTGCGATTGATTGACCTGTTGAGATAGCTCTCGGGTTGAAACGCACCTAAGGGGGAGGTACCGCTTCCCCCTTTAATATATTTATTAAACAACGGCCCCAGCCAAAGCCGGGGCCGTTGAATCCACCAATTTAACTCTTATGCCTTTTGAGCCGCGCCATTGGCGCGGGCGTTGCTTACGGTTAGCGTTACAACCGCGGAAGCGATAAGCGCGATAATCATAAAGATAAAGGCGCTGTTATAGCTGCCGCCGCTGCTCTTGATAAGCCAGCCCATGATAGGAGCAGAGACTACGCCCGCCATTTGGCCGCCAAAGTTGACGATACCGGACGCGCGGCCCATGATTTTATTCGGAATGGTGTCCATCAGGATGCCCCAGAAGGTCGCCATAGCGAAGAACATAAACAGAGCGGAGATACACTGATAAACCACCGCCATATCGGCGCTGACAACGGTAAAGGTCATGTACAGGAAAGAGGCTGCGATAACGGCCGTCACTACGTACAGCATCTTGCGTTGAGGCTTGAACTTATCGGAACAGTAGCCGCCGATAAGCGTGCCCGCCGCGCCGAACAGGAACGGAATAGCCGCCATGACGCCGGTCTTGGCCAGAGAGAACTCGCGTACGGTGATAAGGTAGCTTGGAAGCCAGGTGGAGAAGCCCCAAAAGGTGATATCAAACAGGAACCAGATTGCTGCCATCTGCCATAGAACCGGCATTTTCAGCACCTGACTGAACGGCATCGGCGGCTCGGAAGTACTTACGGTCGTACCGTCGGCCGCCAGTTCGTCCAGATCGGCCTGCGTAATGCTGGGATGATCTTTCGGATTATCGCGAGTGAAGAAGTAAATCGCCGCCGCAATGAACAGGCCGGGCAGGCCGAGCACGATAAACACCATGTGCCAGCCAAAGGCGCCGATAATGCCTGCGGCAACCACTACCGCCAGGGCTGGGCCTAAGGTGTTGACGGTAGACTGAATGGCCGTTGCGCGACCGCGCTCTTTGGACGGGAAGTAGGTCGAGATCATTTTCCACGATGCAGATGGGAAACAGCCCTCGCCGATGCCGAACAGGAAGCGAACTACTAGCATTAGCGGTAAGGTCAGCACGGCGCCGGTCAGACTGGTGAATACTGACCACCACGCGATGCCGATAGCCATAATTTTACGCGCACCGAACTTATCTGCCAGAAAACCGCCGGGGATCTGGAAGGCCGCGTAGCCGATAAAGAAGGCGCTGATGATAAGGCCCTGCTCGGCGGTGTCCAGATTCAGGTCTTTGCCGATGAAGGGGAGAGAGACGCTCATGACCATGCGGTCGAGAAAGGAGAGCAGCCAGGCGAGCCAAATCAGAGAAAGGACGGTGTATCTGGCCTTCCAGGTTTTGGGCTTGGCCGCATTGACCGCGCCCGAGGCGTTGGATTGTAAACTCATAATCGTGATGTCCTTAGGGTAGAGGCGCCCGTCGCGGGCACGTCGTACCCGCGAGGACTGGACCTTTGTTATTGTTTGTTATGGTTCTTATTGCTTTCTAATGACACTACCGCTGCAGGCATAGCTTTCTATGCCGTGGATTAACGCCAAACGCCCGTTAACCATGACTACTTCAATGCCTTCCGGATACTGGTTTGGCTCGATAAAGGTGCCCTTATCGGCCACCGTGTTCGGGTCCAGCATCACGACGTCGGCGGCGTAGCCTACCTTCAGTAATCCGCGATCGCTTAGGCCCATGACTTCCGCCGGCTTGCCGGTCATCTTGCGAATGGCCGCTTCCCAGCTCAGGCACTTCTCTTCTCGTACGTACTTGCCCAGTACGCGAGGGAAAGCGCCGAAAACGCGGGGGTGGGGCTTACCCGCGCCCATCAGGCCGTCGGTGCAGACGTTTTGTTCCGGACGGCAAAGGAACTTGATGACGTGTTCTTCGGTGCCGTAGAAGTCGACCATGCCGACGGCGTTCTCTTCTTCGTACAGCAGGTCAAAGGTGGCGTTGTAGGGATCTTTACCGCGCAGCTCGCCGAGCTGAACCAGGTTGAGGCCCACGGCGTCCTGGTTTTTAGCCGTTTTAGCGCTGGTGACGAATATTTGGTCCAGACCGGCGAAGTCGATAAAGTTGTCCCAGCCGGGGATGCCGTTTTTGATGTCTTCAATCATTTTGGCGCGCAGCTCGGGCGACTCCAGGCGCTTAAGCAGCTTGTCGGTGCCGCCGGAATGAACCCAAGGCGGCAGAATAACGCCGAGCATGGTGCTGCCCGCCACGTAGGGATATTGGTCGAAAGAGATGCGAATGCCCTCTTTTTGCGCCTGCTCCAACATGCCTAGCATCTGGTCGATAAGCCCCCAGTTTTTCTTGCCGCACACCTTCATGTGAGAGATGTGCAGCCAAACGCCGGAAGCCTTGGCGATGTCGATAAGTTCTTGAGTTGACGTAATGATGTCGTCCGCTTCGCTGCGCTGGTGGACGACGAAGATGCCGTTGTGTTTGGCCGTGACCTTGCACAGCTCGATCATCTCAGCGGTATCGCCAAACGCGCACGGCATATAGATGAGCCCGGTGGACAGGCCAAACGCGCCGGCCTTCAGCTCTCGCTCAAGAATTTCGCACATTTTCGCTACGTCTTCACGAGTGGAGGGCTTGCCGTCCAGGCCCATGGCTTCCATACGAACGTTGCCGTGGGGCACTAGATAGGCGAGGTTAGTGGCCGGATGGTGCTCTTCCAGCAGTTTGAGATAGCCTTCGGTATTTTTAAACTTCCAGTCGATCTTATCGGTATCGCCATCTAAACCAGCGATGTTTTTACGCCAGGCGGCGATGTACTGCTCCGGCAGCGGCGCGAGGGCGACGCCGTCCTGCCCCAGCAGTTCGGTGGTAATACCCTGACGGATTTTGGCCGACAGCGCGGGGTTAACGATGGCCGAAAGGTCTGAGTGAGTGTGGGTATCAATAAATCCGGGACAGACGATTTTGCCGGTAGCATCGATCACCTGGTCGTTAACGCCCGGGGTTGCCTGACCAATGGCGACGATGCGCCCTTCGTTAACGACGACGTCGGCGATAAACGCGTCGTTGCCGGTTCCGTCGATAACTTTTCCGTTTTTAAATATGGTTTTCATCGTTATTCTCCGGCGCGGCGCGCCGAGTTCCGACGCGCTGCTATTTAGGTAAATGTTCTATTTTTCAACAATAATTCTTATTTTCCGTACAGGCTCTGGATGATGCCGTAGTAGCCGTTTGCCGAACCGGTCAGCTGGGAAATCTCGATAAACTCATCGATGGTGTGGGCCAGATTTTCCCGCGAAGGACCGAAGCCGATGGTTTTGATGCCCGCTTCGCCCGCATAGTGGCTGCCGTTAGTACAGAAGGAGTACTGCGTGATAGTTGGCTCAATGCCTACGGAGCGCACGCCTGCCAACGCGGCCTGTACGAACTCGTCGGATTCTTCAAATACCCAACCGGGGAAGAAGCGCTCGCCTTCGATGGTAGAGCCGGTGTAACAGGACTCCTGACCAAAAGCGTAGGATACCTTGCCCTTAAACTGCGGGTCCTGAGCTTCCAGCTCTTTGAGCGCCTTTTGCAGCGGAGCGATGACGCTCTCTTTGGTTTCGCCCACCAGCAGGCGGCGGTCATAGGTCGCGCGGCAGTAGTCGGGCACTACGGAAGCGCCTGGGTACGGCGAAGATTTAATGTCGGTCAGTTCCAGGATCCCCAGCCCCAGCACCGGGTGCGTCGGCGGTGTGACGGTGCGAATTTTGTCGATAAGCTGCGACATCTTGTACACCGCGTTAATGCCCGCCTGGGGGTTAGCGGAGTGGGCCGGCTTGCCGTAGGTTTCCACTACGATTTCCGCCCGGCCGCGCTGGCCGATTTTCAGATTCAGCTCGGAAGCTTCGCCGATAATGACGTAGTCCGGCTTATAGCGTTCGGACACCAGGCGAGCGGCAACGCCCTCAAAGCACTCTTCGTGTACGATGCAGGCGACGTAAATCTTGCCGGCAAAGTCGCGCTGGTGGTCCTGACCGTAGAAACCGACGGCGGAAATCATGGCGGCGACGGCGCCCTTCATGTCGGTGGTACCGCGGCCGTAAATTTTGCCGTCCTCAATGTCGCCACCGTAAGGGTTGCGGCTCCACTTCTCTTCGTCTACCGGTACGGTGTCGATATGGCCGTCGAACACCAGCGTCTTGCCCGGACGGTTTCCGACGATGCCGCCGACGATGTTGCCGTATTTATCGACGTGAATGTCGTCAAATTCATAGCTTTTCATCATTTTTTCGATGGCTTTGACTACATCGCCTTCCTGACCGGAGTAGCTCTTTTCGTGGATCAGGGTCTGGCAGTTTTTAACCACTTCATCAAAACGACTTGCTGATAACATGTTTTTTCTCCGTGATAGCCGCAATTACGGGCAATTAATATTTTTTAAAGCTGGGAATTTCACCGTCCCACACGATGTCGCGATAGCGCTGCGGGTCGGTGTCGCCTTCCGTGCTGATGACCAGAACGCGGGAATCTTTATTCAAGCCCAGCTGTTCGCGAAGCTGTGCCATTTCCGGCGAACGCATCAGGATGCTGAGCAGGCCGGTCGTCACCGCACCGGACTCGCCGGAAACGATGTGCGGGTCGCCTGGCAGCGGATTGCCCAGCGTGCGCATGCCGAGCGTGGCGACGAAGTCCGGGCAGGATGCGAACGCGTTTGCGTAGTCGCGCAGCAGCTCCCAGCCGATGGTGTTGGCTTCGCCACAGGCCAGCCCTGCCATAACGGTTTGCAGGTCTCCACCGACCGGAATGGCCGAGCCTTTCTTCGAAAGAGCGGAACGATACAGGCAGTCGGCGATCAGCGCTTCCGCCACGATGACCTTCGGCCGGCTTTCGCCGTAGGCGGCGGTCAGCATGCCTTGCACCATACCGGCAAACGAGCCAACGCCGGCCTGAACGAAAACGTGCGTCGGCGGCACCTGATGAAGCTGGTTCATCGCTTCCAGCATCAGCGAACCGTAGCCTTGCATAATCCACAGAGGGATCTTCTCGTAGCCCGGCCAAGCCGTGTCCTGAACGACGACCCAGCCGTGTTCTTTTGCCTGTTCCGCAGTCATACGCACTGCGTCGTCATAGTTCATGTCGACGATTTCCGCCCGCGCGCCTTCATTACGAATGGCTGTCAGCCTTTCCTGTGAAGACCCCTTTGGCATATAGACGACGGCCTTTTGCTTTAGCTGGCGAGCCATCCACGCCACGCCGCGGCCGTGATTGCCGTCGGTCGTTGTGGCGAAAGTGACTTCCTTAATCTCTTTTCTCACAGCGTCGCTGGTCATGACCTCAAAGGGCAGCTCGCTGATATCTTTTCCCATCAGGTCTGCAATGTGCCGGGCCATGGCGTAAGCGCCGCCGAGCACTTTAAACGCTTTCAATCCAAAGCGTTGTGATTCATCTTTAAGACACAGGCTTTTTATGCCCAGCATTTGAGAAAGCATAGGTAAGTGATAAAGCGGCGTTGGCGCATAGCCCGGCATAGAACGGTGAAAGTTCAACGCTTTTACCAGCTCCTGATGGCTAAACGACGCGAGCGGCGCCGTAGGGCGTTCAGTGAACGAAGTACGGTTGATAAAGCACTGCAATATGTCCTGCATGAAGAAGCCTCGTTATTGTTTTTAACCAAATGCAACGTGTTAGTTGCATATTTGTCGATAACCATAGAGGAGCAAGCGGCGTGCCATGTTGGTTATAAAAAAGCTTAAAAATCGTTATTATCTGATTTTTAATGTATTTTGTGTGATTTTTTTAGAAAGTATAAGGAGGGTAAGGAAAATTGATTATCATTGAGATGATAAATTATCATTTTTGATAATTTGTGTGATCTGCATGGATAAATAAAAATAATTATTTAAATACAATTAAATAAATTTATTGAATTATAAAATCACTGACTTTTTATTTAATGATTATCACTTTTTGATAAACAAGCGATGCCATTGGAGGAACCGCCGTGATTTCAGTATTGAATAACATTCAGGACGATATCTGTAACTATGCGGATGCTATCTCCGGCATCACTGGCACCGACGTTGAAATCATTGATGAGTCGCTAATGCGCATTGCAGGTACGGGGAAATACCGCCACATGCTCAACCAGAACGTGGCTAAAAACGGCTATATCTACCGCCACGTTTTGCAGGTGCAGAAAACCGTATTGATAGAAAACCCCGGTGAAAACGTGCTCTGCCGCAGCTGTGAGAAGCACCTCTATTGCTCCGAAGTGCTGGATCTGAACGCGCCTATTTTTCTTAACGATCGCGTCATTGGCGTTATCGGCATTATTTGCTCTTCGATGGAACAGCGTCAGGCGCTGCTTAACCAGATAGACAAGTTCATAACCTTTATCGAACAGATTGCCGAGATGATTTCCAGCAAGGTGTTCGAGTGTCTCGAACGTTTACGGGCGCAGGAGACGTTGGGAGCGTTTCGACGGCTGATTGACGCTATGGATCGCGGCGTAGTGGCGATCGACGGCAAGAACCGCATCTGGCACGCTAACCTGTCGGCTGAGCGTTTGTTTAACCGGGAAGTGGTAGGGCGTACGCTTGATATCGAAATGACCGGCGATGTGCTGTACGGCGATGAAGAGGCGTGGCTGACGCTGGAGGGGCAACGCCACCATGTACTGTGCAAGCAGATTTCCCTGTCGTCGTTCGATAAAGACAGCCTGACGATGGTGATTTTCCACGATGCGCGTGACTATATGAGCAAGGTGACGCTTCCCGCCTATGAGTCCGACGGGCGCGCCCGGCTGGTAGGTCACTCCCGGCCAATGGAACAGCTTCGAAATACTATCGGCAAAGTGGCGGACAGCTACGCCAGCGTGCTTATCACTGGCGAGAGCGGCGCGGGTAAAGAGGTGGTAGCGTTTGCCATTCACCAAAACAGCCCGCGCAAGGCTCAGCCGTTTGTCACCATCAACTGCGCAGCCATTCCCGAACAGCTGTTGGAAAGCGAACTGTTCGGCTACGTGCGCGGCGCATTTAGCGGCGCGGACCCCAAAGGACGGGTAGGGAAGTTTGAGCTGGCCCACGGCGGAAGCCTGTTTTTAGATGAAATCGGCGATATGCCGCTGCACCTTCAGGCCAAGCTGCTGCGGGTGCTGCAAGAAAAGGCTATTACGCGGGTAGGTTCCAACAACGTAATCAATATCGACGTGCGTATTATCGCCGCTACTAACAAAAACCTTTACGACATGGTCGAGAACGGTCAGTTTCGGCAAGATCTCTACTATCGCCTGAACGTAGTTCCGCTGGCGCTGCCTTCGCTGCGTGAACGTAAAGAGGACATCGCCATGCTGGCGCAGTACTTTGCCGATGAGTTTTCCGAAAGCTATCAAAGGCCGCGGCAGAAGTTGCCCGCTGACGTCGTCAACCTGCTGTACGCTTACCACTGGCCGGGTAATATTCGCGAGCTGCGCAATGTTATCGAGTATATTTATGTGATGCAGGGGGATGCGTCGGGTATTAATGCCAGCCATCTGCCGCCTCATTTGCTTCATGTCATGGAAAGGCCGCTAACGGACAGGCCTGACTCGCTACAAAAGGGCTTTACCGCGTCAGCAGAAAAGGATGTTATCGCACAGGCCTTAACGCAGTTTGGCCACAGCGTAGAAGGGAAAAGGCGGGCGGCGGAACATTTGGGCATCGGTATTGCGACGCTTTATCGCAAAATTAAGCGTTATGATTTGGCCTGAATGTGGAGGGAGAGACGATGAGCGATCTTGAAAAACGCGCCAGGGAGTTTGCCACTCGCATTCATGCCGAAGCCAACCAGCGGCGGAAGTATACGCTGGCGCCCTATATCGTACACCCTGCGGCGGTAGCGGAGCTGGTGCGCTCGGTACCTCATACGCCGGAAATGCTGGCTGCCGCCTGGCTGCACGATACGGTGGAAGATACAGACGTTTGCATAGACGATATTTTTCGCTTGTTTGGCGAATCGGTCGCTCAATACGTGGCGATGGTGACCAAGGTCAGCGTCGAGAGAGACGGCGACAGAGAGGCGCGCTTTCTTATCGATCTCCGGCACACCGCGCTCGCCTGTCCGCAGGCGAAAACCATCAAGCTGGCGGACATTATCGACAACTGCCGTACGGTGGCCGACTTTGACCCTGCCTTTGCCGAAGGCTACTTAGGAGAAAAACGCCGTCAGGTTGCGGTGTTGACTCAGGGGAATACGATGCTGTTTCAGCAGGCGAATGAGACGATAGCGCGGGGCATAGAGGTGGTTCGAGTATGGAAGCGAAGCCGGAGGCCTTTTTGATGCTGAAGGCCTTGCCGTCATTTTTCGAGGCATATCGCAGAAAACAAAAATCCCCGTTGGTAAGACGGGGATTCTTATTTTTTCACCCTCAGGCTGCGAGTAGCGCCCTGAGCGGCGATGCGTGACTGTACAAGCTAGCATTGCGATTTTAACCCCCTTTACCTCTCATTGCAATTGTATGATTCGGCTCTTTATAATGCGAATCGCTGGCTTTTTCTCGCTCTGGATCAAACCGATTTCAAGCCCTGGCTGCTGGACGGGTGGTTCCGCAGGTAGTGCCCCGATCTGGAGCGTGATTGTACAAGCTAGCATTTGTACAACCAGCGTTGACAGGCGGCGTAAGGGTAAGATGCTGGGGTTACGCTCCTTCATAGAAGGAGAGCGGATGGACACATTGACGCATAAGCTGGTCGTGCTCATCGCCTTGCTGGAGCTGCTGTTGGCTCTGCTGCGGCTGATTGATCTGCTGAAGTAATTCACGGATTGAAACGCACCTAAGGGGGAAGCCAATTCCCCCTTTAATAAACGATTTGGCTCAAATCATTATGCTAATGCTTCTTTCATCCTCTAACGCCCTTTCTTCAATCCTGAAAGACGTTTTCTACCGTTATTAAACTTTGCCTCCTGCGATACCTCGAGGGCCAAATCCGTTCTGGCGTGGCGCCCAACGCGTCGGCGATAAGCCTTTCTCCTTTGGGCCAGCGGCGGTTTAATGCGTTTGCCAGCGTGGAGGACGCCAGCCCGGCGTTACGGGAGACCTCCGCCAGTGAGGTGCCGCGTTTTTTCAACGCGGCGATAATGTCGGCGGGATGCCAGTCTGACTGTGTCATGCCGTCACCTCGTCAATAAGCTTTACACCGTCGGCGGTGCGTAGCCAACGTGGGGATTTCAGTTCAGCCGCGAGGTAGCTGGCCAGTTCGTACAGTAAGCCAGTTAACGTTTTTTCGATATTAGGCCGCAAAGTTTGTCCGATAAGCAACTGTGTTAGCGTCAGCGAGTAGTCGCAGAGCAATTCGGAGCCCGGTTCAAAGCGAGGCGAGCGTACGGGGAGCGTACGGGGAGCGTGTTGGCGGTCAGGCTTTCAATCAGATGAGGTGGGATAGGATCGTGCAGCGTGGCTCGCAGCAGCGTAAGGCATGTCGTTAGGCGTTTATACAGCGCCAGCCGCTGGGGCGGATTGTCGCTTTCCATCAGGGCTTCGGCGATGCGTTCGCTATAAGCGGCCAGTACGGTGAAGTCCGTTGTGGCATTAAGGGGAAAAGTGAGCAGCGCGTCGGGCGACGGGCTTAAAAATGGAGAAGAGTCAGACATGTTAACCTCGTTAGTTTCTTTGAGAAAAGCACCGTCAATAGGGTGCCGGGAGGCTCAAAACGGTCTAACGAACCGCGGACTTATTTCCCCGAAGGGTATTGTATTCGTCGCCCTCCCGACATTAATCGGGTAGTGCCCCTCCGTTTCGATGAACGGCGGAGACGAAAAGGCCAACACTGACAGGGTTGGTTTGGCTGCGTTAGACAAGGTTTTGAGTCCTCATTCGCAAAGGTAACAATACCGAGTTAACAACGCCAAGGGATTCTACTATAACAAGCGCGGTAACGCATTAATCTGGAAGATGTTTCGCAAAAAACAGTTGGCGTTTATGTAACTGATTTGACCAGGTTGTGAAGTAAGATTTGAGGTCGTTTCGGCTGGGGAACTTTTTGATGCCGGAGGTTATACCGTCGTTTTCTGGAGGCATATCGCAGAAAACAAAAATCCCCGTTGGTGAGACGGGGACTTCTGTTTTTCGCCCCCAGGCTGCGAGTGGCGTCCTGAGCGGCGATGCGTGACTATACGACCTAGCACCGTAAGTTTAACCCTCTTTATCCCTTATTGTAAACGTCTGACTCGACTCTTTATAATGCGAATCGCTGAGTTTTTCACGCTCTGGATCAAACCGATTTCAAGTCCTGGCTGTCGGACGGGTGGTGCCGCGGGCAGTGCTCCGGTCTGGAGCGTGACTATACGACTTAGCAACTGTACACCAGCGTTGACAGGCGGCGTAAGGGTAAGATGCTGGGGTTACGCTCCTTCATAGAAGGAGAGCGGATGGACACACTGACGCATAAGCTGGTCGTGCTCATCGCCGTGCTGGAGCTGTTGCTGGCTCTGCTGCGGCTGATTGATTTGTTGAAGTAATTCACGGATTGAAACGCACTTAAGGGGGAAGCCGATTCCCCCTTTAATAAATTACATTAACCCTTACTTAAACGGACTATACTCCACCGGCACCCAGCGATATCCCTGAGCGTCCGCGCCAACGTGGCCGATGCCGGGGAACGGCAGGTGTGCGCCCGCTATCCAGAGATCGGTTTTTGCTATGTTGGCGAACAGCTTCCTGCGGGTTTCTACCGCTTTTTTATTGTCGACGTCGAACTCCATAGAGACTTCCGGGCGGGTAAACTGCACCGAATGACTGTGAACGATGTCGCCCCAAACCAGCAGGCCCTGCTCGCCAGAGGTAAACAGGTACGAGCTGTGGCCTGGCGTATGCCCCGGGGTTGGCATGACGGAGATGCCTTTTTGCAGGCTGTCTCCTGGCTGATAAACCTTAAATTTCCCCGCAGCCTGATAGGGCGCAACGGCTGCTTGAATGGTGGCGAACATCGGCTTGGCGGCTTCTGGCGCTTTTGCCGCCTGCTCCGGGCTTAGCCAATAGTCGGCATCAGCCTTGGCGACGTAGACGGTGGCGTTAGGGAACGCCATTGCGCCGTTATCCGTAATGCCGCAGACGTGATCGGCATGAAGGTGGGTTAGCAGCACGGTGTCTACCTGCTCCGGCTTATAGCCCGATGCCGTCAAGTTTGATTTAATCGCCCCCAGCGTTGGGCCGAAGCACTTCGCCGCGCCGGAGTCCACCAGCACCAGGTGCTCGCCGGTATTGATAAGGAATGCGTTAACGGCGGTCTGCACCCCGTTGTCGCTGTTGACGTACATTTTGTCCAGCAGCGTTTTCGCGTCTTTAGCATTGATATCCTTAAGCAGGTTCGTACCAAGCTTAACGTAACCGTCGTACAATGCGGTGACTTCGAACTGGCCGAGCGGCATGCGGTAGTAGCCGGGGACCTGAGTTTCCTGCTTTGCCGGCGCTGAAGCCTGAGCGGCCATCGCGCAGCCAGCCATCAGCAGCGCCAGCAGGGCGCGAGAGGCATATTTCTTCATCGGTTGCTGTTCCTTGTTGTTTGCGACATGACGATTTAACTATAGTGCGATTTTTCCAACGCATCGCGCGTCAGGCTATTTGCTCAACCCGGCAGCGTTGGCACAGCGGATAGTTGTCGAGAAACGGTTGAATTAGCGCCCGCATGACGTCGAAGCTGTTGCCGTACAGATAAAGCGCTGTCTCTTTGTTGCCTTGGTAATAGCTGTGAATAGAGCCCTCTTCGCCAAGCGCTTTTTCTACTTCACTCCAGACTACGTTAACGTCGCTGTTTTGATAAACTTCATTCGACAGATCGGTGCCGTTGAGATAGAGCGCCAGGCCTTCCTGATGCCCGAAGGGAATGGTGCGATCGTCGACCCGAAGGCGAGAGCCTTTGGGGGCCAGCGCTTTTTCCAAAAAGCCGAGAATGTGGCCTATCGCCCGTTCGCTGACGTCGGTGGCGTCAATCTCGATGTCGCATTCGCTGATTTCGCCCTCGTCGGTTAAAAGCGAGCCGCCGCCGCTAACGTGGCCGATGCCGCACTGTTCTAAAACTTTCCCAAGCGCATCTTCTAAATCGCCGCGATGCGTCGGCTGAAGTCGAGCGTTTAGGGTGACGGTAACGTAATGTTGTTCTTGTTTTTTCTTACCGAAAAGATTTTTAAACATGCCGGGCTCCTTTTGGGCAAATAGATGAGTATTTGGCGATCCTGTCGCCATCATAGCGATATTGTCAAATTGACGTTAGTCTTCTTTATAGGGGAAATTCTAAACGGAGGGAAAGGTATGAATGTCTGCTATGTTGCCTACGTGTCCGGCGTCGTGCAGGGCGTTGGCTTTCGCTATTTCACCCAGCGGCAGGCACAGGCACTCGGAGTGAATGGTTATGCCTACAATATGGACGATGGGCGGGTGGAAGTAATGGCCTGTGGCGAGCAGGCACAGGTAGAAAAGCTGTTGGCGTGGCTGAAGGTGGGGCCCCGTTCGGCCAAGGTCGAGCGCGTATTGACAGAGCCGCGCCCTTATCGAGACTGCGCGAGCTTCAGCATTAGATATTGAGCCTAGTCATTAATTCCTCCGATCGGGTAGACTAGGCGCCAATACGGCGCACTGCTTTACATAAACGACAATCTGGAACTCGCTATGTCTTCTTCCTTCGTTTCTATCCAACGTCTGCACACCTTTGGGCTGCCGGTCCACGCCGAGCGCGTTATTGAGGCCGATTCCGCTTCGCGTTTGCAAAACGCCTGGCGGGACGCGAAGCGAGAGGGGAAAGCGACGCTGCTGTTGGGCAGCGGCAGCAACATGCTGTTTCTGGAAGACTTCGGCGGCTGGATTATTCTCAACCGCATCAAGGGGATTGAGGTTAAGGAATCCTCTGATGCGTGGCTGCTGCACGTGGGCGCCGGAGAAAACTGGCACGAACTGGTGCGTCATACGCTCTCGCTGGGGATAGGCGGGCTTGAAAACCTGGCGTTGATCCCCGGCTGTGCAGGTTCCGCGCCGATTCAAAACATTGGCGCTTACGGAGTAGAGTTAAAGGACGTCTGCGACTACGTTGACGTGCTCAATCTGGAAAGCGGTGAAACGCATCGGCTGGCGGCGAACGAATGTGAGTTTGGCTACCGTGAGAGCGTGTTCAAACACCGCTATCGCGATGGATATGCCATCACCGCCGTAGGACTGCGGCTACCGAAACGCTGGCAGCCGGTGTTGAGCTACGGCGACCTGCGTGCGCTAGACCCAGCGACGGTAACGCCTTCACAGGTGTTTGATTCGGTTTGCGCCATGCGCACCAGCAAGCTGCCCGATCCGGCGATAACAGGGAATGCGGGCAGCTTTTTCAAAAATCCGGTGGTCAGTGCGTCGGACTTCGCCGCTATTTTGGCGCGCTATCCTAATGCGCCGCACTATCCGCAGGCTGACGGTCAGGAAAAGCTGGCGGCCGGTTGGCTTATCGACCGCTGTCATTTAAAAGGATATGCCATTGGCGGCGCGGCGGTTCACTCACAGCAGGCGCTGGTATTAGTGAACCAGCAAGACGCTGCGCCGCAGGACGTGGTGCAATTAGCGGCTTACGTTCGAAACCGCGTTGGCGAGACCTTTAACGTCTGGCTGGAGCCAGAGGTGCGCTTTATCGGTCGCGAAGGCGAGCGTAACGCGGTGGAGGTGCTGTCATGAAGAATATCGCAGTACCTCTTCAACTGGTGAAAATTCTTGCCGACGGCGAATTTCATTCCGGCGAACAGATTGGTCAGGCGCTGGGCATGAGCCGCGCGGCAATTAATAAATATATGCAAACCCTGCGCGACTGGGGGCTGGACGTGTTCACCGTAACGGGCAAAGGCTACAGCCTGGCCGCGCCGCTTCAACTTTTGGATACGGAAGCCATTGCCAAAAATCTGCCGGAAGGGGGCGTCACGGTGCTGCCAGTGGTGGATTCTACCAACCAGTATTTAATGGACAGAATCGGCTCCCTTCGCTCCGGCGAGGCATGCGTGGCCGAGTTCCAGCAGGCCGGGCGGGGACGACGCGGCAGACAGTGGTTCTCACCCTTTGGTTCTAACCTTTATCTTTCGATGTATTGGCGCCTGGAGCAGGGGCCGGCGGCTGCCGTGGGGCTTAGCCTGGCGGTGGGCATCGTTATGGCCGAAGTGCTGCGCGAACTGGGTGCTAAAGAAGTGAAGGTCAAATGGCCAAACGATCTGTACATAAATGACCGCAAGCTGGCGGGAATACTGGTTGAGCTGACCGGTAAAACCGGCGATGCGGCCAACGTAGTGATAGGCGCGGGCATCAACCTTGCCATGCGCGATCCGGACAGCAGCGTGGTAAATCAGCGCTGGGCCAACCTGATGGAAGGTGGCCTGAATATCGATCGCAATCTGTTAGTTGCCCGACTGCTTACGGCGTTGAGAAATACATTGGGCCAGTTTGAACAGCAGGGGCTTGCGCCGTTTGTTTCCCGCTGGCGCGCGCTGGACAACTTTATCGATCGTCCGGTAAAGCTTCTGATGGGAGAGCGCCAGATTTTCGGCATCGCGCGCGGTATCGACAAGCAGGGGGCGCTCCTGCTGGAGCAGAACGGTGAAGTTACGCCATTTATCGGCGGTGAGATATCCCTAAGGCCCGACGACAGGAGATAGAACTGACAGCTATTTTCTGCCGAAAAGTTTGTCGAGTCGTTTGCTGCATTCCCCTGGCGTAAGTAAAGAAATATGCATCCCGTTTTCGTCCAGGGTGAAAAAGCCTTTACATGCATCAGGCATATCGTCGTATTGCTTATCCAACTGCGCCATCGTTTCTTTAAAGCAGCTGTATCCGTAGCGTTCAACCAGATAGGGTAACCCAAAGGGCGAGCGCAGCATTTCGTATTCTTGGTAGTTGTAGGGCGTGTGTTCGGGGATTTTTATCAGGATTTCGTGAAAACGCTTCATTAATGGCGCGATCTCTTTCTCTATAGCGTAGGCCGCATAGCCTCGTAGCGCAGTAAGCCGCATATCCAGATAGCGCTCTTTCTTAAAAGCAGACAGAAAGAAATCTTTTAGATCATATTGTAAACACCGTAGGACGAAGGCGTTCAGAATTTGCTTACGGCTGAAGATGTCTTTTGTTGAGAAATAGAGGTTGTCAAAATACGCGACGTCATCGGCTGAAAAGTCTTCAAACCTCATCTCAATCATTAAGCCGCGGTATTCAGGATGGTTTATATAGCCTCTTTTACCTACAAAGCGCTCAATGGCTTCCCTGCTTTTCATGGCGAGTTTACTTCCTTAGCCTCACCTGCTCAACCGCGTGGTTCGCGCCCTTGGTCAGAATGAGGCTTGCTCGTTCACGGGTCGGCAGAATGTTTTGCAGTAGATTAAGCCCGTTGATTTCTCGCCAGATGCCGTCGGCAATGCTGATGGCCTGTTCTTCCGACAGCTTGGCGTAGCTGTGAAAGTAGGAGTCCGGGTTGGAGAATGCGCCCTGACGGAATTTAAGGAAGCGGTTAATGTACCACTGGCGCAGTAGCTCTTCTTCAGCGTCGACGTAAATCGAGAAGTCGACGAAGTCCGAAACGAAAACCCGGTGGGGCGACTGCGGATAGTCCATGCCGCTTTGCAGCACGTTTAGTCCTTCAATAATCAAAATGTCCGGCTGTTCGATAACCTGCTTTTCGCCGGGAATGATGTCGTAAATAAGGTGAGAATAAACCGGCGCCTCAACCTGCGCTTTTCCCGATTTGATTTCTGAAACGAAGCGCACTAGGTTCATTATGTCGTAGGACTGTGGAAAGCCCTTTTTCTTCATCAAGTCACGGTCACGCAGCGTCTGGTTTGGCAGCAAAAAGCCGTCGGTGGTCACCAGCTCTACGCGCCGCCCTTTCGCCCAACGGCTTAACAGCGCCTGAAGCACGCGCGCACTGGTGCTTTTGCCCACGGCGACGCTGCCGGCGACGCTGATGATATAGGGAACGCGCTGTTTTTGGACGCCGAGAAACTTTTCCAACACAACGTGGTTTTGCAGGTTGCTGTCGATATAAAAATTCAGCAGGCGAGAAAGAGGCAGATAAATCTCAGAGACTTCGTCCAGTGAGAGGTCTTCGTTGATGCCCTTGAGGCTGATGATTTCCTCTTCGGTCAGAGTAAGCGGTTCAGAGTCTCGAAGCGTCGCCCACTGCTCACGACTGAATTCCATGTAGGGGCTTAAGCCAAATAGTTGTTGTTTGTCGTTCATAAACCGTTACATCCTGAGGGCCATATTGCTCGTATATCACGACGAGTCGAACTGGGAAATCAGCCGACGTAAGGAGTTATTATAGACATCTTGACGATGAGGGCAGCTTTTTTCGCACCTTGTTCATAATTTCTTTGGATCTTTTAGTGGTGGCGACGCCTTTCGGGGTGCAAAATAGTTCGCATTGCGCGCAGTTTTTTAGGGGGGGGCGACAAAGTGCCTGGTGGAATTCAACTGAGGATTAAAGGCAAAGTGCAGGGCGTTGGCTTTCGTCCCTATGTTTGGCAATTGGCCCATGAAATGTGCTTTCTGGGCGATGTCTGCAACGACGCTGAAGGCGTATTGGTTCGCCTGCTGGCCGATGCCGTTCCTGCCGGCTTTGTGGAGCAGCTCTATGCTCGCTGCCCGCCGCTGGCGCGCATTGAAAGCGTGACGCCAACGCCGTTTGACTGGCCCGTTCCTCCGACGGACTTCTCGATCCGCAGCAGTGGGGAAGGGCCGATGGATACGCAGGTTATCCCCGATGCGGCCACCTGTCCGGCCTGCCTGAAGGAGCTGTTTGACGGCGACAACCGGCGCTTCCGCTATCCTTTTACCAACTGCACCCACTGCGGGCCGCGTTTCACTATCATTCGCAAAATGCCCTATGACCGCCCGTTTACCGCGATGGCCTCTTTTCCCCTTTGCCCCCAGTGCCGTATGGAATATGAGTCTCCGGCAGACAGGCGCTTTCACGCGCAGCCTAACGCCTGTTCGGTCTGCGGGCCGTACGTTTGGTTGAGCAAAGCAAGCGACGTTCAGCCGACCGGCATCGTCGGCGATCTCGCCATTGAAAAGGCGGCGGAGCTGCTGCTTAACGGCGGCGTTTTGGCGATTAAGGGGCTGGGCGGTTTTCATCTGGCCTGCGACGCGACCAGCGATGATGCCGTTAACCTTTTACGCAAGCGCAAGCGCCGTCCCACCAAGCCGCTGGCGGTGATGCTGCCTTCGGCGGATTGGCTGAGCTTTTGCAGTCGGGAAAACGAGCCCGCTCTGCGTCAGCTATTGCAAAGCGGCCCGGCGCCCATCGTGCTGGTAGAAACGTCGCTAGGTTCGCCCTTAAGTCGCGCCGTTTGCCCCGGGTTGGATGAGGTCGGCCTGATGTTGCCTGCAAATCCTCTACAGCACCTGCTGATGGCAAAAGTGGGAAGACCGCTGGTGATGACGTCCGGCAATGCATCCGGCAAGCCCCCGGCGCTGTCCAATGAACAGGCGCTGGCGGATCTGGGAAATATCGCCGACCTGTTTTTAATGCACAATCGGGACATCGCGCAGCGCGCTGACGACTCGGTAGTTCGCTGGCAGCATGGTCGCGCGGAGATGCTGCGCCGCTCGCGCGGCTACGTGCCTGATGCAATTGAGCTGCCGGCAGGATTTGACGATCTTCCTCCGCTGTTGGCCATGGGGGCGGACTTAAAAAATGCGTTTTGCCTTTTGCGAGGCAACGCGGCGGTGCTGAGTCAGCACCTTGGCGATTTGGACGACGTCGATATTGAGCAACAGTATCGCTCTGCCTTAACGCTGTTTGAGGATATCTACCGCTTTACGCCTTCGGCTATTGCCGTTGACGCCCACCCGGGCTACGTTAGCCATCGGCTGGGGCGTGAGCTAGCAGAAAAAGAAAGCCTGCCGCTGATAGAGGTTTTACACCATCACGCCCACATCGCCGCAACGATGGCGGAGCACGGCTGGCGCAAAGAGGATGGGCCAGCGATCGGCCTGGCGCTGGACGGGCTGGGATACGGCGAAAGCGGGCAACTATGGGGCGGCGAGTGCCTGCTGGTGGACTACCGGCAGTGTCAGCGCCTCGGCGGCTTGCCCGCCGTCGCGATGCCGGGCGGCGACAGGGCGTCACAGGAGCCGTGGCGCAACCTTCTCGCCCAGTGGCTGCGTTTCGTGCCCGACTGGCAAAGCTATCCGGAGGCATCGGTCGTATTGGCGCAACCCTGGCAGCCGTTGGCCGTAGCTATCGAGCGGGGGCTGAACTCCCCGCAAGCGTCCTCGTGCGGTCGACTGTTCGACGCCGTCGCGGCCGCGATGTCTGTCTCGCCGAACGGTATTAGCTGGGAAGGGGAAGCGGCCTGCCGGTTGGAGGCAATAGCCCGCCAGTGCTGCTGTAACCGGGACCATCCGGTAACGATGTCGTTTAGTGGGGAAACGCTGGATCTGGCGACGTTCTGGCGGCAATGGTTAGCTTATCGCGCACCGATGGCCGACCGCGCATTCGCCTTTCACCAGGCGCTGGCGAACGGCATGGCGGACATGGCCAGAGCCTTCGCGCAGCGGCACGGCGTTTCAACCGTTGCGCTGGCGGGCGGCGTTGTTCACAACCGCCTGCTGCGGACGCTATTGGTTGAGCGTCTTGAGGGATTACGGGTTATTTATCCCGAACGGCTGCCGATGGGCGACGGTGGCTTGGCGTTAGGGCAGGCTATTGTTGCAGCGTCTCGCCGTTAAGCGTCTATACTTATCTGACCGTTTGATTACGGCAGAGCTAACATTTATTTTAACTATAAATAACAATGTATTATGAAAAATTTAGCGTTGGCGTTATTCGCCGCATGCCTTTGGCTATCTTCTTTCTTCCCGGCTTATGCTGACGGTGAGCACCGTGACGTGTACCTCGGCACCATTGGCGCTCAGTCCGTGGTGGTGGAACTGTCCGTTGACGATGAGCCTAACGTCACCGGCCGCTATTTTTATCAGCGTTATCGTAACGATATTGCCCTGTCGGGCGTTCGAAGCGCGGACGGCAGCTTCACGCTGTATGAAAATCGACAGGTAGAAAAGAATCCTTCTGCTATGACGCTATCCCCTGGTTCTGACGGCTCTCTGAAGGGAGAATGGCGCGGCGTTGGCGGTAAACGCTTAGTGGTAAACTTAACGCTGCAGCCGCAGCTCGAAGATCATAAAGACGATACGCTTTATCTTCAGGCGCTGCGCCGTGAAAATCCCTATGACTACCAGCGCATCGCTGCTTCATCTTTGATGAAAGAGCGGGAGCAGACGTTTATGGGATATCGGCTGCAGTGGTGGCGAGAGCCGGTGTCTGGCATTCGCCTGTTTAGCGTTTTATCAGGATATCCACAGGCGTCGCTTAAAAAGATCAATGCGCACTTGCGCGATCGCCTGTGGAAAGAGGTCGTTAACTACCACAGCTGCCTATACGGCGGACTGCAAACCAGCGTCGGCCAGGCTGATTTCACTCAAACCGTAACCCCAACCTATTTTTCGGAAAATGTGCTCAGCGCCAAGGTGTTCACCCACTTTTACTGCGGCGGAGCGCACCCTGACTTTGGCGATTTTCCGATTAATCTTGACGTGAAGCAGGCCCGCGAGCTCTCTTTAGAAGACGTGCTGTGGCTGGGAAAGGGGGAACCCGTTTATTATGACGCTCAGGGAAGCTCAAATTCTACTTTCAGCGATTTTTCCGATTACCGTTCTCACATTCTCGCTCCTTGGTTAGTCAAGAAGATGTCGGAGTTACATCCAAAATCCATGTTGAAAAATGAAGAATGTGATTATCATACGCAAGAGTATTGGGCATTTGTGAATTGGCATTTTACGTCGGAAGGAATTCTCTTTAGTCCTTCATTCCCTCGTGTAGCGCGCTCCTGCGAATATCCCGAGTGGGCGACGATCCCCTATCGAGAAATTAAACGGCATCCTGGACGGTTTTCATTCTCTGATTAACTACCCTTTTTGTAACTATTTTCAGTTCGGATGAAACGCATCACAATCTGAAAAGTATTTTCTTTTGCCACTATTATTGTTGGTTGTTTTTTGATCGACAATAAACTATTTCTATAAAACTTTTCTTATATCCTGAGTTTAGCCGTTTAAGTCCATAAAGTAATTTGTGTTCAAAAATATAAAACCATAGAAATAATGAGCGCTTTTTTGGTCTTCTATAATTTGTGAGTTTGATTTTTTGTTAAATTTTATGTTTTCATTACAAATAAAAGATACCTTAATATCCTTCTTGTGCGAATGAATTTTTGAAAAAATATTTATTTATCAATATGTTAAATTGGTGCATTTTTATTTCAAAATGTAACTGTTTGAATAGAAAGAAATGTTATTTTTTTGTTACTTTTTTCACTTGGAAATTTGACGTTACAATAAGAGACATCTAATCTTTAATTAAGGATAATTAATAAAAGTGTCGTTGCCAGGAGTTTGATAGGGTTAGTCAATAAGCAACTTAACATCGTTATTCAATAAGTATTACCTCCAAAAAACCGGCGGGAAGGTCTTCTGGGGGAGGGATGACTTATATTTGAAAGCCGAAATAACAACTATTATTTGCGGAATTCAAGGACTGTTTAATTGCTTATAGACGACCCTCCGTTGGTCGCTAAGGGCTTATTATGTCCTCAAAAAGACCACTATTAAAGCAAACGTTCTATGTTACCGGCTCTTCCCTTCTCATTATGGCGCTTTCCGCCTGTGGCGGCGGCGGCGGTGGTGGTGGCGGCGGCGGGAATAACAACTCCAGTAATGTCGGTTCGGGAAACCAGTCAGTGTCAAACCGGGACGGTATTATTTCGCCCACAGCGCCGATTACACCAAATGCCTATAACCGAAATCTTTTCATTACTCAGGCTGCTGCGGCCAGAGAGGCTGGGTTTACCGGCGCGGGCGTCATTGTTGGCCTCATCGACAGCGGCGTATCAACCAGTAACGTAGCGCTTCAAAGCGTCGTAATCAAATCGTTGACCTACGTCGATCCTGCAACGAACAATACCAGCGTTGGAGACGTTCGCGGCCATGGCACCATGGTAGCTCAGGTAATCGCCGGTCAGCGCGTCGGCGACTTTTCTGGCGGCACTGCGCCTGGCGCGTCCATCGTTAGTGCGCGAATCATTTCTGATACGCCGACGTCAGCCGGGACTCAGGGATATTCGCTGACCCGCGTCAACTATGACGTAGCCGACGCTGGGGCGAAAATTCTCAATAACTCGTGGAGCATGCCTGAGTGGAGCGCTTCCGATACCGCTACGACCAACAATTACGTTAACGCCTATCAGAATTTTGTGAAAACCCGAGGCGGCCTGGTGGTATTCGCCAGTGGAAACGACGGCGAGGCTAATCCTACTCAAATAGCGACGCTGCCGACGCTGGCGCCTTCGGCTCAGTTGGAAAAGGGGTGGCTGGTGGTCAGCGCCGTAGACACCAATAACCCAGGTAAGCTCGCTGCCTACGCCAACGCCTGCGGCATCAGTATGAACTACTGTCTGGTGGCGCCCGGTACGGTATCCGTGACGACCGCCAACGGCGACATGACCACCGTCTCCGGTACGTCTTTTGCCGCGCCTCAGGTATCTGGCGCAGCGGCGCTGGTTTGGCAGGCATTTCCCTACTTTAGCAACGATCTGGTTCGCCAGACGCTGTTGGGAACGGCGACCGACATTGGTTCCGCCGGCGTTGACAGCACTTTCGGCTACGGTCTGTTGAATGCGGCAGCGGCGGTAAAAGGCCCGGCCAAGTTTGACTGGGGCGACGTCTCCGTAAGCTTTAACGGCTACACCTCAACCTGGAGTAACCCGATAAGCGGTAACGGCGGTCTGACTAAAGACGGTTCTGGTACGCTGGTTCTGACGGAAAATGCGACCTACAGAGGAACGACAAACGTTCTGGGCGGTACGCTGGCTTCTGAAAAGCGCATTGCCTCTGCCGTTAACGTTGGGAGACTTGGCGCGCTGGACGTACGGCAGGTTGGCGGAAATGTTTATAATCAGGGCAGCGTCGTACTGCGAAACGGCGTAACCACGTTTAGCAGCAACTATACGCAAACGTCTGATGGCCAGCTGGCGATCGTGTTGGGCTCCACGTTGAACGTACAGGGAACGGCGAACGTTGCCGGCAACCTGCACGTATTGAGCGTTCCTCAGGGCTACGTGACGAAAACCCAGCAGGAAGTGCTCTACGCTCAGGGCGGCCTCCAGGGTACCTTCAATACCTTTACCAAGGCATCCGGCGTGTTCCTTGATGCGACGGTGGGTTACAACAGCAATCAGGCATGGCTGAACGTTCAGCGGGTAAACACCGCCAGCGTCTCCGGCATTGAATATACCGCGGCAGCCAGCTCTGGCGCTGCGAGGGTAGAACAGGCGTTTACCCTTCTGGATGCTCAGAACAGCGCATCTCCATCACCAAGCAGCGTGAAGGATAGCGAGTTCCTGAAGGCAGCCGCCAGCCTGCAGCAGTCACCTACGCCGCAGATAGCGCAGGCCTCTTTGGAAAGCCTGTCCGGGCAGCTGCCTGCCGCTAGCCGCGCTATGACGTTGCAGGCGGTAAACGTAAACAGTCGCCAGGTTTCCGACCATATCGCACAGCTTATGGATGCGCCGGTCAGCAGCAGCTGGACGCAGAACGTCAATTACCAGAGCAGCATGACGGGAGGCGGTTTCTCCGGCGTGAACTACTCTATGAACGGTTGGGTTATGGGAAATGACGTTTTCCTGGATAAAAACACCTTCATCGGCTCATCGTTAACGCGCAGCGATACCTACGGCAGCCTGAGCCGCGGTTCTGAATACAATAGCGGCACCGTTGGCGAAGCCTCCCTGTACGGCGGCAAGATGTTTGACGCTTACTATGTGACCGGGCGCGTCGCATCAGGGTATTACGACGGTCGCCAGAAGCGCACTCTGCTGCTGGGTACGAACTCTGAGCGCGTCAGCAGCGATCAGAGCGGCAATTACTTTACCGTCGGCAGCGAAGTGGGCTATCGGGTGAAAGGCGATAACTGGCAGGTAACGCCCTTTGTCGATACGCAATATATCAACCTGAAGCAGGACGGATTTAAAGAGAACGGCGCCTCCGGCTTTGGCCTACAGGCCAAGTCCCAAACGACCGATCGCCTGCAGGCTGGTATGGGCATACGCGCCGGCTACGGCTGGGACATGGGGGATAAAGGCCGCGTTAACCTGACGGCGAAAACGCACTACCAGCGCGCCGTGGCTCAGAGCAATGAGCGCTACAGCGCCAGCTTCACCGGCGTTAATCAGTACATGCCGCTGAAAGGCGCCGAGCTGCCGCGAGACGCCATGATGGTGGGCAGCGGCTTTGAATGGCTGCTAAACGACCAAATGATGCTGAACCTGCTCTATGAACAGTACTTCAGCGATGCGCAGAACGTGAACTCTGTGAATATGGGCTTTACGTTTACGTTCTGATAGAAGCGTTGTTGCTATTTTTCCTGTCAACAATTACCCCAGTAGCCGTCAAAGTAAAGGGCTACTGGGGTTTATGTTTTTGGGATTGGAGAGAAGGTTTTGGCCATGAAGATACCAAACCATCTATATGCTCATGCAGATCTGGATTGATGTGGTTCCACATGGGATCGAGCACGAAGTCAATGCCTTCACGCCTTGCCAGTTTGGCTGCTGGTACAAAATCACTGTCTCCTGCAATCAGAATAATTTGTTCAACGTTTTTATTATGGGCCAGTGATGATATGTCTAGGCCTATTTTCATATCGACGCCCTTTTGTCTGGTTTCATACCTGACGTCATTTTCTGTGAGCTGTTCGATGAGGATCTTGCCATTTAGCAGCTCCTTAGTTTTCGCTGGTGTAATAACCCACTGGCCTTCATCTGCTATGCGCCCCATTCGAAGGGCAATCTTTCTAAATTGCCGTAGTTCATTGTGAAATTCTTTCCTAAAATGGGCTTCAGGAGTGTCAGAGAAATTAAATCCCTGTTTTGACACTGGATTCTGAGCGCGCTTCTCTAATGGCGGACAGTCATAGAAAAAGATGCGGTATAGATCCGGGGTAATGTGTTTCCTGTTTGCTTTGCGCAGATCGCCCAATAGGCCAGCGTATAAATCACGGGCGATTTGATTAGCGCTTTTATCTCGCCAATTGGGATAAAGCGTTCGATAACGCTTAATGAAGAAACTACCGTCTACCAGTATTGCTGTCTTCAATAAAATGTCCCTATTTTATTTGAAATAAAAAACCCCATATTTCGGAATGCTCACTATTTGGTGAGCTCGTACTCTATGGGGTGCTATTTGTATGAAGTGTAAAGCTAGTTGACTTGGGAGTCAAAGAAAGCGAGTACTTTATTTATACGATATTGATACCAGAAACATTTCTTTTGGCAACTCGTCAAAAGAAAATTGGACGATGGATAGCATTTTTAACTTTGGTCGGGGAATAAGATGATGACCCTTTGTTATGGATAGCTCTCACTCATAAGGGGACAATTTTGGGGGCCAGTTGTTTAAACATAAAAAAGCGCCCCGAATGCGGAGCGCCTTGTCTTCAGATAAAGCCTGACGGCCTGTTACAGCATGCCTTTTACAACATAAACACGCCAACAATCGCCAGAATGCTCAACACGCTGGCAATGCCGTAAAACACCAGCTTGCCCGCAGGGATGTGCAGCTTCAGGTCGTGGCTCATGTGGTGCATGCGGTGCAGCCCGCACCATACCGGCAGAATAATCATCAGCAGCAGGAACACCCGGCCAATGAAGCTCTGACAGAAGGCCAGTATTCTCGGATAGCTCAGCGCTTCAGGCGCCCAGCCCAGCGGCAGAATAATCGCCACCAGAAGAATAATCGCGGGTGCGACAATCGCGCTCCACATGCCGCCCGCGCCAAACAGGCCCCAGAATACCGGTTCGTCAGAACGCTTAGGGTTTTGGTCAATCATTTCATTCCCCTCCTTACACCAGCGCCACGGCCAGAATAATCACGGTTACCACCGCCGTCACTGCCCACATGCCGGCAATCATCGGCTTCGGACTCATCTTCTCATCGCCCTTGACGATGTTCACCGCCTTCGGCGCCAGGTCAAACCAGGTCTTGGTGTGCACCACGCCCATCACCAGCGTGATGATGTTTAGCAGCATCACCAGCGGGTTTTGTAAAAAGCCGACAAAACCGGCCCAGCTTTCCAGGCTTCTTAAGGAGAATACCCCAATCAGCACCACAATGCTGAACCACACCGCCGGCACGGCAGTGAGTTCGCGGAACATATAGAACTTATAGAACCCCAGGTTCTTCCACCAGGAAGCCTTCATCTCACGGACATAGGGTTTACGTTTGGTCATCATCATCGTCTCCTACTCCCTTACTGGGGCTTCAGCATGGCAATCATAAAGTCTTTGGCGCTCTCGGCCTTACCCTGTTGGATAGCCGACGCCGGGTCCACGTGCTTCGGACAGACTTCAGAGCAATAGCCCACAAAAGTACAGCTCCACACGCCGTTCTTGCCGTTAAGCTGCTTCATCCGCGCCTTCTTGCCCTTGTCGCGGGTGTCGAGGTTATAGCGGTGGCCCAGCGTAATCACGGCCGGCCCGATAAATTCGGGGTTCAGACCGAACTGCGGGCAGGCGGCGTAGCACAGGCCGCAGTTGATGCAGCCGGAGAACTGATGGTATTTCTCCATCTGCGCCGGGGTCTGCAGGGTCGGGCCGTTCTCGGGCTTGAGCGCGTCATTGATGATGTAAGGCTTGATGGCCTCCAGGCTCTCAATGAAGTGGGTCATGTCGACCACCAGGTCGCGCTCGATGGGGAAGTTGCCCAGGGCTTCGACCTTCATGCCCTGCGGGTAGTCGCGCAGGAAGGTTTTACAGGCAAGCTTGGGCACCTTGTTGACCATCATGCCGCAGGAGCCGCAGATAGCCATCCGGCAGGACCAGCGGTAGGAGAGGTCGGGCGCCAGATGGTCCTTGATGTAGCCCAGCGCATCCAGCAGCGAGGTGGACGCATCGTAAGGCACATCGTAGGCCTCGAAGCGCGGCTCGGCGTCATGCTCGGGGTTATAGCGCATGACTTCTACTTTGAGGGTGTTCATCTCAGACATTCGCCTGCTCCTTCTTCAGTGCTTCTTCTTTCGCCTGGGCTTCGGCTTCAGCGCCATAGACGCGCTTGGCCGGCGGCAGGGTGGTAATCTTCACGTCGCTGTAGTCAATGCGCGGCGCGCCGCCTTCAGGGTTGTAGAAGGCCAGCGAGTGCTTGAGGAAGTTGACGTCGTCACGCTCGGTGCAGCCTTCGTCCAGACGCTGGTGCGCTCCGCGGGATTCGCGACGCAGCAGGGCGGAGTGAGCCATACATTCGGCCACGTCAAGGCTGTGGCCCAGCTCGATGGTGTAAAGCAGGTCGGTATTGAAGACGCTGGTGCGGTCGGTGATGCGAACGCGCTTGTAGCGGTCTTTCAGCTCGGTGAGCTTGTCGACGGTCTTTTGCATCAGCTCTTCGGTACGGTAGATACCGCAGCCTTCTTCCATACTGGTGCCCATCTCGTCGCGGATATCGGCCCAGTTCTCGGTGCCTTCCTGCTTGAGCAGGGCGTGCAGGCGGGCTTCGATGTCGGACGCCTGTGCGTCCAGCGCGGAGCCGTTGGCGGCGTTGGCGGTCTTGGCGCGCTCAAGGGCGTGCTCGCCGGCGACGCGACCAAAGACCACCAGCTCGGCCAGCGAGTTGGAGCCCAGGCGGTTGGCGCCGTGCATGCCGACGGAAGAACATTCGCCGACGGCGAACAGGCCGGCCAGACGGGTCTCACACTGCTGGTTAGTCTCGATGCCGCCCATGGTGTAGTGCGCGGTCGGACGCACCGGGATAGGCTCTTTCACCGGGTCGACGCCGACGTAGGCCTTGGCCAGTTCGCAGATGAACGGCAGGCGCTCGAGCAGCTTCTTCTCGCCCAGATGGCGCAGGTCAAGGTAAACGACGTCGCCGCGCGGGGTCGGGATGGTGCGACCGGCGCGCCATTCGTGCCAGAAGGCCTGAGAGACCTTGTCGCGGGGGCCGAGTTCCATGTACTTGTTCTGGGGCTGGCCGAGCGGGGTTTCAGGTCCGAGACCGTAGTCCTGCAGGTAGCGGTAGCCGTCCTTGTTGACCATGATGCCGCCTTCGCCGCGGCAGCCTTCGGTCATCAGGATACCGGAGCCGGGCAGGCCGGTAGGGTGATACTGAACGAACTCCATGTCGCGTAGCGGGACGCCGTGACGGAAGGCCATGCCCATGCCGTCGCCGGTGACGATACCGCCGTTGGTGTTGTAGCGATAGACGCGACCGGCGCCGCCGGTCGCCATAACGACGGCGTTGGCGCGGATTTGCACCAGGGTGCCTTCCATCATGTTCATGGCGACGAGGCCGCGGACGTGGCCTTCATCGGAGAGCAGGTCGAGGACGAAGTGCTCGTCGAAGCGCTTGATGTTGGGGTACTTGAGCGAGGTCTGGAACAGGGTATGGAGCATGTGGAAGCCGGTCTTGTCGGCGGCGAACCAGGTGCGCTCGACCTTCATTCCGCCGAAGCGGCGGACGTTGACGGCGCCGTCGGGCTTGCGGCTCCAGGGGCATCCCCACTGCTCGAGCTGAACCATTTCACGGGGGCTGTTCTCGACGAAGTACTGGACGACGTCCTGCTCGCAAAGCCAGTCACCGCCGGCGACGGTGTCGTGGAAGTGAAGTTCGAAGCTGTCGTCGTCGCGGATGACGGCGGCGGAGCCGCCTTCGGCAGCGACGGTGTGGCTGCGCATGGGATAGACTTTAGAAATCAGCGCAATGGTAGCGTTGGGGTTGGCTTCGGCGGCGGCGATGGCTGCGCGCAGGCCTCCGCCCCCGGCCCCGATAATAGCGATGTCGGCGTTAAAGGTTTGCACTGCATTCCTCCAATTGTTCCGGTTTAAGTGTTAAATAAAAGAATTATTTTTGTATGTAAATGACCATAATGAACTGGAATATTATAGCCGAGGTAAAGTGCTTAATATGGCATTCAGGTCACTCTTTTGGCGTATAAACTGTAAAATATCGTGTAATTTACCATATTAAGCATAAGGTTAATTATTTTAATTTATTTTATTGATTTCTACTGGCGCTATTTTTTTACCATAGTCCCAACGCTTTCCACCAGATGGAGCCTACGCCGACCCAAATGGCGAGGTTAACAACGGAAAACAGAAAGCCTATTTTCCACCAGGTTCGCAGATCGATGTAGCCCGCGCCGTAGTAAATTGGGCCCGGTGCGCCGCTGTAATGGGTGATGGGTAAACAGATGTTCGCCGTAAAGGCCAGCGCCAAAGCTACCAGGTAAGGAGGCGCTCCCGCCGCGACGGCTACGGCGATAAATGCGGCGTACATCGCGGAAATATGCGCAGTCAGGCTGGCGAACGCATAGTGGGAATACATGTAGATGACGACCAGTAAAAACAGCGTCGTAATCCACGAGTAGCCGCTCATCGAATGGCTGGCGACGTCGGCAAACCAGGGAATGAAGCCCTTAGTGGACAGCTGTGCTGCGAGCCCAACCAGGCTGCCCATCCAAATCAGCGTATCCCATGCGCCGGTTTCCTTAACGACGTTTTCCCACGTCAGCACCTGAGTCACCAGCAGGCAAGAAACGGCGAGCATAGCGACAGTCGTCGCGTTAAGCCCGTTCCATCCCGACGTGCACCACAAAAGCAGCGAAACCAGAAAAACGACCGCCAGGATCTTTTCGTGCAGCGTCACTGCGCCCATTTTTTCCAGCTCTTCCCTTGCGATGACTTTGGCCTGCGGGATCTTTTTCAGTTCGGGTGGATAGACGACGTACATCAACCAAGGGATAACAATGAAGGCGATAAGCCCCGGCACGCAGGCGGCCAGCGCCCAGGTGCCCCAGGTGATTTCAACGCCGATGGTTTTAGCTGCCAGTTCCACGATCATTGGGTTACCCGCCATGGCGGTCAGGAACATGGCGCAGACGACGGCTTCCGTCTGGTAAATCACCTGTAAAAAGTAAGCGCCCGCTTTACGGCTGGTCGGACCCGGTTCGGAATCCAGCGCCGAAGAGAGGCTGCGGGCAATGGGGAATATGATGCCTCCCGCTCTGGCTGCGCTGGAGGGAGTGGCCGGCGCCAGGATTAGATCGCTGAGCGCCAACGCGTAGCCGACCTTTAGCGTACTGTCGCCGATGGCCCGCAGGATGATATAGGCAATACGACGGCCCAGCCCCGTTTTAATGAAGCCGCGGGCAAACAGAAAGGCAGCGACGATAAGCCAAATGGCGCTGGAACTGAAGCCTGACAGCGCTTCAGAGAGCTTTAACGTATCGGTTAAGACAATGGCGGTGATGCCGATAAATGCGACGGCGCCGACGGGAACGGGCTGAAGAATAAATCCGATGATAATGGCGACCATCAGAGCGAACAGATGCCACGCCTGAGGCGTTAGCCCCTCGGGTACGGGAATAAACCAGAGGATAAGGCCAATGAGGACGGTGATCGCACCTTTTATTATATTGTTAGACATATGACGGAGACCTCCGCAGTGCGGGGCGCGACCCGGCCTATTGCCACAGCGAAGATGTACAAATCTCCGGGGGAAAGGCGTCAGGCCTTTCTCCCGCTGCGGCGGTTCGGGTAACGACAACCCGCGAGTGATATAGATACCCCGCTCCGTCGTGCGTGAGAACGAGGCCCCGGTGGGTTATTTCACGCTTGGGCGTTTGGCTAACACGCGATCGACGAAGGTGGTCGCAAGCCCGATATAGTTATGCGGGTTGAGCATGTCTTTGATCTCTTCCCTGGTGAAGAACTGCATAACTTCAGGGTGGCCCATCAGCGCGTCTTCCATTGCTATGCCTTTTTCGAAAGCGTCCATGCAGATGGTGTAGACGATTTCATGGGCGGTCAGGCGGCCCATCTTGGCGCCAAGGTGCATCATAACGGACTCGGACAGCATCAGGCCTTTCAGACAGCTCAGGTTTTTCTCCATTTTTTCCGGATAGACAATAAGGTTCTCCAGAATGTCGACGCTCTTTTCCAGCGCTGCGTCCAGCAGATGACAGGCGCGCTGTACGAAGTCCCATTCGGCGATTTCACAGCTCCAGTCGCGCTCGTTTTCACAGTTCATGGCTTCGACGGCCAGCGGCGCTAACGCGCGAACGCTGCGGGTTAAGGCGATGACGTTTTCACACACCTGAGGGTTGCGCTTGTGCGGCATGGTGCTGCTTCCTACCTTACCCATGAAGAACGGCTCTTCCAGTTCGCCGATTTCGGTGCGCTGCAGCGTCAGAACTTCACGGGTCACTTTGCCGATCGTTCCGGCAACCAGCGCCAGTACGCTGATAAATTCGGCAATATTGTCGCGAGAGGAGTGCCAGGCGATGTCCGGCGCGGCAAGGCCAAGCTCTTTCATCATGCGTTCTTGAACCTTGAGCCCCTCGGTTTCCAGAGAGGCGAGAGTGCCAACGGCGCCGGAGAACTGACCGACGAACAGGCGCGGCGTGATTTCATTCAGGCGAGCGGTATGGCGGGCAAACTCGGCGGCCCAGCCGGCGGCCTTGAATCCCATGGTGATGGGGAGTGCGTGCTGAACATGTGTGCGTCCGGCCATCACCACGTCGCGGTATTTTTCCGCCAGCCCGTAGCAGGCCTCTTCACACTGGCGCACTTTTTTCAGCAGTACGGCGTGAGCTTCGCGAATTTGCAGCACCAGACCGGTGTCTACGATGTCCTGACTGGTTGCTCCCCAGTGAACGAATTCGCCGGCGTTGTTGTTAAGCTCGGCTTTAAACGCCTTAAGCAGGGGAACGATGGTAATAGAACTTTTATAAAATTCGCCGATGGAGGGGATGTCCAGCAGGTCGGCGTTGGCCTTGCTGCAAATTTCAGTCATGGCGTCTTTGGGGATAATGCCCAGCTCGCCTTCAGCCTTAGCCAGTGCGGCTTCGGTATCCAGCCACTTTTGTACCAGGTTGCGATCGCTGAAGATGTCGCGCATCTCTTTTGTGCTGAAAAGGGGGCCAAAAACCTGACTGTCGATTACCGTTGAGTTCATTATATTTCTCCGTGTTATCGCTAAGTTTAACGTTAAAGTTGAGAGGGAAAAATAATCAGGAAGCGGTGGGGAAGGAAGTCGCAGGGTGATGACAGCGGCTTTTCTACCTCTTCCTGATTACGTTGACTTTAACGTTAAACTTGTTAAAAACAGAAAGCCATACAAAAATTAGGGTTTGTGATCCCCTTAACAAACTATTCATTTTTATCTATATAAATCAATTCAATATATTTTGTTTTGCAGTAGCTATCGGTGGATGAAGCAATACGCAGATTACCGTATACTAGCCGCCTGCCATTTTTTATGACGACCCAGAGCCAGCCATGAGTGAGAAACGCAGCCGTCGCATTACGGTAAAAGACATTGCCAAAATCGTGGGCGTTTCCGCTACGGCGGTTTCTATGGCGCTGAACAATCGGGGTTCTTTAACGCCTGCCCGCAGGGAAGAGATAAAGCGCGTCGCCGCCGAGCTGGGCTACGTGCCTAACGCAGGGGCTCGCTCGCTGCGAGGGAGCCACACGCGGGCGTTTGGCGTGGTGATTAACTACTTTAACAACCCCTTTTTCCGCGACTTTTTTACCGGCATGGAAGAGGTAACTAACAGGATCGACTTCTCCTACTGGGTATCTCAAACCCGGGATGATTTGGAAAAGGAGCAAGAGCAGGTAAGAAAGCTGGCGCAGTTGGGCGTTGACGGTATTATCATTTTGCCGTGCTCTAAGGAGACCTCCCACCTGACGGAGCTCACGTCTCGCTACAATATCCCTCTGGTGCTGATAAGCCATGCGATGGATGAACTGTTTCCCGCCGTGGTTGCAGATAACGCCGTGGGAGCAAGGATGGCGACGGAGCATTTACTATCGATCCCTCATCGCCCAGTGCTGCACATCGCAGGCCCGATCGCGGCGAAGTCGGGCATTGAGCATCGCTATCAGGGGTACTGCGATGCGATGAAAAAGGCGGATAAGAACTTTAATCCACAGCACAGCGTTTTTTTTGTAGAAAAGCTTCGGGCAGAGGACGGCTATGCCATGATGCCGGAAATTCTAAAGAACTATAAATTACCTGTATCGTTATTTGTTGTTAATGATGAAACCGCATTGGGCGTTCTAAACTATTGCTATCACCATAATTTAAGAGTACCGGAAGATATTTCTGTTGTCGGTTTTTCGGATATTGATTTACTTGAAAGTTTAAATGTATCCTTATCTAGTATTTCGATTCCCAGACAGAAGATGGGAGCTTGTGCGGCTAATAAGCTATTGTCACAAATGGAATTTTACTCAAAAGGGGAAAGCGCCGATAGCGAGATGGAAATTATTACAACGCTTCCTGTTTCTTTAATCGTCAGGGACTCGTCAAAAATAAAATAAGTTTTTTTTACTTACATTTTTCTTTAATAGAATAACGATATTCCGCTTATTTTATAATCCATTTATATTTTGTTACTTATTATTTTTTCCCGCTCTGACGCTTCCTGATCGATATCAAGAATCAGGGATGTTGGCCTACGGTATAATATTTCCGTGGTTATATATTGTGGGTTGTTGTTATTTTTTATTGATATGTTGTTAAGTATTTGTTTGAAATATTCTGCGGCTGAATCGTTTTTAGTCACATATCAATGAAAAACTAGACTGTTATTCCATAGCTCTTGATCTTTATCAAGAGTCGTCGGCTACACGGACTTAACATCTGCCCACCATATCCTCATTCATGAATGAACAATGTCGTTAGTCACCGTAAAGGAATAACTATAATGATAGAAGATAACGCTCTTCTTCCTTCCCACGGTATTAATCGCCGTGATTTTATGAAGCTGTGTACCGCGTTGGCCGCCACCATGGGACTGAGCGCGAACGCAGCCGCAGAAATTGCGGAATCGGTTAGTAACCCGCAACGCCCGCCGGTCATCTGGATCGGGGCGCAGGAGTGTACTGGATGTACAGAATCACTGCTGCGCGCGACTCACCCTACCGTTGAGAACCTGGTGCTGGAAACCATTTCTCTTGAGTACCATGAGGTGTTGTCCGCTGCGTTCGGTCATCAAGTGGAAGAGAATAAGCACAATGCCATTGAGAAATACAAAGGCCAGTACGTTTTAGTTGTGGATGGTTCTATTCCGTTAAAAGACAACGGTATTTACTGCATGGTTGCCGGTGAGCCTATCATCGATCACATCCGCAAGGCGGCTGAAGGCGCTGCGGCAATCATTGCCATCGGCTCCTGCTCCGCATGGGGCGGCGTGGCCGCGGCGGGCAGCAACCCGACTGGCGCCGTTGGCCTGCAGGAAGTTCTGCCGGGCAAAACCGTTATCAATATTCCAGGTTGTCCGCCTAACCCGCATAACTTCCTGGCGACCGTTGCCCACGTCATTACGTTCGGTAAAGCGCCCAAGCTTGATGCGAAAAACCGTCCGACCTTTGCCTATGGTCGCCTGATCCACGAACACTGTGAGCGTCGTCCCCACTTTGACGCGGGCCGCTTTGCCAAAGAGTTCGGCGATGATGGTCATCGCGAAGGCTGGTGCCTGTATCACTTAGGCTGTAAGGGGCCGGAAACTTACGGTAACTGTTCAACGCTGCAGTTTTGCGACGTGGGCGGCGTTTGGCCAGTGGCTATCGGCCATCCGTGCTACGGCTGTAACGAAGAGGGCGTCGGTTTCCATAAAGGGATCCACCAGTTGGCTAACGTTGAAAACCCAACGCCGCGCTATGCCAAGCCAGACGTGAACAGCAAAGAAGGCGGCAGCATTTCGCCTACGGCCATCGGTCTTCTCGGCGGCGTTGTCGGGGTAGTTGCCGGCGTGAGCGTAATGACGGTTCGTGAACTTGGACGTCAGCAAAAGAAAGATGATGCTGGCTCACGGGGAGAATAACCGTGAATAGACGCAACTTTTTAAAAATCGCATCAGGCGGTGCGCTGCTGGCGGGAAGTACTTCTACCAGCTTTGCCGCAGCGGAAAACCGCCCGCCGATTCCGGGTTCGCTGGGAATGCTCTATGACTCAACGCTGTGCGTAGGCTGTCAGGCCTGCGTTACCAAGTGTCAGGACATCAACTTCCCCGCGCGCAATCCGGAAGGGCCGCAAACGTGGTCGAATAACGACAAGCTCTCTCCTTATACCAACAACATTATTCAGGTATGGAGCAGTGGTAACGGTGAACATAAGGATCAGGAAGTCGACGGCTACGCCTACATCAAGAAGCAGTGTATGCACTGCGTCGATCCGAACTGCGTTTCCGTATGTCCGGTTTCCGCGCTGAAAAAGGATCCGAAAACCGGCATAGTTCACTATGACGCAGACGTCTGTACCGGCTGCCGTTACTGCATGGTCGGCTGTCCTTACAACGTGCCGAAGTACGACTATAACAACCCGTTTGGCAAACTGCACAAGTGCGAGCTGTGCAACCAGAAGGGCGTTGAGCGCCTGGACAAAGGCGGTCTACCGGGCTGCGTTGAAGTCTGCCCTGCCGGTGCGGTGATTTTCGGCACTCGCGAAGATCTGCTGGCTGAAGCCAAAAAGCGCCTTGAGCTCAAGCCAGGCTCGGAGTACCACTATCCGCGTCAAACCGTGCATTCAAATGACCCCTATCTGCATACGGTGCCGAAGTACTATCCGCACCTGTACGGTGAGCATGAAGGTGGCGGTACGCAGGTTCTGGTATTGACCGGCGTTCCTTACAAGAACCTGGATTTGCCGGAGCTGGCTGACCTCTCTACCGGGGCGCGTTCTGAACACATCCAACATACGGTGTATAAGGGCATGATGTTGCCGTTGGCCGTTTTAGCGGGCTTGACCGTGCTGGTTCGTCGCAACACCAAGAACGACCATCACGAAGGAGGAGACGATCATGAGTCATGATCCTAAACCGCTGGGCGGGAAACTCATCAGCAAACCTGTCTTGATTTTCGGGCCGCTGGTTATCCTGTGCCTGATCTTCATCGTCAAGCGTTTGGTTTTGGGCCTGGGCTCGGTATCCGACCTGAACGGCGGCTATCCCTGGGGTATCTGGATTGCCTTTGACCTTTTGATCGGCACCGGCTTTGCCTGCGGTGGCTGGGCGCTGGCCTGGGCGGTCTATGTCTTTAATAAAGGCGAATATCACCCGCTGGTTCGTCCTGCGCTGTTGGCCAGCCTGTTCGGCTACTCGCTGGGCGGTCTGTCCATCACCATTGACGTAGGCCGTTACTGGAACCTGCCGTACTTCTACATTCCGGGGCACTTTAACGTGAACTCGGTGCTGTTTGAAACGGCGGTGTGTATGACCATCTACATCGGCGTGATGGCGCTGGAGTTTGCCCCTGCGCTGTTTGAGCGCCTGGGGTGGAAGGTTTCGCTTAAGCGTATCAACAAGGTGATGTTCTTTATCATCGCGCTGGGCGCGCTGCTGCCGACCATGCACCAGTCATCAATGGGTTCACTGATGATCGCAGCCGGTAACAAAGTGCATCCGCTGTGGCAAAGCTACGAAATGCTGCCGCTGTTCTCTCTGTTTACGGCGTTTATCATGGGCTTCTCGATCGTCATTTTCGAAGGTTCCTTGGTACAGGCCGGGCTGAAAGGCAACGGGCCTGAAGAGAAGCACCTGTTTAACAAGCTTATTGGAACGCTCAGCGTCTTCCTGTTGCTGTTCCTGGTAGCTCGCTTCGGTGAGATTATCTATCACGATAAGCTTTCCTACGCGTTCGCGGGTGATTTCTACTCTGTGATGTTCTGGATAGAAATCCTGCTGTTGGCGTTCCCTCTGGTAGTGTTCCGCATTCCTAAAATGCGCAACGACTCTCGTATGCTGTTTATCGGCGCGTTGAGTATGCTGTTGGGCTGTGCGATGTGGCGTATGTCCTACTCGCTGGTTGCCTTCAATCCGGGTGGCGGTTATCACTATTTCCCGAGATGGGAAGAGCTGTTAATTACAATTGGCTTTGTGGCTATTGAGATATGTGCCTATATCTTACTCATTCGTCTACTGCCGATTCTTCCACCGTTAAAAAAACAAGTTAATAAGCATCAAGAGGCGAGTAAAGCATGAGCCAACGAATCACTATTGACCCGGTAACTCGTATCGAAGGTCACTTACGCATTGACTGCGAAATTGAGAATGGAGTTGTCTCCAAAGCCTGGGCGTCAGCAACCATGTGGCGCGGTATGGAAGAGATCGTGAAGGATAAGGATCCTCGCGACGCCTGGATGATCGTGCAGCGCATTTGCGGCGTATGTACGACTACCCACGCGCTGGCTTCCGTTCGCGCCGCTGAAAGCGCACTGAAAATCGACGTGCCGCTTAACGCGCAGTACATCCGTAACATCATTCTGGCCGCGCACACTACGCACGACCACATCGTTCACTTCTATCAGCTGTCCGCGCTGGACTGGGTGGACATCACTTCTGCGCTGAAGGCCGATCCGGCCAAAGCGGAAGCGCTGCTGAAGGGCGTGTCTAGCTGGCACCAAAACAGCGCCGAAGAGTTCACCAAGGTGCAGAACAAGATTAAGAGCCTGGTCGCCAGCGGTCAGCTTGGCATTTTCGCCAACGGCTACTGGGGTCACCCGGCGATGAAGCTGCCGCCTGAAGTGAACCTGATAGCAGTAGCGCACTACCTGCAGGCGTTGGAATGCCAGCGTGACGCTAACCGCGTTGTAGCTCTGCTGGGCGGCAAAACTCCGCACATCCAGAACCTGGCCGTTGGCGGCGTTGCCAACCCGATTAACCTGGACGGCCTGGGCACGCTGAACCTTGAGCGCCTGATGTACATCAAGTCCTTCATCGATCGCTTAAGCGACTTCGTTGAACAGGTGTACAAAGTGGATACCGCCGTTATCGCCGCCTTCTATCCAGAGTGGCTGGCGCTGGGCAAGGGCTCGGTAAACTACCTGAGCACGCCGGAATTCCCGACCGATCGCAAAAACGGCAGCTTCCTGTTCCCGGGCGGTTATATCACCAACAGCGATCTGTCTACGTTCCGCCGCATCGACTCTCAGTCCGATGAGTACCTGATCAAGGGCATCGAAGAGAGCGCTAAGCACGCATGGTATAAGGACGAAGAGCCGCAGGCGCCGTGGGAAGGCACCACGATTCCTAACTACACCGGTTGGGACGCTGACGGCAAATACTCCTGGGTTAAGTCTCCGACGTTCTACGGCAAGGCCGTTGAAGTGGGTCCTTTGGCCAACATGCTGTGTAAGCTGGCCGCGGGTCACGAAGCGACCAAGACCAAGCTTGAGGAAATCGGCGCGCTGTATACTAAACTAACCGGTAAGACTATCGGCATTGACGACCTTCACTCTACGCTGGGCCGCGTCGTTGGCCGTACCGTTCACGCCTGTGAGCTGCAGCAAGTGCTGCAGGATCAGTTCAATGCGCTTATCACCAACATCGGTACCGGCGACCACGTGACCTTTGTTAAGCCGAACATCGATCCTAACGTTGAGTACAAAGGCGTTGGCTTCCTGGAGGCTCCGCGCGGTATGCTGTCTCACTGGATGGTCATTAAGGGCGGCAAGATTGCCAACTATCAGGCGGTTGTACCGACGACCTGGAACTCCGCTCCGCGTAACGCGAACGGTGAAATCGGGCCGTACGAGCAGTCGCTGATCGGAACGCCGATCGCCGATCCGGCGAAGCCGCTGGAAGTGGTTCGTACCATTCACTCCTTCGACCCTTGCATGGCTTGTGCGGTGCACGTAGTTGATGCTGATGGCAACGATGTAGTTACAGTTAAGGTTCTTTAATGCGGATATTAGTATTAGGCGTCGGCAACGTGCTGTTGACCGACGAAGCGATTGGGGTTCGTATCGTTGAGGCGCTTGAGCAGCGCTACGACCTGCCGGAATACGTGGAAGTTCTTGACGGCGGTACCGCCGGAATGGAGCTGTTGGAAGTGATGGCTGACCGGGATCACCTGATCATTGCCGATGCCGTGGTTTCCAAGAAGCGTACGCCGGGAACGATTATGATCCTACGCGACGAAGAAGTTCCGACGCTTTTTACTAATAAGATCTCACCGCATCAGTTAGGCCTGGCCGACGTTCTGTCGGCCCTCCGCTTTACGGGGGAATTCCCCCGTAAGCTGACGCTTGTCGGCGTGATCCCGGAGTCTCTTGAGCCGCATATTGGCATGACGGCGACGATTGAAGCGATGGTTGAACCTGCCCTGCAGGAAGTGCTCGCCGCTTTACGTGAGTCCGGCGTGGAAGCGATTCCCAAGGAGCAGTAAGAATGTCCGACGAGATTTTAGGTTACGAAAAAAGCCCTACGCCGCTGGTTCAGGCCGCCTTTGAGGCGATTGCCGAACGGTCGATGCACGATCTTTCTTTCCTTCATCCCAACATGCCGGTCCATGTTTCCGACTTTACCCTGTTTGAAGGACAGTGGGTTGGCAGCGTCGTCACGCCCTGGATGCTCAGCGCACTAATTTTTCCCGGCCCCAATCAGGTTTGGCCAAAGCGTAAGATCAGCGAAAAAATTGGGCTGACGATGCCCTATGGCACCATGACGTTTACTGTCGGCGAGCTGGAAGGCGTTTCCCAATATCTGACCTGCTCACTGATGTCTCCGCTGGATAGAACGCTCCAGCCAGAGCAGGGCGTTCAGCTGGCGAACGACTGCGTGCGGATGCTGCTGTCTCTGCCGGTCAGCGATCCCGATGCGCCGACCCAGTTAGCCCGCCGAGCTCTGCTGCTGGGCCGCAGGAACAGCGGCGATGCATGAGCTGTCCCTCTGCCAGAGCACCGTTGACATCATTTCGCAACAGGCTCTTCAACACGGCGTTAAGCGCGTCACCGGCGTCTGGCTGGAAGTCGGCGCGCTTTCCTGCGTTGAAGAAGGCGCGCTGCGCTTCGGTTTCGACGTTGCCTGTCGCGGTACGGTAGCGGAAGGCAGTCAGCTGCACATCATTCATAAAGCGGCGCAGGCCTGGTGCTGGGACTGTAGCCGAGAAGTGGAAATCACCAGCCACGAAGCGCAGTGTCCTCACTGCCAAGGCTTTCGACTCCGCGTCGATAACGGTGATACACTACAGATTAAAGAAATCGAAGTTGAATAAGAGCCTACCTCATTAGGCTATTTTATTTGCTATTTTGACCCCGGCAGCGCTCACTCATCCTCGCGTACTGCACGTACGTTTCGGTTTTGCACGTCGGCCGAGCTCAAACTAGCGGCAACGATAGCGCCTAATGAAATAGGCTCTACACTTAGGCTTTGACCGTCATTCCCGCCTATCGATTCAGGGGCGTGTGCGGCCTGGCCTCCAAAACCGTGACGGGATATTTCCCGAGGGAGACTTTATGTGTACTACCTGCGGATGCGCCGCCGGCGAGCGGCGAATTGAAGGCGACGATCGCGCCCATCACCATGAGCACGGAGACCATCACGCTCACGGACACGATCACCACCACGAGCACGGCCATGGCCACCATCATGCTCATGAGCACGATCACCACCACGAGCACGGCCATGACCACCATCATGCTCATGAGCACGATCACCACCACGAGCACGGTCATGATCATCACCATTCTCACGGCCACGGTCACCATCATACCCATGGGCACGGCCATCGCCATTCCCATGACCATGACGGTCCTCTGTCGCGCACGGTGATTATTCATCACCACTATCACCATCAGGGTGACGTGCATCATCACGTGCATACCGCGATCGCCAACAAGATGGGCGACGTTGAGTTTGAGCTCGAGATGGAAAACGAATCCTCAGAGCAGCCTGAAGAAGACTTTGCGCCGCGCGAAGTGAACAACGATTTGGACTATGGTCACGGCGAAGCGGGAACTCACGCGCCGGGTATGAACCAGAAGCGCATGCTGCAAATCGAAATGGACGTGTTGAGCAAAAATAACCATTTGGCCGAGCACAACCGCGCCTACTTTACCGAGCTGCACGTTTTGGCGCTGAATCTGGTTTCAAGCCCCGGTTCCGGCAAGACGACGCTGTTGACCGAAACGCTGCTGCGCCTGCGTGAAAAAGTCCCCTGCGCGGTGATTGAAGGCGACCAGCAGACTACGAATGACGCCGAGCGCATTCGCGCCACCGGCGTACCGGCGATTCAGGTGAATACCGGTAAAGGCTGTCATCTGGATGCGCAAATGGTGCAGGACGCCGCGGCTCGCCTGTCTTTACAGAAGGACAGCGTGCTGTTTATTGAAAACGTGGGTAATCTGGTTTGCCCGGCCAGCTTCGATCTGGGCGAGCGCGCCAAGGTTGCGGTGCTTTCCGTGACGGAAGGAGAAGATAAGCCGCTGAAGTATCCTCACATGTTCGCAGCGTCGAAGGTGATGCTGCTTAATAAGATTGACCTGCTGCCTTACCTGAGCTTTGACGTTGACGCCTGTATCGCCAACGCACGCAGGGTTAATCCTGAAATTTTGGTTATTAAAGTATCCGCGACCAGCGGTGAGGGTATGGACGCCTGGCTGTCGTGGTTGGAGAGTCAACAATGTGCTTAGGCGTACCCGGCCAAATCGTTGCCGTAGGAAACGATATCCATCAACTGGCGCAGGTTGACGTTTGCGGCGTAAAGCGCGACGTCAACATTGGCCTTATCTGTGAAGGGGAACCCGCCGATCTTCTCGGTCAGTGGGTTTTGGTTCACGTCGGCTTTGCGATGAGCATCATCGACGAAGAAGAGGCCCAGGCGACGATTGAAGCCCTGACGGCGATGAGCGCGTTGGAGCACGAGGTCGGCGACTTCCTTGGCATCAATGCCGGAGCGGATGATGCAGTACGTCGATGAGTTTCGCGACCCGGAGCTGGCTAAGGCGCTGCTGGCGCGCATAGCACGCACCGTTTCACAGATTGAGTGGGCGAAGCAGCGCCCGCTGCAATTAATGGAAGTCTGCGGCGGCCATACGCACGCGATTTATAAGTTTGGCATCGACCAACTTCTGCCGCCGGAAATCGAGTTTGTTCACGGTCCCGGCTGCCCGGTGTGCGTGCTGCCGATGGGGCGGATCGACGGCTGTATCGAGATTGCCGAACGGCCTGACGTTATTTTCTGTACTTACGGCGACGCCATGCGCGTGCCGGGGCGCAAGGGTTCGCTGCTCGATGCCAAGCGAAGAGGCGCCGACGTGCGCATCGTCTATTCGCCTCTGGACGCCTTAACCTTTGCTGAGCAGAACCCTGGCAAGCAGGTGGTGTTTTTCGGCCTCGGGTTTGAAACCACCATGCCGAGCACGGCGATCACGCTACAGCAGGCGAAGCGACGCGGGTTGAACAACTTTTCCATTTTCTGCCAGCACATCACCATTATCCCTACGCTGAGAAGCCTGCTTGAGCAGCCTGACGTACGCATTGACGGCTTTTTGGCGCCGGGCCACGTCAGCATGGTGATAGGAACCACGCCCTACGGCTTTATCACTGAGGATTTCCACAAGCCGCTGGTGGTGACCGGTTTTGAGCCGCTCGACATCCTGCAGGCGCTGGCGATGCTGGTGGAACAGCTCAAAGACGGACGCTGCGAAGTTGAAAACCAGTACAAGCGGATCGTTCCCGCTCAGGGTAATACCCTTGCTCAAAAGGCGCTGGACGAAGTTTTCGAACTGAAAGAAAGCAGCGAATGGCGCGGGTTGGGCGAAATCGCCGGTTCAGGCGTGCGTTTGACGTCGGCCTATCGCGAATTTGACGCCGAGCTGCGTTTTAATACTCAGGAACATAAGGTGGCGGACGATCCTCAGGCGCGCTGCGGCGACGTGCTGACCGGGCGCTGTAAGCCCAACGACTGCCCGCTGTTCGGCACTCGCTGTACGCCGCAAAACGCGTTTGGCGCGCTGATGGTCTCTTCCGAAGGAGCCTGCGCGGCTTATTATCAATATCGTCGGTAACGGGTTTAAGCATGTCATTTAGTGAAAAAGACGTCGTGACTATGGCGCACGGCAGCGGCGGTCAGGCTATGCAGCAGCTGATTGAAAGCCTGTTTTTGCAGGCGTTTTCTAATGCGGCTCTCAATGAGCGTGAAGACCAGGCCCGCATTCCGCTTTCCAAGCTGACCACGCTGGGCGATCGTCTGGCGTTCAGCACCGACAGCTACGTCATCGACCCGCTGTTTTTTCCCGGCGGCAACATCGGCAAGCTGGCGGTGTGCGGTACGGTAAACGACGTAGCGGTGAGCGGCGCGGTGCCGCAGTATCTCTCCTGCGGGTTTATTCTTGAAGAAGGGCTGCCGCTTAAAGATTTGGAGCAGATTGTTACCGCCATGGCGAAGACGGCCGCCGACGCGGGCGTTGAGATTGTCACCGGCGATACCAAAGTCGTGCAGCGCGGCGCGGCGGATAAGGTGTTTATCAACACGGCCGGTATCGGCACCATTTCTTCCGCCATTCAGTGGGGCGCACAGCATATCCAACCCGGTGACCGCATTTTGGTCAGCGGTACGCTGGGCGACCACGGCGCGACGATCCTCAACCTGCGCGAAGGGCTGGGGCTTGAGGCCGAACTCAAGAGCGACTGCGCGGTGCTGACGCCGCTGATTGCGCCGCTGCGCGATATACCGGGCGTTCGCGCCCTGCGTGACGCAACGCGCGGCGGCGTTACCGCTATTCTGCACGAGTTCGCCGCCGCCAGCGGCTGCGGCATGTCGATTAGCGAAGGCGCGCTGCCGGTGAAAAACGCCGTGCGCGGCGTGTGTGAACTGCTGGGGCTGGAGCCGCTTAACTTTGCTAACGAAGGCAAGCTGGTCATTGTCGTTTCGCCGGAGGCCGAACAGGAAACGCTGACCCGGCTCAGAGCGCATCCTCTGGGGCAGGACGCCGCCGCCATCGGCACCGTAACCGAGAGTAAGCGCGTTCAGCTGACCGGAATATTTGGCGCAACCCGCCTGCTTGACCTCCCACACAGCGAGCCGCTGCCGAGGATTTGTTAAATAGACGGTCGTTAAGAGCGTTGTAAAAACGACCTTTACCAAGGCTGAACCGGATAAACCTCCCGTTCAGCCTTTGTTTTTAGACGAAGCGGTTCATGCCGTCTGTGAGAGGAATAAAATGGATTTTATAAGCGTTGGCAAGAGCGTCCGGCGTTGGTTGAGCGTGAATATTTAAACTGTATATAACCTGTACAGAATCGGACTTCGTTCTTATCAATGGATGATTAGCGCATGGCAAAGAATAACGAGAAGGCCCACCAGCGGGCGTTGAAAAACGCATGGAAGCAGCAACAGCAGGAGGCTTTTGAAGCCGATTTACCGATGACTCGGCCCTTGTTTCAGCTCCTGTTTGACTATTTGGACCGCGAGGTTGATACAAAGGGATGCGACCACTCGCTTACCCTGACGAAGAGGCTTCTTGCAGAGCGCGGTGTAGAAAATGCAGAAGCCGTCATCGCGTGGCTTAATGACAACGGCGGCTACTGCGACTGTGAAGTTCTCTTTAACGTTGAAGAGAAGTTTGAATAGCCCAGGAATGATAGGCCCGTCGTTCTGACGGGCCTAAATGGTTTAAAACAGCTCAACCACCATTGGCGCATCCTGCGTCAAGCGGTATAGCGGTACTATGTCAGCTCCTTTTGTTCCCTCTTTTGGCAACGTGATGATGCCGTTTGCGACAAAGCTGCTCTGCGTTTCCGGTTCCAGCGCGGCGACCGCCAGGTTTGCCAGCGGCTGATTCATCGGCACGTAGTAATAGCCTGCGATGTCGGTGAGCACTTCGCCGCTCAGTTTGGCCGTGACCTGCACCATTTCGTTGCCCGTCTTTCCAATTTTGCCGGTCACGTCGGTCTTGCGGTTTGCCTTGCGCTCAACGATGTCGTAGCGTTCAACCGGCGCGCGCTGTTCGGACTTGACGACGTAAACCTCGATGCCCAGTTCGCGCAGCTTTTTTGCTGCGGCTTTCTGGCTGACCGGCAGAAGATAGCCATAGGGGCGAGGGCGGGTCAGTACGGGTTCAATCGTTAAAGAGGAGCGCCAGTCTGCGTCAAAGGTTTTGGGCTCGCCGGTTTTGGCGTCTAGCAGCGTGACTTCTTGCGTACCTTTAGCCGCCTTGCCCTTTACGGTGAGCTCGCCTTTACCGCTGGCCTCAATGACTTCATTGCGCACGGCGCGTCCCAGAGCCAGCAGCTGTTCCGGCTGCTTGGCAGCCGCGTTGACCATGGCCCGCATGGCAACGAACTGCGTCCAGACCCTGCGCTCGAAGTGTGCCTTTCCTATGCCGACGCCGCGCGTTTCCAACAGGAAGGAAACTGAATTGCGCAGGCCGGCGACGTTGCGCATGGCGTCAGCGCCGACGCCGCCCATAGAGAGCGTTTTATCCTCAAGGTTAATCTGGTTGGTCGTGTAGTAAACGAAGGCGTTCAGCGAGTTTTCTTTGAAAGCGGCGAAGATGGTTTCGTTGTAGGTGGACTTCATCGCTTCACTGAGCGAAGCCGGGAGGTTGGTCGTCGTGGCGTACTGCACTAGCGCATCGTACCCTTGCACCGCGTCAAACTTCTTTACCCAGCGCCCGGCGACGCTGAACTCATGGGCGTCCAGAACGACGTCAGGCTGATATTGAGTCATTAGCTGATTTATTGCCCGGCTTTCCGGCGAGGCTAAAAGCAGGTGATCGCGGTTGAGGTTGACGCCGTTGGCGAGGTCGCGCGTAAAGTGCTCGGCGCCGTCTGGATTCGCGCGCGGGATGATCAGCACGTTAATCCGAGACAGAACGTCCCCTTCTTTATTTTCCGCCAGGCTTTTAGCGTATGCCAGAGCCGCTTCACCGGCAGCGGGCTCATTGCCGTGCTGTAGGGCAACGATGAGTACCGTCGGCTTGCCGTTTTTCATCAGCGTCTGCGCGGAGGCCGCCCGTTCGGCGGAGAAAACCAGCATAGGGATCGCTCGACCCTGCTGTGAACGCCCGAGCGTTTTAACACGCAGATGGGGAGAGGACTGCGCCAGCCGCTCAATAAAATTCTCCATTTCCTTCTGCGAAGTAAAGTCGACTTTCCCTTTTTTAAATGCGGGCGTATCAAACTGAACGCCCTTGGGCTCTGTGAAGCGCTCGGCTACCGCTGGCGGTTCCTGAAACTCTTTTGTGGGATCGAACTTGGCGTAAACGGATGATATCGGGCTAGCCAACGCAAGGAACAGTGCGGATAGAATAAAACGACGGGGGGACAACGGCATGCAGCCTCCTGAAGGGTTAACGGTATTATTGTATGAATAGCGAGCCTGACGGTGGCGGCTTAGCCTGAACGATTGACGCCAAGCCGAGTTGGATATCGTTAAGTAAGGCGCCTGATAATTATTGTAATAACTAACATTTGTTACTATTAGTTTACATCATCAAATATATGGATGTTTGTGGCGCATTGGAGGTGTATCACATTTTTAGATAATTGTCCGATCCTTCGCGATAGCGCCCGAGATGTAGTATTTATTGACGATAACACCATGGTTTTACGATTAAAAAGAGCAGAGAAGCGCGAAGAGAGAATAAACCAGTGTGAAAGGCGGCGTCTGTTTGCCGTTTATGATGAGCGTGCTTTATTCAGTAAACTGCTGCGAAAGGAAATATAAAAGAGCCGCCGCAGTGCGGCGGCTCAACAAGGGGCTATCAGTTCAGACGTTCAACGATCATCGCCGTTCCCTGACCGCCGCCGATGCACAGCGTCGCCAACCCGTAGGTCTTATCGTGTGCTTTAAGCGCATGCAGCAGAGTAACGAGGATGCGCGCGCCGCTGGCGCCGATCGGATGGCCTAGCGCGATAGCGCCGCCGTTGACGTTGACTTTGGCCGGGTCGAACCCGAGCACTTTGCCGACGGCCAGGAACTGGGCGGCGAAGGCTTCGTTGGCTTCGATAAGGTCAATGTCCGAAAGCTGCATTCCCGCCTTTTTAAGCGCGTTCTGCGTTGCCGGCACCGGACCCATGCCCATCAGCGATGGCGCAACGCCGCCGCTGGCATAGCTCTTGATACGAGCCAAAGGCTTGAGGCCGAGCGCCTTGGCGCGGCTTTCCGTCATCACGACCAGCGCCGCGGCGCCATCGTTAATACCTGAAGCGTTACCGGCGGTAACGGTACCCTCTTTGGTGAAGGCCGTACGCAGCTTCGCCAGCCCTTCTGCCGTGGTGTCCGCCTTAGGGAATTCGTCGGTATCAACTACGGTCTCGCCTTTACGGGTTTTGACCGTTACCGGCACGATTTCTTCTTTAAACGCACCGCTATTGATGGCGGCAACGGCCTTTTGCTGAGAGAAGAGCGCCAGAGCGTCCTGCTCTTCGCGACTGATGCCGTATTCTTTAGCGACGTTCTCAGCGGTGATACCCATGTGGTAGTCGTGCGTTGCGCACATCAGACCGTCTTTCAAAATGACGTCCACAAGCTTGTCGTCGCCCATGCGATAGCCCCAGCGGGCCTTGCTGTCGAGCAGGTAAGGCGCCTGACTCATGTTTTCCATCCCGCCAGCGACCACGATCTCCGCGTCGCCTGCGGCGATGGACTGAGCTGCCAGCGCTACGCTCTTAAGGCCGGATCCGCAAACCTTGTTGACGGTGTAAGCGCAGACGGATTCGGCAATGCCGCTTTTCAGCAGCGCCTGACGTGCCGGGTTTTGGCCCAGGCCCGCTTGCAGCACGTTGCCGAAGACGACTTCTTCAATCAGCTCAGCGCCAATCCCCGCACGGGCAATGGCTTCGCGAATGGTTAAAGCGCCCAGATCGACGGCCGCGACAGAGGACAGTGCGCCGTTAAAGCTGCCGATGGCGGTACGAGCGGCGCTGACGATGACTATATTATTCATCACTTAAATTCCTTATATGCTCGTCATACTTCAAGCTGCGAGTGCGTTGGCTGTAAATACTCGGCCCATCCATGGGCCTCGCCCTTGCGGGCCGCCGCAAACGGCGTTCAAATCTGTTCCAGACAGATTTGTCGTTCACCCCAGTCACTTACTTATGTAAGCTCCTGGGGATTCACTCTCTTGCCGCGTGATTCACCCCTACGGGTTCACCCTTTCAGGGCCAGCGCTAGCGCTGTTCAAAACGCCTTAGGCGTTTTGTCCCGCAACTCGAATTATTTAGAGCAAAGTTGTAGTTATCAGAATACCGTAAGGCCGATAACGAATATCAGACCAGAGAACAGCAGGGCGGTAACGCAGTAGCCCATGATGTCGCGAACGCCCAGGCCCGCAATGGCCAGAGCCGGCAGAGCCCAGAACGGCTGAGCCATGTTCATCCACTGTTCACCGTAGGCGATAGCCATGGCGGATTTACCCAGGTCAGCGCCCAGCGCCTGTGCGGCAGGCATAACGAACGGACCCTGGATAACCCAGTGGCCGCCGCCTGACGGAACGGCAAAGTTGATAAGCGCCGAGCTAAAGAACGTCATCAGTGGGAAAGTGTCTTTGTTGGCTACGTTGATGAAGAACTCGGTGATAAGCCCACCCAGACCGGAGTGTTCCATCATCAGTTGGATACCGGCATAGAACGGGAACTGCACCAGAATGCCCGCAGTGCTTCTTGCCGCAGCGGAAATGGCGCGCATATAGGCCATCGGCGTCTTGTGCAGCAAGATACCGGCAATCATAAACATCATGTTGACGGTGTTGATGGTGATATTGAAGCCCTTCTCATAGAAGTACATGCCCAGATAGGCAATGCCGAGCGCGCCGATAATAAAGGCGATAATGCGGCTTTCTTCCATTTTCTCCGCGACAGGCGCATCGGCAGGCAGCTTCTTCTGGTAGTCCGCTTCTTCTTGCAGCAGCGCAGGGTCGACGGTAATAACATCGCCGGGCTTTGGCATCATCATGCGGGTGACAAAAGGCATAATGACGATAAGCGCCAGAGTGATAAAGATGTTGTAGCCGGTGAAGATAGTCTGGCTAACCGGGATCAGGCCGGCAATGTGCTCAACCGGGTTGCCGGGCGTCGCCGCCAGCAGGGGCATAGAGCCGGAAAGACCGCCGCCCCAGGTCAAAAAGCCGATGTAGGCGCAGGCGATAAGCAGCGGATAGTCTGAACCCTTAACGCGGCGAGCCACTTCGCGAGCGAACATGGCGCCAACCACCAGGCCAAACCCCCAGTTGATAACGCAGGCAACTGAACCAAAGAAGGTGACCAGCATAACGCCCTGAGCGGGCGTTTTGGCCGCAGAGGCCGTCAGGCGCAGTACGCGCTTGACGGGCGCAGAGCTTGCCAGCGCGTGGCCGGTAACGATAATCAGCGCCATCTGCATGCCGAAGCCGAGCAGGTTCCAGAAGCCGTTACCCCACATTTGCACCATGTCGACAGGCGTATGCGGCGTCAGCGCCAGCGCGATGACAAACGTCAGCATGGTCAACAGCATGGCGAAAATTAGCGGATCCGGCAGATAACGGCTTACAAATCCGGTTAAGAAGCGGGAAATACGACCGATCATGCGACACCTTCCTCAACAACGATCGGCATTTCCTTCACGTTGGCTGCAACAATGTAATCTGCGTCGGTCTTCTCACGGATAGTTTCCAGAGAAACGCCCGGCGCGCGTTCTTTCAGCACCAGCTTGTCGCCTTCAAAGGCGAATACGGCCAGTTCGGTCACTATCATGCTGACCTTGTTTTTGGCCGTCAGCGGCAGGGTGCACTGCTTTAAAATCTTGGAGGAACCGTCTTTAGCGCAGTGTTCCATCGCAATAATAACGCGCTTGGCGCCGGTAACCAGGTCCATTGCGCCGCCCATTCCCGGAACCATTTTCCCCGGTACCATCCAGTTGGCCAGGTTTGCGTTTTGGTCGACCTGCAGGCCGCCCAGTACGCTTGCGTCAACGTGGCCGCCGCGGATCAGCGCAAAGGAGAAGGCGCTGTCGAACATGGCTGCGCCAGGAAGCAGGCCGCAGGGCTGGCCGCCGGCGTTAACCAGGTTTGGATGCGCTTCGGTGACCGGGCCCAGGCCCAGAAAACCGTTTTCAGACTGAAGCGTGATGTGGATGTCCTGAGGCAGATAGTTCACCACCTGCGTCGGCAGGCCGATGCCCAGGTTTACGATGTCTCCATCATGTAGCTCAAGGGCTACGCGGCGAGCGATAAGTTCTTTAGCATTCATGATTAGCACTCCTGGGGGGCAACGATATAGTCAATCAGGGCGCCGGGGGTCATCACGGCGTCGGGGGCGATGTCGCCAACTTCGACCTGAACGTCCGGTTCAGCGATAACGACGTCTGCCGCCAGAGCGATAAGCGGGTTAAAGTTGCGGGCGGTCAGCTGATAAACCAGGTTGCCCTGCTTGTCGGCAATGTGAGACTGAACCAGCGCAAGGTCGGCGCGCAGCGGAAGTTCTAGCAGGTATTCAACGCCGTTTTGAGTAATCTTTTGTTTGCCTTCTTCAACGACGGTGCCCACGCCGGTCGGCGTCAGGAAGCCGCCCAGACCTGCGCCGCCGCAGCGGATGCGCTCAATCAGCGTACCTTGAGGAACCAGTTCGACGTCCATTTCGCCGGCGATCATGCGTCTGCCGGTTTCAGGGTTGGTGCCGATGTGAGAGGCGATAACTTTCTTTACTCTGCCGTTAACGACCAGAGGGCCGATGCCGGTATCTACAAATGCGGTATCGTTAGCAATAAGGGTTAAGTCTTTGACGCCAGAGTCGAGCAGAGCCTTGACTAAACGCGGCGGTGTTCCCACACCCATAAAACCGCCAACCATGATGGTCATGCCATCACGAAAGTGTTCAGCAGCTTGCTGTATGTCAATCTGTTTGTTTTTCATAATTATTCCTTATAGTTGATGCCCGAGGACGAGCTCGCATAAGGAATTGCAAGGGGTGTGCCAGCCGCATGCCTACGGGGCGATTTTCACCGTAAGTCCAGGTAACATTTTAATAATTAAAGAGTTAAACAGGCTTTGCAGCGGTAGCTGAATCGAGAGCAGGGATGAAACAGGCGGTCAGAGAGTGCAATTTTTTGCACAGGTGTGCATTTTTTGTTTCACCATTAAGATGGGAAAGGGCCTGAAGCGTCGGGCCCTTTGAGTCGATATGACACAGGTATAACTATTCTATTTCGTATTCCTGCAGCTTATACATCAGCGCTCGGCGGCTGATGCCCAGCGCTCTTGCGGTTTGAACTCGATTGCCCTGATTGCCGTTGAGTGCGTTACAGATAAGCTCACGCTCGTAGGCCTTCAGGTTCTCTTTTAGCGTATGCCCCGTCAGCGTATGCACGGTTTCGCTGATGTGGGGGACGTTTTGCTGCCGCTGCAGGTGTTCGGGCAGTTCGTCGGGGAAGATAATAAAGCCGTTGCTCATGATCACTGCCCGTTCAATGGCGTTGGAGAGCTCCCTGACGTTTCCCGGCCATGGGTAGGCTTCTAGAATCGCCAGCGTGCTGGGATCAAGTTCGACGATTTCTTTGCCGTTTTCCGCGCTGAACTTTTGTAAAAAGTGCTGCGCTAACAGAGATATATCTTCAGGGCGCTCCCGCAGGGGAATCGGGGACAGGTGGATCACGTTCAGGCGATAGAAGAGGTCCTGGCGAAACGTTCCCTGTTCAACCATCTGCGCCAGGTTGCGGTTGGTGGCCGCAATAAGGCGAATATCGGTTTTGATGGTCTGGCTGCCGCCGAGCCTTTCAAATTCACGCTCTTGCAGAACGCGCAGCAGTTTAACCTGTAGGTTATGGGGCATTTCGCCGACTTCATCCAGCAGCAGCGTACCCTGATTCGCCCGCTCAAACAGGCCCTGTCGCTGGGTTTGCGCGCCGGTGAACGCCCCCTTCTCGTGGCCGAACAGCTCGCTTTCCAGCAGCGATTCGGGCAGCGCGCCGCAGTTTATTTTAATAAACGGCCCTTTGGCGCGGGGGCTGTTGTAGTGGATAGCCTTGGCGATAAGCTCCTTTCCCGTCCCGCTTTCACCCGTGATAAGCACGCTGGCGCTGCTTTGGGCGATTTTAGCGGTATCGCGGCACAGCTCCATCATTTTTGGACTGTTGGTTAAAATGCGATCCCACTGATAGCTGTCCGACAGCGCGCGGTGCAGCAGGTTGATCTCCTGCTTCATTTCGCACAGCTGCATGGCGCGGTCCACCATCAGCTTCAGCTCGTCAAGCTCAAAGGGCTTGATGACGTAATCGAAAGCGCCGAGCCTCAGGGCCTCGACCGCCGTTTCAACGGCGGCGTAGGCAGTCATCAGGATAACGGGGGTATCCTTATTGGTCTTACGCATCATCTGCAGCGCGTCGATGCCGCTGAGCCTGGGCATGCGGATATCCATCAGCACAACGTCCGGCGACTGCTGTTTGAACAGTTCAACGGCCTGATGGCCGTCCTGCGCGCAGATGGGCTGGTGGCCGTTGTGTGAAAAGAAGGCCATCAGCATGCGTAAAACGCTCTCTTCGTCGTCAACGAGCAGAATGCGGTACGATTTTTTCATGGCAAGATTCCTTCGCTGTGCGTCACCGGCAGAATAATAATAAAGGTTGAGCCTCGGTTGAGTTCGCTTTCCACCATGATATCACCTCCGTGGGACGCAATGATGCGCTGGCTGATAGAAAGCCCAAGCCCGGTTCCGGATGACTTGGTGGTGTAGAACGGATCGAAAATTTTCGCCTTGATGGCGTCAGGGATGCCGCAGCCGTTGTCCTTTATCCGGATTTCCTGCCTGTCATCGGAGAGCGTGCGCGTAGATATGTCGATTTCCCCTTTGGCGTTGATGGATTGGACGGCGTTAATCAGAAGGTTAAGGATGACCTGCTTAAGCAGCTCTGCGTCGGCGTGGATCTCCGGCAGCTCTGCATCCAAATTGACGTGGAAGTCGATTCTGGCCTCAAGCCCGCGGGTTTTCACTAAAATCAGGCTTTCGTTAATAATCTGATTAAGCATGATTTTCTGGTGAAGGCTTGGGCGAGGGCGGGCAAAGTCCAGCAGCTGCTGAATAACGCGGTTAATAGAGCGAACCTCTTTGAGTACGATATGCGTGTACTCAAGACGCTGCGGGTCCTGCTCCCCTTCTTTAAGCAGCTGAACAAAGCCGCTGATGGCCGTCAGCGGATTTCGCACTTCGTGGGCCACGCCCGCCATCAGTTCGCCCAGCGTGGCGAGGCGCTCGGCCTGTTCGATGCGCCGCTGAACCTCTTTGGCCGCTGTCAGGTCAGTGAAGATAACCAGCGCGCCGACGGTTTCGCCCTGAGCGTTGTGCAGCTGGCTGGTGCTGACGCTGATTTGAATAGTACGCCCCTTGCCCGGGAAGTTGACCTCCTGCGCGACGTGGTCGATGCCGCGCTCCAGCGTATCGAGCACCGGACTGTCGAAGTCGGTATGCACGAAGATTTCGGCATAGGGGCGACCGATAAGCTCTTTCTTTTTGTAGCCGGTGATGGTTTCACCCGCCGGGTTTATCATGGTGACGCAGCCGTTGATATCGACAGAGATAACCCCATCCGCTGCGCTTTCTACGATAAGCTCATTGAGCGTCTTGGCTTCTCGAAGCGCCCGAGAAAGGGCGTTGACGCTGCCTGCTATCTCCCCCATTTCTCCTTTCATCGGCGGAATGACTGTATTGAGATCTAACGGAAGTTCGTTGAGCCCTGCCTTAATTGTGTCTATATCGGAAGCGAACCGGCGAGAAAATGCGGCGATAAGCCAAACGCTGAGCAGCATGCCGACGGCGATGACCGTCATGATTTTGATATCCATTGCCAAGGCTTGGCGGTCAATGTCGTTTGACAGCTCGTTGGCCCAGATGTAGCCGATGACCTGACCCTCCCGCTTAATCGGGATCATGGAGTTCATGATGTTGCCGCGCACCTGTGAACCCCACTTAACCAGAGGTTCTCCGCTGGCCATGACCTCGCGGCCGGGGTGGTCCGGCTTGATGGAAACGCCGACGGCGTAGCCGTATTGCGCCTGCGGCCCGTAGGTCACGATGGCGTCGAGTTCGCGGTGATAGTAGCCCGCCCCCACGCCGGAAAATGCTTTGGTGATCCGATCGGTTCTCTGCGCCAGCAGGCGGTTTAGTGCCTGGATCCTGTCTTCGCGCGACAGGTTGGCATAGCGCTGAAAATCGTCTCCCAGCGCTTCGTCCAACAGGTGAGTGACGGCGAAAAGCTTGATTCTTTTCTCTTCCAGCAGCGCGTCTCTGCCCTCGGTTTCAACAAAATAGCCGATAACCAGCGTGGGCACGGTGACCATCAGGATGGCCAGCATCATCATTTTATTGCGCAGCGTGTGTGGGAGACATGTCGACAGAGCGCGTTTGGCCGTGGATAAAAAAGCAGGCATGGTAACCGGGTCCTTGGTGCTTCGAGATAAGGTAACTAAAGTGTCGCCAGAGCGTTGGCCCACGACTATAGGATCTTATTCTTTTGGAACAAGAAGCAACAGGGCAAAATGTGAAGAAGCTCTAAAGGATTATCGGGCCGCTGCCCGCGAGTCGGGTTCCCAGACGCGGCTGCAAACGTTGCTCAACAGCGCGCGGCTGTGGCTGATGACGATCATCGCCAAGGGGCGGCGGTCGCTTATCTCTAAGAGAAAGCGCCACACTTTAGCCTGAATGAAAGGGTCCAATTGGGCGGTGATTTCGTCGGCGATCAGGTAGCGCGTTTGGGGGGCCAGGGCGCGCAGCAGGGCAATGCGCGCCAACTCTCCGCCGGAAACCTCATCAGGGTAACGCGTTAGCAACCGTGGATGGAGCGACAGCGCTTCAAGCCATTCCTCCTCCGGCTGCCAAACGTCGCGCAGCGCAGCACCGACGGTGCGCGCGGGGTTAAACGTGCGTTCAGGGTGCTGAGGAACCAGTTGAACCGGGCAGTAGCCGCTGGCTGGGAGCGGCTCGCCGTCCAACATAACTTCGCCTGCGCTCGGCCGCTGCCAGCCGGCCAGGACTCGCCCTAACGTCGTTTTCCCATATCCGCTGGGCGCAAAAATGCCAAGCCGCTCCGCTGGCCCAATGGACAAATTCAGCGAACGCCACAGCTCAGCGCCGCCCTGATGGACGCTCAAATTATGCGTTTGCAGCATGAACCGCGTTATCCTCAGGCTCGTTGAAAAAATCAAACTCCGGCAGCGAGCGCCACAGCGACTGTATCCATGGGCTGCCGCCGCCGCTGCGAAGCTGGCGGGCGCAGAGCGTCTCTTTAAGTTCGCCCTGGTGGAGAACCGCGATTCTATCGGCATAGCGGGAAGCCAGATGCAGGTCGTGCGTAACCCACAGTACCCCGCGGCCCTCCTCACAAAGCGTTTTTAGATGCCCCATCAGGACTTCCGCATGTCGTTCGTCAAGCCAGGCCGTTATCTCGTCGGCCAAAATAAAGCGCGACTGGCTCAACGTGGCGCAGCTTACAAGCACCCGCTTGGCCATACCGCCCGACAGCGAAAGGGGATAGCGATTGAGCAGGTCGGGCGACAGGCGATAGCGCTTCAGCCTCTCCACTATCTCGTCATTGCAGGGCATATCGCCGCTCAGGCCTGCGGCTCTCTGGATCTGCCTGCCGGTTTTAATCAGTGGGTTAAGGGCGCTGACGCTCTGGGGAATATAGCCCAAAACGCGCCCCCTTAGTTCTTGCAGCCGCTCGTGGGGAACGTCGTGGCCATCGAGCAAGATGCGGCCTTGGGCGCTGATGGCGTCAGGCAGCAGGCCAAGCAGGCTTTGCAACAGCAGGCTTTTTCCTTCGCCGCTGCCGCCGACCAGCGCGACCAGCTCCCCACGTTGAAGCGTAAGGTTGATATCGCTCAGCATCGGTTCAAACGTCGTTTTTCTCAGCCAGCGATGTTTGCCCTGAAGCAGGGTGATGTTTTTTAGTTCTAACATGAGGTTCTCCTCAACCAGACCTTTTGCAGGCTGCGTGCCAGCAGGTCGATAGTGAGCACCAGCGCGACCAGCGTTAGGCCGGGGTAAAACGCCAGCCACCAGTCGCCGCTAGCCAGATAGCGCAGCGCGTCCGAAAGCAGTAGCCCCAGAGAGGCTTCGTGAGGCTCCAGGCCGAATCCAAGGAAGCTCAGGCCCGCGCTGTGCAACACCGCGTGGGGGAAAATAAGCAGCATGCCGACGACGAGCTGGGGCAGCAGCAGGGGAAGAAAATGCCGGTAGCAGCACTGCCAGTACGTCGATCCCGTTCGACGCGCCAACAGCACGTAGTCCGCCGTTCGAATGCGCATCAGTTCGGCCCGCAGGATCAGCGCAAGCTTGGGCCAGTGGGTGAGTGAAACGGCCAGAATCACGCCCCACTTGCCGCCGCCGAAGGTAAAGCAGATAAGGATCAGCAGCAGAAGGTGAGGCAGGGCGATAAAGGTATCGGTTAAGATTTGAACCAGCTGCTCCAGCACTTTGCCGAACTGGCCGGTAGCGGCGACGGCCAGCGCAATCAGCCCGCTCAGCAGGGCGGACGTAGCGCCAATCTGAACGCTGGTCATCATGCCCTGAAGGCAGCGAAGCCAGAGGTCGCGCCCCAGGCCATCGGTTCCAAACCAAAATTGGGAAGAGGGCGCGGCGCGGCGGGCGAGCAGGTTTAAGGCTATGTCCTGATTTAGGGCGTAGGCGCCCGCTCCGAGCAGGGTAACGAGTATCGCTAGCGCTAGCGCAAGCCGCAGCGCTGCGCCGTTAAGGGAATACCTCATTCCTCCCTCCTCAGCGGCGCGTTGAGGTGCTTAAGGATTAACGAAGAAAGCGTATTGCCAATAAAGACCAGCAGCGCGGCGAACAGGCTAATCCCTAGTAGCAGAGGGACATCGCCACGCAGCCCTGCGTCGATCGTAGCCTGTCCGAGCCCGGGATAGGCGAATACCTTTTCCGCCAGCAGCGCGCCGCCTAACAGCTCGCCCAAAGAGGCGAACTGGAGACAGACGGCCGGCGTGAGGGCATGGCGCAGCAGGTGAAAGCGGAGCATAGGCCACCCGCCGTCACCCTGAGCGTAGGCATAGCGAATGAATTCGCTGCTGCTGGCCTGCTCAATGCGGGCGCGGGTGTGCAGCGCAATGTTGCCGACGCCGAGCAGGCTTAGGGTGAGGGTGGGCAATATCAGGTGATGAACCCGCTCGGCAAACGTCGCATCTTCCTGCGTAAGCCCTGGCGGCCAGGCGCAGCAAATGGGCGCCCACTCAAGCCTGACGGAGAAAAATGCCAGCATCAAAAGGCCTACCCAGAACGTAGGTAAAGACGAGAGAAGATAGCTGAGCGAGCGAATAAGCGTATCCGGCCAGCGGTTGAGGTAGCGCCCGGCCGTCAGGCCAAGCGCGATGCCGAAAACGCCGGAAAGAAGCCAGGCGCCGGCCAGCAGGGCGAAAGAGGTCGCGAAGCGCTGGGCGATGACGTCAACCACCGGCGCGTTGTAGACCATGGAGTACCCCAAATCACCCTGAAGGGCCTGCTTTAGCCACAGCAGAAAGCGTTGCCAAAGCGGCTGATCCAACCCCCAGCGGGCGGCTATTTGCGCGTACTGTTCTGGCGGAACGTGCAGTAAATCGTTGCCGATATAGGAGCGAACAGGGTCGACCGGTGAAAAGCTCAGCAATATGAAAATACCTGCCGTTACCGTGAACAGCAGGCAAATGAGCCTAAGCGAAACCGATGGTCGCGACGTCATTACTTGCAGGTCCAGCGCCAGCCGTCGAGGTTGTTTAAGACCGTCCAGTCTCCGTGCGCTTCCGGCGCGCCTTCGCCCAGGCTGACGCAGGGGGTTACCAGATAGGTATGGTTGAGGTTTAGCAGCCAAACCCAGGCGGCATCTCCTCGTACGCCGGCGCCGGTCGCGCCGTCCCAGTCCACCTTTTGCCAAAGGGGGATGGCTGCCTGCCAGTCTGGCGCTTCAACGGCTTGCTTCAGGCGTTCGTCTACCACGCTGTTGGCATAGTAGCCCGGGTTAAAGTAGCCTTCTCCTCCCAGCCTGCTGGCGTAGTGATGATAGAGCTCCATTGGGTCCAGGCTGCCCCAGCCAAACAGCGTGGGGTTGGCATGCATATGGCGTTCGACGGTTTCCCAACTGCCCGATTTCAACGACACCTCGATGCCCAGCGGCTTCATCATGGCGCTGAACGCCTGAGCCAGATCTCGCCGCGTGCTGTCGCCGCTGGCGTACCACAGCGTGACCTTGGCCTGAATGCCGTTCTTCTCCCGGATGCCGTCCGGCGTTTTAGTCGTCCATCCGGCCTGATCCAGTATTTGTTTGGCTTTGTTCAGATCGCCGTCTTTAAATTTGGCGTTTGGATTGTCCCACGGTAGGCCGTCTACGGCGGTAAAGGCCGGGCGGGCCTGGCCGTCCAGCAGCTGCGTGGCCAGCAGTTCCCTGTCGACAGCGTAGTTAATCGCCTTGCGAATAGCCGGGTCGGCGGTGACGCGGTTGCCTACGTCATTACCCTGAGCGTCCTTTTTCCCCGGCGGCGTCATCGGAAACATAATCCCGCGGTTTTCCACGCTCTTTTGTACCAACAGCTTCATATTAGGCACGGCCTGATTGGCCATCGTTTGCGGGATCCTTATTAAATCCAGACTGCCGCTGGCTGCCGATGCGTAGGCGCTGTCCTGATCGAGAAAGACGAACACCAGCTTTTCAAAATCGTTCTTCTGCCCGGCGTAGTAAGGGTTCGCTTCTACTATTAGCTGTTGGCCGGGCTGCATGCTGCTAAGCCGATAGGGGCCTGCACCTATGGGGGACTGTGCGAAATTTTTTCCGTATTTCGCTTCGGGTACGATGCCCAGCGCGCCGAGTACGTTGATAAAAGTGCTTTCAGGGTGTTTCAGCATAATTGCGACCGTGCGCTCATCAAGCGCTTTGGCCAGGCTGAAGCTGCCCATATCGGCCTTACCGCCGCTGACGGCGGCCTGATTGTAGGAAAACGCAACGTCTCTCGCCGTCAATGGCGAGCCGTCGGAAAACTTAAGGTCAGGCTTCAGGCGAAGCGTCCAGGTTGTGCCGTCATCGCTTAACGAGTAGCTTTCGGCCAACAGAGGCCGAAAGGTGAGATCGGCGTTTTGCCGCAAAAGAGGAGCGTGCAGTAAAACGTAGCTGCCGTGGCTCCAGCCTAGCAGAGGGTCGAACCCTTCAGACGGCTCTGCGCCAATGGCTAGCTTGAGCGTGTGGGCCTCTGATGCGGCTACAGGAATGAGCGAAAGGGCAGCGGTAAGGCAAATGGCCATAGAGGAGAGCTTTATTTTCATAGGGAGTCGGCTCCTTTTAGTCAACCGGGCGGTGTGATAATCGCGCGTGACTCATAACTTTTAATGAAAAGTTCATACTTTGGTTCGGGCGAATTTATAGCAGGGGCAAAAGAGCGGCGCTTTGATATAGATCGAATTATTGAAAGTCGATGAAAAACGAAGAAGAAATGTCGTCGTCTGAGAACTGTTTAAAAGTTCTTCAAATTTGGTGTGGGAATTGGCTACAATGTATACTTCGTTGGTGAAAAAAAGATTGCTTTGACCAAAAATTGAGCGATAGCGCATTAAACTGAATTTTTTTGTTGCATCGCGCTTCATGTCTCCCTAGAATGCGCAGCACTTGATGCCGGCTTAGCTCAGTAGGTAGAGCAACTGACTTGTAATCAGTAGGTCGCCAGTTCGATTCCGGCAGCCGGCACCAGCCAAGCGTCAAGAAAAGAAAATTAGGTGGGGTTCCCGAGCGGCCAAAGGGAGCAGACTGTAAATCTGCCGTGACTCACTTCGAAGGTTCGAATCCTTCCCCCACCACCATTATTCACCACAGCGATGTGGTAAAACCGGTAGGCAGCTTCATTCTGGAGCGCCTGTTGGAAAGGTAGAGCGACAAATTGTCCTTTACCGATATAGCTTGATTGTGTTGACGCGAAGTGGCGTTAATACAGTGTCTGAAAAGACACCTGAAAGGGGATGAGTAAGAGCTCTGTTGGAGTTCAGCACTCAGCAAGGCGAGAACGACTACTCAGGTAGTTACCCGGAGGGTGTTCCACCCAAAGCGTTATCGCAGCGTATCGAGTTATTCTTCCCCCACCACCGAGTTTAGAGTGTTGAAGCACCAGGTCGCTGAGTTCGGAACTGCGGGCATCGTATAATGGCTATTACCTCAGCCTTCCAAGCTGATGATGTGGGTTCGATTCCCACTGCCCGCTCCAAGTGCTGATATAGCTCAGTTGGTAGAGCGCACCCTTGGTAAGGGTGAGGTCGGCAGTTCGAATCTGCCTATCAGCACCACTTTCCTTTCTCCGTTTTTATCCCCTGACTTCCTCTATAACTCAATACCGTTGTTGTACAAGCTTTTGCTTGGTTAATGTGGTTTAACCACGATCTATCGTGTTTTAGAGGGACTATCGATGTCTAAAGAAAAATTTGAACGTACAAAACCGCACGTTAACGTCGGTACTATCGGCCACGTTGACCACGGTAAAACTACGCTGACGGCAGCAATCACCACCGTTTTGGCTAAGACCTACGGCGGTAACGCTCGCGCATTCGACCAAATCGACAACGCGCCGGAAGAAAAGGCTCGCGGTATCACCATCAACACCTCTCACGTTGAATATGACACCCCGTCTCGCCACTACGCGCACGTTGACTGCCCGGGGCACGCCGACTACGTTAAGAACATGATCACCGGCGCAGCTCAGATGGACGGTGCAATCCTGGTAGTAGCAGCGACCGACGGCCCGATGCCTCAGACTCGCGAGCACATCCTGCTGGGTCGCCAGGTAGGCGTTCCGTACATCATCGTATTCCTGAACAAGTGCGATATGGTTGATGACGAAGAGCTGCTGGAACTGGTTGAAATGGAAGTTCGTGAACTTCTGTCTCAGTACGACTTCCCGGGCGACGACACTCCGGTAATCCGCGGTTCTGCGCTGAAAGCGCTGGAAGGCGACGCCGAGTGGGAGAAGAAGATCATCGAGCTGGCGGAAGCGCTGGATAGCTACATCCCAGAGCCAGAGCGTGCGATTGACAAGCCGTTCCTGCTGCCTATCGAAGACGTATTCTCAATCTCCGGTCGCGGTACCGTAGTAACAGGTCGCGTAGAGCGCGGCATTATCAAAGTCGGTGAAGAAGTGGAAATCGTCGGTATCAAAGATACCACCAAGACCACCTGTACCGGCGTTGAAATGTTCCGTAAGCTGCTGGACGAAGGCCGTGCGGGCGAGAACGTGGGCGTTCTGCTGCGCGGTACCAAGCGTGACGAAATCGAACGTGGTCAAGTTCTGGCCAAGCCGGGCACCATCACTCCTCACACTCAGTTCGTGTCAGAAGTGTATATCCTGAGCAAGGATGAAGGCGGCCGTCATACTCCGTTCTTCAAAGGCTACCGTCCTCAGTTCTACTTCCGTACGACTGACGTGACAGGCACCATCGAACTGCCGGAAGGCGTAGAGATGGTAATGCCAGGCGACAACATTCAGATGACCGTAAGTCTGATTGCGCCGATCGCAATGGATGAAGGTCTGCGCTTCGCAATCCGCGAAGGCGGCCGTACCGTTGGTGCGGGCGTTGTCGCCAAGATCGTCAAATAAGATTGACGTAACGGGCTTTAAAAGGGCATCATTTGATGCCCTTTTTCAACGTTGCAAAAAAAAAGAACCTATCTCATCAGGTTTTTTGACCGAAATTCTTATTAGAAACGGGTCTGAGAATCAGGGTGAGATAGGCTCATATCTTACGGCATAGCTGTGATATAGCTACGATTAGATGCCGAAGATAAGGGCGTTCGGCTTGGTTGCTCTGCTATAATGCGGGGTAAAGTTTATTTAAGTCATAATGACAGGTTGGTTTATGAGTGCGAATACCGAAGCTCAAGGAAGCGGTGGAAAACTGGATACCGTTAAGTGGATTATCGTCGCCGTGCTGGTGCTTGCTGCGATCGTCGGTAACTTTTTGTATCGGGAATACAGCGTTCTTCTGCGCGCAACGGCCGTCGTTGTCGTTATTGGGATAGCCTTCGTCATTGCGATGCTTACGGCAAAAGGCAAGGCGACGCTCGAGTTTGCTCGCGCCGCGCGCATTGAGATGCGCAAGGTGATCTGGCCCACGCGTCAGGAAGCCCTGCATACGACGCTTATCGTTGCCGCCGTAACCGTCGTTATGTCGCTGATCCTGTGGGGGCTGGATGGTATTCTGGTCCGTTTGGTCTCATTTATCACTGGCCTGAGGTTCTAAAATGTCTGAAGCCCCTAAGAAGCGTTGGTACGTGGTTCAAGCATTTTCCGGTTTTGAAGGCCGCGTCGCCCAGTCCCTGCGTGAGCACATCAAGCTGCACGAAATGGAAGATCAGTTTGGCGAAGTAATGGTGCCGACTGAAGAAGTTGTAGAGATTCGCGGCGGCCAGCGCCGTAAGAGCGAGCGCAAGTTCTTCCCTGGCTACGTGCTGGTGCAGATGGCGATGAACGACGCGACCTGGCACTTGGTGCGCAGCATTCCTCGCGTGATGGGCTTTATCGGCGGCACGTCTGACCGACCTGCGCCTATCAGCGACAAAGAAGTCGACGCTATTATGAACCGCCTGCAGCAGGTTGGCGATAAGCCAAGGCCGAAGACGCTGTTTGAACCGGGTGAAATGGTTCGCGTTAACGACGGTCCGTTTGCTGACTTTAACGGCGTAGTGGAAGAAGTTGACTACGAGAAGAGCCGCCTGAAAGTATCCGTTTCTATCTTTGGTCGTTCAACGCCGGTCGAGCTGGACTTCAGCCAGGTAGAGAAAGGCTAAACCGCAATCGGTTAATTTAAAGTCGACGCGCCAAGCGTTGACCTCTTGAAAGAGGTGCGAAGTTATTTTATAATTTCGCGCCTTTTATTTTTTTGTTTTTCTATAAACTGAATCGGGGAGCCTCTATGAGGCGCTATAACCCAAACTGAGGAAATCTCAATGGCTAAGAAAGTCCAAGCCTACGTTAAGCTGCAAGTTGCAGCCGGTATGGCTAACCCAAGTCCGCCGGTTGGTCCCGCTCTGGGTCAACAGGGCGTTAACATCATGGAATTCTGTAAGGCATTCAACGCTAAAACTGACAGCATTGAAAAAGGCCTGCCGATCCCTGTTGTTATCACCGTTTACGCTGACCGTTCTTTCACCTTCGTAACCAAGACTCCTCCTGCAGCCGTTCTGCTGAAGAAAGCTGCTGGCATCAAGTCTGGTTCTGGTGTACCGAACAAGACCAAAGTGGGCACTGTAACCGCGGCTCAGGTTCGCGAAATTGCTCAGACTAAAGCAGCGGATATGACGGGTGCTGACATCGACGCCATGGTGCGTTCGATCGAAGGTACTGCGCGTTCCATGGGCCTGGTAGTGGAGGGTTAATCGATGGCTAAGCTAACCAAGCGCATGCGCGTTATTCGTGAAAAAGTTGATGCAACTAAGCAGTATCCGATTACTGAAGCCGTTGCGCTGCTGAAAGAACTGGCTACCGCCAAGTTCGTTGAAAGCGTCGACGTAGCCGTTAACCTCGGCATCGATGCTCGTAAATCAGATCAAAACGTACGTGGTGCTACCGTACTGCCGCACGGCACCGGTCGTTCCGTTCGCGTTGCCGTATTTACTCAGGGCGCTAACGCTGAAGCAGCTAAGGCTGCCGGCGCTGAACTGGTAGGTATGGAAGATCTGGCCGATCAGATCAAGAAAGGCGAAATGAACTTTGACGTTGTTATCGCCTCTCCGGACGCAATGCGCGTTGTTGGCCAACTGGGTCAGGTTTTAGGTCCTCGCGGCCTGATGCCGAACCCGAAAGTCGGCACCGTAACGCCGAACGTTGCTGAAGCGGTTAAAAACGCTAAGGCCGGTCAGGTTCGTTACCGCAACGACAAGAACGGCATTATCCATACCACTATCGGTAAGGTTGACTTTGACGCCGTTCAACTGCAAGAGAACTTAGAGTCTCTGCTGTCCGCGCTGAAGAAGGCTAAGCCTTCTACCGCTAAAGGCATCTTCGTTAAGAAGATCAGCCTGTCCACTACTATGGGCGCGGGCGTGGCTATCGATCAGGGCAGCCTGAGCGCAGCAGCGAACTAATTCACTGCTTTACTACGGGGCTGGATTCGTCTAGAATTTAGCCCCTTAGATTTTCCGGTTGGAGCCTGGCCTTATCCAGGCCTCCGTCCAAGACCGCAGGCGTATGGCGACATACTTAATTACGCGTTCTTTTTTAAAAAGAACAACGGCCTGCGTAGACGGTGAGAGAGCCTAAAAATGTCTTTTAAAGAAATTTTTGCTGGATTCTACTCACCGTGTTTCAACGCCCGCTTCCTAAACGCCTTTGGGAACTAAGGTTCGGGTGAAAAGTGAGTTCCGGGAATTTTCCCGGCTTAATCCAGGAGCAAAAAGCCAATGGCATTAAATCTTCAAGACAAACAAGCGATTGTTGCTGAAGTGAGTGAAGTAGCCAAGGGCGCGCTGTCTGCCGTCGTTGCGGATTCCCGTGGCGTTACCGTAGACAAAATGACCGAACTGCGTAAAGCAGGCCGTGAAGCTGGCGTTTACATGCGCGTTGTTCGCAACACGCTGATGCGTCGCGTCGTTGAAGGTACTCAGTTCGAGTGCCTGAAAGACACGTTCGTCGGTCCAACCTTAATTGCATTTTCTCATGAGCATCCGGGCGCTGGCGCTCGTCTGTTCAAAGCGTTCGCTAAGGACAATGCAAAGTTTGAGGTTAAAGGCGCAGCCTTTGAAGGCGAGTTTATCCCAGCGGCCCAAATCGACCGCCTGGCAACTCTGCCAACTTACGAAGAAGCTATCGCGCGCCTGATGTCGGCCATGAAAGAAGCCTCTGCAGGCAAACTGGTCCGTACTCTTGCGGCACTGCGCGACAGCAAGCAAGCGGCTTAATCGCCACGTTGTATTTGCTAACGTATAAACTACTTTCTACATTCAGGAATAATGATTATGTCTATCACTAAAGAGCAAATTCTGGACGCAGTTGCAGAAATGTCCGTAATGGACGTTGTTGAACTGATCTCCATGATGGAAGAAAAATTCGGCGTTTCTGCTGCCGCTGCCGTAGCTGTTGCTGCTGGCCCGGCCGTTGAAGTTGAAGAAAAGACTGAATTCGACGTCATTCTGACCAGCGCTGGCGCTAACAAAGTAGCTGCTATCAAAGCAGTTCGCGGCGCGACCGGTCTGGGTCTGAAAGAAGCGAAGGATCTGGTTGAAGCAGCTCCTGCAGCCGTTAAAGAAGGCATCAGCAAAGATGAAGCTGAAGCTCTTAAGAAGTCTCTGGAAGAAGCAGGCGCGACCGTTGAGGTCAAGTAAGACTTTTTTCCAGTTTGCAGCCTGACTTAAAAGGCTGATGGCTGGTGACTTTTTGGTCACCAGCCTTTTTGCGCTATAGGGTGTCAGTGGGATTTCACACTGTTTGTCCACTGAACAACCCCAATATTTCTTTCTATTGACGACTTAATATACTGCGTCCCCTGCTTTGAGCTAACGGCCTAAGTACAAGCGCAATGAAATGATTTAAGAGTAATAGAAATGAGTATTGCGGAGGTTTTCTCCGCCTCCGATCGAAGTAAATAGTGTTCGTATGAAGATGAAGAGCTGCCCCTGTTCGGGCGGGCGGCATGGGTCGACTTGTCAGCGAGCTGAGGAACCCTATGGTTTACTCCTATACCGAGAAAAAACGTATTCGTAAGGATTTTGGCAAACGTCCGCAGGTTTTGGACGTTCCATACCTTCTTTCAATCCAGCTTGACTCGTTCCAGAAGTTTATCGAGCAAGATTCGGAAGGCCAACACGGCCTGGAAGCAGCATTCCGCTCCGTGTTCCCTATCCAAAGCTACAGCGGCAGCTCTGAGCTGCAGTATGTCAGCTATCGCCTCGGTGAACCTGTATTCGACGTCAAAGAGTGTCAAATCCGCGGTGTCACCTTCTCTGCGCCTCTGCGCGTGAAGCTGCGTCTGGTCATTTACGATCGTGACGCGCCGGCGGGTACCGTAAAAGACATCAAAGAGCAAGAAGTCTACATGGGCGAAATTCCGCTCATGACCGATAACGGAACGTTCGTGATTAACGGCACTGAGCGCGTTATCGTTTCCCAGCTGCACAGAAGCCCGGGCGTGTTCTTTGACAGCGATAAGGGCAAGACCCACTCATCGGGCAAGGTGCTTTATAACGCACGCATCATTCCTTATCGCGGTTCCTGGTTGGACTTTGAGTTCGACCCGAAGGACAACCTGTTTGTCCGTATTGACCGTCGCCGCAAGCTGCCAGCGACGATCATTCTGCGCGCCTTGAACTTTACCTCAGAAGAAATTCTGGGCCTGTTCTTCGACAAAGTCGTCTTTGAAATTCGCGACAACAAGCTGCAGATGGAGCTCGTTCCTGAGCGCCTGCGCGGTGAAACGGCTTCTTTTGATATCGAAGCCAACGGCAAGGTCTATGTAGAAAAAGGCCGCCGTATTACCGCTCGCCATATCCGCATGCTGGAAAAGGACGGTATCGACAAGATCGAAGTGCCGACCGAGTACATCATCAGCAAGGTGGCCGCGAAAGACTATATCGATGAAGCCACCGGCGAAATCATTTGCCCGGCCAACATGGAGCTGACGCTGGATCTTCTGGCCAAGCTGAGCATGGCGGGCCACAAGCGCATCGAGACGCTGTTTACCAACGATCTCGACCACGGCGCCTATATGTCTGAAACGCTGCGCGTGGATACCACGACCGACCGCCTGAGCGCGCTGGTCGAAATCTATCGCATGATGCGCCCAGGCGAACCGCCGACGCGCGAAGCGGCTGAAAACCTGTTTGAGAACCTGTTCTTCTCGGAAGACCGCTATGACCTTTCTGCAGTAGGCCGCATGAAGTTCAACCGCTCTCTGGGCCGCGACGAGATCGAAGGTTCCGGCATTCTGAGCAAAGAAGACATTATCGACGTCATGAAAAAGCTCATCGGTATCCGTAACGGTATCGGTGAAGTGGATGACATCGACCACCTGGGCAACCGCCGCATCCGTTCCGTCGGCGAAATGGCCGAAAACCAGTTCCGCGTAGGCCTGGTTCGCGTTGAGCGCGCGGTGAAAGAGCGCCTGTCTTTAGGCGATCTGGATACCCTGATGCCTCAGGACATGATCAACGCCAAGCCGATTTCGGCGGCGGTGAAAGAGTTCTTCGGCTCAAGCCAGCTGTCCCAGTTTATGGACCAAAACAACCCGCTGTCAGAGATTACGCACAAGCGTCGTATCTCTGCCCTCGGCCCAGGCGGCCTGACGCGCGAACGCGCGGGCTTTGAAGTTCGAGACGTTCACCCGACCCACTACGGCCGCGTGTGTCCTATCGAAACGCCTGAAGGTCCGAACATCGGTCTGATTAACTCTCTGTCCGTGTACGCACAGACCAACGAGTACGGCTTCCTCGAGACGCCTTACCGTAAGGTGACTGACGGCGTTGTGACCGACGAAATTCATTACCTGTCTGCCATTGAAGAAGGCAACTTCGTTATCGCTCAGGCGAACTCCAACCTGGACGACGAAGGCCACTTCATTGAAGACCTGGTTACCTGCCGTAACAAGGGCGAATCCAGCCTGTTCAGCCGCGATCAGGTTGACTATATGGACGTTTCGACCCAGCAGGTAGTTTCCGTCGGCGCCTCGCTGATTCCGTTCCTTGAGCACGACGATGCTAACCGCGCCCTGATGGGGGCGAACATGCAACGTCAGGCGGTTCCGACCCTGCGCGCCGACAAGCCGCTGGTAGGTACCGGTATGGAGCGCGCCGTTGCCGTTGACTCGGGCGTTACTTCTGTCGCAACGCGCGGCGGTACCGTTCAGTACGTCGACGCATCTCGTATCGTTATCAAAGTTAACGAAGACGAAATGATGCCGGGCGAAGCGGGCATTGATATTTATAACCTGACCAAGTACACCCGTTCCAACCAGAACACCTGTATCAACCAGATGCCGTGCGTGGCGTTGGACGAGAAGGTTGAGCGCGGCGACGTGCTGGCCGACGGCCCGTCTACCGACCTCGGTGAACTGGCTCTGGGTCAGAACATGCGCGTAGCGTTCATGCCCTGGAACGGCTACAACTTCGAAGACTCCATTTTGGTGTCCGAACGCGTGGTTCAGGAAGACAGATTTACCACCATCCACATTCAGGAACTCTCCTGCGTGTCTCGCGACACCAAGCTGGGGCCTGAAGAGATCACCGCTGACATCCCGAACGTCGGTGAAGCAGCGCTCTCCAAGCTGGATGAATCCGGTATCGTTTACATCGGTGCGGAAGTGACCGGCGGCGACATTCTGGTCGGTAAGGTAACGCCGAAAGGTGAAACCCAGCTGACGCCGGAAGAGAAGCTGCTGCGCGCAATCTTCGGTGAAAAGGCGTCTGACGTTAAGGACTCCTCGCTGCGCGTACCGAACGGCGTATCCGGCACCATTATCGACGTGCAGGTATTTACCCGCGACGGCGTAGAGAAGGACAAGCGTGCGCTTGAAATCGAAGACATGCAGCTTAAGCAGGTAAGAAAAGACCTGACGGAAGAGCTGAAGATCCTCGAAGCTGGCCTGTTTGCCCGTATCCACGACGTGCTGGTCGCCGGCGGTATCGAAGAAGAGAAGCTTTCCAAGCTAACCCACGACAAGTGGCTGGAAATCGGCTTAAGCGACGAAGAGAAGCAAAACCAGCTGGAGCAGCTGGCCGAGCAGTACGACGAGCTGAAGTCCGAGTTTGAGAAGAAGCTGGAAGGCAAGCGCCGCAAGATCACCCAGGGCGACGACCTCGCACCGGGCGTGCTGAAGATCGTCAAGGTCTATCTGGCCGTTAAGCGTCAGATTCAGCCGGGCGATAAGATGGCAGGCCGTCACGGTAACAAGGGCGTTATCTCTAAGATCAACCCGATCGAAGATATGCCTTACGACGAGAACGGCACGCCGGTCGACATCGTACTGAACCCGCTGGGCGTACCGTCTCGTATGAACATCGGTCAGATCCTGGAAACTCACCTGGGTATGGCTGCAAAAGGCATCGGCGACAAGATCAACGCCATGCTCAAGCAGCAGCAGGAAGTAGCCAAGCTGCGCGAGTTCATCCAGAAGGCATACGATCTGGGCGATACTACCCGTCAGACCGTAGACCTCAACACCTTCAGCGATGAAGAAGTGCTGACGCTGGCTGAAAACCTGCGTAAGGGTATGCCGATAGCGACTCCGGTGTTTGACGGCGCCAAAGAGAAAGAAATTAAAGAGCTGCTGACGCTGGGCGGCTTGCCGACCTCAGGTCAGATCACGCTGTTTGATGGACGTACCGGTGAGAAGTTTGAGCGTCCGGTTACCGTTGGCTACATGTACATGCTGAAGCTTAACCACCTGGTTGATGACAAGATGCATGCACGCTCTACCGGTTCTTATAGCCTGGTTACTCAGCAGCCGCTGGGTGGTAAGGCGCAGTTCGGTGGACAGCGCTTCGGTGAGATGGAAGTGTGGGCGCTGGAAGCCTATGGCGCAGCGTACACGCTTCAGGAGATGCTGACCGTCAAGTCCGACGATGTCAACGGCCGTACCAAGATGTACAAAAACATCGTGGATGGCAACCATCAGATGGAGCCGGGCATGCCCGAGTCTTTCAACGTATTGCTGAAAGAAATCCGTTCGCTGGGTATCAACATCGAGTTGGAAGAGGAATAAGTTCCTCATACCGTAAGCCCCGGTTCGCCGGGGATGGTTGCAGGTACAGGGGCGCTTAACCCCTTAAACGACAGTTTCATAGTTTAAGACAGGCTTAAGCGCCCAACAGGTTTAACTCCGACAGGAGCCGATCCGTGAAAGACTTACTGAAGTTTCTGAAAGCGCAAACCAAGACCGAAGAGTTTGACGCCATCAAAATCGCGCTGGCTTCGCCAGACATGATCCGTTCTTGGTCTTTCGGCGAAGTGAAAAAGCCGGAAACCATTAACTACCGTACGTTCAAGCCTGAGCGTGACGGTTTGTTCTGCGCCCGTATTTTCGGGCCAGTAAAAGACTATGAATGCCTGTGCGGTAAGTACAAGCGTTTAAAACATCGCGGCGTTATCTGTGAGAAGTGCGGCGTTGAAGTGACCCAAACTAAAGTGCGCCGCGAGCGCATGGGCCACATCGAGCTGGCGTCTCCGACCGCCCACATTTGGTTCCTCAAGTCGCTGCCGTCTCGTATCGGCCTGCTGCTTGATATGCCTCTGCGCGACATCGAACGCGTGCTGTACTTCGAATCTTACGTTGTGGTCGAAGGCGGCATGACCAACCTGGAAAAGCGCCAGATCCTGACCGAAGAGCAGTATCTGGACGCGCTGGAAGAGTTCGGTGACGAATTCGACGCCAAGATGGGCGCCGAAGCTATTCAGGCTCTGCTCAAGAACATGGATCTGGAGCAAGAGTGCGAACAGCTGCGCGAAGAGCTGAACGAAACCAATTCAGAGACCAAGCGTAAGAAGCTGACCAAGCGCATCAAGCTGCTGGAAGCGTTCATTCAGTCCGGCAACAAGCCTGAGTGGATGATCCTGACCGTGCTGCCGGTGCTTCCGCCGGACCTGCGTCCGCTGGTTCCGCTGGACGGCGGCCGCTTTGCGACTTCTGACTTAAACGATCTGTATCGTCGCGTCATTAACCGTAACAACCGCCTGAAGCGCCTGCTGGATCTGGCCGCGCCGGACATCATCGTGCGCAACGAAAAGCGCATGCTGCAAGAAGCGGTCGACGCCCTGCTGGACAACGGCCGTCGCGGTCGTGCGATCACCGGCTCTAACAAGCGTCCGCTGAAGTCTCTGGCCGACATGATCAAAGGTAAGCAGGGTCGTTTCCGTCAGAACCTGCTCGGTAAGCGCGTTGACTACTCCGGTCGTTCTGTAATCACCGTAGGTCCATACCTGCGTCTGCACCAGTGCGGTCTGCCGAAGAAAATGGCGCTGGAGCTGTTCAAACCGTTCATCTACGGCAAGCTTGAGCTGCGTGGCCTCGCCACCACCATCAAAGCCGCCAAGAAGATGGTTGAGCGCGAAGAAGCCGTCGTTTGGGACATCCTGGACGAAGTTATCCGCGAACACCCGGTACTGTTGAACCGTGCGCCAACCCTGCACCGTTTGGGTATCCAGGCGTTTGAACCGGTTCTTATCGAAGGTAAAGCCATCCAGCTACACCCGCTGGTTTGTGCGGCGTACAACGCCGACTTCGACGGTGACCAAATGGCCGTTCACGTACCGCTGACGCTGGAAGCACAGCTGGAAGCGCGTGCGCTGATGATGTCTACCAACAACATTCTGTCTCCGGCGAACGGCGAGCCTATCATCGTTCCGTCTCAGGACGTTGTTCTGGGTCTGTACTACATGACCCGCGACAAGGTTAACGCCAAAGGCGAAGGCATGGTGCTGAACGGGCCGAAAGAAGCCGAACGCGTTTATCGCGCCGGCCACGCAGAGCTGCACGCTCGCGTTAAGGTTCGCATCACTGAATACGTGAAAAACGCCGAAGGCGTAATGACGGAAAAAACCGGCCTGGTGGATACCACCGTTGGTCGCGCCATCTTCTGGATGATCGTGCCGAAGGGGCTGCCTTATTCCATCATTAACCAGGCGCTGGGCAAGAAAGCCATTTCCAAGATGATTAACACCTGTTATCGCATCCTGGGGCTGAAGCCGACCGTTATTTTCGCTGACCAGACGATGTACACCGGCTTTGCCTACGCGGCGCGTTCAGGCGCCTCCGTTGGTATCGACGACATGGTGATCCCGGCTAAGAAAGCGGAAATCATCAACGAAGCCGAAACCGAAGTTGCGGAAATTCAGGAGCAGTTCCAGTCCGGTCTGGTGACCGCGGGCGAACGCTACAACAAAGTTATCGACATCTGGGCTGCCGCCAACGAGCGCGTAGCCAAGGCGATGATGGAAAACCTCTCTTCCGAAACGGTGATTAACCGCGACGGCGAAGAAGAGAAGCAGGTTTCCTTTAACAGCATCTTTATGATGGCTGACTCCGGTGCTCGTGGTTCTGCCGCTCAGATCCGTCAGCTGGCCGGTATGCGTGGCCTGATGGCGAAGCCGGACGGCTCCATCATCGAAACGCCGATCACCGCAAACTTCCGTGAAGGTCTGAACGTACTCCAGTACTTCATTTCAACTCACGGTGCGCGTAAAGGTCTGGCGGATACCGCGTTGAAAACCGCGAACTCCGGTTATCTGACTCGCCGTCTGGTTGACGTGGCTCAGGATCTGGTGGTTATCGAAGACGACTGCGGCACCTATGACGGCATCATCATGACGCCGGTTATCGAGGGCGGCGACGTTAAAGAGCCGCTGCGTGAGCGCGTACTGGGCCGCGTTACGGCCGAGGACGTGCTGAAGCCTGGCACTGCCGACATTCTGGTTCCGCGCAATACGCTGCTCAACGAGAAGTGGTGTGACCTGCTGGAAGAGCACTCTGTCGACATCATTAAGGTGCGTTCTGTCGTTACCTGTGACACCGATTTCGGCGTGTGCGCCAACTGCTATGGTCGTGACCTGGCGCGTGGCCACATCATCAACAAGGGTGAGGCCATCGGCGTTATCGCGGCACAGTCCATCGGTGAACCGGGTACCCAGTTAACCATGCGTACGTTCCACATCGGTGGTGCGGCATCGCGTGCTGCGGCTGAATCCAGCATTCAGGTGAAGAACTCAGGTAGCCTGAAGCTGAAGAACGCCAAGTTCGTGGTTAACGCAGCCAACAAGCTGGTTATCACCTCTCGTAACACCGAGCTGACGCTTATTGACGAGTTCGGCCGCACCAAGGAAAGCTATAAAGTGCCTTACGGCGCAACGCTTGCCAAGGGCGACGGCGCAAACGTCACCGGCGGTGAAATGGTCGCCAACTGGGATCCGCACACCATGCCGGTTGTGGCTGAAGTCAGCGGCTTCATTCGCTTCACCGATATGGTTGACGGCCAGACCATCACCCGTCAAACCGACGAATTGACCGGCCTGTCCTCTATCGTTGTTCTGGAAGGCGCCGAGCGTACCGGCAGCACCAAGGACCTGCGTCCGGCGCTGAAGGTTGTCGACGCTAAGGGCGATGACGTGCTGATCCCTGGTACCGACATGCCGGCTCAGTACTTCCTGCCGGGTAAAGCGATTATCCAGCTGGAAGACGGCGTTGAAATCAACCCGGGCGACACGCTGGCGCGTATTCCGCAGGAATCCGGCGGTACTCGCGATATTACCGGTGGTCTACCGCGCGTTGCCGACCTGTTCGAAGCGCGTCGTCCGAAAGAACCCGCAATCCTGGCTGAAGTCAGCGGCGTGGTTTCCTTCGGTAAAGAGACCAAGGGCAAGCGTCGTCTGGTGATCACGCCGATGGACGGCAGCGAGCCGTACGAAGAGATGATTCCGAAGTGGCGTCAGCTTAACGTATTCGAAGGCGAACTGGTCGAACGCGGCGACGTGATTTCCGACGGTCCGGAAGCGCCGCACGATATCCTGCGCCTGCGCGGCGTTCACGAAGTGACTCGTTACATCGTGAATGAAGTGCAGGAAGTTTATCGCTTACAGGGCGTTAAGATTAACGATAAGCACATTGAAGTTATCGTTCGTCAGATGCTGCGTAAGGGCACCATCATGCACGCAGGCAACACCGAGTTCCTGGAAGGCGAGCAGGTGGAATACTCCCGCATCAAGATCGCCAACCGCGCTCTGGAAGCCGAAGGCAAGCTGGGCGCAACGTTTGCTCGCGATCTGCTGGGTATCACCAAGGCCTCTCTGGCGACCGAGTCCTTCATCTCTGCGGCATCGTTCCAGGAGACGACCCGCGTGCTGACGGAAGCCGCCGTTGCCGGCAAGCGCGATGAACTTCGCGGCCTGAAAGAGAACGTCATCGTTGGTCGTCTGATCCCGGCGGGTACTGGCTATGCCTACCACCAGGACAGAGTCCGCCGCCGTCATGCGGAAGACGTGACCTCTGCGCCGCAGGTTAGCGCGGAAGAAGCGTCGGCTAACCTGGCTGAGCTTCTGAACGCAGGCTTGGGCAACAGCGACGACGAATAATCGACGCAGCCTTTAGGCTAACGCTGTGACAGACAAACGCCGATCGAGACTATCGATCGGCGTTTTTTTTATTTGTTATCGTGGATAAAAAAGCGCCGTCCGTGAAGGGCGACGCTTTTTGTCATTTAGCCTTGAAGGTCGAATTAGTGTGAAACGCTCCCTGATGCACCGTAGCCGGTCTGTGAGCGGATGAACTGCGGGTCGAACAGCAGCCTTTCCTGGACGGCGTTTTCCGACGTGTCAGTAATCGAGAAGAACCAGGTGCTGACGAACGCAATCAGCATTGAGAACAGCGCCGGGTACTCATAGGGATAGATAGGCTTCGCGTGTCCGAGGATCTGCACCCAGATAGTCGGCCCTAGGATCATCATAGTGACGGCGCTCACAAGCCCCAACCAGCCGCCGACCATTGCCCCCCGCGTCGTCAGCTTTTTCCAGTACATGGAAAGAATGATGATGGGGAAGTTACAGCTGGCGGCGATGGAGAAGGCGAGTCCGACCATGAAGGCGATGTTTTGCTTTTCAAACAAAATGCCCAGCCCAATGGCGACGAAGCCGAGAACCACGGTGGTGATTTTAGAGACCTTAAGTTCGTCTCGCTCGGTGGCGCTACCCTGCTTAATCACGTTAGCGTACAGGTCGTGAGATACCGCCGACGCTCCTGCCAGCGTTAATCCCGCGACGACAGCCAGTATGGTGGCGAAGGCGACCGCAGAGATAAACCCTAAGAAGAAGCTGCCGCCGACGGCGTTAGCCAGGTGAACCGCCGCCATGTTGGTGCCGCCGATAAGCGCTCCGGCGGCGTCTTTGAAGGCCGGGTTGCCGCCGACTAAGAAAATCGCGCCAAAGCCGATGATAAAGGTCAATATGTAGAAATAGCCGATAAACCCGGTGGCGTAGAACACGCTTTTACGCGCTTCCTTCGCATCGCTGACGGTAAAAAAGCGCATGATGATGTGCGGCAGGCCTGCGGTGCCAAACATCAGCGCCAGCCCGAGCGACAGTGCCGAGATGGGATCGGAAACCAGCCCGCCGGGACTCATGATGGCGCCGCCTTTCGGACTCACCTTAATCGCCTGCACGAACAGCTCGTTAAAGTTGAAGTTGACCGACTTCATCACCATGATGGCCATAAAGCTTGCGCCCGACAGCAAAAGCACCGCTTTGATAATCTGTACCCAAGTGGTGGCCAGCATGCCGCCGAACAGGACGTACATCACCATCAGGATGCCGACCAGAATGACCGCCACGTGGTAGTTAAGGCCGAACAGCAGTTGAATAAGCTTCCCTGCGCCAACCATCTGCGCTATCAGATACAGCGCTACCACCACCAGTGAACCGCAGGCGGAGAGGGTACGGATCTCTTTTTGCTTCAGGCGATAAGAGGCGACGTCTGCAAAAGTGTAGCGCCCAAGGTTTCTTAATCGCTCGGCGATGAGAAACAGGATAATGGGCCAACCGATGAGAAAGCCGATGGAGTAAATAAGGCCGTCGTAGCCTGAAGTGTATACCAGCGCGGAAATGCCTAAAAACGACGCGGCGGACATAAAGTCGCCCGCGATCGCCAGGCCATTTTGCAGGCCGGTGATCTTACCCCCGGCGGTGTAATAGTCGGAGCGAGAGCGGGTTCGCTTTGAAGCCCAGTAGGTAATGTAGAGCGTCAGGCCGACGAACAGCACGAACATCACGATGGCTTCTATGTTCAGCGGCTGACGTTTGACTTCGCCGTTAACGGCTTCGGCCAGCGCTAAAGGGGCGTTTGAGAGCGCAAGCAGCGCAAGGAGCAGGCGGCTTTTCATTGGTGGGCCTCGTTCAATATCTGGGCGTTAAGCTCATCGAACTCACGGTTAGCGCGATAAGTGTAAATGCCGGTTAAGACAAAAGAAGCAACGATCAGGCCCATACCGATAGGAATGCCCCGCGTGATGCTGGAACCTTCGGTTAACGGGGTGCCGAGCCACTGGGGCTCGAAGGCGATGAGTAGGATAAAGCCGACGTAGAGCGCCAGCGTAATGGCCGACAGCGTCCAGGCAAAGTTGTCGCGTCGGCGCACCAGTTCTTTAAAGCGAGGGTTACTTTCAATCCGTTGATAGATCTGTTCGTTCATAGGAGTATCTCCTGTGAGATAGACTCGCCATACTTCAAGCCGCAGACGCGTTGACGGCAAACGTTACTCGACCTATCCGTGGGACTTGCCCCTTTTTCAAGGGCAGCGTCTGGCGCCGTTCAAACGCCGACGGCGTTTGTTCTACAGCTCGAATTATTTAGAGTTAAACGGTTGAATATCGCCGCGCGAGGCGGCGAAGACTATGATGCCGCTTTCATTGCCGCTTTTTCCTGTAGCAGCTTTTCTACGACGCCGGGATCGGCAAGCGTAGAAGTGTCGCCCAAATTGCTGGTGTCTCCGTCGGCGATTTTCCTGAGTATTCGACGCATGATCTTCCCTGAACGCGTTTTAGGCAGGGTCTGCGTCCAGTGCAGAATGTCTGGTGTAGCAATAGGACCAATTTCTTTACGCACCCATTTGATGACTTCGTCATAAAGCTCATCGCTGGGCTGTTCGCCGTGGTTTAGCGTGATGTAGGCGTAGATAGCCTGTCCTTTGATGTAGTGAGCTATGCCCACCACCGCCGCTTCGGCGATTTTAGGATGGGAGACCAGCGCCGATTCGATTTCAGCGGTGCCTAGCCGGTGGCCGGAGACGTTTAATACGTCGTCGACGCGCCCGGTGATCCAGTAGTCGCCGTCTTCATCACGCCTGGCGCCGTCGCCGCTGAAGTAATAGTTTTTGAATGACGAAAAGTAGGTTTGCTCAAAACGTTCATGGTCGCCAAACAGCGTCCGCGCCTGCCCCGGCCAGGAATCGGTTATCACCAGGTTGCCCTCGCAGGCGCCATTCAGTATCTTGCCGTCGTTGTCTACCAGCGCCGGCTTAACGCCGAAGAACGGCTTGGTGGCCGAGCCCGCCTTCAGCTCGGTGACGCCGGGCATCGGCGTAAGCATGAATCCGCCGGTCTCCGTTTGCCACCAGGTGTCGACGATCGGACATCTACCGTCGCCGATAGTGTAGTAGTACCACTCCCAGGCTTCGGGGTTAATTGGTTCGCCGACGGAGCCCATAATACGCAGGGAGTCGCGGCGGGTGCCCTCAATGGCAAGGTCACCCTGAGCCATCAGAGAGCGAATGGCGGTCGGTGCGGTGTAGAGAATGTTGACCCGGTGCTTGTCGACGATTTGCGACATGCGGTTAGGGCCAGGCGACGTCAGCAGCCCTTCAAACAGCAGGGTGGTCGCTCCGTTGCACAGCGGGCCATAGAGCGCATAGCTGTGGCCGGTTACCCAGCCCATATCGGCGGTACACCAGTAGATCTCGCCGTCGTGGTAGTCGAAGACGTATTTGAACGTCAGGGCAGCGTAAACCAGATAGCCGCCGGTGGTGTGCAGCACGCCTTTGGGCTTCCCCGTAGAGCCGGAGGTGTAGAGAATAAACAGCGGCGTTTCCGCTGGGAGTTCGATCGGCGGGCAGTCGTCCTCTTCCCGCTCAAGCAGCTCGTGCCACCACAGGTCGCGATGCGGATGCCAGGCAATTGCGCCCCCGGTTCTTTGGAATACAATAGTGTGTTCGACGCTTTTTACGCTTGGGTTAGCCAGCGCGTCGTCTACGTTCTTTTTCAGCGCAATGGTTTTACCCGCGCGCAGGCCTTCATCTGCGGTGATAACCAGCCTGGCGCTTGAGTCTATGATGCGCCCGGCGATGGCTTCAGGGGAGAAGCCCGCGAAGATAACCGAATGGATAAGCCCCAATCTGGCGCAGGCCAGCATGGCGACGGCGGTTTCCGGCACCATCGGCATATAGATAGCGACAACGTCGCCCTGTTTGAGGCCGAGTGACTTAAGCACGTTGGCGAAGCGGCATACGCGCTGGTGCAGCTGGCGGTAAGTGATAGTTTGAGTTTGTTCACCGCTATCGCTTTCCCATATAATCGCCGTCTGTTCGCCGCGTTCGGCCAGATGCCTGTCCAGACAGTTAGCGGACAGGTTTAGCGTACCGTCTTCAAACCAGCGGATGGAGACGTTTCCCGGCGCGAAGGAGGTATTTTTTACCTTCTGGTAAGGCTTCACCCAGTCAACTATTTTTCCCTGCTGGCGCCAGAACTCATCGGGAGTCTCTACCGACTGCCGATACATCGTCTCATACTGCTGCCTGTTTATCAGCGCATTGTCCGCAATGGATGCAGGAACGGGATGTTTATGAACAGTGCTCATTATTGACCCCTCAAAATTGTTAACATTATGTAATGTAGTTGTTGAGGAAAAATTGCGCACTTTTTATATCTCTTTTTTGAGCGGAGGATCACGCTTCGTCTTAGAGGATAATGGCAAAAGGGGCGATAAGCCGCAGATTATTCGAACTAAAGGACTGGTATCACCAATAATGGTGGACTTTTATGCTGAATCGATATTTTAGGCTTCAACGCGTCCAGCAGGTCAGGGTGAGCCCTAACATTATGAATAAAAAAGCGTTTAGTCTGAATGTATAGAGAATGACCTTGATGTATGCAAATTAGGCAGTCGAAACGTTGAATAGGGAAAAATTTCGCCATATCGTAATTTTTATATCCGGTTTTCGGCCGTTGGGGCAAAAATCTTTATCTAAGATAGAATTTATTAATTAAGGGACATTTTTAGCCCTATTCTACACTTAATAGGTATATCAATATTTTGGCAGAAAAAATCTTATATTCATTTTAAAAATTAAATAGTTAATCTATATATTCCAACGTAATTTCGCTAAGAAACATAAAAAACATAAACGGCAATTTGATTAAATATTAATCTATTGTTTTTACAGGCAAGATGGCCGATAACCTCCCTATTTAGTAGTGTTTTCATCTGAATTGCATCCATTACGTAAAGAAAAATGTAATTTTGCTTCATAAAATGCTAAAAAGAGCGTCTGCGGTTTTTTATCTGCAGATTTTTATCCATTAAGAAATTAGGAAGAGGAATACATATTCAAAGAGCATGACGCTCGAAAAAGAGAATGCCTGATTGACAGGCGGCGCCCGGTCGTGGGCGTTAAATGAAAGTGAAGGAAATCAAGTCATATGAATGGTTTTAAAATTACCCTAGCCTGGCAGATCCTCATTGCGCTGATTCTTGGAGTTATTGTTGGCTCCGTTATGCATGGATCGGACTCTGTCGACTGGCTGGTCATCAACTTCTTTAAGCCTGCGGGCGATATCTTTATCCGCCTTATTAAAATGATCGTTGTGCCTATCGTGGTCTCCACGCTGGTAGTCGGCATTGCGGGCGTAGGCGACGCGAAAAAGCTTGGCCGCATCGGATTGAAAACCATTATCTACTTTGAAATTATCACCACCGTCGCCATTATTATCGGCCTGACGGCGGCTAATGTTTTTCAACCCGGTCACGGTATTGATATGTCTCAGCTGAGCGCGGTGGACATTTCTCAATATAAAGCGACGACCCAAGAGGTGCAGAGCGGCGCCCATAGCCTGGTGATCACCATCATGTCGCTCATTCCCACCAACATCTTTAAGGCTCTGGCGTCTGGCGAGATGCTGCCTATCATCTTCTTCTCGGTGCTGTTTGGTTTGGGGCTGTCCTCGCTACCCAAGGAGACGCGCGCGCCGCTGCTGAACGTGTTTAAAGCGATGTCTGAGACGATGTTCCGCGTGACGCATATGATCATGCGCTACGCGCCCGTCGGCGTTTTTGCGCTGATCTCCGTGACCGTCGCTACCTTCGGTTTCTCATCGCTTATACCGCTGCTAAAGCTGGTCGTGCTGGTTTATGCGGCCATCGTGTTCTTTGGGCTAGTGGTGCTCGGTGCCGTTGCGCGCCTCTGCGGCCTGCGCATCTGGACGCTTATCCGCATCCTGAAGGACGAACTGATCCTAGCCTACTCTACCGCCAGCTCCGAAACGGTGCTGCCGCGCATTATCGAAAAAATGGAAGCCTACGGCGCGCCGAAGGCGATTACCGGCTTCGTGGTGCCTACCGGCTATTCGTTTAATCTGGACGGCTCTACGCTTTATCAGAGCATTGCGGCAATCTTTATCGCCCAGCTGTACGGCATTGAGCTGTCGCTAATGCAGGAAATCACGCTGGTGCTGACGCTGATGGTGACCTCCAAGGGCATTGCCGGCGTTCCGGGCGTATCCTTCGTGGTGCTGCTGGCGACGCTGGGCAGCGTGGGTATTCCTCTCGATGGCCTGATGTTCATTGCCGGCGTTGACCGCATCATGGACATGGCCCGTACGGCGCTGAACGTGGTCGGCAACGCGCTGGCGGTGCTGGTTATCGCCAAGTGGGAGCGCCAGTTCGATGAGAAGAAGTCTCGCGAATACGAGCAGGAGATGCTGGGCAAAGGCCGCGTAGAGGCTGAGGCCTGACGGATTAAACTCTAGGTTTTCTGTGACAAAAAATAAAACCCCGCTCTCGCGGGGTTTTTTATGCCCAACGTTTTTCGGCGTGAGTGATAGTTTAAATCTTAGAAAAAAGCGTTGGATCTTTCATTCATGCGCAAGTAATATGAACATCCGTTCAAATTGAACGATTGATCAACACTGAAGGGGTAGGGGAGAGCGTACCGATGTCCTATATGGCAAAAGACGAACGTCGCGCGGCGATCGTTGAAGCGGCGACCACCGTGGCGCTTCGAGATGGACTCATGAATATCACCACCCGAAAGGTGAGCGCTGAAATGGGCGCCGCAACGGGGATTATTCATCACCACTTTTCGTCGACGGCCGAGCTGAGAAGAGAGGTGTTTCAGCACTTTTGCCAACGGGAACACCGGCGCGCCTGCGAACGAATTCAGGGCCTGACGCCCGCAGGACAGCTCCTTTCGCTGTTGGACTATTCGGGAAGTTCGGCGGACGACCCCGACTCCCGGCTCTGGAACGACGCCTGGACGGAAGCGGTACGCGATAAGGCGTTTGGGCAGGCCTACGCGCAGTCGCTGCAGGCGCTGCATGAAGAGACGGTTCGCATCATCGAAGAAGGATGCCGCAGCGGCGCGTTCTGCCCCGCTCTGAGCATCGACGACGTTTCGGCCAGAGCGTGGCGCCTGATGGCCATAGGTTTTGGCGTTATTTCCATGTTTGACATCAGTGCAGACATCCTGCTGCCGGCGACGGCAGCGAGCCTGCTGAAAAACGGCATTATCAACGAGCTTGGCGCCGATCCTGCGTCGTTTTAAGGCTCAAACAAGATATCACTGTAGGTGAAATATGTTATCAGATACGCGCATAGGGGCGCTTTTCGCCCGTTATGCCGTTCCGGCGCTGATCGCGATGCTTGTGAGCGGCACTTATCAAATCATTGCTGGCTTTTTCGTTGGCCGCTATATCGGCAGCGACGGGCTGGCGGCGATTAACCTCGCCTGGCCGATGGTTGGCGTTCTGCTGGCCGTGGGCCTGATGGTAGGCATCGGCATCGGCAGTCACGTGTCCCTTTCCCGGGGCGCAGGCAAGGGGAAACTGGCGGCCGCCTATATTGGCCAGCTTCCTTTGTTGATTATTATCCCTGGCCTGCTGCTAAGCGCGGCGCTGTTCTACGGCGGAAGGGCGATGCTGGCGCTTCAGGGAGCAGAAGGGCGGGTGCTTGACTATGGCCATGACTTTCTGAACGTTATTGCCTTTGGCGCGCCGCTGGTGCTCGGCAGCATTGCCGTGCCTTACCTGATGCGTAACCTGAACGCGCCGCGTCTGGCGACGACGTTTATGGTCATCGGCGCGCTAATGAACATTGCGCTGGACTACCTGTTTATCGTCATTTTAAAAATGGGGCTGTTCGGCGTGGCGCTGGCGACGCTGATTGCCGAGTCCACCGCGATGGTGCTGGCACTGTGCTACGTTTTTAGCCGACGCAGCCCGGTTCGCATCGCGAAGAGCGATTTCACGACTCGCGGCGATCTGTGCTGGAAAATCTGTAAAAACGGCTCATCGAGCCTGTTTATGTACGTATATATCAGCGTCATCATTGTTGCCTATAACTTTATGCTGCTTAAGCACGGTGGAGCGATAGAGGTGGCTGCATATGCAATCGTTGGCTATTTACTGACGTTCTACTACCTGCTGTCAGAAGGGTTGGCGCACGGCATGCAGCCGCTGGTGAGCCGCTTTTTTGGCGCTCGGGACGTCGCCTCGACCGGCAAGATTTTGAGGCTGGCTTTGATGTACAGCGTGGGCGGAGGGATTGTCTATACGCTGGCCATGCTGCTGTTTCCAACGGCGTTCTCCGACTTCTTCGCAGGCGACGATCGCGCGTTGTCTGAGGTGACGGCGGTTGCTATCCGCCTGTCTCTGTTCATGCTGTTTACACAGGGGTTCTTCGTTATCACCGAAGCGTTTTTCCAGTCTATCGGCGAAGGGCATAAGGCGCTGGTCATCACTATCTGTAATATGGTGATTCAGCTGCCGTTTCTGTTCATTTTGCCGCACTTTTGGGGCGTTAACGGCATCTGGCTTGCGATGCCGATATCGGCAGTCGTGCTGGCTGTACCGGTCTTTTTCCTGCTGCTTAAGCAGATAAGGCTGATTAATCGTCGCGCTATGCCTATCGAGACGACTGTTTAATCGTCAACGAGTTCGATGTGGTAGGTGCCTTTACCTTCCTGCTTAGCTCGGTACATGGCCTTATCTGCGCTGGAAAGCAAGGCTTCCGGCGTAAGGTTTTGCGTATTGCGGGCGATAACGATGCCGATGCTAAGGCTCAGTCTGACGGGGATGCCGTTAATTTCCCTCTGTTCGGCCAGCTTCTTAAGCAACCTTTGGCTGATGGTTTTTGCTACCTCAATAGGATTGTCCGGATGTGTTAGCAGGATAGTAAATTCGTCCCCCGCCAGCCGCGCGGGGATGTCTTCCAGCCTCACAGCGCCGCTGACGATGGTGGCGACGTTTTTTAATACCCTATCGCCAAAGTCGTGGCCGTAGACGTCGTTAAACTGCTTAAATCCGTCCAGATCGAGGAAAAACAGCCCAATCCAGGGATGCATATCGCCATCCTGGAGGTAGGCGTTGAGCGTATTGAGAAACGAGCGGCGGTTGGGCAGGCCGGTGAGAATATCGTGGGAGGCTTCGAAAATCAGCGTCTCCTGCAGCTGTTTGAGTTCGGTGATGTCTAGCGAAAGAATGTAAAACTCGCTCTGTTCTCTATCGTTATGAGGTATGAGCGTTGTCTGGACGTGCTTGATCCCCTGGCGCGTCATCAGCTTGTTTTCAAACGCGACGCGCTGGCCGTCAATCACCCGACTTAAATAGGCTTTGGAGCGTTTAAAGCTCTCCTCACCGATAACCTCCGGCATGTATTTACCGACGGCGGAAAAGCCGAACCAATCTTCGTAAGTTTTGTTGCTGAAAGTGTAGTGAAGATTGTGGCTGACGCAGCTGATGAGCGCCGGTACGTTGTCGGTAATTTCTTTCAGTCGTTCTTTTTCGATATTGAGCAGGGTTTCTGCCTCAATGCGCTGTTCCACCTCTTCGTGAATCAGGTGCAGCGTGTTTTCCAACTGTACGGTGCGTTGCTTAACGCGGGCCTCTAATTCGTTGGTCAGCTTGCGAAGCTCGGTTTGGGCCGCGACCCTTTCGTCGATATCAACGATGACGGCGATAAAGTGGTGGGGTTCGCCCTGACGGTTTTTTACCAAAGAGACGGTCAACAAAATCCAGAATGCGCTCTCTTGACTGTTTATATAGCGTTTTTCAATGGAATAGGTTTCTACTTTACCGGCCAGTATTTCTTGCATCATGTGCAGGTCGGACTCCAGGTCGTCGGGATGGGTGATTTCCTGGAAGGTTTTATGCAACAGCTCATTCTCGCGATATCCGAGCAGGGCGCAGAGCTTGGGATTGACCCGCAGCCATTCTCCGTTTAGCGCGACGCTCGCCATGCCGACGGCCGCCTGATTGAAGGTTTGCTCGAACATTGATTCCGTCGTGCTGAGCGTATCCTCTACGGTTTTGGTGTAGGTGCTTTCCTGCAGGCTGTGGAAATACTGCTCGACCAGCTTGGCAAAGTCGCTCAGATTGTTGACGTCTTTATCACTGAAGCTGCGGGGCTTGGTGTCAATGATACAGAGCGTGCCGAGTGCGACGCCTTCCCGTGAATGGATTTGGCAGCCTGCGTAAAACACCAGATGAGGGTCATCAACAACCGGTGGAATATCGTGAAATCGGGGATCTTTTCGTAAGTCGGGCACGACCAGCGTGCTGTTTTGCAAGATGGCGTGGCTGCACACGGATATGTCTCTCGGCGTTTCGTGCAGGTGGAGGCCAAAACAGGATTTAAACCACTGGCGATCCTTATCTATCAGCGTCACCAGCGCGACCGGCACGTGAAAGAATTCGGCCGCCAGCCGGGTTATGCGATCCAGCCGCTCGGAGGGCGGCGTATCCAGAATGCGTAAAGCGTTTAGAATATTCAGACGTTCCCGTTCGTTATCGGGGAGCCGGGCGGGTATCATTCATGCATTCTCGTCACTTTAACTGTTAGTGCCTAAAAGTATAGTGCAAACAGGGGTATTTTCACGGATGCGCCTTCACCCTTCCTGCAAAATGAAAATTTACTCTTCTTCAATGATTTTATAGGTTCCTCGACCGTTGGCCTTAACCTGGTACATAGCCTTGTCCGCTTGAGAAATCAGCCACTCAGGCGTGACGTCCGGCGCGTTTTTCTTGATGATAACGCCGATGCTCATGCTCAGATTAACGGGCGTTTCTCCAATGCGCTTGATGCTCGCCAGCGTTTTTAGCAGCCGCTCACAAATGTCGGTGACCACGTGGCGGGGATGGCTGTCTCCGTGGAGCAGGATCGTGAATTCGTCGCCGGCAAGCCGGGCGGCGATATCGGTTGAGCGAACGGCATGTTTTAACGTTTGGGCGACGGTTTGCAGCACGCGATCGCCGAATTCGTGACCGTGGTTGTCGTTAATGGCCTTGAACCTGTCCAGGTCCATAAAAAACAGCGCGATCCACTGTGACTTTGCGCTTGGTAGCAGCTGCTGAAGAGATTCCATAAAGGCCCGACGATTAGGAAGGCCGGTTAGGGCATCATGGGATGCCTTTACGATAAGGGAATCTTGTAAGGACTTAAGCTCGGAGATATCAAGCGAGAGCACATAAAATTCTCCGCGAGACGGATCGGGGTTGGGGATCAGGGTTGTCTGTACGTGCTTCAAACCTTCTCGCGTGACGAACTGATTTTCATAAACAACCTTTTCACCCTTCATCATCGAAGACAGGTAGCGCTCGGCCAGCAGGAAACTGTGTTCTCCCACGACCTCTGGAACCCGCTTACCGATAATTTCCTGCGGTGGGATATTAAACCAGTCGCTGTAGGTTTTATTGGCGAAGGTGTAATAATAGTCATGATTGATGCAGCTAATTAGCGCAGGGACGTTATCCGTGATTTCTTTTAGGCGGTTTCTTTCAATATTGAGAAGCGCTTTAATTTCGTTGTTTTTTTCCACCTCTGCGTTCATCATGCGGAGCATGATTTCCAACTGCTCGGTACGATCTTTTACTCTGCTTTCCAGCTCGCCGGCCAGCTTCTTAAGCGCATTCTCCATTTCCACTTTTTCGTTGATATTAACGACGGCGGTAATAAAGTGGCTGGGATTATGCTGCGCGTCGCGTACTAAAGACACGCTGAGCAGGATCCAAAATACGCGGCCCTTCTTGTCGATATAACGTTTTTCGGTGGTGTAGGTTTGAATGCGGTCGTTAAGCAGGTCGTCAATCAGCTCAAAGCCAATATGAAGATCGTCAGGGTGCGTCACGTCTTGAAAGGTTCGGCTAAGCATCTCATCTTCAGTGTAGCCCAACATGTCGCACAGCTTGCCGTTGACCTTAAGCCACTTGCCGGACAGCGAAACGTTGGCCATTCCCACGGCGGCCAGGTTAAACGTCTGAATGAACATTGATTCGCTGTTCGTCAGGCTGTTTTCTATCGACTTGAGGCGACGACCTTCTTCCTGATAATGAAAATAGCGCTCTATAATTTTAGCGAAATAACGGAAATGTTTTTCATCTTCGTTGCTGAATTCATGCCGTTTTATATCAATCAGAGACAGCACGCCGAATATATTTCCATTTTTGGTGTAGATAGGATGACCCGCGTAAAATATAAGCCCGGGAGCGCCCGTTATAAAGGGATGGTTACAATAATCAGGAGCCTCTCTCAGATCGCAAATGATAACGGGATCCTTATTGGAGAACATGTTTTCGGCAACGGTGTGATGTTTATTTTCTTTTTTCTTATTTTGATTAAAAAAAGAGTGTTCCCAATGGGACTCGTTATCTGTTTGAGTAATTAATGCGGCCGGTACGTGAAAGTGATCGGCTATCAGGCTGGTTATATTATAAAGCTCTTCGGAATTTGAAACGTTTAGCGTTCGAACGTTAGAGCTTAGCGCGCTTGCGCCTTTCTTTAATAGCGTAGGGATCATCCTTGTACTCTTGATAGAAGATGAAGTTATCAAGAGTATAAGGCAAGAATCTTATTAGCTGTTATAAATTTCCGATCGAAAATAGAAATTATCTTTTATTAAAAATAAGATGATAATCCAGTTTTTAATAGCATAAAAATAGCTAGGCTTAGCACGACGGAAATTAGCGTGTTTCGAATAAACATTGCCAGCAATATAGAAAAAATCGCGCCGATAAAATAAGGATTAAGCGGGGTGTCTCTAAAGCCGCCGTCGTTTAAAAATATAATCGGTGCGCAGATAGCCGTTAAAATGGCCGGTATCGAGAAACTCAGCAGCTTTTTAATCACCGGGCTTAGCTTAATAGGCAAGCTGGGCTCGAGAAAAACGTAGCGATTGAAGAAAACAACCAGCGCGGTAGAGATAATAATTACCCAAATCATGCCTTTTCTCCAATAGCAAGTGACGTAATTAACCCGGCGAACATGGCGATGACGCCTGAAATAATCAAGGAGCTCGGAACCTGAAAATAGCCCAGAACGACCGACAGAATCAGTGCGGTGAGCACACAGACCAGCGTGGGCAGGCTTTTTATCAGGGGAACGACAATGACGATAAAGGTTGCGGCGATGGAAAAGTCTAAGCCGTAGCTTCCCAAATCCTCTATCTGCGTAGCGGCTACGGCGCCGGCCAGCGTTGAGGCGAGCCAGAATAGATAAAAGAACAGCCCGATCCCCAGTGCGTACCAACGGTCAAAGTTTTTCTCCCGGCGCTCGCCTATCAGAGCGAACAGCTCATCCGTCAGTAGAAAACCCAAAATCAGACGCCAGCGTAGCGGCAGCGGCGCAATGCGTTCACGCATCGTCAGGCCGTAGAGCAGGTGCTGTGATGAGATAAAAAAGGCCGAAATAAGGATAGCAACGAGCCCTGAGCCCGCTTTAATCATGCCCATGGTGGCCAGTTGGGTCGCGCCGGCAAAGATAATGGCCGACATTCCAACCCCCTGCGCCGCCGTAAGCCCGGTTTCAATCGCCATTGAGCCGGCTAACAGGCCCCATGGCAAAACGGCCAGGCTCAGCGGCAGTATAGCGATACAGCCTTTAACAAAGCTGAGCCAGGGAGAATGAGGAGGGTTTGTGTCTGACGTAAGTTCACTCATAGTTAGCGGCCTGTTTCCTTTTTTATTTTTGTGAGGGAACTCACCATCTTGAATGAAATTATGCCGTTCGCCAAGCGCAAAGGGAGCATTTTCTCTACCTCTTTAGCTATTTTTCATTTAACAGACGAAACGGGTTTGAGGAATTGTTGACTGTGAGTCAATTATCTTATGCGATTATTGTGGTTTTTCCGTTCAATAGGGCGAGTAGAATAGAGCCTAATCCATTCAGCGGCGCTTGGCCGCAGACTCTTTCTTATCGGACGGAACAATATTATGAGCAACGTTTTAATCGTCAACGGCATGAAAAAATTTGCCCACTCTAACGGCGAACTGAATATGACTTTACACCGCGCGGCGGTTGAAACGCTGCAAGGGTTGGGCCACAGCGTAAAAGAAACCATTGTCGACCGCGGCTATGAGACCGAAGAAGAGATCGAAAAGTACCTGTGGGCCGATACCGTCATCTATCAACAACCCGGCTGGTGGATGGGCGCGCCGTGGATCCTGAAAAAGTACATTGACGACGTGTTTACCGCCGGGCACGGCCGCCTGTATGAAAACGACGGGCGTACGCGTTCTGATGACGCTAAAAAATATGGTTCCGGCGGCCTGATCCAGGGCAAAACCTACATGCTGTCCGTAACTTGGAACGCGCCGGAAGAGGCGTTTACCGATCCAGAACAGTTCTTTGAGGGCGTCGGCGTTGACGGCGTCTATCTGCCGTTCCATAAGGCCAACCAGTTTTTAGGCATGTCGCCGCTGCCGACTTTCCTGTGCACCGACGTGATGAAGCGTCCTGATGTGGAAAACAACCTTAAGCGTTTGAATGAGCACCTGACGAAGGTATTTGGATAAGTAGGCGAAATCTGCTTTTTAAAACGGTCATTTTTTAATGACCGTTTTTTTACCCACGCGTTAAGATAGGCGTTTCACCGTTGGAACTGGGGGCCGTCGTATGCAAAGTGCGCTTGGGCAAGTAAAGTCGGTTAAACAGGGATACTGGCGAAGCCAATTTTTGCCGCACGTGGAGCTGCGCTCGACCTATCAAAGCCGCGTGGGGTACGGAGAGCATCTCCACCGGGCGTTTTCCATCGGCGCTATTCTTGAGGGACAAACCTGCGTACGCTACCTCGGGCAAGAAAAACGAGCCCAGGCCGGAGAGCTGGCGCTGATTGAACCCGGCGCTGCGCATAGCTGTAATCCGATAGGCGAGCAGGCCCGAAGTTATCATATGCTCTATATTAACGCCGACTGGTGCCTTGAGCGCCTCTCTTCCCTTTTAGATTCGCGGGTTGAACGCCTGCGCTGCTCCTGCTTTTCTATAAACGATCCCATCCTGTTTTCACGCTACCTGTCGCTGGTCGATGCGTTGATGCAGCGAGAGCCGCAGGCTTGGGAACGTGCGTTTGCGGCGTTTATAGACCCATTGATGCTTCGCTACTGCTCGCCCGACTTACCGTCGACGGAACGCGGCGCGGTTCGTTTTATGCGCAGCCGTCTGCAGGAAAGCCTGTCGTCGCCGCCAACGCTTGCCGAACTGGCGAACGATCTCAGCCTTCGGCCAGAAACGCTGATCCGCGCCTTTTATCGAGAGGTCGGCATGACGCCCCATGCCTATGTCAACAGCCTGCGCATCGAGTGGGCAAAGTCGCTGCTTAAAGAAGGGGAAAGCATTGCCGATACGGCGCAGACGGTAGGGTTTAGCGATCAAAGCCACTTTCACAAGCGCTTTGTCGCCGCGACCGCCGCCACGCCGGGGCAGTATCTGTTCGAGAGATCAATTTTTGACAATCCATAGCCCTCCCACGAGGGCTAAAGTCTTTCCGGTGTTTCACAACCGGATAGGACCTTATGATAAACGAATGGTTACCGTCGGCGTTTCTTCCGCTGGCGCTGGCGCATGGCGTTGCGCTTTTAAGCCCTGGCCCCGACTTTTTTCTGTTGACCGGCTACGCGATACGCTATCGGCTTCGCGGCAGCGCGTTCATCTGTTTAGGCATCGCGCTGGGCAACGCAGTTTATATCGCCGTAGCCATCGTCGGATTTCGCAGCGTTGCCGGCGCACAGGGGCTGTTTACGCTAATTCAGGCGGCGGGGGCGCTCTATTTGCTTTATATTGGAACGCAACTGCTGAAAAGCCGCCCCGGAGAACTTACTCTCAATACGACGTCAGGCGGCGTTTCAGCCTTCAGGCAGCTGGCGCTTGGGCTCGGGTCATCGCTGCTGAATCCTAAAAATGCGCTGTTCTATATGAGCCTGATGACCTCCATACTCGGAAGCCAGGTAACGCTAACACAGCAGATTGGTTGCGGTATCTGGATGTTTTTTGCCGTGCTGCTTTGGGATCTGCTGGTGGCATCGGCGATTGGCCTTCCTGTCGTACAAGAACGGCTTGGACGCTGGCTACACTGGATTGAACGCGGCGCGGGCGCTGTTTTAGTCGCAATGGGGCTGGGCCTGATGGTTGATATTGCCATAACGTAATGACGTAAACCGGTTAAGGAGCAAACAATGCCAAAACAAACGCTGTCGTGGTGCTGGTCGCAGCCCGGAGAGCCGGACTCTCTGTCTTTGAGCCATACCGAACTCCCCGAGCTCGGTGGCGATGATATCGTTGTTGCCAATCGGGTCATCGGCCTGAATCCCGTCGACTGGAAGTTTATCGCTCAGCCTTTTAACCTCTGGGAGCCGGGACATATCCCCGGCGTCGATGGAATGGGGACCGTTGTGGCGCTGGGCGATCGCGTGCGCCATCTGCGCATCGGCAGCCGCGTTTGTTACCATACCAACCTGCGTACGAACGGCAGTTTTAGCCATCATACCGTGATTTCCGCCAAGGCGGCGATCCCCGTTCCTGAATCCGTCACCGACGAAGCGGCGGCCGCGCTTCCCTGCCCAGGGCTGACGGCATGGCAGGCAATGAAAAAGGTGCCGGACCTTAAGGGTAAGCGCGTTTTGGTCAGCGGCGCGGGCGGATCCGTGGGCTCAATACTGACCCAGCTGCTGATTGAGCAGGGCGCCCTGGTTTACGCCACCGCCAGCGAGATTAATCATGCGCGGCTTGGGCATTGGGGCGTCGTTGCGACGTTCGACTACCGTCAGAGCGACTGGCGGCAGCAGCTGCGTCAACAGTTGGGCTCTCACGCGCTGCACGCCGCGTTTGATATGGTTAGCGGCGAACATGCCGCCACGCTCGCACCGCTTCTTGGTTACTATGGCCACTTGGTTTGCGTACAGGATCGCGTTAGCTCATCGCCGGTCGGTGCGTTTACTACCTGCCTGTCCCTGCATGAGATCGCGCTAGGGGCTATGCATCAGCACGGCAGCGACGCCCAGTGGGCCGAACTGGTTCTGGCCGGGCAGGGGCTTTTGGAGAGCGTCTCTCGCGGCGCGTTGACGCTGCCGCCTTTTGACGTCAGCCCGTTTGACGCGTTGCCGGAAAGCCTGATGCGCCTTAAGCGTAACGATCGTGCGATTAAATATCTGATTAGAATAGAGTCATAGTGTTAAGCAAGGAAAAGAACGACTAATGGAACTCCTCTTTTTAGGCACCGGCGCAGGGACGCCATCCAGGCTGCGCAACGTGAGCAGCGTTGCGCTGACGCTAACGGATGAAGGCGGCGCGGTCTGGCTGTTTGACTGCGGCGAAGGCACCCAGCACCGGATCCTGCGTACCGCTATAAGTCCGGGCAAGATTGAGAAAATATTCATCACCCACCTGCACGGCGACCACATCTTTGGCCTGCCTGGCCTGTTGACCAGCCGCTCCATGCTTGGCGCGAACGGCGCGCTGACGCTCTATGGGCCAACGGGCATTAAGGCCTATGTAGAAATCGCGCTGGCGACCAGCGCCTCCTACTTAACCTACCCGCTGGAGATTGTGGAGTTTGAACCGGGCGTTATCCATCAGGACGACCGGTTTTGCGTCACGGCGCTGCCGTTAAACCACGTAGTGCCCAGCTTTGGCTATCGCATTGAGGAATCGGACCGGCCGGGTTCGCTTGACGCCGCGCGCCTCAAGGCCGCAGGCATTAGGCCGGGGCCGCTGTTTCAGCGCCTGAAAGCGGCAGAGCGCGTTCAGCTTGACGACGGTAGAATTATCGATGGGCGGGACTTTCTGGGGCCTTCGATTAAGGGGCGAAAGGTGGCGATTTTTGGCGACACGGCGCCGGCGGAAAACGCCTCGCTGCTGGCAAACGGCGTAGATCTCATGGTGCACGAAGCGACGCTGGAAGCCTCCATGGCGGAACGGGCCAACGGGCGTGGGCATTCGACTACCCGCCAAGCCGCGCAGGCGGCAAAAGACGCCGGCGCCAAGCGCCTTATCGTTACCCACCTGAGCCCGCGCTACGGCAAAGAAGATGAGGAACGCCTGCTTGAGGAATGCCGTACGGTTTTTCCCAATACGGAAATGGCCGCCGACCTGACGTCGTTTACGGTATAACCCACGGATTTTTTATGAAGAATTGTTAGAGCTAACTTTTTAACATTATACTGGAAACAGTGTTCCAATTTTTCTGAAACGAAACCCGAAACAGGTGGCAGCGCCATGGCGGCAGAGGATTTAGATAAACAGCCGGATTCCGTCTCTTCCGTGCTGAAAGTGTTTGGCATTTTGAACGCGCTGGGCGATGAGCGCGATATCGGCATTTCCGAGCTGGCGCAGCGGGTAATGATGTCAAAAAGCACCGTCTATCGTTTTTTGCAGACGATGAAAGCGCTGGGCTACGTTAGCCAGGAAGAAGAAACGGAAAAGTACTCGCTAACCCTCAAGCTGTTTGAGCTGGGCTCGAAGGCGCTTGTGCACGTCGACGCGATCCGCTATGCCAACGGCCCGATGCGCGAGCTTTCGCGGCAAACTAAAGAGGCCATCCACCTCGGCGCGTTGGATGACGACGCCATCATCTACATCCACAAGATAGACTCGCAGTACAATCTGCGCATGTATTCCCGCATCGGTCGCCGTAATCCCGTTCACTCCACCGCGATCGGCAAAGTGCTGATGGCCTGGTGCGAGCCCGGCCTTCGCGAGGATACGTTGGCTAAAATTACCTTTAGTCCCGGAACCGGTAAGGCCGTTCAGAGTAAGGAGGCGTTGCTGCCCCTGCTGGAAAACGTGCGGGCGCAGGGGTATGCCGAGGATGTAGAAGAGCAGGAGGAGGGCGTGCGCTGCATCGCGGTGCCGGTGTTTGACCGCTTTGGCGTCGTAAACCTGGGCCTAAGCCTCTCTCTGCCGACGGTTCGCTTCAGCGAAGAGGGCAAGCCTGTACTGATTGCCTTACTGCACGCGGCCGCGCGCAACGTATCGTCACAGCTGGGCTATCACGACTACCCGTTCTGAACGGCGCTTCATGCCGGCTTCACACGTGTCGTATAACTTCCTCGTCTATTAATAAACGGGGAGATTTACAATGGACTGTTATGACGTCGCCATTATTGGCTTAGGCCCGGCAGGCGCAACGCTGGCGCGATTGCTGAGTGAGAAACTTAGGGTTATCGCGCTGGACAAAAAGCGCGCAAGCGGAAGCGAAGGATTTCAAAAGCCCTGCGGCGGGCTACTGGCGCCGGACGCACAGCGCGCCTTTATTCGTTTTGGGCTTAACCTGCCGACCAGCGTTATCGCCAACCCGCAGATTTTCAGCGTCAAAACGCTGGACACCCAGACCGGCATTACCTGTAACTATCAGCGCAGCTACATCAACATCAATCGCCACGCCTTCGACCTGTGGATGAAGTCGCTGGTGCCCGAACGCGTGGAAGTCCATCATGATACGCTGTGCAAGCGCCTTGAGCGCACGGATGAGGGCTACCGTGTGACCTTTGTAGAAGACGGCGAAGAAAAGCGTATCCACGCTCGCTATCTGGTCGGCGCCGACGGCGCTAACTCGATGGTCCGCCGCTATCTCTATCCCCGGCATGAAATTCGCCGCTATCAGGCTATCCAGCAGTGGTTTGAAGATAAACATCCCGTCCCGTTTTACTCCTGTCTGTTTGATAACGACGTGACGGATTGCTACGCCTGGAGCATCAGTAAGGACGGCTACTTTATCTTTGGCGGCGCGTTCCCGATGAAGGAGGGGCGCGAACGCTATGACATGCTGAAAGAGAAGGTGGAGCGCCACCGTTTTACCTTTGGCACCGCGTTGAAAAGCGAAAAGTGCACCGTGCTGTGCCCGTCCGGCTGGCGAGACTTCGTCTGCGGCAAAGACGACGCGTTTTTGATTGGTGAAGCGGCGGGCTTTATCAGCGCCAGCTCGCTGGAGGGAATTAGCTACGCGCTAGACAGCGCGGAGCTGCTGAGCCGAATATTGAATAAGGGCGGAACGTCTTTGAATCCGTCCTACCGAAAGAGCACGTTCAGGCTGAGGCTCAAGCTGCTGAGCAAGGTGTTCAAGGCTAGAATTCTGACAACGCCATGGTTACGAAAGCTTATTATGAAAAGCCGAATCAGCCACATTGAGCAGGCGTCAGCGCGTTAGGTTCTCCGCGTATAGTGATGAGGCACGGTCTGGAACGCGTTGTCAGGCAATATCGGAAATTAGAGGTCAGGCAAGGTTTTTATATCGGGCAGCGTGTACATTCTCGACATCTTAATCCTATATAACCGATTGATTGAATGGAGTTTATGCCGATTATGAACTTAAAGTGTGTAATTCTCGACGACTATCAGAACGTTGCACAGACGATGGCGGATTGGTCGACTCTGAAGGGGAGCGTAGACGTCTTTTCTCTAACCGAACATATTGACGATGAGTCGCAGCTTGCCGAGAAGATTGGCGACTGCGACATTGTCGTTATCATGCGCGAGCGCACTCCCTTCACCGCTTCACTGTTTGCCCGACTGCCAAAGCTTAAGCTTCTGATTACCTCGGGCATGCGAAATGCTTCTATCGATCTGAAAGCGGCCAGTGCGCAGGGTGTGACCGTATGTGGGACGGCGAGCGGCTCAGAGCCGCCGATGGAGCTCACCTGGGCGCTAATTTTAGGGCTGGCGCGTCACGTCGTGCAGGAAAATAACGCTTTTCGTCAAAGCGGGCCGTGGCAGAGCAGCGTGGGCATGACCCTGAGCGGAAAACGCCTTGGCCTGCTGGGATTGGGTAAAATTGGCGGACGCATGGCGCAGGTAGCCAACGCGTTCGGCATGCAGGTATCGGCCTGGAGCCCTAACCTGACGGCGGAGCGCGCTCAGGAGTGCGGCGCTCGGCTTGTGGAATCAAAAGAGGCGCTTTTGAAAGAAAGCGATATCGTCTCTATCCACCTGGTGCTGGGGGAACGCAGCCGCGGTCTGATTGGTCGCGATGAGCTCAATATGATGAAGCCGAGCGCCCTGCTCATTAACACGTCGCGCGCCGCGATTATCAACCAGAACGCACTGATTGACGCATTAAGGGAAAACCGCATCGCCGGCGCAGGGCTGGACGTATTTGATATCGAGCCGTTACCCAAAGATCACCCTCTGCGCACGTTGCCTAACGTGCTGGCTACCCCGCACCTTGGTTACGTAGCGGACAGCAACTACCGGGGATATTTTGAAGGCGCGGTTGAAGATATTCAAGCCTTCCTTGCAGGCGCCCCCGTTCGACAGCTGAAGTAAAACCATTAGCCATTTTTCGTTGGAGGCTCCGTTATGGCGGCGCCTCTGACGATAATATGGAACATTGGGCGCTTTAAGAATAAAAGGGTTATTTCTTGACCTCGGGGTATTATTCAACGCATTCTTATCCGGACGGATAAAAATGAAAGAGAAGATAATATCCATCAGTGATGGATGAATTTTTTCTAATTCGTGTATAATCCGGAAATATTTATGCCTATTTTATATTTCTCTTGGGGGGATAAATGAAAAATAGTGATGAGTCGGTACAAAAAGTCACAAAAGGCGCAGCGATTACTCAGGAAATATTGGACGCTCTGGCGCAGAAGTGTGCCGAGAAATATGCCGCGGTAAAGGATAATGTTACTATTAGCGCCGATATGAGCGATGAGACGCTGCGTAAAATTGCGCCTACGACCAACGATATTGCAGAAAGCTGCATTATTAACGTTTATCAGGCTCGCTACTATCTGCTTAAGCTGATGGAAGAAGGGCTGGTGTTAAAGACCGGCGTGAAGAAAGGGTATCCTCTGCACTGGTGGCTGCTGGGCTCCGAGAAGCGGGCGTAGTTACAGCTACGTTGACGGTTCTTTCTCTCTTATTGTTGACTATTAGCCTGCGTATTTTTTAGCGTAGGCGATGATATTATCTCGTCGTTTGTCAATTAGCGGAAAGCCTTCGTTCACCGCGTTGACATCGGCCAGTATCGCTATATCTGTTAGTTTCAGTTCTCTTTTTCCGTATGAAACTCCGCCGTTCTCTCGCTGCGTTATATGCCTTTCTCTCTTTAAGTTACAATACGCATAAATATTATTTTTAATTAGCCTATCTCGTTTAAGGGATTCTATTACGCTGACGGGATTTTTATTTATGCCTGTTGCTAAGTATATTTAAAGTGGGACTAAAGTCTCGTTTGTTATTTCAGAAAACTCTTTTAGGCCTTACTTTGACATAAATGGCAACGGCGCAAAGAAGCGTTGCATGCTAGGATTACTCATCGCTTACCGCACCAACAGCGTCCGACGCGCTAAGCTTTATCTTTATCGCCAACGGCGTTTGGCTGTGAAAAATAAAGAGGTCTGAGATGGAGTCCCTGATTTGTTATAAAGAAATGCCCCGCTGGAGTCGCGAAACGATCCCCGATGCGTTTATGCAACAGCACAATACTCAAGCCGGCACCTGGGCTAAGCTTACCGTCTTTCGGGGCGATATGACGTTTGCTATGCTCAATGAAGACGGAACCGAAACGGAACGCTTCGTTTTTTCTCCTGAAAGCCAGCCGCCGCTCGTCGCGCCGCAGGCGTGGCATCGGATTGTATCCTGCTCCCCCGATCTGGACTGCCAGCTGGCTTTCTACTGCCAGCCGGAGGACTATACCCAGAAGAAGTACGGTATGACGAAAACGCATTCCGAAGTGATTAACGCCGGGCGCTACGTTGAGCCCTGCAAAGCGCTGGATCTTGGATGCGGCTCAGGGCGCAACGCGCTTTATCTCAATAAGCTCGGATTTGACGTTACGGCATATGACAAAAATGAGATGAGCATTCAGGCGATTAACGACATTATCCAAGCCGAGTCGCTAAACGGCCTGCGGGCGCAGGCGTGGAACATCAATGAACAAGACATTACCGAGCGCTACGGCTTCATTTTCTCAACCGTCGTTTTCATGTTCTTAAACCGCGATCGGGTGCCCGAGATTATTCGCAATATGCAGGAAATGACGGAGCCGGGCGGCTATAACCTGATCGTTTCCGCCATGTCGACGCCGGACTTTCCCTGTCCGATGCCTTTCTCATTCACCTTTTCTGAGAACGAGCTGAAAGAGCGCTATGAGGGTTGGGAAATCGTCAAATACAATGAAAACGTGGGAGAGCTGCACAAAACGGACGACAGCGGGCAGCGGATCCGACTGCGCTTTGCTACGCTGCTTGCGAAGAAAACCGTCTGATTTCCCTACTAGGGAGTTACGGGACACTCTCTAGGGCACAGCCTAAAGCGGCGTTGCGATAGGGAAGGTGAATAGGGTACTCTGACTTGGATAATCTCTATGGGGCGTTTAGCTTGGTCCCGTTCTTAAAAAAGATATGGAGGAAACATGCGGATTCAATGGTTACTAGGCACTACGGCAGCGCTGCTGTTAGCCGGCTGTAGCAGTACTAATACGCTTACCGGCGCGGGCCAACAGGTACGGCTCGTGGACGAGCAGCCCGGAGCTCAGTGTCAGCTGCTGGGCAGCGCCGAAGGCCGCCAAAGCAATTGGATGTCTGGCGTAAACAGCGAGTATGATTCTTTCCAAAGCGCAACTAACGATCTGCGCAACAAGGCTGCGGCCATGGGCGGAAACGTGCTTTATGGCGTAGTGAGCGAAAAGCAGAACATTCTGTCCGATCTTGCACCGATGGATACTAAGGTTGTTGGGCAGGTTTATAAGTGTCCTTAACGGACAGATTTACCTCTCCGCTCCGGCCTATCGGCCGGAGTGCTGCCGTCTAAGTACGGCGTTTCTTTTATGATATCTTCACCTTTCGAAAAAACCTCCCTGCTTAAATTTTGACCAGTCACTGGCTGCGTGCATGATTTTTTAAAAAATATTTAAAATAATTAGCGTGTTATCAATTCATAAGATGAATGGCTCTTCTTCGCTATCTGGATAAAATAGAGAAAGAAATCACATATTTCTAATAATTAGAAAATTATCAGGGTTAATATAAGATAAAGATATGTTATGAAATAGCCATTTACTGTTTCGCTCTGTCGTTGATAGCGCCAATACACCGTATCCGTTGTGTTGTTTATTTGGTTAAAATCATATGATTTATATGAAATTAATTTTCATTGGCTAATTCTTTATTATCTTATTTATTCTCAATTTTAATTTTTATTAACAAATAAGATAAGAATTACTAAGGATAAGCTTAAAGGGTGTCATAAAAAATCGCCTCATCATGTTTTATAGAAAATAATTAAAAAATAATTTTCTCGATGATCTGATTTTTATTTCATATTTTATTTTCTTTGTTCGTTATCAATTAAATTTTTTAGTGAAGGAATAATAGAACCTGTCAAAGTTAACAGGTATGAATAGATACTCTGGTCTGATATAAAATCCGCAAAATAGTCATTTAGTGAAGGTTAAATTTCATACAAAACCTAGGCGAAAAGAAGGTTGACGTAAGGAATCTATTATTAACGCTGGTCTGTTTATTAGTGAAATTAGCAAAGAAAGCCACTGTTATTGACCATGAGGGGCTCCCTCATCCGAGATAGGTCGGGTATTTCAGGGTATTAAAGCATAAGGAAATAGGGATCGTAGTCGTGGTGTGTTTTACCTATAAGGAATCAGGAAAAAAGATATGGCCGATAGTTTTCAAAATGAAGTCCCTGCCGCACGCGTAAATATCAAGCTGGATCTCCATACCGGCGGCGCACAGAAAAAGGTTGAACTGCCGTTAAAGCTGTTAGTCATGGGAGATTATAGTCACGGTCAGGAGAATCGTCCGATCGCTGAAAGAGAAAAGATCTCTATTAACAAAAACAACTTTAATGCGGTATTAGCCGATCTCAATCCTAAAGCGAAGCTGACAATTAAAAACACGCTTGCCGGCGACGATTCTGAAACTAACGTCTCACTTAGTTTTAAAGACATGAAAGATTTTGAACCGGAGCAGGTTGCTAAACAAATACCCGCTTTGCGCTCACTTCTCGCTATGCGTAATTTGCTGCGTGACCTTAAATCCAACCTGTTGGATAACGCCACTTTCCGCCTGGAGCTGGAGCGTATTTTAAAAGACGAACAATTATCCGATGAGCTGCGCGCTGAATTAGCCGCTATTGGCTCTCTGCCGGGCGATGGCTCCGCGCAATAACGTCTTTTTTCAATACGTATTTTAAGAAGGATTTTTTATGTCTACGCAAAACGTGAGTTCCGCAAAAGCGGGCAGCACTACGGTAAAAGAAAACGGCGGCGTCTATCAGTCGCTGTTTGACAAAATCAACCTGACGCCGGTCGCTCAGTTTGACGATCTGGTTAAGTTTCAGGACAACGACGCGCTGGCGGAAGCTTCTGCCGACGAACGCGTCACGATGGCGGTTAACGTCTTTCTGAACATGGTTCAAAAGTCTGCCCAGAAGGTGGACAAGCTGGACAAGAGCCTGCTGGACTTCCACATCAGCCAGATCGATAAGCAGCTCAGCGAACAGCTGGACGCCATCATGCATCACCCTGAGTTTCAGCAAATTGAGTCTGCGTGGCGCGGCCTGAAGTTTCTGGTCGACCGTACGGACTTCCGTCGCAACGTGAGAATCGAAGTGCTGGACGTCTCCAAAGAGGCGCTGCAGCAGGACTTCGAAGACGCGCCGGAAACCATCCAAACCGGTTTCTATCGCCATACCTACATTCAGGAATACGACACCCCCGGCGGCGAGCCGATCGGCGTAACTATCTCTAACTTTGAGTTTGGCCGCGGCCCTCAGGACATCGCCCTGCTGCGCAACGTTTCCAAAGTCGCCGCCGCTGCGCACATGCCGTTTATCGCCTCCGTAGGCCCGGCGTTCTTCGGTAAAGAGACTATGGAAGAAGTGGCGGCCATCAAGGATATCGCCAACTACTTCGATCGCGCCGAGTACACCAAGTGGAAGAGCTTCCGCGATACGGACGATTCGCGCTACATCGGTCTGACCCTGCCTCGCGTACTTGCGCGTCTGCCTTACGGCCCGGACACCGTGCCGGTGCGTAATTTCAACTACGTTGAGCAGGTGAAGGGGCCGGATCACGATCGCTACCTGTGGACCAACGCCTCGTTCGCGTTTGCCGCCAACATGGTGAAGAGCTTTATCCGCAACGGCTGGTGCGTTCAGGTGCGTGGCCCACAGGCGGGCGGCCTGGTCGACGACCTGCCGATCCACCTTTACGATCTGGGCACCGGCAATCAGGTGAAGATCCCGACCGAAGTATTGATTCCGGAAACCCGCGAGTTCGAGTTCGCCAACCTGGGCTTTATCCCGCTGTCGTTCTACAAGAACCGCGACTACGCCTGCTTCTTCTCCGCCAACTCGACTCAGAAGCCTGCGCTTTACGACACCAAAGAAGCAACGGCCAACAGCCGCATCAACGCGCGCCTGCCGTATATCTTCCTGCTGTCTCGTATCGCTCACTATCTGAAGGTCATTCAGCGTGAAAACATCGGCGCGACCAAAGATCGCCGCGTGCTGGAGCTTGAGCTGAACACTTGGATCAACAATCTGGTGACGGAAATGACCGACCCGAGCGATGAAGTTCAGGCGTCGCATCCGCTGCGTCAGGCGAAAGTGCTGGTTGAGGACATTGAGGACAACCCGGGCTTCTTCCGCGTGAAGACCTTCCTGGTGCCTCACTTCCAGATCGAAGGTATGGATATCAACCTGTCTATGGTGTCACAGATGCCAAAGGCCAAGGCGTAATCCCCCCGGGATCTGGAGTCTGCAACAATGAAGATCCACCGCCCGCTATGGACTGAAGGCGCCTTTTTGTCGCCGGAACAGTTCCAGCAGCAAAGCCGATGGGAAGCGTTCAGCAACGATCAGGTAGCCAGACTCGGTCTGGCTAACCCCTGGGGCGTCCAGCGCGCGACGTTTGACCCTCAGGCGCTGTCGCTTAATCGGCTCCATGCGGAAAGCCTGAGCGTCCGTCTTCCCGACGGCACCTGGATTGATACCGACGTGTCGGACGCTTTACCGCCGGCTCGCGACCTGCGGCAAAGCGTCCCGGCCGATCGCAGCTCCGTAGTCGTGCTGCTTGGCCTGCCGCTGCTGCATGCCAACGGCGGCAACTGCCATCAGGACGGCGCACATTCCGAAAGGCCGCTGCGCTATCGTCAGGAGTGGGTTGAGGTGCAGGACCTGTTTGGGCAGGGAAATGAGTCCATCGCCGTGGAGCGCTATGCGCTCACGCTGCTGTTCGACTTTGAAGAGCAGGGCGACTACCTCACCTGCCCCATAGCGCGCCTTAAGCGCGATGCGAACGGCGTATTCACCGTTGACGCTTCGTTTCTTCCGCCGATGCTGAATCTGACCGCCGCGGGCGGCGTTTTGACTCAGCAGCTGGACATGCTGTGCACGCAGGTGCAGGCCAAGCGCCAGCGCCTGATGGGCATGCGGCGAGAGCGCAATCAGCAGATGGCGGAGTTTGCCGTAGCGGACGTTTCGCTGTTCTGGCTTTTGAACGCGCTTAACGGCCACGAGCCGCTGCTGAAGTTTTTGCAGCAGTATCCGGCATCTCATCCTGAGCGCCTTTACCAGCAGCTTTCGTCGCTGGCCGGCGCGCTGTTGACGTTCTCTCTTGAGCACGACGTTGAGGCTATTCCCGCCTATCAGCACAAGCAGCTTAATCAGGTTTTTCCGCCGCTGTTTCGACTGATTAGCGAACTGCTGGAAGCCAGCCTGCCGTCGCGGGTCATCGCCATCGAGCTTATTCACGATCGCGGCACCCGCTGGTCGGGCCGCCTGCAGGACGTCCGCCTGACGGAAGACGCCGATTTCTTCCTGTCCGTGCGTTCGTCCATGCCGGCGCACCAGCTGCAGGAGCTGTTCCCACTGCTGTGCAAGGTAGGTTCTCCGGACGACGTCAGCCAGATAGTCAACTCGGCGCTTTCCGGTATTCCTCTCAAAACGCTCAGCCACGTGCCGGCAGCCATCCCGCTGCGTCTGGATAACCAGTACTTCGCGCTGGACTTAGCTCACCCGGCTGCGGCCAGCATGTTGGCCGCCCGCTGCTGTGAGTTTTATGTTCCCCGTTCGCTGCCGGACGTTTCACTGGAGCTTTTTGCGGTACTTAAATCATGAGTCAAAGCAGTCAAACCGTTTCCATTGACGACCTGTTGCGCGACGTCGCCCTGACCGTCGTCCACCTGCGGGCGGGCGCCGTCGTCGAGAAGGGCGAGGTTCTCTACAAACGCTGCGTGGATCAAATCACCGAGCTTCGTCAGCGCCTGACGGAGATGCAGTACGATGCCGCCGTGATTGACGACGTGAGCTATGCCACCTGCGCGCTGCTGGATGAAACCGTTCTGCAAAGAAGCAGCGACGAAGGCTATGAAGTGTGGCAAGGGGTGCCGCTGCAGGTGACGTTTTTCAACACCTATCAGGCGGGAGATACGCTTTACGAACGCATTCGCGAGCGCATTCGCCATCCTGAGGGAAGCCAGCTGGTGCTGGCCTGCTACGACCGCGTGCTGGGACTGGGCTTTCAGGGCCGCTATCAGTCGCAGCCGCAGGGCGAGCGGGAAGCGCTGGTGATGGCCGTACGCGATTTGCTGCCGAAAGCCTCAAGCTCAAACGGCGGTTCGTTGCTGAACGCCTTCTCCGGCGGAAAAGGAACGTGGCGCGGCGCCTCTCTGCTGTTCTGGACAGGCGTTTCGCTGGTGGCGGTGACGGCGCTGTATTTTGCGCTGCGCTACCACATAGACAGCCTGCTTTCACAGCTGGTGCAAGGCGCGTAGCAACATAGTAAGAATACCGAGCCCGGCATTCTTACTGCGGCCGGCGTAAAGACGCGGAGCGTTTTTAAAGACAAAGAGGGGCAAGGAGCGCCCGTCGGCGCGGTGAGGATCCCGTTCGGAAACAGGCCAATCGACGTGGGATTAAAACTAAGGATGTAAAAGTGGGTGATTACCCTTGGCGAGTCCAGCTGCTATACGCCACGTGCCTGTGTTTGGCGCTGCTGCTGTTCTTCCTACCTCTGCCTGCGGGCTGGGTAGTTATAGGCTGTGTGCTGACGCTTTTAGTCAGCGGTTACAAAGGGTGGCGCACGCATCGGTATGCCAAACAGGTCAAGTACGTATCTCCCTGGCTCGATTCGCTGGAAGAACGGCTTGAAGCACTGCCGGAGCGCCTAAGGCGCCGACTGCCGGTTATTTTAGTCACCGGCGATGCAACGGCGGACTACTTTCCCAATGGGGAAACCGACCGGATAGCGGTCACCGGCAAGGGGATATGGATAGCCGTACCGGCAATGGGCGAACTGGCCCTGACGGCGGATGCGTTGAGCGGCCGCTGGCCGGAAACGGCGGGAAGGATCGGAGTGATGTTTACTCTCTCTCCTGAACGCCACACAACGGCAGCGGCGCTGCTGGGATATTTACAGACGTTTCGCCAGTCGTGGGCGGACGCCAGCAGAACCAGCGGCTATCGGCTGCCGAGCTATTTGGCCGTAAACGCCGAGCTGGGCGCCCCGTCAGTAGAACCTCAGTGGTTCTGGTGGACGGAGCAAGAGGATATCCGCCTGTTGGACAACGCGCATACCGAGCTTGAAGCGTGGCGTCATCAGGGGGAAGGGCAGCAAAGCTGCCAGCGCGAAAGCCTGGCGGTCATGCTTAAAACGCTGCGGCGCTGGCTTAATGAGAACGTTCTGGAGCCGCTTAGCGACAAACGGTTACCGGTTCCCCCGTGGACGCCGGGGGCGGTAGCGTGCCTGAACGCATCGAGCGGCGGTAGCGCCGGCGGTGAAGAAAGCCTCTGGCGAAGCCATCTTGGCAAGCTGACGACGCTAGCTCTGCCTCTTGCTGAAAACGCTTCTTCGTTCAGCCTGCCGGAGCCGCTGGTCAGCAATATGCCGGTCAGCTGCCCGATGGCGCCCAAAAAGCGGGCGCTGTGCCACGCATTGACGTTTACCGCGCTGTTTGCCGCCGTAGCCCTGTGCTCATCGGCCTATAACAACGTCGGGCTGCTTGAGAGCCTGGGAAGAGACCTGTCGGCCTATCACCGCATTCCGATGGAGAGCTATGACGACAAGTTGGAAAGCCTGAAGGTGCTGAAGGCGGACCGCGCGCTGCTGGATAAATACTACCGCGAAGGCGAGCCGGAGCGTTTAGGCGTAGGGCTCTATGCCGGAGCGAGAATGATACCGCCGCTGGACGTCGCCATTATGGCCTATCGTCCAAGGCCGCCGCCTCCGCCGCCGCAGATCGTGGTGGAAGCGCCGAAGGTGGTGCGGTTAGACAGCATGTCGCTGTTTGACACCGGCAAGGCGACGCTCAAGCCGGACTCCACCAAAGTGCTGGTGGATGCCTTAATCAACGTTAAGGCCAAGCCGGGATGGCTGATTTTGATTGCGGGCCATACCGACGTGACGGGCGACGCCGAACGCAATCAAGCGCTGTCTTTAGCCAGAGCGGAAGCGGTCCGCGACTGGATGATAGAGACCAGCGATATTAATAAAACCTGTTTCGCCATTCAGGGGTACGGAGCTACAAAACCCATTGCCGATAATGCAACGGCCGAGGGAAGAGCGGCTAACCGCCGAGTGGAAATCAGTCTGGTGCCGGATGCGTCCGCCTGTCGGTCGACGTCTGAGCCTCAGATATCTCAAAAAAACTAAGGAGAGAGTAATGGCAATTCCTGCATACCTGTTTATCAAAGACGATGGCGGCGCCGACATTAAAGGTTCTGTCACGGTTCAGGGACGTGAAGGCAGTATCGAAGTGGTTGAGTTTGAGCACAAGCTCCACATTCCTACCGACGGCAACACCGGCAAGCTGACCGGCACCCGCGTTCACGCGCCTTTGAAGTTCGTCAAAGAAGTCGATTCTTCTTCTCCGTATCTGTACAAAGCGGTTTCCACCGGCCAGACCCTGAAGTCTGCCGAAATCAAATGGTACCGCATTGATGACGCAGGTCAGGAAGTTGAGTACTTCAACACCATGATGGATACGGTAAAAATCGTTTCCGTTAAGCCGGTGATGTACAACATCAAGGACGCATCTAAAGAGCGTTATAACCACCTGGAAGAAGTGGAAGTCCGCTACGAAAAAATCACGTGGACCTACAAGGATGGCAACATCATCCATTCCGACAGCTGGAACGAAGGCCGCGGTTAATCCCGGTCGCCGGGGCGCGCCAGGCGCTCCGTTAGCTAAAAACGTCGGCGAGTTCTCGCCGACGTCACTCTCAATCCCACTTATTCATATTGTTATCTGTACTCGTTGAGCAGGGAGCCCCAATGATCTCCGATCCTTCCGTTTTATTACGCCGACTCAATCCATACTGCGCCAAGGCGCTGGAGGCCGCGGCCAGCCTGTGCCAGACCCGCGCCCACCCGGAAATCACGCTAGAGCACTGGCTGTTGAAGCTGCTGGAGCAGGGCGCAGGCGATCTGACGGTGATTGCCCGCCGCTACGAGCTGGATCTGGACGCCGTTTGGCAGGCGCTGCTCAATCAGCTAGAAAATTTACCCCATACCGTACAGCAAAAGCCGGTGCTGTCGGGCGTTGTGCAGGAGCTGCTAAAGTCGGCCTGGCTCATCGCTTCGTTAGAAAATCGCGTAGAATCCATTCGTTCAGCCCACATCTTGCAGGCGCTGATCGACAACCCGCAGTGGCTGAAGGCGCGCGACGCCTGGCCTCTGCTGAGCGTTTCACAGGTGCAGCTCCAGCGGCTGCTGCCGATATTGGACGAGCTGTCCGATGAAAATCCGGCCAGAGTCAATGCGCCACAGTACGAGGCAGCCGAATCCGTCGACAGCGCCGCCGCTGCCGTTGCGTCGCCGCTGGCGCCAAAAGTTGCAGGCGCGCCAAACGCCTCCGTCCAGCCGACGGCCCTCGACCGCTTTACCGTCAACCTGACGGCGCGAGCCAAAGAAAGCAAAATCGACCCGGTGTTCGGCCGCGACGTAGAAATCCGCCAGATGGTGGACATTCTTTCCCGCCGCCGTAAAAACAACCCGATACTGGTCGGCGAACCGGGCGTGGGCAAAACCGCGCTGGTTGAAGGGCTGGCGCTGCGCATTGCCGAAGGCAACGTGCCGGACAGCCTCAAGCCGGTCAATATTCACGTTCTGGACCTGGGATTGTTGCAGGCAGGCGCGGGCGTAAAGGGCGAGTTTGAGCAGCGCTTGAAAAACGTTATCGACGCCGTTCAACAGTCGCCGACGCCGATTTTGCTGTTTATCGACGAGGCCCACACCATCATCGGCGCAGGCAATCAGGCCGGCGGCGCTGACGCCGCTAACCTGCTTAAGCCGGCGCTGGCGCGGGGCGAGCTGCGCACTATCGCCGCGACCACCTGGTCTGAATACAAGCAGTACTTCGAGCGCGACGCCGCGCTGGAGCGCCGCTTCCAGATGGTGAAAGTCGACGAGCCGGACGACGACACCGCCGCCCTGATGCTGCGCGGCCTGAAGTCGCGCTACGCCCAGCACCACGGCGTACACATTCTCGACGAAGCGGTGCGCTCCGCCGTCGCGCTTTCTCGCCGCTACATCACGGGCCGTCAACTGCCGGACAAGGCTGTCGACCTGCTCGATACCGCTTCCGCCCGCGTACGCATGAGTCTGGACACGGTGCCGGAAGAGATCACCCTGCTGGAAGCCAGGCTGTCGGCGCTGGAATATGAAGACGTCGCCCTGAAAGAAGACCGTGAGCTGGGCGAAAGCGTAGACCGCTCTCGCCTGGAGGATATCGCCGCTGAAAAGGCGGCGGTGGCCGAGCAGATTGAGGCGCTTAACAAGCAGTTCGCCGAAGAAAAAGCCATCGTTGAACGCCTGATTGCCCTGCGGGCAAGCAAGAAAGAGCAAGAGGCCGACGGCGGTGTAGAAGAAGCGGATGAGATCCGCGAGCTTCAGGAACGCCTGCACTCCGGCTGCGGTGGTTCACCGCTGCTGTCGCTCGACGTCGACGCCCGCACCGTCGCGGGCGTTATCGCCGACTGGACCGGCGTACCGCTGGAAAGCCTGATGAAGGACGAGCAGAGCAACCTGCTGTCGCTGGAAAGCGAGCTGGCGCAGCGGGTTATCGGTCAGGACGAAGCGCTGATTTCTCTGGCCCAGCGCCTGCGCGCCGCCAAAACCGGCCTGACGCCGGAGCAGGGGCCGCTGGGCGTATTCCTGCTGGTGGGGCCGTCCGGCATCGGTAAAACCGAAAGCGCGCTGGCGCTGGCGGACCTGCTGTTCGGCGGCGAGCGCTCGCTTATCACCATCAACATGTCGGAATACCAGGAAGCCCACACCGTTTCCCAGCTTAAGGGCTCGCCGCCGGGGTACGTCGGCTACGGCCAGGGCGGCGTTCTGACGGAGGCGGTGCGCCGTCGTCCGTACAGCGTCGTGCTGCTGGACGAAGTGGAAAAAGCGCACCGCGACGTGATCAACCTGTTCTATCAGGTGTTCGATCGCGGCTTTATGCGCGACGGCGAAGGGCGGGAAATCGACTTCCGCAACACCGTCATTTTGATGACGGCAAATCTAGGCAGCGACCAGATGGTCGCGCTGCTGGAAGCCCAGCCGGAGTCGCCGACGGCTCTGCTGCACGAGGCTATTTATCCGATCCTTCGCGATCACTTCCAGCCCGCGCTGCTGGCCCGATTCCAGACGGTTATCTACCGGCCGCTGGGCGCAGAGGCGCTGCGCAAGATCGTGGCGATCAAGATGGGCAAAGTGGCCGAGCGCCTCCAGCGCCACTACGGCATTGAGTTTAACGTACAGGAAAGCCTGTTTGACACGCTGGTCAGCGCCTGCCTGCTGCCGGACAGCGGCGCGCGCAACATCGACAGCCTGCTGAATCAGCAGATCCTGCCGGTGCTGTCGCAGACGCTGCTAAGCCTTCAGTCCCAACAGCGCCGGGCCAAGGCGCTTTCGCTTGGCTATAGCGAAGAAGAGGGGATAACGCTGGACGTGGTTGAGCAGGGCGTTGAAGCGGCGGCGGTTGAGCACGCTGGCTGAATACGTGCGCTTCCGGTCGAACAGGACAGTGATTAAAGCACATTGCAATTTCGGCCGGAATATCCGCTGAAGTCGATTAAAACGGTTCGTCAGTAGCCTCAGCCACGAACAGCGGCCTGAGGCCAGACAAGGAGTAAAGGAATGAAAGACCAACTGATAAGCAAGGGCAAGGCGCTTTTGGACGAGCAGCTGTCGGCCTACGGGCTGGGCGGGCTGTTTGGCGGTGGAGATGGAAACTCGAGCGGCGGTACCGGCGGGGCGACGCCCGCGTCGGACGGCATGAACCGCTATCAGTTGGGGATAGACGGCGTAAGCGCGCGGCTGTCTATTTTGCGCATTGAGGGGGATGAGCACTTAAGCGAACCGTGGCGCTACGTGGTGCAGTTCACCGCGCCCCACGGGCTTTCGATGCCGCAGGTATTGAGCAAGAGCGTGGCCATCGCGCTGGCGCCCGGCGGTATGAGCGACCTGATGAGCGGCGCGTCCGGCCTAAGCAACGAACTGATGTCGGCGTTCAACGCCTTTGGCGGGATGTTCGGCGACAAGATTGGTCAGGCGTTTAATGCGCCGATTGGCGGCTTCTCGGTCAACGGCATTACGCAAATGGCCAGCCGGGGCGCGTCTATCGCCGGTCGAGTTAGCGGCGCCGCGGGTAAGATTGGCGGCATGGTGGACGGGCTTGGCAGCGCTGCGGGCGCGGTCGGCGGGCTGGCCGGTAAGGCGTCGGGCCTGCTGGGCAGCGTCGGCGGCGCGTTGGGCAAGGCGGGTTCGGGGCTGTCGTCGCTGACGTCGATGGTCGGCGGGGCTGCCGGCGCTCTGGGGCTGGGCGGAAGCGGCGGTGAGACCCGTGCGCTCTACGGCGTGGTGACGTCGTTCAGCCAGCTGTCCTCTTCCGGCGATGAGGCCCGCTATGAGGTGACGGTCAGCCCGCGCCTTCAGCTGCTGGACAACACTCGCGGCAGCGCCATCTACCAGAACCAGACGGTACCGCAGGTGGTGGAAGAGGTGCTGCGCAAGCACGAGCTCACCGGGGTGGACTTCCGCTTCGAGCTGGCTGAGACCTATCCGGTTAAAGAGTACCTGACCCAGTGGGAAGAGAGCGACCTGACGTTTATCCGTCGCCTGCTGGCAGACTCCGGCATCTGGTTCCGCTTCGAGAGCCACGCGGAGCACGGCTGCGACATAGTGGTGTTCGGCGACTCGGTGCAGCAGTATCAGGACGGCCCACAGGCCAGCTACCGTCAGCCAACCGGCAACAACGACGGCGGGCTGGAGGCGGTGTGGGACATGTCCGTCGCGCGCCGAACGGTGCCGCAAAGCGTGCTCACGCAGGACTACAACTACCGCGCGGCCCAGACGGGCATGCAGTCGGAAGTCAATGAACAGAAGAAGGACGTCACCACCCGCGGGCGGCACTACCTGTACGCGGAGCATTATCGCGACCGGGGCGAAGTAGCGCAGAGCGGCAACGAGCAGGACGACCTGCTGGGCCAGTTTAGCAATACGCTGGGCGGCCTGGGAGATATCCCCGGCGTTAGCCAGCTGAGCGGCGTTGCGGACTCGGTGAGCGGCGCGATTGGCAACGTCAAGGGCACGCTTGACGGCGCCGTAGGCAGCGTTACCGGCGCAGTAGGAAGCACGGTCGGCGGATTTACCGGCGGGGCGTCGGGCGTGGGAACCTCCCCGGTCGGCTTTGCTGGTGGCGGCGGCTCTGGCGCCAGCATGGGCGACATCGCGGGCAGCGTGGCGGGCTCGGTAGGCTCTGCCGTCAGCTCGACCGCCAGTTCCGTCGGTTCAGCGGTGACCGGCGCGGCAAGCTCTATCGGCGGTGCGGTCACGGGCGCGGCGCAGGGCATTGCCGGTCAGGCGCAAAGCATGATGAACGACATCGGTTCCGGCGCCAGTGACCTGATGGACAAGGGCTCGGACCTGCTGAACAAATTTGGCGGTGATGATTCAGACGACGCGAGCGAAAGCGGCGAAGAGAGCCAGGAGCCGGAAGGCGTAGGCCAGGGCGCGTGGTACGCCAAGTTGCGCCACCAGCGGCTGATGACCGAACAGATTACCATTACCGGCAAAACCACCCTGTCCCATCTGGCTCCCGGCCAAATCCTGACGGTCAACGGCTCGCCGATATCTGAAGCGAGTGGCGGCATTCTGATTGTGTCGGTAGAAAGCATCGGCGACCGCCAACAGGCCTACCAGCTGACGTTCACCGGTATCCCCTATGACGCCATGCGCCCCTACCGGCCCGAGCTGCTGGCGTGGCCGACCATCGGCGGTACGCTGCCGGCCAGAGTCACCAGCCCCGGCAACGACCAGTACGGCTATATGGACAGCCACGGTCGCTACCGGGTGAAGATGGACTTCGACCTGAACGACTCATGGCGCAAGGGCGAAGAAAGCCTGTGGATGCGCCGGGCGTCGGTCTACGCGGGCGACACCTACGGCCTGCACTTCCCGCTTATTGATGGCACTGAAGTGGCCATCGCCTTTACCGGCGGCAACCCAGACCGCCCCTACATCTCCCATGCCATGCACGACTCCCGCCACCCCGAGTTGGTCACTGCTGCCAACCACAAGCGCAACGTGATACGCACCCCGGCCAATAACAAGCTGCGGATGGACGACGAGCGGGGCAAGGAGCATATCAAAGTTGCGACGGAGTATGGGAAGACGCAGCTGAATATGGGGCACCTGGTGGACGCCGAGCGCAAGCAGCGGGGGGAAGGGTTTGAACTAAGGACGGATGAGTGGGGGGCGATAAGGGCTGGGAAGGGGATTTTTATTAGTGCGGATGGTCAGGAAAAGGCTGCGGGATTAAGCCTTGAGATGAGCGCAGCGTTAAACCAGCTGACTCAGGCAAAAATGGATATGTTAAGCCTGACGGACGCAGCGAATAAAGCGAAGGCGTTGGTTGCGGATATTGAAGCTCAACAATCTTTACTCGAACAGCGTTTGAATGATTTGAGCGCAAAAGTCATATTGGCTAGCGCTCCTCAGGGAATAGGTTTAACCAGTGGGGAACATACCCAAATAGCTAGCGCGCAGAATATGACATTAACTGCGGGTAATCAGGTAGATATAGGCGCGATAAAAAACGTCACTATTTCGGCAGGAGGCGGTGTTGGCCTATATGCTCTCGATGCGGGAATGAAGTTATATGCATCCAATAGCGATATTGATATTCAGGCCCACCAAGGACAGGTAAGTTCTTGGTCGACAAAAGATACTTTTATCAGCAGTGGAAAGCGAATGGTATTGTCTGCTCAAGATGAGCTTATTTTAGTTTGTGGTGGGGGATATATAAAAATTTCCGGCGGAAAAGTAGAGATTGGCGCCCCTGGAGAGTTGCTGATAAAAACAGCAGGCGTGAATAAACAGGGACCTTCTAGCCAAGAGGCTGCCATGAAGTCTTTTGAGCCCAACACGTTTAAAGAGCGTTTCGTTATTACCAACCAAAGTACCGGAGAAACGCTGCCAAACCAGAAATATCGAGTGACCACTTCGGGGGGTAACGTTATTGAGGGAGTTACGGGAGAAGATGGTTTAACTGAATTAATAGAATTTAGTTCCATTGAGCGGGTGAAGATCGAGCTGTTATAGAGTTAACTACGGTTTGGGTTTCTACAAAAGGAATAGGTATGACTGCACCATCATCAAAAAAGAACAAACCGGTTTATATTGTATTAGTTATTGTTCTGGCCGTGGTTGCTTTCCTGGTAATTTGGGGGCAGCTTCAGTCGCGACTAAGTGTAGGAGCTGCGTTTGGGGGGGCTGGGTTTGATGGTAAATCACCCGTAAGTACACATTATTCGGTTGCTGACGTGGAACCGCAAGTAATTTACCGGCTGGACGACAACCGTTATGTCGAGCTGAGCAAGTACACGAGCTGTGAATCTATGTCGGGAGATCAGTGGGTGGCGGAAGCTTGGTATTATGACCTTAATCTGGGAATCAAAACGGAAATATCGCCATGGATACGTGCTTATAAAGGGCGGATTATCAATGCTGACCCGAGCGGTAAGAACTTGGTTTTTCCTCTAGGAAATTCTAGAGCGTTATATTCTTCTGATTATGGGCGGACGTTTTCTTATTGGGTGATAGGTAATCCCTCTGAGATAGCTAGTTCTGCCGAGAATGCGACCTTCGCGGTTACGGATAAGGAACTGGTTTATTATCAGGAAAGGAAGGGGGAGTATTCTTTTACGAAGAAAATATTTGACGGGAAAAACGTAGACGAAAAGTCGGTAACTAATTCTGGCAGTGCAAAGGTTATCCCCGTTTACCCTGCATCCATGGGGGGATACCAGTGTAATGCTGAGGTTAAGCCCAGAAGTGTCAGTAAAATTAAGATAAAAGAATACGATGAGCGGCGGCGGCCGTACTTTGAACAACTCCTACTATCGGTGAACAAAACCATATCTGCAATTGATAAGGTAGGATCTTGGCTGGTCACGCGACGTACGCATTATGCGGTTTACGAGGTGGCACCGCAGGTAATTTACCGGCTGGACGACAACCGCTATGTGGAGTTGAGTAACTACGGTGGTTGTTTGCCATCTTATGAGGATGAGAAGGTCGTGGAGGTTTGGTATCACGACCTGAGTCGCAATATCAAGACTCGATTGTTTTCAAAAATGCGTAACTATCGGGGAAAGGTTATTAACGCCGACCTGAGCGGCAAGAACTTAGCTTTTCCAGTCATGAGTGATAGAACAACCTGCGCGGAAGAAATTTGTGGTGAATCGATGGTGTATTACTCTACTGACTATGGTCGGACGTTTAAGCCCTTCTCTTATCTTAGATATAGCAATGGTACTAGGGATGATAGGGATGAGCCCCGGGATTCTCTGACATATTCGCAAAATTATCTTACTGTTGTGATAACTGACAAAGAGCTGACGGTATATAAACAGTGGGGAAGGAGCTATAAATCGACAAAAATAAAGTTAGATAAAGAAAGTGAAAATAAGATTTATGGCACAGAAGATCCAGTAATTCCTCTCTATACGGCTTTAATGAAGAATTATCAATGCGACGCCAATATTAAACCGAAGGGTGTCGGTCGTATTTCAGTTGAAGAGTACAACAGGCAAAAAAAAGGGAATTAATTATGGCCAAACATGAAGGCGCAACCAGAAAGCTTAATACTTCATCTAATGAACTTGGTCAGCAGACGAGTTCAACGTCAGCAATACCGAGTAGCGTTTGTGTGACCTCGGAGATATCGCCAAAAACTCACCTCCCCGGTGTGATTATTTTTGTCCATGGCGTTAACTCGGAGGGGGAGTGGTACGAAGATGCTGAACAGGCGCTGTGCGATGGATTAAATAACCGCCTGTTTTTGAAAGATAGTTGTTTCGAGTTGAAGCCGAATATATATAAAGGTGACCAAAAGGCTGCAGCCAAATTGAAGGTTAAGACTGAACGTGTCCTTGATGTTGCGGCGGGTGAAGACAGCTATTTAATTGAGCCCAATAACTCGCCAGTCATTCGTTTTTACTGGGGCTACCGCGCAGGGGATGAACTGGGTAACCATCTGGTGCCGTTAAGAAACGTTCAGGGAGAGAGCTACCAGCAGCATCTGCTGGAGGGCAAATTATCAAAGGAAGAGATTGTTAAGCGAGGCCCCTATTTCTGGGGCGGCGGGCCGTTTCAGAATGCGTCAACCACTCTTAACCCTATGTGGGGGAATTTTGGTTTTAGCGAGGATATTATTGGTGGACTGATGTCGACCCAGTGGTTTAACCCGGAAGAGGACCGACTGTTAGCAACTGCGCCGCCGCGTAAGTACTATGCTCACGCTGCCTGGCGCCTGGCGATGCTTATCCAGCGTATTCGCGACCATAGCCCAAATGACACAATAACTATTGTTTCCCACAGTAAGGGAACGATGGTGGCGTTGGCGGCATCATTAATCAGCGCCCCCGATGCACTTTTTCTACTTAATTCACCTTACCGTATGATGAACATTATGACGGATTACTCTGCCGTGGATCGGTCTGAACAGGTGAGTGATGGAGCCAGAGAGGAGACGCTGAAAGCTGTGGTAGAGGCGGTAGCGAAGAATCAGGATAAGCTTTCGCGGTGTGGTTTGGAAAAACATCTTTCTTTAGGCAAGGGTAAGGATGGCAGGGTGTGGACGCCAAACTCGGTACATAGAGGATCGGATGGAACAGATGTTCCAGAAAGGGACAATCATGGTCGAACCTATATTTACTGTAACGCTCACGATAGGGTAATGGGTTCTATCGCGTTGGTGAGCATCGGCTGGCAGGGGTTGCCTAATAGCAAAGACGGGAAAATGCATCCTTTGTTGGAGGAGTGTAAGGGAAAACTGTTCCAACGGCTGATTGCGAGGTGGACACCATGTGGTGGTGAGCCGAATGTTAAAACTAATTTTGGTAGTCTTCCAGATATGTATACCTCGAAGACTATCCCTCCTAATCAGGAGTTGGAACAGCCTGCACGTGAAGTAAAGGAGAGAAATGAACCTTTCTGGGATGATATGCGCTATGCAGTAGAAGTACCAGTAATTGTTGCGGTAAGTTTACCCATTACGGGATTTAAGCTGGGCTATGCCCCCATCTGGCAAACTCCGCCGGAATGGCAAACGATGAATGTCAATGCGGAAAGGGTGCCCGAGCCTTTGAGCGGTGAAGAGATGAAGGCTTTTGATGAGAACAATAGAGATAAGAGCGACGGAAAAAATGAAGGTTGGGGAGAAAGTAAAGTAAAAGAAGGAAAGGTAACTGCGAACGATGAGGCTTATCGTTATTACCTGCCTCTTTATCAGTTGAAGGAACAGAACGGAACTAACATGCATACGTTAACGCTGTTAAACACGTTGCCTGAGGGGATTGATCCCAGCCCGGCTGCAGAAAAGCAGCGTCAAATCAATCGTAGCAAGGGCGAGCTGGGAATAAAAAACGGTTGGATAGTCTGGCAGCATAAAGACTATGCCACCAGTTATAACCCGCAAAAAGCAGGCATAAATAATGGCGATAGCGTGTTTCAGTACTACGGCTACTTAGAGTTTAAGCGTGATAAGGCGGATAAACTGATGAAGCAGACGGACGAACGGTTGAAGACCTATATCTCTCGCCCGACTGACCATAGTACTTTGCCCAGAAGCCATGAGATCATGAGCCGAGTGGCAGCTTTTGACCTACCGATAGGCTTTGGCCGCTGTTTGGATGAGACTGGGATTAAGCTGGATTTGATAAAGCAGGCGGATTGGACGCTACTAGGTAGTGACTTTTATATGGAAAAAGGGGTGTTAGCGCAGGACCCGCAAGGCGATGCATTGATAAAGCAATACTTTTCGAATCAGACTCAGTTATCTCCAGCCATGCCGTCGACAATAAACTGCAGTAAACTCACGAAAAAAGAGTTGGAAGCGTTAGTTAATATGGGACACGAAGTAGCGAAGGATTACGAAGAGGCTAGGGAACGGGGCATTGTATATGATTAATAAAGGGAGTTTAAGGGTGTATAGGGGGATTAAATGAGAAAAAACTCGTGTAGTAATTAGCATGAAGTGGATTATCTTTATCTAAACCTTAACAATCTATAAATATAAAAGTGGAGTTAAATAAATGAACTGGTTTATTCCTGAAATAAATCGGTCAGAGGCGAACGTTCGCTATGTCTGCTGGGTGATTGTATTGCTGTGCATACTTTGTTTAATCGGGGTATGTACATTTATAGTACTAACTACCCCTCTTGATACGCTTTATCGCCAGGGTTTAGCAGAACACTATTCAACAATTGCAGTCACGTTTACTCTGTTGCTTTTCGTTTTAGCGGCCTATACGTTTTCCATTGAACATCAGAAAATGAAAGCGTTAATTTGGAATCGCTGGCGGGCCAGAGACTTGTCTTCTTGGCAAGATTGGACTCATAGACACTATGTGCTCGTCGATAGCGCTGTTTTATCAACATATCAACAGCTTCTTGAATTAATCAAAAGCGGGGGAGATCTAAAGGCCAAGGGCATAAAGCATTCCTTGTTTTCTGACAGTTTTTCGCCTCCAGGGCTAGGTCGGTTTGCTCTAATGTGTAAACACCTTCTGAATGACATTAAATCATCATTAGAAAAATTGAATAAAAAAGAAAAACTTCTGATTTATCTGCAATTGGATGAGTTTATGCAACGTCCTATATTCGATAGGGAAAATCAGGAGGAATCTCTACTGGAAACGCGAATTAAAAGGCAATTTGAAACCGTTTGGAAATCGCTGGGTTTTAGTATTGACATTGAGATCCATATCGTTACTTCAGGAGCGGCAATGGAAACCCTATGGGAACGTTTAGACGACGAAAGTAAGAGTATATATAGCTACGGCTAAATACCAGACTGCTGTTACTCAAGGATGCGATGAACTTGCATCAGCTGTGCTTTTACTACCAGATAAGTCGATATCTATCGTAGATTTTTCCAATTCTGTTTGCCTATATCGCGGTATGGATTCAACAAAACAAAATTTACCAGAAGATATAAAACACCTGATCGAAGCAGGCCAGCAGCTCAACGTTATAGCTAATGAGCTTAAAATCCCTTTAAATAAAGAACACTCTCCTTTTGGAATAATTAGCCTAAACGGTATCGTTGAAGAAACAACTTCACGGAAATATTGGTATTTATTGGCGTTGAGTGGGCTTTCGTTAAAGAAAAAAGAAGGCGCCTGCCTTTTGATTTCGACCGGTTAGGATAGTGAGATTTTATTACAAATTGTTGGCAATAGGGATGAGCTAAAAAAAGGTTCATATACGATAGAAATGCCATTGTATTTCCTCTTGGCTGCATCTCTGCTTCACTAGCATTAGTCGTGCCGTTTGCGATATCTATAAGGGGGATCTTTCCTACATTAGGCTATTTAGGACTGTTTTTTTCTATGGTACTAGGCGGCGGTGGGCTGATAGTGATTACCATTTTTTTACATCAACTATTGTGTAGCGCTATTGTGGCGAATAAATATTATCAATAAATATCGTTAAATTTTTATTTATAATGCTAAATGTTATTGGTATATATAATGAAGAAAATAATTAGACTTAATGATAAAACATCTCATGGTGGGAGCGTAATCACGGCTACATCAATATTAAAGATAAATGGTATTCCTGCTGCATTGATTAACGATTGTAGTGGCACACTACACGATAAAAAACGTCACTATTTCGGCAGGAGGCGGTGTTGGCCTATATGCTCTCGATGCGGGAATGAAGTTATATGCATCCAATAGCGATATTGATATTCAAGCCCACCAAGGACAGGTAAGTTCTTGGTCGACAAAAGATACTTTTATCAGCAGTGGAAAGCGAATGGTATTGTCTGCTCAAGATGAGCTTATTTTAGTTTGTGGTGGGGGATATATAAAAATTTCCGGCGGAAAAGTAGAGATTGGCGCCCCTGGAGAGTTGCTGATAAAAACAGCAGGCGTGAATAAACAGGGACCTTCTAGCCAAGAGGCTGCCATGAAGTCTTTTGAGCCCAACACGTTTAAAGAGCGTTTCGTTATTACCAACCAAAGTACCGGAGAAACGCTGCCAAACCAAAAATATCGAGTGACCACTTCGGGTGGTAACGTTATTGAGGGAGTTACGGGAGAAGATGGTTTAACTGAATTAATAGAATTTAGTTCTATTGAGCGGGTGAAGATCGAGCTGTTATAGAGTTAACTACGGTTTGAGTTTCTACAAAAGGAATAGGTATGACTGCACCATCATCAAAAAAGAACAAACTGGTTTATGTTGTGTTAGTTATTGTTCTGGCCGTGGTTGCTTTCCTGGTAATTTGGGGGCAGCTTCAGTCGCGGCTAAGTGTAGGAGCTGCGTTTGGGGGGCTGGGTTTGATGGTAAATCACCCGTAAGTACACATTATTCGGTTGCTGACGTGGAACCGCAAGTAATTTACCGGCTGGACGACAACCGTTATGTTGAGCTGAGCAAGTACACGAGCTGTGAATCTATGTCGGGAGATCAGTGGGTGGCGGAAGCTTGGTATTATGACCTCAATCTGGGAATCAAAACGGAAATATCGCCATGGATACGTGCTTATAAGGGTCGGATTATCAATGCTGACCCGAGCGGTAAGAACTTGGTTTTTCCTCTAGGAAATTCTAGAGCGTTGTATTCTTCTGATTATGGGCGGACGTTTTCTTATTGGGTGATAGGTAATCCCTCTGAGATAGCTAGTTCCGCTGAGGATGCGACCTTCGCGGTTACGGATAAGGAACTGGTTTATTATCAGGAAAGGAAGGGGGAGTATTCTTTTACGAAGAAAATATTTGACGGGAAAAACGTAGACGAAAAGTCGGTAACTAATTCTGGCAGTGCAAAGGCTATCCCCGTTTACTCTGCATCCATGGGGGGATACCAGTGTAATGCTGAGGTTAAGCCCAGAAGTGTCAGTAAAATTAAGATAAAAGAATACGATGAGCGGCGGCGGCCGTACTTTGAACAACTCCTACTATCGGTGAACAAAACTGTATCTGCAATTGATAAGGTAGGATCTTGGCTGGTCACGCGACGTACGCATTATGCGGTTTACGAGGTGGCACCGCAGGTAATTTACCGGCTGGACGACAACCGCTATGTGGAGCTGAGCAACTACGGTGGTTGTTTGCCATCTTATGAGGATGAGAAGGTCGTGGAGGTTTGGTATCACGACCTGAGTCGCAATATCAAGACTCGATTGTTTTCAAAAATGCGTAACTATCGGGGAAAGGTTATTAACGCCGACCTGAGCGGCAAGAACTTAGCTTTTCCAGTCATGAGTGACAGAACAACCTGCGCGGAAGAAATCTGTGGTGAATCGATGGTGTATTACTCTACTGACTATGGTCGGACGTTTAAGCCCTTCTTTTATCTTAGATATAGCGATGGCCTTAAGAATGATAAGCGTGAACCCTTGGATTCTCTGAAATATTCGCAGGATTATCTTATCACCATAATAACGGACAAAGAGCTGGCCCTGTATAGGAAAGATGGATACGGGTATAAGTTTGAAAAAATCGCGCTTGATAAAGTCGATGGAAATGGCGAACCAGTAGATAGCTGGGGCCGTGAAGACCTAATTCTTCCCCCTCACCCAGGCTTAATGGATAGCTATCAATGTGACGCCACAATCCGACCGAAGAGCGTCGACGGCATTACGGTAGAAGAATATAACCGGCAGAGAAAAGGGAATTAATTATGGCCAAACATGAAGGTGCAACCAGAAAGCTCAATACTTCATCTAATGAACTTGGTCAGCAGACGAGTTCAACGTCAGCAATACCGAGTAGTGTTTGTGTGACTTCGGAAATATCGCCAAAGCCTCATCTTCCCGGCGTAATTATTCTTGTCCATGGCGTTAACTCGGAGGGGGAGTGGTATGAACCAACTGAACAGGCGCTGTGTGATGGGTTAAATAAACGTCTGTTTCTGGAAGGCAGTGAATACGAGTTGAAGCCTAATGTGTATAAGGGAGATAAAAAGGCAAAGGTTAAGACTGAGCGCGTTCTTGATGTTGATGCTGGTGAAGATAGCTATTTAATTGAGTCCAATAATTCCCCCGTTATCCGCTTTTTTTGGGGATATCGCGCCAGTGAAGATGAATTGGGACGCTACTTGGTGCCGTTAAGAAACGTTCAAGGAGAGAGCTACCAGCAGCACCTGTTGGAGGGCAAACTGTCTAAGCAGGAAATAGCCAATCGGGGACCCTATTTTTGGGGTGGTGGTCCGTTTCAGAACGCCTCTACCATGCTTAACCCTATGTGGGGCGACTTTCATTTTAGTGAAGAGATTGCTGGCGGTCTGCTATCGGCCCAGTGGGTTAACCCTGAAGACGATCGGCTGCTGACGACCGCACCGTCGCGCAAATACTATTCCCACGCCGCTTGGCGGCTGGCGATGCTGATTGAGCGCATTCGCGAGCATAGTCCGAACGACACGGTGACTATTGTTTCCCACAGTAAGGGGACGATGGTGGCGCTGGCGGCATCGCTAATCAGTGCTCCTGATTCGCTGTTCTTGCTCAATTCTCCTTATCGCTTGACGAACGAGATGACAGACTACACAGCGGTAGACTCTTCTGAATGGGCGACCGTCAGCGACAGAGAAGAGACGTTGAAGGCTGTAGTAGACGCGGTCGCGAAAAACAGTGACAAAATCAAAAAGGATTGTCTTTATAAGCATATTTCGTTAGGTAAAGGCAAAGACGAGCGGGCGTGGTCGTTAGATACCGTGCATCAGGGAGCCGACGGAGAAGGGATAGCAGAAAGAGATAATCATGGTCGTACCTATAATTACTGTAACGCCCATGATCGGGTGATGGGGTCAGTAGCGCTGGTAAGCATTGGCTGGCAGGGGTTTCCTAATGACAAGAACGGTAAGCCGCATCGGCTGCTGGAGAAATGCAAAGGCAAGCTGTTCCAGCGCCTGATGGCGAGGAGCACGCCGTGCGGCGATGTCCCTAATGCCAAAACGAATTTTGGCGAATTGCCGGATATGTATACTCGGATTAATATCCCAGCCGATGAGGAATCGGGGATATCAGCCTATGAGATGAAGATTAGAAAAGAACCGTTCTGGGACGATATGCGTCATGCGGTCGAAGTGCCGGTGAACGTTGCGGTGAGTTTACCTATTACGGGACTTAAACAGGGTTATTTCCCTATCTGGCAAACACCGCCGGAGTGGCAAACGATAAATATCAATGCGGAAAAGGTGCCTAATCCTTTGAGCGGTGAAGAGATGAAGGCTTTTGATGAGAATAATCGGCACAAAGGAAATGAAAAACCGGGGAGGATTGGTGAGGGATGGGGGCAGTCGAAAATAGTAAAAGTAGTGATAAATGGTAAAGAAGAAGATGTCGAAAAAGAGAATGACGAAGCCTACCGTTTTTATCTACCGTTGTACCAGTTGAAAGATCTCAGCCATAACAGGTATATCACTAGGTTTTTGAACACGTTGCCAGAAGGGATTGACACAAGCCCAGAGGCTGAACAGCAGCGTAAAATCAATCGCATCAAGGGTGAGTTAGGGATAAAAAACGGCTGGATAGTCTGGCAGTCTACAAACTATGGTGAAAACTATAACCCGCAGAAAGTAGGAGTAAATTCGGGTGAGAGGGTGTTTCAGTATTATTGTTATCTGGAGTTTAACCACGAGAAAGTGGAGCGCGTGATGAAGCAGACGGATGAACAGCTGAAAACCTATATTTCTCGCCCGACTGACCACAGCACTCTACCCAGAGATCTTGATATTATGAGCCGAGTGGCTGCCTTTGACCTGCCGATAGGTTTTGGTCGCTGCCTGGATACAATCAAGTTGGACCTGATAAGGCAAGCGGATTGGACGCTGCCAGACAGCGACTTCTATATGAAAAAGGGAGTGCTGGCGCAAGACCCGCAGGGAAAAGCGCTGATAGAGACATATTTTGCCCATCAAAAAACACATTTGTCTCCGGCGATGCCGTCGACGGTAAAACATACCCCAAAAGAGAAGATGGAGCCGGTTATTCAGCAGGACTACGTGTTCTAAAGTAAAGAAAAGGGCGCTAATTCTGATTAATCACAGGGAGTTATATGAATACACCGATAAAAGCGAAAAAACCGGGCTATGTCATCTTTCTTATCGTATTAGTTGTCATCGGAGGGGCTGTTGTGGCGTTGGGCTTTTTTGGTCAGCTTCAGTCGCGGTTAAGCGTAGGAGCGGCGTTTGGCGGAGCGGGATTTGATAGACGGCCAATGCAAACGCATTATTCAACCTATGATATAGAGCCGCAGGTGATTTACCGGCTGGACGATAACCGTTACGTGGAGCTAAGCAATAATGAGGGCTGTCAGGTTACGAGCAAAGACCAGTGGGTATCTGAAGTCTGGTATTATGACCGTAACTTGGGTATCAAAACAAAAATATCATCAAAAATACGCAACTATCAGGGGCGGATAATTAATGCCGATCTGAGCGGTAAGAATCTTATTTTTCCTGTATCAGACGACAGGTTGTCCTGCTCGGATAGAAACGGATGTGGTAATTCAGGCGTACTTTATTCTACAGACTATGGCAGGACGTTGTCTTATTGGGCTCTTGGTCCCTATTTATCGTCAGACCCTTCGAGGGATTCGAAACAATATACTATAGTAATAACGGAAAAAGAGCTGATTGCTTATAAACGCAATTCCTTTATAAAAATGGAGATTGGCGGAAAAACTATCAACGGAATGCCGTTAGAGATTACTGGTAGTGTAAAAACTATTCCCTCGTACCCAGTAGTTATGGACCACTATCAGTGTGACGCTAACATCAAGCCGAAAAGCGTCGGTCGTATTGCTATAGAGGAATACGATGAACGGGATCCTCCGTATTTTGATGAGCTTTTATTGGCTGTAAACAAGACTATTTCAGCACTTGATAAGGTTGAATTTTATCAAGCCACACTACGCACGCACTATGCAGTCTACGACGTGGCTCCGCAGGTGATTTACCGGTTAGATGACAGTCGCTACGTGGAGTTGAGCAATTATAGTGGTTGTCAGCCGACATACGAAGATGAGAGGGTAGTGGGCGTCTGGTATTACGACCTGCGCCACAATATCAGGACTCGATTATTTTCAAAAATGCGCAGTTTCCAGGGAAGAATTATTAACGCTGACCCAAGCGGTAAAAATTTGGCCTTTCCTGTAACTGCTGATAAAACGAGCTGTGAGGAGGAACTTTGCGGCAAGTCGGCAGTATACTATTCTACCGACTATGGTAGGACGTTTAACGCTTTTTATTCTCTGATTAAACCCAATGCTGTAGCTGAGGGGAAGGACCCATCACTGTATTCAGAATATTCGAAACACTTGACTGTTGTTATAACGGATAAAAATCTGACCGTGTATGGGGAAACCGCAGGTGGGTATAAATTTGCCAGTATTTCGTTAGATAAAGAAAATCAAGAGAAGCCAGACGTGAGTTATGGTTTTGTTAGGGCTATCCCGTCCTATTCAGTTGTGATGGACCATTATCAGTGCGATGCCAATATCAAGCCGAGGCACGTCGGTGGCATTTCGGTGGAAGAGTATCGAAAGAGGCAATTGTAGCTGCAAAGGGAAGGCGGACAGTAGGGAAACGTTTTGAATACCCTATCCGCCAGCCTACACGTTAATTAACGTATAACTATAGAGAATGGAGTTTAACAAATGAACTGGTTTATTCCTGAAATAAATCGGTCAGAGGCGAACGTTCGCTATGTCTGCTGGGTGATTATATTGCTGTGTATACTTTGTTTAATCGGGGGATGTACATTTATAGTGCTAACTACCCCTCTTGATTCGCTTTATCGTCAGGGTTTAGCGGAACACTATTCAACAATTGCAGTCACGTTTACTCTGTTGCTTTTCGTTTTAGCTGCCTATGCGTTTCCCATTGAGCATCAGAAAATGAAAGCGTTAATTTGGAATCGCTGGCGGGCTAGAGACTTGTCTTCTTGGCAAGATTGGACTCATAGACACTATGTGCTCGTCGATAGCGTTGTTTTATCAACATATCAACAGCTTCTTGAATTAATCAAAAGCGGGGGAGATCTGGAGGCTGAGGGCGTAAAGCATTCCTTGTTTTCTGACAGTTTTTCGCCTCCAGGGCTAGGTCGGTTTGCTCTAATGTGTAAACACCTTCTGAATGACATTAAATCATCATTAGAAAAATTGAATAAAAAAGAAAAACTTCTGATTTATCTGCAATTGGATGAATTTATGCAACGCCCTATATTCGATAGCGCCAATCAGGAGGCGTCACTGCTGGAAAAACGAATCAAAAGGCAGTTTGAAACCGTTTGGAAATCGCTGGGTTTGAGTATCGATATTGAGATCCACATCGTTACTTCAGGATCAGCAATGGAAACCCTATGGGAACGTTTAGACGACAAAAATGAGAGTAAATATAGCGCGCTCGTCATTACGGCTAAATACCAGACTGCTGTTACTCAAGGATGCGATGAACTTGCGTCGGCTGTGCTTTTACTACCAGATAAGTCGATATCTATCGTAGATTTTTCCAATTCCGTTTGCCTATATCGCGGTATGGATTCAACAAAACAAAATTTACCAGAAGATATAAAACACCTGATCGACGCAGGTCAGCAGCCATTAGCGTCAATAGATGAAATCTGGCATAGTGGCCTTGATGAAGAAACGGGGATGCAGCTCAACGTTATAGCTAATGAGCTTAAAATCCCTTTAAATAAAGAACACTCTCCTTTTGGAATAATTAGCCTAAACGGTATCGTTGAAGAAACAACTTTACGGAAATATTGGTATTTATTAGCGTTAAGTGGGCTTTCGTTAAAGAAAAAAGAAGGCGCCTGCCTTTTGATTTCGACCGGTTCGGATAGTGAGATTTTATTACAAATTGTTGGCAATAGGGATGAGCTAAAAAAAAGCTTCATATACGATAGAAATGCCATCGTATTTCCTCTTGGTAGCATCTCTGCTTCACTAGCATTATTCGTGCCGTTTGCGATATCTATAAGGGGGATCTTTCCTACATTAGGCTATTTAGGCCTGTTTTTTTCTATGGTACTAGGAGGCGGTGGGCTGATAGCGATTACCATTTTTTTACATCAACTATTGTGTAGCGCTATTGTGGCGAATAAATATTATCAATAAATATCGTTGAATTTTTATTTATAATGCTAAATGTTATTGGTATATATAATGAAGAAAATAATTAGACTTAATGATAAAACATCTCATGGTGGGAGCGTAATCACGGCCACATCGACATTAAAGATAAATGGTATTCCTGCTGCACTGCTTAACGATCTTGTGTCCTGTCCTGTTCATGGCGTAAATCCTATTATTGAATGTTCCCATTCGTATAACGAAGAAGGTAAAGGCATCGTTGTTGAACAATGTAAGAGTGCCTGTGGTTCTATAGTTTTTCCCAGCCAAAGTGAATTCAGTGTTGATTGATAAATTATTTTTCCACTATTTATTTTGAGAGTGACGAAATTTATTAGTACTTTATATTAATTTTATATATTTCCCTTTGTATCCATTGTTATAAAAAGCTTGGGGGCAAATGCTCCATAATTAAGGATTTCCTAATGAGTAAATGGAAGGTTTTATGCCTGATTATAATTACCTTGCTGGCCGCTTTAGCATTATGGGGAATTATTAATTATTTCTCTGATTCGTTTGGATGGACTGAACTGAATCAAAGGCTATTTGTTTGGGGAATATCTTGCCTATTGCTAATATTGCTGGGACTAGTGCCAGCTATTTTGGCTATTTACAATCAAATAAAGTCTAAGCATCAGGAAGAGGGCAAACTCCCACCATCAAATAAAACCGGTAAAGATAAAAAGGTGTTGGAGTCACCGTTTGCGGATTTGGCTGAACAACTCCGCCACCGCTACGGCCCCTTCTGGCGCCGAAAACTCCGCTGGATCCTGGTTGTAGGCGAGGAAGCCGACGTCGATCTCGTCGCCCCCGGCCTGCGAACCGACAAATGGCAAATCGGCAACGACGCCCTGCTCATCTGGGGCGGAACCACCAAAGCGGCGTTGGACGACGCCTGGCTCAAGCAGTTAAAACGCCTTCGTCGCGTGCGGCCCGTCGATGCGCAGGTGTGGGTGGTGAAGGCGGACGACTATGCGCCCAGCAAGGACAAAAAGGCCCAGCAGGACAAGGCGCTGTGGCAGATGCACGCCCGCAACCAGCAGCTTGGCTACGCCGCGCCGCTTTACCTGCTCGACCTGCGGACTACCGCGTGGGACCAGTCCGACAGGGAAGAGCAGGCGGTCGGCACGCTGTTCCCCGCCAGAGCCACGCCGGACGAGCTGGCCAAGCGCCTGGCGTCAGTCTCCCAAAGCGCCACCGATGAAGGCATGGCGCAGGTGATGGTAAACAACCGTCACGCCTTTCTTCTTCAGCTGGCGCAGGACTTGGAGCAGCGCGACGTTCCTCGCCTGAAGGGCTGGCTGCCCCAGCTTTTGACCGCGCAGGGCGCGAACCCGCTGCGCGGATTGATGTTTACCTGCGCCGTAGCGCGCCCGGATACCGTTGCCGATCGCGCCTTTGTGCCGACGCCCGCCTGGCAGGCGATTGTTGACGACAGCCGTATAGCGAAGGGCAGGGGCGTCGGCGTGCCGTGGATGCGCGGGCTCAACGTCGCGGTGCTGACGGCGATTGCCCTGTTCGGCGCGGGCAGCGTCGTGTCTTACATCGGCAACGTAGGGCTGATTTCTTCCGCAAAGGACTTAGCCGCCGACGCGAACGACTTCAGCGCCGATATGACCACCCGCCTGACTCGCCAGCAGGCGCTCAAGCAGCAGATGACCCAGCTTCAGCACCGCATGCAGCACGGCAGCCCGTGGTACCTGCGCTTCGGTTTAAACGCCAACGACGCGCTGCTGGCGGCGCTGTGGCCCTCCTACCGCACCGCCAATGAGCAGAACGTGCAGTCCGTCGTGGTTGCCAGCCTGAGCGGCAGCCTGGAGCGGCTGGTGCAGATGCCCCCCAACAGCCCTGAACGCGCCCAGTTGGCGAAAGACGGCTACGACCGGCTGAAGGCCTACCTGATGCTGTCGCGGCCCGACCGGGTCGACGCGCCGCTGCTTGGCAAGACGCTTATCGCCAACGCGGGCCCGGCCCCAGCGGCGGTGACCGAAGGCGTCTGGCAGAGCGTGGGCGCGGAGCTGATGCAGTTCTACGCCGATAACCTCTCTCGCCATCCCGACTGGGCGATTAAGCCCGACCGCCGCCTGATTAACGACGTTCGCCAGGTACTGATTAACCAAATCGGCATGCAGAACGCCGAAACCGCCATCTATCAGGGCATCCTCAAGCGGGTGGCGCAGAACTACGGCAACCTGACCCTCAACCAGGTGCTGAACGGTCTCGACGGCCGTGCGCTGTTCCACACAGAAGAAGAGGTGCCCGGCATGTTCACCCGCGAAGCGTGGGAAGGCATGGTGGAGAAAGAGATAGAAAAGGCGGTGAAAAACCGCCGTGAAGAGATCGACTGGGTGCTGACCGACAGCGGCAAGAGCCTCGGCGGTGAAATCGCGCCGGAGGCGCTGAAGGCCAGGCTGACCGACCGCTACTTTACCGACTACGGCGCCGCTTGGCTCAACTTCCTCAACGGCATCAGCTGGGAGCGGGCGGAGTCCATCTCCGACGTTATCGACCAGCTTACCCTGATGGCGGACGCCCGCCAGTCGCCGCTGATTGCGCTAATGAACACCGTCAAGTACCAGGGGCAGACGGCGCAGAAGGGGCGCGGCCTGTCCGAAACGCTGGTGCAGTCCGCGCAGGAGGTCTTCGGCGCCAAGGCCAAAAGGCTTGACGCCATCCCGATGGACACCGACGAACCGACCGGCCCGCTGGACGGCACCTTCGGCCCGCTGCTGCGCATCGTACAGAGCGGCGCTAAGGGCGAAGGCGACAACCTCAGCCTGCAAACCTATCTGACCCGCGTTACCCGCGTTCGGCTTAAGCTACAGCAGATCACCACCGCGCCGGACCCGCAGGCCATGACCCAGGCGCTGGCGAAGACGGTGTTTGAAGGCAAAGCGATCGACCTGACGGACACCCGCGACTACGGCAGCCTGATTGCCGCCAGCCTCGGCGAAGAGTGGGCCGGGTTCGGCAACAGCCTGTTCGTGCAGCCGCTGGAACAGGCGTGGCAGGGCGTGTTAGAGCCGGCAGCGATGAGCTTTAACAGCGCCTGGCGCGAAAGCATCGCCGACCCGTGGTATCGCACCTTCAACGGTCGCTATCCGTTCAAGGCTACCGGCAACGACGCCTCCCTGCCGGAGCTGGGCCGCTTCCTGCGCCCCGACAGCGGCATGATCGAGCGCTTCGTCACCACGCAGCTTGGCGGCATCCTGCACAAGCAGGGAGACCTTTGGGTGGCTGACGCGCTGAACTCGCAGGGATTGACCTTTAATCCGCAGTTTATCGCTGCGCTCAACCAGCTTAGCCGGGTCTCCGGCATCCTGTACGCCAGCGGCGACGCGAAGATGTCCTTTGAGCTGATGGCCCGGCCAAGCAAGGATGTGGTGAAAACCGAACTGCTGCTGGACGGCGAAAGCCTGGTCTACTTCAACCAGATGGAAGCGTGGAAAACCATGACCTGGCCGGGAGACACCTACTCTCCGGGCGCACAGCTCAGCTGGAGCACCGCCGATGCCGGCCAGCGCCTGCTGGACAGCCCGAAAGGCAGCTGGGGCTGGATCCGCCTGCTGGAGCAGGCCAAGGTGACGCAGATAGACAGCAGCCGCTATCGGGTAACGTGGCGAGCGGAAGATGGAAAGAATCTGACCTATATCCTGCGCGCCCAGAGCTACAGCGGGCCGCTGGAGCTGCTTAAGCTTCGAAACTTCCGCCTGCCTGCCAGCGTGTTCGTCACCGCCAGCAGCCCGGCCCCGCCGCCGCCGGCTGAACCCTATGCCGCTGATGATTCGACGGCAGGCGTCGGTTCGAAAAAGCCGGAAAAGCAGGGCGAACCGAAGATTATCGGCAATCCGGTTTCGACGGCGGACGCCTCTACCGTAAGGCCGCCGCAAAAGGCAAAGCCGGCCGCTGAAGCTGAGTCGGCGCAGGCCCAAGAGGGCGAAGCGACGCAGGAGGCCGCTCAGGAAACGACGGCCACAGCAGGCACATCGACCCCCATTTCAGGAATGATAAGAATAGAAAACGATGCTCACTAAACTACTTCAAACGCTGTTTGGCGCTAATAATCCGCAGGAAGCCACCGGTCGCCGCATCAAGCAGCACTGGCAGGCATGGCTGGAACCCATCGACGGCGACAGCCCGGTCGGCGTCGATCCCGGCTATGACGACGACTTTCAGTTCATCAAAGAGGAAATCGCCAAGCTGTCCGGCATCGACGCCGCGCAGATTGTGGCGCTGAGCGAAGGGCTTTTGTACGCGCGCACTAAGGATCTGCGCGTCGCAACCTACTACGCCTGGGCGCGCCTGCGATTGGACGGCGTCAAGGGCCTGGCCGACGGCCTTGAGCTGCTGGCCGGGCTTATTGCCCGCTACGACACCATGCTGTTCCCCGCCCGCGGAGAAAGCAAAAAAGCGGCGGTCGAGTGGCTGGCAAGCCACAAGTTTATCGACCTGCTGGAAAATCAGCCGGGTCTGGATCAGGACGACCTCGAACGCGCCATTGCCGCCCTGTCGCTGATGATGAAGTACACCCAGCTGTGGGAAGAGCCGCTGCGGCCCGATCTCGGTGCGCTTATCCGCTTTTTTGAAAACCGGCTGGAGGGCCCAGAGCCCGCGCCGCTGCCGTCGCCCGCGACGCCTTCCACATCGCCTTCGTCGACGCCGCCAGCGGCAAGCGGCGCGGTGCGTCAGGAGGGCGTAGGGTCGCTTCGCGACGTGCTGGATCAGGCCCGGCGCATGTCCGCCTTCCTGCGGGAGAAGCCCGACGGCTATCTGGCGGCGGTGCGGCTTATTCGCAGCGTCCGCTGGGACACGGTGACTTCGCTCCCTCCCCACGACGACCGCTACGCCACCCGGCTGATTGCGCCTCGCGTAGAGCTAAAGCAGCACCTTAATCGCCTGTGGCTTCAGCAAAACTGGCTGGAGCTGCTGGAACAGGTCGAACGGGCGTTCTCAGAGGCGGCCAACCACTTCTGGTTTGACCTGCAGCGCTACGCCTGCGACGCCATGCTGAACGCAGGCGCGCCCTACAGCGCCTGGCAGGAAATCTGCCTGACCGACGTCGCCCTGATGCTCGACCGCCTAAGGGGCATCGAACGCCTGACCTACAGCGACGGCACGCCGTTCGCCGACGGCGAAACGCTGGCGTGGATCGCCACCTCCGCCACCCTACGCCATCTGGACGAAGGCGAAGCGCTGGCGCCGGTCGCATTGGACGGCGGCGACAACTGGGCGGAAATCGAATATCAGGCAACCGAAATCGCCCACCGCGACGGGCTGGAGGCCGCCTTCGGCTTCTTAAACAGCCTGCCGGACATCGTCACCGACCGACAGGACTACCTTAAACGCATGCTCCTGGCCCGCCTGGCCGAACAGAGCGGCAAACCGGACGTCGCCCTGCGCCTGCTCAAAGCGCTAGACGAACGCTGCGACCGCTACCGCCTGATGAACTGGGAACCCGACCTGGTGTTCGAGCTTAAGGCCAGGCTGCTAAAGCTCATCCAGTACAAAAGCATGCTAAAAGACGCCGACCGCGCCACCCTAAGCCTCGAAGCCGAACGCCTGCTCGCCGAACTGACGGTGCTCAATCCCGCCAGAGCACTGACGTATTAAATGTTTTTGCTAGTTTGCGTATTTATTATGGAAATCGTGAGCACTATTACTTTGCGGCGTTGAACGGAGGGAGAGGCTTCCGTTGGGGTCGACTTGGCGTAAGCCAACGAAGCGCCCCTAGGAAGGCTAGGCCCGACGCACACCCAAGGCTAATAAAAGCGCCCTCCCGACCGAGCACAATGCCCATATGAGCACATCGTATTTACGGTCGGAATATACACCGAAGCTAATTAGAACATTCAGTTAATAAACAACAGATCCAACAATCATAAGAACCCTCCAATGGACGATTTAATCAAACGCTACTACGAAGCCGAAATGCGCTACCTGCGCGAAGCGGGGAAAGAGTTCGCACAGGTCCACCCCGACAGAGCGAGCATGCTCAACCTCGACCGCGTGGGAGACCGCGACCCCTACGTCGAACGCCTGTTTGAAGGCTTCGCCTTCCTGATGGGGCGGCTGCGCCAAAAGCTGGACGACGACCTGCCGGAGCTGACCGAAGGGATAGTCAGCCTGCTTTGGCCGCACTACCTGCGCATTATCCCGTCGCTCTCCATCGTCGAGCTGATGCCGGACTACGGCGTGCTGGCGCGCAAAGAGGTGGTTGAAGCGGGCTTCGACGTACAGACCGCGCCGGTCGGCCCGGCCCGCACCCGCTGCAAATATCGCACTACGCAGGCGGTTGAGCTACAGCCTTTGAGCGTGACGAAAGCGGGCGTGCGCAGCCATCACGACGGGCGTTCGGTGATTTATATCCGCTTTGAGTTCGGCCCGATGGCCGACCTGACGCAGATGGACCTTTCCAGCCTGCGCCTGTACCTGAATGCCGACACGCCGGTAGCCTCCGCGCTTTACCGGGCGCTGGTCGGGCAGGTAGCGGCCATGCAGGTGCGCTACTTCGGCTACCGTGACGGCGCGCCTTTGCCCATCAACGGGCGCATCACCCCCGCCGGCTTCTCGCCGGACGAGCGGCTGTGGCTCAAGCCGGACAACGCCTTTAGCGGCTATCAGCTGCTGCTGGAATACTTCACCTTCCGCGAGAAGTTTATGTTCGTCGATCTGGCCGGGCTGGACGTAGGGCGCATGCCGGAAGGCGTTAGCTCGTTTGAGGTCGAGCTGGTGCTTAACGAAACCTGGCCCGACGACCTGCCGTTTAACGGCCAGAACATTCGCCTGCACTGTTCGCCGGTCATCAACCTGTTTCCGATGGAAGCGGATCCGGTGCGCATTAACCAGCTGGAAAGTGAGTACCTGCTGCGCCCGCTGCTGATGCAGGACGGCCACGTTGAGATCTACTCCGTCGACGCCGTGCAGTCGATCAGCCGGCGCGGGAGAGCGGTTTACGTGCCGTTCACCAGCTTCCGCCATCGCGGCGGCATGCTGCGGCACGACGCGCCGGAGCGCTACTATCACACCCGCGTGCGCCTGGGGGCGTCCGGCCTGCACGATACCTGGCTTATTCTCGGCGGGCAGGTGTGGGAGCGCGAGGAGGAAGTGTATGACGAAACCCTTTCCCTGCGCGTCACCGGCACCAACGGCATGCTGCCGCGCAAGGCGCTGCGCAACGCTTCCATCAACCAGATAACCCACGCCCAGACCGGCGTGATGGGCGTGCGCAACCTGTGCGCGCCGACGCTGCCCTGCTACCCGCCGATGAACGACCGCTTCCACTGGCGCGTGCTGTCCCATCTGGCGCCCAACTACCTGTCGCTGATGAACGCCGAAGTGCTGCGGGGCACGCTGGCGCTGTACGACTGGACCGACAACGAGCTGAACCGTCGTCGGCTGGAGGGCATTACCGATGTGACTCATCGCCCGATTAACCGAATGGTGCGGGGCATGCTGCAACGCGGAGTGGAAATCGAAATCACCCTTAGCGCCCACCAGTTCCCGGGCGAAGGGGACGTTCAGCTGTTCGGCGAACTGCTGCATCAGTTTTTCGCCCTGTACGCCGACCTTAACCTGTTCACCCGCCTGACGCTGGTGCTCTTACCCACTGGGAAACGCTTAACATGGACCGACAGCAAGACAGCGCGCTCACCCCTTTGATGGAGGGGCTGTTCCGGCAGGCGCCGCGCATGAACTTTTACCGGTTCTGCCAGTATCTGGAACAGCAAAATCCGTCGTCTTCAGGGCTGGGGACCGGCGAATCTCCGGCGACCGATCCGGTGCGCTTTCGCCCTCTGCCCGAGATGGGATTCCCCTCAAGCGAAATGAAGCGCGTCGAGTGGGACAAAGACTATCCCGAACGCCCGCCGACGGTGCGCACCACCTTCCTCGGCCTGTACGGCGTGGACGCCGTGCTGCCCTACGCCTGGCTGGACGACATCGTTCAGCGTCAGGAAGGGCACGAGGCGCTGGAGGCGTTCCTCGACATCTTCAACCACCGCGTGATGACGCAGTACTACCGCATCTGGCGCAAGTATTACTACCCGGCGGGGTTCCGCTCGGGGGGGGCGGATCCCGTATCGCAGTGCCTGCTGGGGCTGGCCGGGTTCGGCATTAAGGGCTCAAGCGAGCAGATTGCGACGCCGCCGTCCCGCTTTCTGGCCCTGATGGGGCTGATTACCCAGCGAACCCGCACCGGAGACGGCCTTGAGGGCGTTATACACCTGCTTTTGCCGGGCGCAGAGGTGAGTATCGACGAGTTTTATCCTCAGTGGGTAAGCATCGACGAGCCTGCTCGGCTGGGCTTTGGGGAACCGGTTGACCTACGGCGCTCGGCCGTTTTGGGCCGACGCTTTAAGGACAGCAACAGCACGGTGCGCGTCACCATCACGCCAGCCTCCCGCGAACAGATAGAAGGGCTGCTGCCGGGAGAAACCCTCCATACCGACCTGATGGCGCTGCTGCGCGCCTATCTGGGCTACCGTTTCGATGCCTGTATGGCGATGAAAGTAAAGCGCGAGCTGCTGCCCCGGGCGCAGCTTGGCGAATCGCGCATTCGGCTGGGCCTGACGTCGGTGCTGCCGGTGGGTACGGCGCAAAGGCGGCAGCAGGAAATCTGCGTCAACCTTGGCCGCTACGTCGGGCTAGACGGACAGGGATAAGAAAGTTTTAAAGGAAATACTATGAATCAACGTAAAACGCGCTTAACCGCAACGCTTTCAATAAACACTGTTTCAACCCTTGCCAAGGCGAGCGTTCTGCTCTTCTCCGGGCTGCTGTTTGGCTGCGGCGCGCTTCAGTCCGCCTCTGAGGGGGCGACCGACGTCGCCAGAGCCATTTTTATTAAAAACATCAATACGCTGCATCTTGACTTCGCCGCCCGCGCCCAGCTGAATCCGGGGGACGAAGACGCGCCTTCATCGCTGATGATCCGCGTTTATCAGCTCGACAAGTTGGACAACTTCGAGCAGGCGACCTACCCACAGCTGGTGGAAGACGACGTGAAAATGCTCTCTACCGACCTGCTGGCGCGTAACGAGGTGGTGCTGCATCCCGCTTCCGCCGTCTCTCTCGACGTGCCGATGAACAAAGACGCCAAGTTTGTCGGCATCGTGGCGCTGTTTCGTACCCCCAATCTGGAAGAGGGTACCTGGAAAGTGGTCATCAAGCGCGACGAGTTGGACGCCGACAAGCCGCGGCTGCTGATTGCCAACTACGGCGCTATCGGCCTGGCGCCGCTGAAATAGGAGCAGAGCGATGGGACCGTCACTGTATGAAAGCCTGATGGGCGGCTTTAGCTCCGGCATCGCGCTGGATGAAGTCAACGAGCAAACGCAAACCGTACTTAGCGTTATGGACAATATCCAGCGCATCTTAAACAGCCGGGCGGGCGCGATAAAATACCTGCCCGACTACGGCCTGCCGGACCTGAGCCTTATCTACCAGGAGCTGCCGTCGTCGGCCCACGGCCTGATGCGGGCCATCCAGCACACGCTGTTAAAATACGAACCGCGCCTGCAGGGCGTTGAAATAACGCTGGAACCGGGCAATAAAGACACCCTGTTGACCTACACCCTGACCTGCCACCTCAAGGAGGTCGGTCTGGTGCGCTTCGGCACCTACTTTATGCCGGAGGGAAGGGCGGTGTTGAGAAGATTAACGATAAGGTAAATGCCGTTTTTAGCAGCCACCATCCAACCCCTGACTGTTTCCACCACGGCGGGCTGACGCTATGGCCTGCCCGCCACGAGCACAGCAGAGAAAAACTCCCGCAGCAAACAAATCTATTTCTGCCGATCGTCGTTTAAAACCTTTGTTTGTTCAGCGACGACGGTCGCGCTTTGAGCTCCGTCATTCTTCTCATCAACGTCGTTCATCGCTTTCTTAAAGCCCTTTAGCGCGGCGCCCAGATCGGTGCCCAGCGAGCCCAGCTTTTTGGTGCCGAACAGCAGCACGATGAGAAGAACGACGATTAATAGCTTCCAGATACTGATTTCGCCCATGTGGATAACCTCCAAAAAGTGAATAAATCTAATGGTGTATTTCAGTCATCCGTGACGGACAGAGAGGCCGTTCTTGAACTGAGGCCTGTATGCGTTAAATTGCGAGTCATCGACTTATCATCCTCGGATGATATCGATATCTTCTTTAGCCAGCCGGGTAAAAGAAATGTCTAATATGGCCCAATTGATTCAATATATTTCATAACGTTAAGAGCGTAACGATTGTTATGTTTCTAATAATGAAATTCTTGGTAAATGTACTAGATGTGTTGTTTTAATGGTAAATATGGCGACTTTTTTTGTAAAAACAGAAACAAAAGGGGGGCGCTATTAAATAGCGGCAATGTAAATCTAAACTTAAGTAATAGATTGAAGAAAAGCTTAAGGTACTTCTTTCAAGCCGGCCAACGTCTCTTCCTGCAAATTCTTCCCCATCCCCCGTTTCCCGTATACTATTTCTCCAAACGGACTCACCTCTCAGGACGACCTATGCGACTAACCCTTAACGTAGCGCTGTTGCTTTTTTCTCTTTCCCTTTCCGCCTTTTGCCTGTGGGCGACCAGCCACTCGGCGTGGTATTGGGCGCTGGCGGCGGTTTGGTTCTTCGCGCTTATCAACAACATGCCGTTTGCCATTATGCATGAGGCGGTGCACGGCGTGGCTTCTCGCTCTGCGTGGGGCAATCGGATCATCGGCGTGGTGGCGGGGTGGGCGTTTCCCACCTCGTTTTTATTACAGCGCCGCGCGCACCTGAACCACCACGATAACAACCGCACCGATGGGGAACTGTATGACTACTATCTTCCCCATCAGCCGAAGTGGCTGCGCAACGTCTGGCTTTACGGCGGCAACCTGCTGGGGCTTTACTATTTTTGCGTGGTGCTGGGCAACGCCATCTGGCTGGTGGCCTGGTGGTTTTACCGTTCGGATTTCTTCGTCAAAAAGCTCGGGCCGGCGCTCGGCTTCGGTTCGCAGATCCCCGAGCTGATTAAGCTGCCGCCGCTGGCGGTGTGGTGCGAGCTGGCGCTGGCGTTTGGCTATCAGGCGCTGTTGTTCTGGCTGCTGGATTTAAACATGTGGGGCTATGTTGCCTGCCTGTGGGCCTTTGGCCTGCACTGGTCGGCGCTTCAGTACGTCAACCACGCCTGGACCCGGCGCGACGTGAGGAACGGCGCGTGGAACCTGCGGGTGCTGCCGGTTTCCCGCTGGCTGGCGCTGAACTACTACTGCCATCTGGCGCACCATCAGCATCCGGCTGCGCCGTGGTACGAGCTGCCGAGCCTGGTTGACGACCAGCCGCGTCCGACCTTCTGGCGCATCTACTTTAGCCTCTGGCGCCACGGCGTGCGGCCCGCACCGCCGATGGGTGCCCCGGCAGACGTGGCGTTTGTGTTTCCACTAGCATCGACGACACCGACCGGGCGATGAGGATCCTGCTGGTTCTGCCCTTCGATCGCACCTATCGCCGCAAGGGCGCCTTTTCGGCGTCTATCGGTTATGCGCCCCTGACGTTGACAACGCTGGCGGCGTTGGTGCCTGCGGAGCTGAACGCGCAGGTGGACATCGTCGATGAGGGCGTCAGCCCGCCAAAACTTGACGGCGACTACGATATCGTCGGCATCACCGCCACCGCGTCTTCTTCTGCCAGAGCCTATTTCCTGTGCGCCCACTGGCGCGCGCGGGGCGCTCACGTGGCGATGGGCGGCGCGCATGCGACCCTGGTTCCCGACGAGGCTGCCCGGCATGCAGATACCGTCTTCGTCGGGCTGGCGGAGCAAACCTGGCCGCGGTTTCTTCACGATTTCTCAGCGGGCAGGGCGCAGGCCCTTTATCAGCACGAGCCGCAGACGGGCTGCCTGCCGATGCCGCAGCCCCGACGGGAACTGCTGGCCCGCGGCTACATGAACATCCCCACCATTGTTGCCAACCGCGGATGTCGCCTTGGCTGCGATTTTTGCTCTATTCAACAGCAGTGGGGGAAGCGCGGGCTGGCGCGCCCGGTTGACGAGGTGGTGGAGGAGATCCGCGCCCACGGAGCTAAGCGCTGGATTTTTCTCGATCCGAATATCTATTCCGACAGAGCCTATTCGCTGGCGCTGTTTGAAGCGCTGACGCCGCTTAAGATCCGCTGGTCCGGCCTTTCTACGCTGAACGTGGTGGACGATGAGGAAACGTTTGAGGCCATGAGGCGAAGCGGCTGCGAGGGGCTGCTGCTGGGGTTGGAGAACCTCAGTCAGGACACCATGCGCAGTATCGGCAAACCCAGCAACCGGGTGAGCGAGTACCGGCGGCAAATCGACAGGCTGCGCGAATGCGGCATCGCCAGCCTCGGCTGCTTCGTGCTGGGGTTTGATGAAGACACCGAGCAGAGCATTCGCCAAACGGTAGCGACTATTCCAACCCTCGGTCTGGATCTGGTGCGTTTTTCAGTGCTAACGCCGCTGCCGGGAACGTCGCTGCACCGACGGATGGAGAGCGAAGGGCGCATCCTGACGCGCGATTTAAGCCTGTACGACAACGAACACGTGGTGTTTGAACCTAAAAACATGTCGCCCGAACGCCTGCAGGCGCTGCTGCACGAAGCCTGGCGCGACAGCTATCGCGTAAAGGAGATTTTGCGCCGGGCGCTCGTTCGGCCCGGCGGACGCTGGCTGAGGCTGGCGACGAACATCGGCTTTTGCATTTACGCCGCCAGGCTGCGTCGCGAGCGGGTAGGGGATTTCAATCCTGGTTCTTAGCCTTTCTTCTGAATAAGAAGAAGCCGAGAATCAGGCCAATCAGCAATCCACCGCCGCCGGCGCCGTACAGCGCTTTATTGATGGCGCCTTTGGCTTCGTTAATCAGCGGGTTATCGATAAAGTCGGTGCCGATGTGGATGGTTCTTATTTTCCAGTGCCCGTCTTCCAGCACTACCGTCGCCGTCCAGCGGGTGGGGAAGTCGTAGCTGCGCCCGTCGCTGAGAATATATTTTTCCAACCCCTTCCCGTAGGCCACGCCCCAGGTTCTGTCGGCGGACAGCTCGGTTTCCGTATCCGCCGTAAAGGAGATGGTGAGGCGCTTGAGAAACTTGTCGTCGCCGAACCAGTTCTTGAAGTAGGGAACGACGCCCTCTTTGCTGTGAACAAACTCCTGAGTGATCGGCGTGGCCCTCAGATCGTTGCTCAACACCGGCAGCATCTTTTCATAGTCGCCTGAGTTAATGGATGACTCCACCAGCGCGATGGCCTGGCGGAGCTCATTGTGAATGTCTTCGTCAGAGGCGTTGGCCGCGGCGCTAAGGCCGACAAGAGCCAACAGAATCAGGATTATTTTTTTCATAGACTTTCCCTGTGTAGAAATGAACGGTGAACGACAGCAGGCCGCCGGTAACGACGTCCAGCAGGTGGTGCTGATGTACAAACAGTGTAGACAGTGCGATGGCGATAAGCCAGACGTACAGCGCCCACGAAACCCATCCCCTCGGCCTTCGGGTCACGGCCAGCACCGCAGTGCATGACCAGGCGACGTGCAGCGACGGCACCAGGTTGTGCGGCCTGTCCAGAGACCACAGCGCTTCAAACAGCGAACGATAAAACGGGTCGATTGGGAGAAGGCGCTCAAAGCCCAGCCTGGCCGGGAACAGTAAAAAGACGACTGCGGCGACGGCAGTAAGCACCATAAGCTCTGTCGCGAACCGCTTTTGCTCCTTCAGGTTAAGAAAAAACACCGGCATCAGGATTATCAGGTACATGGAAAAATAGAGCCAGATAAACGCCGGAATAAACGGAATTTCCAGTTCAGCGGGCAGCCACAGCGCCAGCGTGTCGCTGCGCGTGGCGGTAAAGAAGTTTACCGTCGGGTAAAGGCCAAAAAATACGACCGACACCGGCAGCATCCAGAGCAGGTAGCTTTTCAGCCGGGTAGGGAACGGCTCCATGTTGGGCGCTTTTTCTAAGAGAGGGGTTGTTTAATGGTGCAATAAATTCCCTTGCGGTTCAATTAACTTGCGAGGGTTCTTCCAGCAATAGCGTCGAGGTTTTTGTGCTTCTGGCGTAAAGCCTTCGCCTGCGGTAACGTATGAACGCTTCTGAAAAACGCAGCCTCTGAAAATAAAGGAAACGCTATGCCAGCCTATCAGCCACCTTATAGCATTACGTCCGCGATACTCAATCGCGTGGTGGAAGTGGGCGAATTGCTTGGCCGTTGGGTAGCATCGGCCGAACACGCGTCGCCTCAACTGAGGAAGGAAAACCGCATTCGCACCATACAGGCATCGTTGGCCATTGAGCATAACGGCCTGTCTGCTTCTCAGGTGACGGCGCTAATGGAAGGAAAGCGGGTGCTTGCGCCGGAAAAAGAGATTCAGGAAGTGCGAAACGCCATCAACGCCTATGAAAAGCTCTCGGAATGGAACAGCCATAACCTGTCGGATTTATTGGCCGCACATCGCCTGCTGATGGCAGGGCTGGTTGATGCCCCCGGCCACCTTCGCGACGGCGACGTAGGCATTTATCGTGAGAAACGTCTGCTTCATATGGCGCCGCAGGCCAGCAGGGTTTCTTCGCTGATAAACGACCTTCTGGACTGGCTGCGTCATACCGACGCGCATCCTCTAATTGCCAGCGCAGTTTTTCACTATGAGTTTGAGTTTATTCATCCGTTTACCGACGGCAATGGCCGAATGGGGCGCCTATGGCAAACGCTGATTTTGAGCGAGTGGCGAGCGGAACTGGCGTGGCTGCCGGTAGAAACGCTGGTCCACCATCAGCAGCGGGAATACTATCGAATTCTGGGAGAGTGCGATAAGTCAGGCGACTGTACCGCGTTTATCGCCTTTATGCTGGACAAGCTGGCGAAAGCGCTGCGGGAAAGCGTTGACGACGCCGAAAAGCGCGTTCGCGAAATGTCGGTGCGAATGTCGGCACAAATGTCGGTTAAAATGTCGGAAGAAAATGCGCGTTCGCTGGCACCGACGGCGAAGCGCGTTCTGGCCATCGTTGCTGAAAATCCTAATGTGACCATTGCGCAGCTGGCCGAGGCTCTGTCCGTCAGCGCGCGTACGATAGAGCGTAGCCTGAAGGCATTACAGGAAAGGGGATGCCTACGCCGGGTCGGTGCGACAAAAAACGGCTACTGGCGTGTACTCGCCTAGGCCGTCAGCCATCCGTCGCCGGTTTTCACTTCAGCCCAAACCGCATTCGGTGCTTTTTATGCACCTCTTTACGAAACAGCAGGGTATAGCGCCAGAAGGCGCTCATTCTGGACAGCGACTGGAACGTCATGCGCAGGTCGGAAAAGCGCCGCACGATGGAGGGCAGGCTGTTGAAGCGGCTGCGCGCCTGATGGCAGAGGTCGGTGAGTTCGTCCGGCGACATGCCCTGCGGCATAAACGCTGCCTGATTGAAGCGGTATTCGGGGTGCAGCCACCACCTGTCGTCAAACAGCAGCCTTCCCTGCTGCTGCAACTGCCGGTAAAGCGGCGTATTCGGGTACGGCATCAGAATGTTGTAAGCGGCGAAGGCGAAGCGGTTTTCCAAGGCGAAGTCGACGGTGCGCGCGATGCTGTCCGGCGTGTCGTGATCGTAGCCGAGGGTGAAGGCCGCCCAGGTTTGCAGGCCGAAGTCGCGCAGGGCGGCGATTTCGTTGCGATAGTGGCTGAATTCCTTGACGTTCGGCGACTTGCGCGCGTCGCGCAGGCTCTGCGGCGTGATGGACTCAAAGCCCATCACGTTGCCCCAGCAGCCGCTTTTTTTCATCAGCGTCATCAGCGGGCGGTTTTGCGTCACGTCGAGGCTGGCCTGGCTTATCCAGTTTACCTTCATGGGGATAAGGGCGTGGCACAGCTCCGCCAGCGCGTTGTGGTCCGACGCTATGTTGTCATCGACGAAAAAGATGAACCGGCTTTTTTGCTCTTCAATTTCCCTCACCACCTCATCAACCCGCCTTAAGTAGTGTCGACGGCCAAAGTACTGGCTGACGGCGCAGAAGCTGCAGGCGAAGCGGCAGCCGCGGGAAAATTGCATCAGCGAAATCGGCAGATAGCCTTTACCGGCAAACAGCTCCCGACGCGGCAGCAGCGCCCGGCTACAGCCGTCCACCTGGCCTACGCCAACCGGCGCGTCGTAGCGGGGCTTCAGGCGACTTAGGCGCGCGTCTTCCACCATTTCCGCCCAGCGGCTTTCCGCATCGCCGGTAAACACGCTGTCGGCGTGCTGTGCGACCTCCTCCGGCAGCAGCGTGGCGTGGATGCCGCCCATCACGACCTTTACGCCGCGCAGGCGGTATTCGTCTGCGATTTCATAAGCGCGGCGGGCGGTAAAGGTTTCCACCGTGATAGCGACCAGATCGGTCGGTTCGTCATAGGGGATGTCTTCCATGCGGTCGTCAAACAGCGCGACGTCGACGTCCGGCGGGGTCAGGGCGGCCAATATGCCGAGCATTAAAGGCTCCATGCGGCCCTCGTCAACGTACAGGCTGTGTTCCCTGCGCCCGATGTTGGGCTTGATTAACGTCAGTTTCATCCCTTCTCCCCTAGTCGTTTTCCCTGTTTGCGCGCGATCTCCCGGTGCGATACCAGGTTTGCCAGCAGCGCGATGAAGGCGTTTTTCCAGCGCCTTCTGCCGTTAAAGCGCAGCAGCCTGCGGGCAATCGACGGATAGCTGTAAAACTGCGTTTTAGCCCAAAAGCACAGCTCGGTGAGCGCCTGCGGCGTCATGCCCCTGGGAGTAAAAATCGGATCGCCGTAGCGGTAGTTCGGGTCGGTCCACCAGGCGGGAGACAGCAGCCTTCCTTCGGCTTCGAGCCGCGCATACAGCGCGCTGCCCGGCGTGGGAATGAGCAGATTGAAGTTGGCGATTTCCAGATGGTTTTCCTGAGCGAACGCCAGGCACTGGCGAACGGTATCGGGCGTGTCTTCGTCGTAGCCGAAGATAAAGGTGCCGTAGACGCAGATCCCGCGCGCGTGCAGGGCGCGGATCACCTCGCGGTAGTCCCCCGCCGCGTGGTTCCACTGCTTGCCCATCTGCCGCAGGTTGGCGGGATTAAGGCTTTCAAAGCCCATCAGGGCAAAGCCGCAGCCCGCCTGCGCCAGGCTATCCAAGAGCGCGTCGTCGCGGGCGACGTCAATGCTGATTTGGCATCCCCAGCGGCGCTTCAGCGGCGTGAGCGTCGCAAGCAGGCTCTCCAGCTTTTTCCTGCTGGCGAACAGGTTGTCATCAACGAAGGCCAGAAAGCGCCCCGTAGGCAGGGCTTCTATTTCGGCCCGTATTTGTTCAACCGGCCGGGTGCGCACGCCGTCTGGGTAAAACGCGTGGATAGAGCAAAAGTCGCAGGCGAAGCGGCAGCCGCGTGAGTATTGAATCAGCTCCAGCGGCGCATAGCGCTTGCCGACGAAGATAGATCTGTCCAGCCGATAGTCGTCCAGCGGGCGCTGCCGAGAGCCATCATATCGTGGCTGCGGCTGGCCTCGCCCGATGTCCTCCAGCAGCGTTTCCCACGCGCCCTCTGCGTCGCCGGTGATGACGTAGTCCGCGTGCTGCATCGCTTCGTCCGGCATAAAGGTCACATGATAGCCGCCCATCACGACCTTTTTTCCCTGACTGCGGTAACGGTCGGCAAGCAGATAGCCGCGGCGGGCGGTAAAGGTTTCGATGGAAATAGCGACAAGATCGGCGTCGGGGAGGCTTTGGGGCAGCGCCTCAAGCCGTTCGTCATAAAACGCGACGTCATGGCCCGGCGACAGCGCCGCAAGGATCCCCATGGACAGCGGCGTCATGGCGTCTTTTGTGCGGTAGTCCCCCATGTTGGGGTAAATCAGCGCTATCTTCACAAGGGCCTCCGGCCTGGCTTGACGCATTTCCTTTTGAGCTGCGTGAAGACGCTATTTTACTGGCAGAAGGATAGGTTTTAAATATCGATTATTTCTAAGGCGGTATTTGGGTGGCATGTTTCAAAAGGGGAAACCGGTAGCAATAAAACAAAAGGCCCCGTTGGTGACGGCGCCTTTTGTTTTATTGTCTTCAGTGAATGAACCATAAAAATGGAGCACGACACTTCAACCTGACTTCGCAAGTGTACTCAGCTTTATTCCTTATTGCAAACAGGCGGATGACGTACTGTTCTACGATATTTATTTCTTTGGAGACGGCTCGTAAAAAGTGACGTTCTCCGTTAGCTGTATGGGAAAGCGCTTTATAATCCATCGCGTCAGGTGTGTTGCATTCCGGATTTTACCGGTTTACAAGTCCTGGCCACCCGGACGGGTGGTGCCGCTGGCAGTACCCTGGTCTGGAGCACGACACTTCAACCTGACAAGTGAACACCGACGCCGACAGGCGGCGTAAGGGTAAGGCGTCGGCGTTGCGCTCCGCAAGCACGGAGAAGCGGGTGAAATGGACGTACTGTCTGTCATCATCGTTGTAATAGAGCTGCTGTTGGCGCTGTTACGGCTGATTAATCTGCTGAGCTAATTCACGGATTAGTTCACTGATTGAAACGCACCTAAGGGGGAAGGAAACCGCTTCCCCCTTTAACAAGTATCGCCCGCCGATCGGAAAAGACATTGATTTGAACGAGAAGCGCAGAAAACAAAAAAACCCGTTGGTAGCGGGTTTTTTTGTTTTTCGCCTTCAGTAAGCGACTCATGAGGCTCACGAAGGTGGAGCACGGCACTCCATCTGACGACTCTGCGAGTGTAGCTGGCCTGCTCTTTTGTTGCAAGTAGGGAGATAGCCAACTGTTCTTCAATATTTTTTATCTGGAAATGGTTCGCAAAAAATGGCGTTCTCCGTTGGCGGTATTTGAAGGTGTTTTATAATTTGGCGCGTCAGATTGACGTGCTCCGGAACAAACCAGTTTACAAGTCCTGGCTGCCGGACGGGTGGTGCCGCAGGCAGTGCCCTGGTCTGGGGCTCGGCATTCCATCTGACGATTGGACACCGATGCCAACAGGCGGCGTAAGGGTAAGGCGTCGGCGTCGCGCTCTGCAAGCACGGAGAAGCGGGTGAAATGGAGATATTGTCTGTCATCATCGTTGTAGTGGAGCTGCTGTTGGCTCTGCTACGACTGATTGATCTGCTGAAGTAATTTACGGATTAATTCACGGATCGAAACGCACCTAAGGGGGAAGGAAACTGCTTCCCCCTTTAATACTATCGGCTTAGCGGAAAAACCTCACAGCAGCGCCACTTCCGGCCAAACGGTGCGATTGTCCCACTCGGGGCTGGAGGACAGGTCTACGCCGTAGAGTCGAGTCCGGTACACCGCTGCGCGGGTGCGGGCCGTCAGCTTCTTTACGCTCGGTTCGGCGGCGGGAAGCCCCAGCGTCATGATGCGGGTAGGGCACAGGGGCAGTGCGTCCATAATCAGATCCGCTGTCATATCGCCATCGTCGGCGGCAAAAAAGGCCAAAAAGCTTTGATCGAGCGCTTGGCCCGCCTTTGGCAACGGAACGCGGCCTGTTGCCATCGCGTAGCCGTTATAGAAAGGGCGCAGCAGGCGCGCGCGTAAGGAATAGTGGGAGGCCAACACCTGTTTAAACGCCTGCTGGTTCCACAGCGCGGCGCAGGCGCTAAGCGTTTGGCCGTCGTAATAGCCTAAAACCGTTGCCCCGCTGGAGTGCAGCCAGCCTGCGTCCAGAACGGGGGCAAGCTGGCGGAGGCGGGCGTTTCGGCGGTAGCACTCGACCACGTCGGCGTAGCTTTCCTGTGGCATCATCCGCCACAGCCCGCGACGTTTCCCCCGTTTCCTGCTTATCGCCAGCGTACACATCTCTCCCAGCGGGCGATAGGCGGGAAGCCCCGGAATACCTCGTTCGAGCAGGCGAAGCGCGGTGCGATTATCGGTCGCAATGCTGGTGTAGCAGTAATCGGGCGGAGAAAGCTGGCGCAGGTAGTCAAACCCCGCCTGCAGTACGCGAACGCGGTGGCGGTAGTCGGGGGAAATGCGCAGCCCGCCGAGATAGCCGAGCGCCTGCGCTTTGCCGTTGGCAAAGCCTGCGTGTTCAGTCAGTCGGCACATGCCGACGGCGCGCTCGCCTTCCAGCGCCAGCGCGGAGCGCTCAATGCCGAAATCGTGCTCCGGGGTGAAGTAGCGCGGGCGGCGGGTCATTACCAGGCTCACGTCGCCGCTCATGGCGTTTTCTTCCAGCAGGCGCAGCAGATCGGCGTCCCGCTCCGGCGTCGCGGCAACGATCCGCACTATTTGACCTCCAGCAGCTTGCCCTGCCAGCCTTCATCACCCAGCGGATAGCCGTTGCGGGCGCTGACTTCGTTATGGTGAAGCCAGTTGATAGGAAAGTAGTTGCGGAACATAAAAAAGTCGCTGCGGTTGCGCCAGCTGCGCTGGAACATCGAGCGCCAGCCGTAGAACGCCTTTCTGGCGGACAAACAGCCGTCGGTCACCTGCTGCGGCGTCAGGTTGGCGGGGAAGAAGGGCAGCTCGTTGTAACGATATCGGTCGTCCAGCCACCAGTTTTCAAAACGCAGCCGCTTTTCTTCCTCAAGCCGGGTATACAGAGGCGTGCCGGGAAACGGCGTCATATGGTTGAAGGCCGCGATATACATGCTTTGTTCGCGGGCGAATTGTACCGCCTCGCCAAACGATTCGAGCGTGTCGTGGTCATAGCCGAAGACAAAGGTGCCATAAACCGCGATGCCGTGCTTTCGAAGGTTGGCCAGCGCGCCGCCGAAGCCGCCCTTCATGGTGTTGACCCGCTTGTTCATCAGTAGCAGGTTGTCTTCATTGAGGGACTCAAAGCCTATCAGCACGCCCCGGCAGCCGGCCTTAGCCAGCTCTTGTACAAAGCCCTCGTCGTGGGCAGCGTTGATGCTCATTTGCGTGACCCAGCGTACGTCGGCCCGCGCCAGCTCGGGCAGTACGCCCCTGCTTTCGCGCAGGCTGCCCGCGAAGTTGTCGTCGACGAAGAAGAACAGCTTTTTTTGCGCCTTAATCGTCATAAGCTCGCCGAGCACGCTGTCAACGTCGCGCCGCCGGTAGCGCCTTTGGTAGAAGGTTTGTACCGCGCAAAATTCGCAGGGAAAGCGGCAGCCTCGCCCGGTTTCGATCAGCCCGATGGGCAGATAGCGTTTCCCCTGAAACAGGCTGCGGTCAACCTTAACCTGCCTGAGATCGGTTTGCTGCCCTTGGTAGTGAGGCTTTAGCGCGCCGTGGCGTAAATCGTCAATCACCTCCGCCCAAACGGACTCCGCTTCGCCGATAACGATGGCGTCGGCAAAGCGCGCGGCTTCGTCCGGCACCAGCGTGACGTGAAACCCTCCCATGATGACCGGCACGCCGCGGCGACGGTATTCGCTGGCGATTTGATAAGCGCGCTTGGCGGTGTAGGTTTCCACCGGAATGGCTACCGCATCGGTTGGCCTGTCAAATGGGATAAGCTCCAGGCGGTCGTCGAAAAATGGCGTGTCTACGTCGGCAGGCGTTAACCCCTTAAGCGCGGCGATAGGCAGCGGCTCCATCTGCCAGGACCGCAGGTAGGATTCGTTTTTGCGATGCCCGATGGCCGGGTGAATAAACGTCAGTCGCATACTAGGCGCTCCGCTCGGGCGCGTGCTCGATCGGCCAATCGCAGGTATAAAACTGGTGCAGGTGGTGAGCGTAGAAGCGATAGCCGAGATTAGCGGTCAGCGCCAGCGGCTTGAAGTTTTTGGCGTTCCACAGCCTTCTGGCGATGCTGCCGTAGCGATAGACCTTTTTCCAGGCGCGCTCGTGGCCCAGTTCCAGTTCTCGGACGCTCATCAACTTAGGCTGAAAAACCACGTGCTGGGCGTCGTACAGCGACCAGTCTTTGGTCAGGATGCGGTTTTCCTCTTCAAGGCGGCGGTACAGCGGCGTGCCGGGGAACGGCGTCAGTACCGAGAAGCGGGGCAGGTCGATGCCCGCGTCGATGGCAAGCTCCACGGTGCGGTCAAACACGTCCGTGGTGTCGTGATCGAGGCCGAAAACAAAGCAGCCCTGAATGGAAATCCCCAGCCGGTGCAGGTCGCCAATCAGCGCTTTGTAGTCCACCGAGCCGTTGAATTTCTTGCCAGCGTCTTTCAGGCTGCCGTCGCTGACGGTTTCCAGCCCCAGCAGCAGCCCCTTGCAGCCGCTTTTCGCCATCAGCTCCATCAGTTCATGGTTGTGGGCAATCAGCACCGTAGACAGGCCGAACCACTGGATCTTCAGCGGGATCAGGGCGGTAAACAGCGCCTTGGCGTAGCCAATGTCTGACACCAGATTGAGGTCGACGAAGATGATCTTACGCTTGCCGGTACGGGCGACGAACTGGCGAATGTCGTTGACTACCCACTCGACGGGATGCTGAAACTGCTTTCGCCCCCAAGCGCTGGGCGCGACGCAAAACTCGCAGTTGTGGGCGCAGGCGCGGGTGGCTTCGAATACGGCCTGAGTGAGGAAGTGCTTACCGTCAAAGCGATCGCGCTCCGGGAAGGGCAGTTCGGCGGCGTCCAGATGAAAGCCTTCCTCCTGCCGATACTCGGCCCGCATTTCGCCGTTGAGAAAGTCATTAATCAGCCGAGGCCAGCTTTGCTCCGCATAGCCGACGCAGACGCAGTCAGCGTGCAGGGCGGCCTCCTGCGGCAGCAGGGTAACGTGCGGCCCGCCGAGCACGACGGAGATGCCCTTGGCGCGAAAGCCCGCCGCCAGCTCGTAGGCTCTCGGCGCCGTACCGGTGATCACCGTCATGCCGACCAGATCGGCCTCGAGATTTTCAGGAATGTCGCAGATGCTTTCGTCGATTAGGCTTATCTCGACCGGCAGGGACTTCGGCACCAGCGCTGCCAGCGTGGTCAGCGTCAGCGGCTGATAGCGTAGAGAGCGCTTAAAAATGCCGCCGCGGCTGCGATACAGCGGCCCTTTGGGAGAAATCAGCACCAGCTTCATTTTCCTCTGTGGGCCGTATGATGGATAATCCATATCTTTCCTATTCCCTTATCTGAAAGGCATCGCGCCAGTCGTCAGACGTAAACAGCGCGGGTATTTTAATCTCCCCCAGCCGCCTGCCCTGTTGATGCCGCCAACGCAAATAGTGCTCGACCGGGTTCTCAATAAAGGCGTATCGCAGCGGAGCGAGTTGACCCAGGCGTCTGGCGTAGTCGTACTGTGGATTATTACACAGCCGCCTCTCGATATCGCTAAGGCTTTGACTATTTTGCCAGCGAAGCGCCTTGTCCAGCAGCAGCACGTAACCGGGAGCCGCGGCGTCCTGCGCCAGAGCGGCAAAGCCCTCAAGCTCGTCCAGACAGCGAATGACGAACGGTTCCGTCAGCTTTTCTCCCACCAGATCGCTGTTTACGCCGCTGCGGCCGGTAAAGCGCAGCAGCGGCGCGCCCTTGCGGTCGCCGACGCACAGCACCCGATCGTGAGTCAGATAGCGATACAGGCCGCTGTTGGTCGTAACTATCACGCCGTACTCTTCGCCGGTAGTGAGGTCGTCCGCCAGATGAATGCGTCCGCTTTCATCGATAAATTCATAGAAGTTGCTGTCGACGCACAGCCGAGGGTGCCCGCGGGAATCCGGCACGCTGATAATGGCTTCGGTGGAGAGCAGCCCCTTGGGCTGTAGATGAACGCCGGGGAAGTGGCGCATCAGCTCAACGGCCAGCGGCCTGGAGGCCGCGTCGGTCCAGCAGCTTATCAGCGCCAGCTCCGGCCAAAGCAGACGAGTTTCCTGCCGAGTCAGGTATTCGCGATAGCGGCGAAGCGCGTCGGCGTCGGCGGTCAGGGAATGCCCGGCAACGAGGTCGCCGTGGGCCAACAGCGGGATAAGCTCCTGCTGGCGCTCGCGCAGCGCCGTCAGCAGCGACGTCAGAAATGCCGGGCTCCAGACGGAAATAAGCTTCAGGTCGTCGCAGCGGGTGAGGAAGTAAAGCGTCAGCAGCTGCCAGTCCGCCATCTCTCCCACCGCGCCCAGGCTCAATGGAACGGCGGAAAGCCCGGCAAACGCCGCCAGATTTTCATCGCCCAGATAAAGCTCATCGCCCGCGCCGATAGGGATGCCGCCGCGGGTGCTTTCGGTACGCGTCGCAGCCGGGCTAAGCGCCCAGTAGGCCCGCCCCTCCGTCAGGCGGTATTCGGTTATCGTATCGTTAAGCCAATTCGTCAGCGCTCGGCGGAAGTCGTCCAGGCCGCGCGCCGTGTAGGGAATGAGCTTGCCGCCGCTGTGGCTGCCGCCGGTTTTTTCAAACGCCAGCGCGTCGGCGCAAAACAGTACGTTAGCCTGGCCGTTGGCGATGCTGTCGATAAGTGGAGCCAGCGTCTCATACTCGACGACGGGCACGCGCTGCTGAAATTCTTCAATTGATGAGATAGCGGCAAAGCCGTACTTCTCACCGTAGGCCGACGTCCGATTGGTTGCCAGGCAGTCCATCAGCCATTGCGTTTGCCTTTCCCGAACGGTACCGCTCGGAGAAGGGAGCGTTTGTTGAAAGTGGCTCCAGAGATTATTCATCGTAAAACTCAACGTCAGGATTAATAAACAGCTTTTGATAGCGTGCGGCCAGGTTGTCCGGCGCGATTTCGCACAGGCACACCAGCTCGTGTCCGAGCGAGTAGTGCGGGTTCTTTTGTAAAAAGAAGTCGACCTCCGGCCGGCCGTGGAGCGTCGGCGCGATGTCTGCCAGCGCTTCTTTCAGATAGCCGTAATGTGGGGGGCATTCCACTACGCCGCTTTGTGGGTTATATAGCGCGCCAAACTTTTTTGACGCCAACGTGTCGGCCAGCCGCTGAAGCTCGGGTTCGTCGCGCTGCCAGTGCGGGTAAAACGTTTTGGCGAATGCCTTCAGGTATTTGTAGGTTCTTAAGCCCTTGACCAGTAAAAACCAGTAGAGTCTTTTCTGTGGATGCTGCTTGTAAAGCAGAGCCATGCGGGAAATCCAGACGCGATGAAGCGTCTGCTGCATCCAGTGTTCCGGCATGACGATGGTATCGCCGGAGTAAACAATGAGCGCCCGTTCATGCTCATAAAACTGGACGCTGCTAAAGCCGACGAGCCGCCCTCTGTATTCGAGCAGTAGCGCTTCATCTTTATCTGCCAGGTCGGACATAAAGCGCGATGCGTCGCTCCCGGCATAGGATTGGAAGTAAATATCGGCCATCTGCTCGCGCTTGGCGGCAGAAAGCGTGGAAACCCGTTGAAAGTGTGCTCGATAATCCGTCATGAGCAGCGTCCCTGTTGTACGGCGCGCAAGCGCGCGGCTCTTGCCTACCTAAAGGAGAGCATACCTCAACGGTGAAGTAAACGTCATACCTCTATTATTTGGAAAGTGAATTTTGTCGCAGCCAGCGCTTCAACGGTTAAAAATCACGAACAAATTACGACAGATGTTCAAATCTACTTCATTTCATGTAAACGCGTTGTAATAAATCCTACCAATAAATAGGTAAAAAATAGAATCGAATCACAGTTTTCACCCGTTTGGTGAAAATGACGAAAAACAGTTCGTTATTTACCAAGAATGACGACGTTGACCTACAGACAATGCGGATATTGCAAGCAGATGCGGCGTAACGCGGCAAGTATTCCGTTGAGTAGGTATTTATGAACCTGTTGTCGATAACGGTCGAAGAATGTCTGAATAACGCGGTGGCGAAAAATCCGTCCGGGACGGCGCTGATTGAAAGCCAGAGCGGAAGAACGATGACCTGGCAGGCGCTAAGCGAGGAAGCGGACGCCGTTGCGCGCGGCTTTTTGGCCGCGGGGCTTAGGAAAGGCGATCGTCTGGGCATCTGGTCAGCCAACAGCATCGAGTGGGTTATCTGCTTTTTAGCCGCCGCTAAAATTGGCCTGCCGGTCGTTTGTATTAATTTCCATTTTAAGAAAAGAGAGCTGTTGGATTTATTTCGCCTGACGAACCTTAAGGCGTTATGTTTTTCCGACGGTTTTAGAGAAAACGACTTTGTTGAAACCGTTCAGTCTCTTGCGATGTCAGCGAGGCCTGATGGCGTTTCCGTTCCCCGCGTGCTGATCGGCATAGGGAAGAAAAGCGTATCGCCGGCTTTTTCCTTAACCGAGCTTAAAGAGAGAGGAAAAAACGTATCTTCCTCTTCCTATTTTACTGAGACGTCAAAGGTCAGCGCCGCCGACATGCTGACCGTTCAGCTCACCTCCGGCAGTACGGCCGCGCCCAAGGGCGTCATGCTCAGCCACTACAGCGTGATTAATAACGCTATTTTGTCCGCCGGGCGGCTGGGCGTAACGCAGCAGGATACCCTCTGCCTGGCAGTTCCTCTGTTTCACTGCTTTGGCCTCTCTTCCGGCCTTTTTTTCTCGCTGACGACCGGATGCCGGCTAGTGCTGCTGGACAACTACAGCCCGGAAGACGTGCTGAAGGCGGTTCAAACCTATCGATGCACCGTCATGCACGGCGTGCCGACCATATTCAGCCGCCTGATGCGCCACGCGCGCTTTGTCGACTACGACGTCAGCAGCCTGGCGAAGGGGATAGTGGCCGGCGCTGCGGTTCCCATTGGCCTGATTGAAGAAATTTCTACGCGTCTTGGTATGAAAGAGGTCGCCGTCTCTTACGGGCAAACCGAGGCTTCCCCCTGCTGCACCCAGACGCTGCCGGGCGATCCCGTTGAGATAAAGGGCCGCACCGTCGGCAAGCCGCTGCCCTTCGTTGAAATGAGGATCGCCTCTCTTAAAAACGGAAAAACCTGCCCGCCGGGCGGGCGCGGGGAAATCTGTACGCGCGGTTTCCACGTCATGATGGGCTACGACGGCGAGCCGGAAAAAACGCAAGAGGTAATAGACGAACAGGGTTGGCTGCACACCGGCGACGTCGGCTACGTCGACGCCGACGGCTATTACCACTATGCCTACCGAATTAAAGAAATCGTCGTACGCGGCGGAGAGAACGTCAGCCTGCGGGAAATCGAAGAGGCAGTGATGGAGTATTCCGGCGTTGAGGCCGCCAAGGCGTTCGGCATTCCCTCTGAAGACCTGGGCGAAGAGGTGGCCGCCGCCGTTTGCGTTCATGAGGGGCATTCCATCACAGAAACCGGGCTGCGTGAGTTTTTACGCCAGCGGCTGGCCCGCTACAAAATGCCAAAAGACATCTGCTTTTTCAGCCAGTTCCCCCACACGCCCTGCGGAAAGATAGACGTTCAGGTCCTGAAGTCTCAGATGGGCTATGGGGCGAGAGTCGGGAAGGAAGAGGCAAACGCTGATAACTGACCGAAAACCGTTTTTTCACGTTCTGACGATAGCCGCATTAAGTCTAAAAAGTTGAGGAGAAAAGATGAGTAACCGTAAAGCACTGGAAGGAGTCACCGTTGTCGAACTGGCGACCTTTATCGCCGTTCCCGCCGCCGGGCGCATTCTGGCGGATATGGGCGCCAACGTTATCAAAATAGAGTCGCCGGACGGCGATAACCTGCGCTATACCGCGCCGACCGAGGGGCGGCCGCTGGATCAGTATGAAAACACCACCTTCGATCTGGAAAATGCCAACAAGCTTGGCATTGGGCTGAATACGAAAACGGAAGCGGGAAAGAAGGTTCTGTTCGAACTTCTGGAAAAAGCAGACATCTTTTTGACTAACTGGCGTCCTGGCGCCCGTGCGAGAGCGGGGCTTGACTACGAAACGTTGAAAAAGCGCTTCCCGAAGCTGGTGTACGCGAGCCTGACGGGCTACGGCGAAGCGGGGCCGGATAAAGACCTGCCGGGCTTCGACTATACCGCGTTCTTCGCCCGCGCCGGCATTCTGGGAACGCTTTATCAAAAAGACACTGTGCCGATGAACGTCATTCCCGGCCTGGGCGATCACCAGTGCGCGCTGGGGCTGGTCGCTGGCGTGCTGGCGGCCTATATCCGCGCCAAGAGCCTCGGCGAAGGCGAGTACGTTTCCACTAACCTGCTGCACACCTCCATCTATACGCAGGCCATCATGATTCAGGCCGCGCAGTACCCGGACTACGGCCAAACCTATCCTATCGACCGCCGCACCACCACCAGCCCGTTTATTCTGGCCTACAAAACCAAAGACGACCGCTTTATTCAGGTCTGTATGCCGGTTTACGACGCCTACTACGCCAAGTTTATCTCCTGCATAGGCAGGCCGGATTTGGCGCAAGACGAGCGCTATACCAAGCTGCAAGAGGTCGCAAAGCACGGGCGCTCCCCTGAGATGTACGACATTGTCTGGGCGCAAATAGAGCAGAAGACCGCCAGCGAGTGGAAGGCCATTTTTACCGAAAACGATATCCCCTTCAGCGTCGCGCAAACCTGGGAAGAGGTGCTGGAAGACGAACAGGCATGGGCCATCGACGCCTTTTACCGCATGAAGTATGCCAACGGCAGTGAGAAAGCGCTGGTGCGTCCTCCAATCGACTTCCTGGAAAGCGGGCTGCCTGAATATCGCCGCGGTCCTCTACTGGGCGAGGATACGGGCGCGGTGCTGAAAGCGCTCGGCTATAGCGATGAGCGCATCGCCGAGCTTGAGGCCAACGGCGACGTTATCGTCAGGAAAGCCTAGTTCGTTATTCCCTTACTCTTTTGGAGAGCGTCAGTATGCAGCAGGACATATTCACTATGGGCGTAGACATCGGCTCATCCGCGTCGAAGTGCATCATCATGCGAAACGGCGTAGAGATTGTCGCGAAGTCTCTGGCGTCGGTGGGGGCAGGAACGTCAGGGCCGGAAAAGGCGATCGCTGAGGTGATGCAGCAGTTTGGCGGGAAACCGGCCGATATTCGTTGGGTATGCGCCACCGGCTACGGGCGTAACTCTCTTAAAGAGGCCAACAAAGAGGTGAGCGAACTCAGCTGTCACGCCAAGGGTGCCCACTATCTGTTCCCCGGCGTCAAGACGGTGATTGATATCGGCGGTCAGGACGTCAAGGCGCTGCATATGGACGGCGCCGGCCGGCTGATTAACTTCGTGATGAACGACAAGTGCGCGGCAGGAACCGGGCGCTTTCTGGACGTCATGTCCCGCGTGCTGGAAACGCGGATCTCCGATCTCGCGACGGAGGGCGCCAAGTCGAAAAAGCGGGTTACCATCAGCTCTACCTGCACGGTGTTCTCCGAATCTGAAGTGATTTCCCATTTAGCCAACAACGAAACGATCCCCGACGTGATTAACGGTATCCACAGGTCCGTCGCCAGCCGCATTGCCGGCTTGGCGAAGCGGGTTGGCGTGGAAGAGCCGATCGTTATGACCGGGGGCGTAGCCAGCAACTTTGAGGTTGTTCGCTACGTTAGCGAAGAGTTGGGGGCGCCTATCATGACCTCGCCGCTATCACAATATAACGGGGCGATAGGCGCAGCCATTTATGCCTTTGATGCGTGCAGCCAGCAGTTGCGGGACGGCGCGCCACTTTCAGGAATGCACATATGAGCAATATAGATATGAACGCGCCGGACTACGTACCGGCGAAAAAGCGGCTACAGCAGCTTGCGGGCGACGCCTATCAGCGGGCCTGGGACGCCAAGGCCAGAGGCGAAAAGGTGGGCTGGTGCGCATCTAACTTCCCGCAGGAAATTGCGGAAACGCTGGGCGTGTGCGTGGTGTATCCGGAGAACCAGGCGGCCGCCATCGCGGCCAAGGGCGGCGGTTTAAGAATGTGTGAACACGCCGAAAGCATGGGCTACTCCAACGATATTTGCGCCTACGCCAGAATCAGCCTGTCGTTTATGGACGTGAAGCACTGCGACGAGATGGACATGCCGCAGCCGGACTTCCTGCTGTGCTGCAACAACATCTGCAACTGCATGATCAAGTGGTATGAAAACATCGCCTACGAGCTGAATATTCCGATGATCCTCATCGATATTCCCTACAAAAACGACTACGACACCGACGATGCGACGGTGCGTTACGTTCAGGCCCAGTTTGACGACGCCATCAGGCAGTTGGAAAAAATCACTGGCAAAACGTTCTCTGAAGAGCGGTTCAAGCAGGTTTGCGAGGTGTCTCAGCGTACCAGTCGGGCGTGGCTGAAAGCGGCGGAATACTGTAAATACCGCCCTTCACCGATGAACGGCTTCGACTTGTTCAACCATATGGCCGTCGCCGTCTGCGCGCGCGGAAAGTTAGAGGCGGCGGAAGCCTTTGAGCTTTTGTGCGAAGAGATGGAGCAGAACATCAAGGAGAACAAGTCCACCTATCGCGGAGAAGAAAAGTATCGGGTGCTGTTTGAAGGCATCGCCTGTTGGCCCTATCTGCGCGCCACCTCCACGCCGCTCAAGGATCAGGGCATTAACGTCACGGCCACCGTTTACGCCACCGCATTCGGCGTTATCTATCAAAACAGCGAAGAGATGATGCGCGCTTACTCCTACGTGCCCAACTGCGTTTCCGTCGAGCGAGCGGCGGATATGCGCATCGACGTCAGCCGCCAGAATCAGGTCGACGGCGCCATTATTCACGTTAACCGCAGCTGCAAACTCTGGAGCGGCATCATGCCGGAGATTGAAAGAAAGATCCGGCGCGAGCTGCATATTCCAACGGTGACGTTCGACGGCGATCAGGCCGATCCGCGCGTCTTCTCTGAGGCGCAGTACGTGACCCGCGTTGAGGCGCTGACGGAAATCATGGCCGCCAACAAGGCAGCAACGAACAAAGGGGGCATCTGATGAACGCGTTGACTGACATATTTGAACGGCTGCAGGCGGTAGTGGATAACCCGGTAAAGCAGCTTGACGGCTTTATCCGCAGCGGTAAAAAAGTGGTCGGCTGCTTTCCTGAATACACGCCGAACGAAATCGTCTATGCCGCCGGCATGGTGCCGTTTGGCGTATGGGGCGCGGAAGGGCGGGAAATTTCAGAAGCTAAAAAGTACTTCCCGCCTTTTTACTGCGCGCTGGCGCTCTCATCGCTGGAAATGGGACTGGATACCGCGCTGAACAAGCTTTCAGCGGCGCTTATCCCCACGCTGTGCGATACCCTCAAGTGTCTGGGGCAAAACTGGAAGTCCGGCGTACCCCAAGTGCCCTTTATTCAGCTGGTGCATCCGCAAAACCGCAATACGCCGGCCGGCGTCGCTTTTCTGGTTGAGCAGTACAAAAAGGTGGCGAAGCAGTTGGAAGCGCTGTCGGGCCAGGCGGTCACGGAAGAATCGCTTAAAAACGCTATCCGCCTGTTCAACCTGCGCCGCGCCGCGCTGCGCGAATTTTCAAGCGTTGCTGCCCAATACCCGCAAACCATTACGCCCCAGATGCGCAATACCGTTATCAAGAGCGGCTACTTCATGGACGTGTTGGAGCATATCGAAGCGGTGCGGGAGATTATCGCACGCTGCAGGGCGCTGCCGCAGGAAGAGTGGAACGGCCATCGGGTGGTGGTGACGGGCATTATCGCCGACAGCCCGTCAATTCTGCAGATCCTGGCGGACAACAACATGGCTATCGTCGCGGACGAAGTCGCGCACGAGTCCCGCCAGTTCCGTCAGGACGTTCCGGAGGACTGCGAACCCTATGAGGCGATGGCCAGGCAGATTGCCGAGCTGGAGGGCTGCTCTCTGCTGTTCGACCCGGAGAAAAAGCGCGGCGGGATGCTGGTCGACATGGTTAAGAAAAACAACGCCGACGGCGTGGTGTATCTGCTGACCAAGTTCTGCGATCCGGAAGAGTTTGACGCGCCAATCGTCAAAAAGCACCTCGATAAAGCGGGGATCCCTTCCATCATCATTGAAATCGACCAACAAACGAAGACGTACGAGCAGGCGCGCACGGCGCTGCAAACCTTTGCAGACGTGCTGTCGGCTTAGCAACGTTCGGCCACAGGCCGACCATGGCCCGCGCCAGGTTGATAACCGGGCGGGCCGATAACCCCCTGGTGGCTATCGGCAAGCGATCCGATGGCTATCAGACCAATATGAGTAAGGCACTATGGGCATTCTTTGTTTAGTCATAGGACTTATTATCCTGATGGTGATGTGTATGAAGGGAATACACATCTTTATTTCCGTGTTTACCGCCAGCCTCTTTCTGGCCGTGACGGCATGGATGACGTCGCCCGACACGCTCAACCCGATAGACGCGATACTCAGAGTCTATACGGGCGGGCTCGGCGGCTATTTTGGCAGCTTCTTTTTTATCTTCGTGCTGGGGGCCATCTTCGGCAAGCTGACTGCGATTAGCGGCGCGGCCGACAGCGTGGCGTCGTTTATTATCGGCAAGTTTGGCGAAAGGGCGGTGATCCCCTCCTTAGTCGCTGCCTGCGCTATTTTGGCCTACGGCGGCGTATCGGTGTTCGTCGCGCTGTTCACCGTGTATTCCATGATGGTCAGCATGTTCAAAAAGGCCAACCTGCCGCGCAGGCTGATCCCCGCCGTTTACTTCGCCGGCGCGGGCACCTTCGTCATGATCATGCCGGGCTCGCCGCAGATCCAAAACCTGATCCCCATGAAGTTTCTCGGCACGTCCGCCACCGCCGGGCTGGTGCCGGGCATGTTGACGGCGCTGTTTCAGGTCACGCTGGTGATCCTGTATCTGTCCTGGCTGTTTAAGAAGGTGAAGGCCAGCGGCGAAGGGTGGGTCGATGACGAAAAAACGGCGCAAAAAGGCGGCGAGGCCAAGAGCCGCCCCATGCCGCACGTTGTCATTGCACTGCTGCCTATGATTATCCTGCTGCTGGTGCTGAACGTGCTTAAGCTGGACCCGGCCATCGCGCTGTTCTCCGCCATCATTGCCGCGCTGATTATCTACGTCAAATTCCTCAATTGGAAAGAGATTGTCGGCAATCTGGCCGCCGGAACGATGGAGGGCGTGACGTCGCTGTTTAATACCGCCGTTATCGTGGGCTTTGGCGCGCTGGTCATGGCGCTGCCCGCCTTTAAGGAGTCGTTCCAAGCGATCGCCCAGTCGGGCATGAGCCCGCTTTTGGTTACGGCTATCGCCGTCGGCGCGCTGGTGTTTATCAGCGGTTCGGGCTCGGGAGCGCTGAGCATCGCCATGCCGCTTATCGCCAGCATGTTCCCCGCCGCCGTTGTGGATCAAGGCGCATTGCACCGGGTGGCGACCATGGCCTGTATGAGCACCACGCCGCCGTTTAACGGGCTGATTATCACCGTATTGAGCGTGTGCGGCGTCAACCATAAGCAGGCCTATGGGCCGGTCGGCATTCTGACGCTGGCGATCCCGCTTATCGCGATGGTCTTCATGCTGCTTCTGTACACGTTCCTTCCCGCGTCCATCACGTCTCTAGGCGGGTAGCTTTAACCAAACCAAAAACGCGGTCGCCTTTGGCGCCGACGAAATAGCGAATAACTATCAGATAAATATCATCAGAGGGAGAAAAAGCATGAATTTTGAACTGACGGAAGAACAGACCCTTATTCGGGACATGGTCAGAGAATTCGTTGAGAACGACGTTAAGCCGATCGCAGGCGAGATAGACAAAGAGCACCGCTTCCCCAGCGAAAGCATTGCGCCGATGGGCGAGCTGGGGCTGTTTGGCTTCAATATCGATGAGGCTTACGGCGGCAGCGAAGCCGACGTGCTCAGCTACGCGCTGGCGACGGAAGAAATGGCCAAGGTGAGCGCCGCTCACGCGATGATTATGGGCTCACAGTGCTCCTTAACCGGCCCCATCATTCAGAAATACGCCAATGAAGAAACCAAAGCGCGCCTGCTGCCGGGCGTGGTGTCCGGCGAGAAGATCGGCTGCTTCTGCCTGTCGGAACCCGGCGCAGGGTGCGATGCCGCCGGCCAGCAAACGACCGCCGTGCGTCAGGGCGATTCATACGTGATTAACGGTTCCAAGCTTTGGATCACCGCCGCGCCGCAGGGCGCCTTCTATATCGTTTTCGCCATGACCGACAAGAGCAAGGGCGTGAAGGGCATTAGCGCCTTCCTGGTAGAACGCGACAACCCCGGCATCAGCATTGGCCTGCCGGAAGAGAAGATGGGCATGAACGGCTCCGATACCTGTTCGGTCAGCTTCAGCGACTGCGTGGTAGCCGAAAGCGCCCGCCTGGGCGCGGAAGGGCAAGGATTCAGTATCGCGATGGAAACCCTCGACGGCGGCCGCTTGAGCTGCTCCGCCATTGCCTTGGGTATTGCGCAGAGTGCGCTGGATGCGACCATCACCTACACCAAAGAGCGCATTCAGTTCGGCAAGCCTATCGCCGCCAACCAGGGCGTGCAGTGGATGCTGGTGGAGATGGCAAACCAGGTGGATTGCGCCCGCATGCTGGTTTATCGCGCGGCGGCGGCCAAGATGGCGGGCGGTGATTATACCCGCGAAGCCGCACAGGCCAAGCTCTACGCCTCAGAGGCGGCTACCTACGTCACTCAAAAGGCGGTTCAGCTGCACGGCGGTATGGGCTACACCAAATCGTATCCCGTGGAGCGGCTGATGCGCGAGGCCAAGCTTACCGAAATTTTTGAAGGCACCAGCGAAGTCCAGCGCATGGTCATCGCCAAGCACATTCTGGCCTGAGTCAGAGCGTTTTTTCTATTAACCGTTTCATTCACCAGAATGGAGAGTACGAACTATGAAACTTATTGCCTGTTGTAAGGTTGTTCACGATGAACAGGACATCACAACCCGCCCGGATCGCACGTTGGCGACGGAAAATGCCGGTTTAAAAATCAGCCTGTACGATCTTAACGCCATAGAGGCGGCGGTAGAGCTGGCGGCAGCGGCCGGCGGCGGCAGCGTGACGGCGCTGAGCGCGGGCGCAAAGGCCATGCAGGAGAACTCCAAGGTCCGTAAGGACATTCTGTCGCGCGGCCCGGACGACCTGACGTCGATAGCCGACGACGCCTGCACTTCTCTATACCCGGCGGAAGCGGCGAAAGTGCTGGCCGCCGCGGCGCAAAAAATCGGCTTCGATCTGCTTATTTGCGGCGAAGGCTCAGGCGACCTGTACGCACAGCAAACCGGGCTTTTGGTGGGGGAAATGCTGGGGCTGCCGTGCGTCAACGCCGTCAGCAAAATCACGGTGAGCGACGGCAAGGTTGTGGTTGAACGAGATCTTGAAGACGTGGTGGAAGAGCTGGAGCTCACGCTGCCCGCCGTCGTCTCGGTATCGTCCGATATTAATACTCCAAAGCTGCCTTCCATGAAGGCCATTCTGGCGGCGAACAAAAAGCCGGTGACCCAGTGGGGCCTTGCGGATCTCGGCGTCGATATCTCTGCGCCGACCACTTCGCTGATAAGAGCCCGCGCGCCGGAACAGGCCGACCGTCTGAGAGTGATCTTCGAGGGCGATTCGGACGACAACATTGCCGCTTTCGCCGACCACCTCCGGCAGGCGCTTAATCAATAATTTATAGGGGAGAAGATCCAACATGGCTAATTTATTACCCACCGTTTTTGTTTATGCAGATAAAGCGGAAAGGCTTGCCGAGCTGATTGCCCTTGCCCGACAGTGGGGCGAAAAGGTTAACGTCCTGTTTGTCGGCGGCGATGCGGACGTCAGCGCCTGCGTGAATTTGGGGGCAGATCGGGTGTATCACCTGCCGCAGCGGGAGGAAACGGTGGTTGAAGACTACGTTCCTTCGTTTGCTCAAATTATTAAAGAGTCCGGCTCGCGCGCTCTGGTGCTGCTGGCTTCGTCAAAGCGGGGCAAAGCGATAGCGGCCCGGCTGGGGGCGAAGCTTGAAGCGGGTGTTGCCAGCGACGTGCTTAGCCTGAGCGTAGAGGGTGATTCCGTGTGCGTAACCCACCAGCTTTACGGCGGCCTGGCCCACGCGCAGGCGCAGATCGGCTCGCCTTATTCGGTGGTGACGGTCGGCAGCGGCCATGACGTAGCGCCCGTAACCGACGCGGCGGCGGCCGAAGTCACTGTGGGTGAGTTCATAGCACCCGCGCACCCGCTTCGTCTGGTGGGGCGCCGTCCTAAGCAGGGCAGCTCGGTAGACCTCGGCAAAGCCAAGTGCGTCGTGGGCGTAGGGCGCGGGTTCGGCAAGCAGGAGGACATCGCGCTGGCCGCCGCATTGGCGAAGGCGGTTCACGGCGAAGTGGGATGCTCAAGGCCTATCGCCGAAGGCGAGGGCTGGATGGAGCACGAGCGCTATATCGGCGTTTCCGGCGTGGCGCTGGGTGCGGACGTCTATATTGCCACGGGCGTATCGGGGCAAATTCAGCACATGGTCGGCGTTAGCCGCGTGAAGACGATTGTCGCTATCAATAAAGACAAAAATGCGCCGATTTTCAACTTCGTCGACTATGGGATCGTAGGCGATCTCTACAAGATCCTGCCTGCGCTGACGGCCAGACTCGGCGGCTGACGCAGGTTCCTCCCAGACTACATGCGGCGCTCTTCCGACCGAGCACGATGGTGATATCAGCACAGCGTTTTTTCGGTCGGAATATTCACGGGAGCTGATTTTATAGGTTTGTCATCAATAGAGAATAGAAGGATAAAAACATATGGCAGACGATCTCTTTGACGCCATTATCGTAGGCGGCGGCCTTGCAGGCGGCACGGCCGCCTACGTGCTGGCAAAGGCCGGGTGCGACGTGCTGGTGGTAGAGCGCGGCAACTTTGCCGGAAGTAAGAATATGACCGGCGGTCGGCTGTATTCCCACAGCCTGGAGGCTATCATCCCTGGGTTTGCGGATGAGGCACCGGTAGAACGGCGCGTAACGCGAGAGAAAATTTCCATGCTGACCGACGACGGCAGCGTGACGCTGGACTATCAAAGTTCCCAGCTAGAGGATGCGGGGGCGCGTTCGTATACCGTGCTGCGCTCGTCGTTTGACCAGTGGCTGATGGGCAAAGCAGAAGAGGCCGGCGCACAGGTAATTACCGGCGTTCGCGTCGACGAGCTGATTGTGAAAGACGGCAAGGTCTGCGGCGTCAAGGCCGGAGACGATGAAATCGAAGCACGGGCCGTGATCCTGGCGGACGGCGTTAACTCCCTGTTGGCCAAGAAGCTCGGAATGACCCAGCGCGTTAACCCGCATACGGTGGCCGTAGGGGTAAAAGAGCTGCTGGAGTTTACGCCCGAGCAGATGGAAGCGCGGTTTGGCTGCTCGGGCGATGAAGGGCTGGCCTGGCTGTTTGCCGGTACGCCGTCAGGCGGGCATATGGGCGGCGGCTTCCTTTATACCAACAAAAACACGGTATCGCTGGGGCTGGTTTTAGGGTTGCACAACGTAGACAAATTTAGCCGCAGCGTTCCCCAAATGCTGGAAGACTTTAAGCATCATCCCGCCGTGGCGCCGCTCATTAAGGACGGAAAGCTGCTGGAATATTCGGCCCATATGGTGCCGGAAGGCGGTATGAATATGGTGTCGGAGTTGGTGGGCAATGGCGTCGTCGTCGCCGGGGACGCGGCGGGCTTCTGCCTTAACGTCGGCTATACCGTGCGCGGCATGGATCTGGCGATTGCCTCAGGCGAGGCGGCCGCGAAGGCGGTGCTTTTGGCGAAAGACAGGAATGATTTTAGCCGCAAGGGGCTCGAAGCCTACCGGACGCTGCTGGACGACAGCTTTGTGATGAAAGACATGCGCTTGTATAAAGATCTGCCCGCTTTTCTGGATAACTCACGTTTTTTCGTCGACTATCCGGCGATGGCCGCCGGCGCGATGCGGGACATGTTCGTCATTAGCGGCCCGGAGCGCCCGTTGCGCAAGAAGCTGATATCTCGCGTTAAGAAAGTCGGCGTAATGAACTTGATCAAAGACGGATTTAAAGGAGTGCGAGCGATATGACTAAGGTCAACGTAGACGTTAAGTTGGGGGTCAATAAGTTCAACGTCGATGAGGGCAACCCCCATATTGTTCTGGCGGACGACATCAATCCGGCTGAGTTTAAAAAGCTGATGACCGCGTGCCCTGCGGGGCTGTATAAGCAGGACGAAAAAGGGCAGTACCTGTTTGACTACGCGGGATGCCTGGAATGTGGAACCTGCCGCGTGTTGTGCGGCGATACTATTCTTGCAAAGTGGGAATACCCCTGCGGCACTTTAGGCATTGAGTTTCGGTACGGTTAGTTGATACACCCTCGATTTCCCCTCGGCCCGGGCCGAGGGGGATCGTTTAGCGGGATACGGCCTGAAAGCTATTACCGAAAAGAGTGCACCTTGCGGTATTCCGACGGCGTCATTAAATATTCGGATTTAAATTTACGGCTCAGATTTGAAATATCGCTAAATCCACAGTCGTAGGCGAGTTGGGTAATATTTCGGTCCGCCATAAGAGGATTCATCAACGCGGCCTTATAGTTCTCAAGGCGTTTTTGATGTATCCAGCGATTAACGGAAGTGCCCTGTTCGTGAAAGAGTTTTTGTAAATACCTGACGGATATTCCGCAGGCATTGGCGCAGTCGCTAATATTCAGGTCAGGGTTTGACAACCTATCTTCGAGATACTGCTGGGCAAGATAAAAAATGGTTGAGCGCCCCGCGCTTTGGGGCGGCATCGCCATGCTCAGCTCGCTGAGCGCCGAGGTTATCAGATTAAGCAGAATGTCCGCCAGCTGCTGGGAATGCTGCTGAGGGATTGAGTCCAGAAAAGGAACATATTTCATAATAAAGCCATAGACCAGCGCGCCGGTGACGCTGTTGCCGCGGATGGCCCTGGCCGTCAGGTTCTGGGTATTGCCCAAGCGGTTAGCAAACTTTTCTCTCGGAATAAGAATTTTGAACAGTGAATAGTCGTCGTCAAAAGACCAGGACGCGGGACGAGCCATGTCAAAAAAGCAGAAATCGCCCTGTCGTAAAAATGCGGTTCTTCCGTCCTGAGACAGGTAACCGGTGCCGGAACGCTGCAGCTCAATTTGAAAATGTTCTTCCTGACTTTGCTTTTGCGCCGCCGGCCTGCTTTTGGCGCTGTGCCCGTTGGATTCCAGCTGAAGAAAACGAAGATCCATCACCCGCTGCTCGACGATATTGGCATAAAAACGCGAGTGGGAGGGTAGCTCTACCTGATTGCACTCGTAAGAAGATAAAAAGCGCCCCTTTACGGTGTCTCTGAATACGCCGAACTTTTCTGCGTCAGGAATATCTTGAGTGGTAAAAATGCTTCTCATAGTGCGCTCACTTTTATTGAAGTATTACTTACTGTCATCCATAAAGAGCAAAATTAAGATATAACATCGAATCAATGTTCCATTACGAATCGGTTTGGAAATAAAAAAACAAAAATGTTATTTAATTATATTTTTCAGCAATGTTAATAAAATGAAAATTTATTTATCTAGCGCTCAAATATTAATTCTTTTTTGAGCTCGCTATTTTATCACTGGGTAGGGTTCTATATTAATTTAATTGCCGATAATTCGAGGGCGATCGCGCTTTTTATGCGACCGCCCGTCAATTTTATGGATGGCCCATCATCTGTGCGCCGGGGATCAGCCTGAAGTACATCTGTTCGGGGACTGGACTGTTCCAGCCGTCGATGTACATTGCGTAACCGATAATGCCGAAAAGGATGCCTAGTACCAGAACCGTCATTACAGCGCCGGACAGCGCGGCCTGTCGCCACAGGGGTTTAGCCCGCTCGCCGGCCTCTGGCCGTGAGCCCACAGGCTTAACGAGAGAGAAGTGAAGCGTTGAGGCTACCGGGCAGGATTCAACGCAGGTCATGCAGGCGGTACATTCAACGGTTCTCACCTGAATCAGACTGTCCACCGGGATGTTGGACGGGCAGGCCTTGGCGCACTTGCCGCAGTCAATGCAGCTCGTCGCGTTTCGGCGGATTTTAAACGGCGAAAACAGCGAGAAAATCCCCAATAGCGCCCCGTAAGGGCAGAGGTAGCGGCACCAGAAGTTGCGGATAAACAGGCTGGCGAAGGTGAAGGCGAACACGCAGGCCAGCGTGATGGCCCCTACGTTGCGAAAGAAGTCGAGCATTTTGACGTCGGCGATCAGGCCGTAGGGCGACATCAGGAACATATAGATGCCCTGCGCCGGCATGGGAAGGGCAATGTAGAGGAAGAAACCGAGCAGCAGGTATTTCAGCCCGCGCAGGGGAATGTCCAGCCATTTTGGCAGCGTGAAATTACGCCCAAACAGCCTTTTGCCCAGCGCCCCCACCAGTTCGGAAAGGGTGCCTATCGGGCAGAGCCAGGAACAGAACGACTTTTTCAGCAGCAGGCTTATCAGGATAAACGCGACCAGCAGCAGCATGGCGGCGGCGTGAACCGGAGGAAGCTGATGGGTTTCCCAGGCAAACTTCAGGTTCATCAGGCCTGCGATCGGCAGCCAGCCCTCGATGCCGCCCGGTCTCGGCACGTAAATACTGGCTCCGCCGGTCTCAAAATAGCGCACCCAAAAGTAGAAGGTGACGCCGATATAGATATTGAACGCCAGCAGCAGAAACTGCGTCGCCCGACGCCAGGTTGAGGCGTTGCGCCAGTCGTTCCAGGGGAGCTTGCCGCCCGTGGTACCCGGCCTGCGCTGCCAGCGCTGCCTTGCTTTTTCACTTACGGATTTTTCACTTACGGTTTTTTCACTCATTGCTCTTCAATTGCCCCGCGTGATTATCTTTTTTCAACGCCGCCTGTCGGCGCGCCGGAGGGGATAGTTGGGCCACGTTACCACGCATGCGGCGGTTAAAAATTGATTTGTGCCTTGTAAATGCATGTTTTATTGTTTTTTAGCTCATTGATTTTTATAAGAAGAACATATTTTACCGAGGACTGGGTATAAAAAACGGCCTCTAAACGTTAGAAGCCGCCGGTAGGTTCGCAGCATATCGAAAGGGAAGGCACAAACGCTATCCAATGTATTAGCCATCCTTCGCTTGAGTGCTATCATTAGCTCACTTCTGTAGTTCTGTGTCAAAAGGCAGGCGTCCTAGTGCCATCCTGCCGTCTTTGGAGTCAGTCTCATGAGCAAACGCTCTAAAAATCAGGATGCGCCTTTCGGGACGCTGTTAGGCTATGCGCCGGGCGGCGTAGCAATTTATTCATCAAACTACGGCTCGTTAAATTTTCGCGACTATCCGGACGAAGCCTCCTTTCGTAGCTACATCGGCAATGAATACATGGGGCACAAGTGGCAGTGCGTTGAGTTTGCCCGCCGCTTCCTGTATCTGAACTATGGCGTCGTATTTACCGACGTCGGCATGGCCTATGAAATATTTTCCCTGCGCTTTTTGCGCGAAGTGGTTAACGATAACCTCCTCCCCCTGCAGGCTTTTGCCAACGGCTCTTCCAGAGCGCCGGTTGCTGGGACGCTGCTTATTTGGCAGAAAGGCGGCGAGTTTAAGGATACCGGCCACGTGGCGGTTATTACTCAGCTCCTTAATGACAGAGTGAGGATCGCTGAGCAGAACGTCATCGATTCGCCGCTGCCTCCGGGGCAGCAGTGGACGCGGGAGCTTCCTTTAACCGTTCAGGACGGTAAGTACACGATCCGCGATTCGTTTGACGACACGGTCATTTTGGGCTGGATGATCCAGACAGAGAAGGCGCAGGATAGCCTGCCCCAGCCGTCGGTTCCGCCCGAGGCGTTGGTCATTCGCGGCAAACGCATTAATAATGAGGGGCAGTTCGACGGCAAGTGGCTCAACGAGCGGGATCCGCTGCAGCTTGCGTACGTTGAGGCTAACGGGAACTTCATTAATAAAGATCCGTATCAGTATTTCACTATATCCAAAAGCGCAGAACAGGAGCTTATCAAAGCAACCAACGAGCTGCACCTGATGTACCTGCACGCCACCGATAAAGTGCTGAAAGACGATAGCCTGCTGGCGCTGTTTGATATACCGAAGATTCTCTGGCCGCGCCTGCGGCTCTCCTGGCAGCGTCGTCGCCATGACATGATAACCGGCCGAATGGACTTCTGCATGGATGAGCGCGGGCTGAAGGTGTATGAGTACAACGCTGACTCCGCCTCCTGCCATACCGAGGCGGGGATCGTTTTGGAGCAGTGGAAGCGCCACGGCTATCGCGGCCCCGGCCACAATCCGGGCGAAGATCTGTTTGATGAGCTGGTTGGCGCTTGGAAACACAGCCGCGCCCGCCCGTTTGTACACATCATGCAGGATGCCGACGACGCCGAGGAAAATTACCACGCCCGCTTTATGCAAAGCGCCCTGACTAAGGCCGGCTTTGAAAGCAAAGTGCTGTTTGGCCTGAGCGAACTGCGCTGGGACGCCACCGGCCAGCTGATTGACGGCGACGGCCGCCTCGTTAACTGCGTGTGGAAAACCTGGGCATGGGAGACGGCTATCGAGCAGGTGCGTGAAGTCAGCGAAACGGAATATGCCGCCGTGCCCATCCGCACCGGCCATCCGGAAAACGAGGTGCGGCTGATTGACGTACTGCTGCGCCCGGAGGTGATGGTGTTTGAGCCGTTCTGGACCGTCATCCCCGGCAATAAGGCGATACTGCCGGTGCTATGGTCGCTGTTCCCTCATCATCGCTATCTGCTGGATACGGATTTTGAGATTAACGACGAGCTGATCGAAACCGGCTATGCAATAAAACCGATCGCCGGGCGCTGCGGTAACAACATCGACCTTATCAGCCGCCATGAAGAGCTGCTGGATCAAACAAGCGGCAGCTTTTCCGAGCAAAAGAACGTCTACCAGCAGCTTTGGTGTTTGCCAAACGTCGACGGCAAGTACATCCAGGTGTGCACCTTTACCGTCGGCGGTAACTACGGCGGGACGTGCCTGCGCGGGGACGAGTCGTTGGTTATCAAAAAAGAGAGCGACATTGAGCCGATTATCGTCCTTAAAGATAAGGACTTTTTATAAATAAATAGAGAATGCCGCGGTTCGACGTTTCGGAGCGCGGCATTGTCTTTTATAAAACCTCAGCGACAAAAATTGGCTTCGCCCGCTACCGATCCTGGCGTTCGTTAGCTTCTATTTTATCTACCCCTATTTGGGTATGTAAATTGCCGTATTTAACAACTCTTTTTTTATTATCATTGGATTTTCATTTTTACTACATTTCTTATATCTGTTTTTGAATTCATTGATTTGAGTGTTTTTTATACACTGATTATCGATTTTAGCCCTATTAATTTGTCCAAAAGTGGTCTGTCTTTAGCAATTTTATAGGTCTAGGCATCGAACGTTGGTGTTTTTTTGCTATAAAGGCGATGCCTGTCTAATGTTGCATATAAAAAATATAATTTAATCAGTTAGTTGAATGACCATTTAGCGTAGGGCTCTATGCCGTTATAGCCTTCATAACGCTCACATAAAGAGTGGGCAATGAGATCGTGGATAGGAATTATTCAATAGTTAAAAATGAAATAAAGCATTTGTGCAAATTAAAAAACTATATTTACGATAACTTAAGTTTAAGCTTCCGATCCTATATTAAATTATTTAGTATTTATTTGTCATAAAAAGAGTTGTTTCTTTGGTTCTGAAAGGTCATCAAAAAATCTTCATCTCGATGGCGACCTCAATTTTATCAGCGAGGCTCATCGTTCATTATTTTATGCCGTGAAAATAATATTTAGACGCCAAATAGAATAAAAACAACTTTTCAATAAAAAATTAACTTTTGTTTTTATAAAGAAAACAAGGGTTATTAAAGTAATGGACTATATGCTATGAACAAAATATACCGTGTGATCTGGAACTGTACGTTAGGGCTGTGGGTGGTAACTTCCGAGCTGGGCCGTGGGCGGATCAAGCGGGCGACCAACCGAGCGCTGGCGGGCCTGACGCTGGCGGTACTGTCGCCTGTGAGTTTGGCGACCGACTGCGACAACGTCGCCCTTGAGTGCCAGCTCGATAGCGTATGGTCGACGTCAACCAACAACAACCGCGCGGGCACGGCGGTTATTTCTGACGGTCAGGCCTATCGTATAGACATGCTTTCTTCCATTACGGCAGCAAAGGGAACCTCGACGTCTTATGGTTCGATAAATGCTTTGATAAACGCCGGCTATGCGACGGGGCCGCTGGTTCCAGACACCGATAGCTATTTACAGCTGAGCGCAAAAAACAAGAACATCACCGTATTCGATCCGATAACCAACAGTAATCTGGTTGTTACCGTTTATGACGAGAATAACTTTAGAGAGTATAAGTCTACGGCTAATCCCGGCGGTTCTTTTAGGGTTTTTCCATCAGGCCCGGTTGACGTTTATTATAATACGCGATTTGTCGCGGTGACTAACGGCCAGGCCGACGTTTATAACAACAATAATACTATTAGCGCCAGCTTTCGCGACAGTCAGCTGTTTTATGCCGACGGCTCGTCTAGCGCTGCGACGATTAACTGGCACGGCACCAGCTCCATAGGATTTGGCTGGGAAACCAGTTCAACCTCTTCCACGACCTACACCGCGCAAAAAACCACCTACGTCGGCGAATTTTCCGGTTTTGACGGTTCTACTCAAAACGTAACCAATCTAAGCGAGCTGAAGGCGTATAACGCCTGGTTGGTCTCTCAGGTTCAGGCCGGTAACTTAAGCACCGGCGCTTACGCGAGCGAACTTACTAAAGCCTACCAAAACACGGGAACGACCTATGTCATTAATCCGCTTCCGGCCGATGCCGATCCTATCTTGTTAAGCCCCCCCGGAACGGTCGTACTTTTACACGGTACCGGCAGCGGAGCCAATATTAATCTGGCTTCCGACAGTCACTTAACGTCAAGCAGTCTGAGGGGATTGGATAGTGGGGCGACTACCACTAGTCTTATTCGCTTAACGAGCGGGGCTAATGCTGTTAACGATGGTTATATTAGTACGGGATTTCGCATTGGAGTTTTGTACAGCGGGTCGCGGCTGACGAATAATGGAACCATGATCACGGGCACCAGCGGAGGCATCGAAGGTTATGGTATCAATGTCTATGACGCAGGAACGGAATTCATCAATAACGGCATTTTTAACGTTATTCCCATGTTCTGGTCCAATTTAGCTTCCCAAAACCAGGGCAATAATGTGATGGTTACCGTCCTCAACGGCGCCAAGGTGGTTAATAATGGCGTGGTAAATCTCGGCATTACTGAAGGAACCAGAACGACTGAATATTTGGGACCGACTGTTGGCGTATCATTAGCCTCAGCGAGCGCTTCTTTTATCAATAGCGCCGATGGCGAGATGTACGTCGGCCGTTCGCAGGACGGTAAGGATATGTTTGCCGCCGCGGGCTCTGCGGCTATCAAGGTAAGCTCGTTGAGCAGCGGTACGGTAGACAACCAGGGGCTGATTACGCTAGGGACGAAGAGTAATAGTGTATACGGTATTACTGCAAACTCGACCATGGCGTCAGCTCGGATTATCAACAGCGGCACGATCGCTATTAAGGGTAACGGTGGAGACGGCACCTTCCTGCCGGGGCAGAATATCGGGATTTATGCCTATAACAACGCTAAAGGCATCTCCAATACGGGGGCGATTAACGTTGGCGGCATCAATAATATCGGAATAAAAGCCTATAGCGGCGGTCAAGTGAGTTCTTCCGGCCAGATCAACGTGACCGGCAGCGCCGATCCGTCCACCGACCTGCGCAACTACGGCGCATGGGCCAGCAGCGCTAACTCGCTGGTGGACATCTCCGGCACCGTCAACCTTGAGGGCGACGGCGCGATAGGGTTGCACGCCCGCGATAAGGGAACCATTAGCCTTTCAGGCAACGGCCAGGTCACCTTCGCCGACGGCGAAAACCAGATAGGCTACTACGTCTACGGCGCGGGCTCCAAAATCACCAACACCAGCACCGGCAGTCAGGACGTCACCACCAACAACTCCACCCTGATGCGCCTGGACGGCGGCGCGGCGTTTGTCGGCTCGTCGTCGGCGACGTCGACCATGTCGGCGTCCGGCGAGGGCTCGACCGTGATTGTCGCGACGGGCGCCGACACTACCGTCGATTCCGGCGGCATGACGGTGAACGTTAACGGCAAGAACGCGACGGGCTTTTTGGTGGAAGGCGGCGCGACCGGCACCATTGGCGCGACGGCCACGATTAATCTTTCCGGCGAAGGCGCAATAGCCGGTATCGCCGACGGGCAGGGCTACGACCTGGCGGGGGTGGAGCGCGTGATGACCGATGACGAGAAGCGCGCAACCCGCCTGACCGCCGGCGCGCACCTCACCTCGTCGCTGGACGGCGTGGTGGGCTATATCGCCCGCAACCTGGCGACCTTGACCAACTCCGGCAATATCAGCTTCAGCGGTAAAGGGGCGACCGGCATTCAGGTGGAAGAGGGCGCGGTAGGCGGCAACAGCGGCAACATCACGCTGAGCGGCGCGGGCAGCGTCGGTCTGTCGGCCACGGCGAACACCACCGAGACCCGGCTCAGCTCGACGGGCAACATTACGCTCAATGGCGACTGGGACGGGGCGGACAGTCAGACCCGCTCGGCCGGCGTTCTGGCCAAAGGCAGCCAGGTGGAAGTGACGGTCGGCGACGGCGTCAACGCGGCGTCGGTCAATTTGAACGGGGCCGGAACGGTAGGGGTGCACGCCTCTGAAGGCAGTAAGGTGACGCTTAATGACAACGTGGCGGTCAATTTTGACAGCGACAAGTCGGACCAAATCGCCTTCTGGATAGACGGCGCCGGTTCAGCGATTGATACGCTGGCGGGCACGACGCTGACGCACGTCCACGGCGACGGGGCAACGCTATTTTACGTGACCGACGGCGCGAGCTTAAGCGGCGACCTGAACCTCAACCTGTCGGGTAAGGTGGGTAGCGACAGGGTGACGTCGGGCATACGGGTGAACGGCGAGGACTCGCGGATAACGCTTGCCGGCGGCAGCCAGCTGACCATCGGCACCAACGCCACCGGCGTGCTGGCGGAGAACGGCGGCAAGGCCAATATCGAGGCGGGCGCGGCGTTTAACGCCAGCGGGATTAACGCGGTGGTGGGCAAGGCGACCGGGGAAGGCAGTACGGTGGAGAACCACGCGACGGTGACGTCGCTTGCGGGAAGCGTCGGCTCCACCGCCTTCCTGGCGCAGGACGGGGGCACCATCAACAACCAGGGCAACGTGAACCTGTCTTTGGGCGCTGGACATACGGCGATAGACCTGGACGGCGGCCACGTGGTGAACACCGGAGACATTCAGGCCAGCGGCACCGCCATTCATATCAAGGGGGCGGACGGCACCATCGACAACTCCGGGACCATTGCGGCGGTGGACGGGGTGGCGGCCATTCACGTGGACGCGGGGGCGGGGCTTGACCTGAGGGCGGTATCGGGCAGTGGCACCATTGTGGCCAAGGGCTCGGCGGACGGCATTCTGCTGGATAGCGGCGCGACCGGCTTGAACGTGGCGGACACCGTGATTGATATGAGTGACGCGTCGTCCAGCGGTATCGGCATTCACAACGTGGCGGGTATTGAGGGGATTTCTTTAGAGAATACCCAAATTCAGGTTGGCGGTTCAGGAATAGGCATCAAGACGGGCGCGTCTTTGGCGAAGACCAACTCCGGCGTCATCGAGGTGACTGATGGCACCGGCATTCTGTATCAGGACGAAGACGGCAGTTCGGTAGCGGCCAATCTGGACTTCTCGGACTCGGCGGAACTGACTATCAACGTGGCCGGCAGCGGTATCGGCGTGAAGGCGATGCTGGACGGCAACAATCGTACGGTGAACACCGGGGTGAGCGTTAACGTCAACAGCGCCACCGGCGGTTCGGCGATAGACGTGAGCGGGGCGAAGACGGTGTCGAACTCCGGCAACCTGGTTTCGCAGTCCACCGTGGCGACCGGCAACGTGCTGAACGTGCACGATGCCGACACGATTGCCAACAGCGGCACCATTACGGCATCGGACGCGGAGCTGGCGGCGATTGCCATGTCCAATACCGGCAACAAGACCTTTACCAACACCGGCGACATCACCGGCTCGCTGGACTTTACCTCCGGCGATAACCGCATCAACCTGACCGGCGGCACTCTGACGGGCAACGTTGCCGCCAGCGGCGGTGCAAATACGCTTACCGCGACCAACGGCTCGGTTCACACCGGTGACGTCACGCTTCTGGGCAGCAAGGCCAACGTAGTGACGGTAAGTGAAGGCTCACAGCTGGGTAACGTCAGCCTGGGTGATGGCAATCACCTGATTACGGTAACGGACTCCACGGCGGGCAATATTGCCACTGGAGACGGTAACAGCCTGCTGACGCTGGCGAAGGCGGTCATCGGCGATATCGCGCTGGGCGACGGCGACAATACGTTGAATGCGACCGGCGCGACCACCACCGGCGTAATGACGGCGGGCAGCGGTAAAAATGTCGTGATGCTCACTGACAGCGCCCATCTTGGCGGTTTTGTTGGCGGGGCGGGCAGCGAGAACCACATCACGGTCAGCGACAGCGCGACCTTTGGGGCGCTGGACGCGGGCACCGGCGGCAGTCACGATACGCTGACCTTTGACGGCATCGACTATATGCTGGCGGCGGCGAGCGACGCGCAGCGCTTTGACATTATCAACCTGACTAATGGCTCAACCTTGACCACCGGTCAGCATATTCTGATGGGCGACACGGCGGCCTCTTCGGGGCTGATTACCATCGACGGGGCGTCTTCACTGGTGCTGAACCCGGCGTCTACTTATGCCCTTAATCATGCCCTGAGCGGTAATGGGTTGATTGGCGTACAGTCAGGCACAAGCTTCGATTTCGGCGCCAATACCGGTTCGCAGTTCGCCGGGCGGGTCAATATGAACAGCGACAGCTTCGCGCTGTCGGGCTTTAACACCACCGCGCTGACCAAGGCGATTCTGTCGGTGATGGGCGATAACGTCACCACCGTGGGCAGCGGCGTGCAGACCATCGGCGGGCTGGTCTTTAGCGGCGGTACGGTAGACTTTGGCGTCAGCCTGCCGAACGCGTCGGTGGCGAGCAACCGCATTGCGGCGACGTCACTGGACGCCAGCGGCACCGGCAGGGTGATGATTGACCACGGCGGCTTTGACAACGCCACCGCGCCGGTTGTTAATCAGACCAAAGGCCTGCTGGACCAGCAGACCGAAACGCTGGTGCAGTTGGCCTCGGCAACGTCCGTCACCGGCGAGGGGGGCAACCTTCAGCTGGTTGACGAAAACGGCAATGCTATTACCAACGCCACCGCAGCCAACCTGCTGCAAAACGGCATGCACGCGGCGGATGCCTACTACGACTACCGCCTGACCACCAAGGACAACGGCGGCACGGCCAACGGCCTGTACGTGGGCTACGGCCTGACGCGCGTTGACCTGCTGACCAGCGGCAGTGGCGAACTGGTTATCAACACCGCCAACAGTAACGAGAAGGTGCTGTCGGCCAAAGTCACCGGCAGCGGCGACCTGGGCATTGCGGCGGGCAACGGCGTGAACGCGCTGACCCTGAGCAACCTCGACAACAGCTATACCGGCGCAACCGACGTTCAGAGCGGTACGCTGATAGTGGGCACTGACAATGCGCTGGGCCAGACCGCCAACCTGAAACTGGCGACGGCGACCACCGTTAACCTGAACGGCAAGACCCAGACCATTGGGGCGCTGAACGGCGTGGCCGGTTCAACCCTTAGCCTGAACGGCGGCAGCCTGACGTTGACCAACGGCGGTACCTCATCCGGCTCGTTAACCGGCAGCGGCAATCTGACGGTGGCGGGCGGCTCATTGACCGTGACCAACGCTAACGCCAACCTGAGCGCCACGACGACGGTGAATGCGGGCGCTGAGGTCTTGCTTAACGACGTGCTGTCTTTAGGCTCCGGCAATATCGTTGCCAACGGTGACGTGACGCTGCACGGCGCGGACGGCACCTTTGCCAACGCCGTCAGCGGCAGCGGTACGCTGAGTAGCCGTAACGGCAGCGACGTGCGCCTGAGCGGCAACAACGCGGGCTTTAGCGGCGTGGTGGACATTGACATGGCCTCGACGCTGACGGTGAGCGAAACGCAACACCTCGGTGAGGCCTTCGCCGTGCTGAACTCGAACCGGTTTATCGTGGATAACGCGGCGGCGATGGCGCTGAATGCCCTCGTCAGCGGGACCGGCGACCTGATTAAGCAGAACGCGGGCACGCTGACGCTCGGCGGCACCAACGTTTACTCCGGCAAGACTGACATTCAAAACGGCACGGTGGCCATCTCTGCCGACGCCAACCTGGGTGACGGTTCGGCCACCAACCTGACGGTGCTTAACGGCGGCAATCTGCAAATCACGGCAGACCTGACCTCCGCTCGTGACGTGACGCTGGCCAAAAGCGGCAGCGTGATTGTCGATAGCGGCGTGACGGCGACCATGAGCGGCTGGGACGATACGGGCAACGCGGCCAACGCCATCACCAAGGCGGGCGACGGCACGCTTATCTGGACCGGCAACAACGGCGCCAATACGGCGGACGTGAACGTGACCGGCGGTACGCTACAGGTAGAGAGCCTGGCTCACCTGGCCAGCAGCACCGGCGCGGTGAACCTGGGCGCAAGCGGCACGCTGTCTATCCTCAAAGACGGTGTGTCGGCGGACGACGTGGACTTTACCCGTACGCTTACCGGCAGCGGCACGCTTGCGGTCGACCTGGGCGACAGGGACAACGACTTTACCTTTAATACCTCGGCTGCCGGTGGCAACTTTAGCGGTACGGTGGCGATGGACAACGGCCGCTTCGTGCTGGACGCCGTTGCGGATAACGTCATGGGGCTGGCGACGCTGGCGCTTAACGGCGACGGGACCCGGCTTGGCAGCGTGAAGCTTGACGGCAGCCATACCATCGGCGGCCTGCAGCTTAACGGCGGTCGGATAGAAGTGGACTACAGCAGCACGGACCACCGTCCGCAGGGGACGCTCACGGTCAATACCTTAGACGCGACCGGCGGCGGTCAGTTGACGATTACGACCCCGGCTAACCTGCCCAACCCGATACCGACCAGCGGTACGTCGCTGTTTGACCAGGATGACAACGTCAGTGACCAAATCGTTATAGCGTCAACCGTCAACGGCGTGGGCAGCCAGATACAGGTGACGCAGGCGGACGGCACGCCGGTCGCGGCGGACACCCTGGTTGGCCTGGTGCAGGACGGGGTGGCGGCGGGCAACGCCCACTATAACTACTTCGGCGCGGTGAAGAGCGACGGGCTGTACCTGGGCTACGGCCTGACCCAGCTGGACGCCTTTGCGGGCCAGTCGGTGATATTGAGCAACGCGGGTGCAACCGACGATAAGCTGGGGGCCAGGCTTACCGGTGACGGCGGCTTTACCGTCAACGCCACTGGCACGGTACGCATCGGCAACGCGGCCAGCGACTATCTGGGGGCGACGGACGTCAACAGCGGTACGGTGGTGCTGATAACCGATAACGGCTTTGGGAAGACGTCGAGCCTGAACATGCAGTCCGGTAGCGGGGTTGACCTTAACGGCAATGCGCAGACGGTGGGGCAGCTTGATGCCCAAAGCGGCAGCAGCCTGAACCTCAACGGCGGTGCACTGACCATCAGCAATGGCGGTACGGCCAATGGCAGTCTGACGGGCGGCGGTCAGCTGACCTTAACCGGTGGTACGCTGGACGTCACCCAAAACAACGGCAGCCTGACGGCCACCACTGACATCGAGAATGGCGCAACGGCGCGGCTGACTCAACCGCAGGGGCTGGGCAAGGGCGCGATTAATCTGGCGGGCACGCTTAATCTGGACGGCGCCCGCGGTACGCTGTTCAACAATCTTAGCGGTAACGGCGAAGTGACCTTGACCAACGGCGCGAACATGTACCTGGGCGGCAACAGCCAACACTACACTGGCCTGTTTACCGTCAATGCCGATACCACTTTAACGGCGACGACCGCCGCCAACCTGGGCGACGGCACGGTGAACAACGACGGTACCTTGGTGGTGGAGACCGACGGGCAGTGGACGTTGACCAACGCGGTGAGCGGTAACGGTTCGATGGTTAAGCGCGGTAGCGGCACGGTGGTGATTGACGGCGACAACGTACAAGCGTCACAAACCACTATCGAGAACGGCGTGCTTCAGCTGGGCAAGGCGGCCGAAACGCTGGCCAACCTCCAAAGCAACGTGACCATCGGCCAGTACGGCGCGCTGGGCGGCTACGGCACGGTGACGGGCAACGTGACCAACGCGGGTAATCTGGTGATGGGCCATGCCCTGACCGGCGCGGGCCAGGGAACGTTTACCATTGACGGCGACTATGTCGGCGATGGCGGTACGGTAATATTCAACACCGACCTGGGGGGCGATGGCTCATCCACCGATAAATTGCTGATTACCGGCGACAGCAGCGGAGAGAGCAAGGTGTCGGTGGTCAGCGCCCGAGGTAACGGCGCGCAGACCGAGAACGGCATCAAGCTTATCGAGGTGCAGGGGGCGTCCAACGGCACGTTTACCCAAAGCGGGCGCGCCCTGGCGGGGGCCTACGAGTACTTCCTGTATCAGGGGGGCGTAAGCACGCCGGACGACGGCGACTGGTACCTGCGCTCGGCGCTGAACGCGGACAATCCGCAGCCGTCGGTGTATCGCCCGGAGGCAGGGGGCTACATGGCCAACATGGCGGCGGCCAACCGGCTGTTTACGCTGCGGCTGTCGGACCGCGAGGGCAGAGCGGAGAACTCCAGCCTGTGGCTGCGCCAGGCGGGCAGTCGCCAGAGCTATCACGACAACAGCGGGCAGTTGAATACCTCGACCAACAGCTATGTGATACAGGGCGGTGGCGAAATCAGTCATATCGATACGTCCGACAACGGCCGCGCCGGGCTGGGGGTGATGCTGGGCTACGGCTATGCCAAGAGCAAAACGGATTCACAGAAGACCGGCTATCAGGCGGACAGCTCGGTGAAGGGCTACAGCACCGGTCTTTACGGCACCTGGTATCAGGACGCCAATACGCTAAACGGCGCATACGTGGACAGCTGGGTGCAGTACAGCTGGCTGGATGCGGAGGTGAGCGGCCAGCAGGTGGCGAGCGAGTCGTACGACATGGACGGCTTCAGCGCCTCTATAGAGGCGGGCTACCGGATGCCGGTCTACGAGAGCGCCAACGGACGGGTTTACCTGACGCCGCAGGGGCAGGTGACGTGGAGCGGGATAACGGCGGACACGGTGCGTGAAGCTAACGGTACGAAGGTGACGTCGAGCGGGGATAACAACGTGCAGACGCGGCTGGGCTTGAAGGTGTCGCGCGACGGCGTGAGCGATGTCGACAAGGGCAAGGAGAAGCTGTTCACCGTCTATGCCGAAGCGAACTGGCTGTACAACAGCGAGCAGGCGGGGGCGACGATGGACGGGGTGACGGTAAGCCAGGCGGGCAGTCGCAACGTGGGCGAGCTGAAGCTGGGGGCCGAGGGGCAGCTGAACCGCAATCTGAACCTGTGGACCAACGTGGCGCAGCAGCTGGGTGACAAGGGCTACAGCGATACGGCGGTGACGCTGGGAGTTAAGTACCGGTTCTAATACGAAAGCAAGGATATGCTACGCCTCTCCTCTTTTGGAGGGGCGTAGCTATAACGGAAGTAGGGATGCACGGTGGATTACTGCGCTATGCGTTATTTTTTGACCCTCCGTTTGTATTAAAGGAATCTAGTTTTTCCTTGTTTTCAATATTCACGTTAGTGCTTTTTACAACCTGTTTGAATATTTATTCAAACGGGTTTTATATTTTCGGTTTAATACCCCTATATAAATAATGTTATTACCAACCGTAAATACCCTAAGAATTGGAATATGGCATGCCTGATGGCGAGTTTGGCTGGCGTAAGGCCGGCTTCTGTGATGGTGCTAAGTCCGCTCAATCGCTTTTGGTACATTGCCCATGGGCTGAGCATGCCGCTTTGTTACTCCAATAAAGATTAAACCGTGATTTTCTGTTAACGAGGGGATAAACGGTGCTGCAAATGCTCGGCGTTTTGCATGTTGCGTAAATGGCTATAATACAGAATAATAAAAATATAATAATATCATTGTGTTACTTGTTTTTTTAAAACAAGGTCGGTTAATTTTTAATCATTTTTATGCCAAAATTTAGACAGGTAATGAGATCGCATACCGCCTCTATTTGTTTTTTAAACATGTAATTTGGTATTTATCTAGATTAAAAAACTATATTTTGTGATATTTGAGGCTAAGCTTCTGTTCTTATCCGTCTATTGATAGTATTCATTTGTGCTTAGGGTAAAGGCTTATTTTTCTTAGTGGCCAGATTTGCAGTAAAAGCTGAATTTATATAACGGAATATCATTAAGAGTAGCGGTGGACTCATCATCTGAATAAATATGGATTACTTAAAGCCTTTCATATTTTATCAGCCAGCTGAACGTTATCGTTTTTTAGATAAAAAAGCGGCGATCAATAATCCATTCATTCTGTTAAAGAAAATAAAAATCATTAAATGATAGGCCGCTTATGAGCAACGTATACCGCGTAGTTAGGGTTCATAGGCTGATTTCAGAGGTCCGTTGTTAAAGTGGATCAGCGAGCTCCAGCCCAAGGACCGGCGTGGCGCATAGCTGAACGTCGGAAAAAGCGCAGGTTTTGATGCTGCATTACGCCAGCCGTTTTTGGAGGAGCGTAACTGCTGTTTGTATAGGTCCGCTTTGACAGGGCGCGGCAGGAACAAAGGGAACCGTTTTTGATGAGGGATAAGGCCCTATCAATTAAATGAACGGTCGTCGTTAAGTTTTGTGTGGATGAGTCGGTTGTTTCTTTATGCGTTGATATTTTCTGGAAGGTAAATTTCAACGTTTTTAATAAAAAAACAATATAGGTCAGTTTATTAAGGGATTGTATTCATGTCGTTAACGTTAGCAAATCGATCGCTACGATTTGTATTTATCATTATTACTATCATCATCTGTGGCTATTTCTTTTTCGCAAAAGATCTGCTGGTGACTATCGAACACTCGCCGTTGGTCAACGCAAGCATCATTGGCGTTCAGATAATCGGCGTTCTTTATTCTCTGTTCGTGTCTCTCTCTTTGGCTTTAGCCATCAGGGACTGGCGGCGCTTCTCACAGCGCAGCATTTCAGACGAAGCGCCGGCTCGCCTACGAGGCGCGACCAAGATGTTGGAAAGCCGAGTTTCCGATCTGATTCATTCCAATAATGAAGTGAGAAACGCGCTGCTGCAGTCTTTTAAAGAGTCGCTGACGCGTAAGGTTACCGGCGCTGAATATATCTCCGGCTTGCTCGTCGGCTTAGGGCTTTTGGGAACCTTTATCGGGCTTATCATGACGATGGGCAGCATCAAGGCCGCGATTGGCGTTATGAGTTCCGGCGATAGCGAGATATCCGCGCTGCTCGACGGACTGGCCGCGCCGCTGGGGGGCATGTCCGCCGCGTTTACCGCCTCTTTACTGGGTCTGCTTGGCTCTCTTGTTATGGGACTTATCGCCCATATGCTGAGCACCGCCTCCGATCACCTCTATTCCGACGTTGACGGCTGGGTTCACACCCATCTGGCCAATACCGAACCGGCCTATTCAAGCGGTGAGTGTGCGCTGACTGACGGGCGCGTCGGCATTGCCAGCCAGGGCGTGCCGACCGGGATCGGCCAGAACTATGAAATCGAGCGCCTGCTGCGGGCCATTTTGAAGTTTACCGAGGTTCAGCAGGCCCAGCAGCATGAAAGCGTGAGCTATCTGAACAAGCTTCTTCATAGCCAGGAAAAGCTATTTGAAAGCCAGCAGACGATCGCTGAGAGCCAGCGTCGCGCGTTAGAAAGCCTGGAAAACAACCATCAGCAGACGATGAATGCCGTTGACGCCCATAATCTGCGCGTTATCGAGCTTTTGCAGGGTGCGGTTAACCAGCAGCAGGGCATTGTGACCGCGCTGCAAAGCACCAACCAGCGGCTGTCTGCGAACGGCGAACTTCTGGAACAGTCCCTCATCGTTCAGGAACGCGGGACCGACGGATTGAAGAACGTTCACTATGAGCTCAGCGAGCTGAACCAATGCGCCGGCAAACAGAGTGAAAAACTGAGCGAACAGAACGCGACGCTTGATGAAATCAATCACGCCATGGGGCATATGCGCCAGGTTTTGGTTGAGCAGTCCGGTCATCTTAACGCTAACCGAATTCAGGTCAGCGGCACCTTTGAACAGGTGGCGGACAGCTTGAAGGGGCTGCATGTGGAAATGCAGGGCGGACGTCAACAGTTGCTGACCCTTGAGTCCGTTTTGCGCGCCGGAAGCGGAGACGCCGAGAGTATCGTTCAGGCGGTCAGATCTCAAAACGGGGCGCTGCTTGAATGCGTAAGCCAGATAACGGAAGCCGGAGTTTCCGTTTCTTCCGCCAGCCGTGCCCTGATTGAAGAGTGCCGCAAAGCGCTGCACGCAGAGAAGGCTGAGACGGCGCATGCCAAGCCATTGCACGTCGATGAGCCGGCTTGAGGCTCGCGCATTGGTTATTGAACGTAGGTTTTTGAATAAAAAGAAATAAGTAAAAAAATGAAAATAAAAAAAGGGATGCTCGTTAGCACCGCGCTTTGCGCGCTGTGGTTAACGGGGTGCAGTTCCAACGTGGATGAAACGCAAACGCAGGCGACGCCAGCTTTAAACCAAAAAGATGAAGACAGCGCGCCCCGGACGACGAGCGAGGGAGAGGCCATAGGCCTCTCTTCTTCCGCAACTATAGGTAAGAAAAGCGAAGATAAACGTTCGCAAATCGCACCGAGCGCTTCGGCGTCCGTCGGCGCGTCGACAACCTATTCTTTGCAGGCCGCGCTCAACAGGGCGCACGAATACTCTTTAAGAACGGTCATCAGCATGGCCAGGGTGGATGAAGCGGAGCAGCGGATTGATGAAGCGAAGGCCGGTTATTACCCCAAGCTGCAGGCGATGGTAAAGACGGCGGACTGGATTTCTGACCGCAGCTCTCAGGTGTCGCGCTCTTACGATGAATACTCCCAAATGCAGCTAACGCTGCAGTATAACCTGATGGACTTTGGGCGGACCCGCCATGCCGTCGGCAGCGCTGAGAACGTTCACCGCTCGGCGACGCTGGGCGCTGAGAATGAAATTAACTCGGTCTCTTTTGACGCCGCCAAGGCGTACCTCGACGTGCGCCGCTATACCCTGCTTCAGGCTGCGGCGAAAGATTACGTTAAGGTGACGTCCGATCTGGTCAATACCCTGACCGCTCGGGTCGCCGGCGGTGGTTCCCCCGAGTCGGAGTTGATCCGTGGCAAGCTGGCGTTGACGAATGCAGAAAACCGGCAAAAAACGATAGACCTTCAGCTGGCTAAAGCAAAGCAGAAGCTGCGCAGCCTGCTGGGGATCGACGTTGCGGTTGAAATGGCCGAACTGGCGGATATTCCCGGCGGAACGAACTTTGACGCAATGGTCGCCAGCATTCTGCAACAAAACCCGGGCATCAAGGCAAAGCTGGCCGAGCTCGACAGCGCCAAAGAGGACGTCTCTGCCGCTCAGGCTGCCCGCTATCCTAGCGTGGACGTTGTCGGCGCCTATAAGCGGCCTTTCCAGCGCCCGGACGGCCTGGACAATAACTACCTCGGCGGGAACGTCGCGCTTCAGGTCAGCGTGCCGGTTCTGGACGGCGGAATTAACTCGTCCCGCATTGGCCAGGCGATGGCTCGACTGCGGGTTGCCGAGGCAAGCTACGGTCAGCTTCAGCGCGACGTCAACGAAATGGCGTTCAACCTCTCTAACGATGCCGTCAACGCCAGAGAGCTTTGGAAGATCCAAGGGCAGGCGAAGCTGGATGCCGGGCGGACGAAGTCGCTCTATCTGGAGGAGTTTCGACTGGGGAACCGCAGCCTGAACGATCTTATCAGCGTACAGACGGACTTCTTCAACGCAAGCGTAGGGCGGGTCTCGTCTCAGTATGACTATTATCTCTCCGTTATGGGGCTCTACATGCTGCTGGGACAGGTCAACAGCGGCATTCAGACGCTTAAGCTGCGCTAAGAGGAACGGGCTATGAAATCAAATGGACACTTTTGGCCTGCGTATGTAGATATGATGACCGTGCTTTTGCTGGTTTATCTTCTTATCTCCATGATCTTCCAGGTCTTGCTTATCGTTGCTCAGCAAAACGTGGGCGTGAAACTTAGCCAGCAGCGGCAGGTAGAGATCCGTGCGGTCGGTCAGGATCCGCTGGCGAATGAGCTGCGCCTGGCGCTGGATACCAATCAAAACTACCTCGGGACGAAAAATCAGCAGGAGCTGGTGAAGTGGCTAGAGGCGCACCGCGACGGCATCAGTAAAAACGGCGCCGTTATTTACGCGGCGGTGCAAAACGATACTCAGGTAGGCGTTAACCTGACGGTGCAGTACGACCGCAGTCTGGAAGTGCTGAGGATTATGCAGCAGCACGACATTCCAACCGCGCGGGTCACGATCAATAACTCTTCGGTCAACGTTGCCAAGGACGAGTTCGTGGCGATTTACGTCAAGAACCCCAGCATTTCTGCCGGGAAAGTCGACAATAGCGTTGGAAATGAGGATCTGAACGACGCTCAGATCCCCAGTCATTCCGTAAACAGCGCGCCCGCTGCGGCGGGAGGGCAATAATGTTGAGCGGGCTGAAGCACGTCCGCTCGCTGAGCAGGTGGTTCCCGCAGGGAATTGCGGGCTACACCCTGCTGGCGTTTTTTTTGTTTATCGTTTGGGCCTGCTGCTTTGAGCTTGACGTACTGGTGAAGGGCAGCGGCGTTATTCGCGTTGAGAGCCGCAACCTGCTGTTACAGCATCCGGAGGGCGGCGTTGTGAGCCAGCTGCTGGTACACGAAGGCGAAACGGTAAAACAGGGACAGCTCATCGCGATTATCGACAACAGCCTGGTGAGCGAAGACTTTGCCAAAAGCGAGGTTGAGCGCCAGGCCTTGCTTATTCGCGAGCGGCGTCTACAGCAGGAGTTGGCGGGTGAGGCGTTTAACCCCGAGCCTACCGGCAACGCTGAAACGGACAAAATCGCCGACAGCGAATATCGGCTTTATCTGTCTCGTCAAACCGCGCTGCGCGAGCAGCAGCAGGTTAACCGTGCGCAGGTTGAGCAGCGAAAGGCCCAGCTGGTTGAGCTCTCCACCAAAGTCGACGATCTAACCAAACAGCTGTCGCTGTCGCAAAGCCAGGTCAATCTTTACAGCGCTATGGTCGCGAAGGGCGCCGCCGCAGAGGCGGTGCTTTTGCAAAAACGCGCCGATTTACAGCAGGTTCAAACCTCCCTTAACGAGGCGAGGCTCCGGCTGCCCAAAGTACAAAGCGAGCTGGATGAATATCAGGCACGTACCAATCAGGCTCTGGCGGACTTTATGTCAGAGACGCAAAAGCAGCTGAGCCAAACCAAAGTGGACCTAAGCCGGGTCGACGTACAAAACAGCGCAAGCGTTGGGCGTAAGGCCAATGCGCGCATCATTAGCCCGGTTGACGGGGTAGTGCAAAAGCTGTTTGTCGCCCACAGCGGCGCGGTGATTAAGTCCGGCGGAGAGGTTATCGAAATTTCGCCGACCAGAGTGCCGCTGATTGCGGAAGTCAAAGTGCGTCCGGAAGACCGCGACCGCATTTGGGAAAAGATGCCTGCCCGCCTGCATATTAGCGCCTTTAGCTCATCGTATGCCGATACGCTGGACGGCAAGATTACGGTCATCAGCGCCGACGCCGTCAGCGACGAGCAAAACGGGCGCTACTACCTGGTCAGCATTGAGGTGCCGGAAGGCCAGTACGAGAAAGCGATATACCCCGGCATGGGGGTGGACGCCTATCTGCTGACGGGAAAGAGAACGCCGCTGGAGTATTTCTTTAAACCCTTATTAAACAACGCCAAATTAGCGCTTTCAGAACCGTAGCGGAATACGGTAGACAGGATAAAAGGAACAAAACGTGTCGAACGAACTTCCATTACCGGCGTCGCCGGCGGTATCGGTCATTCCGGTAACCTATGCGGATAACCACATTCCGCTCAACTATGAACAGGTTCAGCTGTTAATCAGCGGGTCAGATCTGGTCGTCCAAAGCGACGATGGCAAGCGGCTGATTCTGCCGCTCGGCGCTAAGCTTGCTTCGCTCAACAATAACCTCTATACGCTGAGCTTCGCCGATGGAAAGGTGATTAACTCCGACGATCTGCTGCAGGTCGCGAAAGTGGATTTCGACTCTCCGGGGATGAACCGAGCCGGTAAAGAGGTGAAGGCCAAGCCAGTGGCAGAGAGTTTGCCAGAGAACGTGGTGATTAAAGAAGTGATCAATCAGGTCATCATCGAAGAGGACCTCGGCGGTGAAGTGGACGACGAGAGCGAAGGGACGTCTGCGACGGCGGTTATCTCGGCTGACAGCATAGAGCCGCTGCCGAAGAAGCCCTTGGTCGAATCGCTTTTAGTGAAGTCCTCATCGTCGGGAACGGCGCCCGAAACGCCCGGCCCTGGAGACTATTCTGGCGCTTCCGAACAGCCTTCAAATCCCGTTACGCCCTCGGACTCTTCAGGGAACGATGTGACAGTGATGCCGATGTCGTTGCTGCAAACGTCCGGCATCGCCGATGAGGCCAGACGCGTGTGGACGGGCGGAACCGGGAACGCTGCAGCGGCCAGCTCCAGCGACTGGAGCGTTCAGTATGCGGCGACAAATATCGATCTGTCGTCTCAGACGCAAGGGTGGACCGTGCAGGTGAACAATCAGCAGGTTATCCCCGAAGGCTACGTTGGACGCGTATTGAGATTGGATAGCGGTGCGGGAGACATTACCGTCAGCGGCCTGCCCGGCGGCTATCGGTTGATTACGGCCGACAGCTCGGAAGGCCGGCTGTATCAGCTACAGCCTAATGAAATGCTGCTTATTTATCCTGAAGGGCACAAGGCGTCGTTTGAACTTACCTTTACCTATACCTCCACCGGCGGCGTGCGGACCAGCGAAAGCGCCAAGTTCGTCATTGTCGATAACCCCAGCACCAATATTGATAACGAAGGCCGCTTCCAGCTGTCGAGCGAAATGAACGAAGTGAACGTCATCGGCGGGGCCGGAGACGATCGCATCATTGCCGGTTCCCAGCGTGGAACCTATGACGGCGGCGCAGGGCATAATATCGTTGACTATTCGCAGGCGACGCGCGCGCTGAACGTCAACCTGTCTGAGGGGGCGTCTTCACTTCAGGGCAGCGACAAAAAGCTGCACGGCCTGGTAAATATTCAGGAAGTGATTGGTTCTGACTATGACGACGTGCTTATCGGCGACGCGAACGACAACGTGCTGCGCGGCGGTGCGGGCGACGATCGCCTCAGCGGCGGAGGCGGCAACAATACCCTTGACGGCGGCAGCGGCGTGAATACGGTTTCCTACGCGGACGCCCGCGGTGGCGTTTCGGTCGATTTGAGCGCAAACGCGGCGAGCGACAACGGCCTCGGCGGGCAAGATACCCTACTCAATATTCAAAACATTATCGGCAGCGCTCATGACGACGTCTTGATTGGCGACGGCGCGGACAACCACATTCAGGGCGGTGGAGGCGACGACGTTTTGATGGGCCTGGGCGGCAACAACGTGCTTGACGGTGGGGCCGGTACGAATACGGTCAGCTATGAAAGAGGCGCCAACGGCGTTCGGGTCGACTTCTCTACTGGGAGCGCGACTAACGGTTACGGCGGAACGGATACGCTTATCAACATTCAGCAGGCGATAGGCTCCGCGTTTGACGATGAGATGATAACCGGACGCGGCTCTTACTATCTCCGCGCCGGAAACGGCAACGACGTTCTGATTGTCAACGGCGACACCGCCAGCCGCGCGATCCTTGACGGCGGCGCGGGTGACGACCTGTTTATCGCCGGTTACGGCGTTAACAAATTCATCGGCGGTGGCGGTTTCGATACGGTTGACTACAGCCGCGCGCTTAGCGGAATTGACGTTAATCTCCAAACCGGTCAGGTGTACAACAACGGCTTTGGCGATATGGACACGTTGGAAGGCATTTCCGCCATCGTCGGCACGCGGTTTGCCGATCGCTTTACTCTGGGCAACGGCGACAGCACGATTAATGCGGGCGATGGCGATGACGAGATTATCGCCGGCTCCGGGAACCATCGCATTGACGGCGGTTCGGGGACCAATACCGTCGACTACAGTCAGGCGCTGTCCGCTATCAACGTCGATTTGGTTAGCGGTGCGGTGACGAGTAACGGCTTTGGCGGTCAAGACGCCTTGACCAACGTTCAGCGGATCCTGGGATCGTCATTTGACGATGAAATTGCCGGTGGGAACGGCGACGACGTGATTTATGGCAACGCCGGCAACGACGTTATCTATGGCTCTTTGGGTAGCGACCTGCTGTACGGCGGCGCCGGAAATAACCGGCTGGACTATAGCCGCGTGAGCGAAGGCGTCACGGTAGACGTTATCAACGGGCGCACGACAAAATCCAACGGCGACATCGATATCTTCTCCGGATTCACTCAGTTTACCGGAACCTCCGGCAACGACGTCTTTATCTCGCCCAAAGCGGCGTTGACGATTAACGGCGGCGCGGGTATGGATACGGTGGACTACAGCCAGCTTAGCGTCAGGATAACCGTTGATTTACGATCGGGGAAAGCGACAAAGTATGACGCGAGTAACGCCAGCTTCCTCGATCAGTCGCTGATTTCAATTGAAAAAATCATTTTCCCGAAGGGCGTTTCCGGCACGGGCAGCGTTGGCTATACCAGCACCTCGGGAAGCACCTGGTTTGTCGGCGGCAATGGCAACGATACGTTCTACGTGATGGGCGGCAGTAATACCATTACGGGCGGCGGCGGCTGGGACTGGGTCTCGTACTCCTCAGCCCGTTCTGGCGTTACCGTCAGGGTTGACGCGAACCACAACGGTATGGCGACGGCGAACGGCTACGGCGGTCAGGATGTTCTCAACGGCATCGCCTACCTGCAGGGCTCGAACTATGACGACTACCTGGCGGGAAACAGCATTCTCAACGGCCGTAACGGCAACGACACGCTGGAAGGAACGGGCAATAACGCGGTTGCCTATTATCGAGAAGTCGGCACAGGGATCGTTGCCGATCTCGAGGCGGGGATCGTTAGCAACGACGGTTACGGATGCCAGGACACCCTTATCAACGTCCACCATATCCAAGGCAGCAACAGCGGCGACATCGTCTATGGCAGTTCTAAGGACAACCAAATATCTACCTTTGACGGCAACGACCTGATCTACGGAAGTAAGGGGAACGATACGATCAACGGCGGTGACGGTATTGATACCGTGGACTACAGCCTGTTGGGCGCCGCCGTTAACGCCAATCTGTCAACCGGGGCGGTGGATAAAGGCGTAAACGGCAAGGATACGCTGTCTCTGGTTGAGAACCTGACGGGAACAGCCTTTGACGACGTGCTGACCGGCAATGCGCTCGACAATATTTTGACCGGCGGCGGCGGTAACGACCTGCTGATCGGCGGGGCGGGCAACGATTTGCTCATCGGCGGCAACGGCTTTGTGACCGCAAGCTACCAGACGTCGACGTCCGGCATTGTCGCAAACCTCAGCACGGGGTCGGTCAACGACGGACTGGGCGGCGTGGATACGCTGGTTCAAATCGACAAGATCTTGGGCTCTTCCTATAGCGACACCTTCAAAATCTCCAGCAGCGGGGATCTCCTAAGCTACTGGATTGACGGCGGAGCGGGGACCGACACGTTGAAGAAAAGCGGCGCCGGGCAGGCCTTTGATTTGACAGGCGCGGGCGTTCACATCAGCAACGTTGAGCGGTTCGACTTTGCCGACGGCGCGTCGGACAACGTACATATCGATCTTAATACGCTGTTTACCGGTCAGGTGGGAGGCGCCTCGATGTCTCTCCATACGGATGCGTCTGATACGGTCAACCTCAGCGGCGCGGGCTGGTCGATGATAGACAGCGGCAGCGACAGCGAAACGTGGAGCAACGGAAGCCAGACGTTTAGCCACACCTGGGCTTAACGGGCAGGTCGAATTGAGTACGACAGCAACTAACGGAATAAGAACATGAACAATCAGTTACCGCAGCCGGAACACGCCATGAAATCGGTCGTTCCCTTTACCTATGCGGAAAACCGCGTGCCGTATTCGTGGAGTGCGGACGGCGTGAAGCTTAGGGTTAACGGGCCGGATCTCGTTATTGAAACCGCAGGCGGTGAAAACTTGGTTTTTACCATGGGCGCCGAACTGGCCTCGCTGCATAAGGGTATATTTCGCATCACGTTTACCGACGGCAAGTCGTTGGACGCTGCGCAAATTCTTCGCGAAGCTCAGGTGCAGGAAATATCTCCCGAGCGCGACAGAGCTCCGGAGAGCATCGGCAAGGAGACGCGCAACGAAGGCGACGTTACCGTAAAGGAAGTGGTGGTTGAAGACATCATCGTTGTCGACAGCAAAGGCGGCGGCCAGACCGACGTGGAGGAGCATTCCACCTATGCCGAGCTGGAAACGCCGACCATGACCGAACTGGCCCAGCGAGCGACCATTGATGACAGCATCCCGCTGGTTAAGAAGAGCTCAGGCGCGCCGTCGGTAGAACATACTCAAGCCAGCACCGTGCCGGATGACGCCACGGATCCGTCCCCGGCGCCGTCCGATTCGACGGATCCGACGGTGACCTATCCAAAGGTGACTCTGCTCCAGGTTAGCGCCTGGCGCGACGCAGGCTCGCATGTTTATCAGGTCGGCAGCGGCAGCAACGCTGCGCGTACTGACGGAAACATTGTGCTTCAGTACGGGGCAACGTCGGCGGACCTGTCCGCCGAAAGCGCGAACTGGACGATCGACGTCCGAAATGCGGAATACTTCCCGGAAAATACGGTTGCGCGTATTGTGCGCTTTGACGAAGCCGTCAGCTCCGTGTCTATTGACGGGCTGCCGGCGAGCTATCAGGCCATTATCGGCGGAACGTCGGAAGGGAATCAGTACGGCCTGATGCCGGGTGAAATCCTGCTTATCTACCCGCAGTCGCAGTACGACATGTTTACCGCAAGCGTCTCTTTTACCGATTCCAGCGGTGAACTGCGTCAGGAGAATATGACGTTCGTGGTGGTAGATAACCCGACATCGCTTATTAACGGCCAGGGCCAAATACAGCTTGCCTCACACGCCAACAGCGTCAGCGTGACGGGCGGCAGCGGGGATGACGTTATCATCGCCGGCAGCGGAAACGGCGCCTATGATGGCGGTGGCGGCAGCAATACCGTGGACTTCAGCGGCATGAAAAACGCGTTGACGGTCGACCTGGCCGGCGGCACGGCGTCCAGCGACGGTCAGTACGCGTTGGTTAACGTTCAGAACGTTATCGGTACGGACTTCGACGATGTGCTAACGGGCGACGGCCAGGATAACCACCTGCAGGGCGGCGCTGGAAACGATGTGCTGCGCGGCGGTGGCGGCAATAACGTACTTGACGGCGGCAGCGGCATAAACACGCTGAACTATGACACCAGCGCTTCCGGCGTCAGCGTCGATCTCAGCCTGGGCGTTGCGTCTGACAACGGGCTCGGCGGAAGCGATCGCATTTTAAACATTCAAAACGTCGTCGGCAGCAGCCATAACGATCTGCTTATTGGCGATGCCGCCGATAATGCGCTGTACGGCGGTGGCGGCGACGATACGCTGATGGGGATGGGCGGCAATAACGTGCTTAACGGCGGTGCGGGCGTCAATACCGCCAGCTATGCGCGCGCGCTGGTCGGCATTGATGCTGATTTGACCACTAATCGGGTAAACAACGGTTTTGGCGGCGTTGACACGCTTATTAATATTCAAAATATTATCGGCTCTGATTTTGACGATCGCATCGTCAGTGGCAACGGCGGTTCATCGATTGAGGCCGGGCTTGGCAACGATACGCTTATCATTGGCGGAGACGCCAGCAGCCGGGCGGTATTGGACGGCGGTGCGGGCGACGATCTGTTCATCGCCGGCTACGGCTATAACGCGTTTACCGGCGGGAGCGGCTTCGATACGTTGGACTACAGCTACGCGCTGGAAAGCGTCAATATCAGCATGAAAGACGAACGCGCCTATGCCAACGGCTTTGGCGGCATCGATCGATTCTCCGGTATTGAACGCATCATCGGCTCCAAGTTTGATGACTATATCGAGCTGGGATCTTCTGGCGCCACGATCGACGCCGGCGAGGGGAACGACCTGATCGTCGCGGGCGGCGGCAGCCTCAATCACATTGACGGCGGCGCGGGGAACAATACCCTGAACTACAGTAATGCGGTGTCGGGCATCGTGGTGAGCCTGAAAGACGGCGAGGCGCTGGATAACGGCTTTGGCGGGCAGGATACGCTGGCTAACATTCAAAATATTGTCGGGTCAGCCTGGAATGACGTTATTGAAGGCGACGACAGCGATAACGTTATCAGCGTCGGCGCCGGAGACGACCTGATTTACGGCTCGAAAGGAAACGATACGCTCAGCGGCGGCGCCGGCAGCAATACGCTTAACTATAGCCGACTGGCGGAAGGCATTAACGTCAATATGGTGGCCGGTACAGTGCTTAAAGGCGCGGACGGCGCGGACGCTTTTACCCAGTTTAATCGCTTTGTCGGTACGTCGCAGGATGACACCTTTTTGGTAACCAGCGGCGTTGCCGCCGTCGACGGCGGCGCGGGATTTGACGTTCTCGACTTTGGCTCTCTCGGCGGCTCGCTGACGATTAACCTTTCATCCGGCGTCGTTACGGGGCGCAACGGCACTAACCAGGCCCTCGGTTCGCTAGCCGTGAGCAATATTGAAAAAGTGATCATGACCAGCGGCACTGGCAGCGCCTTTATCGGCAGCCTGACCGAAGGGAATGAGTTCGTTGGCGGCGCCAGTAACGACATATTTCGCACTAACGGCGGCAACAACGTAGTGACCGGCGGTGGAGGCAGCGACTGGGTGGAGTACGTCAGCGCTCTTCACGGCGTTACCGTAGACCTCAATTTGTACGGCGCAGGGCAAGGCTTTAGCTCCGACAACGGCTTTGGCGGGCAGGACGTATTAAACGGCATCTCACACCTGAGAGGCTCGAACTATAATGACGTTCTGACGGGAACCGGCTATCTGGAAGGCGGCGCAGGGAGCGATATTCTGGACGGTGGCAACAGCGCGTCGGCCTACGCCTATTACAACTCTGCCAATAAAAACAAAGGGGTAACGGTCAACCTGGCGCTGGGCGTGACGAGCGAAGACGGATACGGCAGCCAGGATACGCTTATCGGTATCAAAAACGTTATCGGCTCTATTTATGCGGATACCATTTACGGCAGTGACGCCAACAATATCATCTCGACTCGAGAGGGCGATGACTATATTTACGGCAGCCGCGGCAACGACACGATTAACGGTGAAGGGGGGACTGACACCATCGACTACAGCCTGATGAACGCTGCGGTTAACGTTGATCTCTCCGCCAGTCGAGCGAATAAGGGCGTTAACGGCACCGATACGTTAAGCAATATCGAAAATATTACCGGCAGCGCCTATGCCGACGTGCTGAAGGGCAGCAGCGGTAGTAACGTGATCCGCGGCGGCGGCGGTGACGATACGCTTATCGGCCTGGGTGGCAACGATACGCTGATCGGCGGCGACGGATTTGTCACCGCAGACTATAGCGTATCACCCAAGGGCATCGTCGCCGATCTGACCACCGGCAAGGTTCAGGACGGCTACGGCACGCAGGATACGCTAATTTCTATTTCCAAAATCACCGGTTCGGCAAAAGACGACGTCTTTGAGATCTCCAACAACTTAAGCCTGCACCAGTACGCGCTGGACGGCGGCGCAGGCAACGACGTAATTAGAAAAAGCGGCAGCGGCGGCCTGTTTACGCTGGGCGACGCGGCTTTCAACATTTCCAACATTGAGAAGCTGGACTTTTCCGACGGCCAGAATGACACTCTGAACGTCAACCTGAGCGGGCTATTCGGCAACTACGGTAGTAACGCGTCGATTTCGCTGAATACCGATGCGTCCGACGTCGTCAACATCACTGCCGGCGGCGGCTGGAGCATGACTTCCAGCGGCGCGGAAAGTGAAACCTGGAGCAACGGCGACCAGACCTTTACCTGGTCCTGGGCTTAACGGGGAGTGCCATGACGATACTGGAAATAGAAGCGTCGCCAGAAGAGCAGACGGCGCAGGACATAGAGATTAACGCTCTGGGAGCTGCAAAGGCGTATTTAACGTTAGGCGACGGCCTGGCGGCGGCGGCCGACGCGCTGTCCGTCCCCGTTGCCCGCTGGGAGTGGCAGTCGTTGGCGCAAACGCTGACGCCTGATGCTCCCGTCGACGCCTGGTTTGAGCTGGCCGCTAGAGCGCTCGGCGTGGAGGTATTGCCCTGCGAGCCGGAGCATCAGCCGGTAAAGGGCGGTGTATATCTGCTTCAGGCTCGGGACGGATGGGGCGTTTTAACCGCCGATCGTCACCTGTCTCCAGCGCCCTTTTCTGAACTGGCCCAGCGCCGCAAAGCCTGGCGAGTCGTTGTGCGCGACGGCGCGCAGCGGCTGAGCTGGCGTGCGCTGTTTCGCTTAGGCGAGCAGGAAGGAAAGACGGTCAGCCGCCTGCTGTGGTCGACCCTGATTATCAACCTGCTGGCGATAGTGATGCCGCTGTATCTGAACGCCGTTTACGACAGGATAATTCCCGGTCATGCAGATTCATCGCTGTGGACGCTGTCCGCCGCGGTGGTGCTGGCGCTGCTGGTAGAGTACGTTTTTCGCGTCGAGCGCGTTAAAACCGGCGGGCGATTTTTATCGTCGATGCAGCAACGCCTTGAACCCGCCTTGATAAAGGACCTGATTCATACCGTACCGTCGCAGGATAACAAATGGGGGCGCGGCGTTCTGGAGGCGATGAATAACTGGAACCGCTTCAGGATGCAGTGCCTGGGGCTGTTTTCCAGCTCGGCATTGGATTTGGCGTTCAGCGTGCTCTACTTTGTGGTGATTGCCGCTATCGCCGGTTGGCTGGTGCTGGTGCCTCTATTTATCTTTATTTGCGCCATCGTGCGGGTCGTGCTTTTTTATCTGGAAACCGAAAGGCTGCCCAGCTACAGCGCGCAGGTGCCGTTTTCCACCGGAACGCTTGATAACTACCGGGCGACCGTGGCCTATAAGGCCGCGACGCTGCAGTTTTTGCGCGCCAACGAGAAGGCGCAGCAGGCGGAACAAAACCGCTTTATTCTTCAGAACCGGTGCAGCGCCTCGCTGATGGCGCTGATGAACTTCCAGACCGTATTGGCGGTTATCTGCGCGTTTTATCTGGTGCAGAGCGGCGGCATGTCACCGGCCGGGCTGTTTGTTACCGTGGTTATCGCCGGGCGGCTGGGGCAGCCAATTTTCTCCTTAATGCAACTGCTTCCCAGCCTGCAAAAAATGCGTCGTTCGATGGCTGAAATCAATCAGCTGGTTGAGGAACAGCACAAGCAGGACAGCGAAGAACCGGTGGGGTACCACGGCCCTAACGGCGGATGGAGCGCGTCGCAGCTGGACTTTAACTACCATCCTTCCCTGCCCTGCATTAACCGAATAAACCTGCACATATCACCGAAAGAGCGCGTGGCGATCGTCGGCGGCGCCGGAGCGGGGAAAAGCACGCTGCTTAAGCTTATGTTGGGGATCCTGATGCCCAACGGCGGGCACGTTACCTGGGACGGCATGCTGCTTTCCGCCCGCAGCGCGGACGCCGTTCGCCGCGGCGTTCACTACGCCTGGCAGGACGGTGACGTGATTGGTGAGACGGTGTTTGACTACCTTTCTCTTGATAACCCGCTGCCCGAGAGTGCGGAAGAGATTCTGTCCGTGCTGAAGAAAGCCAACTTAACCGGATTAATGCCTTTTTTAAACCAGGGGCTAAACAGCCGGTGGCAGAGTCTGGCCGTTCCTCTGACCTCACTGCAAAAGCAGCAGCTGGCGTTGGCGCGTCTGCTGCTATCCAAGCGTTCCTGCTGTATTTTGGATAACCCGTCCGCCCATCTCGATCCTGCGTCGGAGTCCGTGCTGATTGAGCACCTAAAGCAGCGGGCCGATGCCGGAGAGGGGATGATTATCGCGACCGACAGGGCAAACCTGGTGGCGCTGGTGGATAGGATTGTGATGCTCAGCGGCGGCAGCGTGGTTTTTGACGGCAATAAAGAGGATTTCAGCCGCTTCCTGACGTCGCGTAGAGAAGGTGAATAAAGACGGTTCTATCGTTTTGCTTGGATTTTAACACCACCCTTTAGCCGCTTTCATCAAGCGGCTTTTTTATTCCTCCTTCATTCCCTGATGGTTTGATTTATAGGCATTCTGGTGGCGCCGTAGCGCTATTATTGAGGTAAGAGGAAAGCCGCTTTCCTTCTTCCGCTACGGAGTCTCTATGCGCCGTTGGAAGAGATGCTTCGCCTGAATATAATAGTAAAATACAATAATTAACGCTGCATTATTATGGATATAGCAGTGTTTTAAATCTATTTGAATTTTATTCCCTATAGGAAATGGATTTTCCTATAGGGAAACTGAAGTTTTTATATTTGGTTTGATTTCTTTTTGTGTCAATTTTTAAACGCCTCTATGAGTCTATAGATATTATTTGAAAGGAGATTAGGCGGTCATCTTGTATTTTGCTGATAGATAATGTTTTTTATGACAGTCACTTTCTTAGGTTGAAAACATAATTTATAGTAAATTGCAGGTCTAATAACCTGTAAAATTGAATAAAATTAGTTAAATATACTTTACCTATGATTTTTGTCTATTAAGGTTTATTATTTGTTTTTTATTAATATAATCGCGGCTTCCCTGTTGGTTATTAAAGATAACCGGTTTGTTATTCAGCGTTAAAAGAATGTCGTTCATAGTGTGAATTGATCGTCACGCCTTAGGTTCTGGTAGTATCGTTATTTCCTGATGTGTATTCAATTCATGAGGCTATAGGGTTTTATATGCTTTATCTAATAAATAAAAATATTGTCTTCAATACGGAAGATAGAACTCTGGCAATGCTGCAGGATGAAATGTCTGTGGTTGTCTTATCCAATTCGTCTAATCGTTTATTGTACGAACTTTTATATGACTATGGGCAGACGGTTTCCAGAGATACACTTTTTCAAAACGTTTGGGATAAGCACGGGCTGGTTTCTTCAAATAGTAACTTAAACCACTATATTAGCCAGTTAAGAAAAAGCCTCACTTCTTTTGGCTTAAACGACAAGGTTATCATTACCGTTCCGAAGGTCGGCTTTCGGTTTAGCGATACGATACCGGTCGTTCTCATCAGCGAAGAGGGCGACTCGCCCAGAGCCAAGGAGGATGAGCCGTCAACGTATTCCGTAGATAGGGAAATCGATAAGCTGGCATCCGAAATACTGACCAAAACGGCCGGCAGGGCTTCATCTGAAGATGAAGAGTCCGAACAGCCGACGATATCGACCCCAGCGCCAGCGGTTATAAAGGTGGATAATGGTCGTCCACAACGGCTGCCTGGCGGCTCTAAGCGCTTTAGTTTTTTACTGCTTGCTTCGCTGATTTTTGCGCTGGCGCTGGGCGCTTACTACGTATGGAAGGGAGAAGTAAAAAGTAAAGATGCGATACTCTCATTTAAGCATGAGTGCCATGTTTATACTTTCTCTCAGCGGCAGGCGAGCCCCGGTAGCTTAAGGAAAGAGATTGAGCTGTTGATGAAAAACAGGGACATTCTCTGTGCCGATGGGCAGTTTATTATGATGAACGTCAACGCCGAATCCTCTGCGTCGCTGTGTTCGATAATGGACGATCGGATGTTTTACTGTGAGAAGATCAGATCGTAGGCCGTTCGAACCGTAGGCCCTTCGGTGGGCATAAAATAGGGTAAGCCGTCCACCGAAGGTGATAGCGCCTTTGAGCCAAGGGGCGTTCCGATTAACGGTTGGCCTCAAATTCCGCTCGATTCCATAGGCCAAAGTAGAGGATCTCGCTCCATTCTGAAACGCCTATCGGATAGTCGAAACGGGAGTGATCGTAGCTTTCGTTAAGCTGTAACCCAAAGAATGCGTCCAGCGCAGAGCCATTTGGCCGCCGGGCCGCCTGTTTTAACAGCTCTGCTGCCTCTTCTACGTTTTCCGGTAGGGCATCTACGGCAGCGCCGGCATGGCGACATTGTTCAATTTCAGCTTCAACGCAGGCACGAAGCTTGCTCTCTTCACTTTCAGTCATGACGTCCAGCTCGATGGTTTCCAGAAGAAGGTAGCCGTCGCGATGCGCTTCAAGAAACGCGAGCCCATCTTTTATCTCTTCAGTCAGATAGGGGGCATCGATAACTGCCGCGTTCAGAACGGTAAAAAATTTCTTTAGCCGCGCAAAGCCGTCGGATATCAGAGACGCGCACATCGTTGGATTGCCTGACATCAGCACGCGGTAGGAAAAGGGAACGCAGTATGCCCATTCGGAAAGCCCTGAGATGGTTTCCGGACGGTCGGCATAGGCGGTGGGCCGATTGCTGAGGCTGTAGAGGTAGGAACGGTTTGCCATCGCTGACTCCTTTGCGCTGGCTTCCCCGAGGCCGACTGCGGCGACGGGGCTGTTTCAATAAGCGACAAGGCTGATTCTGGCAATATGAACGTATTAGTATTTTTCAGGCAAATGATCGATCTTCATAAGTACGCCCCGCTTTATCTCTATATGTCCTCCCTTTTTCAGATCGCCCAGTATTTTCATTATTCCGCTTCGTGAAAGCAGCGTTCTTTCCTGAACGTAGTCACAGGCATTGGTGGACAGGCGAATGTCATCATTCTCCTTCATCAGCTCTATGAGGTTGTTACGTATAAGGCTATAGGTAGGAACGCCGACAGAGACAAAATGATATTCGAGGAATCTGTGTGCAACGTGCATATAGGCGTAGCTTATGCTTTCCCACATGTTGTTTTTTATCACTTTTTCTTTTAAAAGCGTGCGCGGCACTATCTCATATCGGATGGCCTGACGGGCCTGCAGGTAGAAATCGTTATTCTCTTTCTCCAGGAAGTTTAAGCCTACGATGACCGGAGCCTTTATATTTAAAATAAGCAGGTTATCGCTGGTGCGATAAACGCCGGCGGACCCCTCATGAAGAATAAAGCTCATTGGCTCAACGTATTGCTGCAGGGAGACTATCTGGCGCTCCCTGCCGTGTTGAATACGATCGCTATCTGAAACGGCGTCTATGAGTTTAACGAGATGTTCTGTAGGTTTCATTGGTTCGTTGCCAGAGTGAGTTTTTTTAAGTTTACCAAAGTCTATTAGAAGGCGTTAATTTGTGGTTATTGTAAAATGTTGTCTTTATCCTTTTAACTTCAACCAGATGAGTTGCTGCTTATAAATGAATTAGTCTTTTTTGAGGATGTGGGGTGAGGATAGGGAAAAGCCTTGGGATATTTTTAGGGGGAAGGAGGTCATGGCCGGGCGACCTGAACATTTCCATTTAAGCCGCCGGGCGCTCCCCACTATGCCTTTGTAAGTTACGATAGCTGCTCTAATGAGCTTCGCAGCACCTCTGCACCATAGCGATAATGACCTGAAACAGCTCGTCTTTTGCCTGCTGCTCCGTAATAACGCCGTTCACCACGGCCCAGGAGAGCCCTTCGGCGGAGCCTATCATGGCGCGGATCGCTGCGTCGCTGAGGGGTCGATCGCAGAATGGCGCAAACAGACTGCGGCATTTTTCGGTAAAAGCGGCGGCATAATCCCGCCTGATTTGTTCAAGCTCGGGAGTTCCGGCAAGCGCCGCCATCACGCTGGGCATTTCGCGCCCCTGAAGCAGCACGCACTCGATGTATGCGTCGGCAATAACCGAGGCCAGCTTATCAAGCACCGGCTCCGTTTTACGGATAAGGTCGTCCATCAGCCTCGTTTGGCGACGATCAAATTCTTTATATAGCGTGGCAAAAAGCCCGGAACGGCTAATGAAATGGTCGTAAACCACGGGCTTGGTGACGCCCGCCCACTTTGCCAGATGCCCTAGGGTCAGGGCCTCGGTTCCTTCTTCGCGGATAATTTGCCATGCGGTTTCCACCAGCTGTATGTGGCGCTCTTCTCTTGATAAACGTTGCCGCGTGAGTGAGTTAGGCATCGCAAGCATTCTCCTGTTGACATGGCTATGTACCAAAGGTAACTTACTAATGGTAAGTTACCTTTGGTACATATTAGACTAAGTATGATACCGTTTTATAGCAACAGGGAGTATCTGAAATGCATGCGCTGATCGTTGTTTCTCACCCTATTAATACCTCACTTACCCACGGCTCCGCCGACGCCATTGCGCGCGGGATTGCTGAAGTAAACCCGGATAATACGTCTGAGATAGTGGACCTCACGCAGGAAGGCTTTAATCCGGTTTTTTCTGCAGCAGACATGGCGGCTTTTCAGCTGACGGGGGCAAGACCGCCCGACGTCGCGGCGGAACAGGCCCGCATTGACAGTGCGGATGCGCTGGTGCTGGTGTTTCCGGTTTACTGGTGGTCAATGCCGGGAATAATGAAAGGCTGGATCGATCGCGTATTTTCAAACGGCTGGGCTTATGAAGAAACCGCTGACGGCAACGTTGTGAAGAAACTGGGGCGCCTGCCGGTACACCTTGTTGCGCTGGGCGCCGCCGGGCAAAGAACGTACGAGAAGCACGGATTCTCCGACGCCTTTAACGCGCAAATCGCCCATGGGATTTTTGATTACTGCGGCGCACGGGTGGTGACCTCCGAGATGCTGCTGATGCCGGAGCTGGGGACGCCGGAGGCCTGCCTTGAGGCGGCGTTTGAGATTGGGCGGGGTGTTTTTACGAGTGAAAATGGGGGGAACTGAAAGCCTGTAGGGCGTTTCACAACCGCTTGGACGAACCGCCTGCGCCAAACGCTGAGTTACGGAAAACGATGCAGGCTTTAGCTCCGTGGGAGCGGGAGAAGTGATTTCTGCTTTTTAATTTATTTGCGTCCCGCTCTGTTAGAGCGGGGGTGTTGGGGTATGAAGAAGTTTCTTTGATTCGCTATTTCAACTCTAAGAAGTTGTCATATTTACTGTAATGATTAAGCGCCTGAATGATTTCTTCATGGCTAGCGTCGGTTTTTTGTTTAATTGCTACGCTCACTACGTCCTGAATTAGCCCGCAGGAACACATATATTGCAGACCGCGCTGACGGACGGATTTGGGGTAGATTTCGTTGTCATGGTCATCAATTTCAACGCCTGCGGCAATAAAGAAGCTGGCGTTGGAACAAAAGTCATCATCGTTTGCTGAATACACCGCATAATCTGTATTGCTTTCTACCTCTGCCTTAACGCAGTCAATCAGATCTTCTATGGCATAAAATGTATCTAGTCTAAAGATCTTCAGACTCGGTTGGCCGTCATGCTGAAATTCCACCGTCGCTCCCAGCGCCTGTAACTCTTCCTCCGTGTCGCGCAGCTGGATGCGATAGCCTTCCGCCACGGTAATCTTTGGTTGAGCGGCTAAAGCCAGCGCCTGCGGCAGTGGGAGATTCAGCATCTTTCTTAGAAACTGAATAACCTTGAGCTTCTGTTCTCCAATCGCCGTAATGACGAGGCTGCCGCGCTGCCAATCCAGCGGGTTAAGCGGTTTGGATGCAGTATCCTCGGCAGGTTCACGAGCCAGCCAGTTTTCACATACTTCGTTCCAGAATTTTGTTTGTAGATAGGGCTGCGAGCGGATATGGCTCAGGGCGGCTTCGTCATCCTCACTGCAGTCTCGCAGAGCGGCCAACAGGTTGGAAAATTCTTGCAGGCTGGAGGCGATATGTTCGGCGTCCCAGCGGCCTGCGCCGTGTGGTGCATAATAAACCGGGTAGCCCTGTGTGACCTCGTTCAGATCGATGAAAAAGGGATCGTCGAAATAGTTAAGCGCTACGACGTACCAGCCAGGTTGCCACTCGCCGGGCGTACTGGCGACCAGACTCGCCCCGGATACGCCCTCGTAACGAAAACCGCTTTGCCACTCTTCCCACTGCTCGGGCCGTGGATACTTGAAAGGCAGAACCATATCACCGGGAACGATGGCGGCTTCGAGGAATGAACGTATGGCGTTATCGGGGGATATGTTGTTCATGGCTGTTATTCTGGGTGCTCTTAATTAAGATATCTAAAGCTTGTCCGACCATTCGTTATACGTTTTTAAAATGACTTCTGCAGGCATTAATTGACATCTACCAGTACGGAAAACTTCAATAACGCATCGTTAACGATCGTTTCATCCAACGTCTCAACAAACCGAGCATTACGGGCATTAAGATCGATCATGCGGGCCTGATTCAGCAGCGCTACGCCCTGTGTTTTACTGCCGGAGCCGGAAAGCGAAACGGTAAACCCGGCGTTGCGGGCAAAGTTGCCTCCTTGGGTGATAGGCGCAACAAACGTCATGCCCAGATCGTTAAACAACTTTTTAGTCAGTATCAACGCCGGACGCGCATCCCGCTGCTCACTGCCGATTGACGGGGTAAAGTCGACCATCACGATATCACCGCGCTGCCATCCCTGCTTGCGCTTTACCATATTTCATTCCCCACCGGTGCATCCTTACCCCATACTTCCTCTTCACTGATGGCGGGAGCGTTGGGGTCACACTGTGCAACCAGCTCTTCCAGCGTATAGCGTGGACGTACCGGTGTCAGGATCAACGTGCCGTCTCGAATTTCTGCGTCCAACGATTGACCGACAGTCACGCCTAGCTGTTTTAGAAGCAGGGCTGGCAGTATAACGCCATTGCTGTTGCCCCACCGTTTGATCGTTATACTCATAGATGCTCCTACGTTGTTTATACAAAGTATAACTTTGGGCGGTTTTTTTCAATGGCGAGGAATGGCATCAATCTGTAATTCTCCATGTTTGATTTTTTCTGACTTGGGCGTGATATGTTCGGCTGATGGTAATGCTAAGTGATTTTATGGAGGAGTATTTAAGTTGCTCTTTTTTCTTTTCTGCGAGTTGCCTTCAGGAAAATCCTTCCGGCAGCGGCAGAAGAGGGGCTTATCGAGGTGTGCATCATGCGGCTTGTTCAGGATGTCTAAGCAACCAGAATTCTTAGTAGTGTTAATGTTGGCGTTTATTTGAAACTCTACAAACTAAGGATAATGGAAATGACGGATAAGGACTGGCACCCGGCGGATATAGTCGCCGGGCTAAAGAAGAGAGGAACAACGCTCGCCGCCGTTTCACGTGAGGCCGGACTGGCGTCCTCCACGCTGGCAAATACCCTTAACCGCCATTGGCCCAAAGGCGAAAGATTGATTGCCGAAGCGCTGGGCGTTGCGCCTGAACAGATTTGGCCTTCTCGTTATCGAAAGCCGGAATATTGATAGGGGTAGGGAAGCGCGTGTCAAATGCTGGGAATGCTTATAGTGGCTTCTTCAAAAAGCAAAAACCCGCCTTTTGGGCGGGTTCTCTAAATAAGTGGTGCCCGGACTCGGACTAACGCCGCAGGCGTTGAACAGCGCGCTTGCCGCGCTGGCCCCGAAGGGGTGAGCCGCCGTGCGGCGAATAATCGAACGTAGTTTGATGAAGAGTCCAGTCGCAGAAAAGCAAAAACCCGCCTTTCGGCGGGTTCTCTAAATAAGTGGTGCCCGGACTCGGAATCGAACCAAGGACACGGGGATTTTCAATCCCCTGCTCTACCGACTGAGCTATCCGGGCAACGGCGGGCATTAAACCCGATTCAGTTCGCTTCGTCAATGGCAAATCGTCAAAAGCGCGCTCGACTGCTTAACATTGCGGCGTTTTGCCGTTTAGTGCAGGAAACCGCCCGCATCGCAGGCGGTCTTTGCCAAATCCTAAAGCCCTTCGGCCACGATTTTCGCCGCTGCGGCCAAAACGTCCCTGCGGCTTTTGGCGTCCTGCTTTGGCTGGGTGAAGTAGGTCACCAGAATCAGCGGAGCGCGGTTCTCCGGCCAGATAACGGCGATGTCGTTAGTGGTGCCGTAGTCGCCGCTGCCGGTTTTATCGCCCACGATCCACGCCTTCGGCAGGCCAGCGCGGATGCTTTCTCCGCCGGTAGTGTTGCCCTTCAGCCATTCGACAAGCTGGGCGCGCTGCGTTTCGCCAAGGGCATTACCTAGCGTCAGGTTACGCAGGCTTTCGGCCATCGCCAGCGGCGTGGTGGTGTCGCGCTCGTCGCCGGGAATGGCGGTATTGAGCGACGGTTCGGTACGGTCCAGACGGAAGGTTGTATCGTCGATAGAACGGGCGAAGGCGGTCACTTTATTCGGCCCGCCGAGGTGGGCGATAATTTTGTTCATCGCGACGTTATCGCTGTATTGAAGGGTTGCGGCACTAAGCTCCTCTAGCGTCATGCTCGAATTCACATGCTTTTCTGTGATGGGGTTCCAGTTAACCAGGTCCGCCTTTTTGATTTTTATCTTCTTGCTCAGTACGCCTTTATCCGTTTCGCTCTGCTTTAAAACGGCGGCAACTGCCATAACCTTGCTGGTGCTGCACATGGCGAAGCGTTCGTCTCCTCGATAAAGGACCCGCGAGTTATCCTCCGTATCGATAAGGGCGACGCCCAGTCGCCCGCCGGCGCTTTTTTCCAAATTGGCCAGCTTTTGCTGGATGCCGGCTGCGTCCGATGCTGCGCTTGCCCACAGGGGGGCGCTGCCCAAAAGTAGTGGTACCACGGCGGCGGCCATCAGCGCCGTGCGGCGAAACGTATTTTTCATCACGTATAACTCCTTGAATGATTAATGTGTTGTAAAACGGTGGGACGCAAAAGAATATGTATTGCCAGAGGCGTTGCGGGCATCATTCCTTATTCTTACTCGGCCATAACTAAAAATAGAAAACAGGTATTCATTGTTATGAAAAATAAGGAAATTAAATAACGGATACGCACTGCTTCTTTTCATATTGCAGAACTATCCGCTTCTGTGCCTTAATTAACAAGCGAGAAGAATTTCCCCTAGCCTAAAGAAAATCTAATGGGTAATACGTTATGCGCTCTAATCTTCCTCTTAATGCGCTGCGCGCCTTTGAGGCGTCCGCCCGGCATTTGAGCTTTACGCGGGCCGCGCTGGAGCTTTACGTCACGCAGGCAGCCGTCAGCCAGCAGGTGCGAATGCTGGAAGACCGCCTCGGTATGACGCTCTTCAAGCGGCTGCCGAGAGGCCTGGAAATGACCGACGAGGCGCAGGCGCTGTTCGCCGTGCTGACTGACGTCTTCGGCCAGATTGACGCCGTCTTCAGGAAGTTTGAGGGCGGAGGGTATCGTGAAGTGCTCTCCGTGGCAGCGGTAGGCACCTTCGCCGTTGGCTGGCTTTTTCCCCGTATCGAAAAATTCAGGCAGGAGCACCCGTTTGTTGAGCTTAGGCTGCGCACCAACAATAACGTCGTCAATCTCGCTGCGGAAGGGCTAGACTTCGCCATCCGCTTTGGCGCCGGGACGTGGCCGTCAACCCATAACCAAATGCTGTTGAATGCGCCGCTGAGCGCGCTCTGTACGCCGGAAACGGCAGAGCGGCTCAGCTGCCCCGCCGATCTCCTTAAGGAGAATTTACTGCGATCCTATCGCGTTGAGGAGTGGGACAGCTGGTTTGCCGCCGCGGGCGTGGTAGCAGAAAGGGTTAACGGCCTGGTCTTTGACTCATCGCGCCTGATGGTTGAAACCGCCATTCATACTGGCGGTGTGGCGCTGGCGCCGCCCAGGATGTTTGCCCGCGAGCTGGAAACGGCGCAGCTCGTTCGCCCGTTTGACGTAGAGATAGACGTGGGGAGCTACTGGTTAACGCACCTGAAATCGAAGCCGATGACGCCCGCCATGGAGATATTTCGCGACTGGATAAAGAAGGAAGTTGCTGCGTCGCATCAGTAAAAAGCGCCCGCGTCGCGGGCGCTGTCATCGATGGCGAAAAACTCGTTAGGGCTTCACCACGTCAGTCACCCAGCTGTACAGCTGCCAGGTGCCGCCGGCGCTGATGGCTCTGCATGCGCCGGTGTCGTAAGACTGGCTTTTCTGGAATTTCTCGCCGTCCCATACCCATTCATCGTGCGACCAGCAGTCGCCAACGCCGCGTCCCTTCTGGCTAGACATCAGCACGCCGTTTCCATAGAACGTGATGTCGGTATTAATCAGCGTTGGCGTCGTTTTCAGCTCGCTGTCGACAAGCCAGTAGGCGTTGCCGTAGTTATAGGCCGCCATCCAGCACGCGCCTTTGATAAGCGAGTGCTCCTTATCTAACACAATGATTCGCAGGTTTTCTTTGCTGGAAGCTTCGTCTTTGTTCGATGAGAAGCAGGAGTCTTCGTCGAGCAGGGTCTTGCTCAGCGTGGGCCACAGAGCTGCCAGCCTGTCCTGCGGGAACGGCTTTTCTTCGCTTTCGATGTAAACAGGCGCCGCAACGATTTTGGGCGGCGTAACGGCGGACAGAACGCCGCTTTCGTCCTTATTGCCTTTTTTGATGAGCGCGCCAACGGTGCCCAGCCGCCCCTGATATTCGTCCATCTTCAATAACACGGCGTTAACGCCGCTGCTGGAAAGTTCTCGCGCCTTTGAGCCTTGATAAAACACGATGCGATAAGACTGGATCAACGCCTCAATGAGCTCAGGGACCTGTTTGGGCGTCAGAAGCCACTCGCCTTCTTTCCCTGGCGTAAGCGTAAATTTGGGCTTGTTGTAGATAACCATCGTGACGCTTTCGGCGCTCACCGGTTGTTCGTCAAAGGTGCCGAAGGTGACGACGGCGCTCACCTCTTTTCCAGCGCCCGCTTCGCGCGTCAGCAGAACGGACACTTCGCCTTCTTCAACACCGTACCCTGCCGCGCGGCAGGTGCGGGTATTGTCACAGGTCATTTCCCAGTCTTTATGGCTAAACGACATCCCTTCGGGTTGAGCTGCGAAGAGAAAGGGGGTGAAAAGCAAAGTCAGCGTCAGTGCCAATAGGGTACGCATGATTATCTCCATATATAAGCGTTTATCGCCCCTAAGGGGTGATGCCGTAGTGTTTCAGATGTTCCTTGAATTCCTGCGCGTCCATAAAGCCGGTAACGCGCGCATCGACGATCTCTTTACCCTGCGCGTCGAAAAACAGAATACTGGGCAGCCCGAGCACGTTAAGCTGCTTTAACAGCTGCGCGTGGCGGTCTTCATTGGCGGTGACGTCCGCCTTAAGCAGCATCGCGCGAGAAAGCGCTTGAACCACGTCGGGGTGGCTAAGGGTCTTTTTGTCCAGCTCTTTGCAGGTTACGCACCAGTCGGCATAAAGGTCGAGCATGACCGGCCTGCCGTTGGCCTGCACAAGCGCCTGCTGTAGCTCGTCAACGTCGGAAACGTAGGCATAGCCGCTTTGTGAAGGAGCCACTGAAGCCGTCGGCGCGCCGAAGGCCCAGTCTTGCAGGGGGCGGGCGCAAATAAACGCCGCCGCCAGCAGGATAATCTGTAAGACCCGCGCCCAGGCGGCATTAGCTTTAAGGCTTGTGATAAACGCCCAGGCGAAGAAGGCGACGCCGAGCGCGCTCCACATGCGAAGCCCCCAAACGTCGCCGACGACGCGCTCGAGCAGGAACACCGGCAGGGCTAGGATAACAAAGCCAAAGGCGACCTTAACGCTCTCCATCCACGGCCCGCTCTTGGGCAACAGCTGGTTGCCGAAGGTAGCGACCAGAATAAGGGGCAGGCCCATCCCCAAGGCATACAGGTACAGCGTACCGCCGCCGACCAGCAGGTCGCCGCTTTGGGCGATGTACAGCAGAATGGCCGTCAGCGGCGCGGTAGTGCAGGGCGAGCTGATAAGGCCCGCCAGCGCGCCCATCACGAAGACGCCGAAGGTTGAGCCTGACTTCTGGCCGTTGCTCCACTCGGTAAGCCGGGTTTGAACGGAGGAGGGCATCTGTAGCGTAAAGACGCCGAACATCGACAGCGCCAGTAAAATAAACAGCGCGGAAAGGCCAATTAGCACCGCCGGGTGCTGGAAGTAGGCCTGAAACTGCATGCCGGCGGCGGCAACCACGATGCCGAGCGCGGTATAGGTGACCGCCATGCCCTGAACGTAAACGAAGGCCAGAAAGAACGCGCGCTTAAGGCTCATGCGCTGCTTGCCGCCGAGGATCAGGCTGGAAATCAGCGGATACATGGGCAACACGCAGGGCGTCGCTGCGGCGACGATGCCGATAAGCAGCGCCCACAGCGGGGAGAACGGCAGTTCCTGCGTCTTGCTTTGCGGCGCACCGGTCGGCAGGTTAGCCTGAGCGGCGCTTGGCGCGGCCCGTTGCCCGCCTTCGGTCAGCGCGCTGAGCGGCACTTTACGGGTTTCCGGCGGATAGCAGAACCCCGCTTCGGCGCAGCCCTGATAGGTGACGGTAACGATGGCGTCGTTGCTGGACTGCGTCAGCGTCAGAGGGACTTCCAGCGCTTTGGTGTACACCAGCGTGTCGCCGTAAAAGTTATCGTGATGGGTTTGCGCCTGCGGCAGGGTGAACGGCGCCAGTTCGGCGCCCGTGGGCTCAATCTTTATCTGATGCTGGTAAAGGTAGTAGCCGGGAGCGATGTCCCACTTGAGCGTTAATTTCTGGCCGCTTTGCTGGAAATCAAAGGCGAACGCGCTGTCGACGCTGAGAAACTTGTTCTTACCGGACAGGCCGTCAAACGGAGAGGCCTGTACGCTAAAAGTGCTGAAAACAAACGCGAGCCAGAAGAGTGCAATCAGTTTAGAGAGCCGTTTAGCCATGATAAATAGTCTTTATTGCCGCCGCTGACGTCGATAGCCAGCAGCTCCGGTGTTTCGTAAGAGTGATTCTGTTTCAGCATGTCCATCAGAGCCTCCTGATGCTGCCGGTTGGTTTTTAGCAGCATCTGCACTTCGTATTCCTGCGCAAGCTTTCCCTGCCAGTGGTAGAGGGAGGTTGCGCCGGGCAGCAGCGTGACGCAGGCGGCGAGCTTTGCGTTCAGCGCTTTAGCCGCCAGCTCTTGCGCGCTGGCCTCATCGGGCGCGGTACAGAGGACGAGAACCGCACGGGCGGAAGGTGCTTCAGAACCATCTGATTTCATTATGTTTGCCTCGAGAGTGGGGGGAAACACATGACGCATGCGAAACACTATACCGGCAGAACGGGGGATTGTCAGTAAACGTAGGGAGAGAGTGGAAAGAAAACTGGGGGCGCATATAGCGCCCCCAGTGGGTTCCCAGAGACTTTTATTGATTACAGCACCATATTACCCACGATGAAGCCAAACAGTACCGACAGGCCGATGGCCACTACGCCGGGGATCAGGAAGGAGTGGTTGAACACGAACTTCCCGATGCGGGTTGAGCCGGTGTCGTCCATCTGTACGGCGGCCAGCAGGGTGGGGTAGGTTGGCAGCACGAACAGCGCCGATACCGCAGCGAAGGACGCTACAACGCCAACCGGCGATACGCCCAGCGCCAGCGCGGCGGGCAGCAGGGCTTTCGCCGTCGCGGCCTGAGAGTACAGGAGCGTTGCGGCGAAGAACAGAATGATAGCCAGCATCCAGGCGTGCTCTTGCAGCAGGCCGCCAGAGAACTCTTTGATCTCGTTGATGTGAGCCTGTACGAAAGTATCGCCTAACCACGCAACGCCCAGTACGCAGACGCAGGCGCTCATACCGGATTTGAACGTCGCGGCGTTCAGGATCTGGTTAGTGTCGATTTTACAGAAGATGCAGATAGCGGTAGCGATGGTCAGCATGAACGTCACAATAGCGTGGTCGCGACCAAGGAGCGGATCCTTAATCAACCCAACGGTGCTGCTGATGGCGGTGGCGTAGCCCATAACGGCGACGATGCCGATTAAGAACAGTACGACCGACAGCTTGGCGCCCGGCTTAATGACGATGTCGGCAACCTTGGCGTCGCTGACCAGGCCCTTGGCGAGGCGATCTTTGTACACCGGATCGTCCTTCAGCTCGCTGCCGAGGAAGTTGCTGACGATGGCGGTCAGCATCACGGCCACAAAGGTGGTTGGGATACAAATGCCCAGCAGGGTGAGGTAGCTAACGCCCACCGGCTCCAGAATGCCCGCGGTGAAGACTACGGCGGCGGAAATTGGAGACGCCGTAATCGCGATTTGCGACGCCACAACGGCGATAGACAGCGGACGAGAAGGACGAATGCCCTGACCCTTGGCCACTTCGGCGATAACCGGCATGGTGGAGAACGCGGTGTGGCCGGTACCCGCGAACAGCGTCATGACATAGGTGACGACCGGGGCTAAGAACGTAATGTATTTGGGGTGTTTGCGCAGCAGCTTGGCCGCCAGGCTAACCAGATAGTCCATACCGCCGGCCACCTGCATGGCGGCAATCGCTGCGATAACGGACATGATGATTTGAATAACGTCGAAAGGAATGTTGCCGGGTTTGATTTGACAAAACAGCGTCAGCACCAGCACGCCAAGGCCACCTGCGTAGCCTATCGCAATACCACCCAAGCGGGAGCCCAGATATATCGCGAGCAGAACGATCACAAATTGCACTGCTAACATATTATTATTTCCTTGATTTAAGCGTGTTAAAAAAATGGGATAACACAAAATAAAGGGCTGACAGAAGCCAGCGGATAGTAAAAAGGCATGTTTTCAGTGCGATAACATGCCTTTTGTCTCCTATACCCGTGGTTGTTAACGTTGTCGCGTTTTTTGCCGTTTCGGCCGCCCAGGTCAAGCCTGGGCTTTACACCGTTGCCGCAGGCGGCAACTCAACATCTACAGGTTTGGTCTTATAGACCTTATGACTAGTCGTCGTAGCGCTTAGCCTTGTACTCAGGGTGCATCAGGTTCTTCACGGAGAAGATGTCGTCCAGCTGGGCTTCAGTCAGCAGGCCGCGCTCCAGAACAACTTCGCGCACGCTCTTACCGGTTTCGGCACAAATCTTACCGACGATGTCACCGTTGTGGTGGCCAATGAACGGGTTCAGATAGGTAACGATACCGATTGAGTTGAAGACAAACGCTTCACAGACTTCTTTGTTAGCGGTAATGCCGTCAACGCACTTCTCAACCAGGTTATGGCAGGCGTTAGACAGGATGCTGATAGACTCGAACATGGCTTGGCCGATAACGGGTTCCATTACGTTCAACTGCAGCTGGCCGGCTTCCGCCGCCATGGTGACGCAGGTGTCGTTACCGATGACTTTGAAGCAAACCTGGTTAACGACTTCAGGAACAACCGGGTTAACTTTAGCCGGCATGATGGAAGAACCGGCCTGCAGTTCAGGCAGGTTGATTTCGTTTAAGCCAGCGCGCGGGCCGGAGGACAGCAAACGAAGGTCGTTACAGATCTTGGACATCTTAACGGCCAGGCGCTTGAGCGCGCCGTGAACCATAACGTAAGCGCCGCAGTCAGAGGTCGCTTCGATCAGGTCTTCAGCCAGAACGCAGGCAAAGCCGGTGACTTCAGCCAGTTTTTTCACTGCCAGAGGAGAGTACTCTTTCGGCGTGTTCAGGCCGGTACCGATAGCGGTAGCGCCAAGGTTAACTTCCAGCAGCAGCTCAGCGGTGCGGTGGATGTTCTTCACTTCTTCTTTCAGCAGTACGCTAAACGCGTGGAATTCTTGACCCAGAGTCATCGGAACGGCGTCTTGCAGCTGAGTACGGCCCATTTTCAGGACTTCTTTAAACTCTTCCGCTTTGCGGTCGAAACCGGCGCGCAGCACTTCGATGGAGTCAACCAGCTTCATCAGAGAAGCGTAAACGGCGATGCGGAAACCGGTCGGGTAGGCGTCGTTGGTTGACTGGCACTTGTTGACGTGGTCGTTCGGATTCAGGTATTGATATTCGCCTTTTTGGTGGCCCATCAGCTCCAGGCCGATATTGGCGATAACTTCGTTGGTGTTCATGTTGACGGATGTACCGGCGCCGCCTTGGTAAACGTCAACCGGGAACTGATCCATGCACTTGCCGTTTTTCAGAACTTCATCACAGGCTTGAATGATTGTGTCAGCGATTGCGCGAGGAATCGTTTTTAACTCCTTGTTCGCCATTGCCGCTGCTTTTTTCACCATTACCATGCCGCGAACAAACTCAGGAACGTCGCTGATTTTGCTGTTGCTGATATAAAAGTTTTCGATAGCACGCAGAGTGTGAACGCCGTAGTATGCTTCGGCAGGAACTTCGCGTGTGCCTAACAGGTCTTCTTCAATACGGATATTATTTGACATGTAAACCTTCTTTTTATACCAAGATGAATAAACAGTGAAAAACAAGCTACTAAAAAGACTTCTATCACAAAAGCGTTGTAGCTTTCGATGCCGAAGATCATAAGCTCCTTTTCACCAAAAGTATGAACCTAGATCAGATAATTGACATCATAAGAAATTTAAATGGCATAAACGTGATTTAAATCACACTAAATAGGTAGTTGGTGTTTTTGTCGTCATATGAGGATTTTAAAGATAACGTCACTGTATGATTGCCTTTATGGCAGGATATTAAACTAGAATATCGTTTTTTAATGATGAGTTAATAAAGGGTCTATGTGATGTTAAACGTTTGCCTACTTTCGGTAGGAAACCTTTAACATAACTACATAAAACATAATGATTTTATTGCATTAAGGAGCTCTCGTGCGTTGGTTTCCGCTTATTTTATTGTTCTTGCTGGTCTATATAGAGATTACGCTATTTATTAAAGTTTCCGATGTATTTGGCGTTGCGCTAACGTTAATACTGATTATCGCCACCTCATGCCTGGGCGTTTCTATGGTGCGTCAGCAGGGGCTTCGTACGCTAATTCAAATGCAAACCAAGCTGGCGCAGGGGGAAAATCCTGCGGCGGAAATGGTTAAAAGCGTTTCTTTATTTATTGCCGGCTTTCTTCTGCTTATCCCCGGCTTTTTTACCGACTTTCTCGGCCTGTTGCTGCTGCTGCCGCCGGTGCAAAAGCTGCTTACGCTGCGAATGATGCCCTATATTCACGTTTTTCGTCCGCCTTCCGGCTTTTCTGCCGGCGACGCCGGCGCAGGGTCTCAGGGCGGCTATACCGTAGAAGGCGAGTTTGAGCGGAAAAACGACGATAGCGATCGGCGTATTGACGACAAGAACGACAAATAGTCTGCTATGTTTGCGCGCAATTTGCCGCTAAACCGCGATATATCGCGCAGGCGTAAATTTTTTTTCATTTTCCCCCTTGAAGCCTTCGGTTCTGCCCCCATTATGAAATCCACAAGGCGGATAAAACGATTATCCGCTTAACCCTAAACCTGGTAAGGACTTTCTCAAAGGAGAGCTATCAATGAAAATTCGTCCATTACACGACCGCGTGATCGTCAAGCGTAAAGATGTAGAAACCAAATCAGCTGGCGGCATCGTATTGACCGGTTCCGCAGCGGGAAAATCTACTCGCGGTGAAGTACTGGCGGTCGGCAACGGTCGTATTTTAGAAAACGGCGAAGTAAAAGCCCTGGACGTAAAAGTCGGCGATATCGTTATTTTTAACGATGGTTACGGTGTTAAATCAGAAAAGATCGATAACGACGAAGTGCTGATCATGTCCGAGAGCGACATCCTGGCGATTGTTGAAGCGTAATTTAGAACGCTCTTTTTTTTGAACTGAATTAAAAGTTAAGGGATACCTAAAGATGGCAGCTAAAGACGTAAAATTTGGTAATGACGCTCGCACCAAGATGCTGCGCGGCGTGAATGTTCTGGCAGACGCGGTAAAAGTAACTCTGGGCCCGAAAGGCCGTAACGTAGTGTTGGATAAGTCTTTTGGCGCTCCGACCATTACGAAGGACGGCGTGTCCGTCGCCCGCGAAATCGAGCTGGACGACAAGTTTGAAAACATGGGCGCGCAGATGGTGAAGGAAGTTGCTTCCAAAGCCAACGACGCGGCCGGTGACGGTACGACAACCGCAACCGTGCTGGCTCAGTCCATCATCACCGAAGGACTGAAAGCCGTTGCCGCCGGTATGAACCCGATGGATCTGAAGCGCGGTATCGACAAAGCCGTAGTGGCAGCCGTGGAAGAGCTGAAAAAGCTGTCCGTTCCGTGCTCTGACTCCAAGGCGATTGCTCAGGTCGGCACCATTTCCGCTAACTCCGACGCGACCGTAGGCGCACTGATCGCTGAAGCGATGGAGAAAGTAGGTAAAGAAGGCGTTATCACCGTTGAAGAAGGCACCGGCCTGGAAGACGAGCTGGACGTGGTAGAAGGCATGCAGTTCGATCGCGGCTACCTGTCACCTTACTTCATCAACAAGCCTGAAACCGGCGCCGTTGAGCTGGAAAGCCCGTTCATCCTGCTGGTAGACAAGAAGATCTCCAACATCCGCGAAATGCTGCCGGTGCTGGAAGCCGTTGCTAAAGCCGGCAAGCCTCTGGCTATCGTTGCTGAAGACGTTGAAGGCGAAGCGCTGGCTACGCTGGTGGTTAACACCATGCGCGGCATCGTTAAGGTTGCGGCCGTTAAGGCGCCGGGCTTCGGCGATCGTCGTAAGGCCATGCTGCAAGACATCGCTACTCTGACCGGCGGTACCGTAATTTCTGAAGAAATCGGTCTGGAGCTGGAAAAAGCGACTCTGGAAGATCTGGGTCAGGCCAAGCGTGTGGTTATCAATAAAGACACCACCACTATCATCGACGGCGTAGGTGAAGAAGACGCAATCAAAGGCCGCGTGGCTCAGATTCGTCAGCAAATCGAAGAAGCAACGTCTGATTACGATCGCGAAAAACTGCAAGAGCGCGTGGCCAAACTGGCCGGCGGCGTTGCCGTACTGAAAGTGGGTGCTGCGACCGAGATCGAAATGAAAGAGAAGAAAGCCCGCGTAGAAGACGCCCTGCAGGCGACTCGCGCAGCGGTTGAAGAAGGCGTTGTTGCCGGCGGCGGCGTTGCGCTGATTCGCGTAGCGGCCAAGATCACCGGCGTGAAGGGTGATAACGAAGATCAAAACGTGGGCGTTCGCGTAGCGCTGCGCGCGATGGAAGCGCCTCTGCGTCAAATCGTAGCTAACGCCGGTGAAGAGCCGTCCGTTGTTGCTAACAACGTGAAGGCGGGCGAAGGCAGCTACGGCTATAACGCTGCAACCGAGCAGTACGGCGATATGATCGAAATGGGCATCCTGGACCCGACCAAGGTTACCCGTTCTGCGCTGCAGTACGCGGCTTCTATCGCTGGCCTGATGATCACTACCGAGTGCATGGTTACCGACCTGCCGAAAGGCGACGCACCTGATTTAGGCGCTGCTGGCGGTATGGGCGGCATGGGTGGAATGGGCGGCATGATGTAATGTAGCGAAAGCTGCATAAATGCCGACGGCTTCTTGCATCATCGCGGGAGCCGCATCCAAAAAATAAAACGGGCAGGATAATCATCCTGCCCGTTTTTTTGTGCTCCGATGAAAGGCTGTCGCTACGAAGCGCGGCTTAGGCTTAGCGCTTCACAGTCCGTTGCGTCCCTTAAGTCCTGCAGATCGCGATCGCCGACTTCCGGCATAAGCAGCGCCGATATTAGGCCGATGCAGGAGTAAACGATAATCATGATGACGATCGGGTACCAGCTTCCCGTCATCTGACAGAAAATACCCGCCAGCAGCGGCCCTAGGCCGGTAGCAAACAGGCCGCCGATCTCTTTGGAGATAGCCATCTGGGCAAAGCGATTCCTAGCGCCGAACATCTCCGCCATCGTAATGCCTTCAATCGCGGCCTGCCCCAGTACGGCGACGTTGTGAATTAAGATCAGACACAGCGTAATAGTGCCGACCGACTGCGCGCCGTCAACGACAACGGACAGCATGGGGTAAGCCAGAATGATGGAACCCAGCGTCAGTATAATGTAGGGGATCCGTCGCCCAAACCTGTCGGATAACCAGCCGGTGAGAGGGATAGTGATGAAACCGATGATTGAGCTTAGCATCATGGCATCGGTCGGAATGGCCTTATTAAACAGCAGCGTCTGTACCAGATAGCCGGCAAGGAAGGTCTGGATAATGCCCGAGTTGCCTGCCTGACCGAAGCGTAGGCCCGTTGCAATCCAGAACGATTTCCCTTTCAGCATCTGTAGAACCGGAGTGCTTTCCTGCTTTACCGCCGACGGCGCATTTTCACCGTGAACGCCTTCAAACACCGGGCTTTCTTTCAGGTTCATACGCAGCCAGATGGCGAAACCCATGACGATAAAGCTGGCCAGGAAGGGAATGCGCCAGGCCCAGGAAACGATGTCCTCGTTGCTGAAGGCGAAAAACATAAATGCCCAGATAGCCGTTGCGCTCAGCGTACCGCAGTTGGTGCCCATGGCGACCAGCGACGCGATAATGCCCTTTCTACCCTCAGGGGCATACTCGGCCAGCATGGTACTGGCGCCGGAGATTTCTGCACCTGCGCCCAGCCCTTGAATGATGCGCAGCACGACCAGCAGTATCGGCGCCAGAATACCGACCTGTTGATAGGTGGGGAGCGCCCCAATGAGCGTCGTACAAACCCCCATCAGGGCGATAGTGATAAACAGCACTTTTTTCCTTCCTACCCTATCGCCCATCTTGCCGAAGATAACGGCCCCGACGATGCGGGCGACGTAACCTGCGCCGTAGGTGCCCATCGCCAGTATCAGCGCCATTGCGCCGGACTGCTCGGGGAAAAACACCTCGTGAAAGACCAATGCGGCGCCGAGGGAATAAAGCTGAAAGTCCATAAATTCCAGCGTGGTGCCTAGCCATCCCGAGACGGAGGCCCGGATCAGGTCGGAAGCGCTTCTTTCATTTTTATTTGAAGATTGACTCATGTTTCCACCATCACATTAGCGAATTTTAGCGTCACGAAACCTGCTCCTTATCCGTGACGATAAAGATTGTTAAAGTTAACCGTATGATTGGCCTGATGAATGTGTTATTCACATCCATCAGGCTTCGTTACGAATGGCCTGCTATGAATTAAAAGGTGACCAGCACTTTTGAAGAGACGTTTTTATCGCTGGCCTTAATCAGCGCTTCTTCAATCTGGTGATAGTCGTACTCTGCAGAGATGATTGGGCGAGGATCGATAATGCCCTTTTCCAGCCACGCAACCGCGGTAGCGAACTCGTTGATGAAGCGGAACGAGCCTTTCCACGAAAGCTCTTTTGCCAGCATTTGAGCCACCGGGAACTGAACGGGGCTTGCGCCCATGCCGATTTGCACAATAACGCCGTTAGGGCGGGTTGCGAAAACGGCGGATTCAACGGCGGCCTGTGCGCCGCTGGCCTCAAAAACCACGTCAAAATAGCCGCGATCCCGATAATAGCGCTCGGTTGATTCGGCATCACGCGGGTCGAAGCTTCCGTCAGCGCCCATTTCCAGCGCAATGCTTCTGCACCTTTCGCTGAGGTCCGAGGCGATAACCTCGGCTGCGCCCGCCGCTTTTGCCGCCGCCATCGTCAACGCGCCGATAGGGCCGGCGCCGATAACCAGCACGCGCTTACCCACAATGCTGCCCGCGACGTTAACCGCATGGATGGCGACAGAGGTCGGTTCGGCGAACGCCATTATCCGCGCCGCGACGCTCTCATCGTAAGGGTGGCACTGGGCCTGAGAGACGCTAACGTACTGGGCGAACCCGCCGCCAACGTGCGGGTTAAACTGAGCGCTGCCCATAAACCGCATATTGGGACACTCGTTTTGTTTGCCTTCGAGGCAAAAGGCGCAGTGGTTACAGGGCTGGGACGGATTGACGGCGACCTTTTGGCCGACTTTGAGAGGCGATCCCTCTGGCGCCTGGTGGATCCGGCCAACAAATTCGTGGCCGATCGTCATAGGGTGCTTAATGACCGACAGGCCCGCGCGACCTTCGTAATAGTAGTGAATGTCGGAGCCGCAGATGCCGCCGCACTCGACTTTGACGACGGTATCCTGCGGTGAGTAGGTGAGCGACTGCGGTTCGACTTTGACCGCCTTCTGGCCATGCATCATGCAGGCTTCGAACGTCAGGGTTTTTATTTCCATCTTGATATAACTCTCTTAACGTAAGCCGGGTTAACTGGAGATAGTCGGGAATGAGAGCGTTAAAGCACCGCCAGCCAGCCGCCGTCCACGTAAATTACCTGCCCATTGATATAGTCGGAGGCGCGCGATGATAAAAATACGGCGGTGCCGATAAGCTCTTCGGTCTTTCCCCAGCGCTTGGCCGGGTTGCTGTTTTTCACCCAGGCGTCAAACTCGACGTCTTTAATCAGCGCTTCGTTCATGTCTGTCAGGATATAGCCGGGGCCGATGGCGTTGGCCTGAATGTTGTGCTGTCCCCACTCGGCGGACATCGCACGGGTCAGCATCTTGATACCGCCCTTGGCCGCAGTGTAGGGCGCTACGGTCGGGCGGGCCTGCTCGCTGGTCAGTGAACAGATGTTAATGAACTTCCCGCCGGTGCCGCGCGCAATCATTCTTTTGGCCGCCTCGCGGGACACCAGAAACGAACCGGTAAGATGGATGTCTACCACCTTTTGCCAGTCTTTTAGCGCAAGCTCCACCATCGGCTGGCGGTGTTGAATGCCGGCGTTGTTGATAACGATATCTACCTGTACGCCGTCGCGGTCGAAGGCGTTAAAGGCGTCGACGATCTGCTCTTCTTTTGACACATCCAGTACGCAGCCTCGCGCTTGGTAGCCCTGACCGCGCAGCTGTGAAACGGCTTCATTGAGGGTGTCTTCCCTGATGTCGCTGAGGATAATCGACGCGCCGGCAGAGGCCAGGCCTTGCGCATAAGCGAAGCCGAGCCCTCGCGCCGAACCGGTAATCAGGGCCGTTTTACCTTTTAAATTAAAGAGATTAAGAGCATCCATTGTGTATTACCTTTGCTTTGACTGTCGTAAATAAAACCAATTTCACGTGGTAATGTTGTATTACATCAACTTGTCATACAACACATAACTGGCAACAGTAATACCTTCTTGATATACTTCCAACAATATCGAATCTTCCTTTTTGTGATCTTGCTTGCAATAAATCTATGAGGCGCTATGGATAACGACGACGTAATAACGCGCAATAACATTGCCGAAGCGGTCTATCAGAAAATGCAGAAAAAAATTCTCGACGGCGAGTGGCCTAAAGGAGAGAAGCTGCCGTCAGAGTTTGAGCTTAGCGAGATGTTTAACGTTAGCAGAACCAGTATCCGCAGCGCGGTGCAAAAGCTCAGGAATCTGGGACTGATTTATACCAAGCACGGGAAGGGCTCCTTCGTTTCCAGCGAGTTCGACAGCTTTGAAATGCTTTATCAAAACCGGCCTATCCTGCACCTGACCAAGAAAGAGTTTATGGATATGATGTTTTTCCGCCAAAGCGTTGAATTCAAATGCATCGAACTGGCGGTAGAGAACGCTACGCCGGAAGATATCCTCGCTATTGAGGACGCGCTTAACCGCATGCTGGTGAGTAAAAACGACTATAAAAAGTACTCGCAGGCGGATTTGGATTTTCACATGGCGATTATTCATGCCGCCCACAACAAGGTGTTCTCCCATACCATCAAATACATTAAGGACATGTATTACTTCTATCTTGAAGAGCTGAACCGGGTGCTCGGCATTACGCTGGAAAGCATCGACGCACACATCAAGATTTTTATGGCCATCAAGAACCACGATGTTGAAACGGCGAAGCAGTGCCTGGACAAGGCAATGGCGGAAAACGTCGTGATGATCAACAGCCTGGAAAACATCTAAGTTAACCCTACCTTCCCCTGACGCCGGGCGATTTGAGCCCGGTCGGCGCTTTTCCTGCTTACCGTTTCTACTTATCTTTATTTTTAAAGCCGCTTGATTTTGCCATTTTCCTCTGGTAGTAATACCTCATTGATATATGATGTCATACAACATAATTGTATTCAGCATAACGCGAAGGTGTTTAATCTCAATTTCAGGAGTCATTAATGGTTACAGTTACAAACGTCAAAACGATCCTGACGGCGCCGGGGGGAATCGATCTGGTGGTCGTTAAGGTGGAAACCAATCAGGATGGCCTATACGGGCTCGGCTGCGCCACGTTTACGCAGCGGATCTTTGCGGTAAAGGCGGCTATTGATGACTACATTCGCCCATTTTTGATAGGAAAAGACGCCGAGCGCATTGAGGATATCTGGCAGTCCGCGGTCGTCAGTGGCTATTGGCGCAACGGGCCGGTGATGAACAACGCCGTTTCCGCCATCGATATGGCGCTTTGGGACATCAAAGGTAAGATGGCTAACATGCCGGTTTACCAGCTGTTGGGCGGAAAGTGCCGGGACGGCATCCCGCTCTACCGCCACTGCGATGGCGCCGATGCGGTTGAAGCGGAAGACAATATTTTGGCCGCGATGGAAGAGGGCTATCAGTACGTTCGCTGCCAAATGGGCATGTACGGCGGAGCCGGTACCGACGACCTGAAGCTGATTGCAACTCAGCTCAACCGGGCGAAGGACATTCGGCCCAAGCGCTCCCCTCGCTCCCGCACGCCTGGGATATACTTCGATCCGGACGCTTACGCCAGAAGCATTCCGCAGTTTTTTGACCACCTGAGAAATAAAATTGGTTTTGACGTGGAGTTTATCCACGACGTGCATGAGCGCGTACAGCCGGTGGCCGCGCTGCAAATGGCCAAGTCGCTGGAACCCTATCGCCTGTTTTACCTTGAGGATCCGGTGGCGCCGGAGCAGGTTGATTTCCTTAACGTCATGCGCAGCCAAACGTCAACGCCCATCGCCATTGGCGAACTGTTTGTCCACGTGGCGGAGTATAAGCGCCTGATTACGGAGCACCTGATAGACTTTATTCGCTGCCACATCAGCATGATAGGCGGCATTACGCCGGCGAAAAAGCTGGCGACGCTGGCAGAGTTCCACGGCGTGCGCACCGCCTGGCACGGGCCGGGGGATATTTCTCCGGTTGGCGTAGCGGCCAATATGCACATCGATTTAAGCATTACAAATCTGGGGGTTCAGGAATACACGCCGATGAACGATGCGCTGAGGGAAGTTTTCCCCGGCTGCCCTGAGATTGATAACGGCTATGCCTACCTGAATGATGCGCCGGGACTAGGAATCGATATCGATGAAGAGAAGGCGAAGAAATACCCGGTGGAGGGCGGCTTGCCGTCGTGGACCAATGCTCGCCTGCCTGACGGTACGGCCGCCAGACCGTAAGACAAAGTAGGGCGTAAGGCGCGTTGGACTCGTTTTGACGCGCACGTTCTACCAGTGGTTCAACAGCGTATAAATCCTTTCCGGGTGATACAGCCCCGACGCCTTGAGGCTGTCAGCCGACTGCCGATAGGCATCCGAGTACTGGCGGCGCCAGCGGTGATAGATGTTTACGATGTCTATCATCCTGGCCTTTTTCGTTCTTACGTGAGTGATAGACCAATAGGCAATCAGATTGCGAATGACAAAGCAGTCGGTAACTAGCTGATAGTAGCACTCGTAAGTGGACATCCTAGGATGATAAGGAAACCCGTCGTGATACAGGCGATAGAACAGATAGTTGGTGAACACGTGCGGATAGTCTTTAAATATGGGCAACACGCTGCGCTGCCAGGCATCTTCCAGCATTGACATCTTTTCAGGGCCGCTTTCCGGCGTCTGTTGGGTTATGTCCCGATAGATGCTTTCCCAGAAGCTGGCCATCGACGGCGTTGTTTCCGAGTTCGCAAGCTGCGCCACGCGCGCGCCGATTTCAGCAAACAGCTTCCAGCGCGCCCCCCGATCGTAGACGACGTTTTGCATTTGACGCTGGATTTCATCAAGGCTAAACGCGGCCGCTCGTTCGTTCAGTTCTTCTTTTATTTGTGCGGCGCACCTGCGATCGCCATAGCGTTCAGCCGGGATGGACAGCATTAGCCGGCCTATCGCGTACAGCCTTTCCGCAGGCGACATTTCCGGGCGCAGCGCCTGTGACATACAGGCCGCGTTGACGGCCTGATAGACGTTATTGAGAGGCGACTGGCTGTGGCTTGCGATCTGCTTTTGAGACTCCATCCAGATTGACGTCTGGTTCATCAGGATCTGGCCGCAGGCCTCCGGGCATTCAATGGCCAGACTTTTGCGGACTTCATTCTGCCAGCGCACGTTGACGTAGGGATAGTCCAGGCAAAAGGGCGGACGCGTGTGCAGATCGGCGCGGTCGCCGATGCGACAATAGGTGCAAGAACGCGATTTATCAAAAAACGGGCAGTAGTTGTCGCCGTTGAGCGCAATGGTGCTCCAGTTGTCAACGTCGACTTTTTCTACCTGAATGTTTTGTTGGGCGATGTTGCGTATCGTGACGTCGGGGCTTTTGAGATAGGAACGCGTACTGGTTTTATCTAACGGGATCGCCTTTCCTATACAGCAAGTACATAAACAGCCACCACCGTTGCACTGAAAACGCCTTACGTATTCAGGTTCATAAATCGTGATAATGTTCATAGTGATCTTTGGCTGCGTTTTCCCGTCGCGCTCTCTTTTTTGAAACGCGTTTATTAATCATTAAACTAACAAATCATCGTCATAAAAGGCAAACGAGTTTCATGGCTAACGGTGTGCTTTTGGTTTAGCTTATGAAAACAAATAAGATATTCTCTCGATGCCTATTCCCCTATTAACACGCTTTAAGTTAGGCTGCTCACGACATGATATCGAGATTTAGGGGCACCTTGCTGGGCATACCGCCGACTTCGCGGGTTAATCTTGGAACCAGATATCCCGACGTGCTTGCCAGCATCTGTTCCATAATTCGCTTAGCCTGCGCATCGTCCACCATAAAGTGGGCTGCACCCTGTACTTTATCCAATACGTGAAGGTAGTAAGGGATTATTCCCGCGTTGAATAGCGCAAGGCTCAAATTTACCAAAATGTCAGCACTGTCGTTTACATTCTTCAGCAACACGCTTTGATTTAGCAAGGTTACACCCGCCTGTTTGAGTTTGCCCATGCTTTTTATTACCGGCTCATCGATTTCATTGGCGTGGTTAACGTGGCTGACCAAAACAATCTGAAGGCGCGAACGGGAAAAGCGTTCGCAGAGCGCGTCGGTGACTCGGGCTGGGATGACCACCGGCAGGCGCGAATGGATACGCAGCCTTTTTATGTGCGCGATGGATTCGACTTCGCCAAGCAGCCAGTCCAGCTCTTTGTCTTTCGCCATCAGCGGATCGCCGCCGGAGAAAATCAGCTCGTCCAGCTCGTCGTGACGACGAACGTAATCGAGCGCCTGGCTCCAGGAGGCCTTGTTGCCCGGGTTATCGTGATAGGGAAAGTGGCGGCGAAAGCAGTAGCGGCAGTTGACCGCGCAGCTTCCCTTTACCAGCAGCAGAGCGCGATTGCGATACTTGTGTAGCAGCCCAGGGGCTGCGGGAGCCTGCTCCTCCAGCGGATCGTTGCTATATCCCGGCGTTAGGGTAAACTCGTCGGGCAGACCGATAACCTGCAGCAATAGGGGATCGCGGGCATCGCCTTTTTTTATTCTGGCGGCAAACGCGCGGGGAACGCGCAGCGGAAACAGCCGCCGCGCCGCCATGCCGGCGCGAAGTTCGGGGTTATCCGTTAACGATAAAAGGCGCAATAATTCTTCGGGATCGGTAATAACGTCCGATAACTGCTGTAACCATTCTTCTCTATCCGCGGTGTTTTGGGTTACAATGTGCGCCATTTTTTGCTGTACTACCTAAATTAATTAAGAAAGAGGACCATCATGGCGTCTTATTCTAGCAACGATTTCCGTCCGGGTCTTAAAATCATGTTGGACGGAGAACCCTGCGCCGTTATTGAAAGTGAATTCGTTAAGCCCGGCAAGGGCCAGGCTTTTGCCCGCGTACGTCTGCGCAAGCTGATTTCCGGCAAGCTGCTTGAAAAAACCTTCAAATCCACCGACAGCGCAGAAGGCGCAGACGTGATGGATATGAACCTCACCTATCTGTACACCGACGGTGAGTTCTGGCACTTCATGAACAACGATACTTTCGAACAGCTGGCTGCCGATGCTAAAGCCGTAGGCGACAACGCCAAGTGGCTGGTTGAGCAGGCAGAGTGTATTCTTACACTGTGGAACGGCGCGCCTATCGCCGTAACGCCGCCGAACTTCGTTGAGCTTGAAATCGTTGAAACCGATCCGGGCCTGAAGGGCGATACTGCCGGTACCGGCGGCAAGCCTGCGACGCTGACTACCGGCGCCGTGGTGAAAGTGCCGCTATTCGTTCAGATCGGCGAAGTTATCAAGGTTGATACGCGCTCCGGCGAATACGTTTCTCGCGTAAAGTAATTGCCGTAAGCTAAAACAGGGCCGTTGTGATGCGGCCCTGTTTGTACTTAGAGGTTGTAACTAAAAGGAGGTCATATGCTGAATTTCACCGGTAAAATTCTGTTGGTTTTAGCTTTGACGGCGGCGCTCGGCGGCTGTAATACCGTACGCGGCTTTGGCGAAGACGTTCAACACGTGGGCGGCGCTATCCAGCGCGGGGCAAGCTAACTCGGCGCTAGCCGATTTTTCTCATTATCAAGTTTCTGTTATCAAGGGATAGCAGTCATGTCATCTCTGTTCATTACTATCGGCCTTTTAACGCTGAGCAACGTCTTTATGACTTTTGCCTGGTACGGCCATCTTAAGTATTTCCACAGTAAAACCTGGGTCGTCGCGGCGTTAATAAGCTGGGGCATCGCGCTGTTTGAGTACCTGATTCAGGTGCCGGCCAACCGCATCGGCTATGAAGTGGCGAGCGCAGGCCAGCTTAAGATCATTCAGGAGGTCATCAGCCTGTCGGTCTTTATCCCTTTCTCCATGTACATTCTGAAAGAACCCTTCCGGACCGACTACATCTGGGCCGGCCTGTGCCTTTTGGGTGCGGTGTTCTTTATGTTTCGCCATAAGATTATGGGGTAAGCGGGCGTTGCCGCCCGCCTTCATGATGTTAGGCTTCTGATGCCCTAATCGGCACCGCCACGCTCTTCTCCTTAATCGGCAGGTTGACCAGCGCCGCCAGCAGCGCCAGCGCGATGTCGGCGTACCAGACCCACAGCAGGTTTCCTTCATACTGCATCGCAACGCCCCCTAACCATGCGCCGAAGAATGCGCCGATTTGGTGGGTAAACAGCGTAAAGCCAAACAGCGTCGCCAGGTAGCGGGTGCCGAACAGCTTGCCGACGATGCCTGCCGTCGGCGGCACGGTGGCAAGCCAGGTGAAGCCGATAGAGCAGGCGAAGATGTAGAACGTCAGCTCGGTTTTAGGCGACATCAGATAGACGGCGATCATCAGCGCGCGAGAGCCGTAGAGCACCGTCAGGATGTACTTCATCGGGAAGCGTTTGCCCAAAATGCCTGCAAAGATGCTGCCCGCAATGTTGCAAAGCCCAATAAGAGAAAGGCTGATAGCCGAAACCGACGCTTCGTGTCCGCACAGGCTGACTTCTCCCGGCAGGTGGGTGGTGAGAAACGCAACGTGGAAGCCGCAGGTGAAAAAGCCCGCGTGCAGTAATAAATAGCTCGGATTACGGAACGCCTCGCCGATTTGCTTTTTGAGCCCCATGGATTCAGCCGGGCTTTGCGCATGAGCGGGTGCTCGATGAACGCGGCTTTTGTCGTCCTTACACAAAAACCAGGAGGGAACGATGGTCGCCAGCGCCGCAGTGGCCAGAAATATCAGCCCGGAAGCCACTCCGCGCAGGCTGATAAGGGCCTGAAGCACCGGCGCGAAGACGAACTGGCCGATGGAGCCGCCCGCGTTGATTAACCCGCTGGCGACCGATCCCTTATCGGTGGGCAGGCGGCTCGCCACCACGCCGATAAGCACCGAAAAGCTCCCCGCCGCCGCGCCCGCCGGGCTTAGAAGCCCCTGCGCCAGCGAGAGGGGAAGAAACGAAGACGCCCACAGCGTGCCGATTTGGCCCAGCGCGATAAGCACTGCGCCGACGACCAGAACGGAAAACGCCCCCTTCTTGTCCGCCCAGGCGCCGAACAGCGGCTGGAAGGCGCCCCACATCAGCTGGCCTATCGCCAGCGCCATGCTGACTTCGGCGATGCTCATCGCCGTGTTTTCCATGATCGGATGGACGAACAGCCCGACGGTTTGCCGGATGCCCATCGTCACCATCAGGATGACGCTGGCCAGAGCGATGGGTAGCCACAGGCCGGGCGTCCGGCGCTCGGCGTTGTTATGATTGTCCACGGAGTGTTCCTTTATGTTGTGGGGGAGTAGGGGTATCGCTAGAGGTCGTTAGCAGTGTCAAAAAAGTGAATCAGGCGCTCATAGTCGTCGCTGAGCCGGTCTTTCAGCTCGTCTTGCACCTGCTGCCACAGAGGGATGGCCTTTTGCAGCACGCTTTCACCTTCCTGCGTCAGGCGCATTTTGCGCTTTCGGCTTTTGGCTTCGGAGACGTCGACAATCAGGTCCGCTTCCAGCAGCGGCTTGAGGGTGCGCACCAGCGTGCTTTTTTCAAGCTTAAGCTTCTGCGCCAGCTCCCCCGTACCGCATTCGCCGAGGCGAGCGATGTTTATCAACAGCGCATACTGATTGACGCTAACGCCGCTGGGCGAGAGGGCCTTATCATAATAGTCGGTCATCCTCTGGGCCGCGCGTCGGGCGCGAGTACACAGGCAGGGTTCTGTCGGCAGCGGCGTTTGCATGGGGAGCTCGTCATTCAAAATGGTGTATGTACATCATTTAAGATGAGGAACGGGAAGTCGTCAATCTATTTTTTTGGCAAAAATCGCGTCGATTCGGCTACAATAGAGTCAGCGTGCGGCGCGTGACGTTATCGTGCAACGCTTATTTCTTTGGCCCATCGGGACGACCCGGCGGGCGTCATCACTCAGGGGACGACCCCAACGTAAGTTAAGGGGAGTACCCACATGGCCTGGATTATTCTGTTAATTGCCGGTTTGCTCGAAGTGGTATGGGCGATTGGTCTTAAATACAGTCACGGATTTACTCGATTAACGCCGAGCGTCATTACGCTGGTGGCGATGGCCGCAAGCTTTTTGCTGCTGGCCAACGCCATGAAAACCCTGCCGATGGGCACGGCTTATGCGGTATGGACCGGCATTGGCGCCGTTGGCGCGGCGGTCACCGGCATCGTGCTGATGGGGGAATCGGCGAGCGCCGTGCGGATAATCAGCCTGTGCCTGATTATTTGCGGCATCATCGGGCTGAAGTTTAGTTCATAATCAAATCGGCTGGCGGCCCTTGAGCGATCGAGGGCCGCTTTTCATTCACACATAGTTAATGATTTCAGCACGTCCAAACTGCCGTTCAGATCCTGCTTTTTGTTGTCCGCCAGCTTTTCCAGCCCGGCGATGATAAACGCCAGCAGGTATTCGCAGGCCTCTTCTTTATTTTCCGTCGTGCAAAGCCCGCCCGACAGCCCGCCGATGCGGTCGACTTCGGAGAACGTATTGCACATCACGCCGACCATAAAGTCGAACCCCCACTGAACGCTCGCCTCGTCGGCGTTGGGCATCGAGCGGCGCATCTCCTGCTGAAACGCTCTGGCGCCGCCGTCAAACTGCTCCTGAAGCAGTGTCAGGTTGTAGCCGAGCAGCGTTGATACGATGCGGGCGTAGCTGCGCCAGCCGTCACCGCCGTTCAGGTGCCAGAACAGGTAGGGCATCACGAAGGCGTGGACGATTTTTTCAAGGGGCAGAGGATTGCCGTCGTTCTGTTGACGAAAGTAGTCCAACAGCTGCAGGCGAGACTGGCTAAGCTGGCCGATGCGGCGCTTGATGACCGCGTCGAACAGCGACTCTTTGGTGCCAAAGTGGTAGTGTGCCAGCGCCAGCTTCACGTCGGCCTTTTGCGTGATTTGCCGAATAGAGACGGCGTCATAGCTGCTTTGGGCAAAAAGCTCTTCTGCGGCGTTCAGGATTTTTTCGGATGTCGATATCTGCATGTTCGTACCGTTAGGGCTACCGTCAAAGCGCCGTTTCTTAATTCCATTAAAGCGGCATTATAAGTCGCTCGGGTAAAAATGCGTTAAGTTTTGTGCCGCTGTCGCCTAAATAGGCCGAAAATCCACACAATTAATTAGCATCTTACAAACTCTTTATTTACTTATCCCGCCATTTTTCGATCTCGTTCACGATCCTGATAAATCAATTTGGACGACTGTCTAAACTATTGTAGGTTGGACGTACGACCAAATATAAAAGCAACAGTGAGAACCAACATGAAAATCATCGATCTGAGCGTAACGATTGAAGACCAAACCCCTTGCGACCCGCCGTCCATGCCGACCCGCATTGACTACTGGGGGCACGACAAGGGGGCGGAACACATGCGCCAGTTTTTCCCGACGGCGACCGAGAAGGATTTACCCGGCGGGCTGGGCTGGTCGATTGAGTATATCCAACTGACTACCCATAGCGGCACCCATCTGGACGCGCCGTGGCACTATCACCCGACCATGAATCAGGGCGAACCGGCCCGTACTATCGACCACATTCCCCTTGAATGGTGCTTCTCGGACGGCGTTAAGCTCGACTTCTCCGAGGTTCCTGGTGAAGGCGGCAAGATTACCGTTGAGCTGCTGGAGGCGGAATTGGCTCGCATCGGCTATACGTTAAAGCCGCTAGACATCGTCGTCATTTACACCGGCGCTATGAAGCAGTGGGGCACCGCCGCTTACACCAGCGCGGGCTGCGGCATGACTCGCGAAGCGACGCTCTACCTGCTGGAGCGCGGCATAAAGGTCGTCGGCACCGACGCCTGGAGCTGGGATCGCCCGCTGTCGCTGATTGCCGAAGAATTTGAAGAAACCGGCGATTCCTCCCTGATTTGGGAAGGACACTTCGCCGGCATTGAGCGCGAGTACTACCACATGGAGAAGATGAACAATCTGGATAAGCTACCGCCGTTTGGCTTCAAGATTGCCTGCTTCCCCATCAAAATTAAGGCCGCCAGCGCCGGATGGTGCAGGCCGGTCGCCATGTTCGACCTCTGACGGGAGACGACGCTATGAAGCAATCTCATGACAACGCCGCTGCGACCGCCGGTAATTCCCGGGTAAAGTGGCACGTTCTGTTCGGCGGCTTTTTTGGCTACATGTTCGACGCGGTAGATATTCTACTGCTTGCCGTATCCATGCCGGTGATTATTGCCGATCTGGGTATTTCCAAGGCGGACGGCGGCCTGCTGGCGACGGCGACGATGGTCGGCATCGGCCTGAGCAGCGTCGTCGTAGGCTGGTGCGCCGACAACTACGGGCGCCGTAAAACCCTGTTCTGGAGCCTGATGGTATTCAGCGTTCTGACGGCGGCCATCGCCTTTACCAGCACCTGGTTTGAAATTCTGGTGCTGCGCTTCCTCGCGGGCCTGGGCTTAGGCGGAGTTTGGAGCATCATCGTGGCCTACATCGCGGAGACCTGGCCGCCGAAGCAGCGGGGCAGAGCAGCCTCCTTCGTGCTGAGCTCGTTTCCTGCGGGCGCGGGCCTTGCGGCGTTTTTAGCCTACCTTATCATTCCGACCTACGGCTGGCGCGCTCTGTTCCTGTGCGGCGCGGGTGCGATTATCGCCGCCGTCTACTTCCTGATATTCGTGCCGGAGTCCGAAAGCTGGAAAAAGCAGAAAGAGGCGCAGAAGGGCAAGGGCGAGAAGGTGCGCATCGGCGAAATTTTTTCCAAAGAGCTGGCCCGCAACACGCTGCTGGCCACCGTGGTCGCCAGCTTCGGCCTCATCGGCTACTGGGGCTGTACCACCTGGCTGCCGCTGTTCCTGACGCAGGATCGCGGTCTGAGCATTGAAACCATGTCGCTGTTCTTCGTGGTGCTGAACGTGGGCATGTTCGTCGGCTATAACGTGTTCGGCATTTTGGCCGACAAAGCCGGCCGCCGCAAAGCGCTGGTGATTTCGTTTATCGGCACGGCGATAACGCTGCCCATTTACGTCAACATGACCGGCCATACCGCGCTGCTGGTGATGGGGCCGGTTTACGCCTTCTTCACCGCGTTCGTCGGACTGATGGGCTCCTACTTCCCCGAGCTGTTCCCAACCCGCGTTCGCACGTTAGGGGCGGGTTTCTGTTTCAACATCGGCCGGGGCGTTTCCGCCTTCGCTCCATTCGCCATGGGCTTTATCGCCCAGAGCTACGGTCTGGTGACCGGCATCATGATTTGCGCCGTCTTCTTCTGCCTGGCCGGGCTGATGATGTTCGCGCTGCCCGATATCGACAAAGAAAAACGACCGGCTGCCGCGGCGCAGCCTGGCGCTGAAGTACAGGGAGAAAGCTGAAATGAATAACAAAACCATTATTACCGTCGCCACCACCGGCGCCTTTCCGACCAAGCAGGACAACCCCAACATTCCGCTAACGCCGAAAGAGATAGCCAACGACGTTTATGAATGCTGGCAGGCGGGCGCCGCCATTGCCCACCTGCACATGCGCGACGACGAAGGCAAGGGCACGATGAACATCGAGAAGTTTCGTGAGACGGTAGGCCTTATTCGCGAGAAGTGCGACATCGTGATTAACCTCACCACTTCCGGCGACCTGAACGCGACCGACGAAACGCGCATGATGCACGTGGCGGCGCTGAAGCCGGAGCTGGCCTCCTACGACTGCGGCTCGATGAACTGGGCCCACAGCGGCCTGTTTATCAACCATCCGGCGTTTCTGGAAAAGCTCGGTCAGTTGATGATCGACAACGGCGTGCGGCCGGAGATCGAAATTTTCGATGCCGGGATGTTTTATAACTCCCTCCACTACATCAAAAAGAACCTGATTAAAACGCCCGCTTACTATCAGCTGGTGCTGGGCGCGGCGGGCGGCACGGCGGCCACGGTGGAAAACCTGGTCTACCTCAGGAACCTGCTGCCGGTGGACGCCCACTGGTCGGCGTTCGGCATCGGCCGCGGCCATATGCCCGTGCTGCTGGCGACGCTGGCGCTGGGCGGGCACGTGCGCGTCGGCATGGAGGACAACGTCTACTACAGCAAGGGGCGGCTGGCGAAGTCCAACGCCGAGTTCGTCGAGCGCGCGGTGCGCCTGGCGAAAGAGGCCGGTCGCGACCCGGCGACGCCTGATGAGGCGCGTCAGATCCTGAACCTGCGGGGAGCAAAGTGATGAACGATATCGTTATCGTCAGCGCCGTACGCACGGCCATCGGCAGCTTCGGCGGCTCGCTTGCGGGCGTTAGCGCGCCTGAGCTGGGCGCTATCGTGGCGAAAGAGGCCATCGCTCGGGCGGGGATTACGTCCGACGCGGTAAACGACGTGGTGCTCGGCAACGTGCTTCAGGCCGGGCTTGGACAGAACCCGGCGCGGCAGGCGGCCATTCGGGCCGGCATTCCCGAAGCCGTTCCGGCCACCTCGATTAACGTGGTCTGCGGGTCAGGGTTGAAGAGCGTCATTATGGCGGCGCAGTCGATCGCTGCCGGTGATGCCGACGTCGTGCTGGCGGGCGGCATGGAAAACATGTCCGCCGCGCCCTACCTGCTGGACAAGGCCCGCTGGGGCTACCGCATGGGTGACGGCACCTTGACCGACAGCGTGGTGCATGACGGCTTGAGCTGCGCCTTTAACCAATACCACATGGGCATTACGGCGGAAAACGTCGCCCAGAGCTACGGCATCAGCCGCCAAGAGCAGGACGAAGTGGCGCTGCGTTCCCAGCAGCGCGCGGTGGCGGCGACGGAAAGCGGCGCGTTTGCAGGCGAAATCGTGCCGGTGACCGTGATGCAGAGGAAAAAGGAGGTCGTATTCGACTGCGACGAGTATCCGCGAGCCGATGCGAGCGCCGAGGCGTTGGCAAAGCTGCGCCCGGCCTTCGCCAAAGAGGGAACGGTGACCGCCGGCAACGCATCCGGTATTAACGACGGCGCGGCGGCGCTTATCGTGATGTCGGCGCAGAAGGCGAAGTCGCTTGGGCTGACGCCGCTGGCCCGCATCCGCGGCTATGCGACCGCGGGCGTCGACCCGTCGGTGATGGGCATTGGGCCGGTACCTTCGACGATAAAGGCGTTGGAAAAGGCGCGGCTTGCCGTTAAGGATCTCGACCTGATTGAGGCCAACGAGGCCTTTGCCGCCCAGTTTATCGCCGTGGGGCGCGAACTCTGTTTCGATATGGAAAAGACCAACGTCAACGGCGGCGCGATCGCGCTGGGCCATCCGATCGGCGCTTCGGGCGCTCGCATCCTGGTCTCGCTTTTGCACGCGCTGCGCGCTAGGGACAAAACCTTCGGGTTGGCGACGCTGTGCGTTGGCGGCGGGCAGGGCGTGTCCGTCGTGGTTGAACGCCTGTAATTTGCCAAGGAGGATGAGTCATGAAGTCTAAAGTCACCGCGCGGGAGGACCTCTCCCGCCACTTTCGCGACGGCATGAGCGTGATGTTCGGCGGATTTATGGGGCAGGGCACGCCCCCGACGCTGGTGCAAATGCTGCTGGATTCCGGCGTCAAAGACCTGACGCTTATCGGCAACGACACCGGCAAACCGGGCGTTGGCGTGGCGCCGCTGGTGGAGGCGGGCAGGGTGCGCAAGGTGATAGCCTCTCATATCGGCCTGCATCCGGAAACGGGCCGCAAAATGATTGCCGGCGAGATGGAAGTCGAGCTGGTGCCGCAGGGGACGCTGGCGGAGCGAATTCGCGCCGGCGGGGCCGGGCTGGGCGGCTTTCTGACGCCGACGGGCGTTGGTACCGTAGTGGAAGAAGGTAAGCAGAGAATGACCATCGATGGTCGTCACTACCTGCTGGAAATGCCGCTGCGCGCCGATTTGGCGATCGTCTATGCCAAGCGCGGCGACGCGGCGGGCAATCTCTATTATCGTCGCTCGGCGAGAAACTTTAACCCGCTGGTGGCGCTGGCGGCCGAGCGGGTGTTTGCCGAAGTGGAGGAGCTGGTCGAGGTTGGCGCAATGGATCCTGACAGCATCATGACGCCGGGCCTGCTGGTCAGCGGCGTATTTAAAGGAGGCGCGCTATGAACCCTAAAGCCTTTATCGCCAAGCGCGTGGCGCTGGAGCTAAAAGATGGCGACGTGGTCAACCTCGGCATCGGCCTGCCGACCATGGTGGCCCACTATCTGCCGGACGGCGTAGACATTGTCCTGCAGTCGGAAAACGGCTTTGTCGGCATCTGCCCGGCGGATGAAGAAAACCCCGATCCAGACGTCGCCAACGCCGGCGGGCAGCCGTGTGGGATTATTCCCGGCGGCGCGACGTTTGACAGCGCGTTTTCCTTTGCGCTTATTCGCGGCGGCCACGTGGACGCCTGCGTGCTGGGCGGGCTGGAGGTTGACCAGCACGGCAATCTGGCCAACTGGATGATTCCCGGCAAGATGGTGCCCGGCATGGGCGGCGCGATGGATCTGGTCACCGGTTCGCGAAAGGTGATCGTGGCGATGGAGCACTGCGCCAAGAGCGGCGCGTCTAAAATCTTGCGTAGCTGTACGCTGCCGCTGACGGCGTGCGGCTGCGTGTCTACCGTGGTGACCGAACTGGCGGTGTTCCAGTTTATCGATGGCCAACTAACGTTGACCGAGCACGCGCCGGGCGTGAGCGTTGAACAGATCCGCCAAAAGACGGAGGCGGAGTTTGTGGTTTCGTCGCAGTTGCGGGAGATGTTGGTGATGGAGCAGGAATTGTCTTAATTACCTTCTGTGTATATTCCGGCCGAAAGTACTATCTGCCTATATTACCATTGTGCTCGGCCGGAAGGGCGCCTTTATTAGCTTTGGGAGTGCGTCGGGCATAGCCTTCCTAGGGGCCGTTATGAAGCCCTTCGGGCTTCACCCATCAGTGCCAGCGCAAGCGCTGTTCAAACCGGCTTTGCCGGTTTGTCGTTGGCTTACGCCAATTCGACCCCAACGGACAACGCCTTTAGGCGTTGAACAACACAACGTGTTGGCCCGTAGGGCGAGCGAAGCGAGTAACCTCTCCCTCCGATTGACTTCGCACTCAGTTCAGCGCTTGTTTTCAGTGTTTGTTATTAATCTGAAGCTTCACTTCGAACGAGTTTTTCTTGCCTTTCCAGCTGTCACGATTCCGCGTTCAGCCTAAATCGAAACGTTTCGATGGCTGTCACAGTTTTCCAATAAAAAAATTGCTTTCTTTTCGTTCATTCCTAAACTCGGCTCAATAGCGAAACGTTTCGATGTCGATTTTTTAACCTGAATCGACAGTGCTCTGATTAAGAGGAATAGAGAGGAACATATGAAAAAAGGCCTCCTGCTTAACGCCCCGCTGTCCTCTGCGATAGCCCGGCTCGGCCATACCGATACGCTGACTATCGGCGATGCCGGCCTGCCGGTTCCCGCCTTGGTTGAGCGTATCGATCTCGCCCTGACTCACGGCGTTCCCTCTTTTTTACAGGTGTTCGACGCAGTAGTTGAAGAAATGCAGGTAGAAAAGGCGATTATCGCTTCGGAAATTAAAGAGAAAAACGCCGAGCTGCACCTCCAACTGCTGGCGCGACTGCGGGATCTGGAGGAAAACCAGCGCAACCGCATTGCCGTCGAATACGTACCGCACGCGGAGTTTAAGGCGCTGACCGCCGGCAGCCGGGCGCTGGTGCGCACCGGCGAGTGCTCGCCTTTTGCCAACGTCATTTTGTGCTCCGGCGTCGTTTTTTAAAGGAGCGATGAAGATGCAGCCTCTGCTTAAGCTCAGCGGAATAGAGAAATCGTTTCCCGGCGTAAAGGCGCTGTCGGGCGCCAGCCTGAACGTTTATCCCGGTAAGGTGATGGCCCTGCTGGGGGAAAACGGCGCGGGCAAGTCTACGCTGATGAAGGTGCTGACCGGCATTTATACCAAAGACGCGGGGACCATCGAGTATCTAGGGCAGCCGACCGCGTTTAACGGCCCCAAGGCCTCTCAGGAGGCGGGGATCGGCATTATCCACCAGGAATTGAACCTGATCCCCCAGCTGAGCGTGGCGGAAAATATTTTCCTCGGCCGGGAGTTCGTCAACGCCATCGGGCGCATCAACTGGAAGAAGACCTATGCGGAGGCCAACCGCCTGCTGGCAAGGCTGAACGTTCGCTTTGACAGCCATATTCCGGTGAGCGAACTGTCCATCGGCGACCGGCAGATGGTGGAAATCGCCAAGGTGCTGAGCTTCGAGTCGAGAGTCATCATTATGGATGAACCGACCGACGCTCTGACCGACACGGAAACCGCCTCGCTGTTTAACGTTATCAACGAGCTGCGCGCCCAAGGGTGCGGTATCGTCTATATTTCCCACCGCCTGAAAGAGATTTTCGAAATTTGCGACGACGTAACGGTGCTTCGCGACGGCGGGTTTGTCGGCGAACGTCCGGTTTCGTCGCTGGATGAAGACCGGCTGATTGAAATGATGGTGGGCCGAAAGCTCGATGAACGCTATCCGCGTCTGGACTTGCCCAGAGGCTCGCTTCGCCTTCAGGTTAAGGGGCTTTCCGGCAACGGCGTCAATAACGCCAACTTTGAGCTTTATCGCGGCGAGATCCTCGGCGTTTCCGGCCTGATGGGCGCAGGGCGCACCGAGTTGGTGAAAATGATTTATGGCGCATTGCCCCACAGTAAGGGGGAAATCCTGCTTGACGGTTGCCCCGTGGCGATTAAGCGTCCTCAGGACGGCCTGAAAAACGGCATTGTCTACATCTCGGAAGACCGCAAGGGCGACGGGCTGGTGCTCGGCATGTCGGTAAAAGAGAACATGTCCCTGACGGCGCTGCGCTACTTCAGTAGACGCTGGGGAAGCCTGAAGCACGGCGAAGAGCGGCAGGCGGTAGGCGACTTTATCCAGCTGTTCAACGTCAAAACGCCCTCCATGATGCAGCCGATCGGTTTGCTGTCGGGCGGCAACCAGCAGAAGGTGGCGATCGCCCGCGGGCTAATGACGCGGCCCAACGTACTGATTCTGGATGAGCCCACCCGCGGCGTGGACGTCGGCGCCAAGAAAGAGATCTATCAGCTTATCAACCAGTTCAAGCGCGAGGGGCTAAGCATCATCCTCGTCTCCTCGGAAATGCCTGAAGTTATCGGCATGAGCGATCGCGTTCTGGTGATGCATGAAGGCCGCATCAGCGGCGAGTTCCCCATAGAGCAGGCCACGCAGGAAGTGCTGATGGCGGCGGCCGTAGGTAAGTCGATAAACAGCAACCGCGTAGAGCAGGAGTCATAATTCGTGAATACGTTAAACCATTCCCCTTCCACCAAGCGGTTCGGCAAAGAGTGGCTGCTTGAGCAGAAGTCGCTGATAGCGCTTATCGTGCTTATTGTCGTGGTGTCGTTTCTAAGCCCCAACTTCTTCACGCTCAACAACATGTTCAACATCCTGCAGCAGACCTCGGTGAACGCGATTATCGCCGTGGGCATGACGCTGGTGATTTTGACGTCCGGCATTGACCTGTCCGTCGGTTCCGTACTGGCGCTGACCGGCGCGGTGGCGGCGTCTATCGTCGGGCTGGAGGTCAACGTCTTCGTTGCCGTCGCGGGGGCGTTACTGCTGGGGGCCGCTATCGGCGGCGTTTCCGGCGTGATTGTCGCCAAGGGTAAGGTGCAGGCGTTTATCGCCACGCTGGTGATGATGCTGATGCTGCGCGGGGCGACGCTGGTGTATTCCGAAGGCAGCCCGATTAATCTGGGCTTTAATGAGTCCGCCGAGGCGTTTGAGTGGTTTGGCATCGGCACGCCGCTGGGTGTTCCCGCACCGATATGGATTATGGCTGTCGTATTTATCGCTGCCTGGTACCTGCTTAACCATACTCGCCTTGGCCGCTACATTTATGCGCTGGGCGGCAACGAGGCGGCGACCCGCCTGTCGGGCATCAGCGTCGATCGGGTCAAGATTATCGTTTACGCCCTGTGCGGCATGCTGACGGCGCTGGCAGGCGTGATTGAAGTCGGCCGCCTCTCTTCGGCGCAGCCGACGGCGGGGCTGGGCTATGAGCTGGACGCCATCGCCGCCGTCGTGCTGGGCGGCACCAGCCTTGCCGGGGGCAAGGGGCGCATTACCGGTACGCTTATCGGCGCGCTGATCCTGGGCTTTTTAAGCAACGCGCTCAACCTGCTGGGCGTTTCCGCCTACTTCCAAATGATTGTAAAAGGCGCTGTCATTCTGCTGGCGGTGCTGGTTGAAAACCGAAGCGGCAAGTAACTTCACTGGCCGAGTCACTTTACTGATAATAGGAACGATGACGATGAATATGAAAAAGCTGGCAATGATAGTCTCTGCAACCGCTCTTACCCTTTCCGTCAGCGTTGGCGCGATGGCGAAAGAGAACATTGCGCTGGTTGTCTCCACGCTGAATAACCCGTTCTTTGTGTCCATGAAGGACGGCGCTCAGAAGAAGGCCGACGAGCTGGGTTACAACCTGATCGTACTGGATTCGCAAAACAATCCGGCAAAAGAGCTGAGCAACGTGCAGGACCTCACCGTGCGCGGCACTAAGCTGCTGCTGATTAACCCGACCGACTCCGACGCGGTAGGCAACGCGGTCATGATGGCCAACAAGGCCAATATCCCGGTCATCACGCTGGACCGTGCGGCGAACAAGGGGGAGGTGGTCAGCCACGTCGCCTCTGACAACGTGGCCGGCGGCAAACTGGCGGGCGACTTTATCGCCGAGAAGCTGGGCAACGACGCAAAGGTGATTCAGCTTGAGGGCATCACCGGCACCTCCGCCGCCCGCGAGCGCGGCGAGGGCTTCAAGCAGTCTATGGCGACTCATCCGTTCAAGCTTTTAGCCAGCCAGCCGGCGGACTTTGACCGCACTAAGGGGCTAAACGTAATGCAGAACCTGCTGACGGCGCACCCTGACGTTCAGGCGGTGTTTGCTCAAAACGACGAAATGGCGCTGGGCGCGCTGAGAGCGCTGCGCACCGCCGGTAAAAAAGACGTGCTGATTGTTGGCTTTGACGGTACCAAAGACGGCATGAACGCGGTGAAGGGCGGCCAGATGGGCGCGACCGTAGCCCAGCAGCCAGAGCTTATCGGCAGCGTCGGCGTTGAAACGGCGGTTAACGTACTGAAGGGTGAGAAGGTCGACGCTAACATTCCTGTTGAGTTGAAGCTGATTACCAAGTAAAACCTTCATCTTATTTCGGGTTTTTGTTTCGGCTTTTTATTCTATCTTTTGCGCGGCGGGCTTCTGCTTGCCGCGCGTTTTGACAGGAGACAACGATGTCAGGGAAAAAACTGGCGGTGCTGGGCAGCATCAACGCTGACCACATCCTTAACGTGCAGGAATTTCCCCGTCCGGGAGAGACTATCACCGGGCAGGGCTATCGTATTTCTTTCGGCGGCAAGGGCGCGAATCAGGCCGTTGCTGCGGGCCGCAGCGGGGCCGATATTACGTTTATCGCCTGCGTGGGAGAAGACGACGTGGGCAGACAGGTTCGTCGTCAGCTTGAGCAGGACAACATCGACGTTGCGCCGGTTGAAGCAATAGCGGGCACCCACACGGGCGTAGCGATGATTTTCGTCAATGGTCACGGCGAGAACGTGATTGCCATCGACGCCGGGGCCAACGCGGCGGTGACTCCCGCCTATCTGAACAAATATCATCAGCGGATCGTCGAGGCGGATGCGCTGCTGATGCAGCTTGAAACCCCGCTTGAAACCATCGTTGCGGCGGCGAAGCTGGCAAAAGAGCACGGCACGACGGTAGCGCTGAACCCTGCGCCCGCGCAGGCGCTGCCTGACGAGCTGCTGTCGCGTATCGACATTATCACCCCAAATGAAACCGAAGCGGAGCGCCTGACCGGCATCGCCGTCACCGGCGAGGAAGAGGCCAATCGCGCCGCCGCAGTACTACACGCCAAGGGCATTCGCACCGTGATTATTACGCTCGGCAGCCGCGGAGCGTGGGTTAGCGTTGAAGGCGAAGGGCAGTTGGTAAAGGGCTTTCGCGTTGAGCCGGTCGATACTATTGCTGCGGGCGATACCTTTAACGGCGCGATGATGACCGCGCTGCTTGAGGGCCGTGCGCTGCTGGACGCCGTTCGCTTTGGCCACGCCGCCGCGGCGATAGCCGTAACCAGGCCGGGCGCGCAGCCGTCAGTGCCCTGGCGCAAAGAGATCGATGCATTTTTAGCAGGCCAATAGGAGCTGTACCGTGGCAACCATGAAAGACGTCGCTCGTTTGGCGGGAGTATCCACCTCTACGGTGTCTCACGTCATCAATAACAGTCGGTTCGTCAGTGAGTCCGTCCGCGATAAAATTCTTTCTGCCGTTGCCGCGTTGAATTACTCGCCTTCCGCCGTCGCCCGCAGCCTGAAGGCGCAGTCGACGCGTACGATTGGGATGCTGCTGACGTCCAGCAACAACCCGTTTTTTGCAGAAGTGGTGCGGGGCGTAGAGGAAAGCTGCTACGAACGCGGCTATAGCCTGATTTTGTGCAACACGGAAAACGATCCTGAGCGGATGAACAGCAATCTGGAAACGCTCTTACAGAGGCGGGTCGACGGCCTTATTTTGATGTGTAATGAGCGCCACCCCATCTCGGAAAATCAGTTCTCTCGCTATCCCAATCTGCCTATTGTAATGATGGACTGGGGGCCGTTTAACGGCGCGTGCGACGTTATTCAGGACAATTCTCTCCAGGGCGGGCTCACGGCGACCGAATACCTGATATCAAAAGGCTATCGCCGCATTGCCTGCATCACCGGCCCGAAGGATAACGTACAGGCGCGCAGGCGTTTGGCGGGTTATCGGGAAGCAATGGAAAAGGCGGGGTTAAACTCACCGGATGACTATCAGATCTTCAGCAACTTTGAGTTTTCCGGTGGTCTCGAGGCGATGAGCAGGCTGCTGGCGCTACCCGAACCGCCGGACGCCGTGTTTACCTGTAACGACGCCATGGCGGTCGGCGTCTATCTGGCGCTGAACCAGATGGGGCTTAAGGTTGGCGAGGACGTAGCGGTTATCGGCTATGACGATATCGAACTGGCGCAGTACCTGACGCCGCCGCTGACGACGATTCATCAGCCGACGGGAGAATTAGGGCGATTAGCGATAGACACGCTGATGCGGCGTCTGGAAGGGCTGCACAGCAGCCCGCAAACGCTGGCGCTGACCCCGAGGCTGGTGGAGCGCCAGTCTGTCGGGTCTTAATCGTCCGTTTGGTAGCTAAATACCGGCAGGCCGATTTTGAACCAGATAGCCAGCATGCGGAAGGTAAAACCGAAAGCTAACGTCGCGATAGTGGCGATATCGGTCGCTATTTTGAAGTGAATGAGCCCAACGTAGAGCATGGCGGCGGCGAAAGAGACGCTGGCGTACAGCTCTTTTTGAAACACCAGCGGAATGCGGTTACAGAAGATATCGCGCAGCACGCCGCCGAAAACGCCGGTGATAAGCCCGGCGATGCCGGCGATAAGCATCGGCAGCCCCATTCCCAACGCCACCTGCGCGCCGATGATAGAAAACACCACCAGCCCTACCGCATCCAGCACCAGAAAGAACTTTCTTAGATAGATCATGATGCTTGACGTTGCGACCGTCATAACCGACGCGGCCGCGACGATCAGTACGTATTCCGGATGGGCGACCCAGCCCAGCGGGTAGTGGCCGAGAATAATATCCCTTACCGTTCCCCCGCCGATGGCGGTCACTGAAGAGATAATGATGACGCCGAAAATGTCCATCTTGCTTTTACCGGCCGCCAGCGCGCCGGTCATGGATTCGGCCGTGATGCCAATGATGTAGAGAACGTATAGCAGCATGTCGTAGTGTATTGATGATCTATGTTGAACGAATTTGCCGATTATCCCGCATCTGTATGGTTTTTGCAGCCAGTTTATGAGTTTTTATTAATTTATTTATCTGTTATGGATTTGGCGGGGTTATTTTTGTTTTTTATCAGCCATTGGCGCTAAAGATAAGTTTTGTTTGATACCGCTTTTGGCGGTTATCTATTTATGTTTTTTATTTTCACCACTTTAGAATGTTTTGTTAATATTTTTTTAAAACTCTTTTTTTATTCTCATTAATACCCTAAATAATTCGAGCTGCATGACAAAGCGCTTGCGGCAGCCTCGTTAGAGATGAGGCCCGTGTAAATAGGCAAAATCACAGGCAATTTGAAGTATGATGGGGATAGGTATTGTTTTTATTGGAGTTTATCGCCTGCTTTTTAATTTGTTTATTTGAATATTGTGCATGTAGTTATTAGCGGATCTGTCTTGTTTTACCGTTCGAAAAACGGTTTATCTTTGACTGCTTTTTAGGCTGAAGCGCCGAGAATGGGGAACTTTATCTTCTTGGCAAGCGGCGCCCGTTTAATGCTATTTATATAAAATGCATTGTAATCAGTTGGTTGGGAGGTTGTTTGAAGGTGATTTCTATAGTGCTGCTACTCCTATGGCTTTCACATAAAGAGTGGATAATGAGATCGTGGATGGGCATTATTCGCTAGTTAAAAATGTAATAAAGCATTTGTGCAAATTAAAAAACTATATTTTTGGTAACTTAAGTTTAAGTTTCCGATTTTATCGTCATTTATATAGTATTTGTTTTTTAGAGGTCGGTAATTATTAATTACTTCATGCTTCGAATACCCCCAAAGGGGCATATCCCGTTTTTTAACACCGTAAATATATTTTTTAGACACTCAATAAAAATCAAAATAGTGACTTTTGCTTTCCATTCCATAAAGAAAGCAAATCTTATTAAGTAATGGACTATGTGTTATGAACAAAATATACCGTGTGATCTGGAACTGTACGTTAGGGCTGTGGGTGGTAACTTCCGAGCTGGGCCGTGGGCGGATCAAGCGGGCGGCCAACAGAGCGCTGGCGGGCCTGACGCTGGCGGTACTGTCGCCCGTCGGTTTGGCGACCGACTGCGACAACGTCGCCCTTGAGTGCCAGCTCGAAAGCGTCTGGTCGGCATCGAACAACAATAACGGCGCGGGCACGGCGGTTATTTCTGACGGTCAGGCCTATCGTATAGACATGCTTTCTTCCATTACGGCAACAAAGGGGTCCATGGTATCTATTGACTCGATAAATACTGCGATAAACGCCGGCTATGCGACGGGACCGCTGGTTCCAGAAACTGATACCAATGTAGAACTTAGTGCTAGAAATAAGAATATTACCATATTCGATCCGATAACCAACAGTAATCTGGTTGTTACCGTTTATGACGAGAATAACTTTAGAGAGTATAAATCTACAGCGAGTCCCGGCGGAGCTATTAAGGTTTTTCCATCAGGCCCGGTTGACGTTTATTATAATACGCGATTTGTCGCGGTGACTAACGGCCAGGCCGACGTTTATAACAACAATAATACTATTAGCGCCAACTTTCGCGACAGTCAGCTGTTTTATGCCGACGGCTCGTCCAACAATGCGACGATTAACTGGCACGGCACCAGCACCATAGGGTTTGGCTGGGAAACCAGTTCAACCTCTTCCACGACCTACACCGCGAAAAAAACCACCTACATCGGCGAATTTTCCGGTTTTGATGGTTCTACCCAGAGCGTAACCAATCTAAGCGAGCTGAAGGCGTATAACGCCTGGTTGGTCTCTCAGGTTCAGGCCGGTAACTTAAGCACCGGCGCTTACGCGAGCGAACTTACTAAAGCCTACCAAAACACGGGAACGACCTATGTCATTAATCCGCTTCCGGCCGATGCCGATCCTATCTTGTTAAGCCCCCCCGGAACGGTCGTACTTTTACACGGTACCGGCAGCGGAGCCAATATTAATCTGGCTTCCGACAGTCACTTAACGTCAAGCAGTCTGAGGGGATTGGATAGTGGGGCGACTACCACTAGTCTTATTCGCTTAACGAGCGGGGCTAATGCTGTTAACGATGGTTATATTAGTACGGGATTTCGCATTGGAGTTTTGTACAGCGGGTCGCGGCTGACGAATAATGGAACCATGATCACGGGCACCAGCGGAGGCATCGAAGGTTATGGTATCAATGTCTATGACGCAGGAACGGAATTCATCAATAACGGCATTTTTAACGTTATTCCCATGTTCTGGTCCAATTTAGCTTCCCAAAACCAGGGCAATAATGTGATGGTTACCGTCCTCAACGGCGCCAAGGTGGTTAATAATGGCGTGGTAAATCTCGGCATTACTGAAGGAACCAGAACGACTGAATATTTGGGACCGACTGTTGGCGTATCATTAGCCTCAGCGAGCGCTTCTTTTATCAATAGCGCCGATGGCGAGATGTACGTCGGCCGTTCGCAGGACGGTAAGGATATGTTTGCCGCCGCGGGCTCTGCGGCTATCAAGGTAAGCTCGTTGAGCAGCGGTACGGTAGACAACCAGGGGCTGATTACGCTAGGGACGAAGAGTAATAGTGTATACGGTATTACTGCAAACTCGACCATGGCGTCAGCTCGGATTATCAACAGCGGCACGATCGCTATTAAGGGTAACGGTGGAGACGGCACCTTCCTGCCGGGGCAGAATATCGGGATTTATGCCTATAACAACGCTAAAGGCATCTCCAATACGGGGGCGATTAACGTTGGCGGCATCAATAATATCGGAATAAAAGCCTATAGCGGCGGTCAAGTGAGTTCTTCCGGCCAGATCAACGTGACCGGCAGCGCCGATCCGTCCACCGACCTGCGCAACTACGGCGCATGGGCCAGCAGCGCTAACTCGCTGGTGGACATCTCCGGCACCGTCAACCTTGAGGGCGACGGCGCGATAGGGTTGCACGCCCGCGATAAGGGAACCATTAGCCTTTCAGGCAACGGCCAGGTCACCTTCGCCGACGGCGAAAACCAGATAGGCTACTACGTCTACGGCGCGGGCTCCAAAATCACCAACACCAGCACCGGCAGTCAGGACGTCACCACCAACAACTCCACCCTGATGCGCCTGGACGGCGGCGCGGCGTTTGTCGGCTCGTCGTCGGCGACGTCGACCATGTCGGCGTCCGGCGAGGGCTCGACCGTGATTGTCGCGACGGGCGCCGACACTACCGTCGATTCCGGCGGCATGACGGTGAACGTTAACGGCAAGAACGCGACGGGCTTTTTGGTGGAAGGCGGCGCGACCGGCACCATTGGCGCGACGGCCACGATTAATCTTTCCGGCGAAGGCGCAATAGCCGGTATCGCCGACGGGCAGGGCTACGACCTGGCGGGGGTGGAGCGCGTGATGACCGATGACGAGAAGCGCGCAACCCGCCTGACCGCCGGCGCGCACCTCACCTCGTCGCTGGACGGCGTGGTGGGCTATATCGCCCGCAACCTGGCGACCTTGACCAACTCCGGCAATATCAGCTTCAGCGGTAAAGGGGCGACCGGCATTCAGGTGGAAGAGGGCGCGGTAGGCGGCAACAGCGGCAACATCACGCTGAGCGGCGCGGGCAGCGTCGGTCTGTCGGCCACGGCGAACACCACCGAGACCCGGCTCAGCTCGACGGGCAACATTACGCTCAATGGCGACTGGGACGGGGCGGACAGTCAGACCCGCTCGGCCGGCGTTCTGGCCAAAGGCAGCCAGGTGGAAGTGACGGTCGGCGACGGCGTCAACGCGGCGTCGGTCAATTTGAACGGGGCCGGAACGGTAGGGGTGCACGCCTCTGAAGGCAGTAAGGTGACGCTTAATGACAACGTGGCGGTCAATTTTGACAGCGACAAGTCGGACCAAATCGCCTTCTGGATAGACGGCGCCGGTTCAGCGATTGATACGCTGGCGGGCACGACGCTGACGCACGTCCACGGCGACGGGGCAACGCTATTTTACGTGACCGACGGCGCGAGCTTAAGCGGCGACCTGAACCTCAACCTGTCGGGTAAGGTGGGTAGCGACAGGGTGACGTCGGGCATACGGGTGAACGGCGAGGACTCGCGGATAACGCTTGCCGGCGGCAGCCAGCTGACCATCGGCACCAACGCCACCGGCGTGCTGGCGGAGAACGGCGGCAAGGCCAATATCGAGGCGGGCGCGGCGTTTAACGCCAGCGGGATTAACGCGGTGGTGGGCAAGGCGACCGGGGAAGGCAGTACGGTGGAGAACCACGCGACGGTGACGTCGCTTGCGGGAAGCGTCGGCTCCACCGCCTTCCTGGCGCAGGACGGGGGCACCATCAACAACCAGGGCAACGTGAACCTGTCTTTGGGCGCTGGACATACGGCGATAGACCTGGACGGCGGCCACGTGGTGAACACCGGAGACATTCAGGCCAGCGGCACCGCCATTCATATCAAGGGGGCGGACGGCACCATCGACAACTCCGGGACCATTGCGGCGGTGGACGGGGTGGCGGCCATTCACGTGGACGCGGGGGCGGGGCTTGACCTGAGGGCGGTATCGGGCAGTGGCACCATTGTGGCCAAGGGCTCGGCGGACGGCATTCTGCTGGATAGCGGCGCGACCGGCTTGAACGTGGCGGACACCGTGATTGATATGAGTGACGCGTCGTCCAGCGGTATCGGCATTCACAACGTGGCGGGTATTGAGGGGATTTCTTTAGAGAATACCCAAATTCAGGTTGGCGGTTCAGGAATAGGCATCAAGACGGGCGCGTCTTTGGCGAAGACCAACTCCGGCGTCATCGAGGTGACTGATGGCACCGGCATTCTGTATCAGGACGAAGACGGCAGTTCGGTAGCGGCCAATCTGGACTTCTCGGACTCGGCGGAACTGACTATCAACGTGGCCGGCAGCGGTATCGGCGTGAAGGCGATGCTGGACGGCAACAATCGTACGGTGAACACCGGGGTGAGCGTTAACGTCAACAGCGCCACCGGCGGTTCGGCGATAGACGTGAGCGGGGCGAAGACGGTGTCGAACTCCGGCAACCTGGTTTCGCAGTCCACCGTGGCGACCGGCAACGTGCTGAACGTGCACGATGCCGACACGATTGCCAACAGCGGCACCATTACGGCATCGGACGCGGAGCTGGCGGCGATTGCCATGTCCAATACCGGCAACAAGACCTTTACCAACACCGGCGACATCACCGGCTCGCTGGACTTTACCTCCGGCGATAACCGCATCAACCTGACCGGCGGCACTCTGACGGGCAACGTTGCCGCCAGCGGCGGTGCAAATACGCTTACCGCGACCAACGGCTCGGTTCACACCGGTGACGTCACGCTTCTGGGCAGCAAGGCCAACGTAGTGACGGTAAGTGAAGGCTCACAGCTGGGTAACGTCAGCCTGGGTGATGGCAATCACCTGATTACGGTAACGGACTCCACGGCGGGCAATATTGCCACTGGAGACGGTAACAGCCTGCTGACGCTGGCGAAGGCGGTCATCGGCGATATCGCGCTGGGCGACGGCGACAATACGTTGAATGCGACCGGCGCGACCACCACCGGCGTAATGACGGCGGGCAGCGGTAAAAATGTCGTGATGCTCACTGACAGCGCCCATCTTGGCGGTTTTGTTGGCGGGGCGGGCAGCGAGAACCACATCACGGTCAGCGACAGCGCGACCTTTGGGGCGCTGGACGCGGGCACCGGCGGCAGTCACGATACGCTGACCTTTGACGGCATCGACTATATGCTGGCGGCGGCGAGCGACGCGCAGCGCTTTGACATTATCAACCTGACTAATGGCTCAACCTTGACCACCGGTCAGCATATTCTGATGGGCGACACGGCGGCCTCTTCGGGGCTGATTACCATCGACGGGGCGTCTTCACTGGTGCTGAACCCGGCGTCTACTTATGCCCTTAATCATGCCCTGAGCGGTAATGGGTTGATTGGCGTACAGTCAGGCACAAGCTTCGATTTCGGCGCCAATACCGGTTCGCAGTTCGCCGGGCGGGTCAATATGAACAGCGACAGCTTCGCGCTGTCGGGCTTTAACACCACCGCGCTGACCAAGGCGATTCTGTCGGTGATGGGCGATAACGTCACCACCGTGGGCAGCGGCGTGCAGACCATCGGCGGGCTGGTCTTTAGCGGCGGTACGGTAGACTTTGGCGTCAGCCTGCCGAACGCGTCGGTGGCGAGCAACCGCATTGCGGCGACGTCACTGGACGCCAGCGGCACCGGCAGGGTGATGATTGACCACGGCGGCTTTGACAACGCCACCGCGCCGGTTGTTAATCAGACCAAAGGCCTGCTGGACCAGCAGACCGAAACGCTGGTGCAGTTGGCCTCGGCAACGTCCGTCACCGGCGAGGGGGGCAACCTTCAGCTGGTTGACGAAAACGGCAATGCTATTACCAACGCCACCGCAGCCAACCTGCTGCAAAACGGCATGCACGCGGCGGATGCCTACTACGACTACCGCCTGACCACCAAGGACAACGGCGGCACGGCCAACGGCCTGTACGTGGGCTACGGCCTGACGCGCGTTGACCTGCTGACCAGCGGCAGTGGCGAACTGGTTATCAACACCGCCAACAGTAACGAGAAGGTGCTGTCGGCCAAAGTCACCGGCAGCGGCGACCTGGGCATTGCGGCGGGCAACGGCGTGAACGCGCTGACCCTGAGCAACCTCGACAACAGCTATACCGGCGCAACCGACGTTCAGAGCGGTACGCTGATAGTGGGCACTGACAATGCGCTGGGCCAGACCGCCAACCTGAAACTGGCGACGGCGACCACCGTTAACCTGAACGGCAAGACCCAGACCATTGGGGCGCTGAACGGCGTGGCCGGTTCAACCCTTAGCCTGAACGGCGGCAGCCTGACGTTGACCAACGGCGGTACCTCATCCGGCTCGTTAACCGGCAGCGGCAATCTGACGGTGGCGGGCGGCTCATTGACCGTGACCAACGCTAACGCCAACCTGAGCGCCACGACGACGGTGAATGCGGGCGCTGAGGTCTTGCTTAACGACGTGCTGTCTTTAGGCTCCGGCAATATCGTTGCCAACGGTGACGTGACGCTGCACGGCGCGGACGGCACCTTTGCCAACGCCGTCAGCGGCAGCGGTACGCTGAGTAGCCGTAACGGCAGCGACGTGCGCCTGAGCGGCAACAACGCGGGCTTTAGCGGCGTGGTGGACATTGACATGGCCTCGACGCTGACGGTGAGCGAAACGCAACACCTCGGTGAGGCCTTCGCCGTGCTGAACTCGAACCGGTTTATCGTGGATAACGCGGCGGCGATGGCGCTGAATGCCCTCGTCAGCGGGACCGGCGACCTGATTAAGCAGAACGCGGGCACGCTGACGCTCGGCGGCACCAACGTTTACTCCGGCAAGACTGACATTCAAAACGGCACGGTGGCCATCTCTGCCGACGCCAACCTGGGTGACGGTTCGGCCACCAACCTGACGGTGCTTAACGGCGGCAATCTGCAAATCACGGCAGACCTGACCTCCGCTCGTGACGTGACGCTGGCCAAAAGCGGCAGCGTGATTGTCGATAGCGGCGTGACGGCGACCATGAGCGGCTGGGACGATACGGGCAACGCGGCCAACGCCATCACCAAGGCGGGCGACGGCACGCTTATCTGGACCGGCAACAACGGCGCCAATACGGCGGACGTGAACGTGACCGGCGGTACGCTACAGGTAGAGAGCCTGGCTCACCTGGCCAGCAGCACCGGCGCGGTGAACCTGGGCGCAAGCGGCACGCTGTCTATCCTCAAAGACGGTGTGTCGGCGGACGACGTGGACTTTACCCGTACGCTTACCGGCAGCGGCACGCTTGCGGTCGACCTGGGCGACAGGGACAACGACTTTACCTTTAATACCTCGGCTGCCGGTGGCAACTTTAGCGGTACGGTGGCGATGGACAACGGCCGCTTCGTGCTGGACGCCGTTGCGGATAACGTCATGGGGCTGGCGACGCTGGCGCTTAACGGCGACGGGACCCGGCTTGGCAGCGTGAAGCTTGACGGCAGCCATACCATCGGCGGCCTGCAGCTTAACGGCGGTCGGATAGAAGTGGACTACAGCAGCACGGACCACCGTCCGCAGGGGACGCTCACGGTCAATACCTTAGACGCGACCGGCGGCGGTCAGTTGACGATTACGACCCCGGCTAACCTGCCCAACCCGATACCGACCAGCGGTACGTCGCTGTTTGACCAGGATGACAACGTCAGTGACCAAATCGTTATAGCGTCAACCGTCAACGGCGTGGGCAGCCAGATACAGGTGACGCAGGCGGACGGCACGCCGGTCGCGGCGGACACCCTGGTTGGCCTGGTGCAGGACGGGGTGGCGGCGGGCAACGCCCACTATAACTACTTCGGCGCGGTGAAGAGCGACGGGCTGTACCTGGGCTACGGCCTGACCCAGCTGGACGCCTTTGCGGGCCAGTCGGTGATATTGAGCAACGCGGGTGCAACCGACGATAAGCTGGGGGCCAGGCTTACCGGTGACGGCGGCTTTACCGTCAACGCCACTGGCACGGTACGCATCGGCAACGCGGCCAGCGACTATCTGGGGGCGACGGACGTCAACAGCGGTACGGTGGTGCTGATAACCGATAACGGCTTTGGGAAGACGTCGAGCCTGAACATGCAGTCCGGTAGCGGGGTTGACCTTAACGGCAATGCGCAGACGGTGGGGCAGCTTGATGCCCAAAGCGGCAGCAGCCTGAACCTCAACGGCGGTGCACTGACCATCAGCAATGGCGGTACGGCCAATGGCAGTCTGACGGGCGGCGGTCAGCTGACCTTAACCGGTGGTACGCTGGACGTCACCCAAAACAACGGCAGCCTGACGGCCACCACTGACATCGAGAATGGCGCAACGGCGCGGCTGACTCAACCGCAGGGGCTGGGCAAGGGCGCGATTAATCTGGCGGGCACGCTTAATCTGGACGGCGCCCGCGGTACGCTGTTCAACAATCTTAGCGGTAACGGCGAAGTGACCTTGACCAACGGCGCGAACATGTACCTGGGCGGCAACAGCCAACACTACACTGGCCTGTTTACCGTCAATGCCGATACCACTTTAACGGCGACGACCGCCGCCAACCTGGGCGACGGCACGGTGAACAACGACGGTACCTTGGTGGTGGAGACCGACGGGCAGTGGACGTTGACCAACGCGGTGAGCGGTAACGGTTCGATGGTTAAGCGCGGTAGCGGCACGGTGGTGATTGACGGCGACAACGTACAAGCGTCACAAACCACTATCGAGAACGGCGTGCTTCAGCTGGGCAAGGCGGCCGAAACGCTGGCCAACCTCCAAAGCAACGTGACCATCGGCCAGTACGGCGCGCTGGGCGGCTACGGCACGGTGACGGGCAACGTGACCAACGCGGGTAATCTGGTGATGGGCCATGCCCTGACCGGCGCGGGCCAGGGAACGTTTACCATTGACGGCGACTATGTCGGCGATGGCGGTACGGTAATATTCAACACCGACCTGGGGGGCGATGGCTCATCCACCGATAAATTGCTGATTACCGGCGACAGCAGCGGAGAGAGCAAGGTGTCGGTGGTCAGCGCCCGAGGTAACGGCGCGCAGACCGAGAACGGCATCAAGCTTATCGAGGTGCAGGGGGCGTCCAACGGCACGTTTACCCAAAGCGGGCGCGCCCTGGCGGGGGCCTACGAGTACTTCCTGTATCAGGGGGGCGTAAGCACGCCGGACGACGGCGACTGGTACCTGCGCTCGGCGCTGAACGCGGACAATCCGCAGCCGTCGGTGTATCGCCCGGAGGCAGGGGGCTACATGGCCAACATGGCGGCGGCCAACCGGCTGTTTACGCTGCGGCTGTCGGACCGCGAGGGCAGAGCGGAGAACTCCAGCCTGTGGCTGCGCCAGGCGGGCAGTCGCCAGAGCTATCACGACAACAGCGGGCAGTTGAATACCTCGACCAACAGCTATGTGATACAGGGCGGTGGCGAAATCAGTCATATCGATACGTCCGACAACGGCCGCGCCGGGCTGGGGGTGATGCTGGGCTACGGCTATGCCAAGAGCAAAACGGATTCACAGAAGACCGGCTATCAGGCGGACAGCTCGGTGAAGGGCTACAGCACCGGTCTTTACGGCACCTGGTATCAGGACGCCAATACGCTAAACGGCGCATACGTGGACAGCTGGGTGCAGTACAGCTGGCTGGATGCGGAGGTGAGCGGCCAGCAGGTGGCGAGCGAGTCGTACGACATGGACGGCTTCAGCGCCTCTATAGAGGCGGGCTACCGGATGCCGGTCTACGAGAGCGCCAACGGACGGGTTTACCTGACGCCGCAGGGGCAGGTGACGTGGAGCGGGATAACGGCGGACACGGTGCGTGAAGCTAACGGTACGAAGGTGACGTCGAGCGGGGATAACAACGTGCAGACGCGGCTGGGCTTGAAGGTGTCGCGCGACGGCGTGAGCGATGTCGACAAGGGCAAGGAGAAGCTGTTCACCGTCTATGCCGAAGCGAACTGGCTGTACAACAGCGAGCAGGCGGGGGCGACGATGGACGGGGTGACGGTAAGCCAGGCGGGCAGTCGCAACGTGGGCGAGCTGAAGCTGGGGGCCGAGGGGCAGCTGAACCGCAACCTGAACCTGTGGACCAACGTGGCGCAGCAGCTGGGTGACAAGGGCTACAGCGATACGGCGGTGACGCTGGGGGTTAAGTACCGGTTCTAAGTGGCTGTTAGCGTAGCGTTGAAGGGGAGGGCCGAAACGCCTTCCCCTTCTTTTTTGTCTGGATCGGGCTTACCTGTGGTTGAAAGAAATAAAGACGATCGGGATCTTAGAGATCCTGACATAAAAAAGCGCCCCGAATGCGGAGCGCCTTGTCTTCAGATAAAGCCTGACGGCCTGTTACAGCATGCCTTTTACAACATAAACACGCCAACAATCGCCAGAATGCTCAACACGCTGGCAATGCCGTAAAACACCAGCTTGCCTGCAGGGATGTGCAGCTTCAGGTCGTGGCTCATGTGGTGCATGCGGTGCAGCCCGCACCATACCGGCAGAATAATCATCAGCAGCAGGAACACCCGGCCGATGAAGCTCTGACAGAAGGCCAATATTCTCGGATAGCTCAGCGCTTCAGGCGCCCAGCCCAGCGGCAGTATAATCGCCACCAGAAGAATAATCGCGGGTGCTACAATCGCGCTCCACATGCCGCCCGCGCCAAACAGGCCCCAGAATACCGGTTCGTCAGAACGCTTAGGGTTTTGGTCAATCATTTCATTCCCCTCCTTACACCAGCGCCACGGCCAGAATAATCACGGTTACCACCGCCGTCACTGCCCACATGCCGGCAATCATCGGCTTCGGACTCATCTTCTCATCGCCCTTGACGATGTTCACCGCCTTCGGCGCCAGGTCAAACCAGGTCTTGGTGTGCACCACGCCCATCACCAGCGTGATGATGTTTAGCAGCATCACCAGCGGGTTTTGTAAAAAGCCGACAAAACCGGCCCAGCTTTCCAGGCTTCTTAAGGAGAATACCCCAATCAGCACCACAATGCTGAACCACACCGCCGGCACGGCAGTGAGTTCGCGGAACATATAGAACTTATAGAACCCCAGGTTCTTCCACCAGGAAGCCTTCATCTCACGGACATAGGGTTTACGTTTGGTCATCATCATCGTCTCCTACTCCCTTACTGGGGCTTCAGCATGGCAATCATAAAGTCTTTGGCGCTCTCGGCCTTACCCTGTTGGATAGCCGACGCCGGGTCCACGTGCTTCGGACAGACTTCAGAGCAATAGCCCACAAAAGTACAGCTCCACACGCCGTTCTTGCCGTTAAGCTGCTTCATCCGCGCCTTCTTGCCCTTGTCGCGGGTGTCGAGGTTATAGCGGTGGCCCAGCGTAATCACGGCCGGCCCGATAAATTCGGGGTTCAGACCGAACTGCGGGCAGGCGGCGTAGCACAGGCCGCAGTTGATGCAGCCGGAGAACTGATGGTATTTCTCCATCTGCGCCGGGGTCTGCAGGGTCGGGCCGTTCTCGGGCTTGAGCGCGTCATTGATGATGTAAGGCTTGATGGCCTCCAGGCTCTCAATGAAGTGGGTCATGTCGACCACCAGGTCGCGCTCGATGGGGAAGTTGCCCAGGGCTTCGACCTTCATGCCCTGCGGGTAGTCGCGCAGGAAGGTTTTACAGGCAAGCTTGGGCACCTTGTTGACCATCATGCCGCAGGAGCCGCAGATAGCCATCCGGCAGGACCAGCGGTAGGAGAGGTCGGGCGCCAGATGGTCCTTGATGTAGCCCAGCGCATCCAGCAGCGAGGTGGACGCATCGTAAGGCACATCGTAGGCCTCGAAGCGCGGCTCGGCGTCATGCTCGGGGTTATAGCGCATGACTTCTACTTTGAGGGTGTTCATCTCAGACATTCGCCTGCTCCTTCTTCAGTGCTTCTTCTTTCGCCTGGGCTTCGGCTTCAGCGCCATAGACGCGCTTGGCCGGCGGCAGGGTGGTAATCTTCACGTCGCTGTAGTCAATGCGCGGCGCGCCGCCTTCAGGGTTGTAGAAGGCCAGCGAGTGCTTGAGGAAGTTGACGTCGTCACGCTCGGTGCAGCCTTCGTCCAGACGCTGGTGCGCTCCGCGGGATTCGCGACGCAGCAGGGCGGAGTGAGCCATACATTCGGCCACGTCAAGGCTGTGGCCCAGCTCGATGGTGTAAAGCAGGTCGGTGTTGAAGACGCTGGTGCGGTCGGTGATGCGAACGCGCTTGTAGCGGTCTTTCAGCTCGGTGAGCTTGTCGACGGTCTTTTGCATCAGCTCTTCGGTACGGTAGATACCGCAGCCTTCTTCCATACTGGTGCCCATTTCGTCGCGGATATCGGCCCAGTTCTCGGTGCCTTCCTGCTTGAGCAGGGCGTGCAGGCGGGCTTCGATGTCGGACGCCTGTGCGTCCAGCGCGGAGCCGTTGGCGGCGTTGGCGGTCTTGGCGCGCTCAAGGGCGTGCTCGCCGGCGACGCGACCAAAGACCACCAGCTCGGCCAGCGAGTTGGAGCCCAGGCGGTTGGCGCCGTGCATGCCGACGGAAGAACATTCGCCGACGGCGAACAGGCCGGCCAGACGGGTTTCACACTGCTGGTTGGTTTCGATGCCGCCCATGGTGTAGTGCGCGGTCGGACGTACCGGGATAGGCTCTTTCACCGGGTCGACGCCGACGTAGGCCTTGGCCAGTTCGCAGATGAACGGCAGGCGCTCGAGCAGCTTCTTCTCGCCCAGGTGGCGCAGGTCAAGGTAAACGACGTCGCCGCGCGGGGTCGGGATGGTGCGACCGGCGCGCCATTCGTGCCAGAAGGCCTGAGAGACCTTGTCGCGGGGGCCGAGTTCCATGTACTTGTTCTGTGGCTGGCCGAGCGGGGTTTCAGGTCCGAGACCGTAGTCCTGCAGGTAGCGGTAGCCGTCCTTGTTGACCATGATGCCGCCTTCGCCGCGGCAGCCTTCGGTCATCAGGATACCGGAGCCGGGCAGGCCGGTAGGGTGATACTGAACGAACTCCATGTCGCGTAGCGGGACGCCGTGACGGAAGGCCATGCCCATGCCGTCGCCGGTGACGATACCGCCGTTGGTGTTGTAGCGATAGACGCGACCGGCGCCGCCGGTGGCCATAACGACGGCGTTGGCGCGGATTTGCACCAGGGTGCCTTCCATCATGTTCATGGCGACGAGGCCGCGGACGTGGCCTTCATCGGAGAGCAGGTCGAGAACGAAGTGCTCGTCGAAGCGCTTGATGTTGGGGTACTTGAGCGAGGTCTGGAACAGGGTATGGAGCATGTGGAAGCCGGTCTTGTCGGCGGCGAACCAGGTGCGCTCGACCTTCATCCCGCCGAAGCGGCGGACGTTGACGGCGCCGTCGGGCTTGCGGCTCCAGGGGCATCCCCACTGCTCGAGCTGAACCATCTCGCGAGGGCTGTTCTCGACGAAGTACTGGACGACGTCCTGCTCGCAGAGCCAGTCACCGCCGGCGACGGTGTCGTGGAAGTGAAGTTCGAAGCTGTCGTCGTCGCGGATGACGGCAGCGGAGCCGCCTTCGGCAGCGACGGTGTGGCTGCGCATGGGATAGACTTTAGAAATCAGCGCAATGGTAGCGTTGGGGTTGGCTTCGGCTGCGGCGATGGCTGCGCGCAGGCCTCCGCCCCCGGCCCCGATAATAGCGATGTCGGCGTTAAAGGTTTGCACTGCATTCCTCCAATTGTTCCAAGGTGATAATAAAAAATCGTCTCATTTCGGCTAATCAAGTTTGTTGCACTAGGAAAATCTAATGTTGACCTTTTTAACCACCATATCTGTCGGCGATTCTGAAATAGGGCGCTATTCTACCCAAGAAGATGTAGATGAATTTTGATGTGGTCGATTTTTTGTGGCGATAAGAAGGATAGTGCTTTTATTTTTTTTGAAAATACAAACATTAATAAAATGTGATGAGTATATTAATAAATTGTATTTAGTAGGATGAAATCCTCTTCTATTTGCGACAAAAGCGGCGAACGCGGCGGCGGAATTTGTCTGTAGGAGAAGATAACGGTAGACTGCCCGACAAATTGAACTGTGGAGTGTATAAGTAATGAGCGATCTGGCCAATTGGCAGCCCAGCGCGTCTATCGCTAACCTATTAAAGCGCGCGAAGATCGTAACGGAAGTTCGTCGTTTTTTCACCGAGCGCGGCGTGCTGGAAGTGGATACTCCGGCGATGAGTCGAGCCGCGGGGACCGACCTGCACCTGGTTCCGTTTGAAACTCGCTACGTAGGGCCCGGCGCGGCCGAAGGCGCAACGCTGTACCTGATGACCAGCCCCGAGTTCCACATGAAGCGCCTGCTGGCGGCGGGCAGCGGCCCTATTTATCAACTGGGCAAGAGCTTTCGGAATGAAGAAGCCGGCCGCTACCATAATCCTGAATTCACCATGCTGGAGTGGTATCGCCCTCACTTTGACATGTACCGCTTGATGAACGAAGTTGACGACCTGCTGCAACAGGTGCTGGACTGCGAGCCCAGCGAAGTCGTTTCTTACCAGCAGATTTTCCAACGCCATCTGGAAATCGATCCGCTGTCGGCAGATAAGCCCCAGCTTCGCGCTGCGGCGGCCAAGATTGAACTGGGCGAGCTGGCGGAGAAAGAAGAAGACCGCGATACCCTGCTGCAGATGCTGTTTGCCTTCGGCGTCGAGCCGCACATCGGTCAGGACAAGCCGACGTTCGTTTACCACTTCCCCGCTTCTCAGGCGTCTTTAGCGGAAATCAGTTCGGAAGATCACCGTGTGGCGGAGCGCTTTGAGGTTTATTACAAAGGCGTCGAGCTGGCCAACGGCTTTTGCGAGCTGACCGACGCGGGCGAGCAGCGCCAGCGCTTCGAGCAGGAAAACCGTAAGCGCGAAGCGCGCGGGCTGCCGGTTCGCCCGATTGATGAATACTTTCTGGCGGCGCTGGAGTACGGAATGCCCGCCTGTTCCGGCGTGGCGCTGGGCGTCGATCGTCTGATTATGATTGCGCTGGGCGCGCAGTCGATTGCGGACGTGGTGGCGTTTCCGGTGGATAGGGCGTAGCGTCGCGGTTCTGGCTGCTGATAAAACGTTCTAATGAGCTTCAGAGGATATTCCGGCCGAAAATGCATTGTGCTTATATCGTCATAGTGCTCGGCCGGAAGAGCGCTTGTATTAGCTTTGGGCGTGCGTCGGGCATAGCCTTCCTAGGGGCCGTTATGAAGCCCTTCGGGCTTCACCCTAAAGGGCCAGCGCAAGCGCTGTTCAAACCGGCTTTGCCGGTTTGTCGTTGGCTTACGCCAAGTCGACCCCAACGGACAACGCCTTTAGGCGTTGAACAACACGACGTGTTGGCCCGTAGGGCGAGCGGAGCGAGTAACACTCTCCCTCCGATTAACTTTGTAGATTTTATTTCAGACCTTTATCAGCAATCAATTTCAAACAGGGCGCAAACTGCGCCCTGTTTGCTTATTGTGTTACAACTCGCCGGTCTTAAACGGCGGCTTGAGGTTGGAAGCGCGTCGCGCCATGGCGTTAACGCTCATCTGGAACGGCGGGAACGGCAGCGTCAGGTTGTTCTCTTCGTAGGCTTTCAGAATAAGGCTATGCATTTCATGACGCAGCGGCATGCGCATGCCCATTTCGGCGGCGAATACCCGCAGCTCGAAAATTTGAATGCCCTGCTGAATGTCGACCAGGAAGGCGTCGGGCTGCGGCGTGTCCAGCACCAGTGGACACTGGTGGGCGGCCTCTTCCAGCAGGCGCTTGATCAGGTGTGGATCGGTGTCGGCGGTGGCCGGTACGGTCAATACGATACGAGTAATCGAATCGGACAGCGACCAGTTGACGAACTGCTCGGTGATAAACGCCTTGTTGGGAACGATGATCTCTTTCTTATCCCAGTCGACGATGGTAGTCGCCCGCGTGTTGATCTTGGTGATGGAGCCGGTCAGATCGCGAATGGTGACGGTATCGCCAATGCGGATCGGCTTTTCAAACAGGATGATCAGGCCAGATATGAAGTTGGCGAAGATCTCCTGCAGGCCGAAGCCCAAGCCCACACCGAGCGCGGCGACCAGCCACTGAAGCTTCGACCAGTCCACGCCGATAAGCGAGAAGGCCACCATACCGCCGATAAGCATCAGTATGTACTTGGTGATGGTGGTAATGGCGTAGCCGGTGCCCGGCGACAGGTCGAGGTGCTGGAGGATAGCCAGCTCCAGCAGCGCGGGCAGGTTGCGCACCAGCTGCATAGTGACGATAAACACCAGCACGGCGATAAGCACCGAACCCAGCGTGATGGCCTGAATGCTCTCGGTGCCGGCGACGGAGGAGGTGACGTCCCACAGGCGAATGTTTTCCAGAAAGGCGAAGGCAGAATGGATCTCCGACCAAAGGATAATCAGCGACACCAGTGCGATCATGGTCAAAATTGAGCGCACCAGCTGTAGCGACTGGGCGCTGATGGCGTCCAGATCGACGACGACCGGCTCATCGTTATCCATTGAGCTGTCAGAGCTTGACGCCAAGTCGTCTTCACTTTTCGCTCTCTGGGCCAGCCGCTCGGCGCGCCGCTGCTTGGCGCGGTCGAACTCAATGCGGCGGCGTTGGATAAGCATCCAGCGGCGGATGATATGGTAAATCACCAGCAGCCCGAACCAAATAGCGACCGAGGCTTCAAGGCGCAGCAATAGCGCCTGGGCGGTGGCCAGATAGCCAAAGGCCGCCGATAGCGCCGCCGCAATGGGCGCAAAGATTAAAAACGACCACAGCGCCTGATTGACGGCGTTTTCTCCTGAGCCTCGGCGATCCAGATAGAGCGGAATGCCCGCGCGGCGCAGGTTGGTGGTCATCATCACCAGCGCGCCGCACAGCAGAATAAAGCATAGGCGCCCCAGCGTGCCGGAAAACTGCCTGTCGTTAAAGTAGTCAAAGCTGATGGTGGCGATAATCAGCGGCACCACCACCCACAGCGAAAGCTTGTAGTAGCGCATGGCGCGAGCGACGCGTGACTGCGACCAGCGGAAGTGGGCGATAAACAGCCCCTGCGGATGGGCGAAGCTGGCGCTTATCATAAACGCCCACATCAGCGGCACGGTTGCGTTGACGCCTTCGCCGATGGCGACGGCGATCGGATACTGCCAGGCGTGCTGTAATCCGTAGGCCAGCGCCCACCAAAGTATCGGCAGGGGAACGGCGGCCATAACGGACCAAAATACGGTTCTAAGCGTCAGGGAAAAATGGTCCTGAGTCACCTTGCCGATGCGGGAGGAGGCGCGTTCTAAAAACGCCTGATAGTGGCGACGGGAGCTGATGCTAAAGCCCACCAGGCAAATGGCGGCGAAAATCATGCCTACCGCCTCCTTAGTGGTCAGCATGGTTTTTACCGCGCCGCTCAGCTCGGTGAGCGTGTCCAGAGAAAGCAGCTGGTTGAGGTCTTGAAACACCTGCAGCGGATAGCTGAGCGTCAGCGGGTTGACGTCCGCCACCCAGAATAAATAGCGGTGGGAGGCCTCTTTTATTTCTACCAGCGCTTCCGTCAGCTGGTTGTTGGAAACCTTAAGCTTGGTCAGCTCAATCAGCAGCGTGTCGTAGCCGGCGAGGAGGGATGAAAGCAGCTCCTGCTGCATTTTCACCTGCTGCTTGACCAAATCCTGCTGCTGTTCCGTCAGCGGCTGACCGTTGTCCTGAGTCAGCCCAGCCATATGGGTCAGCTTGTCGCGACGCTCTTCCAGGCTAAGGCGCTGGACGCGCATGTCGGCCATTTCGGTATCCAGAAGCTGAGATTTGGGCACCTCCGGCAGGCGGGAAACCTGCAACCGCAGGGATTCGCCCAGCGCCGTGGACATTCCCAGCCACTGTGACTGCTCCGTCAGGGTGGTGAACGCCTGGCGAACCTGTAGGATTTTACCGATCGTCGCGCGCTGCTCGGTGGAGATCTGGTCCATTTTCTGCGCCTGATGGCTCAGCATTTCGGACAGCTCCTGATTTTCCTGCAGCAGCTTGCGCACCGACGACGGCAGATCGCCGTGCTGTTCCGCAAGCTGGGTGGTGTGCTCCAGCGTTTGGCGGCTTTCCTGCTGACGCTGCTGGTTAAGCTGGGCGTTAACCAGCTGAAGAAGCGCGTCGGTCTTCGCCTGTTGGGCCTTCAGAACTTCGGCCTGAAGGCGGGATATTTCCTGACGGTTGCTGGCGGAAAGCTGTTCCAGCTCCAGCTCGTCGACCTTGGCCTTGTTGAAGGCGATCTCTGCCTGAAGCTGCGCCTGCTTGGCTATCGCCAACACTGAAGACTGATTCTGATCCGGCAGTCGCCTTTCCAGATCGCTTAAGGTTTTGCGGGCATTTACCAGCTGAGTGGGAAGCTGGCTCAGCGAGTTGGTAATTTCCCGCGTGCGGTCCTGCTCTTGCTGGAGCTGGCGGTTTAATTCCAGCAGCCTGCTGTTGGTCTGAATAGACAGCTGCTCAAGTTCGGCGATGGATAACCCTGCCTGAGGCGGCTGCGGCGCGGCGCTTTCGCTTTCCAACTGCGTGCGCAGACTTTTGGTTATTTTGGGAAAGTCGTCGATAGACTTGCGGTACTGCTGGCTGCGGGCCAAAGACTCGCTGCGTTCGGTAAGCCAGTTGAGCGCGCCCTGATAGGCCTCAAGGACTTCCTTTTGGTTCGGGATGTCCTTGTTGGCTTCAGCCTGCTTGAGTTCCTGCTTGATCTGCCCTGCGTCCGGCAGCGCTGCCGCCCAGGCGGGCCCGAGCAGCGTCAGATTTAGCAACAGTGCCGACAGTAGGCGCGTCAGTTTCATCCAAAAGTTTCCGCTGAGAGTTAAAAACGGGCCTGATTGGCGTCGGCAAAGCGCTCGCCCATCCGGGTCGGCGTTTTGCACTGAAGGTGTGGGGCAAAGGTTACGCTGTTTTGGGTAAACAGGTTGATAACGGTTGAACCCAGCTTGAAGCGGCCCATTTCCGCGCCTTTTTCCAAAACGATTGCACCTTCGTCGCCTTCGGTCGGGTAGGTCCAGCGCTTGAGGACGCCTTCGCGCGGCGGCGTAACGGTACCCTGCCACACGGTTTCTATGCTACCAACGATGGTAGCGCCCACCAGGATCTGCACCATCGGGCCAAACGGCGTATCGAACAGGCAGATAACGCGCTCGTTGCGGGCGAACAGGTTGGGGACGTTTTCCGCCGTGAGCGGATTTACGGAGAACAGGTCGCCGGGAACGTAAATCATTTCACGCAGCGCGCCTCGGCAGGGCATGTGCACGCGGTGATAGTCCCTCGGTGAGAGATAGATGGTGGCAAACAGGCCGTTCTGGAACGTTTCTACCATCGGCATGTTGCAGGCCAGCAGCGCTTCCAGCGTAAAGTCGTGGCCTTTGGCCTGTATCAATTTTCCGTCAGTAATCGGCCCTAGCTGGCTGACGGCACCGTCGGCGGGGAGCGCAAGCTGGTTTTCGTCAGCTACGATCGGGCGAGCGCCCTCTTTGAGCGGGCGAACGAAGAACTCGTTGAACGTCGGGTAGGATTCAGGCTCAGGACTCTGCGCTTCCTGCATATCGACCCGGTAGTATTTGGCGAACGCCTTGATGACCAGATGGGTAAGCCATCCGCCCTGCCAGCTCGCTGCCCGACCGGCTAATTGAGTAAGCCCCTGCTTGGGGAGTAAATATTGAAATCGTATTTTTATGCGATCCAGCACGGGTAGCCTCGTTTTATTGGATTGACCAGAATTAGGCACTGCCTAGGTTGCGCATTGTAGCGGGGGCGGAGAATAAAGTCATTTTCCCCAAAGGCCCAAAAGCTATGACCGCTGCAACGCTTCAATGTTCCTGTTTGAAATACGCAGAAGGGGAACTAGTCCTTTGCGTCGTTAGGATTTTTTCTGCTTTTGACTTCCGCCATGCTGGTGAGAATTTTCAGGTAGTTGTCATAGCGCTCTTCGGCGATTTCCCCTGCGTCTACCGCCTCGCGGATGGCGCAGCCAGGATCGTCGACGTGCTTGCAGTCGCGAAAGCGGCAGTGGCCGATAAATTCGCGAAACTCCACATAGCCGTGGGTGACCTGCTCCGGCTCCAGGTGCCAGAGGCCGAATTCGCGCACGCCGGGGGAGTCGATGATGTCCGCGCCGTTGGACAGATGGTAAAGGCGAGAAGCGGTGGTGGTGTGCTGGCCAAGCCCGGACGCGTCCGAAATGTCTCCCACGCCGATAGTGGCCTCTTCCGGCGGCAGCAGCGCGTTGAGCAGGCTGGACTTTCCTACGCCGGACTGCCCGGCGAAGATGCTGACGCGGCCTTTAAGCTCTTCGGTGAGTTCATCCATGCCTTCCCCGCTGACGCTTGAGAGCAGCAGCACCGGGTAACCAATATTGCGATAGATTTGCATCGCCTGTTCGACGAAGTCGCGCCCTTCGTTGTCCAGAAGGTCGACTTTATTGAGCACGATAAGCGGTGAAATGGCGACGGTTTCGCAGGCCACCAGATAGCGATCGATAATGTTGAGCGACAGCTCCGGCACGATGGCCGAGACGATAATAATGCGGTCGATGTTGGCGGCGATGGGCTTGATGCCGTCGTAGAAATCGGGGCGGGTCAGCACGGACGTGCGTTCGTGCACCGCTTCGATAATGCCCTTGGCGTGCTCGGAAAATGCGGGGCGCCATACGACTCGGTCGCCGGTAACCAGCGACGGAACGGTGCGACGAATATTGCAGCGGTGTAGGCCGCCTTCGATGTCCTCCACGTCGGCGTGTTTGCCAAACCGGCTGATGACGACGCCTTCCTGCGGCTCGTCAAACAGGGAGTCGTCCGGCTCGGCCTTTTGGCTGCCGGTTTGCAAACGCCGCTGATGGTTGGCGGCGACCCGTCGCTGCTGGCCTTTGGACAGTTTCTTTTTACTCACAAAGCATCCTTTAAAACACCTTTTTGATACGGCGCAGTCGCCCGTTACGCGTGAAAACGCTATGATACACTGATGTTTGGCTAATCACGCAGGAATCATCATGTCTGGAAGTGAGAATAACCTGATTTGGATCGATCTGGAAATGACCGGTTTGGATCCGGAGGTTAATCGAATCATCGAAATCGCCACTATCGTGACGGACGCCAATTTGAACGTGTTGGCCGAAGGGCCGGTTTTTGCCGTTCATCAGACCGACGAGCATATGGCAATCATGGACGATTGGAACACCATAACCCACACCGCCAGCGGGCTGGTGGAGCGCGTTAAGGCGAGTCCGATGGACGAAAGGGCGGCTGAGCTTGCCACCATCGAGTTCCTGCAAAAGTGGGTGCCGCAGGGCGTCTCGCCGATTTGCGGCAACAGCATAGGCCAAGACAGGCGCTTCCTTTACCGCTATATGCCGGATTTGGAGCGCTATTTCCACTATCGCTATCTGGACGTCAGCACGCTTAAAGAGCTGGCGCGCCGCTGGAAGCCGTCGATCCTCGCGGGCATCGAAAAGAAGAGCACCCATCAGGCGCTGGACGACATCCGCGACTCGATTGCGGAGCTGGCCTATTATCGGGAGCATTTTATTCAGCTCTAGGTAAACAGGGTCTAAGCGTGCGCCTATTGACTGGTTACGGGATAGGCTGTGCTGCCGGTTTAATCGCCAAACGGTATAAAAAGCCGGTTTTTTTGACTCAAGGGGCTTGCGGGCGGTGCTAATTTTCGTATAATGCGCTCCCCGTGACGTTATTATTTCTTGATAGTACGCCACTTGGAATGCGGGAATAGCTCAGTTGGTAGAGCGCAACCTTGCCAAGGTTGAGGTCGCGAGTTCGAACCTCGTTTCCCGCTCCAAATTTTGTTTTGACGTTTGTCAGCAGCACCAGAAAGTTAGCCTCGCGCATGCGGGAATAGCTCAGTTGGTAGAGCGCAACCTTGCCAAGGTTGAGGTCGCGAGTTCGAACCTCGTTTCCCGCTCCAACTTTCTTCTGCTCTTACGAACGCATCTCCCAAGCGGGAATAGCTCAGTTGGTAGAGCGCAACCTTGCCAAGGTTGAGGTCGCGAGTTCGAACCTCGTTTCCCGCTCCAAGTTTCTTTTTTGCAGTATTCCAATAGTATCTGCTCGTTTTAAAGCCCTTCATTTTCAATATGTCTTTAGTCGCGTAGTGCTCATTAGTGCCTTATGGCCATCGGCTTGAATCTGGTTCAAGCTGCGTGTCGGGAGGCGCATAAAATTTAAAGGGGTATACCTTACTCTTGGCGGATTGATTTGATAGCGGGATTTGTATCGGTTTCTACATTGCCTTTAGTATTGTCCTCGATTTCCTTTTCGAATTTAATTTGTTAATTTTATAACACGCATTAATTATATTGTCTTTGTCGGTGTTAATTAGGTGTTTATCATCACAGTGAATGTCTTATCTTAAGTCCTGACGCGCTTGTACTCTTAGAGAAGAGAGCGACTAAAAATTTATGCCTCAATGAGATTGAGTGATGACTGCGTATTAGAACTTCCCTTTATAATATTAAAAATATATGGTGGATGTAATTATATAAGCAGGAGGCGACTAATGTTCAGACGGATTCTATTTTTAGTTATAGGTATTCTTTGCTTTCATTCTCCAATGGCGTTGGCTAATCAAACGCTTTCCGGGGCTATTTTTATTAAGCAGGATCCCGTGCTTGTTAAAGCAGAAGGGCAAGGCTCAGATATTATTTTGATACCCGGATTGGCGTCCTCTCATGAAGTATGGGGCAGCTTAGCGAATCGGTTACGGGAAAACCATCGACTCCATCAGATACAAATTGCAGGATTTGCAGGATTGCCTGCGGCAACCGATTCAGATGGGCAGGTCATCGTACCAACCGCAGATGCGATTGCTGATTATATTCAGAAAAATGACATTAAAGCGCCTATCATTATTGGTCATTCATTAGGTGGTGAAGTGGCGTTGGTGCTAGGGGCGCGTTACCCTGAGTGGGTTGAGCGCTTAATCATTGTCGATGCACTGCCGTTTTATAGCCTATATTTTAATCCCCGAGCGACCAGTGAAAACGTTAGGCCATCTGCTTTAGCGTTTAAGAATAGGCTAATGGCGACTCCCCCCGAGCAGGCCGAGGCATTTCACGCGAAATCTATTGCTCGTTTGACTAAAACTGAAGCGGTAAAGCCTGCTCTCATTACCGCGGCGCTTCAATCAGACAGAGAAACTGTCGCCAATGCAACTTATGAGCTAATGACGACCGATCTTCGCCCAGAGCTAGAGCATATTACGGCAAAGGTCAATGTAATCTATGCCTATGATCCTCTATTCGGCATTCCCGTATCCCATGTTGATATGCTGTTTCGCAATGTTTATGGATCTGTGAGAAATATTCAGTTCAAACGTATTGATAATAGCTTTCACTTTATTATGTTTGATCAACCTGAACGCTTTGAACAGGCGGTTATTGAATTTATTTATCGGGAATAGAATAGCTCTTCTATTTTTCCTCATCGAATGGAGCTGGCCAGAGGTTCTCATTGGCAATAGAACGGACTAAAGGTTGGGGAGACTACACTGAACCCCGTTGCCTTTAGCTGTATCTGAAACTATTTTATACAAGATAAATACGAGCGTATTATATTTTTCTATGAGTGGTAAGCGCAATGTTCAAGAAAATAATATTAACTATATTTATTATTTTATTTGCAGGATATAAACAACTATTGGCACATGAGAAAGATGCAGAGAAGCTAACAACGCAAACAGACGGAATGACTATCAATCATGGGACGCTAAGTTTTGGTTATCACATAATAGATGATAGAGTTTATTATGTTCCTATGCAGAATCTTTATCAAGTTATACTTCTTGGGGATGGTATAAAAGATTTTAAAATTTTGAATATGCATTATGGGAAAAGTGATGAATTTGTTTATTTCAATGGTAAGAAATTGGATGGGGTCGATCCTGCTTCCTTTGAACTTATTGAGAATTCAAATTATACGCGCGATAAAAATTTTGTTTATCGAAATACAGTAAAGATAAAAAATTTAGATGCAAAAACATTTGAGATTATTGATTCTGATTATACAAAAGATAAAAATGGTGTTTATTTTCGAGAGGAGGAAATAAAAGGAGTAAGTCCAATTTGTTTTTCGGTAATAAGGCCATTTCACTATGTTAAAGATAAAGATGCTATTTATTATCAGCATAAGGATAAGCTGGAAGGAATAGATCCAGAAAGCTTTGAGATAATAAATGACGAATATACAAGAGATAAAAGTTATGTGTATCTACACCATAAAAAGATAGATGGTATTGACCCAAAATCATTTTCAATAATTGATGGTGATTACACTCGGGACAAAAATGGAATATATTATAATAATAAAAAAACAGCGATATCCGATCCCGCATCATTTCAAGTTGTGCGCGGAAGCAGTGGTTCAAGCTCGCTATCGCATCGGTATACGAAAGATAAAAATTCTGTGTATCATAATGAAACAAAAATAGTAGGTGCCGATCCGGATACTTTTGAAATCATGATGGATTATTGGTATGCGGGGGACAAAAATGGCGTCTATTATGAAGGTAAAAAAATAGAAACTGCCGATAAAGCCTCTTTTAAAATAGTAAATTATCAATATTCTAAAGATAAAAACTCTGTCTTTCTCATGAACGATAAGATCGTTGAAGTAGATGCTGGAACATTTAAGTTCGTAAAGTACCGGTATATAAAAGATAAAAATGCTGTTTATTTTGATGGAGAGAAGCTGGTAGGAATAGATCCGTCTACGTTTGAAGTAGTAGGCACATACTGGCTAAAGGATAAAAATGGCATTTATTTTATGGATAAAAAAGTAGAAGGGCTTAATCCGGAAAATATCACCTATATTAGCTTATTCTATATTAAGGATAAAAAAGCAGTATACTGTCAGGGAGAAAAAATACCAGATGCCGATCCGCTAACGTTTGAAGTTTTGCGGGACGGTCGATACGCAAAAGATAAAGATTTTACTTACTATTTGGGAAAGAAACTTTCAGGGAGTGACCTTTCCTCATTTCTGTCGAATGAAATAGAACGCTCTCGACAGCATCAGTAAAGAGCCGACTGTCGCGATGGCGGTAGTGCTAAATAATGAGAGGGACTACAGGGAGTTGAACAAACGCAATAGTTTAGTTGCGGCATACTTTTCCCCAGCAAGGTCTTTTATCTTGATGGGGAAAAGTTTTTTAAACGGACTTTGAAAAAGTCATTTTAATGATGTTCGCTTGGGAAAGTTGCTTAAAAAACAGAATTTCTTCTTGCGGGTTATCTAAAAACATAAAGGGAAGAATGATACTCGCATAGGAGTCTTTATATTGTTTTATAATGGCTTTTCCATTCGGCGTGTTTTTTATAAAACCGAAAATCGCTCCGGTAGGCTCGATTGATGCCATATGAATGTCCCGCCATCCAAAACGACCATTCATTACCGGCGAGTTGACTTCAATACCTTCTTCATAAAACTTATAGGTAAAAGGAAGAGACATATCAGTAGACAGGTAATCTTTTTCTACCTGTTTTTTAAATGCGCTGGATGGGAAATAGTACATTGGCGCCAGTAGCAAACCTAATGCGCCGCAGCAGCAAACGATTAATCCGATTTGCCCCCAGGTGGTATGGTAGGCGAAATTATAAAGAACGAAGAAGCCGATAACAGATAATATCCCAATAATAAAAGGCTTTTTACCGTGGAACATAGAGTTATTGTATATATTCATCATCATCTCTTTGAACTGTTCTTTATTGACTTGAAAAGAGATGGTGTGAAAAGGCGTACCTGCCGGGTTAAATCCATTGAAAGCTTGCATGTTTCTTCCCTGTCGCGATAAGGTAATATCAGGAGCTTTTGATATTATATCGGTTTAGTTTATGAGTAAATATTTTGGGGAAATGACTATAGTAGAAATACAGGATTATCTATGAGTATGCAGCATAGAGCATTCAGTGATTATTATTTAGCGTGAAAGTTAAAAATGATTAGTTTATTGACTGTGAGTTAATTAATCGTGTTTTTCTAACGAATATAGGGCAATTTTCTCCGAATAAAATAAAGCGCCCCCGACTGCATCAACAATGAGCTGACCGTCGCGATGATGAATGCGTAAAGCGTACCCACTTCAACAATAGTCAACCCAATCAAAAAGAAAAACGCCGCGAAGCCGTAAAGGGACAGCACCATGCCGCGCAGTACCTGCATTGCCATTTCGGGGCCTCTCATTCGATGAGCAAAGACGGCGAGAATGGAGGCGAAGACCGGAAAGCTGGCGAGTATGCCCGCCATTTGGGCGCCGACGAACGATGCGGCGGCGGTTAGCGTCACGACGATGACGGTAGCGATGGTCATGCGGGCAGGCAGGTCCCACCACGGCGAAGCGATCGGATTGCGCAGCGGGTTGTGAAAGGGAATTAGCCGCGCCGATACTGTCAGGGTAATGAGCGCCGCCGCAAAAAATCCCCAGTGTGTTAGCGGCAGCGCCTGAACTAAAAGGGCTGAGCAGGCATAGGCAAAGATACCCGCTATCAAAGCAAGCACCCAGCCGCGTCGCGCCACCGTGGCGTAGCCAAGGCAAAAGCACGCCTGCGCCACCGTGCCAATCAGTGAACCGTTGGAGGCTATGGCGGCAAAGTCGGTTCCATATTGAAGCGCGAGGAAGGCGGCAACCGGGCCCGACGTGAGCGGCAGCCCGACGAGCCATCCTCCAATGGCGTCTCCCCAGCGTCGCCCGGCCAGGCTCGCCAGCAGGATGAGGCAGGGGGGTAAAATCAGCTTGAATGTGATTAGGTCCATGGGTTGCCTACTGATAGCCATGAAGCAGTAAGTTATTCATGTCAGGAGTACATTAAGGTCAATACTCAGCAAGAGTCGATAGTACGTAGAATCGGGTAGTTAAAGATATCCATTTAATGTTGAAGTTAGAGAATGGTCACCTATTAGCGGGAAGCGAAAATTATTATGATGACTCGAAGATTTCCCATCTCCGCAAGATGAGGAGATGGGAAATCGTTGAGAGCCGTTAGAAGTTGCGAGTTATATCCTCGCGAGGAGAGCTAATTTCGCTCAAGCTCTCCGTCGCGTAACAGGTATTTTTCCCCAGATATCCCATCGCTCAGGTAAACCCCAGGCTGACCGCGCTCATAGCCGTACTTTATCGTCGCCTGCTCTACGCCATGAAACAGGTCGTAGAGAGCGACCTCACCGCTGTCGCATCTTTTGACATCGATATACTGATAGCAGGTGGAGCCACAGCCTCCGCCTCCGTCGACAATACAGATATTCGCCTGATGGAAAAGGCGTTCGATATGCCACTGTTGCCCTATACCGAAAAAGAAGGCGCAAAACGCGCCGAGGCTACATGCTAACAGGGCTCTCATCGGGAATTTTTGCTCACGCTTGAATGAGCGAGACAGCAGAAAGAAAAATACGCCTATCTCCATAAAGGCCAGCAGCGTTTTATTCCCCTCCGCTAGCGGCCAGAGGTTAAACAGTGCGATAACAGCGGCGGAGATCAGGAATGCCGCCCACTGCAATCGGACTTCTTTGGTTGAAATGCAAAACGGCAAAAGTGCAATCACGCCGGGAAACAGCAGCAGCGTGTGCCACCACCCCTCATTTCCGGGTAAAAGAAATGCACCCGTAATAACACAGGAAAAGGTCCAAACGAGCAGAAAAATGACGGTAAATAGCGCTAGTCTTGATGGTCTGAACATAAATGTACTCAACGCAAATAGTAAAAGAAACTCTACCTATTCCAGCGCATTAGCGCTCATTCCGTCGTACGTCAGCAGGAACAGCGAACTGCACTCTCTTTCCTTACACCCCCAGTAGATCTTCTTTTTGCCTCGATACCAGACGGCTGTCGCGGCGGCATTGATGACAAAGTTCCATTCTATGCCGTCGCTTTTAAGCGCTCCCCGAATTTCGCACGGCAGCCAGTAGAATGTGTCCATTGGTACTTGCGATGTAGCGTATCGTTCGCTGGATTCGAACAGGGTTTTAACCTGCTTCGCGCTGAGGCTCCATTCCCGACAGGCGCTAATGAAACCTGTGTCATCCTGCTCGGCAGTATAGACCGGTTTTCCAACGCGCACGATTTCGATGTTTTCCATCGGTACGGTTGGTATGGTGACAGACCATCCTTTGCTATTGGATGGATTAGCCGCCTGGGCGCAGCTCACCACCACCGTATATTCACCTAATCCTCGGTCTTTGGGGGCCCAGTCGGACGTTAAGGGAACTGCGCACCCTGAACTGACAATGTCCATATTGGGTTCGAGGCCTCGCCTTTTGACGCGCGTCCGTTCAGCCTCTTCGCGCAGGAATTTTTTGGCTTCGCTGTTAACGTCGTACCATGCTTGAAGAGTGTCAAAGGCGCGAGGGTCTTCCTGCGCGTAGCTATGGCCTGCCTGCGAAAATAAGAACAGGAGTGAGAAAATGGAATAGCGTAACCGCATTTACCGATTTCTCCATTCAGGCGAGGAGGTTGCCACGGCGCCGTGGCGTTCATTGTTGAGCGGTTTTTTCATTTGCGCTTATTTCCCTATAGCGGCTTGATGTATGGGCTTAGTTATATAGCGTCGAAGCATGCTGTCGCTTCTTTTGCTCTGTTTTCATTACCATGTATCAAGCAGGGTTTCCATCTCTCTTAGCACCTCAGGGCTTTTCACTTTTTCCCTGTTCGCCCTCAGCGCATCCAGCGGAAAGGGGCAGTACTGAACGAGCAGCATAACGAGGTCTTCCATCACGTCTTCGTTGTTTGCATCGTTCCAAAGCTCTTTTTCAAGCAGCCGGAAAATGTCGTTTTGTTGGGGAAGGTTGTAGCCAAACCACGGATCGAGGTAGCGATCGAGCGCCAGAAGAAGGCTTTCTTTGACGGACATATCCTTCCCAGCCAGCAGCTGCGCCAGCTCGTCCAGCGCTCCTTCTTCAATCAGGCGCATCTCTTTCTCGCCGTACCTGACGCAGCGCGTTTCAGAAACCTTCGTCATGGGGAAACCCAAACCATGGCGTTTCCATGGTAGGAAAATAGGGAAGATTAGATCTGGAGGCCTTGTTTTGGATAATTTCGTCAACGCAGCGTTGGTATTCCTCCGCCGTTAAAAACATGCCGCAGAGGTCATTGCTGGAATAAAAGGCGTAAAACTTCCTGTCGGACGAAGCGAGCTGACGGTTAACAATATCGAACATCGCGTAGGTAGCTCTGGGCCAAGGACCACATCCATCCGCTTGTTTATCATAAATGTCGTACTGCTTTCCGTTCGCGACGACGCTGTAGCTGCCGCTATAGTTATCCAGAATTTCTTCGATGCTGGCAGGACGTTCAACGTATCGGCGCAGAAGGGGAAGCACGTCTTTTTCATAGGCTTCTTTAATCCCGGCTTCGGCAAGATCTTCCGCATCAAGGTAGATCATGGCGTCATAGTTGAACGAGGCTCGCCCGTTGAACGGAAGAAACGGAAACAGCGAGAAGATTAGCGAAATGAATCCTTTCTTTTTCATGATAAAGCTTCCTGCTTTTGATGATGCGCACGTCACGTAAGTATACGTTTTATTCCACGTTGCTTCGAGCATCATTCAGATGTTTCAGGCACAGCTCGCTAAACTTTGTTTGCCACTCGGCTAAATCAAAGCCGTAGCGTTCCTGAAACGCAGTAGTTTCGCCATACATGGCGTAGGCGTAGTTGTGTAATAGCCTTAAGGCTAAAAGCGGCTTTCCCTGCGAGAGGTAGTCGTCAATGCATTCCTGCATCAGCGGGTAGTTGGCATTTTCTTTTACGCCGCCGTAGTTCAGATCCAGGCTTCCGGCCGCGACCCGTTGAATAACGGGGTCGCCCTTAAACGAAGGCTGGTTGGCGGCCTGGGCGAGCAGGTGGATGACCTTTGCGTCCGGCACGCCGAAGGCCCAGTTGCCGAGATAGGCGCTAAGCGCAGCGTTGGCGGCTGCCTCCGGCTCTTTACGTCGGCGATGCTGCCCAGCCAGCGTGAGCCAATACTCACTGACTTCCGACAGCCGTTCGCTCGCGCTAACCAGCAGAGGCAGGGTGTCGTCTAATCTTCCTGAGGACAGGCGTTCGCGCGCAAGGCTAAAAAGCGCAGCGGCGAAGCCATCGTCTTTAACGCCAAGGCCGTTCTCGTAAGGCTCATAGTCGTTGACCTCCAGCCATTCAATAAACTTTTCCGCGCTGGAAAAGGCGGGTACGATGCGCCATTCGTCGTGGTAGAGCTCGCACACGATGGGATCTTTGTTTTCTTGCCCCAGCGGCCAATACAGCCCAAAGCAGTCGCCGTTGCCAAGTTCCGCATCGGCAAGGGGGAGGAATCCGCAGGGTGGAAAGGGACCTGCGCAGAGTGAGTCGACGTCTATCGACAGGAGGTGGCTAACGCTTGGGAGCTTCATGAATGGTTCTCCTGTTGAGTATGGAAAATAGAATAAACCTAAATAAATATAATATTCAATATATTGTGATTAACGGATGGATATGGTCGTCTTGGAATCCTCTGTCAGGAATGGTATAACTTCACCGCCAGGGGAAGCTACCGTTTGCGCGCCGCGCTGCCCCTAAATAAACGCAAAAAGGCGCGAGTTGAATGCGGCAACCGTCGTATTTACCACCGTACATGGGCAAGGATAACTTAATGACTTCTACCTCTCTGGTTTCATACACGGATCGCGCCGTTCAAAAATTGAAAAGACTGGGCATTATTGTGGCAAGCGAGCCCGATGCGCCGGTCATGACGCTGCTGGACGCCATCTCCAATCTGGACAACACCCGCGTGGTGGCTATTGCCCGCACGCTGCAGCAGCAGAGCGCGTTTAACGCCATCGTGCGTGAAAATATCACCGGCATGGACGTCGCCAACCGCCAGGGGAAAATCGTGTCTGCCTTTGACTCCATCCGCACCGACTCGCAGGAGATGGTGAAGTGGCTGGACGACGGCAAGCTGGACCTGATTGAACGCGTTAAAAACGGCTGGATGGTGCTGGTGCGCGGCTCCATCCCCGATCGCTTCAACAAGATCAAAGAAACCTATCTGGACGTGGCGAAAGCGGCGTCGGAACAGATTAACCGCGAGCAAACCATCCTCGACGCCTATCAGGACTATCGCTTCGGCCTCAAGCAGGCGGAGATTGACGCTCAGGAGCTGCTCAAGTTGGCGGAGCAAAGCCTGGAGGCCTGCAAACAGCGCCTGAAGGATGCGCACGAAGCCCGTGAGCAGGCTACCACCACCGATTCCGCCGAGCTTGGCCGTCTGGAGCTGGTGCGCGACGAAGCGCTGCGCCAGATGCAGGAAGAGGACGAGCGCTATCAAATCGTCAAAGATCTGGCCGACAACCTGCTGGTGGCCTATAACTCGGCAGAAGCCGTGTTCGCCCGCCTGCAGCAGACCTCCTCGGTAAAAGAGCGGGTTTACCGCCAGAGCATGGTGTTTTTCTCCACCAACGAAATCGTCTTCACCGCGCTGTCGGCGTCCATGACGTCGCTGAGCGGCCTGACGGAAAGCACCAAAACGCTGGAAGCGATGAAGGACGGCATCAACAAGGGCCTACAGACTATCGCCGAGGCGGGCAACAAGCATCTGGACGCGGGCCTGCGCGCCGGCTATGGCTCGACCATCAAGGCCGACTCCATCCGTTCGCTGGTTAACGCCATCGTTAACTTCCAGGAGTCCAGCTATCAGCTGATTGACGAGCTGCGCGCCGAGTCGGAAAACAACGCCAAAGAGCTGCAGTCTATCGTCGAAGACGGCAAGCGCCGCTTCTCTGACATGGTGCTGAAGGCCGCCGTTGAATGAGTGAGATAAAGCTCAGCGACCAGCTGGGCGCCATGGCGATTATCGATGAGCTTTACCAGCAGCAAACGGCGCTGGACGAGCTGCTCAACCCTATCGCGCTGCGCCAAAAGCTGGCGCAGCGTATTCGGGAATACTATCGCGCCAAGGGTATCGACGTTCAGGACGCGCTGATTGAACAGGGCGTCGACGAATGGTTTTCCGACCGGCTTCGTTTCCACATGCCGAAGCCGGCATGGCACCAGCGGCTTTTAGCTAAGCTCTATCTGAAGCGTAAGCGAGTGCTTACGGTCTTTTTCTGCCTGGCGGTGACGGTGGGCGGGCTGCTGTCGGCTAACCTTATCGCCGTTAAGATGACGAAGAACCTTATTGCCAAACAGCAGCAGATAGAGCAGTCCCTGCTGAAGAAGGCCAGCGACTATCGCAATCAGCTATTGACGCTAAACGGCAGCGGGTTGCGCTATGCCGCCGATCGCGGTGAGTCGCTGAAGGCGTCCGGCATTGCGCTGGCGGAAAAGGCGGCGGATAAGGGGAAAGCCTTCGCGCGAACGGCCGATTTAAGCAGCTATTTCTATCCTGACATCAGTAAACAGAAACAGGCGCTCGGCGACATCTTCCGCTCGACGCAGTCGGACGTTCAGGGCATAGAGCAGAATCTGGCCCAGTACCAGGCTCTGGCCGACGTCGACAGGCGCCTGCAGCAGATTGCGGACGGCAGCGGTTTTGAAACTCTGTCACGCAGCTATGCGCCTTTGCGTCAGGCGTTCGAGCAGGCGGTGGCGTCCATTTCGCAGGGCGCGGAAAAGGGGATTGAAAGCTTAAAAACGCTGGAGTCCGCTTATCGTCTGGCGCAGGAAGCGCAAAGCATCTCGAAGCAGGCCGAGGAAAGCATAAGCCTGCTGACCCGGCTGGTGCCGTCCGCACAGGAGCGGAGCGTTGCACAAAGCGTTAATGACGATCTCCAGCGCGCGCTGGTGCAGTTTGATTTGGCCTCGGCCAAGCGCTCCCTTGAACACCTCAACTATTTTGCCGAACTGGCGCCCCTAAACCTGACGTTGACGATTGTCGACAGAGTGGGGGAAAAGTCCGGCGTGGAAAGAACTTACGATGACAGCGGCGGTAAAACCTGGTACGTCATCGTCGAGGCGCTGACGCCGAGCGGCCAGCCCTTCCCGCTGTGGCTGACCGATGCGGAAACCGGCCAGACTCGGCGAGTTTCCACGTTTGGCCTGCAGGTTTCTCAAAACGACTATAACCGCGTAAAAAACGACAAGCTGGACGACGGCCGCATTCAGAAAAAACAGGTGGGGCAGAAGTCCGCCGGTCGCCTCAACTTCAGCTATTCCCGTTCGACCAGCGGCAGCATCATCATGGAGTGGTAAGTCGTGAAAGCATCCGATATTTCCCGAATTTTATCTGACAGCGAGAGAGCGCTCGAAAGCCAGCTTTCTGCGTTTAACGAACGCATGACTTCCTTTCGCCAGCGGCTGATAGCGCTGAAGAAGACGCAGCTGGAGATCTACCAGCAAATGGCAAAAGTGCTGCTGCTGGAAAGCCCCGATCTTAAAAACGTCGCGCAGATCGATACGTTGCAGCAGCAGTTGAAAAACATGATGGCGGAAATCAACCAGAAGCTGTCGGTGCAAAAGCAGATGCTGGAACAGGAGACCCAGCGGCGGGATGTTTTATCCAAAGAGATTGATGAGTACGAAGCCAAAAAGTCCGCGCTTTTAGAGCAGGATGCGGCGTTTGTCGAGCTCGACGCCCGCTTTGCCGAGCTGACCGAGCAGCGCCGCACCGTTGAGCAACTGGAGCAGGATATTCACCGGGAAGTAGAAGAGAAGAGCGCTGGATATCGGGCCAATCAGGCGTTCGAATACCTGATGGCGCGGCGGTTTGGCGAGAGCGACTATCGGGGAAAGTGGATTTTCCGCCATCTGGACAGCTGGCTGGCGCGCCAGATAGATTTTCCGAAGAACCTGCGCAACTACCGAACGCTGCAGGCGATGGCGCAGGAGGTCACTTCCCGCAGGGAGGAGATCGGACCTAAAGTTGACGCCCTGTCGGCCCAGCACAAAGCCATCGTCGACGGCGCGGCCGACCGAGTTGGCCTGACGCCGCTGTTGGCGGAACAGGCTAAGCTTGCCGCGACCATCGAGGCGCGGCAAGGAGATATTGCACGGCTGCACGGCCTTCTGCGCGACAGCATCGTCGGTGAAAGCCCGCTGTTTGCGTCTATTGCTGAGAAAACGGCGGAAGTCATGCGCACGCTGCCGCTAAAGCAGCTCAACGAGATGGTGCTGAAAACCGAATCCCCGCAGGACGACCGCCTGTTTGAGCAATTGCGAGAGAACAAGACGCAGGTAGCTTCTCTTGAAGGCGAGCTTCAGTCAGAACAGCCCCAGTGGGAGGAGATGAACGCGCAGTATGAGCGTATGCACAGTCTTGCCAGGCGCTATGCCACAAGCGATTTAAACAGCGTCCGTTACCACTATGACGTCAAGTGTTCACAGGTACAGAACCTTATCGACGCTATTGTTCTAAACCAGTTTGGGTCGCGTCACCTGCTTGAGATTTTGAAAAGCGTCAGATATACGCCTGCTCCCAGCAGTTCGGGAAGTTCGTCGTCATCGTCGAGTTCAAGTCGCTCGTCGTATTCTTCATCTTCATCATCATCATCACGAAGCTATTCTTCTTCAAGCAGTTCGTCGTCAAGTGGATCTTCTTCGTTCGGCGGAGGCGGAAGCAGAACGTCGTCGTCTTCCGGCGGCGGTGGTTTTTCGACCACTGACAGTTTTTGAGGCGGAGTATTGTCCTGTAAAGGTACATTTTCCCGGTTTGACCGGCGTTTTGTCGACGCTTGGAGAGACCGGCGTCGCGTCTATTTTCATCATGCTATCAACAGACTTATCCACAGCTTGGTCGTTTTGATGGGAAAACGCGCTTTCCAATAGTTAGATTGATGACACTATTTTATTATTTGAAAAATAAACTATTTTTAATAGCAGAAAAGAAAGCCTATAATTTTTATGGTTTTTTGAGGTGGGGATAACGGCCGCCTTCTATTTTTTTATGCACAGCGCGAAGGTGAGCGAAAAATATCCTGCCGTTTAGCGCCTTCAGTACATAATCTACTGTCAGGCATCGCGAGGTAAGCCTTTTTCGATAGAACGAATAAGGCGCATCCGTTTGGACGTTTTAATTTCAACGGGTTGCCCGTCCGTGCGTTTTGCCTGTTGTTCGAGAGCCCAGCCTATATGCTCATCCAACAGAGGAAAAAGCCCTTTACGTCCGCGCAAGGCTGCCACGATCTCCTCGCGGTAAGGGGCGTTGCCCAAGGCCACCGTTATGTTTCTCAGCCAGCGAAAATAGCCAATGCGCCGAATGGGGGAGCCTTCCGTTTGGGCTAAAAACTCGGCTTCGTCCCAGGCGTAAAGCTTGAGCAGCGGCGTTCGGTATAGCGCGGCTTTAGGATAAAAGTCCGCTTCGTCGGTCAAAGGGGCAAAGCGGTTCCACGGGCACGCCAGCTGGCAGTCGTCGCAGCCGTAAATGCGGTTGCCCATCAGCGGCCGCAGTTCCAGTGGAATCGCGCCCTCATGTTCAATGGTCAGGTAGGAGATGCAGCGGCGGGCGTCGACGACGTAGGGCTCAACGATGGCGCCGGTCGGGCAGAGCGTCATACACGCGACGCAGCGGCCACACCCTTCTTCAACCGGAATGTCAACGGGCAGAGGAATATCAACCAGCAGCTCGCCCAAGAAGAACCAAGAGCCCTGGCTGCGGTTAATGATGAGTGAGTGCTTACCTGTCCAACCCAGGCCAGCCTTGGCCGCCAGCGGACGCTCAAGGATCGGCGCGGAGTCGACAAAGGGACGAAAGCTAAGCTCGCCGCAGTGCTGCTGAATTTTTTCACCCAGCTTTTTTAAGCGCTGGCGTAATACTTTATGATAGTCGCGGCCCAGCGCATATCTGCTGATATAGCCTTCCTCGGGATTATCGAGCGAACTGGCGAAGGCGGCGTCAGAGGGTAAATAGTTCATTCGCACGCTGATAACGCGAAGCGTGCCGGGCTGCAGTTCGTGCGGGCGCGCACGCAGCATGCCGTAACGCGCCATCCACGACATATCGCCGTGGTACTGGTTGTCGAGCCACGCCTGTAGCTTCGGCTCTTCGGCGCGGAGATCGGTATCGGAGATCCCGACCTGCTGAAAGCCTAGTTCTTGCCCCCATTGCTTGATATGTTGGGCTAATTGATTGAAATCGAGAGGGAGTGACATGACAGACCATCAGCAAAAACGACACGGAATAAGTCTACCACATTCTGTTTTCAGCGCCGAATGGGTGCGGGAAAATGAGAAAGTGGGCGCACGCTATCACGGCCTTTCGCTTTATCAACTGATGGAAAATGCGGGAGAAGCCGCGTTTGGGCTATGCCGCAGGCTTTACCCCGACGCCCGCCGCTGGCTGGTTCTCTGCGGCCACGGCAATAACGGCGGCGATGCCTACGTCGTTGCGCGCTTTGCTCGGCAATACGGCATGGAGGTGACGGTTATCGGCGGAGGCCCCGAACAGCGTTTGCCGGATGAGGCGAAGCGCGCCAGAGAGCACTGGGTAAACAATTACGGACAAGTTCTTTCCTATGACGGGGCGTGGCCCTCGCAGTGCGACCTGATCGTCGACGGGTTGCTGGGTACCGGCGTTCAGGGCGAGCCGAAGGAGCCCTATGCTTCCCTAATTCGTGCGGCAAACGCGAGCGCTGCGCCTATCATTTCATTAGACATTCCCTCAGGGCTGAATGCCGATACCGGGGATGCGGCAGGGGATACGATTTGTGCGCGGCACACCCTGACGTTCGTGGCGCTTAAATCCGGGCTTTTGACCGGGCGGGCGCGAGACTTCGTCGGCGAACTGCACTATGCTTCGCTGGGGATATCGGGCTGGCTTTCACAGCAAAAGCCGCAAATTGAGCGCCTTACGGCAGAAAGCATCGCCCGCTGGCTAACGCCGCGCCGCCCCTGTTCCCATAAGGGCGAGCACGGTCGGCTGCTGGTGGTTGGCGGCGACGCAGGCATGGGCGGCGCGGTGCGAATGGCGGGCGAAGCGGCGCTTCGTACCGGCGCGGGGCTGGTTAAAGTGTTAACTCGAAGGCAGCACGTCGCGCCGATTCTGTCGGCCCGGCCGGAGCTGATGGCGCAGGCGCTTGATGAAAAAAGCCTGATTGAAGGCCTGACCTGGGCGAACGTGGTTGCTGTTGGGCCGGGATTAGGGCAGTCGCCGTGGGCGCAGGAAGCGTTGGAGCGGATCTCCGCTGATGATAAGATAGCGGTTTGGGACGCAGATGCTTTAAACCTGCTGGCCATCAATCCGAATGTCCAGGCGCGGCGGGTCATCACGCCCCATCCGGGAGAAGCGGCCAGACTCTTGCAGTGTAACGTTGAAAGCGTGGAGAGCGATCGCATCAAAGCCGCTTGCCGACTGGTGGAGCGCTTTGGCGGTGTGGCGGTATTGAAAGGGGCTGGCACCGTTATTGCCGACGGCGAGGGCAGAGTCGCGATTGCCGACGTCGGCAACGCCGGTATGGCTTCCGGCGGCATGGGCGACCTTTTAACCGGCATTATCGCCAGCCTGCTAGGGCAGGGGCTTACGCCGTTTGACGCGGCCTGCGCGGGCGCGGTTATCCACGGCGCGGCAGGAGATGGGATTGCCAGAAAACAGGGGCAGCGGGGAACCATCGCCACCGATCTGCTGTCAGAAATTCCTAAGCTGGTCAACCCATTATAAAAATTAACCATCGAACGTAATAGAAAGAAGCGTAACCGAAGAGACGTAATGAAAGAACTGGTACTCGAACTGGCCGATGAGGCCGCAACCGTCGCGCTTGGTGCGGCGCTTGCAAACGCGTGCGGACGCGCGGGCGTATTTTATCTGTCCGGCGATTTGGGGGCGGGGAAAACGACCTTCAGCCGCGGCTTTCTGCGCGCGCTGGGCCATCAGGGCAACGTGAAAAGCCCAACCTATACCATCGTTGAGCCCTATCGGCTCGGCGACGTTAACGTTTACCATTTTGACCTGTATCGCCTGGCTTCGCCGGAAGAGCTGGAGTTTATGGGCATACGCGATTACTTCCAGGACGACAGCCTGTGCCTGGTTGAGTGGCCTGAAAAAGGCGAAGGCGTCTTTTCCGGCGCGGACGTTGCGCTTGCCTTCAGCTATGAGGGGGAAGGGCGTCGCGTCACGCTGTCGGCGGGAAGCGAACGGGGCGAAGCGATGCTTACTCGCCTGGCGCAGGCATGGCATGAATAGCGTCATGAGCGACATTGCGTACGGCAATCACAGGGAACGTCGGAAAATGAGAAGAATCTGGATAACCTTAAGCGCGCTGTTCTGGCTGCTGTTGGCCGGGCCTGCGTTGGCCGCATCGCTGATTGACGTGCAGGTAAACAACAGCGCGAAAGAGGCGAAGGTCACGCTGGCCTTTGACAGCCAGCCCGTTTATGCGTTTTCAAGCCAAAAAAGTCCTCCTCGCGTCGTGATTGATGTCAGACAGAGCGGGCGTGCGGTGCAGGGGCTGCCGCTGAAGTTCAGCGGGCAGAATCTCGTTAACCGCATTGCGTCAGGCACGCCGAGGGATGCCGACAGCATCCAACTGGTGTTCGAGCTCAAGCAGAGCGCGACGGTAAAGGCCAACACCCGCAAGCAGGGAAATCAACATCAGGTGGTGTTTACCCTTCAGGCCGACGGACAAACTGGCGCAAAGAATGCGGCAAATGCCAAAAATACCGGTCAGAGCGCGTCAGGCTCGGTGAAAAAATCCGGGGCGACCGGCGGCAAGAACCCGTTTGAGGCGTCGGCGCCGTCCGTTCATGCAGCGGCGACTGAGACCGCCGCGCCGCGCGTTACGTCAGCCAAGCGAACCGGCGGTTCTCAAGTGGTGATTGCCATTGATGCTGGACACGGTGGTAAAGATTCCGGCGCGGTAGGCCTTAATGGACTGCAGGAGAAAACGGTCACGCTCTCGGTGGCTCGCAGGCTCAAGGCGTTGTTTGATAAAGATCCCGACTTTAAGGCCGTACTGACGCGCGACGGCGACTACTTCATCTCCGTCATGGGGCGTTCCGACGTGGCGAGAAATAAAAACGCCAACCTGCTGGTCTCCATTCACGCAGACGCCGCGCCGAACCGCAGCGCCACCGGCGCATCGGTGTGGGTGCTGTCCAACCGCCGCGCCAGCACGGAAATGGGGCGCTGGCTGGAGCAGCATGAGAAGCAGTCCGAACTGCTGGGCGGCGCGGGCGACGTGCTGGCGAACAGCGAGTCCAACCCCTATCTGAGCGAAGCGGTGCTGGATCTGCAGTTCGGCCATTCGCAGCGCGTGGGTTATGACGTGGCGGTTAAAGTGCTTTCCGAGATGAGGCGCATCGGCGCGTTGCACAAGCGTACGCCGGAGCACGCAAGCCTGGGCGTTTTGCGCTCGCCGGACATCCCCTCGCTGCTGATTGAAACGGGCTTTATCTCGAATACCGGCGAAGAGCGCCTGCTGGGCAGCGCCGAGTTTCAAAACAAGCTGGCGGACGCTATCTACAAGGGCGTTCGTAGCTATTTTGTCTCTCACCCGTTAGATTCCGCGGCGCCCGCGGGGAAAACCGATAAGGCGTCCGGCGCGAGTACGGGAAGCCCTTCGGCAAAAGCCGCAGTTGGAAAAGCGGCGGGCGAACATAAGGTTCACGTCGTCAAGCGTGGTGAGACGCTGTCTCAGCTGGCGGAGCGTTACGGCGTGCCGATGAAAACGCTGATCGAGTTAAACGCATTGAAAAAAGAAGGCATTTGGGTTGGGCAGCGCTTGAAAGTACCGGCCGCCGCCCCCATAACCGATCGTACGTAACTAAACAGGAGTTTGTATGCCGATTCAGGTGCTGCCGCCGCAGTTAGCCAACCAAATCGCTGCCGGAGAGGTGGTGGAGCGGCCTGCGTCGGTCGTAAAAGAGCTGGTGGAAAACAGTCTGGACGCCGGCGCGACTCGAATCGACATCGATATTGAAAAAGGCGGCGCCAAGCTTATCCGCATTCGTGATAACGGCTGCGGCATAGCCAAAGACGAGCTTGCTCTGGCTTTAGCGCGCCATGCGACCAGTAAAATTGCGACGCTGGACGATCTGGAGGCCATCGTAAGCCTGGGCTTTCGCGGCGAAGCGCTGGCCAGCATTAGCTCGGTCTCTCGCCTGACGCTGACCTCCCGCACGGTGGAGCAGAGCGAGGCGTGGCAGGCCTACGCCGAAGGGCGCGAGATGGCCGTCAGCCTCAAGCCCGCGGCGCACCCCGTCGGCACCACGCTGGAGGTGCTTGACCTGTTTTACAATACCCCGGCGCGCCGCAAGTTCCTGCGCACTGAAAAGACGGAGTTCGGCCACATTGATGAGGTTCTCCGCCGCATAGCGCTGGCGCGTTTTGACGTTACGGTCAACCTGAATCACAACGGCAAGCCGGTGCGCCAGTACCGAGGGATCAAAGAGAACGAACCCAGAGAGCGGCGCTTGGGCAGCATCTGCGGCAGCGTTTTCTTACAGCACGCGCTGACGGTATCCTGGCAGCACGGCGATTTAAGCATCGACGGCTGGGTGGTCGATCCTTCGGGCGCCAGTCAAATCACCGACATGCAGTACTGCTACGTTAACGGGCGTATGATGCGCGATCGCCTGCTTAATCACGCCATTCGCCAAGCCTATCAGACCCTTCTGGCCGACGACGGGCAGCCCGCCTACGTGCTTTTCCTTACGGTCGACCCTCATCAGGTGGACGTCAACGTTCACCCGGCCAAGCATGAGGTTCGGTTCCACCAGTCGCGGCTGGTGCACGACTTTGTTTATCAGGCGGTGGTGACCGTGCTGCAGCAGGCCGGTGCGCCTTCGCTGCCTTTGACCGCCGTCGGCGTTACGCAGAACCGAGCGGAAGAACCGAGCGCACCAGCGGGAGAGTGGAAGCCGGAAAACCGCCCTTCAGCGGGAGAAAATCGCTATAACCGCCCGGCCGAACCGGCTACGGGTAAAAGCGCTGGCATCGGTGGCCGTTCAGCGGGGGCATATCCGAATCCTGAGCATCGTTCTCCCACCGTCATCGCGCGGGAAAACGAAGCGTACCGTCGACTGCTGTCGACCGAAGAGCGCAGCGCCGATGCGCGGCCTGCGTTTGAAACGGTCGCGCAGGAGCCGCCTGCCGTGAAGGCGCCGCTGTTTCCCGAACGCCCCAAGTCGCCGTCTCCCGTTCCTCCTTCGCTGTTGGATAAAAGCTCGCCTCAAAGCCTGGGACGGGTGCTGGCCATTTGGCAGGACGTTTACGCCATCGTCGAACGCGGGGCCGGGCTGGCCCTGCTGTCTCTGCCCGCGGCGGAGCGCTGCCTGCGCCGGGCGCAGCTGATGCCTTCAGCAGACGGTTTGAAGCCACAGCCTTTGCTTATTCCCCTGTCGTTGACGCTGGGGGAGAAAGATAAGGCTTGCTTAACGCGCTATGCCGCACTGTTGCAGCATTTCGGCATTCAGCTCTCCGTTGAGCGCCAAAAGGTGCAGGTTCAGGGCGTGCCGCTGCCGTTAAGGCAGCAGAACCTTCAGCAGCTGTTGCCTGCGCTGCTGTCTTATTTAGGCAGCGATGATTCCGTAGACGAAGCGCGTCTGGCCGACTGGCTGGCGGGGCGCTTGAGCAGCGAAACTACCCAGTGGACGCAGTCGCAGGCCATCCAACTGCTGGCGGACGTCGAGCGGCTCTGTCCGCAGAGCGTAGGGAAACCGGCGGCCGACGTTTTACAGCCTATTGACCTGAAGGGGCCTCTGGCCGCGCTGCAACATGAATAATAAACCTCTTGCCATTTTTCTTATGGGACCGACGGCGTCCGGCAAAACGGCGCTGGCGGCACGGCTGTATAAGCATCTGCCCGTAGAGGTGATTAGCGTTGATTCCGCGCTGATTTACCGCAAAATGGATATCGGCACGGCAAAGCCGACGCAGCAGGAGCTTTGTGAGACGCCACACCGGCTGATTGACATTCTCGACCCGTCCGAGAGCTATTCGGCGGCGGACTTTCGCCGCGATGCCTTAAGGGAAATGGCGGAGATTGTTGACGCCGGGCGCATTCCTCTGCTGGTCGGCGGGACGATGCTTTATTACAAGGCGCTGCTGGAAGGGCTTTCCCCTTTGCCGTCTGCGGATCCAATCGTACGGGCGCGCATTGAGTCAGAGGCGGTAGAGTTAGGCTGGGCGGCGCTTCACCAGCGTTTAAAAGAGATAGATCCGACGGCGGCAGCAAGAATTCATCAAAATGATCCACAAAGATTGAGCCGAGCGTTGGAAGTTTTTTACATTTCGGGTAAAACTTTAACAGAATTGACACAAATAGCTGGTGAAACGCTGCCGTATCGTGTACACCAGTTTGCTATAGCGCCCGCTTCACGCGAACTTTTGCATCAGCGCATCGAGGCTCGCTTTCATCAAATGATGTCGGCGGGGTTTGAAGAGGAAGTTCGACGACTGATGGCGCGCGGCGATCTGCATCCGGACCTGCCTTCTATCCGCTGCGTAGGATATCGACAGATGTGGATGTACCTGCTGGGCGAAATCGACAGGGAAGAGGCGATTTATCGCGGTATTTGCGCAACTCGTCAGCTTGCCAAACGGCAAATGACGTGGCTGCGAGGATGGCCGGACGTTGAATGGCTCGACAGCGAGCAGCCCGACGAGGCGTTTGAAAGAGTTACACGCGCCATTAGGCTATAGGCTTATGATTGTGTACAATTAACAGTGTACGTCTGTTTTTTAAGTACTGAATGACCGATTGTTCGTGTGATTGAATTTTATACTCTAAATGGTTCAAACCGCAGGCGGTATGCCTGTAATTTGAAGTATGGCGGGTGTATGAAGTTTATTTTAGAGCCGTTGGCTCTTGGTAACAGACAGCAAATATAAGGAAAAGAAGAATGGCTAAAGGGCAATCTTTACAAGACCCGTTTTTGAACGCACTCCGCCGTGAACGCGTTCCGGTTTCTATTTATCTGGTCAACGGCATCAAGCTGCAAGGGCAAATTGAGTCCTTCGACCAGTTCGTGATTCTGTTAAAGAACACGGTTAGTCAGATGGTGTATAAGCACGCGATTTCTACCGTCGTGCCTTCTCGTCCCGTTTCTCACCACAACAATTCCGCCGGCGGCGGCAACGTGGGAAATTATCAGGGCGGAGCCCAGTCGCAGCAGGATGACGATGCCTCTGAGTAATCGACGAGCTGGCCTTTCTTTGAGGAGTCGCGCGATTGTTTGAACGGTACGATGCGGGAGAGCAGGCCGTTCTGGTGCATATCGACTTCTCTCAGGAAAAAGAGGCGGAAGATCTCAGGGAGTTTGAATCTCTGGTTTCTTCCGCCGGCGTAGAAACGCTGCAGGTCGTGACCGGCAGCCGCAAAGCGCCTCAGGCCAAGTATTTCGTGGGCGAAGGCAAAGCTGAGGAAATCGCGCAGGCCGTTAGCGCGACCGAAGCGTCCGTCGTGCTGTTTAACCATTCGCTCACGCCCGCACAGGAGCGAAACCTTGAGCGCCTCTGTCAGTGCCGGGTTATTGACCGAACGGGGCTGATACTCGATATCTTCGCTCAAAGGGCCAGAACGCACGAGGGTAAGCTGCAGGTTGAGCTTGCGCAGCTGCGGCATCTGGCGACGCGTCTGGTACGAGGCTGGACCCACCTTGAGCGTCAGAAGGGCGGGATCGGTCTGCGAGGACCGGGTGAAACGCAGTTGGAAACGGACCGCCGCCTGCTGCGGGAAAGAATCAAGCAGATCCTTTCCCGGCTTGAAAAGGTTGAAAAGCAGCGCGAGCAGGGGCGCCGAGCCCGCGTGCGGGCGGAGATCCCGACCGTGTCGCTGGTAGGCTATACCAACGCCGGTAAATCAACGCTTTTCAACCAAATAACAACGGCTGGCGTCTATGCTGACGACAGGCTGTTCGCCACGCTCGATCCTACGCTTCGGCGTATCGAGGTGGAAGACGTCGGTGCCACCGTACTGGCTGACACCGTAGGCTTTATTCGCCATTTGCCCCATGACCTGGTGGCGGCGTTTAAGGCGACGCTTCAGGAAACGCGTCAGGCTTCTCTGCTGCTTCACGTAGTGGATGCCGCCGATGCGCGAATAAGCGACAATATTGCCGCAGTGACCGACGTGTTGGCTGAAATCGAGGCCGATGAGATCCCGGTGCTGCTGGTGATGAACAAGATCGATAGGCTGGAGGATTTTGCTCCGCGTATTGATAGGGACGAGAACAACGTTCCCGTTCGGGTTTGGCTTTCCGCCGAGACCGGGGCTGGGATCGATTTATTGTTCCGCGCATTGACGGAACGTCTTTCCGGTGAGATTGCGCAGTACACCCTGAAACTACCCGTTCAGGAAGGTCGCCTGCGCAGCCGTTTTTATCAGCTTCAGTCGATTCTCAAAGAGTGGACTGAAGAGGATGGGAGCATCGGTTTGGTAATTAGGATGCCGATCGCAGATTGGCGTCGCCTCTGTAAACAAGAACAGGCGCTTGAACGGTATATCGTTCGGTAGATCTGTAAAACTATTGTGCCCGATAGAACAATGGTAAACGAGTGGAGCTAAAACATGGCGTGGAATCAGCCCGGTAATAATGGCCAGGACCGCGATCCATGGGGAAGCGGCAATAACAGCAACCCCGGTGGAAACAACAACGGTGGACCGAATAAAGGTCGTGGTCAGCAGTCGCTGAATCTCGATAATATTTTTAGTAAGTTAAGCAGCCTGCTGGGTAAAGCCGGCAGCGGCGGCGGTAGTGCTGGGGGCGGCATGCCTTCCCCTATGGGAGGCCGCCTTATCGGCATTATCGCGGGCGTCTTGGTGGTTATCTGGGCGGCAAGCGGTTTTTACACCATTAAAGAGGGCGAGCTGGGGGTTATCACCCGCTTTGGCCAGGTGCAGCCGACGATGGTTGGGCCGGGCCTGAACTGGAAGCCGACCTTTATTGACGCGGTTCGCCCGGTGAACACCAAGGCGGTGCGCGGCCTGTCGGCTTCCGGCAGCATGCTGACCGCCGATGAAAACGTCGTGCGCGCAGAAATGAACGTGCAGTATCAGGTGGCGGATCCCATCAAGTTCCTGTATCGCGTTACCGATGCCGATAACAGCCTGAGTCAGGCGACCGACAGCGCCCTGCGCTCGGTTATCGGCAAATACACCATGGACCGCATCCTGACCCAGGGCCGTACCATTGTGCGCGACGACACCAAGCAAGAGCTTGAAAAAACCATTCAGATCTATGATATGGGACTGAAAGTGCTGGACGTAAACTTCCAGGCGGCGCGTCCGCCGGAAGAAGTCAAAGCGGCGTTCGATGACGTTATCAACGCTCGGGAAGACGAACAGCGCTACATCCGCGAAGCGGACGCCTACGCGAACGGCGCGCTGCCGATCGCCAACGGTAACGCTCAGCGCATGATTGAAGACGCCAAAGCCTATCAGGCGCGGGTTGTGCTGGAAGCCGAGGGTGAAATAGCCCGCTTCGCCAAGCTGCTGCCGGAATACAAGGCCGCGCCGGAAATTACCCGCGAGCGTCTGTACATTGAAACTATGGAAAAAGTGTTGGGTAAAACCAACAAGGTGCTGGTGGACGACAAGAGCAACAACCTGATGGTGCTGCCGCTGGATCAGATGCTCCGCGGTAAGGCCAGCGCGGCCCCGGCCGCTGCGACGCCTCAGGCGGAGGCAGCGCCGACGAATGCGGCTGCGCCTGCCGCACCGTCAACGTCAACTACCGCAAGGCCTCAAACGCAAAGAAGTTCAGGCCTGTCTTCTGAAAACAAAGTCACGCAAGAGCGTGCCGATGCGTACAGAGAACGTCTTGAATCCCTGGGCTTAGGAAGAGGTTAATCACTGATGCGTAAACTATTTATTCCTTTAGTCGTCATTGTCGTCATCGGTGTATTTACGTCGCTGTTCGTCGTACAGGAAGGCAACCGCGGCATCGTGCTGCGCTTTGGCAAGGTTCTGCGCGATGCGCAGGATAACCCGAAAGTTTATGAGCCGGGCCTGCACTTCAAGATGCCGATGATTGATACGGTAAAAGTGTTGGATGCTCGCATCCAGACGATGAACAACGAAGCTGACCGCTTCGTGACCAAAGAAACCAAAGACGTGATGGTCGACTCGTACGTCAAGTGGCGTATCACCGACTTCAGCCGCTACTATCTGGCGACGGGCGACGGTAACCAGGCTAACGCCGAGCGCATTCTGCGCAGCAAGCTGAACGACCGCCTGCGTTCCGGCATCGGCCAGCGCGATATCAAAGATCTGGTGACCGACTCCCGCGGGCAGCTGATGCAGGACGTGCTGAACGCTCTGAACAAGGGCTATCAGGACAAATCATCCGAAGTGCCTGCGGCTGAGGCTCCTGCCACACCGGCTGTGCCAGAAACGGGCGCTCTGCCTGCGGACAACAAGCTGCCGCTGGTGAACGCCAACAGTATGGCCGAGTTGGGCATTGAAGTTATCGACGTGCGGATTAAGCAAATCAACCTGCCGGCGGAAGTCTCCGATGCGATTTACAAGCGTATGCGCGCCGAGCGTGAAGCGGTAGCCCACCGCCATCGTTCTCAGGGTCAGGAAGAGGCCGAAAAGATCCGTGCACTGGCCGACTATCGCGTCACCAAGATCATCGCAGAGGCAGAGCGTCAGGCTCGTATCCTGCGCGGTGACGGCGACGCTCAGGCCGCCAAGCTGTTTGCCGATAGCTTTAGCCAGAACCCTGACTTCTACGCCTTTATCCGCAGCCTGCGCGCCTATGAGACGAGCTTCAGCAGCGGTAACGACGTGATGGTACTTCGTCCTGACAGCGAGTTCTTCCGCTATATGAAGTCTCCATCAGAGAACGTGAAGCCGTAAGGCTATCGTTTTGACGTGAAGCCCGGCGAAAGCCGGGCTTTTTGTTGGCGGTTGAAAGCTATGGAGGGAACACCATGACATATAAGGGCTATGCCGCAAGAATTGAATACAGCGACGAGGGGCAATGTCTCGTTGGCCATGTTGCAGGCATTAGGGATGTCATTGGCTTTCACGCTGATAATGTTGCCAGCCTGCGCAAAGCGTTTGAAGAGGCCGTAGGCGATTATTTGGCTTATTGCGCCCAGTCCTTCGGGACACGGCCTAATGGTTTTGTGGCTTAACGGATATCCCGACAATATAAAAAGCACCAAACGATCGTATCGTCAGTGCTTTCTTTTTATATACGGAAAATATCAGCTAAGCCGGAGACAGTGAGGGCTTTAAAGAGCGGTAGTTGGTGACACACCGGTTACGATGCATCTACGCTATCGACACTAATCGTAAATCACGTACATATTTACTTTGCCCGTGACCGGGCCCGTGTAATTCGTCCCTGACCGGGTGACGGCGGCTTTCTGCACGTAGCGGGCCTGGAAGGCGGCCGTACTGAAAGAATCAAATACGGGATCAAAAGAGACAAACGAGCCGTGGCTGCCGGTATCCGTAAGGGTGCTGTTGTCCACATTCACCTTCGTGCCGTTATAGCGCAGCTCAATTTCCAGCCCCTCTATTTTGTCCCCGCCGGCCGTATCGTAGAGGCTGACGTTGTTGTCGCCGGAAAGCGATGAGCCGGTATCCTCAAAGCGGAAGCGGACGTGGTTTGTTTTACCGGAGCACTCCAGAGAGAGGTTAACGGGAATCTGCGCGCCATAGGCCGGTGCGCCAACGTGGGTAATGGCGTCAGCGGCCCAGCGCCCCATGGAAACGTTATAATCAGTGGTTTTGAGCTGGCAGGCTGGTGGAACGACTGTTATACCGGCACCGTCTAAAAATCCATTCAAAGTCGTCATGGTCGAATTTACGTAGAATGTGTTACGCAAAACGGATGAATTTAATACCTTCAATGGACCGTTATATTGTATCGGGCCTATTTTAACCAATGACATCCTCAGTGATACGCTTCCGGTATAAGAAGGAAAAATCTGATTTATAGGTGTAATTGAGGTTCTGTATTTTCTCATCGTCTGTGTTATACCCTGCGTTGTATAACCTGCCGGACTGCCCTCGACTTCAGTACCGCTGGGGACTTTTGTTGTAAAGGTTGGGGCGCTATAGGACGTGTCATAGTATTCACAGTTCACTGACACTCCTCCACAGCCTGTATAATCGAATCCTGGCCCGTTGTTGAATCTGAACCATAATTTCAGACCCAATCCAGTATCACTAAGTCGAACATATCCGTTGCTATCGGTTGCTAGAACTAAGCTACTATTTATATAACCATCAATATTACTTCCTCCACCAGCGATCCCACTGGACGTACAGGTAACGGTAAAATCAGATAAGCCTTCTCTATACCCCCATGAAAAAATTTCGGTTCCGTTAGGGATATCATTGCCGACTACCAGCGTTCTGGGTATGGTCAGCGGCCTTTCGTCAGGGACTATGTAGCTACACCAAGCAGCAGGCTGCCCCAGTAAAGGTCCGGGGCTGGACCAGGCTGCCGTGAAGCTATACGTTGCGGCTATCGCCTGGGGAGCAGCCATAGAGGCTGTAGCGAGCGCGCCAACATAAGCCAGTGCGTGAATTATCCTGTTCATGGCCTCCGCCCTCCCGGTCTCGTCGATGCTTTAAAGAGAGCTACGCTGTATTGGCGAAAAAGAAACGAAAGAGACTTTATCACTGTTGGTTCCTCTAATTTATTTAGATGTTCTGATGTAAAAAGCAGGTTTGCCGCCATTAATTGGAATGAATTAATGGCGGCGTCGGTTTTTAATAAAATAAAGTTTTATTCGTCATGCGCAGTAGCGGCGGCGGTTAGAACGTCTTCTTCACGCCCAGCGTGCCTCCGTAGTCACCGTACTGCTCGCCGCCTGTACCGGAGAAGTGTCCCCAGACCTGTAGGCCTTTGACGATCTCACCCTGTACGCCGACTTTGACCTCGTAGCGATTTTTCGGCATGCCGTCTTTGACGGTGTAGCCGTTGAAGTCCAGCGTGTTTTTGGCGTTGTTATACAGCCAGTTCGCTTCTACGAAGGGCTGGAAAGCGTTGTCGCCCAGCGTGCTGCGGCTGTAGGTGCGAACGCCCAGCCGGGTCATCACGCTGTCGGCATCGCCGTTGTCAACGCGCATGCCGCGGCTGTCGGTGACGGAGTCCGCCCTGTAGTCGCTGTAGACAACCTGCGCCTGCGGTTCGATTATCCACTGGCGGGCCGGCGCGTCGTGGGCTACGAACGCATAGCCGGATTCCAGAGAGGCGGTCATCACCTTACTGTTGTAGCTTTCCTTAGGATCGCCGCCGCCGCTGACGGTGTTGTCAAACCAGCTGTACTGCATCCAGCCGTCCAGATAGAGCCCGGTAGGCGCTTTCATGTTCTGATTGGCGTACCAGGTGGCGTAAGCGCCCAGGCTGTAGCCTTCTATCTTGCCGGTTGAAGACTTGCCGCTGCGCTGTAGGGTGCTGTCCGTCTCGCTTTGACCGTAGGCGCCCATGACGCCCACGTGCCAGCGGTCGTCGCCGTTGCTGGTCCAGTTGGCCAGTTCGCCGCCCAGGTGAACGAGAGAACTGTCGGTATCCTGATCGAACAGGCCGTCCGCCGCTTTACTGTCGGTGTGGTTGCCTACGATGCGCAGCCATACGGACGGAGCGTAGCCGTCTTTGTAAGCGTGCGTGAACTGCGGTTCGCCGAGGCGATCGTGCAGAGAGTGCACAAACAGGCCGGTGGCTGCCGTTTGGTTCGCCAGATAGGCGCCTACCGTCGCACGGAACATCGGGCGACCGTTTTCATCATAGTTGCGCAGGTACCAGCTCTGATCCGCCGCGTTGGTTAATGAACCGCGGAACAGGCCGTACTCAAACGGACCGTTTTCAACGTATTGCCCCAGCGTGAAGGCGTTCGCATCGGACGTGCCTAGCACTTCAACCAGCTTGATGCCTTCTTTTTCTGACAGGCCAACCTGACCTTTGAGAGTATTGAGCGCCAGCACCGTCGGTGCGCCAGAGGCCGTGGCGTTATCCACCACCAGAATGTCGCTCTGGGTGCTTGAGCCGCCGCGGTTGACTACGGTGTCCATCTTCACTACGCCGCCGTCGGAAACGAATTGACCGCCGCCGTTAGCGCCCGCCGTGCCGCTGCCGCTGATAACTAGCGTATCGCCCGTCAGGCCGTTTTGGCTTAGGTCGATTGCGCCGCTGTTGGTGAAGCTGCCCAGGTTCAGCATTTGGCCCTGAACGATGCCGCTGCGACTGGTGTCGTAGTGCGATAATCCGTCCGCCAGATACTGGCCGGAGGTGTTCACGAACTGTTCGCCGCTAACGGTAACCAGACGCACAACGCCGTTGGCCGCGTTGTTAAAGATGCTGCTTGCGCCGCCAAAGGTAGAGATTGCTACGCCTTTGGTATCGCGTACGCCGTCGCCGTCGGTATCGGCGAAGTTGCGGATATCAAAGCTGTTCGGCGAATAGTTGTTGAAGGTGACAGCGGTGCCGTTGGCGAACGTCATATAGCCGGTTACGGTGCCGTAGTTTTCAATCAGGGCTGAACCGCCTACGATGCTGCCGGTGATGGCGTTATCGCTCATGGCATCAATAACGCCGTGGTTGTTAACGGTGTGGTTAGCCGTGCTGCCGACGCCGGTCAGCTTAACGCCGTAGCCGTCGTTAGCGCCGCCGTGTACCTGTGCTCCGGTATCAATATCAATCGTGCCGGTGCCGCTTACGCCAAGGAACAGGCCGCCTACGCCCTGAGTCGCGTCGATAAGGCTGTTAGCGCCCAGATGAATATAGCCGTCGACGTCCGTGGCGTTTGAGCCGTTGTCCCAGGCCGCAATGGCGATACTGTTTCCACCGCCGGCGGTATTGCCGGAGACTTTGATCGTGCCGTTATCGTGCTCGACGCTGGCTTTGCCGCTGGCGTTGGTTTTGGCTTCCAAACCGTGGTTGTCGCGGATGCCGTTTGCTTGGCTGGTGGTGATATTGTTCAGCGAAACGATGCTCACGTTACCGCTGGCGGTCATGCCAAGAATACCGTGTTCGTCGGTCGTGGTGATTTCACCAGTGTTGGTGATGGTGACGTCGCCGCCGTTATTCACGTTGGCGTAGATACCCATTGCGTTATCGCCCGAAGAGCGGATATCCGCAACGTTGGTAATTACGATATCGCCGCCTTCGCTGTGTGCCGCTATCGCACGGGAATTATCGCCATGGGTGGCAATGTTAGCCTTGTTGGTGATAGTTATCGTACCGTTGACGCCAGCCGTTGCAACGTTGGCCCAAATTCCATCAACGTCGTTGCCCTTGGTGCTTAGCGCGCCTTCGTTCTGGATGGTGATATCACCGCCATAGGTTTGTGCGGCCATCGCATGGCTACCGAAGAAGCCGGAACCGTTGCCTTGGGTAGAAATTTCGCCCGTATTCAAGATGGTGATGCTACCCGTGGCGTTACCGACGCGCGTCGCGATCCCGGTGGAGTTATCCCCCAGCGTGGTCAGCGTGCCGCTGTTCTCAATGCGAATCGAACCGGCGGTGCCGTAGTGGTTGGATTCGATGGCGCGCTGTTCGTTCTGCTTGGTCAGGATCGTGCCGTTTGAATAGCTAATCTTGTTGTCGCCCGTGGAGTTTGCGCCGTGGTCGGCTAAAATTCCATGGCTGCCGGCAGAGGCGGCGCCTCCGTCCAGCGTGATGTCGTTTTGGGCGATGACGGTAGCGTCTCCGCTGACGCTGACGCCAATCGAGATCCCGTCCGCCATGCTGGCCGATACGCCCAGCGCGTCGTTATTGATCTCGGCGTTGGAGACGACGGTGACGTCGCTGTCACCGACAGCCAGGATGCCTGCAGAGTCAGCGCCGCTTACGTTGATGACCGCGTCTTCAACCAGCACGTTGACTTTCCCCGCTCCCGTAGCCGAAGCCACGATGCCGTGTGCGGCTTCACCCGCCGTCTGAATGAGGTTCGCTTTAACCACGTTGACAGTCGTATCTCCGCCGCTGCTGCTGGCGTGGATGCCGTGGCCGCGATCGGCAACGGTTGAGATGGAAAGCGCGTCGGTATCGTTTTCATACCGAATGGCAACGTCGCCAGCCGCATTGTGGCTATGGGCGCGCAGCGCGGCGCTGTCCGCCACGGTGTTGTGGTTGATGACTTGGCCTTTGGCGTCGATCAGCACGTTGCCGCTGCCGTGGTTATCCGCATAAATCGCATAGGCGGGGAGGACGCTGCCAAAGGTTTCTGCATCGCCGTACGCGTAAACGTTAACGTCTCCGGTTGATGCGGTATTGGTAATGCCCGTGTGGATAGCAGAACCGTAGCCCATCGCCGCCGTCGTCAGCCCATCCTGAACGTTTGAGGTGATTTTCGCGCCTTCCCGATGGATGATAGTAATAGCGTCCTGTCCCATGGCGAAAATGCCGGTGCCTGCATCGGTAGTGATATCCCCGGCGTTGTCGAGCAGTGAAACGCCGCCGGCGTTAATGTAGATGCCCGCATAGTTGACGCCGGTTCCGTGGAGAGCGCCGCTATTGGATACTTCGACTTTACCGGACGCTGAACCTGCGGCAATGGCGTGAACGCCAGCCGTGATATCGCCCTCGTTAGCAATGAGCACGTCGCCCGTTCCGGCGTTATAAGCGTTGATGCCGCTGCCTGCCAGCGACGTGATGTCGCCCTGATTGCCGACGCTGACTTTTCCTAAGCCCGCAGCAGCGCTGACCTGCGCCAGCAGGCCGTCGGCAAACTCGCCAGATAGGGAGATATCGCCGGTATTCACGATGGTTGCATTGCCTAAATTGCTGGCTACGCTAACGCCGTGGGCGGTGTCCCCATTGGTAGATATGGTGGAGTTGGTTATGGCGACGGCGTCTCCGTCGGTTCCCGCTGAGACGTGTATCGCCGTAACGCTTTCACCTATCGTATTGACCGACGTACCCACTCCCGTGGAGACCGACGCGCTGCCGCCGTCGGACCATGAGACCAGGCCAAAGCCGGTCGTGCCCGAGCCGCTGGTGACGCTATCGGTAACGGTCAGCGTACCGCCGTTATATTTAATCAGCGAATTTCCCTCGCCTCGGGATATCGCCTCTATACCGTAGACAAAATAGCCGGAAGCGCTGCCGGAAAGCTTGCTGACGGTGATATCGCCAGAAGCGGTAATATCGGCGTGGCCGAGGTTGCCCTGCTCGACGTAGGAGCGAATGCCAATCAGGGAATCCGTCGTTGCGTGATTGCCGGTAAGGGTAATCCCGCCGCTGCTGGTGCCGTCATAGACAACAACCGCGTTGCCTAAGGAATTGAGGTTAGCCGTTTCGAGGAAGTTGTCGATGCCTATCAGGCTATGGCTTGGCGTGGCGGCGAGAAGCGCAGAATCATCAACGATAATGCGCGAGTTGCTGTTAACGGTGGTGTTGGTGTCCTGGCCGCGCGTGCGGGAAGATATGCCGCCCTGCGTTGCGGTAATGGTGCTGCCGTTAAGATCGTTGATGGTGCTATGCGCGCCTGAGTTGACGTGAATACCGTCGGCCAGATATTGCCCAGCGCCGCCGGATACGTTGCCGCTGTTGTTGACGACCGCATCGCCGCCGTTGGTGAATATCTGGATGCCGGTCGCCGCTGCGTTGACCGTACCGCTATTGGTTATTGAGGCCTGCCCGGCAAGGCCCGTCTGGGCCTCGATGCCGATTGAACCCTGACCGGCGGCATGAATGTCGGCGTTGGACTGAATGCTGACCAGCGTATTGCTGATGCCTTGAATCGTTGAACTGTTGCTTCCGGTCGTTTTTAGCACCGCGCCGCCGTCGGCGACGATGGTGGCTATGCCTGTGCCGCCGGTGATGGCGAACAGCGCGTGCCCGCCGGCGACGTCAATCGTGCCGTTACCGTGGTGGTTAATGGTGACGTTGCCCGCCGTGGAGCTTGCTTCAAGGCCGTCGGCCGTATTGCTGGCGCCTGCGTTTGTCAGGTTCAGCGTGCCGTTGACCGTGACGGTGCTGTTGCCGGTGCCCGCGCCGGCCTGCACTGCCGTATCGGCGTTGGGACCAAAGTTCAGCGTGTTGTTGCCGTTAAGCGTGATGCTGTTGTCGCTGACGTTGCCGTAGACCAGAATACCGCCCATGGCCGTACTCGGATTCGCGGTAATGCTGCTGTCGGTTAGCGTCAGGCTGGACGTGCCGCCGTTCGTACTGGAAACCAGAATCCCCGTTCCGGCTGCGTTCACCGTAGCGCCCGTCACGGTCAGCTCAGCGGCGTCCGTTGCGGAGGTGCAGGTAATGCCGCTGGAAGTGATGGATGACGACGATGAACAGTTATCGGCCCAGGCGCTGCCTGACCCCAGGGCCATAGCCACTGCGGCTACCAGCGCGCTTGGGCGAAGGGCGTTTCGGGCTTTGAGCCCTTTACTCACGCCAGAGGGAGGCTCTATCGCTTTTCCCTGTTCGGGGAATTTTCCATATTTCATATCTGTTCCTTTAAACTTCACAAGCTGGCCAAAAGAGACAAAGGAAGGCCAGCTCGTTGTTTTATTAACAAGCGTTTTAGTAAGCTGAATGTTTTCGTTAATAAAAGATTAACGTAGCGTATTTATTGTTCTTTTTAGATTTATCCTTGGCCCCTTATTATTTATTCCATCGTTTGCTTTCTGGCTTTATAAAACGTTACCCAGTGACGAAGGTGCTTTAATCATTAAGACATTGCTGCCAATGAAGCGCTTTTCTTTTCTCTAAATGAGCTGATGTTATAAATATACTTCGCCTGGAAGGTGCGCATGCAGGTCATGCACCTGTAGCGCTGGTATCCCGTCTTTCCTGAACCGTGCTTTATGATCCCTTCACTACTTCCGCAATGTCTGCAATGTACTTTTCTATTAAACATAATATCCTCCGTTATATTTCTAAAATCCCTATTCGTTATGAATAGCGTGTGCTAATAATCCGTTTAGCCGCTTTTAGGTGTGGCAATTTAGTGGTAGGTGACAAACATATTGACTCTCCCGGTCACCTGGCCGGTGTAGGTGCTGCCCGACTTTTTTATGTCCGAGCGCAGTAGCGCCGGATAGCTAAAAGAACAGTTCACCGCTATTTGTGATGAATTGCTCCAAATAGGAGAAAAGTTAAGCGTAGTGGCATTTACTCCGCCTGCGCATAAAAGCAGCCCCATCCCCAGAAGGGGACGAAGACCGTTTATACGCCGCTGACGCCTTTTACTACTGTTCAACATTAGAAACTTACCTTCTGCGACAGCTCATCACCCGCGCCGCCGTAATCGTTAACGGCGCTGTAGGTCAGCGTAGCGGATTTGCCGACGAAAGCCTTAGGCACCAAGTAGCGCTGGCTTCCCATCGGGGCCGGCATGTTGATTTTGTCTTCCAGCGTCACGCTTTTGCCGCCGCCGACTTTAAGCTCCAGCTTGCCAAAGCTGATGTAGTAGGGGGATGGATTTACGGCCTTCAGCCAGACTTTTCCGCCTTCGCGCTCGACTTCCCAGCGCAAGGATTTCGCCGCCTGCGATGCGCCTTTTTCGTTAAGTCCTTGCGGGCGTACGAACACCTTCAGCCGGCTGCGGATAGCGATAACCAGCTTGTTTTCAGCCTCTTCTCTTTTAGCCTTCGGCGGAATTTCCTGTAAGGAGAGCCAATAGACGGACTCCCTGTCCTGCGGGATTTCTGCCGGGAGAACCACCAGGCGCAGCTTGCCTTCCGTTTTGCCGCCCAGCTTTATCACCGGCGGCGTTAGAACCAGCGGAATGTTGCTGTCGCTGCCGTTCAGATCTTCCAGCCAAGACTGGACCAGATACGTTTCTTCGCTGTCGTTGATAATTTCTACCGGAGTTTCTTTATCCTGCGCATAGGCAACGATGCGCGTAAGCTGCGGGCGAACTGCCGATGAGGCGACCAAGGGAATAAGGCAACCTGCGATCAATGCGGAGGTCAGGATGCTCTTTCTGATGGCGTTAAACATGTCTATTTCCTTTCAGTTCTTGTTGTTACTTACAGTTAACCGTTACTTTTTTGTGCCACTGTTCGGCCTGTGCGTCTTTTGCATCCTCAGGTAAACGCGGTAGCGTAAAGCGACACTGCTGTGAGTCATCGCTGCCCCAGCTAACGGTTAATACTTCGTCTTTACGCGCATCCAGACCGGTCAGATAGGCGATGCCGTTATTGCCGACGATGCCCGCCTCTTCCGTTTGGTCCTGCACCGTAACGTAGGCGCCAACCGGAATATCCCTGTCGCTTTTGATGATGACGATAGCCCTGCGTCCCACTCGGGTGACGAACTTCAGCAATACCGCCGCGCCTTCGGTCGGAACAACCTTGCGCGCCGATTCTTTCAGCTCGACGCCTTCCGTATCCTTCACGTCAAGCGAGATAGTGTTGTAGCGGTAGGGTGAGAGGTAGGTAACGACGGCCCGGCCCCAGAGATCGGTTTTCACGTTGCTATTGCTGGCGACGCGAATACCGGGGGCGTCCGGCGTTTCGATAATGGCGATGGTGTCGCCCAACTGCTGTGACAGAACGACGCCGCCTTTGTACAGTACGACGCCGCCCGCAGCGCCAAACGAAAGCTGATCGCTGTACTTGCTGTGGCTAATGGACGTATTCATATTGGCGTAGCTGGCGTTATAGCCAAGCGATGCCGACTCGGAAAAGTCGCCTCTGTGGTCGCGCTGTACGTTGGCCGAATAGGACAGCGTGTTGTCCGGTAGGCTGCCGGCAAAGCCCATTGACTGGTTGTACTGGTTGTCCTTATTGCGGGTCAGGTTGTAGTTCAGCGAGCCGCGGTGTCTGTCCTGTTCGCCCCAGCTCAGCGGCATGCTGACGCTTAGGCCAATTTGGTTGTCGTAGCTATCGCCGCCGTTTTTGTTATAGGTGTACATCAGGCTGGCGGAGGCTTTGCCGATTTGCATGCCGTAACCCGCTGAGGCGGAGGTGCTTTTTTCGCTCGTACCGTAGTAGCGGTCCTGGCTGAAGGTGACAAACAGGTTGCCGTACTCGTTCATACCCTGGTTGACGTTGACCTCGATGCGGCTTCTGCGGCGCTTGTTCCACAGGCTGTCGCCTTGCTCGAACGGATCGCTGCCGTCGTAGCCGCTGCGGCTGATGAATTCCGAGAATTCCAAAAAGCGTTCGGAACGGTACTGGTAGCCGAGTATGCGCAGACCAGTGTCCGAGGTGTCGAACTGCTTGGCGTAGAGCAGGCGAACGGCGCTGCCGTTGCGGGTTTCTTCTCCATCGTTCGGCAGATCCCAGCTTTGCTTATAGCGGGCCTGGGCGAGGTCGAGTGAGAATGCGCCGATGTCGCCGGCGTTCCATGCGACGCCCATTGCCAGCGACTGGTATTTATCCGAACCCAGCGCGCTGCCGTTGAGCGTAAAGGCCTCAAAGCCGCGCTCCAGGCTGAAGGCGCCGACCATCGGGTTGCTCGACAGCGAATCGTCGCGGTACTCGCCAAATGAGGCGCTGTAGCGCATGGCTCCGGGGCGGATCATGTTGGGCAGGGCGGTGTAGGGCACCTTAAAGTTTTGCACCGTGCCGTCCGTTTCTTCCACCGTGACGTCCAGATCTGCGCCGACCTGGCCGCTGTAGATATCATCAATGGCGAAGTTGCCCGGCGTCAGCGTCTTGCTGTAGATAATGTTGCCGCGTTGGCGAACGGTCAGGCGCGCGTTGGTTCTGGCCGTGCCGCGGATGACCGGCGCGTAGGTAAACTGGGATTCCAGCATCATCCTTTCGTTGGTTGAAAGGGTTATTCCTCGTAAGGGGATGACGCCCATGATGCTGCTTGGCGTGTAGGTGTAGATATCGCCCGCGGTAACCTTGGAGCGCAGGGCGACGATGTTGCGCTCTACGTAAAGGCGGTCATGGTTGGTTTCCCAGCCTTTTCCTGACTCTTTATTGAAGGTGTCAAAGCTGTAGAGCCTCCAGGGGCCCGCCGTCGCCACGCTGTTAAGACTGACATAACTGCTGTCGGTGGTTGTTTTATCGTTGTCGGGACCGCTATTTTTTTGCCTGGAGCTGTAAACGTAGCCGTTGTAGGCGGTCCGTAAAGACGGCGTGCCGTCGTCCCACTCTTTAGGGGAGATCATCTGGAAACGCTCGCTGTTTACCGCTTCCTGCGGTAGCGTGAGCCTGAGCGTCTGCTTTGCGTCGTCGTAATAGAGATTGGATGCAGGAATGCGTTCCCGCAGGTTTTCACAAACGGCGTTCGGTTCTGCTTTTCCGTCTTTTGCTTTTAATTCGGTTAGCCAGTCGTTATAAATTTCAGTCTTTACGCCTGCGGCATTCAGTAAATTTTGGTTAAGGCAGGGAAGTACAATTCTTTTTTCATTATCTTCAACAAAATTCACTTCAAATCTGTCAACCAGACGATCGTTAACGACGATATCAATCGTTTTTAGGCCAGGAGTAATGGCGTTTTTATATAGAAACACGCTTGGCGATGCGCCGTTTTTGTCTTTGCGAAGAAATAGCTCTTCAAACTCGGCGTCGTTGCCCGCAGCGATGGCGCTGGCTGATAAAGAGGCCAGTATGCAGATAAAAAGCGACGATAGTTTAGGTTGGATTTTCCATTGCCCAGCGGTTTTATTTTTTATAGCCCGAGTATTTGACGTCCTTTTCATTGCATCCACCGTTTTTACTATAAGCTGGAATATCCGTTTCCATATGAAAATTGGCTACGGCAAAAGCTGCCGTAGCCAAGAGGGACCTATTAGAAATAGGAGATAACGAAGTCAGCTACGCCCTGCACGTTACCTGCGGTAACTGCGGTGCTCAGAGACTTGTATGCCGCCTTATAGTTCAGTGTCAGAGGACCCGCGGAGCCGATAGCCGGCAGAGCCAGACCCGGATCTTTAGCTGGACCGCCGTTCAGGTCGATTTGAGTAGTGCCGTTAGGCTGCATGATGGCAACGGCAACGTCGGCAGCCGGAGAGGTGGCGGCAACGTTAGCCATTACGTAGGCATCACCGGCCGGAGATGAGGATGAAGTGAACACGGCGCGAACGTTGTTCAGCGCGGCAGTCGCTTCACAACCTGCCAGTTGAATAGAGAACGGCGTTTGGCCAGCATAGGTGCCAGCTGCGGCGTTCAGCGTAGTTGCCGTAACGTTTGGCAGAGTCAGCGTAGCGTTAATCGGAGAACCGGTAACGACGCTGTCAGCGGTAACTGAAGTGATTGCCGTACAGGCTGAAGCGGTAACCAGGCCGTTGAAAGTGATGGTGCCGTCAGCGGCTTGAACTGCAGTGCTGCCCAGCGCTAAAGCGGCCGTAAGGGCCAGAAGGCTCTTATTTAGTTTCATTGTAAACTCCATTTAGTTAGTGATTGACTGACTTACTTTTTTGATGACCGACAAATGTCGGAAATACACCTGTAAAAATCCATTTAAGAAAAGCTAGCCGCTCCTGTCGGTTAAGTGATATAACCACAAGATTAAGTTTAAATAGCCCGTTAAACGGATGGGTCTTCAGGGTTCGTTATAAAAAATGGCTTACCGTTTTTAATGCTGAAATATCGTATTTATTACGTGTTTTTTCTTGCGCAATGGGTGTTTTTGTATTTTATTTAATTGAAAATTATAAAAATTATTGAATTCACCCTGCTCTTATGTTTTTCATTTAATCACGATCTAAAAATCTAATCAACATGAGATGATTGGTTTTAATATTCACAAATGTTGTTTTTGATAGTTTTATATTCTGGTTTTATGCTAAATTTACAGAATTTAAATCTTTTTATTTCTGTTTTATCGATCATTAATTGATGAATTATCTTTTTAATTTGGTTTAATATTTTTTTTAACAAATGTATGAGTGTTTAATCATTCTTGTAATTGGGAGGGGTGAGATAATTTCTCATGTTCTTGATGGGTGTTTTGTATTCTTAAAATATGTAAATTTTGTGTTATTAATAATTAGGTGGGTTAATGAATTACTGTATTATTTTATGGGTGAAATATTTAATAAAGAAAAATATTCTTTGGAATAAAGCCATATTCATACGGTTTTCTCCACCGGCCTTTTGCAATGCTTGGTTTTGGGGCCGGAGCGTCGAGCGCTGCGGCTATCCGATAGCCAACGTCATTCATGCTTCTTATGGCAGCGATTTATTGATGAATAATATTCATACAGATAGTAAAACGGACGAAGAATAGCTTGCTCTAAGGCAAGGAAGTGTCGTTTTTTGTGCCTTGTCAGGAAGGCGGCGCTGGTTTGGCTTTCGCGAAATGTGTTAAAAACTGCTGAAAGTAAAAAAATGTAATGGTAAGATTCTTTTTTAACTGACTTGGTGAATAGTGAGATGGGTAAAAACGTTGTCGTACTAGGCACTCAATGGGGTGACGAAGGCAAGGGCAAGGTCGTAGACCTGCTGACAGAACGGGCTAAGTATGTTGTTCGCTACCAAGGCGGGCATAACGCGGGCCACACTCTTGTAATCAACGGTGAAAAAACCGTACTTCATTTAATTCCTTCCGGTATCTTGCGTGAAAACGTTATCAGCGTGATTGGTAACGGGGTCGTGCTTTCTCCCGATGCGTTAATGAAAGAGATGCGTGAGCTTGAAGCGCGCGGCATTCCGGTACGTGAGCGCCTGCTCCTGTCCGGCGCTTGCCCGCTGATTCTGCCTTACCATTCTGCTTTGGATATCGCTCGCGAGAAGGCTCGTGGAGCTAATGCTATCGGAACGACCGGTCGCGGCATCGGTCCGGCCTATGAAGATAAGGCGGCTCGCCGTGCGCTGCGCGTCAGCGATCTGTTCAATAAAGAGCGTTTCGCGGCCAAGCTGAAGGAAGTGATGGACTACCATAACTTCCAGCTGGTGCACTATTACAAAGCCGAAGCGGTTGACTATCAAAAAGTGCTGGACGACGTGATGGCGATTGCCGACGTGCTGACCTCCATGGTGGTTGACGTTTCCGATCTGTTGGAACGCGCCCGTCAGAAGGGCGAGCTGATGATGTTTGAAGGCGCGCAGGGCACGCTGTTGGACATCGACCATGGCTCTTTCCCTTACGTAACCTCTTCCAACACCACCGCCGGCGGTGTGGCTACCGGTTCCGGCCTTGGCCCTCGCTACATTGATTACGTGCTGGGCATCGTGAAGGCCTACTCAACGCGCGTTGGCGGCGGTCCGTTCCCGACGGAACTGTTTGACGACGTGGGCGAATACCTGTGCCAGAAGGGCAACGAATTTGGCGCCACGACCGGCCGTCGCCGTCGCACCGGCTGGCTGGATGCGGTTGCCGTTCGCCGCGCCGTACAGCTGAACTCGCTGTCCGGTTTCTGTATGACCAAGCTTGACGTACTGGACGGCCTGAAAGAAGTTAAGGTTTGCGTCGGCTATCGTATGCCGGACGGCCGCGTTGTCGACACTACGCCGCTGGATGCAGACGCATGGGAAGGCATCGAGCCTGTTTATGAAACTCTGCCTGGCTGGTCTGAAAGCACCTTCGGCGTGAAGGACGTAAACCAGCTTCCTCAGGCCGCTCGTAACTACATCAAGCGCGTTGAAGAGCTGACCGGTACGCCAATTGACATCATCTCTACCGGCCCTGACCGCTCCGAGACGATGATCCTGCGCGACCCGTTTGACGCTTAACGGTAAACGTCTTTAAATCACACGGAAAACAGGGAACGAATGTTCCCTGTTTTTATGATTATCTGCTTGTTAGATGTGTATTACATCCATTTGGTATTAATGCTATTTATCTAACTACTTGAGAATATCTTCTATCTTTTTATTCATCTGCGTCCGGTTTTCTTTTAGCTCCTTCACGACGTAATCCATGATGTCAATTAACTGGTTTTGGCGCCTCTGCAGGTCGGCAATCGCCTTTTGGCTCGGCGATTCCCCGTCAAAGTGGGCGTTGTCAAATATCTGAGCGATCGCCGCCAGGTCGTCGGGTTTGTTTGTCATCATCTTCTCCTTTTGAGTTATCGATAGCGTCTTTAAACTAAACGCATTGCCTGTGTTTATTGCTTACCTGATTCGGTTTTTATATACACGATGGACTCGGGGGCTCTGACCCCTTCAAACTTGACGAGTGCCAGATTTGAGCGCTGTTCTCGGTGGTTAATTTTCCCAATCGATCTTTCCCAACTGGCGCTCGCCGCCGCGGCGATGAGTTGGCTTACTTTCGGCAGCAGCGCTTCTACCAGTCCGGGGACTTCGGCGTGAAGAATGCTATAGGTTTGAAGCAGCGTCATTCTCGCCGACTCCTTCTGGATATCGGTATGGGCAACGCCCTGCCCGTATGCGCCGAGTATCAGCGAGCGCCAGTTGTGCAGGAGAGCGAATGCGGCGAGGAAGATACCTTTTCGCCCGCAGGAGGGAATTTTGTCGTCCAGTTTTTTGATTTCCTTAAGGATGTCCTTCATCGCAGGGACCAGACAGAGCATAATTTCCGTATCATATTGATATGTATTTATATATTCTCTAATGCCTTTTTCAATTTCGCCTTCGCTCATCGCGTTGAAAGCGTCAGTAAACGCGCCTATTTTTTGCAGCGCGAGGGGGCTAAAAGCCGATTCTTCGGCGTAAGCTACGGCGTTCATCACGGGTTGCAGTTCGTTTGTATCCACTAACCCGTCTAAATGTAGAACTCCTTGATCTAAATGGTAAATTTGCGCCGAGCTGCAACCGCCCGCTGCACCGACCGCAGGGCGGCTACCCAGGCCTGTGTCGAAATGGATTTTTGGGTATTTTTTCGACAGGAAGCTTCGCGCCTGACAGGCGCGGCCGATGCATATGGAAAACGGGACGCTCTTTTGGGTCAGCGCGGCGTAATAGGTTTCAGCGCCTGAGGTGGGCTTTTTATCCAATGTTTCAATCAGGCTCGCAATATTGCGTTTGGTTTCGTAGGCTATCTGGCCTTGGCCAGCGGGGCCGGTGATGTCAAAGTGCAACAGCCGCAGGCTTTCCATCGTCAGGCTGTTGTAGTGAAACAGTTCGTCAAATAGGCCGGAGAGCGGTAGTTCCTGCTTTATACCCGTGGTGCTATTGAGCGCGTTAAACCGCTGGGCGTTGTGATAGCTTTTGGCAAGGTATCGGTACAACTGCTTGTAAAACTGGTCGTCTTTTTCTTGGTCGATACGGTTGCGAAAGTAGTAGCCGCACAGCGAACGGTTATTGTCCGCTTTGCCGCAGCCTGCGTCGCCGTGGATATGAAGGACGGTGGTTTGTGCATTGAGCGGGGCAAATTTTTCTGGCGCGCTGCTGTCCAAAAGGAAGTCAAAAAAGCGCCGGCAGTGCTCCATGCTTAACAGATCCAGACCGACAAGCCGAGTTGTCGCTTTTTCTTTTTCTCTTTTTTCTTTGAACAACGCGCGGATTCTATTCACATCACCGTCGAAGCCTTGTTTATCCAGGCTGCTGGATGATGTATGGACTAGAAGCCTGTAGTTTTCATATCCGTATCCATCGTTCAGGCGTATGAGATTATCCAGTCCGTTGACGTCGTCAACGTCGGCGGCGATTTGGGCATACTGCACGCCGCTGGCCTTGATGTATTCCAGCGCCATGGCGTAAAACGCGTCTTTAAACTCGGCGTTGAGTACGGCTTCTCTGGCCCATAGAGCGTCGTCAGACGGAATGTACCTGTTGGCGTTGTATATTTTGTTATTGAAATAGCGGACGAGCAGCGTATTGTTTGGCGTTTTTAGCACCCCGTTCTCTAACAGCCGTCGAGTGACTTTATAAATATCCGCCGAATCTATGGAGTAACGCCTAAATATCCCTATATTGGTCAATAGCAGCACGCTGGCAAAGTAAATGCTTTCCGCCGCGCATTCACCTCGCAGGTAGTGGGCGTAGTCAGCTTGAGAAAAGGGGTTTTTCTCTTCCATACGCTCTAGAGCAAGCATAAAAAGCTTATAGTGCGCCTCGGTCTCAAGCGCTTCAATTTGGGCCTCATCCTTTTGCCTAAATATGGCTGGGATGTCCCACTTGGTACTGCTATAGAGCATGAGCCAAAGCAGCGAGATTGGCGACGCCTGTTTTAGGGTAATGAACCTGTTTTTATCGTTCGGATCGACGATGAATTTCATCTCTTTCGGTAATGAATATTCACTTTCCAACGGCAGGATGCCCAAAAAGCGGCTGTAGAAATCGAACGGGTAGTGGGTAAACGGGGTCTTGTCGCCATCATAGCTAAAGTAGGCCATAAAAATCTCCTTCCTGAGAAAAAAGCGGCTTTAGTACTTATCAATTTATTTCTTTAATATGGATTTATGGTGCTGATAGTCTAAGCATAGACAACATTTTTATTTTTTGTTGAAATGAGATATGAGTGTTCTTATTTGTTTTTTAAGAAAGGCCGTGAAATGGAACTATTTATGTAATGTTTTTTTACTGTATTTAATAAAAACAATAGGTGGTTTATATCTCGGAAGGCTTTAGGTCCGCATTGGACGTGTGTTTATTTTTTATAATTTGATTCACATCCAGGTTTGGCAATATTTGATATCTATAAATAACGATTTTTAGCGTGGAGTGGAAATATAAATTTCCATATTTATCGACGATTTTTTGCTATCAGCGTTTATTTTGATGTTGGGCGGCGATGGCGTTTTCAAACAGGGTGCTGATGGAGTGCGCCATGGTCTGGAGCAGGTTGCCCATTGCCATCGCTGGCGCTTCACCCAGCGCCTTTTATCTTCGCTATGGTGAACGCGGCAACCGCGAGGCTGTGAAAGCGCGTTGCGTCCTTTCTAATAGAAGTCGCTGGGATGGGAAAAATGGAAAAGAAGGCGCCTTGAATATTCGCTATAAAAAGCAGGAGGTAGTTTTGGTGCGTTAATAAAAACTGAGAGATTATAAGGCTTTTTGAGAAAGTGGTGTATCTATCGGATTCGGTATAGACGCTAAAAATCTTTGCCTAACGCGAAATACGGTTATCAAAATAGCATAAACGAATAGCCTTCCGCCTGCTTCGGCTTTTTATTTATCTTTTCTCGTTATTAATAATATTTTTCATATGATGAAACGAGCACCGTTAGCGCGGTTATTTAATAACGTTCCATAATGGGCTTCTTTACGTCCTAACACTATCGTCGAAAAGAGGCGGATTCTGTGCCGGTGCTGGCGCAGAGATCCATTGCCGGAAGCCGCTTAAATTCTCTAATACGCCAGATTTTTGCGATTAACGTTACCGGCTTTGGGGCCGATCGTTTACTATAAGAGCAGTATATGACGATTTAAGAGGTACTTGTGCAGTTAACCAGTTTTACCGACTACGGCTTGCGGGCGTTGATTTATATGGCCTCTCTGCCGAAAGGCGAGTTGACCAGCATATCCCAGGTAACCGACGTTTACGGGGTTTCCCGCAATCACATGGTAAAAATTATTAACCAGCTCAGCCGCGTTGGCCTGGTGGACGCGGTGCGCGGTAAAAACGGCGGGATCCGCTTGGGGAAGCCCGCTGGGGATATCCGCATTGGCGACGTCGTCAGGGCGATGGAACCGCTTTCTCTGGTTAACTGCAGCGCAGAGTTTTGCCACATCACGCCGGCCTGTCGCCTGAAGCTGGCGCTGGACAAGGCCATTAAGTCGTTTCTGCACGAATTGGATAACTACACGCTGGCGGACATGGTGGACTCGAACGAGTCTCTGCAAACGCTGCTGTTTACGCCGCATCCCGCCGCGTTATCAATGAAAGTAAAAGGGTAAGTCATGAATAAAGATCCTTTCCTGGCTCGCGAAATGGAGAAGTACGATGACCCCATCCCCAGCCGCGAATACATTCTCGACCTGCTGTCAAAACGGCAGGCGCCCGCCAGCCGCGATGAGCTGGTAGAGGCGTTGGAACTAAAAAGCGAAGAGCAGCAGGAAGCGCTGCGCCGCCGCCTGCGGGCGATGGAACGCGACGGGCAGTTGGTGTTCACAAGGCGCCAGTGTTATGCGCTGCCTGAGCGGTTGGATATGGTGAAGGGCCTGGTGATTGGCCACCGTGACGGTTACGGATTTTTGCGGGTGGAGGGCAACAAGGACGACCTTTACCTTTCCCCTGAACAGATGAAGATGGCGATGCACGGCGACGTCATTTTGGCTCAGCCAATGGACCTCGATCGCCGAGGCCGCCGCGAGGCGCGCGTCGTTCGAGTGCTTGAGCCGCGCAGCGCGCAGATCGTCGGCCGCTACTTTACCGATTCAGGCGTGGGCTTCGTCGTCCCTGACGACAGCCGCCTGAACTTCGATATTTTGATCCCGCCGGAAAGCATCATGGGCGCCAGAATGGGCTACGTGGTGGTCGTTGAGCTCACTCAGCGTCCGACGCGGCGCACCAAGGCCATCGGTAAGATCGTTGAAGTGCTCGGCGACAAGATGGGCACCTCCATGGCGGTGGACATCGCGCTTAGAACCCACGAGATCCCTTACGTCTGGCCTGAATCCGTGCTCAATGAAATCAACGGCCTGAAGGAAAGCGTGCCGGAAAAAGCAATAAAGGGGCGCGTTGACCTTCGCGACCTGCCGTTAGTGACTATCGACGGTGAGGATGCTCGTGACTTTGACGACGCGGTATGCTGCGAGAAAAATCGCGGCGGCGGTTGGCGCCTGTGGGTGGCCATCGCCGACGTAAGCTACTACGTGCGCCCCGGCACCGCGCTGGACGCCGAAGCGCACAGCCGAGGCAACTCGGTTTACTTCCCGTCGCAGGTGATCCCAATGCTGCCGGAGGTGCTGTCCAACGGGCTGTGCTCGCTGAACCCGCAGGTAGATCGCCTGTGCATGGTATGCGAGATGACCATTTCCAAGGCCGGTCGCCTGAGTTCGTTCAAGTTCTATGAAGCGGTGATGAGCTCCCATGCGCGCCTGACCTACACCAAAGTGGCCCATCTGCTCGACGGCGACCAGGAGCTTCGCGAACACTATGCGCCGCTGGTGCCGATGCTGGAAGAGCTGCATAAGCTCTACCGCGTGCTGGACGGCGCCCGCGAGCAGCGGGGCGGCATCTCGTTTGAAACGGAAGAGCCGAAGTTTATTTTTAACGCAGAGCGGCGCATCGAACGCATCGAGCCGTTGGTGCGTAATGATGCCCATAAGATCATCGAAGAATGCATGATTTTGGCCAATATTTCCGCCGCGCGCTTTGTCGAGCGGGCGGAGGAACCGGCGCTGTTCCGCATTCACGATAAGCCCAAAGGCGAAAACCTGACGTCGCTTCGAAGCGTCTTGGGCGAACTTGGGTTGACGCTGGGCGGCGGCCTCGAGCCTGCGCCCAAGGATTACGCCAAGCTGATGGACGCCGTAGCGGACAGGCCCGATCGCGAAATGCTGCAAACCATGCTGCTGCGCTCGATGAAGCAGGCGGTGTACGATCCGGAAAACCGCGGTCACTTCGGCCTGGCGCTGGACGCCTACGCGCACTTTACTTCGCCAATCCGCCGTTATCCCGACCTGTCGCTGCACCGGGCCATCAAGTATCTGTTGGCGGGAAGCAAGGGCGGAATGACCTCCAGCGGCGGCTGGCACTATGCGATGGAAGACATGCTGCAGCTCGGCGAACACTGTTCGTTGACCGAGCGTCGCGCCGATGAAGCGACCCGCGACGTGGCGGACTGGCTGAAGTGCGACTTTATGCAGGATCACGTCGGCGAAGCGTTTAAAGGCACGATATCCAGCGTGACCGCCTTTGGCTTCTTTGTGCGCCTTGACGATCTCTATATCGACGGGCTGGTGCACGTCTCTACGCTGGAGAACGACTACTATCGGTTCGATAACGTCGGCCAGCGGCTGATTGGCGAGTCTTCCGGTCAGACCTTCCGCCTGGGCGATAAGGTTGAAATCCGCGTTGATGCGGTGCATATGGACGAGCGGAAAATCGACTTTGCGCTGGTTTCCAGCGAGCGTCGCCCGCGCGGCGAAGGCAAAACCGAAAAAGAGAAGGCGAAGCGGTCAGCCAGACGCAGCAAGTCCGAGGGCTACGCCGCCGATACCGGCGTGCGGGTAAAGCCGCCGAGAAAGCCGAAGGTCAAAAACGACGAAGCCGGTTCGGACAAGGCCTCGAAGGGAAAGGGCAAGAAGCCGTCGGCCAAGACCAAAAAGATTACGGCCGCGCTGAAGAGCAAACGGGCGAAGAAGGCCGCTGAACGTTAATCCACATTCCTTGTTAAATTACACGGGGCGGCGCAGAGGCCGCCCTACGCTATCGTCAGGATACGAAGTACGCTATGAGTGAAATCATTTACGGCATTCACGCCGTCGAGTCGCTGCTGGAGCGAGATCCGCAGCGCTTTATCGAAGTGTTTATTTTAAAAGGGCGCGACGATCGCCGCCTGGCGCCGCTGGTGAAGGCCATTGAGCAAAACGGCATTTCCGTTCAGGTCGCCAACCGCCAGTGGCTGGACGCCAAAACCGAAGGCGCCGTCCATCAGGGCATTATCGCCAGAGTGAAGGAGGGGCGTCAGTATCAGGAAAACGATCTGCCAGACCTGCTTGAAGCGCTGGATTCTCCGTTCCTGCTGGTGCTGGACGGCGTAACGGATCCCCACAATCTGGGGGCCTGCCTGCGCAGCGCCGACGCGGCGGGCGTGCACGCGGTGATTGTTCCTCGCGATCGCTCGGCCCAGCTTAACGCGACGGCCAAGAAGGTTGCCTGCGGCGCGGCGGAGACCGTTCCGCTTATTCGCGTCACCAATCTGGCCCGCACCCTGCGCTACCTGCAGGAGCAACAGGTTTGGATCGTCGGTACCGCCGGCGAGGCCGACCATACGCTGTATCAGTCGACGTTTAAGGGGCCGGTTGCGCTGGTGATGGGCGCCGAGGGCGAAGGCATGCGCAGGTTGACGCGTGAGCACTGTGACGAGCTGGTCAGCATTCCGATGGCGGGCAGCGTGTCGTCGCTAAACGTCTCTGTCGCCACCGGCATTTGCCTGTTTGAGATCGTACGCCAGCGCGGATAACAATACGTTTCACTATAAACGCCCGCATTTTTTGCGGGCGTTTTGCCATCAGGCGCTGCGCAAGTCTTGTAGCAGCACGCCAACGGCCAGCGTTTCCTCATCGTGTGATTTATCCCGCCAGGTTTCTTTCAGCGCTTCCTCTTCCCACATCATGACCGACTGTAGGTTCAGCAATCGCTGGGCGTACTCTTTTGCTTCGGGCGTCAGCTGAAGGCCGTAGCTCTGAATGCGGAAGGCAACGGGCACAAAGAACGCATCGACGGCGGTGAAGGCGTGCCCGGCCAGGAACGGCCCGCCGAACTGTTCAAGCCCCGATTCCCACAGTTCACAGAGGCGATCTAAATCCTTCACCAGCGCGTCCGGCAATTGGTGCAGGCGAAGGCGCACGCCGACGTTCATTGGGCAGGTGCTGCGCAGGGAGGTAAAGCCCGAATGCATTTCAGCGCAGGCGCTGCGGGCCCAGGCTCTGGGCTGACGCTCCTGCGGCCAGACTTCAGGGTGGGATTCCGCCAAATATTCAACGATGGCCAATGAATCCCAGACGGCGATTTTGTTGTCGACCAAACAGGGGACTTTGCCGTTGGGAGAAAATTCGCGGTAATGCTCCCAGTTTTCTCCCGGAGCGGAAGAAAACGGAATCAGCGTTTCTTCGAAGGGGATGCCGAGCTGGCTCATCAGCACCCAAGGGCGTAATGACCACGACGAGTAGTTCTTATTGGCGATATAAAGTTGATACACGCGATACTCCTTCCTGCTGAAGTGAACAAACACAGCTTAAAGTGTAGGACAGGATTGATTCTCGGCGGTATTTTCCTACCGTCAAACGCGAACGCCGATAAGCGTCAGGATCAGCGGCGTAGTGATGGCCGACAGCACGGTGGAAATGACCATGCTGGACGCCGCCGGGCCGACGATGACGTTAAACTGACGCGCCATCAGATAGACGTTAACGCCGACCGCCATCGAGCCTAAGAGAACCACAACCTGAGTTTCCATCGGCGGCAGGCCGAGGGCGACGGCAAGCCCCCAAACGACCATCGGCTGAACTACCAGTTTGAGAACGCAGACGATAGAGCTTATCTGCCAGCCGTCGCGGATGCGATATTCGGCAAGCCCCATCCCCAGCGCGACCAGCGACATCGGGGCGGCGATTTGGCCGAGCATGCCGATGGGCTTATCGATAAATTCCGGCAGATCGTAGCCGGTGAGGCTAAACAGCGTGCCGGAGATGATGCCGATAATCAGCGGGTTTTTCAGCACGTTCTTGGCGGTATTGGCAAAGCCTTTAATCGACAGCGAGCCGTTTCGCGACCACTCCACCGATACGGTGACCAGCGTCCAAAGAATGAGGCCGTTAAACACCAGCACCAGCGCGACCGACGGCAGGGAGGCTTCCCCTAATGCGACGGTCGCGACCGGAATGCCGAGCATGACGTTGTTTGAGAAGATCCCGCCTAAGGCAAACACCGAGCCGGAGGTGCCGTCGAGCTTAAGCGCTTTCGACGCTAAAACCCGGCCGATGACGAAAACGATAAGGCAGCTGCCGAAAAAGGCCACCAGCAGGCGAGCATCGACCGGTGGCTGCTTGGAGAAGCTGCACATCATGCGAAACAGCATGGCGGGCAGGGCGACGGAGAAGACGAAGCGGGTAAGCCCGTCGGCGGCAACTTTACTCCACTTGCCCCAGCGGATCAGTCCATAGCCGAGTATCGCGAGAATAAACAGCGGCGCAGACAGTACGATTTGATGCCAGAGAGGGAGTAAGAAGCTTTGCATGAACCTGCCCGATCTTTAGAAAAGTGTGTGGCGTTCTCCGCCAGATTCTCCGAACTATACGGAGTGGCTAAAAAACGTCAATAGCGGGCGGGCTTTTCAGAAAGTCGTGCTTTATTTTCCGGCCGCTGCGTCAAATAACGCTGAGTCTTCATGAGATTGCAGCACGCTTTTGTTTTCAGGCTAAAGCGGCCCAGCTCAGTTTTTCAACGCGTTATAAATCGATACTCGCGATATGCCCAGCGTATCCGCCGCGACGGTAGCCGCGCCCCTGAGTTGCAGCAGCCCCTGTTCAGACAGCGAGCGGATAAGCTTTTGCCGCTGCGCCGTGGTGAGCGCCCGCGGCTGCGCGTTTAGCCTAGCGGCGTAGTTGTTGATTTCGGTACGGATGTCGTCGAGCTTCCAGGTTTTAAGGGACTCGTTCATCGGCGCCTGCGGGCTTTCGATCGCAGTGAGCTGCTCCAATACGCGCTGCATGGTCGAGAACAGGGAGACGTCCAGATTCAGGCACAGCGCGGCGACAAACTCCCCTTTGCTGTTTCTAAGGCCGATCGACGTGCTTTTCGCTTCTCGCCCGTCGGGGAAGTGGTTGCGGTAGTTTTGCACGATGTCGGGAAACTCGGCGTCCTGAATGCGCGCCAGCCCCAGCTCGGTGGCGGGGGAACCCACCTTGCGGCCCGACAGCGGGTTTTCAATCGCGACGACGGCGTGCTCAGGGTGCGTCAGGTCGTGCACTACCACCTCACAGCCGGGAGCGAACATTTTCCCCAGCGCGGCGGCGATTTTTTTTGCTTCACGCAGCAGCAATTCGTTTTCGCCTTCGGTCGGCGCCTGTGGTTTCTTTTTTGATGTCATCGTCGCTACCCGTTTTACTATTTGTCGTTAATTGTACAGTATGATAAACAGCATGTCCCGTTAGCAAAAAAACGTAATGAAGGAGCGTACCGCCGTGTCTGCCACTATCTTTGAACAACTGATATCGCTTTTAGACAGCAACGACGCGCGCTATCGCGTCATCGAACACGAAACCGCCGGGCGCTCCGCCGACGCGGCGAAGGCGCGGGGAACGAAAATCGAGCAGGGTGCGAAGGCGCTGGTGTGTCACGTTAAGGGCAACGGCGTGAAGCAGCACGTGCTGGCCGTATTGCCCGCGCACCGCAAGGCCAACTTGAGTCTGGTCGCCCGCCAGCTCGGCGGCACGCGCGCCTCGCTTGCCAGCCCCAAAGAGGTGATGGAGCTAACCCGGTGCGTGTTTGGCGCCATCCCGCCCTTTAGCTTCCACCCGGACCTTAAGCTGGTGTGCGATCCGGCTCTGTTCGAGCAGGAAGAGGAAATGGTGTTCAACGCCGGTTCCCTTGAGCGCTCCGTTTTACTAAACGTAAAGGATTACGCGAGGATCGTTTCGCCGGAGCTGTGTGAGTTTTCTGAAGAGAGTGAGGTAAGTTAAAAGAGGCTCTAATCAGAGTAAGGCTCGTTTAGCGGATAGTGCCAAGGGTGTCCGTAAGTGGAAATTAATTGCTTCTCTAGCTCTTGCTCAATTCCCTTAACGCCGAGTTGTGCGCGCTGAATTAGGAATTTTTCATATAAATCAGGCAATGATCGAATAGCGCTATCGTTGTCGCCATAGGCGTGAAGCAGGATTTTTGCCCAACTCCAGGCTGCAGAGCGAATAAGGAAATGCAATTCTATCCAACGGACCCAGCCGCCTAAGGGGTATTGGGATTTGGTATTAAATGCATAGCTGTATCCGACAAGTAGGATACGAATATCTTCAATAGTTTCTTCCATTACGTAGTTAGTAGGGGAAGTGGCAAGATCTTTTAAAAATAGGTGAAAGTGCCTGTCGGCAGAGTCTGGAATCTGCGGCAGCCCGTGGGGAATAACTGCATCTAAAGAGTGCTGTTCCAGATATACCTGATAAAGCGCAGGCAGCGCGCGGATTGCGTCTTCGTGGCTACCATAGTAGCGTAGCAGCGCATCAGCCCAGCGGGTAGATGTTGGAGTAACTGCAAGGTAGCCGTAACTCCAGTCGCGCCAGGCGTGTAAAACGGCCCTTTGTGTGTGGATCAGAAAAGCGGTTTCAAAGCCCTCAAGCAGCGTGATAATTGCATGAATGGTGGTTGGATAAGCAAACATTCCAGGATGTTTGGCGATAAAGTCCAACTTTTCCTGAAAGGATTGCGGAGTTCGGATGTCGGTGGATGAATATTGATGTTTAGACATGGTGGCCAATCATCTCTTTTTGGGGCGCAGAGTTGCATATATCGCCATTATTTTGGCAGAGAAACGCATCATTGTCTTTTTATAGCATAGAGTGAAATTAACTTAACAGTTTGTATAATTCTTTATTGTTTGTGTTTGTTCCTCGGTGTATAACCGTAGCCGACAGTAATTATTTCCTCTTATCGGACCATGGGAGAACGACGGATGAAGAATGCAGCCCCCCGCTACGTCGACGAGCGTAACGGCCTTTCCTACGACATTAATGAACTCCGCTGGTGCTCGGAGAAGCGAGCGCCGCTGATGATAACGCCGCTGCCGGGCATTACGCGCGACGATATTGATACCCGCGAGCGCTCCATCTGGCGCTATCGCGCCGCGCTGCCGGTGGAAATCGCCCGCCCGATTTCGCTTGGAGAAGGCTGTACTCCGCTGGTGGCCAAGCGCTGGGGCGGCGTCGACGTGATGTTCAAGCTGGAGTGGTTTAACCCGACCAGCAGCTTTAAAGACCGCGGCGCGTCGGTGATGGTTTCTTTCTTAAAGCAGCTTGGCGTTGAATCGCTGATTGAAGACAGCTCCGGCAACGGCGGCGCGGCGATTGCCGCCTCCTGCGCGGCGGCGGGCATCAAGGCGCGCATTCTGGCTCCGGACTCGACTTCCCCGGCCAAGCTGCTGCAAAGCCGCTCTTTTGGCGCCGAAGTACAGGGCGTACCGGGCAGCCGTCAGGATACCGAAAACGAGGCCCTGCGCCAGTCGGAAACCACCTTCTACGCGAGCCACAACTGGCATCCCTTCTTTTTACAGGGCACCAAGTCTCTAGCCTACGAGCTGTGGGAAGAGCTGGGCTTTAAGGCGCCCGATAACGTGATTATCCCCACCGGCGCCGGCAGCAACGTGCTGGGCTGCGATATCGGCTTTTGCGAACTGCGGGCTGCCGGTCAAATCAAAAAGCTGCCTAAGCTTCTGATAGCCCAGCCGGCCAACTGCGCGCCGATCCACGCGACCTTTCAAGCTAACAGCGACACGTTGGTAGAAACAGTGTATGACAAGACCATCGCCGAAGGCACCGCGATCAGAAGCCCTGTCCGTTTGCAAGAAGTGCTGGCGGCCATTCGCCGTTCCGGTGGCGATACGGTGGCGCTGACCGAGTCCGACATCGTGGCAGCGGTAAGAAAGCTGACGGGGATGGGGCTGTACGCCGAACCGACCAGCGCTCAGGCCGCAGCGGCGGTTGACGCCTTCGTTGCGCGCGGCGTTATCAAGCCGGGGGAAACCACGGTGGTTATCCTGACGGGGACCGGCCTTAAGGCGGGCAACCTGATGGGCGATATTTTTTCTGCATAATGGGTAAAGGCGGTTTTTGCATTCGTAGAAAATGGAAGAGAGCTCCGCGCCAATAGGTGAGTGTAGAGCACTGTTGCAGGAACTTAAGCCACAGAGATAGAAAAGCAGGTAATTAAATGAAGATAGAAGATGAGCGGGGCGGAGCGGTGAGCTGCATAAACAGCCCTGAGCTTTCCACGCCGGGCGGCCACTATTCGCACGCCTGCGTGCACGGCAATACGGTATATCTGTCTGGGCAGCTGCCGGTGGATCCAGAGGGAAACGTTTTAGCCGACAGGCCGTTTGCCGAGCAGGCGAATCAGGTGTTATTCAATATTGACGCCACGCTGCGCGCGGCGGGAAGCGGCCGAGACAGGCTGATTCAGGTGCGCATTTTTATTACCGACATGGCGCAGTGGCCGGAGTTTAACCGGATTTACGCCGAGTGGATTGGTGGGCATCGCCCGGCGCGCATCGTGGCCGGGGTTAGCGAGCTGCACTTCGGCTCGGCGTTGGAAGTTGAGGCGGTGGCCGGTATTTAGGCAGGGCCTTGACGCCGTTTACGGGAAACTTCATGGAATAAGGCATAAAGGCGCATACAGTCCTTGAAGTTCCCCCGTGATAAACGTACAATTGCGCGTCAATTTTTCAGCCGTCACACTAAACACGTTCCTTGCTTCCATGGGCCACGGCTGACCCTGACAGGAGGCTGAATAATCCGTAAGGAGCTATTGATGCGTCATTACGAAATCGTCTTTATGGTCCATCCTGACCAGAGCGAACAAGTTCCGGGTATGATCGAACGTTACACCGGTGCAATCAAAGCAGCAGGCGGCGAAATTCACCGCTTGGAAGACTGGGGCCGCCGTCAACTGGCTTACCCAATCAACAAGCTGCACAAAGCCCACTACGTTCTGCTGAACGTTGAAGCACCGCAGGAAACGATCGATGAACTGGAAACCAACTTCCGTTTCAACGATGCCGTTATCCGCAGCATGGTTATGCGCACCAAGCATGCCGTGACTGAAGCATCTCCAATGGTTAAGGCTAAAGAAGATCGTCGCGATCGCCGCGAAGACTACGCTGAAGAAACCACTGATGATGACTCAGACGATGCTGGGGATTCTGAAGAGTAATAGCTCGTGTTGACTGTTAACCAGCTAGCGCTGTCTGGCACCGTGTGCAAGGCGCCGCTGCGTAAGGTTAGTCCTTCCGGCGTACCCCACTGCCAGTTCGTGTTAGAACATCGTTCTGGGCAGCAGGAAGCCGGATTTGCAAGGCAGGCGTGGTGTAGAATGCCCGTCGTCGTCAGCGGACAGCAGTCACAAGCCTTAACTCACAGTATAACGGTCGGCAGTCGCCTGAAAGTAACCGGTTTTATCAGCACCCATCAGGGGCGTAACGGTCTTAATAAACTGGTGTTACATGCCGAGCAGATTGAATTGATAGATTCTGGAGAGTAGCCATATGGCACGTTATTTCCGTCGTCGCAAGTTCTGCCGTTTTACCGCGGAAGGCGTTCAAGAGATCGACTATAAAGATATCGCAACGCTGAAAAACTATATCACCGAGAGCGGGAAAATTGTCCCGAGCCGTATCACCGGTACTCGTGCAAAATACCAGCGCCAGCTGGCTCGCGCTATCAAGCGCGCGCGTTACCTGTCTTTGTTACCGTACACTGATCGCCATCAGTAACGGTTTCGGTCCAAGAACTTAAAGAGGATACGGTAATGCAAGTTATTCTGCTTGATAAAGTAGCTAACCTGGGTAGCCTGGGTGATCAAGTTAACGTAAAAGCGGGCTATGCCCGTAACTATCTGGTACCGCAGGGTAAAGCGGTTCCGGCAACCAAGAAAAACGTTGAGTTCTTCGAAGCGCGTCGCGCAGAGCTGGAAGCCAAACTGGCTGACGTTCTGGCCGCCGCTGAAGCTCGCGCCGCCAAGATCGTTGAGCTGGGCAGCGTCACCGTCGCTTCTAAAGCAGGCGATGAAGGCAAGCTGTTTGGTTCTATCGGTACTCGCGATATCGCTGATGCGGTAACCGCAGCCGGCGTTGAAGTGGCCAAGAGCGAAGTGCGTCTGCCTAACGGCGTTATCCGTACGCTGGGCGATCACGACGTTGATTTCCAACTGCACGGCGAAGTGTTTGCTAAGCTGAACGTAGTTGTGGTTGCAGAAGACTAATTATTAGTTTTCTAACCCGTTAAAAACGCCGGCATTCGCCGGCGTTTTTGTTTTTATACGGTTGCAATTTTTTTCGTTGCCTGCCGATAATGTCGGCGACTTTTGTCGTTCGCTGAGGGAAAGAAAATGGCCGATATTCGACTGGTGCGGGTCTATGACGCGCCGCAAAATCCCGATAAAAACAGTTTTCTGACCGACCGCCTGTGGCCCAGAGGCATCAGTAAAGAGCGCTTGAAGGGCGTCGTCTGGCTAAAAGAAGCGGCGCCCAGCACCGAGCTGCGCAAACGCTTCCACGCCGATCCGACCCAGTGGCAGGCGTTTTGCCGGGACTACGTGGATGAGCTGAACCGTCAGGACGCCTGGGCGCCGCTGCTCGCGCTGTTAAAGCAGGGGGAAACCGTGACGCTGATGTTTGGCAGTCGGGACCTTGAACACAATCAGGGCGTGGTGCTGCGCGATTTTTTGTTGAACAGGCTCAAGGCCTAGCGTTTCTTAGTGAACGCGTAAAAAGTGGCCGTTGCTTTGGCGCGTAAACAGCGCCGACTGGGTTGGCGTAAGTTCAACCTCCAGTCCGGTGACCTGATTGCCTTCTGCGACGCGAATGCGCACCTTCTGGCCAATCCTCAGCGCGTTAACCGGCTTTCCCGGTCCCTCTACCTGCGCCAACAGGTATGCGTCGTTAACGACTAAATGGTTATCTCTGAACACCTGGGCCAGCGTGTGGCCGCGCTGGATAGTGAACTCTTTCCAGACTTCTTCGGTAGGCGGCGTTTCAGGCTGCGCCGGCGCTTGCGCCGTTTCAACAGTAGGCTCGGCGGGTGCGGCTATAGCTTCCTGAGGCTGTGAGGGGGCCTGTGGAGAGGGAGCGCCTGATTCGACCAACGGTGGCGGTGTGACGTTTTCCTGAGGCGCGGACGCACCCGTCGACGACGGAGAGGAAACGTCCGGCGTTAGGGGGGCAGAGGTTTGTTCTTGTGCCGAAGAGGGCGGCGCGCCGGGCGATTTGTCTTCCGCTGGCCAAAGAAACGCGACGAGCATAAGCAGCGCGGCAAGAAGTACGCCCTTACGGTGCGCGCTGGGCAGCGGAGACATCCAGTGAAAGCGATCGGGCAGGTTCCATAGCGCCAAGAGCGCGGCTTTGCAGGAATTACCGCCCAGAGGCCGCCGCTGTCTGCCGTTATTTGCCTGCATAACTCCTCCTCATCGCTCGCGCCACGCGTATCCGTTTACGTTGAAACGACAATAGGCCACTCATCAATAATATGATTTTACCCATATTTCTATCAAATATCCTGTGAATAATTGGAGCGATAACCGTTTTTACTTTAAGACGCGCTGGTTTTTATCTGCAATTTTTTCCACACTGCGACTAAAATATCTTTCACCACACATTTAACTCCCCATTAGGACTCAATGACAAAAACCGCGCAGGATCCGGCGCTAACGCCGACGCTTATCGTCATCATGTCGATTGCCACCGGGCTGGTGGTCGCCAGTAATTATTATGCTCAGCCGCTGCTAGAGACTATCGCCAGCGCGTTTGACCTGTCCGTCAGCCGGGCAGGATTTATCGTCACGGCGGCACAGTTGGGCTATGCGGTTGGGCTGATGTTTATCGTGCCGCTGGGAGATATGTTTGAACGGCGGGGGATGATTGTCGGCATGACGCTTTTGGCCGCGGCCGGTATGCTTATCACCGCGATGTCCGATACGGTTGCCGGCATCATTGTGGGAACGGCGCTGACCGGGCTGTTTTCCGTTGTAGCTCAGATGCTGGTGCCTTTTGCCGCGACGCTGGCGGAACCGGCGAAGCGGGGAAAGGCGGTCGGCATTATTATGAGCGGCCTGCTGCTCGGCATTTTGCTGGCGCGAACCGTTGCCGGCGCGCTGGCGTCGCTGGGCGGCTGGCGAACGGTATACTGGCTGGCTTCCTCGCTAACCATTTTGATGGCGCTGATTCTGTGGCGCGCGCTGCCGTACTATAAGCAGCCCGTAGGCCTAAACTATCCTCAGCTATTAGGCTCTATTCTGGTGTTGTTTAGCCGCAACGTGACGCTGCGAACCCGAGCCCTGCTCGGCGCGCTCTCATTTGCCAATTTCAGCATTCTCTGGACGTCGATGGCGTTTTTGCTGGCTTCCCCTCCCTATGGGTATTCCGAAGCCGCTATCGGTCTGTTTGGTTTGGTCGGTGCGGCGGGCGCTTTGGCGGCCAGCGGCGCGGGCCAGCTGGCGGATAAGGGAAAAGGGGCGCGAACGACAACCCAGGGGTTGGTTCTGCTCTTATTGGCCTGGCTGCCCATCGTTTGGGGAGAATACTCGCTGGGTGCGCTGTTGGTCGGCGTTATCGCGCTGGACTTTGCCGTTCAGGGCGTGCACGTCACCAATCAGTCAATGATTTACCGAATGATGCCGGAAGCCAGAAGCCGCCTGACGGCGGGCTATATGACCAGCTACTTTATCGGCGGCGCGCTGGGCTCGCTGATTTCCGCGGTGGCCTATCAATATGGGCAATGGCGCTACGTGTGCGCTTCGGGCGCCGTGCTTAGCGTCTTGGCGCTTATTGTATGGCTGACGAGCAAAGGCCGACTTGAACGGGAAGCATTGGCGTATCGCGATACGGCCGGTTAATCCGCAGAGCGCTTTTTTCTACCGAATCTCCTGTGATATGCTGCGAAACCTTTAACAGATAAAACAAACACGCTAAGGAAAAACCATGACGAAGCCCTCTTTTGACAGCATTGAAGCGCAGGCCAGTTACGGTATCGGCTTACAGGTGGGTCAGCAGCTGCTGGAGTCCGGTCTGGAAGGGCTGGTGCCGGAAGCGCTGGTTGCCGGATTGACCGACGCCCTGCAGGGTAATCAGCCCTCCGTACCGGTCGACGTTGTGCATCGCGCGCTGCGCGAAATTCACGAACGCGCAGACAGTGCTCGCCGCGAACAGCAGGAAAAAATGGCGGGAGAGGGCGTGCGCTACCTGGAAGAGAATGCCAAGCGCAGCGAAGTGACCTCGACGGAGTCCGGCCTGCAGTTTGAAGTTCTGCATCAGGGTGAAGGCGCCATTCCGTCTCGTCAGGATCGCGTGCGGGTTCACTACACAGGCCAACTGATCGACGGCACGGTTTTCGATAGCTCAGTGAAGCGCGGTGAGCCGGCGGAATTCCCCGTCAGCGGCGTGATCGCGGGCTGGATTGAGGCGCTGACGCTGATGCCGGTAGGCTCAAAATGGCGTTTGACCATCCCTCACCATCTGGCCTACGGCGAGCGCGGCGCGGGCGCGTCGATTCCGCCGTTCAGCACGCTGGTGTTTGACGTTGAGCTGCTGGATATCCTGTAATTGCGTTGATAACGTTTTGATAAATAAAAATGCCGCTCTAATGAGCGGCATTTTTGTGCCCGGCGCGCCGGCGCTACTTGGCCATCAGCGCCTGCAGGCTGCCGATAAACAGATCTACTGCCGTTTTTAGCTGCTTCTCATCGAAGTCGAATTCCGCCTGATGGTGGCCCGCTTTCAGATCGGCGCCGACGATAAAGTAAATCGACTTGCCGCCGTTGCGCTGAACGCGTTTGGCAATGGTGGTGGCGTCTTCGCTGCCGCCGAACGAGCGCTGCTGAACGGCGGTCAGCTCGGGGTTGCGTTTGACGATGTCGGTCAGCAGCTCGACCAATTCTTTATCGTTAGTCAGATCGACGCCTTCGCCCATGATCTCACTTTCAAGCCGCAGGTTGAAGCTGTGCGCGGCGCCTTCGGCGATGCGGTGCATCTGCTGCGCCATAAAGGTATTAATTTCTTCGTTCTCTCCGCGCACTTCGGCCTGCAGTTCGCCGTAAGAAGGGATAACGTTGCGGCCTTCGCCCGCCCTAATGACGCCAACGTTAACGCGCGACATGCCCTTACCGTGACGGGAGATGCCGAGCATTTGGGTTGCCGCGTGGCAGGCGCCCGCCAGCGCGTTGATACCCACGTGCGGCTCTGCGCCGGCGTGGGCCGGTGCGCCGTAGAAGCGGAAGTCGACCTTGGTGGTGCAAAGGAAGTTGTTGGGGTTTACGACGATTTCGCCGGACTTGGCGATAAAGCCTAAGTGCATACCGAGGAAATAGTTGGCGTCGTCAACGATGCCACTCTCCGCGACCGGACGGCCGCCGCGCATTCCCTCTTCCGCCGGCTGAAATATTATCTTCACTTTGCCGGTAAGCCGACTTCCATTTTCGACCAGCCATTTGGCGATGCCAAGCCCGATGGACGCGTGTCCGTCGTGGCCGCAGGCGTGCATCATTCCGGGGTTTTTAGACGCAAAGCCGTCGCGGTTTGGTATATGTTCATCCCCTGCGGTTTCCTGCACGTAGACGCAGTCGATGTCAAAGCGTAGCGCCACCGTTGGCCCAGGCTTTCCGCTGTCGAAAATGGCGACGCAGCCGGTGAGCCCGTCCATTTCCGCCAGAAGCGCATCGTCGACGCCGTTGGCCTTTGCCCGCGCAAGCCCGGATTCAACCAGCGCTGGCGTACGTCCATAAATGAAGTCTCGGTTAATAATTTTCGGCCCGGCAAGCACCTCCAGCCCCATCGCGCGCAGCGTCGTTATCAGGCGCGCGGTGGTTGTGAATTCGGACCAGCCGAACTCCGGGCAGCGGTGAAATTCGCGCCGCCAGTCGATCAGCTGTGTTAAATCAACGTTTGACATAGTGAGTTTCCTTATCTGTTAGTAAATCTGCTATTCAGCGCGCTGTAGGTCAGGCTTACAGCAGGATCAGCGCGATAAAAATGAGTGAGACGATGACGCCCGGCGCGGTGCGCTTGACGAGCTCAATCGGGTTAACCATCGCAACGCCGGCGCATACGATGGCGACGCCGGAAACGGGCGACATCGAGCGCCCCATTGCGCCTCCCATGGTTGCGGCCATGCCCAGATCGGGGATGGTGTAGCCGAACTCCATGGCGTGGCGGGTGACGGTGTCGTTAAAGGCGAGCGACGCGGCGTCGCCGGAGCCGGTCAATACGCCCATCAGGAACGGGCCGAGGGTGCCGCCCCAACGGGCCATCTCCGGATGGTGGGTCAGGAAGTAGATAAAGCTCTCAATAAGGCCGGAAGCGTTCAGGCCGGCTGCAAATACGGACGCTGCGATAATGATGCCCAGCACGTCGCCGTAGGCGCCGCCCATGCCTTTGAAGAACTCTTTCGTCATGGTGGTAGGGCTTCGGCGCGTAATGACAAGGGCGTAGATAACGCCAATCAGCATCGCCGCCGGAACGGTCATCTTCACGCTGCCAAACCAGGTGGTGGTGCTGGAAATCATCAGAAGAATAAGCGGAACGAACGGCGCGGTTGCATAAACGAAGTTGGTGCGGACTTCTTCTTTTTTCTCCCCTTGTTCAACGGAGGCTGAGCCCTCAACGGGCTGAACGCGGAACTCTTTTCGTACCAGCGCGACAACAGAAAGAGACACGGCCCCGATGGCGCCAAGCGCGATACTGTAAGGCGCATGATATTTAATCAGGTCCATAACCTCCATTTTGGTATAGCCTTCGCTGCCCGCCATGATTTCGTTATACAGATTGGCGACAAAGGCGTTATGGGACAGGCCTGGGCTTAGCAGGGAGCCGATGGTGCCGGTTAAAATCGCCGCGCCCGCGATGGCCGGGTGTACGCGCGAGCCGATAAGCAGCGGAATAAGCGTAGCGCCAACCGCTGCCGCACAGCCTGCCGCAGAGGGAATGGCGATGTTGATAAAGTAGGTTATGGCAACGGCGGCGGGTATGAGGAAAAACCCCAGTCGGCTCATCATGCCGGTCAGCGCCTTAACCAGATGCATGTCACAGGTGGTGTACTTCATCACGTAGGCGAAGCCCATGCTGGCGCAAATCGCCTGAATCAGGCTGGCGGAGGTCATGCTTTTGGCAAACGCGTCAAAACCGGCCATTGGATTAAGCGCAACGATGCACATGATTAGGCCTGAGCCTACCAACACCATGCGCGTTTCATACTGTTTTATCAGCAAATAGACGGTAATCACGACAACCGCCAGAGCAATGATTTCTGTAATCATAGAGTTCTCACTGTGTAAGCATTCATGCAGTAAGCGGTTATTGACCGGCTACCCGAGAGCCCGTTTGAGCCGGAAGGCCGCCGGTAGATCCGCCTCGCCCTGAATAAAATTTAAAAAGAGCCTGGCGGTGTTATATGCCTGAGTGGTTATACAAACAATAAAAATATATACAGTTTGTTAAGTTGATCACCTTATGGCCTCTTTGGCTGTTTTTTGGGCGTACACATCCCGAAGAGCGGCGATATGGGACGGTGATGCTGGCTATTGTGGAAAAAAACGCTACCCTGAAAGGCAATGAGTTATGACTGAGAGGGCATAGGTATGCCGCATTTATCTCCAACGCTGGAAGCTATCTGTTCGCTGTCGCGACGGGCGGGCGAGGCGATTATGGCCGTTTATCAGGGCGATAGGCCTACCGACCTGGTCGTAAAATCCGACAGTTCGCCGGTTACTGCGGCCGATTTGGCGGCTCACGGCATTATTATGGCGGGGCTGTCTTTGCTGACGCCGAATATTCCCGTGCTGTCGGAAGAGTCGCCCCAGTCGTGGGAAATCAGAAAAAATTGGAGCAGTTACTGGCTGGTCGATCCGCTGGACGGAACGAAAGAATTCCTTGCCCATAACGATGAGTTCACCGTCAATATCGCTCTGATAGAAGGAGGCGAGCCGGTTATGGGCGTCGTTTATGCTCCCGCGCTGGACGTCCTCTACGCGGCGGAGGGGCAACGCGCCTGGAAGGAAGAAGGGGGGCTGCGCCAAGGGATTCGGCCGCAGGCAGGTACTCCGCCGATGGTGGTGTGCAGCCGTTCACATCGGGACACGAAGCTGACGGCCTTTTTAGAACGGCTGGGCGACTATGAAACGACGGCGGTAGGATCGTCTCTGAAATTTTGCCTGGTTGCCGAAGGCAGCGCGCAGCTTTATCCTCGCTTTGGGCCGACGAACGTATGGGATACCGCGGCGGGCCATGCGGTTGTGCGAGCCGTGGGCCTTCAGGTGAATAATTGGCAGGATATTCCGCTTAGTTATGCGCCGGCGGAGTCTTTCCTCAATCCCGGTTTTTACGTTTCGTCTAACGAAGATCTTCCTTGGAAGGCTTAGTCATAAATAGCTCTGACATCACATTTTCTAGGCGTTTATTCGATTATTATAGGCATGTATCCTATAGTTATATTGATTCGACGCCTTTTTTACGTTTATACGCTGAGTGTAAATAAGATTAAAGAGGCTAGGCGTATTACAGGGAGTAGTGTTTACTAGAAGAATAGCGGGCGCCACGCTAAATGGTTATTTATGTGGCCGAGCTATAAGCGTTGGTCTTGTAATAACGATGGAGGACATGAAATGAAAATCTTCCCTAGCTACAATCCACAGCGGATTGCGCTATATGTGAAGACGCTCTTCCGTGGCAGATTCTACATCAAAGGCATTGGTGCATTTGAGTTTGACATGGGGAAAATTCTGCTTCCAAAAGTGTGTGACAAAATTCATTTTAACGTGATGTCTGAGGTTAACCGGGAAGTTCTGGAGCTGCGCGCCGAATTCGCCTGATTTTCCCGACTGCGGATAATGAATACCGCGTGACTTAGATCTGATAGGCCATCGAAAGATGGCCTTTTTGCGTATTTAATCCACGGAATTACTGCTTAAGGTCTTCCGCTTCTTCTGCGCTCTTGGCGTTCTCTTGCGAGGGCGAGCTATCAATACGTGTGACTAACAGCTGATCAATCTTGTAGCTGTCGATGTCCACCACTTCAAACTTATAGCCGGCAAATTTCACTGAATCCGTACGCTTAGGGATCTTTCTTAGCATGTACATCATAAAGCCGCCGATGGTTTCGTAGTTCTCGGACTGCGGAAAATCGTCAATCGACAGCGCGCGCATAACGTCTTCAATCGGCGTCACGCCTTCAACCAGCCAAGAGTTCTCATCGCGCGCCACGATCTGTTCTTCTTGGCCAGGCCCCATAAGATCGCCCATCAGCGTCGTCATCACGTCTTTGAGCGTGATAATACCGACGACCAGCGCATATTCGTTGAGGATCACCGCGAAGTCTTCACCGGCGCTGCGAAAGCTTTCCAGCGCTTCTGACAGCGTCAGCGTATCAGGAATAATCAGCGGCGAGTGGATCTGCACGCCGCCCTTCAGGGCTAGATTTTCGTTCTTTAATACGCGGATTAAGAGATCTTTTGAGTCAACGTAACCCACTACGTGGTCGATAGAATCGCTACAAACTAAAAACTTGGAATGAGGATAGTTGGCGATTTTGTCTTTGATATTATCTTCCTGCTCGTCGAGCTGAAAGAAGATGACCTGTTCGCGCGGCGTCATGACGGAGGGCACGTTGCGCGATTCCAGTTCAAAAACGTTTTCAATCAGCTCGTGTTCCTGCTTGCGCAGGGCGCCGGTTAGTGCGCCGGCTTCGAAAACGGCATAGACGTCGTCTGAGGTAATGCTGTCGTTGCGTACCAGCGGCAGTTTGAACAGGCGGAAGATCAACGTCGCCATGCCGTTAAACAGCCAAACCAGCGGCCGGAACAGGACAATACACAAGCGCATTGGATTGATAATCCGAACGGCGACCGCCTCCGGAGATGTCATGCCAATGCGTTTCGGCGTCAGGTCGGCAAACAGGATGAACAGCGAAGTAACGATGGAAAACGAGATAATAAAGCCAATCTGCTCCGCCAGCTCCGGTTGCATAAAGCGGCTGAAAAATGCCGACAGATAGGGAGAAAACACGGCATCGCCGACGATACCGCCGAGAATGGCGACGGCGTTAACGCCGATTTGAACGATAGTGAAAAAAACGCCGGGCGTTTCCTGAAGCTCCAGCACGCGCTGGGCGTTAACGTTGCCTTCGTCCGCCATCATTTTCAGCTTTATCTTTCTTGACGCGGCGAGGGCAATCTCCGAGACCGAGAAAAACGCACTGATGGCGATCAGCAAAACGATCAGTAATAAACTGTTTAACATAAAATTATCCGCAATTATGCTGGAAATGGGATCTAATGTTGAATGCTCCAAAGGAGCCAAAGGGCGGCGGGCCTGCGGGAATAACGCTTCCTTAGCCGCATTGATATATGATTATAACAGCTGGCTAACGCTTATCATATTTCTTTAAATTGCCCCATTAGGGAAGTGGGGTGACAGGCAGTATTCCGCCATTGCGGGCAATGGCGGACGCAGCCTAAGGCGCGGGTGGAAGGCAAACGCCGATGCCGCCGAGATTACAGTAGCCGTTGGGATTTTTGTCCAGATACTGCTGGTGATCTTCTTCTGCAAAATAAAAGGGCTTAGCCATGACGATTTCCGTCGTGACAGATCGAAGATCTCCTTCCTTGCGCATCGCTGAGATAAACGCGGCCCTGCTGGCCCTTGCCTGCTCCAACTGCTCCTGCGTAACGGCATAGATCGCCGAGCGATACTGTGTGCCGATATCGTTGCCCTGACGCATCCCTTGGGCGGGGTCGTGATTCTCCCAAAACAGCTGTAGAAGCCGGGAATAGGGCAGCACTTTGGGATCGAAGACGACCTTAACGACTTCGGCATGGCCCGTCTTGCCGCTGCACACTTCCCGATAGTTAGGGTTAGGCGTAACGCCGCCGCTGTAGCCCGCGGCCGTGCTGTAAACGCCGGGCTGCTGCCAAAACAGGCGCTCAACACCCCAAAAGCACCCCATCGCAAAGATGGCGACGTCCGTACCGTCCGGAGCGTCTTTCATCGGCGTATGCAGCACTCTGTGTTTCGCGCTGATGGGCATCGGCTGTGAACGACCCTCCAGTGGGTTTTCCGGCTGTGTAAATGCGTCGGAATTTACCGTTGTCATAAAAAACTCCCAATGTTTTTGTCAAGATAGGGTTAAGCGTGTTGTATCTACCGACATCTTTGTCGACAATATATGACAAAGCCTTAACAGAACGTCACAGTTTGACCCTTATTGCCTACTGGTTAATTATTGTAGTCGACCTAACGGATTATTTTAGGAGTTCGCGTGCCACGATCCCGATACAGATTCTTATTCCTGCTGCTATCACCCTTGATTTTAACGTTATCAAGCAAGGCGGCTGAGGTTGGTCTGGCGGTGGAGGGGCTGAGCGGAGAGCTGAAGGAAAACGTAGAGGCGCTGCTGTCGGCTATCCCTGAGAGCGAAATGTCGGACAGCCCGCGCTTTACTCGTCAGGTAGAAGAGGCGATAAAAAAAGGGCTGCGGGCCAAGGGCTATTACCAGCCGGAAATTCAGTTTGACGTGCGCCAGCCGACGTTGGGAACCAAGCCGGTGCTGACGGCGACGGTAACCCCCGGCGAACCGGTGCGTATTGAAGAAACCCACGTCGACATTACCGGCCAGGCGCTAAAGGATGAGGCCTATATCGAACTGCTAAAAACCGGCGTACCGGCTAAAGGCACCATTCTCGATCACGGCGCTTACGATAGTTTTAAGGGCTCGTTGACCGGTTTAGCCATTCGGCGAGGCTACTTTGACGCCAGCATCGAACACAGCCAGCTCGGCGTAGCACAGGATTTACATCAGGCCTTTTGGGACATCGACTTTGACAGCGGCGAGCGCTATCGCTTTGGTAAAGTGGCGTTTACCGGTTCGCAAATTCGCGATGAGTACCTGCAAAACCTGATCCCGTTTAAAGAAGGGGAGTATTATACCTCCGCCCAGCTGTCGGAACTGAACCGCCGCCTGTCTTCAACGAACTGGTTTAACAGCGTGGTGGTTTCGCCGGACTTTGAACACGTCTACGGCGATAAGCTGCTGCCGCTGGAAGGCGTGCTGACGCCGCGCAGCCAAAACACCATTGAACTGGGGGGCGGCTATTCGACCGATATCGGTCCCAGAGTGAAGGCCACTTGGAAGAAGCCGTGGATTAACGATAAGGGGCATAGCCTTGAATCCAGCGTTAACCTTTCCGCGCCGGAACAAAGCCTCGATTTCTCCTACAAAATCCCCCTGCTGAAAAGCCCACTTGAGCAGTATTATCTGCTGCAGGCCGGCTATAAGCACGAGGACCAAAACGACACCAAGTCCAGCTCTGGTACGTTAAACGTGGCGCGCTATTGGGATCTTTCCAGCGGCTGGCAGCGTTCCGTCAACATGCGCTGGAGCTTGGATAACTTTACCCAAGGAGGCGTTACCAACACCACTATGCTGTTGTATCCAGGCGTCAGCATGAACCGTACTCGGCAACGCGGCGGCCTGATGCCCTCTTGGGGAGACAGCCAGCGCTACTCCGTTGACGTGTCGGACACCGCTTGGGGATCTGACGTTAACTTTGTCGTCGCGCAGGCGCAAAACGTCTGGATCCGCTCTCTGGGCGAGAACGACAGCCACCGCTTTATCGCTCGCGGCAACCTCGGTTGGATTGAAACCGGCGACTTTACCAAAGTTCCTCCCTCTCTGCGCTTCTTCGCCGGCGGCGACCGCAGCATTCGCGGCTATAAGTACAAGTCTATTTCGCCTGAAGACAGCGACGGCAAGCTGACCGGCGCCTCAAAGCTTGCTACCGGCTCTTTGGAATATCAGTACAACGTGACCGGCAACTGGTGGGCGGCCGCGTTCGCTGACGGCGGCGACGCGGTCAACAAGCTCGACGACTACGAATTTAAGAAAGGGGCCGGCGTTGGCGTGCGCTGGGCTTCACCGATAGGTCCCATCAAGTTTGATATCGCTGCGCCGATCGGCGATAAGGACGAGCACGGCATGCAGTTTTACATCGGATTAGGGCCAGAGCTATGAACGTAAAAAAATGGATAAAGCGAACGCTGATTGGCCTACTGCTGCTTGTTATTCTGCTGGTGGCCGCATTGGCCTTCCTGCTGGGTACGCAAACGGGCCTACAGTTTACGCTAGGGCAGCTGCCTAAAGTGGTGCCCGGCCTGTCTATCGGCGACGTTAAGGGTGGGCTTCGCGACCTGACGCTGTCAAACGTTGGCTATGAAATGCCGGGCGTGGCCGTCGGCGTCAATACGTTCCATCTCTCTATCAACTTCGGCTGTATTACCGACGGGCGCATTTGCGTTAACGCAGTCACGGCCGACGGCGCAAACGTAAAAATTGATACCGCCAGCATTCCTGCATCGGAAACGCCGGAAGCTGATACCAATTCCGGCGGGCCAATAACGGACATTCAGACGCCGTATCCAATTGAACTTAGCCTGCTTAGGCTGACCAACGTCAACGTCGCCGTTGACGATATGACCATCGCGCTGGGCGAGTTTCGCACCGAGGCGAGCTGGCAAAATCGCCAAATCAATATTCGACCGACCAACGTGCGCCGGCTGACGGTTAATCTGCCGCCTGCGCGGCAAGAGGCGCCGGCGCCGCCGACTCAGCCTGTTCAGACAACCGGCGAAGCGCTGAAGGCGCTGTTTAGCCAGCCTCTGCTGGCGTCGCTGCCGGAAGTGATCCTGCCGATGGACTTCACGCTGGCGAGCCTGACGGGCGAAGACCTGCGCTTGACCGGTGGCGCGCCGTTGCAAATCGACCGCCTTGAGCTTAGCGCGGAGACCAAAGAGGCACACGTCCAGATCCTCTCGCTAAAGGTTAACGCGCCCGAAGGTATTATTGCCTTAACCGGCGACGCGACCATGAGCGAACGCTGGCCGGTGAACCTGACGCTAAACGCGACGGTTAATGAACCGACTCTTCGGGGGGAAAAGCTCAAGCTGCTGTTGGGCGGCGAGGTGACGGGACAGCTAACGGTAGACCTTAACGCTTCAGGGCCGATTGGCGCGACGCTCACGGCACAAACCTCGCTGTCGACGGCCGGTCTACCGGTGGCGCTAACCCTTGAGAGCCCGCGCGTGCAGTGGCCTTTGAGCGGCAAAGGCGACTATCGGGTTAACAATACGCGTCTGCGCCTGACGGGATCGGCCTTGGACTACGCGCTCTCACTGCGTGCTTCGGTGGAAGGGACCGATATTCCTCCCGCCGACCTTCTGCTCGACGGTAAGGGAAATGAGGGGGCGTTTACGCTTTCCCGCCTGCGCCTGAGCGCGCTGCAGGGGAAGGCGGAGGTGAACGGCGTTGTTGACTGGAGCAACGCGGTAAGCTGGCGCGCGCAGCTCAACGTTGACGGCATCAATACGGCGAAGCAGTGGCCTGAGTGGCCGGCAACGCTCAACGGTAAAGTTTCTACCAAGGGCAGCCTCTACGGCGGAAGTTGGCAGCTGGACGTGCCTGAGATCGATTTAAACGGCCTGGTGAAGCAAAATCGCCTAAGCGTCCAAGGGGCGCTGAAGGGCAACGATTCGGGCCAGTGGACTATCCCCGGTTTCACGCTGTCGCTTGGTCCTAACAGCGTGAAGGCGAAAGGCTCTCTGGCCAAGGATTGGAACCTTGATGCCGATATCAACGCGCCGAAGCTGACCGGCATGCTGCCGGGGCTGAGCGGTACGGCCAAGGGCAGCCTGCGCCTTAGGGGAAATGCAAAAGCCCCTCAGCTGCTGGCGGATCTGACGGCAAACGGCCTGGGCTGGCAGGATATGCAGGTTGGCAACGTTGCGCTTAACGGCGACGTCACTTCAGCTTCCCAGATTAAGGGAACGCTTTCGCTGAAGGTGAAGGAGCTAAGGCAGGGGGATATGCACATCTCCCAGCTGGCGCTGGACGCGGACGGCAACGAGAGCCGGCACCAGCTGCGCCTGGATATTAGCGGTGAACCCGTTTCCGGCGGGCTGGCGCTGAGCGGCAGCTTCGATCGCGCTTCCGAAAGTTGGAAAGGTACGCTAAGCAATACGCGATTTAATACGCCGGTAGGAGAGTGGCGCCCGTCTCAGGACGTTGCTTTGGGCTACCGCAACCTTCAGCAAACGGTCTCCGTCGGTAGCCACTGTTGGCGGAACCCTAACGCCGAAGTCTGTATTCCCAAAACGATTGAAGCTGGCCCCAGCGGCAAAGCCAGCATTGTGCTTAATCGGTTCGATTTGGCCATGTTGGCGCCGATGCTTGGGGGAGAAACCAAGGCTAAGGGCGTCTTTACCGGCAATGCTGACGTAAGCTGGAGCGCCGGCGGCGGTATGCCGCAGGCAACGGTCGCGCTTCGCGGCAACGGCGTGACGGTGAATCAGATGGTGTCCGGGCGCTGGATGCCGATAGCGCTCGACACGCTGACGCTTGACGCGCAGGCCAGAGGCAACCGGGCCGAGCTTAGCTGGCTGATGAAAATAGCCAATAACGGCAGCCTGAGCGGGAAGGTGCAGGTGAGCGATCCGCAGGGCAGCCGCGGGCTGTCGGGCCAGATAAAAATTGACGGCGTTTCGTTGGATCTGCTTAAACCGGTTCTGGGTAAAAAAGAGCGGGCGGAAGGCGCGCTTAACGCCGATCTGAAGATTGCCGGGACGGCGCAAAGCCCCCGCATTCTGGGGCAGCTGGCGCTGGAAAGGCTTAGGCTTAATACCCAGTGGGCGCCGCTGGTCGTGACGGAGGGGCGGCTGGCGATGAACTTTAGCGGCACCCGCTCGGACCTGAACGGCGCTATCCAGACGGAAAAAGGTTCGCTGACGCTGGGGGGCAACGCAGACTGGCGTAATCCGGACGCCTGGCGCGCGGCGATTACCGCCAAGGGCGACAGGATCCGTATTGCTATGCCGCCGACAGTGGCGCTGGACGTTTCTCCGGATATCGTTTTTGAGGCTTCTCCCAATCTTCTGACGCTGAACGGTTCGGTAAGCATTCCGTGGGCGCGGATCGTGGTAGAGGAAGTTCCCGCCAGCGCCACCGGCGTTTCTTCAGACGAAGTCATGCTGGATCGCTCGCTTAAGCCCATCGAGCCTAAAACGGCGTCGATTCCCATCAGCAGCAACCTGACTATCAACATCGGAAACAACGTGTCTATCAACGCCTTCGGGCTGAAGGCGCGCCTGCAGGGGGACCTGAAGGTCGTGCAGGATAAGAAGGGGCTGGGGCTTAACGGGCAGGTTAATATTCCCAGCGGTCAGTTTCACGCCTACGGGCAGGATCTTATCGTACGCAAGGGCGTGATTCAGTTTGCCGGGCCGCCGGATCAGCCGTCGCTGAATCTGGAAGCGATTCGAAATCCGGATTCGACGGAAAATGACGTCACCGCCGGCGTCAGGGTTACCGGCCTTGCGACTGAACCCAAGGTGGAGATCTTCTCCGATCCTGCAATGTCCCAGCAGGAAGCGCTTTCCTACCTTCTGCGCGGGCAGGGGCTGGACAGCAGCGGTGGTGACAGTGATATGATGACCTCAATGCTTATCGGGATGGGCGTCGCCAAGAGCGGTAAACTGGTTGGTCAAATCGGTGAGGCCTTTGGCGTTAAGAACCTGTCTTTGGATACGCAGGGCGTAGGCGACAGCTCTTCCGTCGTGGTCAGTGGCTACATCATGCCGGGGTTACAGGTGAAGTACGGCGTAGGTATTTTTGATTCGCTGGCGACGCTGACGCTGCGCTATAGACTGATGCCGCGGCTCTATCTGGAGGCGGTATCCGGTATCGATCAGGCGCTGGACGTGCTCTATCAGTTTGAGTTTTGATTATGCGAATCATTGTTTATGGAAGTTTAAGGAAAGGGCAGGGCAATAGCCACTGGATGACCAACGCCCAGTGGCTGGGAGATTATCGCATTGCGGGCTACGAGCTGTACGATTTGGGGCATTACCCTGCCGTCATCAAGGGCTCTGGTGAAATCGACTGTGAAGTCTACCGCATTGATTCCGCCATCTTGGCGGAGCTTGACGATCTCAAGCACGATACTCGCGACTACAGGCGCGAGCTGGTTCAGACGCCCTACGGCAGCGCGTGGATGTACCTTTACCTGCATTCGGTAGAGGGACTAAAGCGCATTGACAGCGGCGACTGGGTAAACCGTAAAAACGATGGGAAATAGCCGACCTATTCAACGTAAGGGGGCTGATGACGACGGCTATACGTTGTGTATCCCCCTCTCTTCAATAGAGCGAATTTATGGACCGGGCAATTTTGATGCTTCCGAAGAGGACATCGCTCAGGCCGTGTGGGACAGCGGAGGAAGCCGCGGCGGTGTTAACTATGAGATGGATATCGACAGCTCTCATGAAAACCCCTGGTTTCACTCGCTGTTGCTGACGGTTAAAGGGCTTTCTCCTGATGAATTTGGTGCTCTGAGGGAGCGAATGGTTGGCCTGAAGCTTTTGGAAGAGGCCGGCCAGCCGATGGCGCCAGAAGGCGATAAAAGAGGCCGTAAAAAGCGTTGATAGGCTACGGCATTTTTCCTTAATGCAAAAAGAACCCCCGCGAATTTTCGCGGGGGTTTTGCGTTTATAAGCCTGCTGAACGCGGATTACTTCTTCTGAGCGCGCTCGTAGGAAGCGATGATTTCAGCTTTCGCCGCAGCGGCGTTATCCCAGCCTTCGACCTTAACCCACTTGCCTTTTTCCAGATCTTTGTAGTGTTCAAAGAAGTGGGCGATTTGAGCGCGCAGCAGCTCAGGCAGGTCGTTTACGTCCTTGATGTGATCGTAATCTTTGGACAGCTTGCTGTGCGGCACGGCGACCAGCTTGGCGTCTTCGCCCGCTTCGTCGGTCATTTTCAGCACGCCAACCGGGCGGCAGCGAATAACGACGCCAGGCTGTAACGGATACGGGGTCGGGACCAGCACGTCAACCGGATCTCCGTCTAAAGAGAGGGTGTGGTTGATGTAGCCGTAGTTACAAGGGTAGAACATGGCGGTCGACATAAAGCGGTCAACGAAAACGGCGCCGCTTTCTTTATCCACTTCGTACTTGATCGGGTCGGCATTGGCCGGAATTTCAATGACTACATAAATGTCTTCTGGCAGATCTTTTCCTGCCGGAACGGAATTAAGGCCCATCAGCTCTTTCCTTTTGTTCAATAGCGTAAGTGTGAAAAGTGCCCTCATTATAGCCGAGTCTAAACGGGAATCCGCAATTTTTTGCAGGCAAAGGGCGGTCGACGAGGGCTTTTTAGCCTAATACAGATTGCGTTAGTCGTTTCTAGGAAATGGCTCGGGTGTAAATCAGTAGCCCGGCGATAATAACGCCGCCGACGCCGGAAAGGGCGCAGAGTGAAATCAGGGCGATGACGCCTTTGTTGAACGAACCGTTCATTGCGATTCCCCTATCTCGTAGTGTGAATGTTTTTCATTATAAATGTTTTTAAATTGTAAACAATATCATCGCTAAGAGAATGCCTTAATCAGTAAAGATATGCCTGAAAGCAAAACGACGAGGTTAACTATCTTGAGAAAGCTCTCTCTAGACAGCGCAAGCGTGATGCGCCGCCCAATATAGACGCCGAGCAGCATGCCCGGCAGAAGGATGAGAACCAACAGCAGCAGCGAAAGGTCGGCATATACGCCCGCCAGCAGGAAAATGACGATGCGCGTTAGCGTGCTAAAGCCAATAAGCGTGCTTTGCGTAACGCGAATACTGTTGTTGTCCTTAAGCCTTCCCGACAGGTAAATCGCATAGATAAATCCGCCGCTGCCAAACAGCGCGCTGAAAATGCCGCCGATAAAGCCGAAGGGATAAACGGCGCGCGGCGTGAACTCGGCGTCGGGCTTAAAGCCGCTGAGAGAATACAGCGAGTAGGCGATAACAAACGCCGCCAGATAGACCAAAAGCCGCTGGGGATCGCTATAGAGCAGAACGGAAGCGCCGACCAGGCTGCCTAAGATCATTAGCGGAACAACGCGTTTAACCTCTGACATGACGGCGCTGCGGCGATCTCTCATCACGTTGGCTGCCGCCGCCGAACAGTCAAGCAGCGCCAGCATCGGAACGATTTTATCGACTGGAATGAAGAAGGCCAGCAGCGAACTGGCGATAAGCGCCGTGCCGAATCCGGTAATGCCGAAAATAACGTAGGTAATCGTTATTCCGACGGTCATTATCAGGACGTCCAACCACTGAAGGTGTTCCAGCATCGTGATCCCTTTCCGTCTATTTATTCGAAATATTTTAAGAAAGCGTAGGAGAGGTGCGTTGAAATGTAAACGCGAATGCGGGAAGAAAAAGAAATAAAAAAGAGGGCGATGTCGCCCTCTCGTGATGCTTTATCGATACGCTATCGACTATGGCTCATCGGGATAGTCGTGCATAAAGCGTTCGGCTTCTTTCACCATTGACTCCGTGCCGACGAACAGTGGCATCCGCTGGTGCAGCGTTTCCGGCTCAATGTCCAGAATGCGGCGGAAGCCGTCGCTGGCGCGACCGCCGGCCTGCTCGGCTAAAAACGCCATCGGGTTGCATTCATACAGCAGGCGAAGCTTGCCCTTCGGGTGCGACGCGGTGCTTGGATAAATATAGATGCCGCCCTTAAGCAGGTTACGGTGGAAGTCGGCGACCAGAGAACCGATATAGCGCGACGTATACGGGCGCTTAGTGGCTTCGTCCTGCTCTTGGCAATATTTGATGTACTTTTTCACGCCCTGAGGAAACTTGATGTAGTTGCCTTCGTTGATGGAGTACATGTTGCCCGTAGCCGGGAAGCGCACCTTCTCGTGGGACAGACAGAAAACGCCGATGGATGAGTCGTAGGTAAAAGCGTGAACGCCGACGCCGGTGGTATAAACCAACATGGTGGATGAACCGTACACCACGTAGCCCGCAGCGACCTGGCGATTGCCGGGCTGCAGGAAGTCAGCTTCGGTAATGGGCTGGCCGATTGGCGTGATGCGACGATAAATTGAGAAAATCGTACCAACAGAAACATTAACGTCAATGTTGGAAGAACCGTCCAGAGGGTCCATCAGCACAACGTACTTGGCGTTAGTGGCCCGTTCGCCTTCAAAGACGACGATGTTGTCTTCTTCTTCCGAGGCGATGCCGGCGACTTCTCCACGCGCCTTCAGGGCCGCTTTGAGCTTCTCGTTGGCGTACAGATCCAGCTTCATCTGAACTTCGCCCTGAACGTTGGAAACGCCGTTGGTGCCGAGAATATCAACCAGACCGGCCTTGTTGATGTCGCGGTGAATAATTTTTGCGCCGAGCTTAATGGCGGAGAGCAGTGAAGTCAGTTCGCCCGTCGCGTGGGGAAAGTCTTGTTGCTTTTCGACGATAAATTCGCCTAACGTTTTCATGAACGGTTCCTGAATCGAGCAAAGGGATGACGGCCGCAGTATGCCTACGCGCCGTCTCGCGATAAATTAGGCTGTGCTCTACGTCATCACACGCTTTTGGTACGGGGTTGACGCATATGGATAATTGAGGGACACAGCATGGAGATTTTAACCAAACGTTAAGAAAATTGATAGGCTATTCCCTTTGTTACGCCCGAACTTAGGCGTTAGAATGAGAGCTAACTCGATACATCAACCGTTGGAAATATAATGCATATTCATATTCTTGGTATTTGCGGGACGTTTATGGGCGGCATCGCCATGCTGGCCCGGTCTCTGGGACATCAGGTCACCGGTTCAGATGCCAACGTTTATCCGCCAATGAGCACGCTGCTGGAAAAGCAGGGCATCGACCTGATTCAAGGCTACGATCCCTCTCAGCTTACGCCGCGCCCTGACCTTGTCATCGTGGGTAACGCGATGGGAAGAGGCAACCCTTGCGTTGAAGCGGTGTTGGAAGAGGGGATACCTTACGCCTCCGGGCCGCAGTGGCTGCATGATAACGTCCTGCGCGAGCGCTGGGTTATCGCCATTGCCGGTACTCATGGGAAAACCACGACCTCGGGCATGGTGACCTGGATTTTGGAAAGCTGCGGCTACAATCCCGGCTTTGTCATCGGCGGCGTGCCGGGGAATTTTGACGTGTCGGCCCGTTTGGGAGACAGCCCCTTCTTCGTTATCGAGGCGGATGAATACGATACGGCGTTCTTTGATAAATGTGGGGGAGTGTTCAATATTGCATAGGGTGGAGTGGAGCCAGATAAGCCGCGCCGCCTTTAAAAATCAGGCTCTCGGCTCAGTTAGACAAAATCTTACTATTGCATAGGAATGGTTAAAACTGAGCTTTCTTGTGTTCTTTTTTGCATAAGAGTGAGCATGGATTAATTTTATTTAAGCTACGTTTAAACATTAGTTAACTATGCTTTAAAGAGTCCGACCATACCACACCACTTTACCAATGACGGCAAAGTCTGTCGGCGGCTTTTTCAACTCGATTGTAAAAGGCTTATACACAGGGCTGGTGCTTGATATCTCTAACTGAGCATTAGGCAAGCGCTGAACTTGTTTAACAAACAGGTGGCCATCGATTCGCAAGACATAGATTCCCTCTTTAGGGTCGGTATCTGCATGGTTAATTAGAATAACGTCTTTATCGTTTAAAACACCTTCCATTGAGTCGCCTTGAACAGATATCACTGAAAGCTGATCGGGGTCAGCCTGTAAATATCGCTCTATCCAATACCGTCGAAAAGCCATAGTAAATACGGGTTTCTCATCTTCATTCCACGCGCCATTGCCTGCTGCTGCGCTTATGTCATAGCGTGGAACAAATACATATTCTGATAAATCAGAGTCGCTCCCCTCAGCCACAGGATAAGTTTGGTTGCTTTCTTCCTCACCCGTAAGTAACCAATTGGCCTTAGCTCTAAGAGCTATCGCAAGTTTCATAATAGCGGATGCTGTTGGCTCTCTTTCTCCGTTCTCCCATGCTTGCAGTGTTGATAAGGCGACTCCTACCGTATCAGACACATGTTGCCTAGATAGCCCTAATGCCTCTCTTCTTATTCTAATTCTGGTACCAATTCCAGCCGTTAACTCGTTTTCAGGTTTATTGGTCATAACTAGTAAATTCCTTATCTATTTTCGGTTTGTTTCGCCTTGTATGTAACTACCTGAAAATAAATCAATTAACTCTAAATTGACTTAATCTCAAATAAAATTAACCTGAAAACGAATATTTTAAATTGCTTTCAGGTTTACATAACTCGAATATAGGTTTATTGTACGCATGAGGTTATCTTGGGAGATTAACTTATGAGTACATTAGAGAGTTCAAAAAAAGGCCAATTAGATTGGCACCGGGCAGACATCGTTGCAGCATTACATAAGCAAGGATGGTCTTTACGTAAACTATCAATCCATCACGGATATAAAAGCGCTGGCTCACTTAAGAACGCTTTAGACAGACCTTGGCCAAAGGGGGAGCGTCTTATTGCTGCTGCAATAGGTTTACATCCCGAACAAATATGGCCTACTCGTTATGATAAATCATTTTCAGGTCAATTGTACTAAAGGAATTTTTTAATATGAATACCCTTAACCTGAAAACGCATTATACCGCGCAAGAACTGGCAGACCTTCAAATTCCGGGATTACCTGAAACACGTCCGGGTGTAGCTGTTAGAGCCAAAAAATCAAACTGGTTATCCCGTCCTCGTCAGGGGCGTGGCGGCGGTATTGAATATGACTTAAACAGTCTACCGTCTGATATTCAGGATGCCATTAAAGTCCATTCAATAAACAGTATTCTTTGTGATAAATCTCAAAAAGGAGCAATGGCGAAGACCTTAAATTCTAAGAAGGTTCAAAACTCTAGTAGCCTTGAACTGATGCGTAAATGTCCGTCACTACTCGAAAACAAAGTCAACGAGCTAACAGGTACACAGCGTGATATTGCTGATGCCAGAATGAGCTTGGTTATTGAGGTGTTGAGAGTTGAAGAACAAGCCAATATCAGCCGTATCCGTGCTATCCGCTTCATTATCGAACAAGCAAGGGCCGCTACTTTACCTGAGCGTTTGATGTTATCTGTTGATAGAGCAAACGCCCGGAAAGGTACAACACGGGTTATTGGTGAGCGTACCCTAAACCAATGGGTTGTTGACTATTTACGTGCAAATGATGCCGCCGAACGTCTCGCTTTGTTAGCACCCGGACATCATAAAGCTAAGAAAGCCGTTGAAATCTCATGGCTCCCGATGTTTCTGGCTCACTACCGCCAGCCGAACGGAATATCAATCGCTGAGGCTCACCGCCAGTTTTGTGACGAATGGTCTGTTATGTATGCAGGTCAACCTGCAATGCTTGCTGTAGTACCTTCTCTTGATGCTGTACATCGTGCATTGGCCAAACTACCTAAAGTTAGTCGCATGAAAGGCCGTGTCACCGGAGCTGCTCTTCGAGCCGTTCAGACTTACGTTAAACGCGACTGGTCACAACTGACAGTTAATGATGTTTGGATCGGTGATGGTCATGGCCTGAAAATGAAAGTGGCACACCCAGAACACGGCCAGCCATTCATTCCAGAAGTAACCATGATACTCGACGGGGCAACTCGTTATGTTGTGGGTTGGAGTATCAGCCTGTCTGAAAACGTTATCGCCGTTGCTGATGCGTTACGGCATGGCATGAGCCGTAACGGATTACCACTGTTTTATTATTCAGATAACGGCGGTGGTGAAAAGAACAAGCTATTAGATGCTGATTTAACAGGTATATTCCCACGTTTGGGTGTTGGTCATGAAACCGGTATCCCCGGCAACCCGCAAGGGCGTGGCATAATAGAACGTGCTCACCAGACCATACTTTTCCGTATTGCTCAGCAATTTAAAACTTATCACGGAACAGGCGCAGACCGTGACTCTGTACGGATTACATCCCGGCAGATCGTTTCTGCGGTTAACGCCCGTAACCAAAACAAAGAGTTAAATACAACTCAGCGTAATGCAATTGCCAAACTACCAAGCTGGAATCAGCTAATTGATGCCATTGAAGAAGGTGTCGAATGGTATAACACCCAACATCAGCATAGCGAACTACCAAAGCGGAACGGTAAACACTATACCCCTGCTGAATATCGCGCAGAGCTGTTAACCAAAACTGAGCCTTATTATCTTTCTGATATTGAGCTGCGCGATATGTTCATGCCGCAGGTTGTCCGTGTGGCCCAGCGCGGTTGGTTATCTGTTTTCAATAATGAATATTTTGCCGAAGAGCTTATCAATGTAGATGGTGAGCGGGTTTCTGTCGGTTTCGATATCCACAATGCTGATCGTGTTGTGATTCGTAAGCTGGATGGCACCTTCGTTTGTGAAGCTATCTATAACGGTAATAAGCGCGCTGCCTTCCCTGTCTCATTCGTTGAAAAAGCGCGTACCGAACGTGCTCAAAACCGTATGAAACGCGTTGAAAAACAGGCTCAGGAAATCAGAGCCGAACTGAACCCGGTCATTGAAGCAAATACGGCCACTGACTTTAGTTCGCTGCTTAACGGGCAATTCTCTAATTCCGAGCACCACGAACCAGAACCTATTTTTCTATTTGAATCTGAGCGCGAAGAATGGCGCGAAAAACAAAAACGTATGGCTATCTGAGGTAAATCATGACTATCAAAGCACAAGTAATTGAACTCATTGAACGTAAAGGCATTTCACAGGCAGCCTTGGCCCGAGCAATTAACCGCAGTACGGCAACGGTTAACCAGTATTTACAGGGTAAATATCCGGGGAATGTTGATGCGGTTGAAGCTGAGATCCAGAAATATCTTGATCGGCAGAATGAACGTGAACGCCCACATAACGTATTAATCCCGTTTGTTATGACACCTACTGCCAGAAAAGGACTAGAGGTCATTAAGCTGGCACATGAAGGCGGGGAAATTAATGTCCTGTACGGTGAAGCCGGTCTCGGAAAGACCATGATTTTAAAACAGTATGAAGCTGAAAACCCTAGCGTAATCCTTATCGAAGCTGACCCCGGCTATACGGCTAAAGTCTTGTTGGAAGAACTATGCAAGCGTCTTAATTTGTCGGTTAGTGGCAATCTGCATGAACTAATAGAAGCTTGCGTCAATAAGCTTAATGGCTCTGGACGACTGATTATTGTTGATGAGGCCGAATTACTACCGCTCCGTGCTTTAGAAGTCCTGCGCCGCGTTCATGATCGTACTTGTGTTGGTGTGATTTTAGCTGGTATGCCCCGCCTAATTATCAATTTGAAAGGTAAAAGAGGCGAACTGGTACAGCTTTATAGCCGCGTTGCCTTTGCCTTCAATTTGGGTAATAGCCTGCCTAGGGATGATGTAGACATCATAACGAATAGCGTTATTAACGATATAGATAGTAGTACCTGTGATGAGTTCTATTCAGCCTCTAAAGGGAATGCGAGACGACTTTCTAAACTGTTACGGGGGGCTGTTCGTATTTGCCGTATCAACGATATTCAAGTCGATGCTGGCGCGGTAAAAGAATTCGCCAAAATGCTGATTAACTGAGGCTAGAGGACATATGCAGAAACAACTCATTAGTAACAATAGCAATAAAAACAATGCGCTTTTTGTTAGTTCATTGCAGAACGCCGAATTAGCCATTAATGCCTTAACGGCTCAGGGTATCAACATTATCAATGTAGACCTCTGTCAGCCCGGCAAACCATCAATTTATGTTGAGTATAGCCCGGCGCTGGCCCGGACGATTACCGACAAAATAGCCGCTTACTATGCGTTCGGGAATCGTGAATGCGGTAAGTATAAACAAGCCCAATACCCGCTGCATGGATGCCGAGTGGTATGGACTGAGTACAACCATTAATTAATCAAAGGTAAATACTATGACTAACCAAGAAATAAGCACTATTCCCGCCGGTTATTGGAAAGATGCCAAAGGCATTTTAACACCGGAGCACTTAGTTAAACCCATTGATAAAGCTCGTCATGAGTTGGTCAATGAGTTAGTTAAACAGGCCGCTATTGTTAGTGATTCCCTGACTCAGTTTAAATTGTCTGCATTCGCTGATATTCAGGCATTTATTGATCTTTCAGCAGAACAGTATGGCGCTCAACTAGGTGGTAAAAAAGGCAATTTGACGCTTTATAGCTACGATGGGAAATATCGTATTCAACGGGCTTCCGCTGATCGTATCGTTTTTGACGAACGCTTACAGGCTGCTAAAGCGCTTATTGATGAATGTGTGAACGAATGGATTGAAGGCAGCCGCCCAGAAATTCATGCGATTGTAACTCAGGCATTTGATACCGATAAAGAAGGAAATATCAATACTGGCCGGGTGCTTGCCTTACGCCGCTATGAAATTGAAGACGAACGCTGGCAGAGAGCAATGTTAGCCATCGGGGAAGCGGTACAGGTTATCGGGAGTAAATCTTATATTCGAGTTTATGAGCGTATCGGGGATACCGATGATTACCGACATATTCCGTTAGACATTGCGGGGGCGTAATGAACGCTAAAGAGTTTAATAAGCGTTATTCCATAGGACATATGTTTGTTTATGAATCACAGTCTCTATCTGATGGTGCCAAGATAGTCAAAATGGTAGCGCAAGCCGTTGACTCCAAAGGAGGCCCAGTTGTTGAGATTAATCGTATTCCTTATTTTGTGAGGTGTGAGAAATTAAAATCAGTGAATTAAAGATTATTTAAACCTTATTTAAAACGTAATTAACTTTTTATATGGCGTAACCAGCCAGGGGCCGGCTTACGCCTAAAACAAGGAAATGGCAAATGTTTATAAAAACGCTTGATCTATTTTTCGCGCTTTTAAGCGTCGGTGTTTGTCTTGGTATGGGTGCCTATATAGGAGTGGCAACGGCCATTAATGGCAAGGATTTAATTCATAAGCTGACTAAGAAAATTAGTAGCAAAAGGAGTTAATCGTCATGAATAAAGAAAAATATCTCCAAAAGATTAAAAAGCTGCTGAACCTGGCTCGCCGCAGTACGAACCCTCACGAAGCGGCCAACGCCATTAGCCAGGCGTTTGGCGTTCGCTGTTATTACTCCTTCCGTTATACCGGCTATCGCGGGATCCCGAAACGCATAGTTATCTTTTACGGCCCCGCAGAACGCCCCCAAATCGCCGCTTATACGTTTGACGTTCTGTCGCGTCAAATGATGGCCGCGCGGCGTGAGTATATCGGCACTATGCGTAAAAACATTAAGCCAGAAACGAAGACGGCCCGCGCGGATACGTTCTGCGAGAGCTGGGTGCATGGTGCTTATGAAGTGCTTCAGGAATTTGCCGTAACGCAGCCGGAAGAAGCGCTAATGGAGGCGTATCACGCTCGAATGACTGAAACAGGCATGAAGACCGGCGAGAGCCGAGCGGCTAAAAAATGCCGAGGTGCCGATCATGCTGCGGTATCCGGTTATGCGTCTGGGTTGACAGCGAAACTAGGACACGCGATCGGCGGTTCGTCGGACGTTGAGCGAATTGGGAGATCGTCATGATTAACGCGGAATTGTTGGATGTGGCGAGCGCCGCCGTAGAACTGGAGAAAGATGCACTTTACGAAGCGGCTATCCCTCTCTGGCTTCAGGCAAAAGCAACGGCGAAGGCTCCCGCAAACGTCGAATATTACCACCACCGCGCCCAATACTGTTTAACCGCGATTGAGCGCCGCTGGGGAACGGAGGCCGCCGTATGACACCTGTCATTTTTATCTCTGGCCCTATGACGGGCTTGCCGGAGTTTAACCGGCCAGCATTCAATGAAGCCGCAACCACATTGAGGAATCGCAGCTTCATTGTATTAAACCCGGCTATTTTTCCTGACGGCCTGACGCATGACCAGTATCTGGCTATGTCGCTTTCCATGCTCGATCAGGCTGACGCGATTTATTTACTTAAGGGCTGGGAGAAAAGCAAAGGCGCGGTGATGGAGTTCGACCGAGCCAAACAACGCGATTTACTGTTTATGTATGAAGACATGAACGTTTTTCGCATGGCTGCGGCCCGTAGCCGTCGGCAACACGGGAAAGAATACGAGGAGAATTCATCATGTTATTAACCGTCACAGGGTGTGAATACCAGCAGAACGGAGAAAAGCGCGTTTACAGCTTAAGCAATCGGTCTGTCGTCGTTGAGTTCCCGAACTACCCGACAAAATCGCGTTTACGTTTCTATGACTCACGCGGCTACGCCATCAATAAGGCGAGTTTAAAGCGTGAAATGAAGGCCAAGGTCGAACAATTCAAAGCGACGCGGGGGATCCGTTAATGAAGACACTACGCAATATCAGCGCTGAACGTTTTAACGAACTGTATCCAGTCGGCGCACTGTTCCGTTACTACCATATCCGGGGCGTTCCTGACTATACGACTGTTACTACGCGGACGCCTGCCTGGGCTCTGGGGCATGGTGCGGTCGTTGTGAGCGTCTCTGGTCGTGCGGGCGGCGTCTCTATCGAACACCTGGAGCCGATCCCTGTCGCTAAATGCAAGGTTTGTGGCTGTGACGACCATCACGCCTGCGTATCCGACGCCGGCGTGCCGTGTCACTGGGTGCAGATTAACCGCGAAAAAGGAACGGGGATCTGTTCACAGTGTGCGGAGCAGCTAAACCAAAGCAATCTAATTGCAGCATCAAAATAACCGGATTGGTGCCGTATGAAAAATGAACTTGTTGGGATGGTGGCCTTTAGGCAGTTGGTGGAAAGCGGCGGCGTTGATGAGTTTGTGATCCAGCGCTTTAACGGAGTCTATCACCTGTTTGCTATTAACCGCAATTGCGGCGTTTCGTACTACCTGCGCGAACGGCGCGGTGACTACAAGACGTGGACGACGTTAGACCGGGCCGCCGCGTTTTTGTACGGCATCAATGTTACTCGTTTTTCAGTGCGTAGCGCCTGATCCGTAAGGGAACGTGATATGAAAAATACGCTTGAAGACCTTAATAATCACCTGTTTGCCCAGATAGAACGGCTTGGAGACGAAAGTTTGACGGTGGAGCAACTGGAGACAGAGTTAAAACGCTCTCGTGAGATAGCCTGCATTGCGTCAAAAATCGTAGATAACGGGCGGTTGGCGCTGGATGTTCAGCGCGCATTAGGAGCCGATAAAGCCGAGGTTATGCCGCGCTTTTTAGAGGTTAAAAAATAATGACTCGCTTTGTCTATACGCCCGCAATGCGGGCCTGGATCCGGAATAATTATCTACTACCACTGCCAGAGCTAACCACGTTGTTTAATCGGGCGTTTGGTACTGATAGAACAAAAGAGGCCATCAACGGGATCCGTAAAAACATGGGCCTTAAAACGGGGCGCTCTGGTCAATTTTCCACAGGACACAAACCATTCAACGCCGGGACTAAAGGGCTAGTGAAAGCCAACGCCGGCTCGTTTAAAAAGGGCCAGCTACCGCACAACCATTTACCCGTTGGTACTGAAATCACCAATGAGGACGGCTATCTGGAAATAAAAGTCGCAGAGCCGAACCAATGGAAATTTAAACATCGTCTACTGTGGGAACAGGCAAACGGAGAGATACCCGCAGGGATGATAGTTGTGTTTAGGGATAACGATCGCTTGAACTGTTGCCTTGAAAATTTGGAGTTGGTATCACGCCAGGATCATGCCGTGTTTAACCGCTGGCACGGCGACACACCAACTGAATATAAGACGGTCGGGCGTTCTCTCGCGTCGCTGCGTCGGTCGATGGCTAACGCTAAAAAGCGGGGTAAATAACTGTGGCATTAATAAAGAATCGTTTAATTGGCGCAGTAAAGGCAGGTCAAGCCGCGCTCGGCTGGGACGATGAAACCTACCGCGCCGTGATTGCCCGCCTGGCTGGCGGTAAAACCAGCGCGGCAAAATGCACGCTCGAAGAGTTGGAGGCTATCAAAGAGTACATGCATGAACAGGGTTTCCCGCGCCGTTCGTCCAAGCACGGCCGCCGCCCGAAGGTCGCCGCCAAGCGTAAGGCTATTTTAAGCAAGATTGAGGCGCTATTGGCTGACGCTGGCCGGTCTTGGAAGTATGCCGAAGCGATGGCCGGGCATATGTACGGCCAGCTTGTTATCGAGTGGCTTACTGATGAGCAACTTAACGGCGTATTAGTGGCGCTGATTAAGGACGCAAAAAGGCGGAACGCATGAACAATCCAGACTTTGAACAACTACGCGATCTGCTACCGCCGGTCGTGCTGGATATCATCGATTTAATCGGATACCGTGACACGGAAACCCTGATTAAAAAGCTGGGCGGCGTCTCGTTCCCGGTCGGCGTTAGCGCCCGTAAGCGTGGCAACCGTCGCGCGGCGGTCTTAATCGATACGTTAGGAGCCGACGTGGCCACGAAGATAGAACAGCGGTTTGGCGGTGAGGTGCTTTATATTCCACGTTGTGAAGCTGCGCTACGCGAATGGCGAAACCGTGCCTTTATCGCGCAATACCGGCAGAAGATCGCCGCCGGCGAGTCTGGCCGGTTCGCATTAATGGAGTTATGCCCGCGCTTTAACTTAAGCGATCGTCAAGCTCAAAAAATTATCGCCCAGGGTGACGGGGCTCAAGAACAAATGAGGCTGTTATGATGGATATTTTAGACTTTATCGATGAGTGCCAAAAAGCTAACCCGGCCGCTAAGGTGATGTTCTTTATAGAAAGCCATACGGTGTGTATCCAATGGCGGTGGACGATAAAAGATAAAGCGTATACTTATGAAGTGGTAGTGAGTATTCGTCAATTACGCGATAGAGATTATGCATCGTTTTATCTTAAGTCCCGTTTGCAGAGCGCTGTTGACAATATGTCGCGTTGTGGTTGTGATGAGGAAAACAACCAATTAAGATAGTTTGACAGTCACTTGATTAATGTGACGAACCTCTTCCACTGATACCCACCTCCCCATTTTGTAACACTGGCGCTATCTAAGATTTTGAGATAGCGCCATGAATTACCCCACTCAAGAGCAATTACGCCAAGCGGCCAGTTTATCGTTATCCTTAACGGTTCGCTGGTATAACCACGTCATGTACGCCATGCAGGAGTTCGGCATTGATACGCCGGCACGCCAGGCGGCCTTTATTGCGCAGATTTTCGTTGAATCAGCCGGCTTTACCCGCACCGTCGAAAACCTCAACTATTCCCCGGCGGGCCTTATCGCCACGTTTCCCCGTAAGCGTATCAGCACCGCCCAGGCTAACGCGCTAGGCCGTCAGCCTGGCGAGAAGGTTGTCCCGACCGAACGCCAGCGGCAGATAGCTAACCTGGTTTACGGCGGCCGTTACGGCAACGACGGCCCGGACGACGGCTGGCGTTTTCGCGGTCGTGGGCTTAAGCAAATCACCTTTTACGATAACTACCTCCAGTGCGGCCACGCGCTGGAGCTGGATTTAATCGCCCAGCCCGAACTATTGGAGAACGATGAACTGGCGGCCCGTTCGGCCGGGTGGTTCTGGTATGCCAATAACTGCAATCAATTTGCCGACGCTCGCGACATTGAAGGACTTACGCGGCGTATTAACGGCGGTTTAAACGGTATTAACGAGCGCGTTAAACAGTATCAAACCGCCTGGGGGGTGTTATGCGGCTAAAAGAGCTGATAGCCAGCCCCACTGGCCGCCTCTCCACGTCCGACACCATTCTAATGGGCGCGTTCCTGGTGAGTTCGTTCGCCATGATTTGGGAAACTCTCTGCGGCCGTCTGGCCGAGTGGCACATCGCCGCCTATCTGGGTGCGTGGGTGATTCAGTCCCAGGGGGCCAAATGGCAAGCCCTGAAGCGAGACAGGGAGGTTGAGAAAAATGTTTAAGGCGCTGCTGTCTTTCTTAAAAGAGTATTGGGTGGCGCTTGTGATTGCCGCCGCGCTGGCCGGTTTGTCCTGGAAAGTGGGGTTTAACGAGGGTATCGCCGGCAGTGAGTACCGCCTACGAACGGCTAATGACCAGATCCACGAACTACAGCGACAAATCACCGGCTATGAGCGAGAAAAGCGCGAGGCGACAGAACGGCACAATATTGCCCTTGCCGCCAGCGTTCAAAAAATCCAAGAACAGGCCGCCCGCGCGGAAAAAATCGCCGCCGACCTTGTAACCGCACAGCAACAGCTCAACGACCTAAAACAGAAGCTAAAAAGGCGAAATCATGACGCAGTTAAAAAGGATCCTGATGTGTTTACCGGTCTTGGCCCTGACAGCCTGCGCGCCTACCGCGCCGCGCTCGGATATCCCGACACCGGAAACCTGTCCCAAAATCCCGGCAGCGCTGCTGGTCATTCCACCCATGCCGCCAGCGCCGGCGAAGGATTACCACCCATAGATCTGTTAAACCACGCGGCCGATTACGGCCCGTGGTGCATGGGGCTATACACCCAGCTAAACCAGATCAAAGCCTGGAGCGAGGGGAAATGAACGTGGCCCTAACAATGGATTTAGCGTTTCAAGTCGCCCTTGGAATTGTGGCGTGTCTTGGCGGCCTATGGCTGAGAAACACTCATGCAGACCTTAAGGAACTGCAAAAAGAAATTAAAGATATCCGCGAAAAGTACCAGCGCCGGGATGATGCGGCGCGCGACGTCACCCAGATCATGGACAACCTTCAGGAGATGCGGCGCGGGATAGAACGGATTGAATCGAAATTGGACAGGAAGGCGGACAAACAATGACCACCACAAGGAAAAAGGCGCGCCCGGCCCCGGCAGTATCGCCGGAACTGGCGTTAATGCAGGAAATGAATGACCGCCTTAAGCGCATAGAGGCCAGCGTTGACGAGGTTAAAGCAGCAGCGGTTAAACAAGGGGCGGTCGCCGGGGCTGTATCTGGCGGCATCGCCGGGGGAATGGTAACGGCGGTCGTATTGCTGATTAAAGCCAAGATGGGGTTCTGATGGCACACCCACAGGAAACGCGTGAACAGCTGCGCCGGGCCTACGTAATGGACGGCCTGTCGTTGGACGTCTCCGCCAAAATGGTGGGGATTGCCTACGGCACCGCGCAACGCTGGAAAAACGCGGCCAGGGACGCCGGCGACGACTGGGACAAAGTACGCGCTGCGCGCGTATTCGCCGGGGGAAGTCTGGAAGAGCTGGGGCGAACGATGATCACTGCGCTAATCATTCAGTTCAACTCAACAATGGAACGGCTGGAGAACGCCGACGCGAACGGCGAAGAACTGCCGGCGGCCGACCGGGTAAAACTGCTGGTTAGCCTGACCGACGCGCTGAATAAAGCGGTTGCCAGCAGTAAGCGGTTATTACCGGAAACCAGTCAATTGGCTACCGCGTTGGAAGTCCTGCAGCAGTTGTCCGTTTTTATCAAAGAGCGATACCCGCAACACCTCCAGGCGTTCGACGACATTCTGGAGCCGTTCGGGCACGAAATAGAGAGGCTATATGGCTAAGTTAATTCAAATCAAACAAGAACAATACATCGCCGCCAATAGTGTGGCCGGGGTGGAGCTTAACTGTAATCGTGAGGTTGTTGTGACCCTTACCGACGGCCAGCGGCTACACGCGGATCGGGGCTATAACGAAACCCCATACCAGGCAATGGATCGCATCGTTCAGGCTATCAATGCGGAGCAAGACGAATGACCCAAAAGCAGGTGATAGGCGCGGCCACGCTCTATTGTGGCGATAGTCTGGAGATTTTACAGACGTTGCCGCCGGCATCTTTCGCCGGCTTAATTACGGATCCACCCTACAGTAGCGGCGGGTTGCATATTGGCAGCCGACAACAGCGCCCACATGATAAATACACGGGCCGTACTGAAACCGGCTATAACGTCGACTTTTACGGCGACAACCGAGACGCCCGCTCCTGGGGATATTGGACAATGTGCTGGCTCGGCCAGGCGTTCCACCTGCTGGAGCCTGGCGCGTATTCCATGATTTTTACCGACTGGCGACAGCTCCCCACCTTAACCGACGTTTTCCAGGGCGGTGGCTTCACTTGGCGCGGGATTGTGCCCTGGGATAAGACGTCATCAAGCCGCGCGCCTCATACCGGCTATTTTCGCCACCAATGCGAATATGTGGTTTGGGGAAGTAAGGGCGCGTTATCAAAGGCTGACCACGGCGGCCCCTGGCCGGGGTTGATTAGCCAGCGCGTGATCCCGGCTGAAAAACTGCATATGACAGGGAAACCGGTTCCCGTGATGACTGACCTTATCGCCCCGATTCGACCAGGCGGCACAATTCTCGATCCGTTTATGGGCTCCGCCTCCACCGGCGTGGCCGCGCTGATGTCCGGGCATCCTTTTGTCGGGATCGAAATGAGCACCCACTATTTTGATGTAGCGTGTAAGCGTCTGGAAGCCGCGCAGGCGACGGCGGAGTCGTAACCAATGGCAAAGTTTACCGGACGCGAATTTCTTAAAGAGCTGGCCGCTATACGGCAGGCATTAAGAAAAGACATTAAGGCGCATAGCACCGGTCTGGATCCGGCTCCTGAAGCGATAGCAGAACGTCGCCGCCGCGTTCTGGGCGGTGATTTCGAGTTTTTCGCGTATACCTATTTCCCGCACCATATCAGGGGCGAGAAGTCGCTATTTCACGCGCATTTTTGCCAGCGTTACCCGCAATTACTCCAACGCCCTGGCGGCTGTATGGAGTGGTGGATAGCGCCCCGCGGCGAGGCTAAATCGTCCCTGTTAACGAAAATCGGCCCGCTCTGGTGCGCAGTACAAGGGCTACATCAACGTGATGACGTTCGCCAGGCGTTAGGGTTTACAGGCGAACGGCCGCCGTTTATTGACTACATCATTCTGTTAGGCGCTGAAACCAAACTTCCTAGCAAACTTTTAGAAGTGGTGAAAACAGAGTTGATCGTTAACGCCGCGTTGATGCTGGATTTCCCGGAAATCTGCGGCAAGGGGCCGATGTGGAAAATCGGCGAGTTCATCACGTCCAACGGCGTAAAAGTTGAATCGTTCGGTGCAGAGCAGGCAATACGCGGAACGTTTCACGGCGCGAGCCGCCCTAAACTGCTGCTAGGGGATGACTTGATCACCGACGCCGAAGCCAAGAGCCCAACGGAGCGGGAGAACCGCTGGAACTGGCTTTCAAAAGCGATCGACTACTTGGGGCCGCCTGATGGCTCAGTAAAATATATGGGTGTCGGTACGGTACTGAATAAAGACGATCCCATATCCAGGGCAAAACGTACCATAGGCCACATTGTCCACCATTTCCGCGCGATCGTGACCCTCCCCACTCATATGGAGTTGTGGGATAGGTGCGTTGAAATCATGCTCAATGACGATAAACAGGCGCAGGAACAGGCCAAAGAGCTGGATTTAGACTTGCCCGACGATAAATTGCCGTCTTACCGCTTCTATCTCGACAATAAAGCCGCAATGGACGAAGGCGCGGTCACGTCCTGGCCCGCCGTTCGCCCGCTGTTCTGGCTAATGCGCCAGCGGGCAAAAAATAATAAGGCGTTCTCAACGGAAATGCAGGGCGACCCGCGAACCGATGAAGACCGCACATTCACGAACATTCAATTTTATGTGCAGACCTGGCGCGAATGGCTGATTTTTGGCGCGTGTGACCCGTCGATGGGTAAAGGCCAGAAGGCCGACCCGTCGTCAATTATCGTCGGTGGCTATGACCTCCATAAACAGCGGCTAAACGTTATGGAGGCCGAGAGTAAACGCCGTCTACCGTCCAAATTAGAGGCGGATTTAATCGACGTTCAACGGCGTTTTAAATGCCATGCCATCGGCTTTGAAAACAATAACGCCTATGAGCATTCGCGCCAGACGTTTGTCCAGGCAGGATTACGCCAAGGCGTAGCACTCCCTTTAGTGGGTGTAACTGCGTCCGTACCGCTGGAAGTGCGTGTCGACTCTCTGGAGCCCTACATCAATGACCGGTTTAACCCCCGGATCCTGTTTCATCCTGGGCTGTTATCAATGATATCCCAGCTCGAAGAGTGGCCGGAACCGCAAACCGGCCACCACTTCGACAACCTTTCGGCTCTCCATATCCTTTGGATGATTGCCGTTTCCCGTTCTGTGGGTTTTGAGTGGCAACCGATCGCCCGGCAAACGTCCCAAAGCTCCCGATTTTTTGATTTTGATGACGACGACGCCGAGGACGACGGCGGCTTCGGTTTACGGTGGTAAAAATGAAGAGCGTTAAAAGCGTTATTGTTGATATTAATGGAAAGCCTATCGAGCGCAGCATTTTAACCGAGCCGCAATCGTCGCACGTTCAATCGCTGCAAAACATCTACGCCGAACACCCCAGCGTTCGCCTAACGCCGCGCGCGCTTCAGGCAATTCTAGACGAAGCGGAACAGGGAAACTTAATGCGCCAGGCCGATCTCTTTACCGACATGGAAGAGCGCGACCCTCACCTGTTCGCCGAGATGCAAAAGCGCAAACGGGCGCTATTAACCGTTAATTCCGTTGTTGTACCACCGCCAAAACCGACGCCTGAAGAAAGAGCGGACGCCGCTTGGCTGGGTGAATTCATCACCGAGCTGGACGAATGGGAAGACCTGATCATCGATATGATGGACGCGCTAGGCCAGGGGTTCAGTAATAGCGAGATTAACTGGATGCGCTACGGCCCGGAATGGTATCCGCGCGCGTTCGACTATCGCCCGGCGTCATGGTTTCAGTTAGACCGTAACAATCAAAACGAGCTGTTACTGCGTACCGATGACGGCCAAGGCGAAAAATTGCGGCCGTTCGGCTGGATAAGCCATCGCCATAAGTCGCGATCCGGCTATGTTGCCCGTGCTGGTCTGATGCGAACGCTATCGTGGCCGTATATCTACCGTAATCTGGGCGCTCAATCGCTGGCCGAACTGCTGGAAATCTACGGGATCCCATTGCGTATCGGTAAATACCCGTCAGGCATCGGTAAAAAAGAAAAAATGGAGCTGATGCGCGCCGTTACCGAGCTGGGCCGTTATGCCGGCGGTATTATTCCCACTGAAATGGAAATTGAAATCAAAGACGCCGTTAGCGGTTCAGCCGCGCCGCACCTGGCGTTAACCGAGTGGGCGGAAAAGTCGATGTCTAAAGCCATTCTAGGCGGCACCCTTACGACCCAGGCGGACGGCAAAACCTCAACTAACGCCCTGGGTGTTATTCATGAGGGGGTACGAGACGATCTACTGATTTCTGACTTCAAACAAGTTGCCGCCACGTTGCGCCGCGATCTGTTCTATCCCATGATTGTGTTAAACCGCCGAGGCCACGCCGACCCGCGCCGAACGCCGCGCCTGAAGTCGCCCCAGTTAGAAGAATTGATACAAAGGAAAAGTTTTGCCGTTAATCCCCCGACGCCAGCGCCTGCGGCGACCAAGAGCATAAAGCCGGGCGCGGTAGCCGCCCTGGTAAAGATGTTATTGAGCCGAAACACCACGGAAGACCCTATCCAACGCGGCGTCGACGCCGGCGTTGATAAGGTCTTACAGAGCGACGAACCGGCCGACGCCTTAATCGTATTGTTAGAGCCCGCCTTGGCGGCACTGTCGCGGGTAGACAATGAAGCGGAACTGCTGGCCGCGCTGGCTGAAGCATTCCCCACAATGGATCCGGCGTTGCTTCAAGCAAGTCTGGGCGATACGAACACGATAGCGCGCTTAATCGGTCATGCCGCCGGGCAGAGTAACGAATAATGCCGTTAACCGTCGCCGAAGTTAGCGCCCTGTTTACCATGCCCCCGGCCGGGGCATTGCGCTATTTAAAAAACAAGGGCTACCGGATCCGCACCGACGCGGAAAACATGGGCGCGGCGGATCATGCCTACGCGTTCGGGTTCGCCAATCTTACGCGCCTGGATATCGCTCAAGATATCGTTAACGGCCTGCGAGAGTCGATGAAAGCTGGCCAATCAGTGACGTGGTTTAAAAACAATCTGGCTCCCATTCTGAAGAAAAAAGGATGGTGGGGAACGGACGAACGCATCGACTTAACCACCGGCGAAATCACTAAAAAGCAGCTAGGTAATCCGGCCAGGCTGGGGACTATCTACCGAACGACGACACAAAGCGCACTCATGGCCGGCCGCTATGAGTCGATGGTAGCCAACGCCAAAAATCGCCCCTACTGGCGCTATGTAGCAGTGATGGACGCGAAGACGCGCCCTAGCCATGCCAAGTTGCACAACAAAGTTTTTCATTACCTGGATCCGATTTGGCAATTCATTTTCCCGCCCAACGGCTTTAACTGCCGCTGCCGCGTCGAAGCGTTGACAGAGGCCGAGGTTAAAGCGCTGGGCCTGGTGATATCCAAAACGGACAGTGAAATTACTCAACAGGTCATGACCGGCGAGGACGAGAACGGCCAGCCCATCTTTACGCCCGTTCGCGGGGTTCGCTTTACCGATAAAGGGGAAACTATCACGTTTTTCCCGGACGTTGGGTTTGACAACAATCCCGGTCGTGAGGTCTGGAAAGCCAATCTGGATAAGTACGACATCGAACTGGCGCGACCGTACATCGCCGCCGGCCTCAATGGGCCGGAGTTAACCAAAATGTTAGCCAATGCCAGAGCAAACGAGGCCACCGGCGACATGCTGGCCGGGGCCGTTCTGTCGGCTCAGGAAGTGGGCGCGCTTAAACTTGCCGGGCGAACGTGCTGGCTAACCGAGCATGGCCTGGCGCGACAGATACAGGCCAAGACGTTGCCGCCCGTTGATGAGTTGTTCCAGGTACAAGATGTTATTGAGTCCGCCGGCGTCGTGGTATCAGATAACGCCGCCTTGCACTTTTTTAAAGCCAGGGCGGCCGGTGATTGGTATCAGGCGACGGTAGACACTCAACAGACGATCGCCCAGTTTGTGATCGTCACTGCAGCGGAGCTGGCGACGATTGAGAAGAACGGCCAAATTCTGAAGGATGCGCGATAATGTCAAAGATTACCGTTACATTAGACGATAAGGCGCTACGGGACAGGCTAACGCAGGTTTCAGGCGCGGTAGAGAAGCCGCGAGCGTTGATGTTAAGCGTTGCCGAAACGCTCCACGCCCAGTCAATGAAACTGTTTCATGATGAAGGCTACCCAGCCAGGAGCTGGCAGGACTTACGCCCACAAACCAAAAAGCAACGGGCCGCTAAGGGCCACTGGCCCGGAAAAATTCTCCAGGTATCCGGGCACCTGGCATCCTCCATTCAAACCGACAGCGGCGACAATTTCGCCCAACTCAGCACGAACCTAATCTATGCCCGTATTCAATATAAAGGCGGCGTGATTAATCGCTCTGGCGTCGTTCGCCTGCGTACGAACGCGGACGGCACCCTGAAACGACAGGAAAATCATAAGAACCTGGCACGATTCGCCAAACGCAGCCATAAGCGCGCCGTGGCCCGCGCGGTCAATTATCAAATCACTATCCCGTCGCGCCGGTTCTATCCTCTCACCGCCGACGACAAGCTGATTACGCCCGCGTATGACGCGTTAATGACGACGTTACAAGATGCATTATTGAAATCGTGATGAACGCGCCTAAAACGCGATTTAAGCGACTTTCTATTATTCGGGTATCGTTCATCGCCTAAAAATAGTTAAAAACGCACAGAGAGATTTAAAAGGGGTTTAACAGCTATCAAATCGGTGTACTATAAAAACGCTTCATTTCTCCCCCTCTCATAATGTGACGAATCCCATCCTCTGATTACGTTTTTTCGTGCGCTCGATAATCGTTCGCATGAAAAAGACATCCCAAATCGCCGTCGCGGCATGTTCATTTGAAATCAGCACCACCGGGAACCGGATCCAGTTGTTCCCGGCGGGCAACTTCCGATCCGTCGATAGACGGCCGGAAGATTGCGCCCATTGGGTTATGACCGAAGCCGTTGCGAAACGGATCATCGCGAAGCTTTCCGCCCGCAAAAACAAAATCGTCATTGATTACGAACATCAAACCCTCTTTACCCAGCAAAACGGCAAAGATGCGCCGGCCGCCGGTTGGTGGCATGGCTCAAAAGTCGTTTGGGAGGATGCCGGCCTTTTCGTTGATGACGTCGAATGGACGCCCCGCGCTGCCGAGCTTATCCGCAACAAAGAATACCTCTATATCTCCCCGGTTTTCTCTTATACCCCAAAAACCGGGGAAATTCTGGACGTCTATCACGCAGCCCTGACCAACGATCCCGGCCTGGACGGCATGAAAGAAGTCACCACCGCAGCCAGCCGCCTGGCGCTGGCGTCACAACTACCCCCACGGGAGAACCCAATGAACGAAGAACTACTGGCGCTGCTGCGAAAGCTGCTGGGGTTGGCGGAGGACGCCACCGAGGCGGACATTCTGGCCGCACTGCAAGAAGCCGCCGCAAAAATGCCGACACCGGAGGGCGAGAGCGCAAGCGCCAGCCTGACGCGCGTCTTAACCCTTCTTACCGATAAAGATAAGGAAATTACCGCTTTGAAAACTGCCGCATTAGCCGCGCAGCAAAAAGGCAACGGTGATCCGGATCCGGCCAAGTTCGTGCCGATCGGCGTCGTGACGGACATGCAAAAGCAAATGGCCGCGCTCACCAGCCGTTTGGATTCCGGCGAGCTGGAAACGCTGGTTAAGGGGGCGTTAGACGATGGCCGCCTGTTGCCCTCAATGGAAGCCTGGGCGCGTGAACTGGGTGGAAAAGATATTGCGGCGCTTCGTTCGTTTGTGACCGCAGCGGCCCCGATTGCGGCGCTGACCGGCAGCCAAACCGAAGGCAAGCCCCCCGCAGGAGATAAACACGGCTTAACGCAAGTTGAGCTACAGGTGGCGGCACTCACCGGGGTTACTCCGGAAGAATTCGCAGCAACAAAGAAGAGCCTTTACGGAGACGCTAAATAATGATTATCACCCCAGATACGCTTAAAGCGCTGTCGGTCACATTTAATAAATCGTTCCAAGACGGCATTAAACTGGCTGATTCAACCTACAAGGACGTGGCAATGGTTGTGCCGTCGTCTGCGGCGTCTAACGTCTACGGCTGGCTGGGCCAGTTCCCGCAGATGAAAGCATGGAACGGCGGTTCCAGGACGCTACGTGATATGGCGTCACACGGCTATACCATCGATAACCTGAAATACGAATCGACGGTTTCTGTAGATCGCGTGGCTATCGAAGACGACAACATCGGATTATATGGCCCCATTTTCCAGATGCAGGGCAAAGAGTCCGAGGTTTACCCGAACCGACACGTTTTCGGGTTGTTGAAAGTCGGTGAAAGCCAATTGTGTTACGACGGTCAAAACTTTTTTGACACCGATCACCCTGTCTACCCCAACGTAGATGGCACCGGCACGCCTACGGCGGTGAGTAACTATTTTGCCGGCACAAGTACGGCCTGGTATCTGATGGATACTACACAACCCTTGAAACCGTTCATTTTTCAAGAACGCACCAAGCCGCAAATCACGAACAAACTCAGCGATCAAACCTCCGATAAGGTCTTTATGGACGACGTATTCCTGTACGGGATCCGCGCCCGTTCGGCGGTGGGTTTCGGTTTGTGGCAAATGTGCGTTAAGTCAACTAAACCGCTGACGCCGGAGAACTACCAGGAAGCCTATCAGGCACTACGCGCTATGAAGGCTGACGGCGGCGATCCGTTGAACATTAATCCGGCATTACTGGTTGTTCCGTCTACCCTGGTGCCGGCGGCTAAAACCATCGTGGAAAAACAGTTCCTGGCCGGCGGTGAAGATAACCCTAACTACGGGTTAAGCAAGATCCTGGACTGCGCCTGGTTGAACTAAATCGACGTAATCAACGGCGTGGCGCAGGTCACGCCGTCAACTTGATAAATGGAGAGCCTCCAACATGGCAAAAGAAACAACCCCCACCGCCGACACGTCCGCGACTACAGCTGAAGGAACAACGGCCACCGTTACCACGCCAGCGACTACTGCTGAAGGGGCAACGACCACCGAAGCCCCAAAGAAACCGACTGAACCAGTTTATCTCGTTCGCGCTGTCGGCCTGCCGCGTCGTATGCGCGGCGGGATGATGTTTTCCGCTGAAGGTGAACGCGTCCGCAAATCCCAGTTCAGCAAAGCGCAATGGAAAGCCATCAACGACGACGATCACCTGAAGGTTAAGGTCGTCGACGATAACGCCGCCGACGACCAGGAACAGGACGACGAATAATGGGCTATTGCACGCAAGACGATTTGATCGAGGCGTTTGGTGAGAAGGAGATCAGGCAACTCTCCGACCGAGCCAGCCCGCCGACCGGCCAAATTGATAGCGCTGTAGTTAACAACGCTATTAGCGACGCCGATTCAGAGATCAACATGTATCTGGAGGGGCGCGGGCTGCTGCCGTTAAAAAGCGTTCCTGAAGTTCTGCGTCGGATTGCGTGCGATTTAGCCCGTTTTTATCTCTACCAGAACCCCAAAGACGATTCCCCTGTGGCGAAAACCTACGGCCGCCGAGTGAAACAGCTCGAAGGCGTTGCTGCCGGGCGGTTGTCTTTGGGCCTGGACTCGGCCGGCGAAGTGATGGAGCCGGAGGACACGGTGATGTTTAGCTCTGGGCGAAACATGTTTAAGCGAGATACGGGATTATGGTGACCGATTACCTTTTCAGCGAACCGCTAATCATCAAGCGTCTACGCGAAACCCTCCCCGATTTGAGGGAAATCACCGGCGCGGCGGGCCTGGCGCAAATTCAGGAAGAGAACATCCCCGCCCCGGCGGCGTATGTGCTCTATCTGGGCGACTCTATCAGCGCGACCCCCGCCGCAACCGGCGGCATTCAGGCGCGCCAACAGTTCGTCACCCAGCTCTGGGCCGTCGTCGTGGTTGTGTATTACGCCGATGGGCGCGGCATGGGTGAGGAAATCAACAGCGAGGCCGGCCCGTATCTGTCACGCGTGATAGAGGCGTTAAGCGGCTGGAAACCGGAGATCGGGAGCTGCCCCCCTGTAAGACGCCACCCGCAGCAGTTACCGGCCCAGTATGAGGACGGCTACGGCTTTTTCCCATTAGTGTTTCAAGTGCAGATCCCGGCATCCCTGGGGGGCTACAAGTGAAAATTACGTTAATCAAACCACATACGCACGCCGGGCAACCTTACCAGCCCGGCGCCGAATTGGACGTTGACGACCTGACCGGCCGCTGGCTGAAAGACCAGCAGATCGGCAAACCGTCGAAGACCAAAACCCAACCGGCGAAAGCCGACAACAACGAGGATCCGCAATGAGTCAGGAAACGTATTACTACGGCCAGGGCAAAGTCTATCTGGCCCTACGCAATGAACAGGGCCAGCCGCTGGCCTGGCGCTGGGTGGGCGATGTGGATTCTCTGTCCGTCGCGCTGTCCGTCGAAAACTTCGACCACAAAGAGAGCTACACCGGCCAACGTTCGGCCGTTCGACGCATCAATACCGGCAAAGACGGCACCGTCAACTCCACCTGGTACGAGTATTCACCGGAAAACCTGGCGACGCTGCTTTACGGGGAACAAGTCGCCGACGCGTCGGGCTCAGTTACCGGCGAAGCACTGCCGCTCAATATCAAAGCGGGCGATCGCTACTCCCTGCAACACCAACAGGTCAGCGCGGTAGTGATTGGGTCGCTGGTCGAGGGCACCGATTACACGGTCGATCCGGAATTCGGCGCTATTGAGTTTTTAACCGCCCAAGCCGGGCCGACAACGGTTAACTACTCACACGGCAGTTCTATCAACAGCACTATGTTTACGCAGCCGGTTAAAGAGCTGGCGATGCGTTACGAGGGCATGAACCTGGCCGAAGATAACGCCAAAATCATCGTTGAGCTGTACAAAATCCAGTTTGACCCAGTTGCGGCGCTCAACCTCATTAACACCGATACCTCCCTCTCTGGTCTGGAAACCACCGCCGGGGTATTGATGGACACCCAGCGCCCGTCAGATAGCGCGCTGGGCCGTTACGGGCGAATTATCCACGTCGGGAGCGCCGCGTAAATGGATGACTCCTTGAATACGATGTTTCCTGAACGCCACGCCGAGATCAACGGCGTGGCCGTCCAGATCCACGAATACACGCTGGCGGAGCAGTTACGGCACCGCCAGCCGTTAAAAGCCATCACCGACGCATTCGCACAACTCCTGACGGCTCAGACGCCGCAAAGCGCTATCTCGCTTGATGCGCTCTACGACGTTCTGGCAACGCTCGAAAATGAAGTTATAGAAGCGGTCGCGATCGCGTGCAGTCAGAAGAAGGAATGGGTAGCGGCATTAAGCGGCCCAGACAGCGAAACGCTTCTACTCCTTTGGTGGGGGGTTAACGCTGATTTTTTTACCCGCAGCGCCCTGCGGCCCGCACTGGAAAACATGGCGCGCCAGGCAATGGCAAGCCGCCAGAATGGGGAGCCGTCTTTCAATGCCTTATCGACCACGGGCACCGATTCGACGACCTGAAGAACTACACCGCGCGCCAGGTCATCCTCTTTTATGACCAGGCGCAACAACGGGAATTAGAGGCGCGATTGCATTGGACGCTCGACAACCGAGCCGGCCAGGCAGATGGCAAATCATTTAAAGGGTATCTAGAGGCATTTAAAAAGGCGTTAAGCCGCCGTTAAAGCCTCTTAAAAGGTAACAAGACATGGCAAGCGGCAACGGCAACATTGAACTACAGCTACGGATCCAGGCTGATTTAAAAGGCGCACAGCAAGCCCTTAAAGGCTTGCAGAATACGCTAGCCGGGGCGAGTTCCAGTAGTAAGACGCTGGGCCAGTCTGGCAACGTGGCCGCCGCCGGTCTTGATCACCTCCAAAACTCCGCCAACGCGGCAACAAGAAGCCTTAACAAAACCGATCAGAGCGTCGATAAAATTGGCGCATCACTAACGCGATTAAAAACGATAGCCGGCGCAGTCACCGGCCTAACGTTGGGCGCTGGCCTAGCTAAAAGCCTGGCGGGCGTCTCTGATGAATACACCAGCCTAGCCGCCCGGATCCGCCTTGTATCGACGACCAACGAACAGGCCGCAACAACCTTTAAATCGGTTACTCAACTGGCAAGCGACACCGGCCAGCAAATCGCCTCTACTGCTGAACTTTATACCCGCCTGGCGCGGTCGTTGAAAGGCAGCGGCGCGTCTCAGTCTGAACTATTGCGCGTCACCGAAACCATTAACAAAGCGGCCGTTGTATCTGGCGCAACGGCGCAGGAATCTAGTGCTGCGATCATTCAACTTTCCCAGGGCTTGGCGTCCGGTACGTTGCGCGGTGAGGAGTTCAACTCGGTATCTGAACAGATGCCCCGCATCATGGAAATGCTGCAAACGTCGCTAGGTAAGACTCGCGGCGAACTGCGCAAGCTGGCCGAGGACGGGAAGCTCACCACGGAAGTAGTATTTAGGGCGCTGAAGGAAGGCGCGGCGGACATTGACAAAGAATTCGCACAAATGCCGCTCACAATCGGCCGTGCCGTGACTGAAATGTCTAACGCCTGGGTGGATTTCGTGGGCGGCACTAACGACGCGTTAGGCGCATCAAAAGCCGTTGCGGCGGTGATTTCCGGGCTTGCCAATAACCTGTCTGGCCTGATGGCTGCCGCGACCGGCGTTGCCGTTATGATGGCCGGGCGCAAGGTTGCCGCGCTGGCCTCCGCTGCAATCGCCTCCCGTAAGCTGACGGCGGAAACACAACAGCTCGCCGCCGCAGAACTGGCCGAAGCAAAAGCCGCCGTGACGGCCACGCAGGCTGAAATGGCCCGCGCCCGCGTGGGTGGCGTGTTAAATCCCGTCGCCCAGGCGAAAGCAGAAGATGCCCTAACGGCTGCGTTACTCCGCCAAGCCGCCGCCGAAAAGGCGCTAGGAGCGTCGAAAAAAAGCCGGTCGATGATATCGTCGTTAGGATCCGGCGCGATGGGCCTCTTTGGCGGCCCGGCAGGACTCGCGATCACCGGCGTTACGATGGCCGTTACCGCTTTGGGGGCTGCTTATGCAGCGGTTCGCGAACGGGAAGCCGCGCTGGAGCAACAGCACCGCCAAACCATCCAGACATTAGAAGACCAGCGCAAAAAAACGCTGGAACTGGTCGACGCGCACGGCAAGTTAAGCGGCGCGGTGTCAACGTCCGACGCGCTGACCCAACAGAAAGGCAATACCAGCGTTTTAGAGCAGGATTCTAAAAAGCTCCAGGAGCTACAAGAACAGGCCGCCACGCTAAAGCAGCAAATCGATCACCTTTTTGAAAGTCCGGCAGAATCCGGACTTATGATCATGCTTGCCGAAAGCAAGCTTGAGAAAGTCAACAAGCAAATCGAAGAGTTAACGCCCAAATTTGAATCACTGACCGCCGCTCAGGGCATTTTATCCAATGGGTTAGACCAACGTTTGGCCCGTGCGTTGGAAACCGTCAATAAAGAAGGTAAAACGTTAAGCCAAACGCTGGATGAGATGTTCGAAAACGGCCCCGTAAAGGGGACGAACTGGAGCACAGAACTGGCGCGGGCGGTCGGTGCAAACGAAGCGACGGTGGAGGCATTAACGGGGCAAGCGGACAAGTTAAAGACCAAATTGGAGAAAGAACTGGCCGATGCGACCTACACGGCCGCCGAACAGTTAGCCATTTTACGCGATAACGTGATAGCCGCAGCGGTCGCCGCCGGCCAGGCTCCGGACGATATTGACAAACTCCGCGCCAGCATGGAATCGCTGATCAACCTGCAAAAGCAGGTTGACGCCGCCAAAGACAACAGGAAGCGCGCCAACGCAGCCGCCAGCGCCGCCAAGTCGGCGGCCAATGCTAACGAAAATTACGTAAAAAGCCTGGAAAAACAGGCGGCGCTCTTGGGTAAAAACCAGGCACAGGTTCGGGCCTATGAGCTGGCCGAAAAAGGTTTAACTGGAGCCCTAAAGGCCCGCGCTGAAGCTGCGATGTTAGTTATCCAGACGGAAGAACAAAAGCAGCAGGCCGACGCCAACGCAACGCGCAATATTCAGCTCCAAATCGACTATTTAAGAGAGCTGGGCGACGTTGAAGGATCCGGGCTGTTGGAAGTCCGGTCGCAAATGGCCGAGCTGCGAAAAGAGTTTGAGAAAACAGGAAATACCGAGGGCTTAAACTGGATTGATAAGCTGTTACCGCTCCAGGAAACCAAAGTCCGCGTCGATGCCATAAAGAAAGAAATCGATGACCTGTCAACGTATCGCAGCCAGCGAGAAACCAGCATACAAGCCCAGGTTCAGGGTGGGTTGTTGTCTGAAATGGAAGGCCGCCGGCAACTGGTAGATCTTCACACCGAGGTCGGCCAGAAAATCGAAGAGTATTTACCCCAGTTACGCGAAATGGCCGACTTACCCGGCCAAGCGGGAGAAAATACCCGCGAGCTGATAGCAAGCCTTGAGTCCGAAATGATGCGCCTGAAGGACACCTCCGACAGCCTGACCAGCGCATTTACAAACGGCCTTCAAAACGGCATTGAGAGCAGTTTAAACGGCTTGGCCGACGGGACAGACAACTTAAGCGACGCGCTCCTGAATCTAGCTAAATCCGTTGTTAGCTCAATGGCCCAGATGGCATCCCGCAACCTGGGCGAGATGGCAATGCAGGGCTTAAGCTCGGTCGGTGGTCAATTATCAAGCCTATTCGGTATGGGTTCAGCGGCCGCGCCGGCAGCAGCTACGGCGGCCACCACCGCAACAACAACGGCGACAAACGTTGCCGGGGATACGGCCTCCGCGACCGCCGGCGCGGCAACTTACGCCACGGCGATCACTACGGCCTCAACCACCGGGGCCACAGCGATGGGAACGTCATTAACGGCGGGCTCTACAGCCTTTACTACGGCGTTTACTACCGCCATGACAACCGGCGTGACGGCGTTAACCACCGCGTTAACTACGGCGTTTACTGCCGGCGCGGCAACGCTGTCAACCGCGATCGCGTCCGCAACTGCTGGCAGCGGTGCGGCGTCAGGCGCTGCGTCAGCCGTATCAGTTGCAGCCGCAACGGGCGGCCACATTACCGGCCCCGGAACATCGACGTCCGACAGTATCCCGGCATGGTTATCCAATGGTGAATTCGTCATGAAAACCAGAGCGGTACAGCGTTACGGCGTGGGTTTTATGCACGCGTTGAACAACGGCCAGTTACCCAAGTTCGCCAGCGGTGGTCTGGTATCGTCACCCACACCACAAAGCTATTCACGCGTTAACGAAAGCCCGGAGAAGTTAAAAGCCATCGCGCCCGGAGATAGCCAGGCACAAGCGCCGGTTATACAACAAACGTTAGTGTTAGACAGTGCGGAAGCCTTCAGCGCTGGGATTAATACCGTCGGCGGCAAACGTAGCATGATGACGTTTATCCGGGCGAACGCTCAGACGCTACGCCAGGAACTGGGGATCAAGTCATGACGGCCCATCTTCCTTGGTTAGCGGCTCCAGATTGGGCCGACGGCATCACTGAGACGTTGGAATGGAAAACCGACATTCTCCAATCACAAAGCGGCGCGGAGCAGCGTATCGCCCGCCGTTTGTCCCCGCGCCGCCTATTTGAATTTAGCTATGTGGCCGCCAGCCAAGAGCGCGCCACGTTTGAAAACGCATTAGCGCGTGCCGGCGCGATGCGGTGGCTTATGCCCATATGGCAGGATATCGCCTGGTTAAATGCGCCGCTGCCGGTTGGCGCGTCGTTTATTCCACTCGCCACCAACGGCCGCGATTACCAGGCCGGAACGTCCGTTCTATTACAGTCTACGCAGTCCTGGCTTGCGGAGTATGAAGTCGCCACCGTTGCGGCCGTCAGCGATGCGGGCCTAACGTTAACGGCTCCGCTAGCGCGAGCCTGGGCGACAGGAACGGCGATTTATCCGCTCTATGCCGCCGAACTGACCGACCCGCCAACCATCGCCCGTCGTTCCAGCTCAGTTATCCGCGCTCAAGTGCGCTTTCGCCTGGTCGGTGGTCATGACTCCCCGGAGCAAGCCCCCGGCACAATGTACCGAGGGCACCCCGTTCTGGAGCATGACGCCGAGTGGATAGACGATTTAAGCGCGGAGTATTCGCGCATGTTGTTAGAACTGGACAACAGCACCGGGATCCCGTTTAGAACCGATACCGCGCAACAGGCGTTTATTGTACTGCAGCATACCTGGGTTGCCGCCGGGCGTGGAACGCAGGGACAGTTACGGGCCTTATTCTATTATTTACGCGGTTGTCAGCGTCCCCTCTGGATGCAGGGGCCAGCCTCCGACCTTGAGCCCGTGAGCGATGCGAACGGCAACCACCTGGACGTACAGTTTACCGGCCTCAGCACTTACGGACTGACTTCAGGCCGCCGAGATATTGCCATTACTTTGACGGACGGCTCCCGCGTATACCGTCGCATAATCAACGTTAGCCGGCTTTCTAATGACGTTGAACGCTTAAGCCTGGATGGATCCGCCCTCCATATTCCTTTATCACAAATCACTAACCTGTCGTTTATGGGGCTGTTTCGTTTGAACGCTGACGCCGTGCAATGGGAACACCTAACGGACGCCGACGGCGTGGCGACAGTATCCGCCCAATTTAGGAGCCTGCGCGATGAGCTGGAATGAGTTCGAAATGTCTGTCGCTAACGGTCGTCCGGTTGAGTTCTACGAGTTTAGCCGCGATGACACGCGATTTTACCGCTACACCAACGCCGACAGGGATATGGCATTTAACGGCTACACCTGGGAGGCGGCCGCAATCCAGTGTCCAGGCGTGACCGTCGGCACCAGTGACGGGCTGGAAATTACCGTGCCGGCAACCAACCCCGTCGCGTTGATGTTTCGCGGGGCTCCACCGTCTAGTTCTGTACGCCTGCGCGTTTTTCGCAATCAGGCGGACGACACCAGCGGCGATTACCGGATCGTCTGGGTGGGAACGGTCACGGAAGCAAAACGGGAAGCGACCGATCGTGTGAAGCTGATAACCAACAGTATCGCCAGTACCTTTACGCGTAACGGCTTACGGCTCACTTGGGGGCGAAACTGCCCCTATTCGCTGTACGACCACAACTGCCGGGTTGATAAAACCAAATTTGCCGCTACGAGCCTGACCGTTTTAGCCCTGGACGGTGCCAGCTTGACGATCGCACTTCCTGGCTCGCTTCCGGACGGCTGGTTTTCAGGCGGCTTCATCGAATGGACGGTTGACGGCCTCACAGAACGGCGCGGCCTGAAGGGACAGAACGGCAACACGATCGGCATCTTTGGCGGCACTGCCGGCTTTAGCGTTGGTCAGGTGGTCACGCTTTATCCGGGCTGCGATCGCATTATTAACACCTGTTCAAGCAAGTTTAACAACCATTTGAACTACGGCGGACAACCCCAGATGCCGGGCGTGTCGCCGTTCGGAATTATCAAACTTTTTTAAGGAGATCGCCATGTGGTGGGCTGTTGCCAAATTCGTTGCCGTTCTTGTCGCGTCTTATGTCTTAAATCAGGCATTAACGCCCAGGAATAAAAATACCACGCCAGAAGCGGCGACCGAGGACGACTGGCAATTACCACAGCCGGAAGAAGGTACGCCGCAATGCATCTTTTTTGGCGACTGCTGGACAGAGGATTGGTTTGTTTTGGCGTTCGGTAACTATCGCTATTCAGCGATTAAGAAGTAAGGGGGAGCCATGAAAATTACGATGGAACACATACGAAACGGCGGCGGGTGCGCCTGGGGATTACGTAACTTTTTTGCCCGGTACAACCTGGATCTGGACGCGTTCCTGCGCGATGGCTTCATCGATTCCGAAACGTTAGAGGCCACCGGCGACGAGCTGGCCCTACGCGTCATTAGGAAGGCGCAAGAAACCGAGGGCGGCGAATAATGGGCGGCAGTAAGGGAAGTAAAAAAGTCACGGTAGGCTATCGCTATTATTGGGACATTCAATCTGGCTTAGGCCGTGGCCCGGTTAATGAAATCGTGGCGATCAGTGCAGATAAGAAATGCGTATTTGCAGGCACAGAAGGCCAGATAAGCGCCAGCACATATATTTATATCAACAAGCCGAACCTATTCGGCGGTGAGGATACCGGCGGCGAAGGCGGGATCAAGGGCGTGTTAGAAGTTGCAATGGGTGACGCAGACCAACAACCATCCCCCAGTTTAAACAGCATTATGTCGGGCCTCATTCCCGGTTTCCGTGGCCTGGTGACAACGTTTTTTAGTGGCCTGGTAAGTTGCTACAGCGCCGCCCCTAAGCCGTGGTCGTTTCGCGTTCGGCGCTCAACCAGGGGCTGGGACAACGGCCCGGCCTGGTATCCGGAGAAAGCCATGATAAAACTGTCTAATCCTGACGCTACGCTTGAGAACGACAGTGACTTAACCGACGCCCAGCGGGCTAACCTGCGCAGTATCCACGCCATGAACCCGGCGCATATTTTGATTGAGTGCGCCACAAATCGCGACTGGGGGCGCGGCCTGTCGTATGACGATATCAACATAGCCAGTTACGTTAAAGCCGCTGATACGCTCTATAACGAGGGATTTGGGCTGTGTTTTCGGTATAACCGCCAGGACAGCCTGGACACGTTCATACAGCAGGTTTTAGACCATATCAGCGCGGCGCAGTATGCCGATCTCAATACGGGTAAGTTAAACTTGGTCTTAATCCGGGCGGACTATAACCCTAATGATTTACCGTTATTTACTCTAGATAACGGCATTATCGAAGTGCAAGACGACGATAACACCAGCACGGACAACGCCGTTAATGAGGTGGTCATCACCTATCACGATCCGGTCACGCATACCGACGGCGAGGCCCGCGCCCAGAATCTGGGTTCGATAACGTCCGTAGGATTAATTAGTAGCGCCATCGAATATAAAGCACTACCAACGTATGACCTGGCCGCCCGCGTCGCACAACGGGAGTTAGAGGTTGGCGCGTCCGGGATAGCCCGCCTGGTTATCAAGTTCGATCGCAGGGGGAGCGAATTAGCGCCGGCGTCCTGTTTCCGCGTAAGTCTTCCCGATCGCAATATCGATAACATGGTGTTACGCGTTGGCAAAATCGAAGAAGGCGACGACGGGGCGCTAACAATAACGGCCGTGCAAGACGTTTTCGGGATGCCGGCGACGGTATGGAGCAGCGGACAGCAGGACAGTATCTGGGTACCTTCTGACGCAACCGCCCGCCCGGTAGAACTAAGCCGAGCGATTGAGCAACCCTATATTTCCCTGGCAGCGTATTTGACGCCGGCAGAGCTTAACGCCGTATTACCCAGTAGCTGTTATCTCGGCGTTCTGGCCGCTGCGCCGTCGTCGGCATCCATTAACTATCAGCTCTACACCCACGCCGAGGGCGCGGACTGGGCTAATCATGGGAACGGTGACTGGCTGTTGTCTGCCGAATTAGACAGAGCAGCCGGCAACCTGGACACCGTATTTTATCTAAAAGAGCTGATAGCGGCCCCGCCGGTCGGGCTGTCAGCGTTCATTAACGATGAGCTAGTCAGGATAGACGGCGTCGACCTGGTCGCGCGCACGTTAACCGTTGGGCGTGGCTGTGGCGATTCACTCCCCGCCGCCCACGCAAAAGGAAGCGTGCTGTGGCTTATCACCGACATGGAGTCCGATCGCGTTGAATACGTAGCAGGTGAAACCGTCGAAGCCAAGCTATTAACCCAGACAAGCGGCGAAGTGTTGCCGTTCACATCGGCGCCGGTTCTCTCTCATACAATGGCCCAACGCCAGGCGCGCCCGTATCCGCCGAGTAACATAAAGGTTAATGGGGTAAGTTGGCCGGCGAGCATTGCTGAAGCGTCAACGTATAGCGTTACCTGGTCATATCGCGATCGCGTACTACAAGCCGATCAACTCATTGATTGCCTGGCGGGGAACATAGGCCCAGAACTGGGGACAATCTACCGCCTGGAAATCGTCAGAAAAGACACTGCCGCCGTGGTCTGGTCGGCTGAAACTACGCTAAACGCATTCACTGTCCCCTATACAGCCTCATCAAGCGGCCAGGCGCACATTCTCAGGATAGGAAGCCGTCGCGATGGCCTGGCATCGTTTTATCACTACACCGCCGAATTGCCGCGCGGATATGAGGGGGCATGATGTCCGGTAATAACTACTATTACGGCCAGGGCCGCGTGTATCTCTCCCCCTGTATTAACGGCGTGGCGAATGCCTGGCGATGGGTGGGCGACGTCGGGGAATTAACGGTAGAGCTAACCCACGAAACCCAATATCAAAAGCAGTCAATAAACGGTCGTATCGGGAATATTGATAACCATATCGTTAGCCAGGAAGGTGTCATGAAGGCGGTATGGTTCGACCGTTCGCCGGCTAACCTGGCGTTATTACTGTATGGAAAAAACGTTGTCCGTTCAGCCCGTGCAATATCAGAAACACTACGACCAGGCGTTAAGGCTGGCGGCCGCTATACGTTGGAATATTCCAGCGTCTGGGATGTTTCTATTTCGGGTTTAACTGCCGGCACGGATTACACCGTTGACGAACGGTGGGGAGCCATTGAGTTTTTAAAAACTCCTATCGTTCAGCCGGTCACGGTGAAGTACAAACATGCAGGAAATACCAGCATACCGCTACTAAATGAACCTCCGCATAAGGTGGCGTTACGTTATGAAGGCGTAAATCTGGCCGAGAACGAAGCGCCGGTACTCGTTGAACTCTTCAGGCTCCAGTTCGATCCCGTGGGTGTTATTGACCTTATCAATAATGATTCGGCCCTGTCAGGGCTAGAAGTTCAAGCCGATGTATTGCTGGACATATCACGATCGCCTCATGACGTATTCGGCCAGTATGGCCGCTACGTTATCTGCCCGGTTATGGACAGTTCCAGCGGGACATTGACTATTACTACCACGACCGCCGGTTACGGCGGCGAAATTACCACTATATACCCCAAGTAAGGCAACGCTATGAAAACTTTTTATACGATACTCACTAATTACGGAAAACAAGCGTTAGCCGATGCGTTAGCCGCACAACAACCTTTGAAAATCCCGGCGATGGGCGCGGGTGATGGGGGCGGCGCGTATTATGAGCCGACCGACGATCAAACGAATTTACGCAATGAGCTATGGCGCGGAAATCTGAATGATTTACGAACGGATGACGATAATCAAAACAACGTTATCGCTGAAGCCGTTATCCCTCAAGATATAGACGGCGACTGGGTAGTTCGTGAGGTGGGCTTATATGACGATAAAGGCGGGTTAATTGCTGTTGGTAAATATCCTGAAACCTATATCCCCGCCTTGGCGTTTGGTTCAGCAAAACAAGTTTATATCAATATCGTGGTCAAGGTTGATAACGTCGCAGCCGTCGAACTCGTCGTTGACCATGATACCGTTTTAGCCAGCAAACAATTCGTAATGAATAAGGGCTACGGAACAGTAGGCAGCTTTGAGGCGGGGCTGTTTGAAATTAAAGCGTTAACGAATCAGTTTCAATTAGTTATTTTTGAGTCTGAAAACAGCTTATACCGCTGGGATGGGGCATTTCCTAAAACAGTTCCAACAGGTTCAACCCCTGACTCTACAGGGGGAATAGGCCAAGGGGCATGGATTGGTATTAGTGATGCTGCCTTACGTAAGGATTTAGCTAATGGGAATGGTTCTCTCATTGGTACAAACATAGGTACATTGGATGAGGCTATAACATTTGTAACGCCTGAAATGTTCGGCGCGATTGGTGATGGAGTGGCTGATGATACTCAGGCGATTCTTGATGCCATTCAGTATGTATTACCTAAACACATGGATGTGATTGGATATCAAACCTATAAAATATCCAACACCCTAGAAATTAGGGAAACCGCTAATTTACCCCCCGAGCTAGAGGATTTTAGTGTTACAAAATTAAAGCTACAGAAACTGATATACACCCCATCTTCAGGTACGGCTGTAAGAGTTAAAAGCCCAGCATGTCAAATTATCATAGGACATTTAGTAGGAACATCCACAGAAATCATTGGATTGGATCAGACAATAGGTCTTGAAGTCGCAGGGATGGGATGTTCACCTCACTATATTAATTATATTGGGGGGTTCGGAACAAACATAAAGTTTTCTGACGCGTATACAAATGAAGTTCATGTTGGTTGGTGTCATGATGCATTCCGTGGGGTTCGCGGGGTTAATTCTAACGCTAATAAAATTTATGGTCGGATTGGTGGCCCATACGGAACGGTTGATATTATTCCGTCCAGTTGTGACGTTGGCGTTGAGTGGGACTCTACAAGCAATACCAACGAGGTATACGCAACTATTGAATATTGTAAACGTAGCGTATATTCAAAGCCGTTTGAAGATCATGGGCTGGCGAATAAATTTTATGGATACATTGAGGCGTGTTCTCAACCTGGTGTATTGATGGGGACGGAAAATAAATATCAGGTAATGAACGGCGGGAATACTACGCGTGGGCCGTATGGCTTCTTAGTTAGTGGTGCAGGTAATAGTTATGAAATCCTTTTATCTAGGGCCACTTATGGGGAAAATGTAACCGGCGCAACAGCGACGCTAACCTTTAAAAACCTACAGCCGATACAGTCTACAAATAACCATGCTAAAGTTTTTGGTTCTGGACATAAAGAAATACTTTCATCTCCAACTATCAATCAACTGTTAGTGTACTCTAACGATTTAGGTAATTCAGCATGGTATAAAGGAGTGCTAGGAAGCGCATCATTATCTGATTTAACATTCACTTATGGGAATTATAATTCAAATAGTTCGAATGGATACGCGTATGGGACTAAAATAAATATATCAAGAGCCGCCACATCTGAAGCTGATATTTATGTTATATCACAAAATGTTACAACTACTTTTAGTAGTGATTTATCATTAGGTATTGCCGTTCAAGTTCTAACAGGTGATGTGGATGTTTTTATTAAAGCGCAAGGCGTAACGAGCGGCAAGATATATAGTAAAGAGATTAGATTGCTTGGTGGTAGCAAAATTGTTGAGCTTTCCCATAGTTCCCCTAGCGCTTATGGATTGACAGAGCAAACAGTCTATGAAATAGAACTTAGAGCGTGGTCGGCATCATCATTAATCGTTTATAACACGCACCTATGCGCGGCGGCGCAGGTAACAAGAGCGCCTGCTAGTATCGGGGATACAGCTACCCCGTTTACACCCATTTATGATTCTGGATATGTCAGCCGGCGATCTATCAGTAAATTTATAGGCGTTCCAACTACCATGACACAATATGATTTTGATACGTATTTGGTTTACGCAATGGATGGTAACATTAGTTTATTTGGCGGATATGACGGTCTAACAGTGACATTTCATAAGCCAGGCATATCGAATACTAATTTGCTGTCAGCCGAACCATACGGTATTAATGGCTCTGGTTTATATTCTATTTCCGCAAACAACAAGACCGTTACATTACAGTATTCAGTTAATGCTCAAGGCTGGATAGTCATCAGCTCTACTAACTAGCAAAGCGTAACACCTATAAAGCCCCATTCATCGTGGGGCTTTTTTATCTATAAGTGGCGTTGAGGCGTTCAATTTTGCATAATGCAAAATCAGCATTTTTTTGGCGTTCTTGTTATGCAAAATACCACGCCGAACTATGCATAAAATTTCGCCGCGCTACATAAACGCTCCAAGTTCGTTCATTACTGCCCGCGTACGCTGGTGCTGAACAATCTGGAGTTTGACCATGCGGATATTTTTGAAGATCTGCACGCTATCCAAAAGCAGTTCCACCATTTGGTTCGCCTGGTGCCGGGCAAGGGAAAAATCATCCTACCCGAGAACGACGCCAATCTAAAGCAGGTGCTGAGCATGGGCAGTTGGAGCGAGCTGGAGACCAGCGGCGTCGGCCAGCGCTGGTCTGCCAATAAACTGACGGCGGACGCCGGGCAGTTTGAAGTGCTGTTCGACGACCAAGTGGTCGGCGAAGTTAACTGGTCGTTAGTCGGCGAACACAATATGCACAACGGTCTGATGGCGGTAGCCGCAGCGCGCCACGTCGGCGTGAAGCCGGAGGATGCCTGCCGCGCCCTGGGCGGATTTATCAACGCTCGCCGTCGTCTGGAGTTTAAGGGCGAAGTGAACGGCGTTTCAGTCTACGATGACTTCGCCCATCACCCGACCGCGATTCTCGCCACGCTGGCAGCGCTTCGCAGCAAGGTTGGCGGTACCGCGCGCATTTTGGCCGTTCTGGAGCCGCGTTCCAATACGATGAAGATGGGCGTCAGTAAGGACGAACTGGCGCCGGCTTTCGGCCGTGCCGATGAGGTGTTTATTCTGCAGCCGCCGACGCTGGCGTGGCAGGTTTCCGACGTGACCGACGCCTGCATTCAGCCCGCGCACTGGACGGGCGACGTAGATATGCTGGTCAGCATGATCGTCAACAGCGCACAGCCGGGCGATAATATTCTGGTTATGAGCAACGGCGGCTTTGGCGGTATCCACGGCAAATTGCTGGAAGCGCTGGAGAAAAAGGCTCTGGCATCGTACTGATAGCAAGTTTGGATAAGAAAATGCCGTACTATCTATGTACGGCATTTTTTTGGCCGGAGAGCTGAAAACGAACTACAGCTCTTGCTCAAACAGCTCTAGAATCGCTTCATACAGCTGCTTGACGCTAAAACCTCTGGCCGGGGTGGTGAAAATCGTGTCGTCACCGGCAATCGTGCCGAGGATCCCTTCCGATTTTCCCATTGAGTCAAGCAGGCGAGCCAGCAGCTGAGCCGCGCCGGGACTGGTGTGGATAACGACCAGCGAGTCATTGTAGTCGACATCGAGCACCAGATTTTTCAGCGGGCTGGTGGCGGTAGGAACGCCCAGCTCCGTCGGCAGGCAGTAAACCATTTCCATTTTGGCGTTGCGAATTCGCACTGCGCCAAACTTGGTCAGCATCCGTGAAACCTTCGACTGGTTAATGTTTTCAAACCCTTCGTCCTGCAAGGCCTGCACGATTTCGCTCTGCGAGCTGAGCTTTTCCTCTTTTAGCAGGGCTTTGAACGCCTTAACCAGATCTTCTTGCTTTGTTGGATTTCGCATGGTGTACCGTCAGTTTTTAAATAATCATGATGTCATTATGAATAAAAATGGAGCAGGACTCAAAAAACCTTTGCCTGTTCTTGTGATAACGACGTTTTTTCTCTCTTGGCTTACGACCAAAATGTTCTTAATTGTTCATTTTGATGAACAAAAAGTTTTTAATCGACTATTTTTTGCAGCATATCTCAAACTTTACTCTAAGGATTGGTGATTGTGCTCACAATCCTCTAAGCTTCACTCTATGTTTTGCTCGATACATCAAAGATAGATACAAAAAGGAGTTCAGAATGAAAATTACCGTTCTCGGTGCAGCCGGTGGCATTGGCCAAGCTTTGGCCCTGCTGTTAAAAACGCAAATGCCCGCTAATTCCGAGCTTGCTCTTTACGACATTGCGCCAGTCACTCCGGGCGTTGCCGTCGATTTGAGCCATATTCCTACGGCGGTTGAGATTGTCGGCTTTAGCGGAGAAGACGCGCGCCCTGCCCTGAAAGGTGCTGACATCGTTCTTATCTCTGCGGGCGTTGCCCGTAAGCCCGGCATGGATCGTTCAGACCTGTTTAACATCAACGCGGGCATCATCCGCAACCTGATTCAGCAAGTCGCTGAGACGTGCCCGAAAGCCTGCATCGGCGTTATCACCAACCCGGTCAACACGACGGTCGCTATCGCGGCAGAAGTCCTGAAGAAGGCCGGCGTTTACGATAAGAGCAAGCTGTTTGGCGTGACGACGCTGGACATCATCCGTTCCAGCACTTTCGTTGCCGCTCTGAAAGGCAAGCAGCCGCAGGACGTTGTTGTCCCCGTAATTGGCGGCCACTCTGGCGTTACTATTCTGCCTCTGCTTTCTCAGATCCCGGGCGTAAGCTTTACTGATGCAGAAGTTGAATCTCTCACCAAGCGCATCCAGAACGCTGGCACCGAAGTAGTAGAAGCCAAAGCCGGCGGCGGGTCAGCTACGCTTTCTATGGCTCAGGCGGCCGCGCGCTTCGCGCTTTCTCTGGTTCGCGCGATGCAGGGCGAGAAGAATGTCGTCGAGTGTGCCTATGTTGAAGGCGACGGCAAGTACGCCCGCTTCTTTGCACAACCTTTAGTGCTGGGTAAAGACGGCATTGAGAGTATTAAAGATATCGGCACGCTGAGCGCATATGAGCAAAAAGCGCTGGAAGGCATGCTGGACGTGCTGCACAAGGATATTGAACTGGGCGAGAAATTTATTCAGGGATAATCCCGTGCGCGTTTGATGAAAGCCGCTGTTGGTGAAGGCCTACAGCGGTTTTTTATTATCCTTTCTATTGGATAAGATGCGGCTAGTCGTCGCTTTGTCGCCTTGTGCGGTTAGCCTTGAGCTGATGGGTTATGGGGTCGAAATAGCGGCTAGGCCAGATTTCGCTTGGGTGGACCCCCAGCGTTTCTGCGATGATCCACTCGCCTTTTGGCCATGAACGAACGAGAGCGTTTGCCAGCGTTGATGAGCTTAATCCCGATTGACGCGACAGCGCGGCTAGCGTCGTCCCTCGTTTACGCAGGGCGGCAATAATATCAGCAGAGTGCCAGTCTTCTTTCCTTTCGTCCATTCGTTCCCTCCTTTTTAGATGTTTTACATAAATTTGATAAATAGGATTTAAGTCGATTACATAAACGGGTAATAGAAAATATTTTCTTAATAATGATGATTTTTAATTTTTTCTGAACAATTTTGGCTCGCTATGAAATGCTATATATATTGAATTCTATAATTATTTTTAAATTATTCATTCTCATTAGTCATTTTATTATAAGATTTTTGCTTAAAAATTCTATTATTAATTTATTTTTAAGAAAGTGAATTTAGGCCTTTCTTCTTATCAATCTTTACGCTTTCCAATAATGAAATATATTTATTATCAATGTCTTGGTGTCAGGTGATTAACGCATTGGGCAGGTTTTCTCACCGGTCTTACTGTCTTAAAAGACAGGGTATATTTTAAATATTTAGGTTTTTTTATTAAATTAACTAACATAAACTTGTTACCAATTTAAATATAATGAATATAGCCGGATGAGATTGTTGTCTACGCGAGACATAAATCTATTTTATGGAAACGATAAACATTGACGAAGGGTTAATGTTTATGTGCAGGTATTAAGATCTAGGTAGGGGTCTTTATATGAAAAAGGAATGGTTCTCAACGCATGAATTAACCAGCGTAGGGGGGCTGCCCACTACGGTTCAGGGAATTAATCAGAAAGCGAGACGCGAAAAGTGGAAAAGCCGAAAACGAACCGGCGTTCAGGGTAAAGCGCTTGAATACCATATTGATAGCGTTCCGGATAAGGCGAAGGTCGTTTTATTGGCTAATGAAGACGGTGGGAAGTATACCGTGAACGCGCCGGCCAACGATCCTTTTGCCGTTTGGGTTACTGCCTATAACCAGCTTACGGTGACGGAAAGAGAGCGTCTTGTTTCCCTTATTGTCCGTGACGGCATTACGGGGCTTATGGAAAGGATTGGCGTATCTACGGATATGGCAGAAGTAGTATAGGTTTAATCACTCAGGCTTTTGTAACGGATGACATATGAAAAAAGAATGGTTTTCAGCAAAAGAGCTGGTTGGCATTGGCGGTCTTCCAGGCACTGCTCAGGGAATTAACCAAAAGGCTAAAAGAGAGCTGTGGATTCGTCGACGTCGTCTTGGCGTACAGGGCAAGGCGGTGGAGTATCACATAGACAGCATACCTGTCGGCGTGCAGCACGTTCTTCGCGCAATGGAAGACAGTGCGCTGTACAACACTCAAACCGACGAGCCTTTTACTATCTGGGTAACGGCGTATAACCAGCTAACGTCGCAGGAGCGGGATAAAATAGTTTCTCTGCTTATGCGCAGAGGGATTGCCGGGCTTATGGACAAGGTGAATACCCCGGACAGCGTTGCCTTAATGGATAACGACGTGGTTGAGGCATAAAAAAACGGGCGCTTGGCGCCCGTTTAGTATTGAAGCGAATGGATTAAGTATCGCGATGTACGGACAGTCGCGCTAAGGATTCGAGCGCGGTTTTATAAGGCGTATCCGGCAGGCAGGCCAGCGCGGCGATCGCCTTGTTGGCCTCTTCTTCGGCGCGCCGCTGAGTGTAGTCAAGCGAGCCGCACTGACGCATCGTTTCCAGCACCTCTTCCAGCAGGTGGCGACCGTTGCCCTGCTCAATTGCGCCGCGGATTTGCGCTGCGCGCTCCGGCGTTCCGTTGTGCATGGCGTGCAGCAGCGGCAGAGTGGGCTTGCCTTCGTTCAGATCGTCACCCAGGTTTTTCCCCAAACGAACGCCGTCCGCACTGTAGTCCAGCAGGTCGTCTATCAGTTGGAAAGCGGTGCCAATATAGCGACCGTACTCCTGCAGCGCCTTTTCCTGTTCTGGCGTAGCGTTAGCCAGAATGGCAGACGCCTGCGCAGCCGCTTCAAATAAACGAGCGGTTTTGCTGTAAATTACCTGCATGTAGTTTTCTTCAGTGATGTCGGGATCGTTGCAGTTAATTAACTGCATAACTTCACCTTCTGCGATCACGTTAGTTGCGGCCGACATGAGCTTAAGAATCTCGAGCGAGCCGAGGCTGGTCATCATCTGAAAAGAGCGGGTATAGATGAAGTCGCCGACCAGTACGCTGGCGGCGTTGCCAAATGCGGCGTTGGCCGTCGCTTTTCCTCGGCGAAGATCCGATTCGTCCACAACGTCGTCATGTAATAGCGTTGCAGTATGGATGAACTCAATCAGCGCGGCTGAAGTAATGTGTCCATCACCCTCATAGTTGAGCGCTCGGGCCGCCAAAACGGCGATCGTGGGACGAATGCGTTTTCCGCCGCCGCTGATAATGTAGTGCCCCAACTGGTTGATGAGTACAACGTCAGAGTTCAACTGCGCGAGTATCGCGGCGTTCACCGCGGCCATGTCCTTTTCCGCTAACTGCGTAATCTGTTCAATATTCATAGTGTGTTTGTTGTTTTATCGTTTTAAATCGGCGCCGTCCCGCCTCTGTTTACAGAACCGTAACCCGGGTGATTGTACTCGAAAATTAGCATAGATGAACGCCATAAAAAGCGCTCGATCATTTTCTTGTATTTCTTCTCTGATTCTTAGCTTGTCAACGGTCGGATTTTTGCGTAGAATTCGCGCCCTATTGTGAATATTTTATAGCGCGCTTTGCACATTTTATAGATTTGGCGGTAAGTGCGCGGAAAGCGGAGTTAATATGTACGCGGTTTTCCAAAGTGGTGGCAAACAACACCGAGTAAGCGAAGGTCAAACCGTTCGCTTGGAAAAGCTGGACATCGCAACTGGTGAAACTATCGAGTTTGATCAGGTGATGATGGTTGCGAATGGCGATGACGTTAAAATCGGCGTTCCGTTCGTAGACGGCAGCAAGATTAAGGCAGAAGTTGTGGCGCACGGTCGTGGCGAGAAAGTTAAGATCGTTAAGTTCCGTCGCCGTAAGCACTACCGTAAGCAACAGGGCCACCGTCAGTGGTTTACTGATGTTAAAATCACTGGTATCAGCGCTTAAGGTATAGGAGAGCGGATAAATGGCACATAAAAAGGCTGGCGGTTCCTCACGAAACGGCCGCGATTCTGAAAGCAAACGTCTTGGCGTAAAGCGCTTCGGCGGTGAGTCTATTCTGGCTGGCAACATTCTGGTTCGTCAACGTGGCACCAAGTTCCATGCTGGCACCAACGTTGGCTGCGGTCGTGACCATACTCTGTATGCTTTGATCGACGGCAAAGTCAAGTTTGAAGTAAAAGGCCCGAAAAACCGTAAATTCATCAGCATTGTCGCTGAATAAGTTTTCGAGCTTTACAGACTTAAGGCCCTGCAATGTGATTGCGGGGCTTTTTATTTGTGGTTTATGTTACCCTTAGTTGAAAAAAACGTCAGCTTGGCATCAAGGCTGACGGATAGCGCATCGTTTTTTATTCCGGAGCTGTTGGGCAATGTCTCAGGTTAAGCAGAGTATGGCATTAGGCGTTACGTTCGCCTTAATCACCGCCGTGTTGTGGGGCGCCGTGCCGATTGCGATGAAGCAGGTTTTTCCTGACATGACGCCATACACGCTGGTTTGGTATCGATTCGTTATTTCATCGGTAGGGCTTGGGCTGGTGCTGGCGTTTCAGCGTAAGCTGCCCAGATTAGGGCTTTTTCGTCGCCCGCGCTGGCTTATCGTTCTGCTGATAGCCGCACTGGGGCTGGCGGGAAACTTTATCTTTTTCAGCTCTGCGCTTCAGTATCTGACGCCGACCGCTTCTCAGGTTATTGGCCAGCTTTCGCCAATCGGTATGCTGTTTGCCAGCGTGCTGATATTAAAAGAGACGATGCGAATTACGCAGATTATCGGTGCGGTTACGCTAGTGATCGGCATCGTGATGTTTTTTAACACTAATCTGGTTGAGATTTTTACGCGCCTGACGGATTACACCATGGGCGTGCTGCTCGGCGTTTGCGCGTCTCTGGTTTGGATTGCCTACGCCGTTGCGCAGAAGGTGCTGCAGCGTAGGCTTTCTGCGTCTCAAATTCTGTTTTTGCTGTATGTGTTAAGCGCCGTTTTTGTTACGCCATTGGCGGCGCCGTCAGAAATTTTTAATCTGAACGCCTGGCAGCTTGCGTGCCTGGCGTTTTGTGGTTTGAACACGCTGGTAGCCTACGGCGCGCTGGGAGAAGCCATGGCACGCTGGCAGGCCGCTCAGGTTAGCGCGCTGATTACGCTAACGCCGCTGTTTACGCTGCTGTTTTCCGATCTGTTAGCGCTAATGTGGCCGGAAACGTTCTCTATGATGGTGTTGAATTTTATGGGCTATAGCGGCGCCGTTATTGTGGTGCTGGGCGCAATGTTTTCTGCCGCGGGGCATCGTCTGTTTCCCCGCCGCTCGGATAAGAAGCCGGGCCTATCTATCAAGTAGGTTTATCTATTGCGCCCGCGATAGCGTGCGGCAGCGTATAAATAGGATAAACTGACAGTAAGCGACCCGACGGCGTCGGGCGAATGAGTGGAGAGTAAGAATGAAATTCGTTGATGAAGCCGCTATCCGAGTTGAGGCTGGCGACGGCGGCAACGGCTGTGTGAGCTTTCGCCGAGAAAAATATATTCCTAAGGGCGGCCCGGACGGCGGTGACGGCGGTGACGGTGGTGACGTGTTTATGGTCGCCGATGAAAACCTCAATACGCTGATCGACTATCGCTTTGAAAAAAGCTTCCGCGCCGAGCGTGGGCAGAACGGCCAAAGTAAGGCCTGTACCGGTCGTCGCGGTCAGGACATCACCATTAAGGTGCCGGTCGGTACGCGCGTTCTGGATCAGGGAACGGGAGAGGTGCTGGGCGACTTGACCCGCCATGGGCAAAAGCTGATGGTGGCCAAAGGCGGTTTCCACGGCTTGGGCAACCTGCGCTTTAAGTCGTCGGTTAACCGTACGCCTCGCCAAAAAACCAACGGCACGCCGGGGGACAAGCGTGAGCTGCTGCTTGAGCTGATGCTGCTTGCGGACGTCGGCATGCTGGGCCTGCCGAATGCGGGTAAATCTACCTTTATTCGCGCCGTTTCTGCCGCTAAGCCGAAAGTGGCCGACTATCCGTTTACCACGCTGGTGCCGAGCCTGGGCGTCGTTCGGATGGATAACGAACAAAGCTTCGTTGTCGCCGATATTCCCGGCCTGATTGAAGGCGCATCCGACGGCGCAGGGCTGGGGATCCGCTTCCTTAAGCATCTGGAACGCTGCCGCGTGCTGCTTCACCTTATCGACATTGCGCCAGTTGATGAGTCCGATCCGATTGAGAATGCGCACATCATCCTCAATGAGCTGCAGCAGTACAGCGAAAAGCTGGCGCAAAAGCCGCGCTGGCTGGTGTTCAACAAGGTTGACCTGCTTGATAAGGACGAGGCGGAAGCCAGAGCGAAGGCGATTGCCGATGCGCTGGGGTGGGAAGATAAGTATTACCTGATTTCCGCTGCCAATCGCGAAGGGGTAACGGCGCTCTGCTGGGACGTTATGGCGTTCCTGAACGCGAACCCTAAAGCGCTTGAAGAAGAAGAGTCCGGGCCGGAGAAGGCCGAGTTCATGTGGGACGATTATCATCGCGACCAGTTGAATAATCCAGAGGCACACGTTGTTGACGACGATGATGACTGGGATGACGACGACTGGGACGAAGAAGATGACGATGGCGTAGAGATTATTTACGAGCGTTAATCTTTCCGAAACGAAAAAGCCGCGAAACTATTCGCGGCTTTTTTCTTTCATTTATTGCTAGTTCGCGTTGTAAATATCCCGATAGAGCGTGCTTTCAAAGCCAGATAGCGTTTTTTTACCGTTTCCTCTCTCCTGCGGCGTCATCGCATAGCCGGACAGAAACTGAACGAAAGCGACCCTCTCTCCGCTGGCGGTCGTCATAAAGCCTGCGAGGTTGTAAACGCCCTGTAGTGCCCCCGTCTTGGCCGAGACCTTCCCGGTAAGGCCGGCTTCTTTAAAGCCGCTGCGCGCCCGAAGCGTGCCGTCTTGCCCGGAGGTGGGCAGCATGGAGATAAAGTCCAACTGCTGGTCGTGTTGCGCGATGTACTGAAGGATCTGCATCATGGTATCGGCTGCAATCAAATTATGGCGCGAGAGTCCGGAACCGTCTGCCATGACCGTGTTGCCAAGATTGATCCCCGCCTGCTTAAGCAGAACCTGTCTTACTGCGTTGGAGCCGGAACGCCAAGTCCCCGGCACGCCGTACTGCCTGTAGCCCATGGTGCGAAAGACCGTATCGGCGATCATATTATCAGAATTTTTAAGCATTATTTTCAGCAGGTCGTGCAGCGGAGCCGACTGAGTTTGGGCCAGAACGCGGCCTGGCTTGGTCAGCGTAGTCTGATAGCGTACAGCGTTGCCAATTTGAATGCCGGCCTGGCTCAGCTCGCTTTTTATTATTTTTGCCGCGTAGTCGCTTCCGTCCTGAATGGAGAAGGAAAGGGTAATGGGCTTTTCCTGCGGCGTCAGACAGCCGGTCAAGGTATAGCGCTGATTTTCTCCTGCCGTAACGTCAAATTCGCAAAAGCGGCCTTCGGGCGCGTTGCGCGGATAGGTTTTCACCTGGCTTATGACCTGTACCGGGTAATAAGAGGCGACCTGAACCGTGGCCGTTCCGCCCGACTGTTTGGCGGTCTGTAGCGCAACGGAGAAGCAGTTTTTATCGATAATGGCTGCGGAGGCCGGGGCGCTAAAGCACTGAGTCATATCGTTCCAGGACCAGCCCGGCGCTTTGTCGTGGCTGGCGAATACGGAAGTATCGATAGTCAGCCCGCCGGATACTTTGCGCACGCCCTGCTGTTTGAGGCTTTGGATCATCGTTCGTAGCTGCTGGCGAGTGAGCGTCGGGTCGCCGCTAAAGCGCACGATCAGGTCCCCGTTGAGCGCGCCGTTATTTATCGCTCCGCCACCTTCAATCGTCGTAGTGAAGCGGAAGTCCGGCCCAAGCTGGAGCAGCGCAGCCAGCGCCGTGACGACCTTTTGCGTACTGGCGGGCAGTGTAAGCTGCTTGTCCTGATAATCAAGAACGGTGGACCGTGCGCCCACTTTTTGCACCATAAGAGAGAGAGACGCGCCTTCCGGCAGCAGGCCGGTGTACTTATCGACTTCAGCGGCTTGGGCAGCGGCGCTGAGAGCACAAAGTGCGGCGCCGAAAATTTTCAATAAACGCATAGTGGGTAATTACCTGCATACCTGCAAATAGAAAAAGGCGAAAAAACGGTTAAAGTGTATCACGCTTTAACCGGCTAATTTATACCGCAGTTGCCATTTGGCAAAAGGCCGTAGGCAGAAGATGAGAAAACTAAACGATGACCCCGGGGGAAGTCTCAGGTAAAATAGCGGCTTCCCATGATCGCCGTTTGGCCTGGAAATTTAACCGGGTCGGGCCGTTTTTGCTCTTAAAGCGCACAGGCGGCGGTCCGATGATAAGGCTTTAAACGGTTGCCGAACACAACGACTCGGCAGCTTTAGAAGGATAGTAGTATGCGACAAATTCCGATGACGCTGCTTGGCGCAGAAAGGCTGCGTGAAGAGCTGGAGTATTTGAAAAACGTACGTCGACCTAAAATTATTTCAGATATCGCTGAAGCCAGAGCTCACGGTGATTTGAAAGAGAATGCGGAATATCATGCGGCGCGCGAACAGCAGGGATTTTGTGAAGGCAGGATCCAGGAGATTGAGGCCAAGCTTTCCCACGCTCAGATTATCGACGTCACCAAGATGGCCAATAACGGCCGCGTAATTTTCGGTGCGACGGTAAAGGTGATGAATCTGGATACGGAAGAAGAAGTGGTATATCGCATCGTCGGTGACGACGAGGCTGATTTCAAACAGAACCTGATCTCCGTCAACTCGCCGATGGCGCGCGGTTTGATAGGCAAAGAGGCTGACGACGTCGTTATCGTTAAGGCGCCCGGCGGCGATATTGAGTTTGAAATTCTTAGCGTTGAGTACGTCTAAACGCTACGCCAAGGCGGGGCGGTCTTTATTTGACCAAGTGTAAAGAAGTGAAAAAGGTGACAGCCGTGCATCACCTTTTTCCTTCGAGTTTATCGAGGAAGTGCGATTTTCTTGTCTTTACTCGGCTTGTAAAGCACCAGCATGCTACCGATAACCTGCACGTTGCACGCTTTGGTTTCTCGAACGATAGCGTCGACAATCAGCATTTTGGTTTCACGCTCTTCGGTTGAAATCTTGACTTTGAGCAGCTCGTGGTGCTCCAGCGCCTGTTCGATTTCAGCAAGAACGCCCTCTGTCAGGCCGTTTGCGCCGATCATGACGACTGGCTTTAGTGGATGAGCCAGGCTCTTCAGGTGCTGCTTTTGTTTGTTAGATAGGTTCATTGTCTTAATGTCAATTTGCGGTTAAGGGTTGAAAACGGCATATTCTACCGCCATCTAATACTTAGCACCAACTTGGCGTGAAGCTGAAATACACCCTAATATTAGTACAGTTGGAATACCGAATGGGTAATAAAAAGCGTTCAGCCAGCTCAACGCGCTGGCTACAGGAACACTTTAGCGACAAATACGTCCAGCAGGCGCAGAAAAAAGGGCTTCGCTCTCGCGCATGGTTTAAGCTCGACGAAATACAGCAGACCGATAAATTGTTTAAACCTGGTATGACCGTCGTCGATTTGGGCGCCGCGCCCGGCGGGTGGTCGCAGTATGCGGTAACGCAAATCGGCAATCAGGGGCGTATCATCGCCTGTGACATTTTGCCTATGGATCCTATCGTCGGAGTTGATTTCCTTCAGGGCGACTTTCGTGATGAGATGGTGATCAAGGCGCTGTTGGAAAGAGTCGGGGAAAGCAAAGTTCAGGTTGTGATGTCCGACATGGCGCCCAACATGAGCGGTACGCCTGCGGTTGATATCCCCAGAGCGATGTATCTGGTGGAACTGGCGCTGGAGATGTGTAAAGACGTACTGGCGCCGGGGGGCAGCTTTGTCGCTAAAGTTTTCCAAGGGGAAGGGTTCGACGAATACCTACGTGAAATCCGTTCAATGTTTACAAAAGTAAAGATTCGTAAACCTGATGCTTCTCGGGCTCGTTCGCGTGAAGTATACATTGTAGCGACTGGGCGCAAACTATAGTACCCTAACGCGTATTGTTACGTTAACACCATTGTAATATGAGGTTAATTCCTTGAGTGATATGGCGAAAAACCTAATTCTCTGGCTGGTCATTGCTGTTGTCCTGATGACGGTGTTCCAGAGTTTCGGAACCAGTGAGCCCGGCGGAAGCCGTACTGACTATTCCGAATTTATGACACAGGTCAGCAATAAGCAGGTGAAAGAGGCCAGAATCAGCGGGCGTGAAGTCAAGTACAAGATGATGGACGACGCCGCGCGTACGACCTATATGCCGACGGAAGATCCTCTGTTGCTTAGCATGTTATTGAAAAATAACGTGAAAACTGTTGGTGAACCACCGGAGCAGCAGGGCTTCCTGCAGCAGGTCTTTATTTCCTGGTTCCCTATGCTGTTGCTTATCGGCGTCTGGATATTCTTTATGCGCCAAATGCAGGGCGGCGGCGGTAAAGGCGCCATGTCGTTCGGCAAGAGCAAGGCGCGCATGTTGACCGAAGAGCAGATCAAGACCACGTTTGCCGACGTGGCGGGCTGCGACGAAGCGAAAGAAGACGTAAGCGAACTGGTTGAGTTTCTGCGCGAGCCGAGCCGCTTCCAGAAGCTGGGCGGCAAGATCCCGAAAGGCATACTGATGGTAGGGCCTCCGGGTACCGGTAAAACGCTGCTGGCGAAGGCTATCGCTGGCGAAGCGAAGGTGCCTTTCTTCACTATCTCCGGTTCCGACTTCGTTGAAATGTTCGTCGGCGTGGGCGCATCTCGCGTTCGTGACATGTTTGAACAGGCCAAGAAGGCGGCCCCGTGCATTATCTTTATCGATGAAATCGATGCCGTTGGCCGTCAACGCGGCGCCGGTCTGGGCGGTGGTCACGATGAACGTGAGCAGACGCTGAACCAGATGCTGGTTGAAATGGACGGTTTTGAAGGCAACGAAGGCGTTATCGTTATCGCTGCAACTAACCGCCCTGACGTGCTTGACCCCGCGCTGCTGCGCCCTGGCCGCTTTGACCGTCAGGTCGTCGTTGGCCTGCCGGACGTTCGCGGTCGCGCTCAGATTTTGAAGGTGCACATGCGCCGCGTGCCGGTTTCGCCTGACGTAGACGAATCCGTTATCGCTCGCGGTACGCCGGGCTTCTCCGGCGCGGATCTGGCTAACCTGGTCAACGAAGCCGCCTTGTTCGCCGCTCGCACGAAAAAGCGCGTAGTGTCGATGGTGGAGTTTGAAAAGGCCAAAGACAAGATCATGATGGGCGCCGAGCGCCGTTCTCTGGTGATGACGGAAGAGCAGAAAGAGTCTACCGCCTATCACGAAGCGGGCCACGCGATTATTGGTCGTCTGGTGCCGGAGCACGATCCGGTGCATAAAGTCACGATTATTCCTCGCGGCCGCGCGCTGGGCGTGACGTTCTTCCTGCCGGAAGGCGACGCCATCAGCGAAAACCGCCAGAAGCTGGAAAGCCGTATTTCAACGCTGTACGGCGGTCGTTTGGCCGAAGAGCTGATTTACGGTTCGGAAAAGGTTTCTACCGGCGCTTCTAACGACATTAAAGTGGCGACCTCTATCGCTCGCAACATGGTGACCCAGTGGGGCTTCTCCGAGAAGCTGGGGCCTTTGCTGTACGCGGAAGAAGAGGGCGAGGTGTTCTTGGGGCGCTCCGTTTCGAAGAGCAAGCACATGTCTGACGAAACGGCGCGCATTATCGACCAGGAAGTGAAGGCCATTATTGAGCGCAACTACCAGCGCGCAAGGGTGATTCTGGAAGAGAACATGGACATCATGCACGCCATGAAAGACGCGCTGATGAAGTACGAGACGATTGACGCTCCGCAAATCGACGACCTGATGGCGCGCCGCGAAGTTCGCGCTCCTGCCGGATGGGATGATACCCAGAGCAGCGGCATGAAGCAGCCGCCGGCCGGCAGCGCGCAAAATCCGCCTCCGGCTTCAGAAGAAAAGCCGTCGTCGCCCGAGTTCAATAAAAACGAACCCAGCGACAAGCCGGCGATGTAATTAAAACGTTGTTTAACGCTAAGCGGCCCTCCAGACGGAGGGCCGTTTTTTTACGTCAAGAAACGGCAGCGACAAGGGGCGCAATATGATATTGTGACGTCCGGATATTGGGCCGTATCGCGACGTTTGTTGATAAGTGACATCGATAGAAAAAGATGATTTTACTACGATGCTGTTTGCGCCCAGGGACGTTTAATTACATCACGGAGTTATATTGCGCTATGAAGATGCATCGTTTAGCAACGGCACTGCTGTTTTCCCTTTTTGGCCTAGCAAGTGGCGCTCAGGCGATAGAAAAAATCCCTGGCGTTGCTGCGTCGATTAATCCGCCTGAAGGCTTTGCTCAGTCAAAGCAGTTTTCTGGCTATTTCAATGAAAAGAGCGGCGCTTCCATTATGGCGACCGAAATGTCATCTCCGCTGGAAGAAGTGCAGCACGGATTCATTCCCGACTTGCTGACCGTAAAGGGTGTTCGCGTTTTGGGTTCAGAGCAGGCGGAGCGTCAGGGGAAAAAGCTGTGGCTGTATAAGATAGCGCAAAGCGACGGCAGCGTGGACTACCATAAGTGGATCCTGCTGCAGGGCGACGATAAGGGTTCGCTGATGATGGTTGGAACCTATCAGGCAGCGAATGAAAGCACTGAAGGCGCAAAGATTAAAGACGCCTTGCTAAGTCTGGAAGTTCAAGACGAGGCGAGAAATAAGGTAAGTCTGGACGGCCTGAGCTATACGGTAAAAGAAACGGAAAACCTTAAGATAACCAAGCGTATGAACAGCGCGCTTGCCATGACGCGTCCTGGTGACCCCTTCCCGTCGGAAAGCGCAGAGCCGTTGCTGGTTATAGCCCCGTCGTTTAATAACGTTGAAATCGGCGACTTGGCCTCATTTGCCGAAAAGCATTTAAAAAGCACTTCGTCGCTAATTGAAGCGGAAGTCGTGAAAGACAGCGTAAAAAGCCTGAAAATAGGCGGTTTGGATGCCGTGGAGCTTCAGGCTAATGCGGAGGATGCGCGTAACCATAAGCCGGTTAAGGTCTATCAGGCCATCATCGTTTCCTCCGATGGATATTACGTCATTAAAGGGATTGTGAAGAGCGAGCTTAGCGAGCAGTTTTTGCCGGAGTTTCGCCAAATTGCTCACGGCCTGACGGTAAATAAATAAGGCCGGGTTATGCCGTCGTTGAGGGATACCGGCGGCGCGTATTATTTTTTTGACGCGATGAGAGGTTGAAGAATCATCATGAAGTTAGAAAGCCGAGGGCTCACGCTGGATCTCAATTATCCTCAAGTCATGGGGATCCTTAACGTCACGCCGGACTCTTTTTCCGACGGCGGACGCTATAGCCAGATTGACAGCGCGCTGCGCCACGCTAACGAGATGATTCAGGCAGGCGCGACGCTTATCGATATTGGCGGCGAGTCTACCCGCCCGGGCGCTGCTGACGTATCGGTTGAGGAAGAGCTGGAACGAGTGATTCCAGTAACTGAAGCCATTGCCCATAATTTTGACGTTTGGATCTCCGTTGATACCTCCAAGGCGGAAGTGATGCGTGAATCCGCCCGAGCGGGTGCTCATCTTATTAACGATATTCGCGCGCTTCAGGAGCCCGGAGCTCTGGAGGCTGCGGCCGAGTGCGGGTTGCCCGTGTGCTTGATGCACATGCAGGGTATGCCGCGAACGATGCAGCAGGAACCGCACTATCATGACGTCGTTGCTGAAGTTGACGCCTTTCTGGCCGAGCAGATCGCGCGTTGTGAACAGGCCGGTATTGAACGAAAAAAAATAGTGCTCGATCCCGGCTTTGGTTTCGGTAAAAATTTGCGACATAACTATCAGCTGCTGGCTCACCTGTCCAAATTTCACCGTTTCGGACTGCCGCTGCTGATCGGAATGTCGCGTAAGTCAATGATTGGGCAATTGTTGAACGTACCGCCCTCAGAACGGCTGGTTGGAAGCATCGCCTGCGCGACTATCGCTGCAATGCAGGGGGCGCAGATTATTCGCGTACACGACGTTAAAGAAACGGTGGAAGCAATGCGAATTGTGGAAGCTACGCTTGGCGCAAGGGGATAAAAAAACATCATGAGCAGCACACGTAAATATTTTGGTACTGACGGCATCCGCGGCAAGGTGGGTGAGCATCCGATTACGCCTGACTTCGTTCTCAAGCTGGGCTGGGCCGCAGGTAAGGTATTGGCTCGCCACGGCTCGCGAAAGATAATCATTGGTAAAGATACCCGTATTTCCGGCTATATGTTGGAATCCGCGCTTGAAGCCGGTTTGGCGGCCGCAGGGCTGTCGGCTTCATTTACCGGCCCCATGCCGACGCCGGCGGTGGCTTATCTGACGAGGACGTTCCGCGCAGAGGCCGGTATCGTAATTTCTGCGTCTCATAACCCCTTTGACGACAACGGCATCAAGTTCTTCTCGATAGACGGCACCAAGCTGCCCGACGCGGTTGAAGAAGCCATTGAAGCCGAGATGGAAAAACCGCTGACCTGCGTGACGTCTGCCGAGCTGGGTAAGGCCAGCCGGATAAACGACGCCGCCGGGCGCTATATCGAGTTCTGTAAGGGCGGCTTTCCGAGCGAACTGAGCTTGAGTTCCCTTAAAGTCGTTGTTGACTGTGCAAACGGCGCGACTTACCACATCGCTCCCAGCGTGCTGCGCGAGCTGGGAGCGACGGTTATCACCATCGGCTGCGAGCCGGACGGCATGAATATCAACGAACAGTGCGGCGCAACCGACGTGCGTGCGCTGCAAGAGCGCGTTCTCACCGAGAAGGCCGATCTGGGCATAGCCTTTGACGGTGACGGCGACCGCGTCATTATGGTGGATCACCTCGGCAACCGGGTCGACGGCGACCAAATCATGTACATCATCGCCCGCGAAGCGCTGCGCAAAGGGCAGCTTAAAGGGGGCGCCGTTGGTACCCTGATGAGCAACATGGGATTGGAGCTGGCGCTTAAGCAGCTGGGCATCCCGTTTGCCAGAGCGAAAGTGGGCGACCGCTACGTTCTGGAGAAAATGAACGAATTAGGCTGGACCATCGGCGCGGAAAACTCCGGGCACGTTATCCTGTTGGATAAGACCACGACCGGAGACGGGATCGTTGCGGGCCTGCAGGTTCTGGCCGCCGTCGTGCGCAACCAGATGAGCCTGCACGACCTGTGCAGCGGAATGAAGCTGCTGCCGCAAATTCTGGTTAACGTTCGCTTCTCTGGGCAGCACGATCCGCTGGCGACGGAGAGCGTGAAGCAGGCTACGTTGGAAGCGGAGGAGGCTCTGACGGGACGCGGTCGAGTTCTGCTGCGGAAATCCGGCACTGAACCTCTGATCCGCGTGATGGTCGAAGGTGAAGACGAACAGCAGGTTTTGGCGTTAGCAAATCGCATTGCCGATGCGGTTAAAGCCGCAGGCTAGCGGCGTTAACGAGCCAATGAGGAAAAGCGGGGCGGATTTATCCGCCCTTTTACTTCGCATACGACAGGGATGAATGAACAGGGATATTATGCGCATAAGGCTTTTACTCACAATAGCATGCAGCATAGCGGCGCTTGCCGCTTTTATGGTTTTTGCCCTCTATCAGGGGGTTATCCGCTTTAACTACCCATCCCGGGAAGAGTTCCCTATTCAGGGAATCGATATCTCCCATCATCAAAAAGAGATCGATTGGGACAGGCTTAATACTGCCGAGATCCAGTTTATTTTTATCAAAGCGACGGAAGGGGGAAATTTTAAAGACAAACGCTTCCACCTTAATTGGAAGGACGCCCGTCAAAGGGGATTTGTCGTCGGCGCTTACCACTTTTTTACCTTTTGCAGCAGCGGAGATGAACAGGCCGATAACTTTATTTCCTCTGTGCCGGTTGAAAAGGGGACTCTGCCTCCGGTTATCGATCTCGAGTACGGCGGCAATTGTCAGTTAACCTCCGGCAGGTTGGAGGTGCTTAAAGAGGTTGAGGTGTTGTCCGATCGGCTTGAAAAGGCGTATGGGCAGAGGCCTATCCTGTATGTAACCAGAGAGTTTTATGATGACTTCCTGATAGACAAAATGCCGAAAAGCGCTATTTGGCTACGGGACGTTTATCGCAAGCCTGGGCTCCAGCCTGATAACAGGGACTGGTTATTTTGGCAATACGCCAACCGCGGGAAGCTGGAAGGCATAGAAACGTTTGTTGATTTCAACGTTTTTAACGGGAAAAAAGATAAATTTGAAACGCTTATAAATGATTAATATAGGCAATCGTTCATGTAGGCAATAATTGTTGTTCCACACTGTTTTATGGTGCTAAAATCCTGCCCGAATGGAATTTAGCAATAACATATAGGGTGTGGTGGTGACGATGAGGGCGTTTTTTACCCATTATTTTTTACTCATATGCCTGTTCGCTTTTTCTTGTCTTTCCTATGCAAGCACTCCGCTTAGCTCAAAAGACAAAGCTATTTTTTCCTTTAATCTGGCGTTAACCGAAAACTCGGCTCACGCTTTTTCTCCTGCGCCGCTTCGCGTGAAAAAGCTGAAAGAAGTGACCTTTCGTAACGGCGAGCGGATTATTTCCAGCGAGATTGACTACAGCCCCGAAGGCGACGTCGTACGGGTTAAGCGGCGCGAAAAGAACCGCCGCGGCGAGTCCGTCACTTATGTTTATAAAGACAGTCGGGGCTGGGTGAAGAGCATTAACTGGATAATAAACGGCCAGCTGAGCAGCGTAGGAAACGTCGTCGTGCGCTACCAGCAGGACGGACAGGGTCGTATCGTTAAAAGCGAACTTATGAACAGCGGATGGATGAGGCAGTTTATTTACAACATCGAAGGGCAACTGACCGAAGTCATCGAAAAATCGCAGGTGGAAAAAGAGTATTCTGAAGGGTATACGGTAAAACGCTATCACTATAATCCCAACGGGTTACTGGCCAGAAGCGATTCTCTTTCTCGCGACAGCAGCTATGAGTCCTCTTACTACTTTGACTACAACGAGAATAATATTCTTCAGCGAATTATTGCCGAGGCTAAGTTTTACGCGAAGCATAAAAGGCGGAGTGAAAAGCACTATAGTCGCTACGATCACCACGCTAACTGGCTACACGCCGAGTGGGGGCCGCAGGAGAACCGTTTTACGCAGGAAAGAACCATCGATTACTATGGGGCGTAGGCGCTAAATCCGCTATTTTCCGCAAAGAGAAGAATGGCGGCACTCGCCTATATTAGAGATGGATAAGACCGGGGACTTTCCCTTATAATGGTCAAGATAAGCCGCAAGAGCACGCCGGAAACGCTGGTTTTTTCTACAAATGCGCACGATGAATAAAAATGCGCTTGCACCTCTTTGTGGCTTTCGTTAGTATTCACACCCGCTCTGGTTAGGTTGAGAAAATCGTTAGTTTCTCCCTCTTTTGAACCAGCAAGCTTTACGACGGGGTATCCCGCAAGGATTACAGGCAAGAATATGTACGAAGCGCTTCTTATTATTTTCCTGCTGGTGGCCATCGGTCTGATCGGTATGGTTATGCTGCAGCAGGGCAAAGGGGCCAACATGGGTGCCTCTTTCGGTTCCGGAGCTTCCGCAACGCTGTTTGGTTCCGGCGGTTCAGGCAACTTCATGACCCGTACTACGGCGATTCTGGCCACGCTGTTTTTCATTATCAGTCTGGCGCTGGGTAACCTGAGCAGCCGTCAGGAAAAGAAAGTCGGCGAATTCGACGATTTGAGCGCACCGGTTAAGGTTGAACAAACCGCTCCGGTGAAGCCAAATACGCCGAGCAGCGATATCCCTAAATAAGGGAACGAGTTTTAAACCGATGGGTTAATCCCGTCGGTCCGTGCCGAGGTGGTGGAATTGGTAGACACGCTACCTTGAGGTGGTAGTGCTCATTAGGGCTTACGGGTTCAAGTCCCGTCCTCGGTACCAATATTTAAAGAATGGACGTCAACCGACGTCCATTTTTGTATCTGAAATCCGCGTAATTACTGGCTTTTCCCTCGATTTATCCTTTCCTGACGTCAGCACAATTCAATCGACATCAATTAACCCTTGTTGGTAAATGTTGGTACAACCTTCGTAAAGGCAAACCCTGCGCCAGCGGATGGAGGAAACCCTATAGCACTCACGGATGTTAAGGTAAGAACTGTCAAATCAGGTAATAAGCCAGTAAAACTATCTGATGGCGATGGGAGGCTCCTTTTGTTCACCCCAACTCTTACATTTCTACCCGGTTACGCCCAAGCGTTTTGGCCCGATACAGCGCCTCGTCGGCCGCTTGAATCAGACGTTCGTAATCGGGGTGACCACTGAACATTGCACCACCGATGGACAGAGACAGCACGATGCGCTGCCCGTTAGGGGCCATTACCGTTTGTTTACTGACCATCGCACGGATTCGTTCTGCAACCTGTCGGACTTCATGTTTCGATGCTTCAGTCAACACAATGAGAAACTCATCGCCACCATACCTAAAAACATAGTCACTGCTGCGAACATTATTATAGAAAACCTGTGAGACCTTACAAAGGATCTCATCCCCAATCTGATGCCCGTAGCTGTCGTTGATCTGTTTGAATTTATCTACATCAATAATCAGAACCGACAGAGAGGTTCCGTTTCTGTTTGCTTGGGCAATTTCACGTTTGAATATGGTTGGAAGAAAACGGCGGTTTAGCAAGCGGGTGAGAACATCCATTCCTACTTCATGCCTTGATACCTCATCAAACAGGGCTTTTAAAAAAATACTTATCTGAAGCAGTGCACTTTTCACCTGAAGCAACAGGCTTACCCGCTGCTCGCGTCGGGCAAGCGCTTTGGGTGTGTTCTGAGTACGGATGACCAGTTCATCCAGTTCCTGCAGCTGCTTGGCAATGTAGCCCGTTTCCGGTAGTCCGCTGAAATAGTGGCGCCCCTTATGATTAAACCACAGGCCAAAATCAGCCCTGCTCAGTGGTCGTACGCTTTCCATGTCGGTATCTACCATAATTCTGTAAATCAGGTCATTCTCCCAAGAGAGAAGACTGGCGCTTTGGCGCTCTTTCTCTTCCTCTGCGTTTTCAAGTAGTGAAAAAATCCGGTAGTTCTCATCTTCTCGGGAAGCGCTATTGTCACTGAATGAAAATACCCGTGACATGATTTCCATAGCAAGGTCGATACTGACTACTGCAAAGCGGCACAGTGCCACCCGATCGCGGTCAGTACAGTCATACTCCATAGTCTGTATAAGGGGAAAGAGCAGTTTTTTCAGCGTTCGTGCGCCCATCTCAACAAGCTGTACGGGTATTCCTATCCGGGCATGCACCTCTCCGACATGCTGCTGTACGGATATCATCTGATCAATGTTATCCTGAGTACAGGTAAGCACATTTTCCGTCCATTCGGCCAGCGCCGGTTTGAGATATTTCTCTACCTGCTCATTTGTCAGAAAGACTTCCGCTTCAGGATCGTCAAGCATAATTTCATAGAATGTTTGACTCAGTGGCACAGCGTGTTCACGGGCAATCTTAGCCGCAAGTGACAGAACCTCTGGAGAGGTACTCTCAATCAGCTCAGCCCATTCCTGCTTCATTTTACTGAGGTAAGTTTTCATATTGCACCCTTATACAATAAAGATTGGGCAAAGATACTCGGCGGACTGAGCGCTTACGGGGATTAACAATCCAGATGATTGGCTGCTTACTCAAAATATTTGGCACTTTTCTTTTAGGACGCCACCCGGTAAATAAGGGCCGTAACTCGAGGAAACAATCACGTCCCGGCTCACTCCGACCATGAACTGCCGCAGAGGTTCTGCCCCCTGTAATTGTAATCGCCCCTCATAAAAGTGCCATTTACAGCTAGAGATCTTCCGCCATCCGATGGTGCTGCGTTTGGACAACGGATTAGGGTTTATCTCTCCGGTCTTAGCTGAATGAGATGATGAACATAAGGTTCGCCTGACATTTTTTCTGCTTCGATTGCCGAAAATATTGCGCTAGGGTATCCGCAGGCCAAGCAAAATAAAATTGAGCAGGCGGCCACATTGGCCTGTATACATGAAGACATCTTGAGTTTTTCGCAGGGGTACCAAACCAAGTCGGCGTACGCGGCGTTATGTTATCCGGCGCTCAGAAACAGCGAATTGCCATCGCTCTAGCCCTGTTAGTTAATAGTGATTCTCGACTCAGCGCTTTTTGCAGTGGGTGACCGTACTGAACGTCGTATTTTGCAGAGTTTGCGCCAGTGGGGGAAGGGGCGAACGTTGATTCTCTGTACACATCGTCTCTCTGGCTTGCGGTATGCCAATGAAATGTTGGTTTTGCAGGAGGGGCGCATAGCCCAGCAAGGCGCCTATGCGACGCTGGTGCCGCCGGCCGGGTGATATCGGAATATGTATCGTTATCAGCAATTGGAAACGGCATTAGATGAATAATAGGCGTGAGCGATGGCTTGACGCCCCGAGCTCGTCAACGGAATAGCGTAGGCTCTGGTGGGGGACGCTTTATTCTCTATCGGTGAAACTATTAACGTCCATATACTTCGATAACGCATGAGCCAGCTGAATAGGCGAATCGCTTCCCATCTTTTTCATCATATTATGACGGTGGATTTCCACTGTACGCAGCGCCAGATAGAGGCGGTCAGCGATAACCTTATTTGAAAGCCCCTCCAATACCAGCGCAAGGATCTGTTTCTCTCTTTCCGTTAGCTGCTCCCACGCGTTGCGCAGCTGATAGTGTTTCTCAAACCACTCAAACTTCCTTTGGCTGTTTATCAGCGCCTGGCGGATAACCCGGAGCAGTTCATCGATATCCACCGGCTTTTCCAGTAGGTCAAACGCGCCGTTTTTAAAGATTTTGCTGGCGGTAGGCACGTCAGCGTGGCCGGTGAGAAAAATAACGCTCAGCACATTGTCCTGACGCATTAGCTGCTCCTGCAGTTCCACGCCCGTCATTCCCGGCATGCAAATATCTAACAGTACGCAGCCGGGCAGGGTGACGTCGACCTGCTGTAAAAAGGCATCGGCGGATGAAAAGCTAATCAACCTGATGCCCGCCGCCTCTAACAGCCAGATAAGGGAATCCCGAATCGCGGGATCGTCATCAACTAAATAGATCGCTTTTAACATTATTGCGTTACTCCGTTTATCCGCGGCAGCGTAATGCAGATACAGGCGCCGACCGGCTGGCTTTCGGCCCAGATGCGCCCGCCGTGGGCCTCGATAATACGCTTGCAAATCGCCATTCCTAAGCCGAGGCCGCTGTCCTTACTGGTGACAAACGGAACGAACAGTCGCTCTATTTGCGTCTCGGTTAGCCCAACGCCGTTATCGCGAATTTTCAGCGTGGCTTTGGAAGACGACGGGACGATTTCAAAGGTAATCTGGGGATCGCGTACCAGAGGTTCCCGCAGCTTAATCGCGTCCAGCGCGTTGCGAATGAGGTTAACCAAGACCTGCTGGATAAGAATCTCATCGGCGAGAATCACGACTTCCGGCGCTTCTGGTGCGGCAACCGTAATGCCGCCGCGCTTTAGCTCGTTTGAAAACAGTGACAGCGCGTTGGCAATAACCAGGTTTAAACAAATTTCTTCCTGCTTTTCCGGGTGGCGCTTAATAAAAAATCGAACGTGTTGAATCACGCTCTTCGCGTTTGCCGTTTGCCGAATGGCCTGTTCAAGCGCGTTGTCTAGGGCGGCAATATCCAAAGGTCGCTGCTGCAAGCGCATCCTGCATCCGACAACGTAGTTATTAATCGCCATGAGTGGCTGGTTGAGCTCGTGGGCCATCCCTGCCGCCATCTCGCCCGACAGCAAAATCCTTTGGGCGGAATAGAACTGTTCCTGCTGAGTGCGGAGCCATTCTGAGGACGCCTGATTTAGTTCCATCATTTGCTGCAGCTTGCGCGTTCTGGTCTTGACCAGATAGTTAACCCGCAAATGGTAGCCGACCAGCAGCAGCCCGTATCCCATAACGATGAACAGCCATCCCCGATACTTTTGCCATAGTACCTTAAGATGGCCGCCACTGTCCGATAGCCCAATGTCTTGCATGAGTTCAACAACGCTTTTGTCGTTAATGGGTACGGTCCATCCTCGATATTCTCCCTGAAGAGCGGGCATATCGTCGGGCTTTATTGATAACAGCGCCTGGGCGATTTCCCGAGCCAGCTGTTCGTGAACGTGCTGCATTCGGGAAAGCGTCCAGTGAGGGTAAAGCGGGGTTGAGCTAAGGCAGGGCAACGCCGTCTGCGGATAGGCTTTAATCACCTTAAACTGGCCGGCGTCAAAGCGGCCTGATTTAATCGCCAGTTCCAATACGCAGGTTGGCAGTACGGCAATATCTGCTTCATTGTTAGCCAATTGAGATAATAAGTTTTCCTGCGGCAGTCCGACAAAGCTCAGCCGGGTAAAATCCTTTATTGGATCGATTCCCTCTTTTAGCCACTCTCTCTCGATGATTTGAAAGCCGCCGAACGCCTGCGGCGTTGTAATAACAATGCGCCTGTTTTTAATCTCTTCCCAGCGGGTCATATCGGGCATATCGCTGCGGGCAATCACCGTAGAGCCTATCGCGTATCGAGGCTCACCGTATATAGGATTTAAGCTGAGCATCCGGACGGCGTCATATTCGCTTTGATACTGTAATAACTTGACGCCGTTAGTAATGGCAAAGTCGATAGTTCCACTGGCCACCAGCTGATCGATACTCTTAATGTCGCCAGTAATAAGAATAAATTGATACTGAGGGAAGCGCTGATTCAAATAGTCTATCGTCGGCTGCCAGCGATAAACGCCCTTATTGGCGTCATCGAACGATAATACGCCAACGCGTATGATATAGCGTTGTTGGTAGGTTTCCGCTTTCAGTATCGGTGCAGTGAGCAGGATGAGTAATAATCCAATTATTAGCCTGATTAGTCTGTCCAATTTTAATACCATGCCCGCCACGCTTAGCTATTTGTACTATTGACACACTAGTCTTAACGCCGATCCCGGTATTGATATATATCAAACCGCCAAAAGGTATGCGGTAAACCACTATAGAGGAATAAAAGCCGTTATTGCACCGTATCAATAGCCGTCATAACTATAAAAAGGTATTGATATGAAAAACAACAGTTCCAGACGTCAGTTTCTTCGTTTAGGCCTCACCTCTGCTGCCGTTGCACCGCTGGCGGCAATGCTCCCGTTTAGTGCCGATGCGAAAGAGAACGCATCAAGCATCCATTGGGATGAAGAGATGGACGTTCTCGTCCTGGGGACGGGCATGGCCGGCTTTATCGCCGCCATCAAGGCGGCGGAAACGACGCCCAATTTGAAAATCGTTCTGGCCGATAAGATGTCCCGACTGGGGGGATCGTCGTTAATATCCGGCCTGAATATGGCCGTTGTGGGATCGCCGTGGCAAAAAGAAGCCGGCGTCACGGATGACTCATGGGAGCTCCTATTAGCCGATATAGAAAAAGAGTCTCGAGGATATAGCCACGTAGAGCTTACCAGGACAATTGCCCAGAATACTCTGTCCCTGTTTAATTTCTTATGCGATCACGGCGTTGAGTTTGATAAGTCCATCGGTGATGGAACGGGCATCAAGTCGCTCGGCGGCCACTCCCGCGCCCGCTGCGTATGGCCGGTTCACGGCGGCAGTGGAATTGTAAAAAGCCTGCAAAAGTACGTTCAGGAAAAGCTTCCTAACGTTGAAATCCGCAAGCAGGTTTTGCTGGAAGAGATTATCCGCAACGATGAAGGGCGGGTTATCGGCGTACGGGTGAGAGAGAACTATATCTTTAACCGTGACGTTAAAGACTTTGGTCTAAACGATAGTCCTGCGTTTAACAGTACCGGCAGCCCTCGCTACTACAAGGTAAAGCGGGGGCTCGTTATGGCTACAGGAGGCTATAACCAGGACCGTAAGTTTCGCGGCGACGAGGTCGGCGCTCTCTATAACTCCGTCTCGACCGCCAACCCGGGCGCAACGGCTGGCGCTCTAAAGGCCATGATTAAAGCGGGCTTTAAGCCTATCCACATGACCCTGTTTCGATTCGCCTTTCCTATTCCAACCGAAGACATTCTATGGGGTATTTTGGTTAATCCAAGAACCTGTAAGCGCTTCGTCGATGAATATAACAACAACGACCGTCAGGGGCTGGGGCTAAAAATACTCTCAGAACGCATGAAGATAGACGGCGAACAAATCATTCTGATCTATGACCAAACCGGGATCGATAATTACCACGATAAACAGCGTCTTACCCTGTCTCTTGAAGGAAAAAACGGCACTGAGGGCACGATGTGGAAATTTGACTCGCTTGAGGCGTTGGCCAGCAACTTTAATATGGACGTGGCCGAATTAGAGAAAACGATCGACGAATACAATCGCGACATGGCTAACGATAAGGATAAGTTTGGCAAGCCTAAGCGCTTAATGAAGTCGTCGACGTCTATCAGTAAAGCCCCGTACTACGCGATGTGGCTGAACCCCCGCTACAACTACAGCCAGGGCGGAGCGATGATCAACACCGAAGCGCGCCCCCTCGATATTGTTACCGAGCAGCCTATTCCCGGCGTCTTTGTCTGTGGCGAAGCCTCTGCGGGAAGCTACGGGTATATCCGCCTTACCGCCTGCGGCAGCCTGGACTGCGGCGTTTTCGGCATGATTGCCGGAGAAAACGCCGGCAGGGAAACCCCTTGGGAATAATCGGTTAACCGTAGGAAATAACAATGAAAAAGTTCTCGTTAATACTGGCCGCGCTTTACCTGTTTTTCTCGCCTTACGCGCTGTCAGGGCCGGAGCAGAGCGCGGCGGTAGAATCGAAAAGTACGGTTGATGATTCGCACAAGTATGCGCTAAAGGCCCATCATCAAAAGCTGAATTTACCCTGCTCGGCCTGCCATAAAGAGCAGGACGTTGCCGAATATAAGCCGCTGGCGACGAAAGACTGCCTGACCTGCCACGGCAGCGCCGAGAAGGTCGCCAAGCGCACCGGATTTATGGACGTCAACCAAACCAATCCCCATCGCTCCTTACACGATGGGCTCGACCTGGACTGCTACGAGTGCCACGCCGAGCACAGGCCGTCGAGCAATCTCTGTGAGACTTGCCACGACAATACCCGAGACTGGTTTGGGCCAACGCCATAGAGAAGGAAAATGACATGAGTAGAATACGCTTTATCTTTTTACTGGCTTGCGTCACCATCCTGGTCGGCATTGGCATAAGCCTGCTTGGCGCTGAAGTGGTAAGAAATACCGGCGACGAAAGCTTCTGTGGGAGCTGCCACGAAATGCAGCCGATGGTGAAAACGTTCAAGCAGGATATCCACGGCGGCAATAACCCGCACGGGTTTAGCGCAGAATGCGTGGACTGCCATCTTCCACATACCAATACGCTGGACTATCTGGTTTCAAAGGGCGCGCAGGGAGCTAACGACGCCTTCAAAAGCGCGTTTACCGATACGTCTAAAATAGACTGGATAGCCCGCCGAGAACAGCGTGAGGCCTATGTTTATGACTCGGGGTGCCTCGGCTGTCACAGCAAACTGCTGGATAAGGCCGAAGCCTCTAATCCTAAATCTTTAGAAATGCATCAGCACTGTAAAGACATGCAGCAGACGGATACGCCGGTTCAGTGCGTTTCATGCCACGTTACCGTCGGTCACGCCGGCGCGCTTCGCGGTGAGTTAAACCAAACCAAGCCTGAATATAAGTTTTTAGAGGAGCTGCTCAGCAAGAAAGGCGAATAGGATTTCGTGCGCGCTTTCTTTTGCGACAGGAGACGTGCTGCCGCTAAACGACAAAGGGGAACGCATATGGCCGAAAGAGCAGGACGACGTCAGCTTTATGCTGGTGGACGCTTCCTGCTCTGCCGAAGTCGTTGCGTGCGTCGCAACGTTCTATAAGGGGTAGATGGTGTGGGGACATCTGGAGAGCTGGCTCTTCCTCAGGCAGATACAGCGCATCAGGAATGCCCGCATTTATGGCTAACATGCGGGCTTTTCTGAAATAGCGACCAATACCCCGGCCTTATTTTCTTGCGATGGTAAGGCGTCGGGTTTGTTTATAAAAGCGCGGCGGTAACATAATAATTTTGCCTTTTTGCATTGCAATTTTCAGCGTTATTGTTTTAATCACTTGCCGACAGTAAAAAACGAAAGGGTAAACTTGAGCAGAAAAAAATGGCTGAGCATGTTTATCAGAATGAGTGCCGGGCGTTATTTACTGCGGTTTATTGTGCCAGCTTAACGTTAATATAATGGCTTGAATAATAATCACGTCATTAACTATTATTTAAAGAGGTCATTATGCAAAAGGCGATATTATTTTTATTTTTCAGCTTATTCAGCGGGAGCGTTCTTTCGGCCACCGAGGCTGAGTTTTTAGCCGAACACGGGCTTGCGGGGAAATCCGTTGAGCAAATCATCGATGCTATCGATCAAAATCCTCAGGCCCGCCCTCTGGGGTACTCAGCTTCAGTGACGGGCACAGCGTTGAAATTATCTTCAGGCAATCAAAGTTATACCTTGCCGCTCGGCGATAAGTTTTACCTCTCTTTTGCCCCCTATGAGCGGCAGACGCACCCCTGCTTCAATCACAGCCTTTCTGGCTGCCAAGGGGAAATGCCGAACACGCTGTTTAATGTAAAAGTCACCGACAAGCAGGGAAATGTGTTGGTAAATAGGGAAATGAAAAGCTATCAAAACGGCTTTGTCGGCGTATGGCTACCGCGCAATATCGAAGGCGTCATTGAAGTTAGCCGCGGCGGAAAAGTGGCGGCATTTCCTATTCAAACGGCCAGCGATAGCCAAACCTGTCTGACCTCCCTACAGCTAAGGGCCGCTGGCTGATATTCAACAATTTCTATCCGTTAAAAGGTTCTGGCAACACCCGCGTGACAAAATAACAGGCAGCAAAAACCCCCAACGGCATCGCTCTTGGGGGTATTTGATTGCGTATTATCAATCCAGACATTGAACGCTTTTAACACTCAGCTCCAGGTTTAACGGTCTTTGGCAAACTGTCGAACTCCCGCAAGCCATTTTTCTGATACGGGTCGCCAATCCAGCGTGGACGAGGCTGCCACGCCGGGTTTATCAGACTTTTATCTGCTTGCCAGCCGCGATAGCTCACGCCAACCAGCTCCGACCAACCGTGAATAAACTCCGTCAGGCTGAGCTTGCGGTCGGTGAACTGTTTAAGGTCAGCCTGCTGCTGGGCCGCCCATTGTGGAGACTGCCAGATAAAAAACGGCACTTCATACATCGGACGCGTCGGCGCGTACTCGTCGCGCCCCTGTTGGGTATGCGGCGGGGTATCAAACACCTCTTCGCCGTGATCGGAAAAGAACACCAGCAGGCCGTTCGGAGAGCTGTCGCGAAAGGTTTTTACCAGGCTTGAAACCACAAAGTCATTGTATAAATTGGCGTTGTCGTAATCGTTCCAGGCTTCTATTTGCCCGGCGTCAAGGGAGGGCGGTAAACCTTCGTTGCCGCTGAACCGGGCGTAACTTTCCGGAAAGCGGTACTTATAGTGGAGATGGGTGCCGAGCAGATGCACCACGATAAATTTTTTCTCTGCCGGATGCGCTAGCGCTTCGGCAAACGGGGCCAGCACCACTTCATCGTATTGCCGGCTTTTTTGGCGCCGCTGGTTATTCAGATAATACTGATGGTCGGTCTGGCGCGAAAATACGGTCAGCATGGTATTACGCTGGGTCATGGTCTGCTGGTTGGTTATCCAGAATGAGGTATAGCCGGCCTGCTTCATCATGTTCATCAGCGACGGCTGGGTTAGGTAGAGATCCGGGTTTTCTTCGTCGGCAAAGCTGAGGATCTGCTGCATGATCTCAATCGTATACGGTCGGGCAGAGACCACGTCGGTAAATACCGTCAGGTTCGGATCGCTGGCGGCCAGAGCGTCAAGCTCCGGCGTGGTTTGCCGGTGATAGCCGTACAGGCTCATGCGGTTGCGCTGGGTGGACTCACCCAGCACCAGCACCACGGTTCGCGGCGTGTCGCCGTTTTTATCCTGCAAATCTTCCAGCGGCGCGATGGCGCTGTTGCCGTCCAACTGCTGCTGCAAATTAGCCAGCTGTGCGCGGTACTGGCAGTAGGCGATAACCAGCTGCCATGGCGCTGCGGGTTCCATGCGCTCCATCAGTCGGGCCATAATTCGCCGCCACGGCCAGCGTGCGCGCAGGCTGCGACGCAGTTTCTCACCAAACAGCACGTAGAGGATCAGCAGGCTGACGCCGATTCTCCAGCCGGGAGAGAGATAAATGGGCTCCAGCTGGTTCCATAGATACACGGCAACGGCAGTATAAGCCAGCAGGGCGACAACAATCGGCCAGCGGAAATATTGTTTAAAGTACTCGCCGGCTTCCGCCGGATTGCTTTCGAACATGATAAACAGCACGCTCTGCGAGAATTCGCTGCCGTAAATCATGTAGTAGACCAACGCGCCAACGGAGCCGACCCATAGGATCACCCCGATGACCGCTGCCAGCGGCGCCATATAGTCAGGAAATAACAGCGCAGGGATCAACCACAGCGTGCTGTATAGGAGCGAATCGCGAAAACCGGTTCCACCGCTCTGGCGGCGAAGCACCACGACTATCTGTAGGACGGTAGAAAAATACCAAAAATAGAGCAACGCCCATCCTAAGGCACTCCAGCTGAACAAAGGGTTGGCGCTGAATGTCGCAAGCATAAATATAAATACCTTAAGGTTATCAGGCGGTCAGGCTAAATAGCGTCAGCGAAGTGCCCGAATGCAAAAGAATAGCTACAGCTAATGCCGGGGCTATGCCCAAGGAAATGCTTTTCTCCGGTAGGTTAGAACCTAATTATTAATACAACCTTAAGAAAGATAATGTTGTTTAAATGTAAATGAATGTAATGATATTGTTATTATTGATGCGGGTTATATACTCTAAACCATAAAAGCGTTGCATGTGTATTTTGTATATCCACTTAGGAGATATGATGAAAAAGATATTAATCCCTGCGCTGTTGGCTATTTCATCCGTTACGGCCTTTACGGTTCATGCTGCTTCCTCTCAGACAGAGAGCCAGCAAAAGGCCGCGCAGAGCAAGCTAAATTCCTATGAGCAAATTATGGTGGGTAAGGTTTGGGTAACGACCGAAGCGTTGAATCAGGATAAGAAAAGCGTAAGCGCGGAAGACAAGCGGGTTACCAACTTTTTTGGCGTAGCGGAATACTATCCCGACGGCACGTTTAAAATGACCACCCTTGACGGCAAGCCTAAGATGCAGGGCGACTGGTCATTCAGCGACGATGGTAAAAGCCGTTCACTGACGGCAAAGAATGACAAAGGCGACGTTCTGTTTACCCGCGTGGTTGAAAACGTCAAGGTAACTCCTGAGGAATATACTTACAGGATCTATCCTGAGCAGGGCAATAAAAACGACTATTTCGACATCGTTCATAGAGTAAAAAAATGACTGATTCTCAACGCCGTTTCGCCATCGCCTAAAGGTTGAGAATAAAGATAATCGCCCGCTTTAACGGGCGATTATTACGGGGAACGGTCAGAAACTAAAGCGGTATCCGCCGTTAACTTGACGCTGGTCGAATCGGTTGCCCGTTGAGCTGTCAACTTCCACATAAAGCGCATGGGCATCATTTATGCTGGCGCTAACCCCCAATCCGTTGTTCCACCAGTTTCCCTTGAAGCCGTGCGCTTCGCGTGAACCGTTCAGCCTATAGGCCGTGTTGCCGTCGAACTCTCTGACTAGCCCCGTTTTCAGGTAAACGTCAACTTTGCTATTACCTACCGCTGTTTCATAGCCAAACAGCGTGCCGACGCGGCCAATCATTGACTCGTAGCTGCCAAGACGGATCCTCAGGCCGTTGCTGGCGTTGATGTGCGCTGCGGTCTGATGCCCGTAGGTGAATTGAGCCTGTGGCTCAATATAGAAGCCGTTGCCCGGCAGGCTAAGACTGAGCCTCTGCCCGACTTCTACCGAAGCGCTGGCGCCCGTTGAGCTACCGCTGCCGCTGACCTTATTACTTTGGCTGTCCATCACGCTGAACGAGTTTTTCAGGCGGGAAAGCTTGGCGATGCCGTCAATGTAGAAACCGCTATCCGCCATATAGGTTGCGTAAAGGCCCACGTGGTGAGACTGCACTGTGCCGTCTCCGCTACGGTAGTCCGGTGAACCGCGGGTCAGGCCCATAAACGTGCCGATGTACAGAGGCGTTTCGGCGGAAACGCGTTTATCGAAGCCCAGCTGCGTTCCGCTATAGGTCATGTCAAATCCGCTCAGCTTGCCGCTGGCGAAGGCGTCGAACTTACCGCCGAACCCGCGCATCCACGCGTTACCCCGCTCGCCGCTTTGACGCAGGTCGCCCATACGCTGCATCAGCGTCTGGGTTTCGGCATAGTTCAACAGATAGCCGACGTTCAGGTAGTTACCGCCGGCGTCCGCCGTTGTTGTGACGGGCGGTTTTGGCTTTTCCTCCGGAGTTGGATCCGTTGGTGGAATATAAGCGCCGGAAGAGTACAGCTCCCAGCTGTTGCCGTTCTTGCGCACGTCGTACAGATAGCCTCCCAATTCCACCTGAGAGGTGGACGTGAAGCTTGCGGCGCCGTCTGCTGTTTCCACTACCGTTAATACCTCATTGCCGGTGGTCGCCAGGCTGCCGCGGTTCGTTATGGTTAATAAGTGGTTTCCAGCGCTGGTTTCCGTCACTACCAGCCTGTCGCCCGCGTTGTTGATACCGTCACCGACAATGTCGGTACGTAAAACGAACGAGCCGTTGCCACTCAGATGGGCGACGCTCAGCGTAGAGTAGCCACTGCCGGACTGCGCATGGGAAAGATCGACCGTAGAATTGTTGAGCGTCAGCTTATCCAGGCCAGAGCTACCGGTCAGGTTCCAGCGGCTGTCGCTTATCACGACGTTTGGCGAGCGGCCGCTTATGCTGTCGCTGTGGGCGCTTCCTGCCCAAACGGAGCCTGAACTCATGTTCAGGTCGAGCGATGCGCCTCGAATATCGCCGCTTAGCCGAGAAGCCGCACTGTCGATGACGGCAGAGGCAGTACCAGGGGCCTTACCTTCGAGATCGAGAATAATGCCGGACTGAGCCTCAACGGAAGCATTATTCAGGGATAGTTTTGCGTTTCCGCTCTCAATCTCAAACGCGGCTTTTTCCGCCCTTAGCGTGCTGTCCGTCAGCGTAAGCTGAGCCTGCGTGGTCATGTCGTCATTTTTAACGGAGAGTCCTACAGAGCCTTGCCCCAGAGCTTCTACCGCGCTTGAGCGTATGGTGATGTCTCCGCCGTTTTTAACGCTGAGCGCGGTACTGTCAACACCCGTGACCCGAATTCGGCTACCGTCTGAGGCCGTCATCGTTCCGCCGGTCAACACCGATAGCCCAACAGCCGCATCGCGTGAAGCGAGGCCGTCTACTGCGCTCAGACGTATCGTCGAGCCGGTTTTTGCAAGTGCGATTGCCGTTGCGCCGCCACCCTGTATTTCAATCTTCCCTCCGGTCATCGTGATGGCGCTATTAAGCTGTGCTGCTATGCCGACGCTGTCCTCGCCCGATGTGGTAATGTTGCTGTCGATGACGCGAGCCTCGGAGCCGGCTCCATAAGTCATTACGCCGATGCCTTGCTGCCCTTGGGTTTTAATTTCTCCTTGGCGGAAGGTAAGGCGTCCGCCGTCGGTAAGCTGAGCGCCGAAGCCTAAACTGCCGGTGGTTTCGATAGTCACATTGTCAGCGTCTACCAAAGAAGGGAGCCCGGTATACGTTCCTGAACCGGTAGAAAAAATGCCGGCGGCTCCGGAACCCGACGTTGTCAGATGGCTGTCGCGTAACGCTATATAGCCGCCGCTTTGAGCAACGGCGGCGTGGCTGCTTGAGCCGGCGGTGGTTACCGTTGTCTGCGCTGCTTCAATGGTGGATTGGGCGTTACCGTTGTCCCATCTTGCCCACAGAGCATAAACGAAGGAGTCATTGGCGTTGTCTGACGTTACCGTACTGTTGGTAAGAACGATTTTTCCGCCGCTTCCCGCGTATGCGCCGCCGGAACTGTATGACGTAGGTAGAAGCGTTAGCGAATCACCTATCGCGGTGGTTCCCTGGCCAAAGACCTTGAGGGCCCCGTTGCCTTGTCCGCCGTCAGTATAGGTTTCGTTATTGAGGTAATGCTCTTGGCCGTCAACAAGGTTTATTGAGGCTGCGTATGCTGTCGTGCTGAATAAAAATAATGCCGTTGTGCATATTGAACTATTTATTAGCGCATTATTAGTTATCTTCATATCCTTATTAAGTTCCTTTATTTGTCCTGGCGGCGATAAAAGTGGGGGCGCCGCAATTCCTTAAGATCTCGGTATATTAATTGCTAATATCGAAGGCTGATTTCACGACTCTGTCGCGCAAGGTTAGTATGCAGGCGTTTCTCTTGATATTACAACTTTTTTGAGTGTTCTTTTGCTTTGCCCTATAAGCTTAATTAATAATTAACGTGTTGTTTGTTTTGTATTTTATGTTTTTAAATGCATTGCATTCCTAATTTTGCAGAGAGCGATTGGGTGGGGTGGAGGCATTAGGAAAAGCGGAGATGACCGAAACGTGATCTATTAAATGAGATAGAACCAGCGCCGCCTTTGTAAGGCAGCACCTTAAATGATTGGTATTCATACGGGGATCGCACGCTAACGAGGAGAGCTTCTCTACTTCAGCCCTAACCTTTTAGCAAGGCGATGCAGGTTTGCAACGTCGGTCTGCAGCGCCCTCGCACTGGCCGCCCAGTTCTGGTCGTGCTGTTTCAGGGCGTCGGTAATCAGCCGGCGCTGGAAATCCGCCGTTGCGTTTCGAAGATTGACGTTCTGCGCCGGAGCTTCAGGGGTTTCAGGCCTGGCCGTCGGTTCGTTTTGCAGAGTAAAGTGAGCCGGTTCCAGTAATATTTCGTCTTTGGGTTTTCCTGCTCGGGCAAGAATAACCGCGCGATAAACCGCGTGTTCCAGTTCGCGCACGTTGCCGGGCCAGTCGTAGTTGATTAGCTTGGCGCGCGCGGTCTGGCTTAGCACCACTCGCGACAGGCCAAGCCGCGCGCGGCACTGCTCGCAAAAGAATCCTGCCAGTAAAATTACGTCTTCTCCGCGTTCGCGCAGCGGCGGCAGAATTAAGGGGAAAACGCTCAGGCGATGATAAAGGTCTGCTCGGAATCGGCCTGCCTGAACCTCTTCTCTTAAGTCGCGGTTTGTCGCCGCCAGCACCCGAACGTCCACCCGCAGGCTGCGATCGTCACCGACGCGCTGTATATCGCCATATTGGAGTACGCGCAGCAGCTTAGCCTGAAGTGAGAGGCTTAGTTCGCCGATTTCATCCAAAAACAGCGTGCCGTTGTCCGCCATTTCAAACTTGCCGCTGCGGTTGCTTATTGCGCCGGTAAAGGCGCCTTTAACGTGGCCGAACAGTTCGCTTTCCGCCACGCTTTCGGGCAGCGCCGCGCAGTTAAGGTAGACCAGAGGGCTTACTGATCGAGGAGACAGCTCGTGGATGGATTTAGCGACCAGTTCCTTACCGGTGCCGGTCTCACCGATAATCAATACGTTCAGATCGGAAGCAGCGACGATATCGATCTGTTTTTTCAAATCAATCATGCCGGACGACAGGCCGATCGTTTCCGTATGGCTGCCGCTGCCGAAAGACGGCGCCGTTGGCCCCGGCAGCAAATTCTGATTTTCCAACTGCTCAATCAACAGGGCGTTGTTTAGCGCGCCGGCGGTTAATGCGGCGATTAAACGAAGCTCTTCGTCGCTGAAGGCGTCAAACCGTTCTGGCTCCAGGCCGTCGAGGGTCAGCGCGCCGATAAGGTTCTGTCCGGCAAACAGGGGCAGGCCTACGCAGGCGTGAACCTTAAGGTTTTCCTGTGCAGGGATCAGGCCGTCGTAAGGGTCGGGCAGGTCGCTGTCCGATGGGAAGCGTACGACGTCTCCCGCGCGGGCTATCGCCTCAAGGCGTGGATGTTGTTCAATGATAAAGCGCCTTCCCAGAACGTCCTTTGCCAACCCGTCAATCGCGAGGGGAATAAACTGTCGGTCTTCATAGCGTAAGAGAGCGGAGGCATCGCAGCCTAGGATTTGGCGCAGCGTCGTTATCAGGCGCTGGAAGCGGTCCTGATGGCCGACGTTGCTTTGCAGCTCAATAGCGATTTTGGCCAGTGCGTTTACTGAAAAGCTCATCGATGTCTCCATAGTCAATATGACCGCAATAATGTCATATTGACTATTTTCTTAAAAGTCATTTTGACAGTCATTAAAGACCAGAAATTTAAGATAATCATGTAAATCAATTAATTAAAAGTTTGGCACGGATGTTGATTATAGACATGTATCTGTTCCATAAATCTTAATTATTGATGAGGCCGTTATGACTATCCATGTAAAAAGCAATATCCACTGGGTCGGACAGCGTGACTGGGAGGTTCGTGATTTTCACGGAACCGAATATAAGACCCTGCGGGGCAGCAGCTACAACAGTTACCTCATCCGTGAAGAAAAGAACGTGCTGATAGACACCGTCGACCATAAGTTTAGCCGCGAGTTCGTACAGAACCTGCGTGCGGAAATCGATCTGGAAGACATTGACTACGTCGTTATCAACCACGCGGAAGAAGACCATGCCGGCGCGCTGACGGAGTTGATGTCCTACATTCCGAATACGCCGATTTACTGTACCGCTAACGGCATTGACTCCATTAACGGCCACCACCACCACCCGGAGTGGAATTTTAACGTCGTGAAAACCGGCGACAGCCTGGATATCGGCAACGGCAAAAAGCTTATCTTTATTGAAACGCCGATGCTGCACTGGCCCGACAGTATGATGACCTATATTACGGGCGACGCCGTACTGTTCAGTAATGACGCCTTCGGCCAGCACTACTGTGACGAACGCCTGTTCAACGATGAAGTGGATCAGATCGAGCTGTTTGAACAGTGTCAGCGCTATTTTGCGAACATCCTGACGCCGTTTAGCCGCCTGGTGGCGCCGAAAGTGAACGAGCTGCTCGGTCTTAACGTGCCGGTCGATATGATTGCAACGTCCCACGGCGTGGTGTGGCGCGATAATCCGCTACAGATCGTTGAACGCTACCTTGAGTGGGCGAACGACTATCAGGAAGACCGAATTACGATTTTCTACGACACCATGTCTAACAATACGCGCATGATGGCGGACGCGATTGCGCAGGGGATCAACGACGTGGATCCGCGCGTTGCGGTAAAGATCTTTAATATTTCCCGCAGTGACAAGAACGACGTCCTGACGAACGTATTTCGCTCTAAGGGCGTGCTGGTGGGCTCTTCCACCATGAACAACGTCATGATGCCTAAAGTGGCGGGCATGCTGGAGGAAATGGCCGGCCTGCGTTTTCGCAATAAAAAGGCCTCGGCCTTCGGCAGCTACGGATGGAACGGCGGCGCGGTAGACCGTATCCAGACTCGCCTGATGGACGCCGGCTTTGAAACCACCATTTCTTTGAAAGCCAAGTGGCGCCCGGATTTAGACACGCTGGAAGCATGCCGAGAGCACGGCCGAGAGGTTGCCCGCCAGTGGGCGCTTTCACCGCTGCCGGAAACGACCGATGCGCAGGCTGAAGCCGCAGCTCAGGACGGATGTGCCTGCGCCGCCGCGGCTCAGCTAGGGCCCCGCATGCAGTGTAGCGTGTGCCAGTGGATTTACGATCCTGCGAAAGGCGAACCGATGCAGGGCGTTGAACCGGGAACGCCGTGGAGCGAGGTGCCGGACGGCTTCCTGTGCCCAGAGTGTTCTTTGGGAAAAGAGGTCTTTGACGAGCTGGCTTCGGAGGCAAAATGAACAACGGCATTGTGATTATCGGCTCGGGCTTCGCGGCCCGCCAGCTGGTGAAAAATATCCGCAAACAGGATACGAACGTCCCCGTTACGGTGATCGCCGACGACAGCATCGATGAATACAACAAGCCCGATCTTAGCCACGTTATCAGTCTGGGCCAGCGCGCGGACGATCTTACCCGCCAAACGGCGGACGAGTTCGCCGCACAGTACAACCTGCGGCTCTTTCCCTTTACTCGAGTAATGGGAATTGACGCCGACGCCCGCGAAGTCATAGGGCAGGAGCAAAAGTGGAAATTCGACAGGCTGGTGTTGGCGACAGGGGCCAGCGCCTGCGTGCCGCCGGTTCCAGGCCATGAGCTGATGTTGACGTTGAACAGCCAGACGGAATACCGCAACTGCGAGTCTCGCCTGCTGAATGCGCAGCGGGTGCTGATTGTCGGCGGCGGGCTGATTGGTTCTGAACTTGCCATGGATTTCTGTCGGGCCGGAAAAGCAGTGACCGTTGTGGACAGCGCCGCCAGCATTCTGGCATCGCTGATGTTGCCGGAAGTGAGCGGACGCTTACAGCATCGCCTTACGGAAATGGGCGTTCATCTGTTGCTCAGTTCGCAGCTGCGGTCGTTAGCGCAAACGGAAACCGGCGTCGTCGCCACATTTGACCGCAGCCGCAGCGTTGAGGTTGACGTCGTGATTGCTGCGACCGGTTTGCGCCCGCGGGTCGCTTTGGCCCAAGGCGCGGGGGTAAAGGTAAATCGGGGCATCGTCGTGAACAGTCTCCTGCAAACCAGCTGCCCGGATATCTATGCGCTGGGCGACTGTGCGGAAATCAACGGCCAGGTGCTGCCCTTCCTTCAGCCCATTCAGCTTAGCGCAATGTATTTGGCGAAGAATTTGCTGGGGGGCGAGGCGCCGCTCAAACTGCCGGCCATGCTGGTGAAGGTAAAAACGCCGGCTATGCCGCTGCATCTGGCGGGAGAAACCAGCCGCCGCGACCTGAGCTGGCAAATCAGCGCTGAGTTGGAAGGGATGGTGGCCAAAGGCCTTGATGCGCAGGGTCAGCTTCGCGCCTTTGTCGTCAGCGAAGATCGCATGAAAGAGGCGTTTGCATTACTGAAGGCGATGCCCGCCTGAATGCCTCATGAAGGCCGCGCCCGTTTCTCACTAAAACGTAGGAGATTCACTATGGAACGCATCCCGAGCCACTTTATTCATACCCGCTCTACGCCGTTTTGGAATAAAGCGACGGCGCCCGAGGGGCTTTTCCTGCGCCATCTTGATAAGGGAACCCGGCCCGGAGTTTATCCTCGCCTGTCGGTGATGCGGGGGGCTGTGAAATATCTTGGATATTCAGACGCGCAGTGCGCAACGCCTGAATGCGAAATGGTCATTAAAGCCGGGCGCTTCGGCGTATTCCCGCCTGAAAAATGGCACTGCATTGCGCTTTTAACGGATGATGCCTGTTTCAACATCGATTTTTTTGTCGACCCGACAGTCTTGACGTCGGCGTGAGATTTTAACCGTTTAAAACGGAGGTGAAGTTATGACACCTATTCCTGAAAATTTTATGCACACGCGAGCAACGCCCTTCTGGGATAAAGATACCGTCCCGAAGGCGCTTCTTGCCCATCACAATACGAAAGCGGGCGTTTATGGGCGGCTTTCTGTGATGCGGGGCGCCGTGAAGTATTTTGGCTTTTCTGACGCCGATGCGGCGGAGCCGGATCTGGAGCTCGTTATTGAGGCCGGTTCTTTTGGCATTTCGCCGCCGCAGAAGTGGCATCGAATCGAGCTGCTGACGGAAGACACCTATTTTAACATCGATTTTTTCGCGCAACCGGATGCGGATCTCAGCGGCGCAGGCCTTGGAAAAGTAGTGAATACTCACAGGGGGTAACCATGAGCACATCAACCTATACGGTGACAGTCACCAATAACGACAGCGGCGTTTCCGTTGACTACAAAACTGAGACGCCGCTTGCGCTCTTGGTGCCGGAAGTGGCCGCCGACGTCCTTAAAGACCTGGTGAATACGGTGCGCGCCTACGATATGGAAGGTGAAAATGAGGTTTGTGGTTGGTGATTGGCCGCGCTGAAAATAGCCGTATCTCTGATGTATTAGTCAGCATATGCGGGGCCGCTCTGGCCCCGTATTCTTGCCTGGCACCCAGCCGCAGTTTCTCTTTTTCATTATCTGCCGACGTCGGATTTTTCATATAAATTCGCTTGGCGTTAATTCTTCTCATAATAACGTCAGCCCTCAAAAAGCACCGAATGCAACGCTTTTATTTAAAGGCGAAAAAAGAGCCGTAGAGCGTTTTTTCACCGTATTTATGCTCATCCATGAACATCACCCAGTAAAAACCCTTTATTTTATAAGTCATTATGGTTGAGAATGGTAATGATTTTTATTTACATTTATTTACTGAAATATATAATCAGACGGACTTATGGACATGCGTTGCATTAAATGCTTTTTCAACCACAGCGAGAGAATATAAAAATGTTAAAGAAAACAATGGCCCTAACGTTAACGGCCATCGCCTCTGCTCCCGCCATTTCTGCCGACGATAACAGCGTTATGGTCGTGACCGCATCCGGGTACGAGCAGAAGCTTAAAGACGCGGCGGCAAGCGTTTCAATCGTCAGCCAGGAAGATCTAAGCCAGCGTAATTATTCTGATTTGGCCGAAGCGTTAAGCGACGTTGAAGGCGTTGACGTGAACAGCACTACCGGCAAAACCGGCGGGCTGGATATCAGTATTCGAGGCATGCCCAGCAGCTATACCCTGATCCTCGTCGACGGCATTCGACAAAACGGGACTTCCGACGTGACGCCCAACGGCTTCGGCGCCATGAATACCAGCTTTATGCCGCCGATATCCGCCATTGAGCGTATCGAGGTCATCAGGGGACCGATGTCGACGCTCTACGGTTCTGACGCGATGGGCGGGGTGGTTAACATCATTACCAAGAAAGCGCCCAAGGAGTGGTCCGGCTCGGCGACGCTTGAGCATACCTTTCAGGAAGATACCGCCTATGGCGACAGCTCCAAATTCTCCTTTTATTCCGGCGGTGCGCTGGTGGAAGACCAGCTGGGGCTTACCCTGCGCGGCACGATATTCCGTCGCGACGCTTCTCACGTCGAGTCCTCATCGACCGGCGCGGAGCTGAGCAACCGCGGGCCTAACCCGGTCAAGTCTGACAATTACAATCTGGGTTCCAAGATGACCTGGCAGTGGGATGAGAATAATTCCCTTTGGCTTGACGGCGAAATCGCTAACCAAAAATACGACAACGGCGACGGTCAGCTTGGCACGATAGGCGCTTCCGGCGGCTATGAGGATACCTTGCGCTACCAGCGCCGCAAGGCGACGCTAGGCAGCACGAATCAGCTCTCTTTTGCGACCTGGAATTCCACCGTCTCGTATAACGAAACGGAAAATAAAGGGCGGCTTATCACCAAGTCGTCGGTTCCCGCAGGTTCTGACAAGGTGGGCGATAAGCGCCTGCTGAAAAACACCAACGTCATCGTGGATACCAACCTGTTGATGCCCGTCGGAGAAAGCCATCTGCTCACCGTCGGCGGTGAGTATTGGAACGCCCAGATGAAAGACGGGATCGTGCTGGCCAACGGCGGCAGCAAGTTTGAACAGGACTCCTGGTCGATGTTTGGCGAAGACGAATGGCACCTTATAGATTCGCTGGCCTTAACCTACGGCGCTCGCTATGAATATCAGGACACCTTCGGCGGGCACGTCAGCCCGCGCGCGTACTTAGTCTGGAACGCGCTCGATGAGCTGACCCTCAAAGGCGGCGTCAGCACCGGCTATAAAACGCCTTCTCTTGCCCAGTTACATGACGGCATCAGCGGCGTGACGGGGCAGGGGACGATCACCACCATCGGCAATCCGAATCTCGATCCCGAAGAGAGCGTTAACACCGAATTTGGCGCCTACTACGAGCACGACAGCGGGTTTGGCGCGAATGCGACCGTGTTCTACAACCGCTTTAAGAACAAGATAGTCAGCGAGTCTATCGACAACAACACCAGCACCTACGCCAACGTCGGCAAGGCGACCACGCAGGGCCTGGAGCTTGCGACCGGCATTCCGCTGTGGACCAAAGACCTGATGCTTAACCTGAACTACACCTATACCGACAGCGAGCAGAAGGACGGCGATAACCAGGGCGCGCCGTTGACCAACACGCCGAAGCATATGGCGAATGCTAACCTGAAGTGGAACGTCAACGATCGTTTTTCCACCTGGTTTAAAGCGGAATACCGGGGGAAAATGGCGCGCTTTACTCAGAACTACGAGAACCTGAGCGCCGCCAATAAGGTGGTTCACGACAATCTGGGAGAAAACTTTAAGTCCTATACCGTTTTCAACATGGGCGGATCGTACAAGATCTCTAAAGACGTCACGCTAAACGGCGCGGTGAATAACCTGTTTGATAAGGACTTCACCAAAACCTACGTGTATAAGGTCGGCAGTGGCACAACGACGGCAGGGGACTATTTCACTTCCGCTCAGTCCACTACGGGCCACGTGATGCCGGGGCGTAACTACTGGGTGTCGGTTAGCGTCGGCTTCTAAGCGGACGTGTAGCGTTCTGTTTTTTTAACGCCCGGCCGTTAAAAATCGCCCGCTTGGAAAGGGGCGATTTCGTTATTGATGCAGTAACTCAAAATACGAGAGGTGTGAATTCAAGCGATCGGATTGTATACCGCGATTGTTCTCAGATCGCTACTGCGTCCAACGCTCGTTCTAAGCGCTCAGGCTCTGCCGCTTACTCAAAGAGGAGGCAGAGCTTTTAATCGATGAAGAATTATACCTCAGCCTGCCGCCATAATTTCTTACCGTCAATTACAAGTAAATACCCAGATCGCAATATAGATAAAATAAATAATGCAATATGTGAAAATTATATTGGCATTACGAAAAGTGCGAGAATAGTATTCCCCCGATAGAGTTATTGTAATAAATAGCCATCGTTACATTTTAATAACATAATAATTAATTATACGCCTTCATTGTTAAAAAAGTTAATTTTAATTAGCTTTTATTTTTTATTTTTATAACAGTTTATATTACCAAGCAGCGCCGTGGAGTATGCTATCAACACGTTTCTAAGCGGTACGGTTTTAGTCACATCAGACTGTATTCGGCATAAAAGTAAACGCGCAACCTGTCGGCAGTGTATTGATTATTGTGAACATCATGCCCTGTCTCTTACGGAAAATGAAACCGTAGCGGTGAAGGCGGAAGCCTGTACCCGGTGCGGCGGATGCGTATTCGCCTGTCCGGTGATGGCCATAGAAGGGCCAATGCCGCAGCGTCGCGCCGAGGATGAGCGTTTATATCAGGACGGTGAATCCATTCCTTCGCTAAAAGAGCTGCTGCTTTATTATCATGAAGGCTATCGCACCCTTATTCTCGACGAAAGCCATCCGTCATGGATGAATATTGTCGAAGAAGCCAACACGTTTTTACATTCTATAAACAAGCCGCCATTTTCCATTATTTCGCCCTCCTTAAATAATAATGATTCTTATTTTAAACGAGAGGATAGCGCAATAAAACGACGTCGTTTACTCGGCATTGGATTAATCCAGAGATATTTAAAGCAGGACGAACTGCCTAAAAATATTTCGCTGGCGGAGGTTTTTAAACCCTACCAGCAGTTCAGTATCGACGTCTCTACCGAGCGCTGCTCCCTTTGCGGCAGCTGCCTGCAGCTGTGCCCTGCGGGCGTGTTTCATTACCAGGACCGGCAGTTCTCTGTCGATACGGGGAAATGCGTCGGGTGTCGGCTTTGCGAAGCGAGCTGCCCTGAAGAGGCGCTGAGCGTTCGGCCGGACGTTAAGGAAAGCGCCGTCTCGTCGTACGCGTTCCATGCGGCGCTCTGCCCGCGCTGTCAGCGGCGCTACCCGTCGTTGAGCCCCGATGAACATCTCTGCCCGGCCTGCGTCGTGCGCGAGCGGCTGCGCTTTTCGACCCAGCGCATCGGTATGAACAGCCTCAATTTCCCACAGTGACGGAGGAATAAAATGAAAGCCATTCACCTTGATTCCTTTGACTGTATCAAAGATCCCGACTTTGCCGACTATGCCAGGCAGTATGTGGATATCGAAAAGAATACGCTGAAGGCCGTGGAGCAATTCGGCCTTGATTTTGAAATGCCGGAGGCCTCGGCCCGTGAGAACGCAGCGCTTCGGGCACGGCTGCGCGCCGAGGGCGCCGTTTTTGCCAACGGCGATAAAAGCATTCACGTTAACTGGATTTCGGATGCCTGCATCGCCTGTCGAACCGGGGAAGCCAGTCATACCACCTTTCTCTCTTTGAAGTGCCATCGCGACTGCTATTTCTGCTTTAACCCCAACCAGCAGGACTACGACTACTACCAAAACCACTTTCGTCAGGCGGAGCAGGAAGTCCAGCACATCGCCGAAAGCGGAGCCGTGCTGAGCTACGGCGCGCTGACCGGCGGCGAGCCTTTGCTGTATAAGGATGCGACGGTAAGCTTTTTTAACCGCCTGCGCGACAGCTTTCCGAATATCCATTCCCGCCTTTATACCGCAGGCGATCCGCTCGATCTTGAAACGGTAGAGCGGCTAAAGGCGTCGGGCCTAAACGAGATCCGCTTCAGCATAAAAATTGACGACTCGTTAGAAAAGCAGGCGCGGGTGCTCAGGCGTATTCGATTGGCCAGAGCGCATATCCCTTCGGTGATGGTGGAGATGCCCATTATCCCCGGCAGCGACGACAGAATGCGCGATCTGCTGTGCGAGCTTGATGATATTGGCGTCGACGGCATTAACCTGCTGGAATTCTGTTTTCCGTTAAACAACGCGCAGGCGTTTCGTGAACGCGGATTTTCCCTGAAGTCGCCGCCGTATCAGGTGTATTACAACTACTGGTACGCCGGCGGTCTGGCTATCGCGGATAGCGAAAACGCGGCGCTCAGGCTCATGCTGTTTACGCTGGAGAAGGGGCTATCGATAGGCGTCCACTACTGCTCCCTGGAAAATAAGCATACCGGGCAGGTTTATCAGCAAAACGTCGATGCGGATGTCGGCGATACCTACTTCTTCTCCGAGAAAGACTATTTCCTGAAGTGCGCCAAGGTTTTTGGCCGACAGGCCGACGGCGTGGCGGCCATTCTTACCGAACATAAACGGCCCATAAGGCGCGACGTTAAGCGCGGCTTCGTACAGTTTCATCCCTCTTCTATCGCTTTACTCGAACGGTTGGACGTAGAAATCTGCCTTTCTCTTAACGTTATCGAGCAGTACTCGGCCACCGAGTTCGATATCAAAGAAGTGCAGTTGCAGTACGCCACGCCGTCCACTTTCGTATTTTCAGAGATTTAAAGGATACGACCATGAACACTTCAGACGTTCACGACTATCTCACACAGCGCCCGATGGGCTATGACGTCCTTCGGCGGCTTCTGATCGAGGAGCCGACGCCGGAACTGTTGAATTTCTTACGGGAACAGGATCTCGAATCGCTGTTTCCCCCCGTAGCGGATGCGGAATTCAACGCGGCGCTGACAATGATAGAAAACGCGCTGTCGCAGAGCGCGTTTACGGCGGGAGACGCCGCGTTTGAAGACCTGCACTGGGACTTCACCCGCCTGTTTATCGGGCCGGAGACGCCTCCCGCACCGCCTTGGGAGTCGGTCTACGTATCAAAGGATAAGCTGCTTTTTCAGCACTGTACCCGTGAGGTAAAGGCCGTTTATCAGTCTTTCGGCTGGATGATGGAAGAAGGTGAAAACGAAGCGGCGGACCACATTGGCTATGAGCTGGACTTTATGTTTCAGCAAAGCCAAAGCGTTGCCGAAGATTTGCACAGAGGCGTTTCCCTCAACGGCGCCGTCGCGCGCCTGCGCGCGCAGTGCGATTTTCTTTCGCAGCATCTTTTGGCGTTCTGTGATGAGTTTTGCCAAAACGTTCAGACTCATGCACAAACCGATTTTTATCGCGGCGTGGCGCTTTTGCTGCCCCCGTTCTTAAAGCACGACGCTCGGCGGCTTAATGACGCCTGGGCGAAGGAAGCCGACCTCGACGGTAAACGATGATAGTAAACAATAACGAGAACGACGATGGAAAACATAGCGAGCAATAAGCAATGTTAGGAGTATCTAATGACAAATAAATCACGTTCAGGTATCAGCAGGCGCACGTTTATACAGCTGGGCACTGCCGCAGCGGCAATCGCGTCGCTGCCCCTAAGCCGGGGGCTGAGGGCGGAAACCGCAGCAGCGCCCTCTTCTGCGGCGGCGGATAAGGCTGGCGTCTGGAAGCCGGCGGCATGCTGGCATAACTGCGGCGGTCGCTGCCTTAACAAGGCGCTGGTGGTTGGCGGCGTCGTCGAACGGCAAAAAACGGACGATACGCACACTGACTCCGCCGATGCCCCGCAGCAGCGCGGCTGTCTGCGCGGGCGCTCTCAGCGTAAGCAGGTGTTTGGTTTGGACCGCATCCGCTATCCGATGAAGCGTAAAAACTGGGCGCCGGGCGGCGGCGATAAATCGCTGCGCGGCCGCGACCAGTGGGTGCGCATCAGTTGGGACGAAGCGCTGGACATCGTTGCGAGCGAAACCAAGCGGATAAAAGAGAAGTACGGCAACGAATCCATCTGGCTGACCGGCGGCAGCGGGGCCAACTATTTTAACGTCTACGCCAACTACGGCGGCTATACGTCCGACTGGGGAACCACCTCCTGGGGCGCCTGGCTGTATACGTCCCCCTATCTCGGCGTACACGACGGCTGGTACAAGTTCGGCGCTAACGATCGTATCGATCTGCGCAAGTCGCAGCTGGTTGTGCTCTGGGGCGCTAACCCCGCATGGAGCAGCCCGGGCAGCCCGTCCTATAACTACCTGCAGGCCAGGAAGGCGGGCGCTCGCTTTATCTGCATCGACCCGAGCTACACCGCTACCAGTGAACTGCTTGACGCGCAGTGGGTTCCCATCAACCCGGGAACGGACCACGCGCTGGCGCTGGGCATCATGTACGCCCTGCTGGAAGAGGATGAGCCGACTACCAATCCGCTGATCGACTGGGACTTCTTGAACCGTTGCTGCGTGGGCTTCGATAAAGACCATATGCCCGCGGGCGCAAATCCGGACGATAACTTTAAAGACTATCTGCTGGGCACTTTCACCCGTGAGCCTAAAACGCCGGAGTGGGCGTCTGAAATTTGCGGCGTATCGCCTGAAGATATCCGCAGCTTGGCAAGACAGATCGGCGGCACCGAGCGCGTCGCGATGCTGACCGGCTGGGCGCCCGCGCGCATTCATGACGGCGAAGGCTGGGTACATGCGTTTTCAACCCTGGGATTTATGACTGGCCACATGGGGCGTCCGGGCAGAATGACCGGCGTCAGCTGCCACTACGCTGCCGGCAACGGCGGGCCTCGCTTGGTAAACGGCGGCGGCACCGGCCTACCGTCGTTCCCCAATCCGATAAAAACGTCGATTAACCATAATGAAATCAACCGAGTGCTGAAAGAGGGCGTATGCCGTCAACGCGGCGCGGGCGATAAGCGCATCGACGTTCAGATGATGTTCCATACCTTCAATGCCACGATGCAAACTCGCGCCAACATTACCGAAGGCATCGCACTGCTTAGAGAGAAGGTGGAGTTTATCGTATCCCCGACCTACGTACTGCACACCAGCGCCAAGTATTCTGACGTTGTGCTGCCGGTGACCACCGAGTGGGAGCGTGAAGGCACCATCCTTAATCCGAGCAACCGCGAAGTTCTGATCGTGGCGGTGAATATCGTACAGCCTTTGTATGAAGCGAAAAGCGACCAGTGGGTCGCCAAAGAGATCGGCAAGCGTCTTGGCCTCGACGTCGATAAAATCTTCCCGATTTCAGAGAAGCAGCAGTTCTTCAACACGCTGCAGGGCGCCAACGTCATCGACGAAGACGGCAAGACCAAGGTGCCGCTGTTGACCATCACCGAGCAGGATCTGGCCGAATGGGGCGTCTCCGGACGCGCGCAGCAGGGCAAAATTACGCTGAAGGCGTTCCTTGAAAAGGGCAGCTATCAGATTATGCGCAAAGAGGGCGACAACTACGGTTACATCGCCTATGAAGACTTTGTGCGCGATCCCGAGGGCCATCCGCGCGAGACCGGCAGCGGCAAGTTTGAAATCTACTGTCCGGCGCTGACCAAGGCCAGTAAGGAATTCAACTGGAGCGAAGTACCGCCGATCCCTGCCTATACGCCGAAGGCTAAAGGATACGAAGCAAGCTTCGCCGACTGGAAGGGCAAGGTCAAAAGCAAATACCCCTTCCAGGTTTATAACCCTCACTACCTGAGGCGTTCTCACAGCACGTTGGACAACGTTCCGTGGCTTCGGGAGGCGTGGCCTTCCCCCGTCTACCTTAATAAGTCCGACGCGGTTCGTTTAGGCATCAAGCACGGCGAAACGGTGCTTATCAGCAGCGCTTCCGGTAAAACGCTGCGCCCGGCCTGGGTAACGGAAACGCTCAAGCCCGGCGTCGTCGCCCTGCCGCACGGTAGCTGGTTCGAACTGGATGAGAAGAACGGCGTCGATCTGGCGGGCGCGGATAACGCGATTACCGAGCAGGTCGCCACCGGCTTGGGCACGTCCGGTTGGAATACCGTGCTGTGCAACGTAGAGAAGTGGCATGGCGAAGCGCTAATTGCGGACGTAGCGAGACCGCAGCGTATTATTTTTGGTGAGGAGCAATAAGTATGGAACAGGTCGGATTTTATTTTAACGCCGCGCAATGCATCGGCTGCAAAACCTGTGTCATCGCTTGCAAAGATAAGAATGACCTTGAAGTTGGCCGCAACTTCCGTCGGGTTTATGACTTTGAAGAGGGAAGCTATCCCAAGCCGAGACGCTGGCACCTCTCCATTTCCTGTAACCACTGCGACGAGCCCGCCTGCGTCAGCCACTGCCCCACCAAGGCGATGCATAAGCGCGAAGAGGACGGCGTCGTCGTCGTCGACCATAGCCTGTGCGTCGGCTGCCGTTACTGCACCTGGGCTTGCCCTTATGAAGCGCCTCAGTATGACGAAGCGCTGGGCATGATGACCAAGTGCGACACCTGCCTGAGCCTGCGCGCCAAGGGGGAAAACCCGGCGTGCGTGGACGCCTGTCCGATGCGGGCGCTGGACTTCGGTCCTATCAGCGAGCTGCGCAAAAAGTACGGAGACAACGCCAATATCGAAGGGTTGCCCGATTCGTCAATTACCCATCCCAACCTGGTCGTTGGCGATAAAAAACAGCGGAGATACTGAGATGCATGAATGGCCATTAGTTATTTTTACGCTGCTGATGCAGCTTGCGATAGGGTGCGTCGTCACCGTCTGGTACTGCCAGACGTTCGCCCTTAGCGGGATGGACGGCGACAAGCGGCTGGCCGTTGCCAGGCCGGCGATTCTGTGCGCGCTGGTGATTGGGGCTATAGGGCTTTTAGCGTCGATGACCCACCTGGGCAACCCGATGCACGCGCTGTATACCTTAAGCCACGTCGCCAGTTCGTGGATGAGCCGCGAGATCCTGTTCACCGCGCTGTTTATGGCGCTGCTGTTTTTAACGGCGGTCGTCGTGCTGGTGAAGAAGAAGGTGCCTACGGCGCTGCTGGCCCTGACGGCGCTGGCGGGCGTCGCGGATATCTTCGTGATGTCCGCTATTTACGACAACAGCCGCTTTATCCTGTGGCAGGGCTGGGGCACCTACGCCGGGTTCTACGGCTCGGCGCTCATGATGGGTAGCCTGCTTGGCGCGCTCTGCATGCAGTCGCCTCTGCGCCGGTTGGCCGAAGGCGACGATGCGGGCCTGACGGTGTCGCTGCTTCGCCTGTTCATCGTGGGGATTTTGCTGGCGACGCTTGCAGTGATTGCAATGCTGGCCGTTGCTACCTCTGGCCTGACGTCCAGCCTGTCTGTCGGGATTACCAGCACAGCGGCTGCGGCAAACGTCGAAGCGTTGACGATAGGGCGCTACGTGCTGCTGGCGGTTGCGCTGCTGCTTACGGTTAACTACGCCGTTAAAAAGCGTCAGGCGCTGCCGGGCGGGCTGCTGTCTCTGGCGCTGGTCGTCACCGTTGTGGGAGAGCTTCTGGGTCGCTACGCTTTCTTTAGCGTAGGCGGTTGAGGTCTATATCCCTTTGTTATTCATGGGCCGCTTGCGCGGCCCATTCTTTTTCTAAATTCAGTAAATCCTCTGGTCCCGTATAAAATCAATCATCATCCTCGCCTGACCCGACAGCGGGCGATCCTTCATCCATACAGCGCCGATATCCATCGAGGGAATGACGTTGCTTACGTCGCGGCGGATAATGCGGTTGCCTTCCAGCGACCAGGCGCGATAAACGAAGTCGGACAAAATAGTGACGCCAAGGCCCAGCGCGACCATGCTTCTGACCGCCTCTATCGATCTCGATTCGAATTTGACTTTGGGATTCAATCCCTGTTTCCCCCAGTAGCTGTTGACGATGGGAATATGGTCGTCCATATTGAGCAGCAGGTAGTCCTCCTGCGCCACGTCTTTTAGCGTAATGGTCGGCGCGTTCTGTAGCGGATGGCCCGCGCAGGTCCACAGGCGGCGGGTTGAGCGAAAGAAGATCTCCGTTTCGCAGCGCTTGGGCAGCGTAATGTTGGATATCAGCATAATGGCGAAGTCGACATCGCCGTTTTCTACCGCCTGAAACAGCGGCGTAGAGGGTAGCTCCAGCAGCTCAAGTTCCAAAGAGGGAAAGCGTGCAGCGATGTCGCTGAGCAGCGTCGGCAGCATGTAGGCCGACAGCGTCTCCGTAACGCCCAAGCGAAGCGGGCCTTGCAGCTCGTTTGAAGGCATACGAACGTCCGCTACGGCCAGCTGGGCCGAATTTAGAATTTGCCGAGCGTGGCGTAAAAGCCGCTCCCCCTCGCTCGTTAATCGAATGCCTTTCGCGTGCCGAGTAAATAGCTGCCTTTCACACTGTTCTTCCAGATTTTTGAGAGATACGGTCATTGACGACTGCGACACGTTGCAGCGCAGCGCGGCTTTTGATATTTGCCCCGTATCGGCAAGCGTAACGAAAAATTCGAGTTGGCGAAGCGTAAAGGACATTGAGGGCGCCAAAAATAAAAGATGGGTGAAGTCATACTATCATTACGCTTCGGTGCTGAAAACCGGGCCGAACGCGGCCTTGTATAACGCATTCCGGTCGCAGTACGAATATTATCCGCTCTTTTATGCCAAATATTTCTTCAGGGCGTTTTCAAAGGGAGTCGACTTTATCAACATTTGCGTTTTATAGGCGAGTCGCGTATTATACGCATCGTTCGGACGCGGGGTGGAGCAGCCCGGTAGCTCGTCGGGCTCATAACCCGAAGGTCGTCGGTTCAAATCCGGCCCCCGCAACCAGTTTTCCTTGGTCTCTTTTTAAATAATAAACTTCTTGGCGTATCGCTGCTTTTATTTGAAAAGAGACTAGACTGATTTAGCGCGACGGCGTTGAGTCATTTACAGGGTCCAGTTGCAAAAAGCCCCGACTTGTAAAGCGGGGTTTTTTGTTATTTGACGGCAAAATCACTGGGCTATAAGGCCCTTTTTTTATGTCTTGGGGGTGGGATTGGCCACGCTAGAGCAAAAGTTAACGGAACTGATTAGCGCACCGGTTGAAGCACTGGGCTTTGAGCTGGTCGGTATTGAATTTATTCGCGGCCGCATGTCGACGCTGCGCATTTATATTGACAGCGAAAACGGTATTTCCGTTGACGACTGTGCGGACGTCAGCCATCAGGTTAGCGCAGTGCTGGACGTGGAAGATCCCATCACGACGGCCTATAACCTGGAGGTTTCGTCCCCCGGTTTGGACAGACCGCTGTTCACCGCCGCGCACTACGAGCGCTTTATCGGTGAAGAAGTCAGCCTGACCCTGCGCATGGGCGTACAAAATCGCCGCAGATGGGTCGGTACGATTAAAGGCGTTGAGGGTGAAACCATCACTCTGAACGTCGAAGGTAAAGATGAGATGTTTGCTCTGAGCAATATTCAGAAAGCGAACATTGTTCCCCACTTTTAAGCTCATATGAGGCAACTAGATGAATAAAGAGATTCTGGCTGTTGTCGAGGCGGTTTCTAACGAAAAGTCGCTTCCTCGTGAGAAGATTTTCGAGGCGCTGGAAACGGCGTTGGCAACGGCAACCAAGAAAAAGTATGAGCAGGATATCGACGTGCGCGTCAGCATCGATCACCGTTCCGGCGATTTCGATACGTTCCGCCGCTGGTTGGTCGTTGAGGAAGTCACTCAACCTACGCGTGAAATCACGCTGGAAGCGGCCCAGTTCGAAGATCCGGCAATGCAGCTCGGCGACTACGTTGAAGACCAGATTGAATCTGTCACCTTCGACCGCATTACGACCCAAACGGCCAAGCAGGTTATCGTGCAGAAAGTGCGTGAAGCCGAGCGCGCCATGGTGGTGGAGCAGTTTCGTGAATACGAAGGCGATATCGTCACCGGCGTGGTGAAGAAGGTCAACCGCGATAGCATCATTCTCGATCTGGGCAGCAACGCTGAAGCGGTGATTAACCGTGAAGACATGCTGCCGCGTGAAAACTTCCGCCCTGGCGACCGCCTGCGCGGCGTGCTGTATATCGTACGCCCTGAAGCGCGCGGCGCTCAGCTGTTTATCAGCCGTTCTCGCCCGGAAATGCTGGTAGAGCTGTTCCGTATCGAAGTACCGGAAATCGGCGAAGAAGTTATCGAAATCAAGGCTGCCGCTCGCGATCCGGGCTCACGCGCCAAGATTGCCGTGAAGACCAACGATAAGCGTATCGACCCGGTCGGCGCCTGCGTCGGCATGCGCGGCGCGCGCGTTCAGGCCGTATCCGGCGAACTGGGCGGCGAGCGTATCGACATCGTACTTTGGGACGACAACCCGGCGCAGTTCGTGATTAACGCCATGGCGCCCGCCGACGTTGCCTCTATCGTCGTTGACGAAGACAAGCACACGATGGACATCGCCGTCGAAGCCAGCAACCTGGCGCAGGCCATCGGCCGCAACGGTCAAAACGTTCGCCTGGCCGCTCAGCTGACCGGCTGGGAGCTGAACGTGATGACAACCGAAGATCTGCAGGCCAAGCATCAGGCTGAAGCTTTTGCTGCGATCGACGCGTTTACCAAATATCTGGACATTGATGAAGACTTCGCCACCGTGCTGGTGCAGGAAGGCTTCTCAACGCTGGAAGAGCTGGCTTACGTTCCCGCGAAGGAACTGATGGAAATCGACGGTCTGGACGAAGACACCGTCGAAGCGCTGCGTTCACGCGCCAAGAATGCGTTAACGACGCTGGCGCTGGCACAGGAAGAGAGCCTGGGTGGTAAAAAGCCGGAAGAGGATCTGCTGAGCCTACCCGGCCTCGATCGCGCACTTGCCTACAAGCTTGCCGCCAAGGGCGTATGCAATCTTGAAGAGCTTGCCGAGCAGGGCGTTGACGATCTTACCGATATTGAAGGCCTGACCAGCGAGAAAGCCGGCGAGCTGATTATGGCCGCGCGCAATATTTGCTGGTTTGGCAATGAAGAGTAATTACTGTAGCAGGAAGGAACAGCATGTCAGAAGAAGTAACCGTAAAATCGCTGGCCGCGGAGATCCAAACTCCGGTAGATCGCCTGTTACAGCAGTTTGCTGATGCGGGCATCAAGAAATCTGCCGCAGACTCTGTGACGCAGCAGGAAAAAGAAACGCTGTTGGCGCACCTTAACAAGGGTAGCGCGCCGGCCAAGCTGACGCTGCAGCGCAAAACGCGCAGCACGCTGAGCATCCCAAGCACCGGCGGAAAGAATAAGTCCGTTCAGATTGAGGTGCGTAAGAAGCACACCTACGTAAACCGTGATTCGCAGGAAGCCCGCGAAGCGGAAGAACAGGCCAAGCGCGAAGCTGAAGAACAGGCTCGTCGCGAGGCGGAAGAAAAAGCCAAGCGTGAAGCCGAAGAGAAGGCCAAGCGCGAAGCGGAAGAAAAAGCCAAGCGCGAAGCGGCAGAGAAAAAATCCGAGGAAGACAAGGCTAAAGCGGTAGCGAACGCTAAACCGGCTCCGGCGAAGACGGAAAAGGTTTCAGCTGAACAGAGCGAAAAGGCTCGTCGCGAAGCGGAAGCTGCCGAGCTTAAGCGCAAGGTAGAAGAGGAAACTCGCCGTAAGGTCGAAGCGGACGCTCATCGCGTAGCGGAAGAGGCTCGTCGCATGGCCGCAGAGAATGAGGCCAACTGGGCAGCTCCCGCACAGGAAGAGGATACCACCGACTATCACGTGACGACCTCTCACCACGCGCGCGAAGCGGAAGATGAAAATGACCGTAAGGTCGAAGGCGAACGTCGTTCACGCGGCGGCAAGTCCGGTCGCGCCAAGAAGGGCAACAAGCTTTCCGAATCCAAGGCCGATCGTGAAGAAGCCCGCGCGGCGACTCGCGGCGGTAAGGGCAAGCGTAAGCCAAGTTCGCTGCAGCACAGCTTTAACAAGCCGGCTCAGGTCGTTAACCGCGACGTCATCATCGGTGAAACCATTACGGTAGCCGAACTTGCCAACAAGATGGCAGTCAAGGGCTCTCAGGTTATTAAAACCATGATGAAGCTTGGCGCTATGGCGACGATCAACCAGGTTATCGATCAGGAAACCGCGCAGCTGGTGGCCGAAGAGATGGGCCACAAGGTGATTCTGCGTCGTGAAAACGAGCTGGAAGAAGCGCTGATGAGCGATCGCGATACCGATGCGGCGCTGGAGCCTCGCGCACCGGTTGTTACCATCATGGGTCACGTTGACCATGGTAAAACCTCGCTGCTGGACTACATTCGTTCAACTAAAGTGGCCTCTGGCGAAGCGGGCGGTATTACCCAGCACATCGGCGCATACCACGTTGAAACCGACAACGGTATGATCACCTTCCTGGATACCCCGGGCCACGCCGCGTTTACCTCTATGCGTGCTCGCGGCGCTCAGGCGACGGATATCGTGGTTCTGGTTGTCGCAGCCGACGACGGCGTGATGCCTCAGACCATCGAAGCTATCCAGCACGCCAAGGCGGCCAAGGTGCCGTTAGTCGTAGCCGTTAACAAAATCGATAAGCCGGAAGCGGATCTCGACAGAGTTAAAAACGAGCTGGCTCAGCGCGACGTTCTGCCGGAAGAGTGGGGCGGCGAAACTCAGTTTATTCCCGTATCGGCCAAAGCTGGAACGGGTATCGACGACCTGCTGAACGCTATTCTGCTGCAGGCTGAAGTGCTTGAGCTGAAGGCCGTTCGCGACGGCATGGCCAGCGGCGTAGTGATTGAGTCGTTCCTCGATAAGGGGCGCGGTCCTGTTGCTACCGTACTGGTTCAGGAAGGTACTCTGCACAAGGGCGATATCGTTCTGTGCGGGTTCGAATACGGTCGAGTGCGCGCGATGCGCGACGAACTGGGTCGAGAAATCACCGAAGCCGGTCCGTCTATTCCGGTTGAGATTCTCGGGCTGTCGGCCGTACCGGCCGCAGGCGACGAAGCAACCGTCGTACGTGACGAGAAGAAGGCGCGTGAAGTGGCGCTGTATCGCCAGGGCAAATTCCGTGAAGTCAAACTGGCTCGCCAGCAGAAGTCCAAGCTGGAGAACATGTTTGCCAACATGGAAGAAGGCGACGTCGCCGAACTGAATATCGTACTGAAGGCAGACGTACAGGGCTCTGCGGAAGCGATCACTGAATCTCTGCTGCGACTGTCTACCGATGAAGTGAAGGTGAAAATTGTCGGCTCCGGCGTGGGCGGCATCACTGAAACCGACGCTACGCTGGCCGCGGCGTCCAACGCTATCATTCTGGGCTTTAACGTCCGTGCCGACGCGTCTGCGCGTAAGGTTATCGAGGCCGAAAACCTGGATCTGCGCTACTACTCCGTCATCTATGACTTGATTGATGAAGTGAAGCAGGCGATGAGCGGCATGCTGTCACCTGAATACAAGCAGCAGATTATCGGCCTGGCCGAAGTGCGCGACGTATTCCGTTCTCCGAAGTTTGGCGCTATTGCCGGCTGTATGGTTACGGAAGGCGTAGTGAAGCGTCACAACCCGATTCGCGTACTGCGCGACAACGTTGTTATCTATGAGGGCGAGCTGGAATCCCTGCGCCGCTTTAAAGATGACGCTAACGAAGTCCGCAACGGTATGGAATGTGGTATCGGCGTGAAGAACTACAATGACGTCCGAGTGGGCGACATCATCGAAGTGTTTGAAGTCATCGAAGTTCAGCGTACTATCGCTTAACGCTCGAAGGCTAGCGCCCGGCTTCCATAGCCGAGCCGACATTGCATTATTAGGGGGCGGTTATGCCCCCTTATTTTTGGAGGAATTATTATGGCGAGAGAATTCAGCCGTACTCAGCGCGTTGCGCAAGAGATGCAAAAAGAGATCGCAATCATTCTTCAGCGAGAAGTGAAAGATCCCCGCATCGGCATGGCGACAGTTTCCGGCGTAGAGGTTTCCCGCGATTTAGCCTATGCCAAAGTGTTCGTCACGTTTCTGAACGATAACGACGAAGCGTCGATCAAAGCGGGCCTTGAAGGGTTGACTGACGCCAGCGGCTTTATCCGCTCTTTGCTGGGCAAAGCAATGCGCCTGCGCGTTATTCCTGAACTGACCTTTGCCTACGACAACTCGCTGGTTGAAGGCATGAGGATGTCTAACCTGGTCAGCAACGTCGTGAAGAATGATAAAGAGCGTCGCGCCGCCGCTGATGGCGACGAGGGCGAGGCGTAATGGGCCGTCCTCGCCGTCGCGGTCGCGACGTTCACGGCGTGCTGCTGCTGGATAAGCCTACGGGCGCCAGCTCGAACGACATTCTTCAAAAGGTAAAGCGCCTTTATCAGGCCAATAAGGCGGGGCATACCGGCGCGCTGGATCCTCTGGCGACCGGCATGCTGCCGATTTGCCTGGGAGAAGCGACCAAGTTTTCCCAGTTCCTGCTGGATGCGGACAAGCGCTATCGCGTGATTGCCCGTCTGGGGCAGAGAACCAACACCTCCGATTCCGACGGTGAAGTGGTCGAAGAACGTCCGATTGCCTTTAACGCCTCCCGGTTGGATGAAGCGCTTGAAGGGTTTCGCGGCGAGATAAAACAGGTGCCTTCGATGTATTCCGCGCTGAAGCATCAGGGTAGGCCGCTGTACGAGTACGCGCGTCAGGGCATCGAGATTGAGCGCGAGGCTCGAGATATTACCGTCTATGAGCTGACGCTCATCCGCTGGCAGGATAACGAACTGGAGCTTGAAGTGCACTGCTCCAAGGGCACCTACATTCGCACGATCGTTGACGATCTTGGCGAAATGCTTGGCTGTGGCGCCCACGTGATTTATCTGCGCAGGCTGAACGTGGCCCGCTATCCTGCCGACAGAATGGTGACGCTGGCGCAGCTTGAAGCGCTGGTTGCGCAGGCTCAGACGGAGGAACGCCCGCTGGCCGAGCTGCTGGACCCACTGCTGCTGCCGATGGACACTGCGGTCGAGGATTTCCCTGAGGTTAACCTGCTGCCGAGCGTTGGCGGCTATGTTAAACAGGGCCAGGCCGTCCGCGTCGCCGAAGCGCCGAAAAGCGGCATGGTCCGCCTGACGGTCGGTGAAGAAAGAGAGTTTATCGGCGTAGGGCAGATTAACGACGACGGCATGGTCGCGCCGCGCCGTCTGGTGGTCGATCCGGCGATGAACGACTGATGCCGCTTGCGTCTGGCCGGAATGTAAAAAGGGGAACGTGATTCGTTCCCCTTTTTAATTATATCGACCGCCTCACGGCTGATTCATTTACAGCCTGCCCGCTGCCTTAATCGCCAAATAGCGGTTAACGCTTTCTACCGCCAGCTCCTTCGGCTGAACGTCCAGACAGAGAACGCCCGCGTTGCGCAGGCGCGCCAGCACCGCTTTGCGCCTGGCCTGATAGCTCGCGGCGGTAGCGCGCAAAGCCGCGTCCTGTGCGCTGTTTATCGGCAACCCGGCCGCTTCGTCCAACTCTGCTTCGCGCAGGCTAGCGACTAACACCAAATGGCGTTTGCCGAGCAGCCTGACCGCGCCTAACAGGCTTTGCTCATCTTCGTCGCGCAGATTGGTGAACAGCACTACCAGAGAGCGCTTGCGTTCGCGGCTGACCAACGACTGCGCCGCAGTTTCAAAATCGCTGCTGGAAAGCGTGGGCTGCAGATCGTAAATTTCGTGCAGCACGCGGTTAATGGCGTTAACCGAACGAACGGGCGGCAGGTGCCTCTCCGGTCCGCCAAAGCTCATCAGCCCGACGGAATCGCCGTAGCGCAGCCCGACGTAGGAAAGCAGCAGGACCGCGTCCAGCGTGTGATCGAAGTGGGTGAGTTCCCCTTCGCCGGCACCCATGCGGCGGCCGCAGTCCAGCATGATGAAAATCCGCTGGTTGCGCTCGTCTTGATACTCGCGGGAGATCATTTTGCGCATGCGGGTCGTGGCCTTCCAGTCGATCTGGCGAAGGGAATCGCCGCTGCGATACTCCCTCAGCTGTTCGAACTCCATGCCCTGACCGCGTTTGCGAAACTTGTGGAATCCCATACCGACCTGCGTCATGGTCGTTTGAAGCGCCATCTGGGTAATGGGAGCAAAGTTGGGGTAAACGCTGACCTTTTGCCGCTCGCCAATCCACGCCTGCCGCTGCCAGAGGCGCCAGGGCGACTCAAGGCGCAGGTGCGCCTGTTCGAACGACAGGTCACCTCGCATCAGGGGACGGATCCTATAGGCGATTTCCGCCTGCTGGCCGGGAATTAACCGCGTATCGACAGTGCCGTCGTTGTATTCGCATTTTTCCGGCGGGCTGTCTTTGATTTGGATACGTTGCCCGGCGGGCACGCTCGTCGTCAGGTATAACTTTACGTCGCTCCATACCGCCTGTGGCAGGCTGCCCGCGACTTCTCGCCGTATTTCCGGAAGCGGCTGGCGCACCAGACGCGCGGCGTCCAGCGTCACGACCAACAGCAGCGCGACGCCCAGCACCAGCCAGAGCGGAAGCAAGGCGGGGGCTATCGCGGCGGGGATGGAGGCAACAAACCAGACCCCGCCGATAGTCAGCAGCCGGTTGGATGGCAGAATCATCTGCGCGGCGCCTCTACCTGTTCCAGCAGGCGATTAATAATATGCTCTTCCGTCAGGCCTTCGATCTCGGCGTCCGGTGAAAGCGCGATGCGGTGGCGGAGCGTCGCCAGGGCGCGCTGCTTCACGTCGTCCGGCGTAACGAAGTCGCGGCCGTCAAGGATAGCGCTGGCACGGGCGATGCGGATAAGCGCGATGCCGCCGCGCGGCCCTGCGCCTGTAGCGATGCCCGGCCAGTTGCGGGTTGCCCGCACGATGCGCAGCGCGTAGTCCAGCACGCTGTCGTCAACCCGCACGGAGGCGGTGATTTTCTGTAGCGCGACGATCGCTTCTTGGCTGGCGACCGTGGCGACATTTTCTACGTCCAGACGATCGCCGACGCGCTCAAAGGTGATGGCGGCGATCAGATCGCGCTCTTCGGCTTCGGTCGGGTAGTCAATAACTGCGTGCAGGAGGAAACGGTCCAGCTGCGCTTCCGGCAGGGCATAGGTGCCGTCCTGTTCAATCGGATTTTGGGTGGCGATAACCAGGAAAGGCGGCTCAAGCATCAGCGTTTCGCCCTCAATGGTAACCTGGCCTTCCTGCATCACTTCCAGCAGGGCTGCCTGAGTTTTTGCCGGTGCGCGGTTGATTTCGTCCGCCAGTACCAGGTTTGCGAATACCGGGCCCCGGCGAATGATGAACTCCGTTGCCTTGGTGTCGTAGAACATGTGGCCGGTGACGTCCGCCGGCATCAGGTCCGGCGTAAACTGAATGCGCGATGACTGACAGCCGCACGCCTGAGCCAGCGCCTTGGCCAACAGCGTCTTTCCCAGTCCGGGTACGCCTTCCAGCAGAACGTGACCGCCGGCCAGCAGTGCGCAGAGTATCTGCTCTACTACCTGCTCCTGACCGACAAACACGCGGTGGATCTGGCTTTTAATTTGCTGTACGACTTCGCCCGCTTCCTGCGGCGTGGTTGGAACAGCGGGCGTGGAAGCTACAGGAAGCGTTGCGTCGCTAAAGAAACTGTCGGTAGAGCTATATTCCATAGTTAAATCTCCTACTCGCGCTGCGCTGCAGTGCGTTTAAACGATCGATAAGCCCGCAAAGCGTTTGAGCGTGCTGGGTAAATTCATTGAGCTGTTGAACGTTGGTTTCAAAAGCCTGAGTGATAAGGTCAATGTCGTACTGCGTGAGCTGCGCAAGCAGTTCGGCATCGCTGCGGCTGCCGGGATAGTGGATCTTGAGCGGCTGCAACAGCTGCAGCGTTTCTTCCCGAAGATTGCCTAACAGCCGGTTATAGTTACGGTTTCTGAGCAGGAAGGCGGCGACCGCCTTCAGGTGCTCCGTCAGGCTCGGGCGTACCGGCGGCGGCGTTGGAATCAGCGCGCCGAAGCGGGGAACGTGTCGCCAAAGGATAAGCAAAATACACAGTATCAGCGCCAGCAGCGTGTACGGCGCTTTGTCCGACAGCCAGTGAATCAGGTTGGGAAATGAGATATAGCGCACCAGATAAACGGTGTCGTCTCTGCCGGGCAGCGTCGTCACGTGCAGCCAGAGCTTGCCGTGGTCGTAGCGCTTGATGGCGGAGTTGGAGAAAAGCTCCAGCGGCACTATCGTTACCTTGCCCTTTTTAACCTTAAACCGACTGATGACTTCCCAGTCGCTGTTGTCGGCTTCGACGACGCTTTCCTCTGAGCCCCTGTCCACGTAGAAACGCTGGGTGCTCGCCAGATCGGCGTTCAGGCTATCGCCCTCAAATTGGATAGTCATGCCGGCGGTTGATGCGGACTTGGTTTCTTTCGGCGTATCCAATGCGCCATCCGAAGAGGCATCGCTCTCTTCCAGCGCTTCTCGCTTGGCCTTTAGCTTGCGCTGACACGACTTGTCGTCATCCTCACAGTAGGCGCCCTTGACGTAAACGTATATCAGGTCAAACAGCTCGGTGCTGTTTTCATCCACGCGGGGGGACAGCACCAGATGGCCGCCTTTTTCTACCCAAGAGACAAGCTTGCTTCTCTGGCCTTTGTCTTTAAGCACCGACGTATTGAACAGCACCAGCGTCGCCTGCGGCGGCAGCTTGTCCAACACGAAGCCGTCGTTAGCGTGGCGGACCTTATAGTCGGACTTCACCAGAAGCTGCTCCGCCGTGTAGTAGCGGTTGGTCAACACCTTGAGGCTGGGAGGAAGGTCAACCTCCTGCTCTACCCACTCAAGCTTTTGATACAGGAGTACGGAGATAGTCACCAGAAATCCCAGCACGATGGCGAGAATAACGCCAAGGGACGCACCGACTTTACTTTTTCCAACAGGATTTTTTTCAGCGGACATAGGTTAGCTGGCCTCCCACTGAGACTGGTGATCGTAGTGCGTTGGCCACTCAAGGCACAGCCGTTCCAATTCCATGACGTCCGGCGCTCTGTGGGCGTAGGCCTGGGCCAGCCACAGGCGAGTCAGTCGGACAAAGAATTCGCCGCTGGGGTGTTCGCTGCGCTTGACGCGCCGAATGCAGTCCTGCTCGGTATCCGATGAGCGAAAGACGATGCGGTCCCGGTGCGCCAGTACCGACAGCGAGCCTCTAAACAGCAGGCTGAGCGCCGCGCGAAGATCGCCTTCACGGATCATCTTCAGCGCCACTTCAGCGATGTTTTTCGGTAATGATTCAGGCTGAATGTCGAGGCCGGCGATTTGAATCGGCGGCTGGTAGTCTACCTTGGACCGCCCTCTTATCACCGGCAGGCGCACGATGATGACGTAAAGCAGCGCGGCTACCGTCAGGGCAAGCAGGATCCACAGTGCGCCCTGACTAACGCCGGCAAAGCCGGAGGAGGTCGACGACGAGTAGTCCTTACGGGGCTTCTCTTTCGGCTTTTCCTTCTTTTTTTCTTTAGCACTAAACTCAGGCAGCTTGGGCGTTCTCTTGGTGGTTTTGCCGCCGTATTCCGGCTGTTTGAGTATGTCTTGCAGCGTTTGCGGCGCTTTCTCGATGGCCTGTTGGCGCGAAGCGTCCGCTGTCGTTGCCGCGACGGCGCCGTCGGCATAGCCAAACAGCCCGACGGAAGCCACGGCCAATATCAGGCCAAACAGTGCGGTAGGCGTTGCGCGGTGCTTCTTCTCAATATTGCGAAAGCGCAGCTCCAGATCCCAGGCCTCGATGTCGCTTCTGCGCTTTAAATAAAGCGCGAACCCGGCAGTGACGTAGACTGGTTCCCACAGCAGCATGCCCAGAGAATAGATGCACAGGTCCATGAGAGAAAAATCGTTTGTCAGATAATCCCAGATATTAAGCGAAACGTCCGGAGCGAGCGTGCTGCCGTCCACAGAGAGCATGACCAACAGGGCCATAACGCAAATCGGGAACAGCGTCTCTATTATCACCCCGGCGAACGTCAGCACCATGGCGTTAAAGCCGATATAGCTTGAGACGGCTCGCCTGCGCGCGCGGGCTACCGGCCCTTTAACGCCCTCCAGAACGTCTATCGGCAGCGTCAAAGAGCGATAGGGCGTGAAGCGAGCCCAGGTTAAGGCGCGAATCAGCTTGGTTTTAAACAGCAGGGTGGGGATCGCCTTTACGCACTGATAGAGCGTAGGCGCTTCGCCAAAGACGACGCGAGCCATGACGAAAACCGCCATTCTGTCCCACGCGGGCTTTATCCACCAAATCATAAAGCTGATAGCCCAATAGCTCATGTCTAGCCAGCGGCCCAGAGCGAACAGCAGGAGCGCCGTCGGCAGGGCCAGGCAAAACCAGGCGCCGTACAGCGGTTTGAACCAGTGCATCGCCATGCGGATGCCCAGGTCTATCGCCTCGTTCGGGTGGCGAGGGCGAAGCGAAATAGCGAGTTTTTCAAGCTGCATGACGTCGCCCCGTAAAGGTAAAGTAGGCCAGGATCAGCAGCAGGTTGAAAATGCCGACGCCAATCTTTAAGGCGAAGGGGAAGTTGTGCGGCGACCAAAAGGCCTCAATCATGGCGGCGATAAGCAGCATGACGCCGCTGCCGCAGATAAGCCCAAGCACCGAGCGCCCGGCTATCCGCAGCGCGTCCAGGCGCGTTAGTCTGCCGGGGGCAATCAGGCTCCAGCCGAGCTTTAGGCCAGTGGCGCCGGCAATAATGATGCCGCCTATTTCAAAGGCCGAATGCCCGCTGACGAAAGAGTAGAAGTTGCGGCCTGCGCCGATATTAATCAACCGCGCTTCCGCTGCGCCCATGTGAATGCCGTTAAATATAAGCGTATACACCGTACCGATGCCGGCCAAAACGCCTCCGGCGAAGGCGCGAAAGGCGATGCTGATGTTGTTGTAAATATAAAAGCCGAACATCATCCAGTTGGAGCCCGCTTCTCGGAAGATGCTGGAACCATAGTCAAACGCGTCTTCATCGCTGTACATGGCGTCCAGCGAGTATACGGTGTCCTGAGGCATGACGACGAAGACGAAATCCGGCCAAATTCGAATTATCACCATCATGGCTATCCAGGGCAGCGCAATCAGCATAAATGACAGCATTACCCAGCGCAGGTTAGCGCGCAGGTCAGCGGCGAATCCGCCGACGGCGTAGTCATACATTCTCTGGCTGATGCCGCTGTTGGCGCGATAAAGCACGTCGTGCCCCTGCTGCACCATAGCGTGAAGCCGGTCGATAAGAAGCAGGCTATAGCCGCGATCGCGGGCAATCGCCAAGTGCTGGCAGATATTGCGGTATCGGGACGGCATGTCATAGTCGGGAAACGCCGATGTTGCCGTGCGGTTGGCGCTGGATGCATTTGCCAGTTTACGGGCCAGCCAGCCTTCGAATTCTGCCCACTCGGCTTCATGAATAGCTTCAAAACTTGTCTGCTTCATGGTTTCCGGCCTATTAGAAAGTTGGCGATGCCAATCAGCCTGGCTGCTCCCTGAACCTCACTGCCCTCCGGCTTGGAAAGCGTGGGTAGAAGCGATGCGAGCTCCTCCTGACGCGGCCCGGTCAGGCTTGAGGAGCGTCCGGCAAAAGAGACCACGGCCTTTTGCGTTTCTCTGGATAGCGGAAGGTCCGGCTGAAGCGGCGGCGCCTGAGGAACGTTGAAATAGGAGGTCGGCGGCACGCTGTAGACAACAATAGTTCCGGCTACGATGTCTCCCAGACGGCGGAACTCCTTATTGATAAGCATTGACAGCAGGCCAAACAGGTAACACAGCGGCAGAAAGTCGGCGAAGCGCAGAAAGTTGCGAATAATCGACGCGCTGAGTCCTACCGGCGTACCGTTGTCGTGTAAAACCTTGAGTCCGGCCAGGCGCTTGCCCGGCGTTCTGCCGTTAAACAGCACCTCAAAGAATACCGGATAGAACCATTCAATAAGGAATAAAACGATAAGGCCGATGCCGATCCCCATTTTACCCATGAACAGGGCAGGAATAGACAAAACGGCGATAATGGCCCAGCGAATAAGCGTGTCGATAAAAAAGGCGAAGCCGCGGGACAAAAAGCCCGCAGGATGGAGCTGAATTTCAATCAGCTCAGGCGTGGTAACGTCACGTACGGTATCAAGCATAACTATTGCTTTAAAAAAGCCGGGCTAGGCCCGGCTTTGTTCCTGAATAATTAGCTTTTAACGATAAACAGACTGCGATAGCTGGAGTGGTAAGTGGCCAGCATCAGCGGCATGGCGACCAGCAGCCCCAGGAAGAACGGAATTGAGGCGACAATCATGATGATGCTGATGACGATGAAATACACCAAGCCAGGCAGCAGGTTTTTCTTCACGGCGGAAAGGCTCATGGAGAGAGCCTGGCCCAAAGGCAGCTTGTGAACAACGATAAGCGCAGGAGCAAACCAGGTCAGCGCATAGCCGAACATGATAATAGCGAACATCAGTATGAAAGAAAGGAACATCATACCGCCGCTCGCGCCAGCCAGCGCCATTGACGGATCTCCGCCGTTGCCAGCCATCGCCAGGCCCAGCATCGCGCTGCCGCCGACGATAAACATAACGATAACGGCAAGAATGGTGATGCCGAACATCACGGCGCCGACGCCGATCAGGCTACCAAGGTTGTTCTGGAAGCCGGAGAACATCAGGCCGAGGTCAAATTCACCCGTTGTACGTTGCTTTTCACACAGGGTGATAATGCCGCCAACGAAAATAGGCATGATAACGGAAGACAGCAGGCTAACCAGCGGAATGAACTGAATAACCATCAGGATGCCAAGCAGAATGATGCCCATTAGGATCCACATGCCTAACTTAGGCTTAATCAGATTCCAAGCGTCGCTAATCCAGTTTACGCCAACGCCAGCGGGTACGGCCTGACCGCCAGGAACAAAGGATTCATTGCCTTCGTCCAGAACGACCGAAACGTCGCTAACGCTTGCTTCAGGGGGAGTATAGGGGTTACGGGGCTCTTGTTGATCGGTCATGGTATGTTTCTCTTTCCTTAGGGGAGATATTAGGAGGAACCAAGGTGGTTCATCCGCGTCCTTTATTTATTTGAATTTTATCCAATGGTAGAAGCCTGAATTAAGATGGCATCCTTCTGCCATAGGGCTTCGAAGGGTTGATGATACTGACTTCTCTTTATAATGGAAAGTAGTTTACGGATATTTTTCCCCACTTTTACGCCGCGTTTTTATATATTGTCTATAGTTAATAAGTTAAGAAAAAACGGCTTAGCGCAGCACTCTTCTTCCTTTAGCAATTTTTTAACTGTTTAGCTGTTTATTCCTTACATCAATAGCTTGTTACTTGCGATTTTAAAGGGAGAGGAGTAGAATACGTCGGCTTATGTATTGGGTGGCTGAATTAGAGATCGGCGCCTGTTTTTTATAGTCAAAATAGAAGTGGAGTTTAGAATGTCTCTAAGCGTTGAAGCAAAAGCTAAAATCGTTGCAGAGTATGGTCGTGGCGCGAACGACAGTGGTTCACCGGAAGTTCAGGTTGCCCTGCTGACCGCACAAATTAACCACCTGCAGGGTCACTTTGCCGAGCACAAGAAAGATCACCACAGCCGTCGTGGTCTGCTGCGTATGGTATCTCAGCGTCGTAAGCTGCTGGACTACCTGAAGCGTAAAGACAACGCTCGTTACGCTCAACTGATCGCAAGCCTAGGCCTGCGTCGCTAAGTCCGACGAGTTTCAGGGGAAAGGGGCCGATTTGGCCCCTTTCTTCTATGATTAGATAGTAATAAGCAGTATCATAATAGTTCGATTTTGGGTTTTTCCGGTGCAGCGTTGCGCGGCTAATGAAAGCGTTGTTTAAGTCAGTTTCTTCCACCTTATCTCAAGAACTGTACTTTAAAGGCGCGATAGCGCTTTCATTAGTCGTGAGGATGCACTCGGAAGATGTTGTTAATAGTCGCTCGCAGGTAATGAACTCCGAGCTTCAGATTAAAAAAGGAACACAGTTTGTTAAATCCGATTGTTCGTCAATTTCAGTACGGTCAACATACCGTTACGTTAGAAACCGGCATGATGGCCCGTCAGGCTACTGCCGCAGTTATGGTTAATATCGAAGGTACGGCGGTGTTTGTTACCGTCGTAGCGGCGAAAAAAATGAAAGAAGGTCAGGACTTCTTCCCTCTGACCGTTAACTATCAGGAGCGTACTTACGCGGCTGGCCGCATCCCTGGCGGCTTCTTCCGTCGTGAAGGTCGTCCAAGCGAAGGCGAAACGCTGATTGCCCGCCTTATCGACCGCCCAATCCGCCCTCTGTTCGCCGACGGCTTCCTGAATGAAGTTCAGGTTATTGCGACGGTTGTATCCGTTAACCCTCAGGTTGGCCCTGACATCGTCGCCATGATTGGCGCCTCTGCCGCGCTGAGCCTGTCCGGCGTTCCGTTCAACGGCCCGATCGGCGCCGCTCGCGTTGGCTACATCAACGGCAGCTACGTGCTGAACCCGACGATGGACGAGCTGAAAGAAAGCCAGCTGGATCTGGTTGTTGCCGGTACCGAAAGCGCAGTGCTGATGGTTGAATCAGAAGCCGCGCTTCTGAGCGAAGAACAAATGCTGGGTGCCGTAATGTTCGGTCACGAGCAGCAGCAGGTCGTTATCAACAATATCAAAGCGCTGGTGGCCGAAGCCGGCAAGCCTAAGTGGAACTGGCAGGCGCCGCAAACCAACCAGGCGCTGTACGCTCGCGTTGACGCGCTGGCTAACGGCCGCCTGAGCGACGCTTACCGCATTACCGACAAGCAAGAGCGCTATGCGCAAATCGACGTTATCAAAGCTGACGTTATTGCGGCGCTGCTGGCTGAAGATGCGACCCTTAACGGCGACGAAATCGGCGATATGCTGGGCAGCATTGAGAAAAACATCGTTCGCAGCCGCGTGCTTCGCGGTGAACCGCGCATTGACGGTCGTGAAAAAGACATGATCCGCGGCCTGGACGTTCGCACCGGCGTACTGCCTCGCACTCACGGTTCTGCGCTGTTCACCCGCGGTGAAACTCAGGCGCTGGTCGTCGCGACGCTGGGTACCGCTCGCGACGCGCAAAACATCGACGAACTGACCGGCGAACGCACCGACAGCTTCCTGTTCCACTACAACTTCCCTCCGTACTCCGTAGGGGAAACCGGTATGGTGGGTTCTCCGAAGCGTCGTGAAATTGGTCACGGCCGTTTGGCTAAGCGCGGCGTTCTGGCCGTGATGCCGAGTCAGGAAGAGTTCCCGTACACCGTACGCGTTGTGTCTGAAATCACCGAATCCAACGGTTCTTCTTCCATGGCCTCCGTGTGCGGCGCCTCTCTGGCGCTGATGGATGCAGGCGTTCCCGTTAAGGCGGCCGTTGCCGGTATCGCGATGGGTCTGGTAAAAGAAGGCGATAACTTTGTCGTTCTGTCAGACATTTTGGGTGACGAAGACCACCTGGGCGACATGGACTTTAAAGTTGCCGGTAGCCGTGACGGTATCTCCGCGCTGCAGATGGATATCAAGATCGAAGGCATCACTCGCGAAATCATGAAGATCGCGCTGAATCAGGCCAAAGGTGCGCGTCTGCACATTCTGAGCGTAATGGAGCAGGCTATCTCTGCGCCGCGCGGCGATATTTCCGAGTTCGCCCCGCGTATCCACACTATTAAGATCAATCCTGAGAAGATCAAAGACGTTATCGGTAAGGGCGGCGCCGTTATCCGCGCGCTGACGGAAGAAACCGGTACGACTATCGAGATCGAAGACGATGGCACAGTGAAGATCGCGGCGACCGACGGCGACAAGGCGAAGCATGCTATCCGCCGCATCGAAGAGATCACGGCTGACGTAGAAGTTAACCGTATCTATACCGGTAAGGTTACTCGCATCGTTGACTTCGGCGCATTCGTTTCCATCGTCGGTGGCAAAGAAGGCCTGGTTCACATTTCTCAAATCGCCGACAAGCGCGTAGAGAAAGTGTCCGACTATCTGCAGCTGGGTCAGGAAGTACAGATCAAGGTGATGGAAGTCGATCGCCAGGGCCGTATTCGCCTGAGCATTAAAGAAGCGATGGCCGCTTCTGACGCGCCGGCTGCTGCTGAGTAGTCGTAACGCGGCGGCCTTCGGGCCGCAAAAAATGATGACGCGGCGTCGGTTGGCGGTAACGTTAACGGGCGTCGAGTTGTATGACTGGGACAGGGTGTTCTTGTGTAAAAGCAAGTGGAAGGCAGGATGCCTATCCCATGTTTGTCTCCGGGAGTTGAAATGAAGCCTCTTTTGCGCTGGTGCTACATCGTTGCCACGGCTCTCCTGCTTGCAGGATGCGGCAGCCTTGAAGGGCGTAAATATGGCGTTTTGGCAATTCCACTGCAGCCTACGCTGCAGCAGGAAGTGATGCTGGCGCGCATGGAGCAGATCCTTGCGAGTCAGGTGCTATCGGGCGACGAGCGCGCGCAGCTGCTTTATGAGCGCGGCGTGCTGTTTGACAGCCTGGGCCTTCGGGCTCTGGCGCGCAATGACTTTTCTCAGGCATTGCTGATTCGTCCCGATATTCCAGAGGCGTTTAACTACTTAGGGATATATCTGACGCAGGGCGGTAATTTCGACGCCGCCTATGATGCGTTTGATTCTGTTTTAGAGCTTGATCCAACTTACAGTTATGCGCGTTTAAACCGTGGGATCGCCCTGTATTACGGCGGTCGTTACGAGTTGGCGCAAGATGATCTGCTGGCGTTTTATCATGACGACCCCAACGATCCTTTCCGCACGCTGTGGCTTTACCTCATCGAGCGGGAACTGAACTCATCGAAGGCGATGAAAGCGCTCTCTGAGCGATACGCCAACGCTGAGCGCGGAAAAGCGTGGGGCTGGAATATAGTGGAATTCTACCTCGGCAAGATTAGCGAAAAAACGCTACTCTCTCGCCTGCAGGAAGAAGCGACGGATAACACTTCGCTCGCTGAGCATCTCAGTGAAACTGACTTCTATTTAGGTAAGCACTACCTAAGTCTGGGGGATGAGAATAACGCAATTGCGTTGTTCAAATTGGCGGTAGCCAACAACGTTCACAACTTTGTTGAGAACCGCTATGCGCTGTTGGAATTAGCCCTTTTAGGGTTAGAACAAGACGACCTATCAGAATCGGATAAAAAATAGACTGGCGAATGCGTTAACGCGGCCTGGCGGCACATGGTGCACGGGGCGGCGTTTCCGTTCGTTTTTTAATCCAATTTGAGCTGGTTCACACTTTTAAATGAAAATGACTGAGTATCATTTCAATGAGGTATGTAGACTGGCCGCTATTGTCAACGAGGCTTGTTTATATGTCTGAGATTGAAATCTCTTTTGCCGATTTAGGCTTATCAGAACCGTTATTAAAAGCGCTGGCGGATTTGGGGTTTGAGAAACCTTCCCCCATTCAGGCTGCCTGTATTCCTCACATGCTGGAAGGTCGCGACGTGCTTGGCATGGCGCAGACCGGCAGCGGTAAAACGGCCGCTTTTTCGCTGCCGTTTTTAAACAACATTGACCCTAAGCAGTCTTGCCCGCAGGTGCTTGTACTGGCCCCGACCCGCGAGCTGGCGGTTCAGGTGGCGGAAGCCTGCACCGACTATGCTAAACATCTGTCCGGCGTACGCGTGGTTGCGCTTTACGGCGGCCAGCGCTATGACGTACAGCTGCGCGCTTTGCGTCAGGGGCCGCAGATCGTCGTTGGTACGCCCGGGCGTCTTTTAGACCACCTTAAGCGCGGCACGCTGGACCTGTCCCAACTGAAAGGGCTGGTGCTGGACGAAGCCGACGAAATGCTGCGCATGGGCTTTATTGAAGACGTTGAGACCATCATGGCGCAGATCCCGGCCGAGCATCAGACCGCGCTGTTCTCAGCGACGATGCCGGAAGCGATTCGCCGCATTACTCGCCGCTTCATGAAAGATCCGCAGGAGATCCGCATCCAGTCTAACGTGGTGACCCGCCCTGACATCAGCCAGAGCTACTGGACGGTGTACGGCATGCGTAAAAACGAAGCGCTGGTGCGCTTCCTGGAAGCGGAAGACTTTGACGCCGCCATCATCTTCGTGCGCACTAAAAACGCCACGCTGGAAGTGGCCGAAGCGCTGGAGCGCAGCGGCTATAACAGCGCCGCGCTCAACGGCGACATGAACCAGACGCTGCGCGAGCAAACGCTGGACAGGCTGAAGAACGGCCGCCTGGATATTCTGATCGCAACCGACGTCGCCGCTCGCGGTTTGGACGTTGAGCGCATTAGCCTGGTAGTCAACTACGATATCCCGATGGATTCTGAATCCTACGTTCACCGCATTGGCCGTACCGGTCGTGCCGGTCGCGCCGGTCGCGCGCTGCTGTTTGTGGAAAACCGCGAACGCCGGCTGCTGCGTAACATCGAGCGTACGATGAAGATTACCATTCCTGAGGTGGATCTGCCGGCCAACGAGCTTCTGAGCAAGCGTCGCCTGGAGAAGTTCTCTGCGCGCGTCAATCAGCAGCTGGAAAGCAGCGATCTGGATCAGTATCGCGCTCTGCTGGCCAAACTACAGCCTGCGGAAGAGCAGGATATCGAGACGCTGGCCGCAGCGCTGCTGAAAATGGCGCAGGGCGAACGCCCGCTGATTCTGCCGCCGGAAGCGCCTGTTGACCGTCGTCCGCGTCGCGAGCCTCGCGAACGTGACGATCGCAATAACGATCGCTTTGGTCGCCGTGAGCGTGGCGAACGCGATCGCGATGGCGCGCCCAAGCGCGAGCGTCGTGACGTTGGCGAAATGGACATGTACCGCGTGGAAGTTGGCCGCGACGACGGCGTTGAAGTTCGCCATCTGGTCGGCGCGATCGCTAACGAAGGGGACATCAGCAGCCGCTATATCGGCAACATCAAGCTGTACGCTACCCACTCGACGATCGAGCTGCCCAGAGGGATGCCGACCGAGCTGCTTTCGCACTTCACCAAAACGCGCGTGCTCAACAAGCCGTTGAATATGCAGCTGATGGGGCCTGCCACCGCAGGGGACTCTCGTCGTCCAAGCGGCCGTCGTGAAGGTGGTCGCGAAGGCGGTTTTAACGATCGTCGTCCTTCAGGCGGCGATCGCCGCTCCTTCGGCGGGCGCGATCGCAAGCCGTCGGATCGCGACAGTGCGCCTCGCGCTCCGCGCCGCCGTTCTTACTCTGACGGTGAGTAATATCGATATCGCGAATGCGTAAACGCCATACCCCGCCCGAAAGGCGGGGTATTTTTTTGCCTGCGTTTTGGCGCAGCTCAAAAGTTTTTCAGCACGTCCGTAATGTGCACGATGCCTACCGCGTTCCCGTCATCGTCGACCACGGGCAGGACGGTGACGGGCCTGGGATGGTGGCTTTCCATCAGGTAGATGGCCTCCGAGGCCAGCTTATCCCGACGTATGGTCAGCGGGCTGCGGGTCATTAGCTCATGTACCGGCAGGTAGAGAATTTGTACGTCCTGCGCCAGACGTCGGCGAACGTCGCCGTCGGTAATCAGCCCAACCAGCTTTCCCTGCTCGTCAATGACTGACGTTGCGCCTACGCCTTTTTCCGTCATGATAAACAGCGCGTGCTCGACGTTGTTTTCCTGCGATACGACCGGATTTCTTCCATCGCTGCGCATTACGTGCTCCACCTTTAGAAGCAGCCTGCGCCCCAGCGCGCCGCCGGGATGGTAAAGCGCAAAGTCGTCGGCGGTGAACTGGCGCGCCTGCATGAGAACTACCGCGATAGCGTCGCCCAGCGCCAGTGCGACGGTCGTGCTGCAGGTAGGGGCGAGATCCAACGGGCAGGCCTCTTTTTCTACCGAAGCGTCTAGGGTAACGTCGGCGAGTTTGGCCAACGTTGACCTTTCGTTACCGCACAGCGCGATGATTCTGGCGCCGATACGGCGTATGGCGGGAAGAAGATTTAGGATTTCCGGCGTTTCTCCGCTGTTGGAGATAGCAATGACGACGTCGTTTTTAGCGATCATGCCCAGATCGCCGTGGCTGCCTTCCGCCGGATGAAGATAGTAGGCGGGCGTGCCGGTGCTCATCAGCGTGGCGGCAATCTTATGGGCAATATAGCCCGGCTTGCCCATTCCGGTGACGATGAGCCGGCCCTTTGCCGACGTTATTATCTTAATTGCCTCGATAAACTCCGAGCCGACCTTCGTCGCCGCACGCTCAATGGCCTGCGATTCGCTGAGCAAAACGCGTTTGGCCTGCCCCAGATATTTCTCATGTTCTTCCATACGTTCTCCGTTAAATCGGTTTAACGGCCTGCAACATAGCGCTCTGCGCCAACGACTTCCATGCCTCCCAAGGGAAGTTAACAGGTATTACCGGATGAAGATTAAGAAATTAGACGCGCCTAACATCTGCGATTTTAATTTGTGAAAGTGTTAATAGATTCACAGATGAAAGTATTTGCCCCCCCATACTAGCCTCAATTTTTACGCGCGGTTTTCACGCGCGTTCTGAAGTGAGGAAAGCCCATGCCTGATGTACCAAGATACAAAAAAATCCTAAATATCCTAGATAACTACGACTCTTGCAGCATCAACGATCTGGCCAGGCTGCTGGCCGTGTCCCACATGAGCATCCGGCGCGATCTCAAGCAGCTGCAGGAGCGCGGGCTGGTTCAGCTGGCCTACGGCGGTCTGGTCAAGAAGCGCTTTTTGGACCATAGCCCCGGCTATGACGTCAAAGAGGGCCGCTGTTTTGAAAGCAAGAGAATCATCGGCCAGAGGGCCTGCGAGCTGTTACAGCCGGATATGGTGGTCTTCATGGACGGTGGAACGACGGTACGGGAGATGATCCCGTATATCCAGCTGCCGATCACCGTGATTACGCTGGATCTCTCTATCGCGATGGCGCTCAACAGCAAGCCCGAGGTCAAGCTTATCCTGTGTCCGGGAGAGGTCATACCCAGAAGCCGCGCCTGCTATAACTCAGAAACGGTTCGCTATCTGTCTGAGCGTATTACCGATATTGCCTTTATCGGCGCGGATGGCTATAGCGAAGAGTATGGCGCGCTAACCACCAGCCAAATCAAGGCCGACTGCAAGTGGATGGCTATCCGGCGCTCCGTACAGCCCGTTCTTCTCGTGGACGAAAGCAAGCTGAACATCCGCTGCCGCTACAAGATTGCCGACCTGTCTACGTTTCACCGCGTGATTACCGACGGGGCGCAGCCTGAGTTTTCTCAGTGCGCCGAGTTGGCTCATCGCCCATTAGAGAAAAAATCATAATAAAACCAAGGAGAATGCGATGAAAGTTGCGATTGTCGCGGACGATTTAACCGGTGCGAACGCTACCAGCGCCCTGTTAAGCAAGAAGGGGTTTACTACCATAACCTGTCTGGAGGCGTTTCATCAGTCTTTGAGCCATTTTGAGATTGTCTCTTTTTCTACCGACTCCCGATCTATTTCGCCCGAAGAGGCCTATAGCCGCGTCAGCGAGTGTATCGAACAGTTTAGAGCCCAGGCGCCCTTAATCAGTAAGCGTATCGACTCAACGCTGAGGGGAAATATGGGTGCCGAAGTGGATGCCGTATTGGATAACTATCCGGAGCTTATGGCCGTAGTTGTTCCGGTTTACCCCTCCAGCGGGCGGATTTGCGTCGGCGGTTCGCTGCTGGTTTCCGGCATTCCTTTGCAAAACACCATGATGAGAGACGACCCGAAGAACCCGATGACGGAGTCTTCCGTCCTTGAGCTGTTTCGCCAGCAGTCGCGCTACGAGCCTCATCACATCCCGCTGCGCGACGTTCTGGCAGGCGTTGACGCGCTGTCGGAGAAGATAGCGACGGTCTACCGACAGGGGGGACGAATTGCGATCTTTGACGCAACGACGGATCTGGACATCGCCGCTATCGCAAAAGCGGTTGAGAAAACCGGCCTGCCGGTGTTCTGCGTCGACCCAGGGCCTTTTACCGCGCAGCTTGCCCACCTGCGTTATTCCAGCGCTAACGTGAAGACCAATAAAGTGTTTATCGCCATTGGCAGCGTCTCAGCGCTCACCCAGCGGCAGATCGAGAAGCTCAAGTACGACCGCAACGTCTGGCTGGAGGTCGTCCCTCCGCGTCAGCTGATTGATATCTCAAAACATCCCGGTAAGGCGGGGCCGCTGGTTCAGATGCTGCTGCGTAAGTCTGAACGGTATGACGTCGTGGGCATCGATACGGTGGAAACGCCAGAGCACGTCTGCGAGCTGGGCGAACTGGCGCAGGAGTACGGCGTCGACAAGTCGGAGGTGAGCTGCTTGATAAACAAAGGGATAGCCGAAGTGACGTCTCAGGTTTTGCTCAACGAGAAGTCGATGTTTCGGGGAATTTACACCAGCGGCGGTGACGTGACGCTCGCCGTTACCAACCGCTTGGGCAGTAAGGGATTCATCCTGAAAGATGAAGTTGAGCCGCTGGCGGTTTATGGCCACCTGCTGGGAGACAGGTGCAACGGCCTGTCCATCGTGACGAAAGGCGGCTTTGTCGGTAACGACAGTACGCTCGTGCACTGCGTCGACTATCTGAGCACCAAAATTTCCAGCGGCGTATACGCCACAGAGAAAGAATTATCTAACCAACCTCAGGAGCTTAAATGAACGTAAAACCGCTAATCGGCATACCTATGGGCGATCCCGCCGGCATCGGGCCGGAGATTGTCGTGAAAACCCTGGCCAGCAGGGAAGCGCATGAATATGGAAACATGGTCGTTATCGGCGACCGGCGCATACTGGAAGAGGCGGCGGCGTTTTCCAACGTCAATCTCGACGTTCGCGTGATTGACTCTCTTCGAGACGCCGAATTCCGGGAAGGCGTGTTAAACCTTCTCCAGCGCGGAGAACTGGACTATGCGTCGTTTAAACCCGGACTTATTCAAGGGCAGTGCGGTAAAGCCGCTTTTGAATATATTAAGACGGCCACCGAATTAACGATGGCCCATAAAATAGACGCGCTGGCGACAACGCCGATTAATAAAGAGTCCCTCAAAGCGGGAAATATTAACTACATCGGCCATACCGAAATATTGGCGGATCTGACCGGCACTCAAGATCCGCTGACGATGTTTCAGGTCAAAGAGCTGAGGGTGTTTTTCCTGACGCGCCACATGTCGCTGGTGCAGGCTATTGAATCCTTAACGCCGGAGCGGGTGTGTGACTACGCCATTCGCTGCACCGAAGCGCTGCACAAGCTGGGCCTTAAAAATCCCAGGCTATCGGTGGCGGGTATCAACCCGCACTGTGGGGAACACGGCCTCTTTGGCTCTGAGGACGACGACGTTCTGGCGCCGGGCGTTGAAATGGCAAGAAAAGCGGGCGTCAACATTGTCGGGCCTAAGCCTGCGGACAGCGTTTTCCACTTTGCGCTGCTGGGCGCTTATGATGCGGTGCTTTCCCCTTATCACGACCAGGGGCATATCGCGACCAAGATGGTGGACTTTCACCGCACGATTTCTATTACCAACGGAATGCCGATTTTAAGAACCTCGGTCGACCACGGTACGGCGAATGACATTGCGGGTAAAGGCGTCGCCAACGCGGTGAGCCTGATTGAGGCCGTTCGCCTGGCCGCGCTGTACGCGCCTTATTTCAAAAAATAAGACCCAAAGCGATGCCTTAAATAATAAACGCAGGCCGGAACGCCGACCGCGTTATTAAATAAAAATATCAACATCATTTATTCGCGGCGCTATGCGTCCGGACGACTGCACCCGTCGTTCGGCCATAGGCCGGTATAAATACAATAACGGGGACGAACTATGAGTGTTGGATTTGCGATGTCGATGCTGATACTCGCCATTATCATCGTGGTGGTGTTATGCGTTTATTTCAAAATACATGCCTTCGTTTCTTTAATGACGGCGTGCCTGTTTTTGGCATTAACAATGGAAATGCCCTTGGCGAAAATCGTCTCGGCGTTTGAGTCGGGGCTGGGAGGGACGCTTGGCTTTTTGGCGCCCATCCTGGCGCTGGGGGCGATACTCGGCAAGCTGATGGAGATATCGGGCGCCGCAGAGCGGCTGGCGAGAACCCTGATTAACCTCCTCGGCAAAACGCACGCCCACTGGGCGATGCTGGTTGTCGGCTATATTTGCGGTATTCCGGTGTTCTTCCAGGTGGGGATCATCCTGCTTATCGCCCTGATGTTCTCGGTGACGAAAGAGTCAAACCTGCCGGTGATTCAGGTTGCGCTGTCAATGATAATGGGGCTGCTCATCGTCCACTGCGTCATTCCGCCACATCCTGCGGCGATGGCGATTGCCGGGTCGCTCAATGCCGACGTGGGGAAAGTCATTTTCTACGGCCTGCTGGTGGGCATACCCGCCGCGGCGATTGCCGGGCCGATTTACGGTAAATATATCTCCAGGCGTTTCCCGGTGGAGGTAACCGGCGCCTACGCCAATGCCGAGTCGCGTCCGGATTCCGAGCTGCCTTCTTTCGGCAAGACGCTGTTTGTCATCCTGCTTCCGCTGCTGCTGATGATTGGCAAAACGCTGGTTGAACTGACGATCGACAAGGCCAATCCTCCCGCCTATATGGTTTACGTCGACTTTATCGGCACGCCGATGATTGCGCTGTTTATCTCAGCCGTTGTGGCTTATTTCGTGCTCGGCACGGGACAAGGCTTTACGCTGAACCAACTGGGTAAGTTCAGCGAAAGCGCGATGGCGCCGATGGCGTCTATTCTTTTGGTTATCGGCGCCGCGGGCGCATTTAACAAAATCATTATCGACAGCGGCGTCGGCGAAGCGCTGAAGGAGGTGCTGACCAGCATTCAGATAAGCCCGCTCATCATGGCGTGGGTTATTGCTATCGTTATGCGCACCGCTCTGGGGAGCGCGACCGTCGCCATGATGGCTTCGGCGGGCTTTATCCTGCCGGTCCTCAGCGGCTATCCGTCTCTTGACCCGGCGCTGGTGGCTATCGCTATCGGCACCGGCGCTATCGGCGGTTCTCACGTCACCGACTCCGGCTTCTGGTTCGTGAAGGAGTGTTTGGGCATTTCGGTCGGGACGATGTACGCCACCTATACGGTGGCGACCTGCATCGCCTCCGTGCTCGGGCTTTTGGCTACGTTGGGGCTGGCGATGGTTGTTTAGACGACGATTTTTTAGTAAATATTTCAACATTGTTTTTTTGTCTTGACGAGAAACCGTCCGTAACAAATCTAAAAGCGCCCGGTGAGTCTTCATCTGGTGCTTTTTGCCTTATGTGAGTATGATATTTTACTTAGCCAAGTCCGGCGTACGCCCGCGCGTATGGTAAGGATTGCTGGACCATAAAGCGGCGCTCTGAAGTCGGGCGCCAGAGTTTATTTTATTGACGGATCGTAATGACATGAGCACAGCAAAAAATCTTTTAGCTATTCCCGCCCTTCCTATCGTTCAAAGCGCAGTAATGTCGCTGGCGCCAACGTTCAACGGCGGCCGCCATGACGGTCACATGAACGTGCTGTGCGAGCTGGTTCGCGGTGAAAAGACGCCGGAAGCGGTCGTAGAGTATCTGAAAGCTAACAAAATTGAAGCCACGGCGGATAACGAATTTGCGCTGTTTATCGGCGAGCGCCGCCCGGAGCAGGACACCGCCGCAGCGGCCTATATCGCGACAACCGTACTGATTCAGCCTAACCTTGGCGAATTCCTTGAGCCGGTAAAAAAGAGCGGAAACAGCAAGCAGCCGGAATTCTCCGTCAATCAGGAGAAGTTGACGACCTCTCTGACCACCAAGCTTGCGATTGCGCTGGCCAACGCAGACATTTTTGCGCTGATCGCGCGCGAGCTGCCGAAAGGTTTGACCGTCGACGCTTACCGCGCCGAAGTTGTCCGCCTGTTCGGTAAACTGGCTCCTGCCTATCTGGGCCGCGTACAGTCGCACTATCTGAAAGGGTTGAGCTTCAACCTGCTGCAAATGCAGAACAACCAGTTTACCTTCGTCAGCTCTACCGGTTACCTGTTCAACTTTGACGTACAGGGCCTGTCGCTGCAGCTGGGCGGCATTAACTGGTACGGCCGCGGCCAGCTGCTGGGCAAAGACTATGAGGTACAGGTTGACTACTTCAACGATGCAACGCTGGAACTGCTGAAGTAATCTCCTTTTTAATGTGGAAGGCCCCGACGGAAACGCCGGGGCTTTTTTATGCTTAGGGGTTGGCCAGCATAAGCGTGATTTCCGACAGGCGAATGGCCTCTTTTGCCGCCTCAGGCAGGGCGCTGTCGGTAATAATGGTGTCGAACACCGAGATAGGCAGCGCCATATAGGTGGCGATTTTGCCGTACTTTGAGGTGTCGCACAGCAGGATGCAGCGGTGGCTGGCGTCGACGATGGCTCTTTTTACCGACACCTTGTTTTCGCTGGGGGTCGACAGCCCGCGCATGCTCCACGACGAGGCGGAGATAAACGCAATGTCGATAAGCAGGTTGCGCAGGGCGTGAGCGGCGGCCTCTCCGACGCAGGAGCGGTTTTCCCGACAGACCGTGCCGCCGGTGTGGATAAGCGCACAGCTGCCGAATTCGATTAAATAGCTGGCGATGACAAAGTCGTTGGTGACGACGGTCAAATCGCTGCGATCGCCTATCTCTTTGGCAAGCGCCAGCGTCGTGGTGCCTGCATCCAGATAAATACAGCTGTCGGCGGGGATGATTTCCGCGGCGAGCCTGCCGATGCTGGCCTTCTGCTGGCTAAACATCGTCTCTTTATCCATGTGCGAAGGCTCGCTGATAAGCCTTTCCTGCGCCTGAACGCCGCCCGACACGGGGATAACGGTACCCTGCTGTTCAAGCTTATGAAGATCCCTTCTAATGGTCATATGAGAGACGCCAAAGCGCTCCGTCAACTCGGCGATGCTGACGACGCCGCGTTCGGCAACCAGTTCTAAAATCTGTTGATGTCGTTCTACGGGTATCACGATGATTTCGCTCCGAGTGGACTATACCCAAAATAATTCGAGTTGCATGAAGGCGGCAAGGGAGTGAATCCCCAGGAGCTTACATAAGTAAGTGACTGGGGTGAACGAGTGCAGCCAACGCACATGCAACTTGAAGTATGACGGGTATATATGGCGTTAATTTTTGTTATAAGTTATCACAGGCCCCCTAGAGTGTGAAGCGCATTAACAAAACATAACTTGCTAAAATAAATAAAGAAAAAATAAATCCTATGATTTCTATGCAATTGTTGAAACCTATGATGATGTTAATATCTGTGAATTGGATCGCGATATTGTTTTTTCAATTCCCTATAATTAACACAAGAGAACAAAGATTAACTAATTTTAACATTGCGCTTTGATATTGGAGATTGGTATGCAGAATAAAGACTATTCCGTTTGTATCGTAGGGCTGGGTTCAATGGGCATGGGTGCGGCGCAGTCCTGTATTCGCGCGGGGCTAACGACCTACGGCGCCGATATTAATCCGGTTGCGCTGGAGCAGCTTAAGCAGCAGGGCGCAAAAGAGACGGCGGCCAGCGCTCAGGCGTTTGCCGATAAGCTGGACGCCGTGCTGCTGCTGGTCGTCAATGCCGTACAGGTGAAAAAGATCCTGTTTGGCGAGAGCGGTCTGGCTCAGCACCTGAAGGCCGGTACGCCGGTGATGGTTTCTTCTACCATTTCCGCTGCGGACGCCAAGGAAATTGAGAAAGGCCTGGCCGAATTCGGGTTAAACATGCTGGACGCGCCGGTTTCCGGCGGCGCAGTGAAGGCCGCTGCGGGTGAAATGACCGTGATGGCTTCCGGAGCCGAACAGACTTTCAGCCAGCTGGCGCCGGTGCTGGACGCCGTTGCGGGCAAGGTGTATCGCGTTGGTGAAGAGATTGGCCTGGGCGCAACGGTGAAAATCGTTCACCAGCTGCTGGCCGGGGTTCACATCGCCGCTGGCGCTGAGGCAATGGCGCTGGCCGCGCGGGCGGGCATTCCGCTGGACGTCATGTACGACGTGGTCACCAACGCCGCCGGCAACTCCTGGATGTTTGAAAACCGCATGCGTCACGTGGTCGACGGCGATTACTCGCCCAAGTCGGCGGTAGACATTTTTGTTAAGGATCTGGGGCTGGTGGCCGACACCGCCAAATCTCTGCACTTCCCGCTGCCTTTAGCCTCCACTGCGCTAAACATGTTTACCGAGGCCAGCAACGCCGGCTTTGGCAGAGAAGACGACAGCGCCGTTATCAAGATTTTCTCCGGCATCGAGCTGCCGAAGGGTAAGGAGAACGCATAATGTTGCTAGGCGTTATTGCAGACGACTTCACGGGAGCGACCGATATCGCCAGCTTCCTGGTGGAGAACGGCCTGTCCACCGTTCAGCTTAACGGCGTTCCCGCAGACGACGTAACCGTCGACACGCAGGCGGTGGTTATCAGCCTGAAGTCCCGCTCCTGCCCGGTTGAAGAGGCGGTGGAGCAATCGCTGGCCGCGCTGTCGTGGCTTAAGCGTCAGGGCTGCCGTCAGTTCTATTTCAAATACTGCTCAACCTTCGACAGTACGCCGAAGGGCAACATCGGGCCAGTAACGGACGCCCTGTTAAACGCGCTGGGCGAGACGCAGACGGTCATATCTCCCGCACTGCCGGTTAACGGGCGTACGGTTTATCAAGGCTACCTGTTCGTGATGGGGCAGCTGTTGTCGGAGTCCGGCATGCGCAACCATCCGGTGACGCCGATGACGGACAGCAGCCTGCTGCGCCTGATGGAAGCGCAGGCTCAGGGCAAGTGCGGCCTGGTGACGGCGTCGGATCTCGACCTCGGCGCGCAGGCGGTGAAGCAAAAGCTGGCCGCGTTGGCAGAAGAAGGAAAGCGCTACGTGGTGCTGGACGCGCTGAGCGAACGGCACCTGCTGGTGCAAGGCGAGGCGGTCAAGTCGATGAAGCTTGTGACCGGCGGTTCCGGTCTGGCTATCGGCATCGCCAGGCAGTGGGCGGTGGTAGAAGAGGCTGGGCAGGGAGCGTCTAACGCCAAGCTCGCCGGTGCGCCGCAGGGCAAAAAGGCGGTGGTGCTGTCCGGTTCCTGTTCGACGATGACCAACCTTCAGGTTGAGCGCTATCGCCAGCAGGCGGCGTCAAAGGCGATTGACGTGGAGCGTTGCGTCGCGTCGGATTCGGAGCGAGCGGCTTACGCTGCGGAGCTGGCCCGCTGGGTTGAAGAGAATGCTGACGGCAAGCTTGCGCCGATGCTTTACGCTACGGCACAGCCGGAAACGCTGAAGCTTATCCAGCAGAAGTACGGCGCGCAGGCGTCAAGCCATGCGGTTGAGCATCTGTTTTCCGACGTCGTCTCCCTGCTTCACAAGGCTGGCTTTAGCCGCTTTATCGTTGCGGGCGGAGAAACGTCAGGGGTTGTTACCCAGTCTTTAAACATTCACGGTTTTCACATTGGCCCCTGCATTTCTCCCGGCGTGCCTTGGGTGCGGGCGACGGAGCAGCCCGTCTCTCTGGCGCTGAAGTCCGGTAACTTCGGAGATGAAAACTTCTTTGCCAGAGCACAGCTGGAGTTTCCCGTATGAGTGAAAAGACGTTAATTCAAGCAGAGCTTGAGGCGCGCGAAGCCATGGTCCGCCTGGGCGCCTCTTTGTTCCAACGCGGCTACGCGACGGGCTCTGCCGGCAACCTTTCCATGCTGCTGCCCGACGACACGCTGCTGGCGACGCCGACCGGCTCCTGCCTGGGGGAGCTTAACGCCGACCGGCTTTCCAAGGTGGGGCTGGACGGAACGTTGATTTCAGGCGACAAGCCGTCAAAAGAGGTCAGCTTTCACCTGTCCTTATATCTCAACAATCCGGAGTGTAAGGCGGTCGTCCACCTGCACAGCACCTATTTGACGGCGCTGTCCTGCTTGGAAGATCTCAATATGGAAAACGCCATCCGCCCGTTTACCCCCTATGTGGTAATGAGAATGGGGAAAGTCCCAGTGGTGCCTTACTATCGCCCTGGCGATCGGCGGATTGGCGAAGATCTCGCCAAGCTGGCTAACGGCAACCGGGCCTTTCTGTTAGCCAACCACGGCGCGGTTACGCTGGGGCGCTCCCTGCGCGACGCCTCGGATAACTATGAAGAGCTGGAAGAGACGGCAAAGCTGATATTTACGCTGGGCGATCGTCGCATCCGCTATTTGTCTGAAGAACAACTTGCCGAATTACGGAGATAAACCATGCCGAAGTTTGCTGCCAATTTATCAATGATGTTTAACGAACTGCCGTTTCTGGACAGGTTTGAAGCGGCGGCCAAGGCCGGCTTCAAGGCGGTCGAGTTTCTGTTTCCCTATGAATACCCGGCGGAGCAGCTTGCCGAAAAGCTGAAGCAGAATGGGCTTAAGCAGGTGCTGTTCAATACCGCGCCCGGCAACGTCGCCGCAGGCGAGTGGGGGCTTACCGCACTGCCCGGCCGCGAGCGCGAGGCGCGTGAAGATATTGACTGCGCGCTGGAATACGCTATCGCGCTCGGCTGCCCTAACGTACACGTGATGGCGGGCGTAGTGCCCGAAGGCGTAGACCGCCTGGCCTGCCGCCAAACGTTTATTGAAAACGTTCGCTACGCGGCGGACCGCTTTGCGCCGCACGGCATAAACGTGCTGATTGAAGCGCTTAGCCCGCCGATTAAGCCTAACTATTTGTTCAGCAGCCAGCATCAGGCGCTGGCGCTAATTGAGGAAATAAATAAGCCCAACGCTTTCGTTCAGCTGGACTTTTTCCACGCCCAACTGGTTGACGGCAACGTAACGGATATTATTCAGTCGATGGCCGGCCGCTACGGGCATATTCAGATCGCTTCAGTGCCGGAGCGCCACGAGCCGGACAGCGGAGAGCTGGACTACGGCTGGATTTTCAACAAGTTGGATGAAGTTGGCTATCAGGGCTGGGTAGGCTGTGAATACAAGCCGCGCGGCGAAACGACGGCGGGGCTTGGCTGGGTGAAGCCTTATTTATAGTACTGATTTTTATATTGAGATGTAGCACTGAAATAAAGTTCGTAAAGTCCGTATAGAAACGAATTTATAAAAAAAAGAAACCCACCGCGTCGATGTAAAAATCGATGCGGTACCCTACTTTTACCTATTAAAGGGTCTAACCATGTCGACAATTGCACTGTTAACGATAGCGGCCTTGGGCGTGCTCTTGCTCCTGCTGCTGGTGATTAAAGCGAAAGTTCAACCGTTTGTAGCGCTGCTGATGGTCAGCCTGTTCGTTGCGCTGGCCAGCGGCATTCCTACCGGCGAAGTCATGAAGGTCATGACCGCGGGCATGGGTGGCGTTCTTGGCTCGATTACCATCATTATCGGCCTGGGCGCGATGCTTGGTCGAATGATCGAACACTCCGGCGGCGCTGAATCACTGGCCAGCTATTTCAGCAAAAAATTAGGGCCAAAGCGTACCGTCGCCGCGCTGACTATCGCGGCCTTTATTCTCGGGATCCCGGTATTCTTTGACGTTGGCTTTATCATTCTGGCGCCGATTATTTACGGTTTCGCCAAGGTAGCCAAGGTTTCTCCGCTGAAGTTTGGCCTGCCGATGGCCGGCGTCATGCTGACGGTGCACGTTGCGCTGCCGCCGCATCCGGGGCCGGTCGCCGCCGCGGGGCTCTTGAGCGCCGACGTGGGCTGGCTCACCATTATCGGGCTGCTGATTTCTATTCCGGTAGGCGTTATCGGCTACTTTGTCGCCCAGCGCCTTAACCGTAAAAACTATGCGATGTCGGTCGAAGTGCTGGAGCAGCTTCAGCTGGCGGCTCCGGAACCTGCGCCGGAAAATAGCGCGCCGATTACCGATCGCATGAATCCTCCGGGGGCGTTTTTAATCTCTGCGCTTATCATCATTCCTATCGCCATTATTATGATGGGTACCGTGTCCGCTACGGTGATGCCGGCCGGTTCGCCGATAAGAGACTTCTTCACGCTGGTCGGTTCTCCGGGCTTGGCGCTGATGATTGCGCTGGTGCTCGCGTTCTACTTCCTGGCGGTTCGCCGCGGCTGGAGCATGCAGCATGCCAGCGACGTCATGGGCGGCGCGCTGCCGACGGCAGCGGTGGTTATCATGGTGACCGGTGCGGGCGGCGTGTTTGGTAAAGTGCTGGTGGAGTCCGGCGTGGGCAAGGCGCTGGCCGACGTGCTGATGACCATCGGGCTGCCGCTGATTCCTGCCGCGTTCATCATCTCTCTGGCGCTGCGTGCGTCGCAGGGCTCGGCGACGGTAGCTATTCTGACCACCGGCGGCCTGCTGTCAGAGGCGGTGGTGGGACTAAACCATATTCAACTGGTGCTGGTCACGCTGTCCATGTGCTTCGGCGGCTTGGGTCTGTCGCACATTAACGACTCCGGTTTCTGGATCGTCACCAAGTACCTGGGGCTTTCCGTCGCAGACGGCCTGAAGACCTGGACGGTGTTGACCACGGTGCTAGGGGTTAGCGGGTTTGCGTTTACCTGGCTGCTGTGGTTGGTGGTGTAGGGTTGAGGTTGAATTGAAAACGGCGGGCTTGGCCCGTCGTTTGTCTAAGTTAAATACAGGCGCGTTTTCTTGAAAAGGAACGAGAAGGCTGGATGAAAATAGCTTAATCCTAAGAACTAAGCACAAACCGCGCTTTTAACTCACGCAGAAACTGAAACGTATTGACGCAGGGAACGCCGAATTGATGGCAGATATTTGGCACCTTCACCTTTTTGGTACCTTCAATAACCAGTGACTCATGTGTCACAACCACTGCACCAATAGACTTAGCCTTGGCAATAATCCACGGATCGGCTTTTGCTAAAAAGTTATCACGATTGCCGGGGTTGTAGTCACCCGCCATTACCGTCTGAATAATTTGAGTAAAAATGGCCTGCGTATCTGCATCGTCGTTTTTGATAAAATGGCCGGGACGCGCTTTTGCCCAGTCTGCCAATTCGTCGTTACCGTCCTTTAGTTCCCGGCCAATCATATCCACGCTGCCTATGAGTCCCTGCTCAAACTGAAGATCCAACCAGTGCCAGTAAGCGGGGCAGATATCCATGCCGTAATACTGATTTTTCGCTTGAATATACGTATTTGCATCCAGCAGGTATCTCATACCCCTAGCTCCTTCGCGAAAACAGGAATTTTAGCCGGTCTCATACCATCAAGAAGCGCGCTTGCCTCCCGAAGTAAAAGCTGACCACTCAGCGCTTGCCCGACGACGGCGCGGGAGAAGGGCAGACTAATTTGTGCTTTTTTTGTCTGGAAGTAACCGGGGCCGCCTTTACCGCTTTTTTCTCGCTCCTGCCATTCGGCTTTCAGTCCTGCGACATAGCGGGCATAGTCATCATATCCGATAAATTTCAGCGTTAATGCTCGCCGGGCCAGTACCCACCGGCTGACCCGAAAGTGAAGTTCCAGAGGGGCGAGATTGTCCTGCCAGCGCTCTAAATCGGGTTGCCAGCGTTGGGCAAATTCCTCTGCTGGAACCAAAAACTCAGCAGCCACGGCGTTGCATAAAACTTCTTCTTTACGAGAGGTGCGAGCATCTCCATCAGAAATACCAGACTGCCCGATCCAGATGTGGCACAGCTCGTGAATTAGCGTGAACAGGCGGGCGCCGGGGGCATCGGCATGGTTGATGAAAACAATGGGGGCATATTCATCGGTAATGGCGAACCCGCGGAACTCCTCCACCTGTAAAGGCCGAGTGAAATGACCCAGATTAGCCTGCCGCATGACTAAAATACCGAGGGATTCTATGCGATTAATCAGATCCCGATAGTAACCGTCGCTGTTGCCACGTTCAGGGTACAGCCCAACTCGCAATGCCTGCCTGATATCTTCGACGATGGCATCGACGCGACAGCGAACAGATAAACGTCCGACAAACGGATTAGGCTCGGTCAGCTGTTGCCGAAGATAGTCTCTGTACCATTCCTGACGCTGGAGCATCAGTTTTACCAAATCCAGTAATTCCGCGCTGGGTTGATGGACTGCGCGGTTGTCTTGTGTTCTTAAATCAGGAATGGGGAGCGTTTCAACGGGAGGGGTCGTCAGAAACAGATAGCCGAAAGGAATATGGGCCTTTTCAGCGAGCAGCATAGCCTGATTAAACGTCATAGGCTGTTCGCCAGACTCCCACTGTATCAGCCGTTCTTCGCTGACGGCGCATTTGGCGGCAAATGCAGACAAAGAATAGCCGGAACGCTGACGCGCCCAGGTTAGCATTGCTGTATTTATATTTGCCGTTGCCATTTTCGTTTTCCTGACGTTTTATTTCTGATTATAGATAAAAGAAGGTGCAAAACCTATCCATCTGATACTGAAATGAACAATCAATTTCCCGAAAAATCAGTGAGATTTTTTTGATGTTTTAGCTCTGGAGGGCATAAAACATCAGGGGGCAGTTGACGGACTCTCCAGACACCGATAATGTCATCCCGTCAAGGCGCGGATTTCTTCGGACCCGCGCGCTAAAGTTAGTACCGGAAAAGCCACCTTCAGGGTGGCTTTTCTCGTTTGGGGAGACGCATTTCCCTTTTTCCTCACAACTCGCTAAGCACACCCTCCTTCATCACCTTCACCGCTTCTTTCACCTGCTTAAGCTGTGTACTTCCTCGTTGTCGGGAATGAGCACAATGCAGTCGTCGGCAATCTTGACCGTCACGCCGATTCCGGTGTCGAAGCCGGCCTCTCTGAGCCATTTCCCGCCTAGGTTTATGGCGGGCGTGCTGGTATCGCCCTGATTGGGGACGTAGCCGACGGTGTAGCGGCGCTGGGTTTTAGCGGGTTTCTCGGATGAGGGTTGAGTCTGGGTAGGGATCGTAGCCATAGGGGCAACCTCCAACAAGTCGTCAATTATACCGCCATCGGAAATGCTAATTTCACGGGTGGCGGAACCGGACGGAGTTAGCATTACCGGCCTTGTTGGACACCGGCGCGTCTTGCGACGCCACCGTCCGGCTCGCCATAGGAGTGTAGCCGTGTGCACGACATAAGAAAAGCGCATACGCGCCGCTATGTCGCCAACAAGAGAATTTCAGGATGCTAAGCCCGGCACCTGAATTTGCAGGCGCAGGCAAAAGATACCGCTATCGATAACCGGCAGCAAGCGATTTTGTTAGAAGAAACAAGGCGTAATACCAATATCGGAATACGCCTCGCAAAATTCCATAAGATGGTTGAGATACTAGCTCATGGCGTCCGAAATAGATTCCAACCAACGGTCAATTAAATCGCTTCTTTTAATCCATATATAAAGAAGTCCGCTATTCTAGTGTCGTCTATCGCCATCTTTTATCCGGGGCGGCAATATCGTCATTGAGATCTTTGATGCGGTTTTTTTATTATAGTTTGTGCAAAACGACTCACAGTTTAAAATATCATGAGGATAGTTAGTTATAATAAAAAATAAAGCAGTGCGTTGACATCATCACCTTTTATTATTTAACACATCACAACTTTTCTGATAACCACCATCGCAGGATGTCTTAAACAATTCTAACGCCTTCTCTCTGGATTTAGTTATTCCCTGACCATTTTCGTACATTATGCCTAATTGATACATAGCGGCTAACTGATAATCGTTCCCCAAATAGTATTTAGCTCTATTCGACAATGTAGTAGAAAGTATTTCATAAAATTGAAATGCTTTTTTATAGTCCTGTTTAAGATAGGGTTCCACCCCATGATAGTAATAATAGGCAATTTGATGAATAGCTCTAAAGTGACGCTGTTCAGCTGCCTTTTGTAAATACTTTAGTGCCTTTTCAGTATTCGGTTCATCACGATATGTGTAATATTCATACAAAGAGTAGGCGGCGTCACTGTTGCCCTGATTATAAGCCTGAATGAAATAGTCACGGCCTTTTTCAGGATCTGATCTTAACCCGTACCCGCCTCTATAATAAATATAACCGATTTCATACTGCGCAGAGGCGCTCCCTTGTTTAGCCGCTTTTTCTAGATAGTAAATTTTCTGATTGAGGTCGGATTTAAGCACTTCGTCGTCAGTATACATCCGACTCAGCTTATATGAGGCGTCTGCATTTCCACTATTAGATTGCTGCTCTAACTGTTTTTTATCCTCATCTCGAAATTTTCGAAAACCCTCAGCCGCTTTTTTTAAATCCTGATCCGTTGCATGTTTATCATCATACATTTTACCCAAATTCAGCAATGCCTTATATTCACCTTGTAGTGCTGCTTGTAAGAACAAATTTCTGGCAAAATCTATATTTCGTGTTTGCACCCCCTTATTGGAATAATATAGTACGCCCAACCCATTCTGAGCCTGAGGGTTTCCTTTCTCAGATGCCTGCTCCCACAATTTCTTTGCCATATGATAATCTTGTTGTACACCTTCACCTGTGTAGTACATTTTCCCCAGATTATATTGTGATTGTATATCCCCCTGTTTAGCTGCCTGTTGGCAAACTGGTACATTCACCTGGCATTTGTCGTAAGACACATAACTCTCCCAAGTTGTCTGTGCATTAACCAGAGGGCTTATTAAAATAATGCAAAATAACGCAAGCTTTAACTGAAATCCTTTTTCTATACTATCCAACTGTATCCCCCTATATTGAGTAACACTGACAAAAGACTCAACCCACTCTTTCTCGCCATAAAACTATAAGGGACTCACTTCATTGACTACGCAGCGAAACCCATAGCCAATCTTCGCCCCCTTTTTATCCCCATCTATATCGCCGCTCCAGCGCAAAATAACCGGATTATTCCAGTAGGCCTTGCCACCAGACCCTCTTAACACCTTTTTATCGCCTTTCTCCGGCCCGACGGGATCCTTCTCCGGCGAAGATTGATAATAGTCCGAAGCGTACCAGTCGTTGACCCAGTCAAAACCATTTCCCATCATGTCATATAATCCAAGGGGGTTAGGCGGATAGCTGCCTACAGGTTCAATGCTTCCTGCAAAACTTGCGTTTTCACCCTCCTCATCCTTATGCCAGACGTTATCTTTGTTCGCCATAATAAGAAACTGTCCACGGCTGCGTGCCGCATACTCCCACTGCGCCTCGGTTGGTAAGTCAACTTTCCGGCCACTTACTTTACCCACCCACAGGCAATAGTCCTTTGCTTCCTGCTAGAGAACCGCTGCGGGGTAGGAATCACCAGCAAACTTAGAAAAGGAGTCGCTCTCATTGTATGATTTAAATCTTGTATGGGCTTTTGATTTTGGTTTCCCCTGAATGTCCAGATAACGGTTATACTGCTTCCACGTTACTCGGTATTTGGACATACTAAAACTGTCAAGCGTCACCTTATGCAGCGGCTTATCATCCTGCTCAAAGCTGAAAGGTAAATGCTCCCCCATAGTCGGGCCAAAATCCCCCATCATAAAACTGCCGCCCGCCACAAACACCATATCGGCCAACTGTTCGTTTGCCAGTGTTATTTCTTCCTGTTTATCATCACAGCCGAACAACACTAAAGCCGCCATACCGGATAACAGGGTCTTACCGATATCAGACAATAACTTTGTCATGCGTACATTCCTTTAACTGCATTGTGCTGCTGACAGACCTGCGCCTTGTATATTTGAATAGCCGGTCTGGCCTGCTGCGCCAGTATTCTCGCATCCTTTTCATTAATATCCGCGTCGCATAAACTTTCTTCAATCTCGTCCCTGTCCGTAAACATCCCTTTTCTCCATGAGTCGATCGGTGTTACACAACAATAAAGCGCCGGGAAGCGTCAATGACAATCTTCCCGGCGCTTTTACTCAAAACCCTGCCGTTAATTCACTACGTTCTGCGGGTTCCCCGCCATATAGCGCTTAAGGTTTTCCACCGTGATCGCCATCAGGCGCAGGCGCGCCTCTTTCGGCGCCCAGGCGATGTGGGGCGTGAGTACGCAGTTTTTGGCCGTCAGCAGCGGGTTGCTGGCCGGGGGCGGCTCGGAGGACAGCACGTCGAGCGCCGCGCCGCCGACTTTGCCGCTGTTGAGCGCGTCGGCCAGGTCTTGCTCGACGATAAGCGCGCCGCGCGCGGTGTTGAGCAGCAGCACGCCGTCCTTCATTTTCGCAATCGTCGCGCGGTTAATCATGCCGGTATTTTCCGCCGTCAGCGGGCAGTGCAGGCTAATCACGTCGGACTCGGCCAGAAGCTCCTCCAACTGCACGACGCGAAGGCCGGGGCGCTCGTGCTTCTTGTTTTGGCTCGGCGTATAGACCAGGATTTCCATACCCAGCGCGGTCGCGACGGCGGCGAAGGCCGAACCGATTTGGCCGTAGCCGATAAGGCCCAGCGTTTTGCCCTGCAGCTCGATGAGCGGCGAGCGCCAGTAGCAGAAGTCAATGCTGCTGCTCCAGCCGCCGGCGCGTACGTCGTTGCTGTGGTCGCCCACGTGGTGGCAAAGCTCCAGCAGCAGCGCCAGGCTCAGCTGGGCAACCGAGATGGTGCTGTAGCTCGGCACGTTGCAGACGATAACGCCTTTTTCGCGCGCCGCCTTAACGTCGACGATGTTATAGCCGGTAGCCAGCACGCCGATAAACTTGAGTGAAGGGCAGGCGGAAAGCGTTTGGGCGCTGATGGGCGTTTTGTTGGTCAGTACGATTTCTGCGTCGCCGATGCGTTCAACGATAAGGTCCTGCGGGGTGCGGTCGTAAACCGTGAGGTCGCCAAGCTGCTTAAGGTCGTTCCAGGAAATGTCGCCGGGGTTAAGCGTATACCCGTCCAATACCACAATTTTCATCGTTCACCTGAGAGTCCAGAGGGTTAAACGTTACTGCCGCGCCCGGTACAGGCGCGCGGCGATACGAATGCCCGCCGTGAGCGGGCTAGGCTGAGCCTAGTTCAGGCGCGATGTCGGCAATCAGCTCAAACGAGCGCAGGCGCGCCTGATGGTCAAAAATCTGTCCGTTAATCATAATCTCATCAACGCCGGTTTCTTGCAGCAGATTTTGCAATCCGTCGCGAACGTCCTCTTTATCGCCGACGATAGACAGGCTTAGCGTGTGGTTGACGCTGTAAAGCTCGTGTTTAGCAAGCTCCTTGGTCACGTCGTCTACCGGAGGCGGCAGCGGCCCCGGCTTACCGCGGATCATGTTGGCGAAGTGCAGCTGAACGGAGCTGAAAAGCCGCTCTGCCTGCAGATGGTTATCTGCGGCGATAACGTTGAGGCAAACCATGGCATAGGGCTTGGACAGCGCCGCCGAGGGGACGAACTCCCGGCGATAGACCTCCAGTGCCTGCATCAGCAGATCCGGCGTGAAGTGAGCGGCGTAGGCGAAGGGAAGGCCCATTTTTGCCGCCAGCTGCGCGCTGTAAAGGCTGGAGCCGAGCAGCCAAAGCGGCACTTTTAGCCCCTGGCCGGGAATAGCCTTAATGGGCTTGGCAGGGTTTTCATCATCGAAATAGCCCTGTAGTTCGTGCACGTTGGCCTGATAGTTTCTGGCGCTGTCGTGTTCGTCGCGCCGAAGCGCCAGCGCGGTTTCCTGATTGGTGCCCGGCGCACGGCCAAGCCCGAGGTCAATGCGATTGGGGTAGAGCGTCGCCAGCGTGCCGAACTGTTCGGCGATAGTCAGCGGCGCGTGGTTGGGCAGCATGATGCCGCCCGCGCCGACGCGCATTTTTTCCGTTACGCCCGCGATGTAGCCTATCAGCACCGCCGTTGCCGAACTGGCGATGCCCTCCATGCTGTGGTGTTCCGCCAGCCAGTAGCGATGATAGCCGAGCCGCTCGGCCAGAACGGCCAGTTCACGAGAGTGAGCGAAGGACTGGGAAACGGAGCCGCCCTGAATAATCGGTGAGAGATCGAGGACTGAAAGAGGTATGCGGGAAGTCTGCGTCATACTAGATGTCTCCAATATCGCTGAGGGCCTGTTAATACGGACCCCAAGTCTCGGATTATGCCCCGCGCTTCCCGCCGTTTGCTATTTTACTTCACGGCCGGAGGGTTACTGGGCATTCGCCGCCGGTTTCTCGCCAGCCTGGTGTCGGCTGTCGTACTTACGAATAAATTCAACAATGGCCTGTTCTAGCGTCGCGCGATTGGTTCTCGCAGAGTCTATCTTAACGTAGGCGGCGCGCTCTTCGGGGACGAACGCCGCTTCGTTAACGCCGGTAAACGCTTTGAGAACGGCTGCCGACAGCCCTGCGCCTATGGCCGCTTCCGGCACGTTAATGCGCAGGCTGCTGACGTAAGGAGGCTGCTTCATGGTGGTGCTTAACAAAAACCACAGCCCGCACAGGACGACCGAGCCCAAAAACACCGCGCTGACGCCGTTTAGGCCAAACAGCCAACCGCCGATGCCGCCGCCTATCGCCACGCCGATAAACTGGCTGGTGGAGTAAACGCCCATCGCCGTTCCTTTGTAGCCGGCAGGGGCCTCTTTACTGATAAGCGAGGGCAGAATGGCTTCCATCGTGTTGAAGGCAATAAAGAATAGCTGTACGCCCGCAAACAGAAGCCACAAGCGTTGGTCGCTGGAAAAAAGTATAGCTTCAGAAATAAAAAGCAGTGCGACGCAGGTTAAAAATACCTGCTTCATTTTACGCTTTTTTTCCGCAACTATGATGAAGGGCACAACGGCGACAAACGAAACCAGCATGGTCACCAGATAAAGCTTCCAGTGGTCCGCCGGCATGAAGCCCGCGTGTTCCATCGCCACGGGCAGGGCAAGGAAGGTGGTCATCAGAATAGCGTGCAGGCAAAGTATGCCGACGTTAAGCTTGAGTAGCCGCTCGTTGCGCAGCACCTTGATAAAGCTGCCTTTAACCATGCCCGATTCGCGGTTCAGCACGTGTTCGCTGGTATTGGGAATAACGAACAGCGTTAGCGCGATGGCTAAGAGGCTAAGAACGGTAATGGCGAAAAACAGCGCGTTAAGGCCAAAGGCGTGCGTCACGACAGGGCCCAGCACCATAGCGATGGCGAAGGTGATGCCAAAGCTTACGCCGATAAACGCCATGGCCTTGGTGCGGTGCTGTTCGCGGGTGAGGTCCGACAGCAGCGCCATGACCGCGGCGGCGATAGCGCCCGAACCCTGAAGCGCTCGGCCCAGGATAATGCCCCAAATCGAGTCGCTCATCGCGGCGATAAGGCTGCCGCAGGCGAAAATCAGCAGGCCGCCAACGATAAGCGGCTTGCGCCCCACACGGTCCGACAGCAGGCCAAACGGGATTTGAAACACCGCCTGCGTGAGGCCGTAGATGCCGATAGCAATGCCGATAAGCTGCTCGGTTGCTCCCGCCAGCGACATGCCGTAGGTGGTTAACACCGGCAGTACCATAAACATGCCCAGCATGCGCAAAGAGAATACCAAACCCAGCCCCGCCGTCGCGCGGCGTTCCTGTGGCGTCATGCGGTTATCGTTCATAGTGCCTCAAGCGGTGTGTCTAAATGGATTCGTCATACAACTCGAATATTTAGGGTATAGCATAATCGTAAGCGTGGGTTAATGCGCGGTTTTCTTTATCAACAAAGGGGTTATGCGCGTACGCCGCGCGGTTAACGCGGCGTACGGGAGAGACAGAGCTTAAGACCTGACCAGCGCCAGCAGAGTTTCCGGTGAAACGGTTTGGGTGTAGTCGACCGACATCATGACGCTCAGAGCGGTTATCGTCACGATGGAGAAGATAAACACCTTTTTCGCCCAAACGCGGTTGTCGTTGGTCTTATAGCCGGTCAGCGCCATGACCAGCCAGCAAAGGCCGACGGTGGCGGCGACGGCCAGATAGCCGTAGCCCGCATAGCCGCTAATGGCCAACATCAGCGTCGCGGCGATAAAGCCGATGATATAAAACGTGATGTGGTTTTTAGTCACCGAGATGCCGCGCTTGACCGGAAGAACCGGAATGTTCGCCGCCAGATAGTCCTTGTAGCGGAAAATCGCGATGGCGTAAGAGTGCGGCATTTGCCACAGGCTGAAGATAACCAGCAGCAGCATGGCGCCGGTGTCAAACTGGCCGCTGACGGCGCAGTAGCCGATAACCGGCGGCGCAGCGCCGGAAAGGCTGCCGATCAGCGTGCCGTAAACCGACTTACGCTTCATATAGAGGCTGTAAACGCCGACGTAAACCACAAACCCGAGCAGGGTGAAACCGACCGCTACTGCGTTTGTGAAAACGTAGAGCAGCGCGAAGCCCAGAACGCCTAGCGCGGTAGCGTAGCTGAGCGTGACGGTGGGAGAAATCAAACCCTGAACCAACACGCGGTTCTTGGTCCTTTCCATCAGGCAGTCAATATCGCGGTCAACGTAGTTATTGAACACACAGCCGGACGCCACGACGAGCGAGACGCCGACCACGGTGGCGAACATCAGGAAAGCGTCGACGTTCCCCTGGGCGGCCAGGAGAAAGCCGCCGATAACGGACACCATGTTGCCAAAGATGATGCCAGGTTTGGTGACCAGCAGATATTTCTTCATCATAGATACCGCGCTTAGTGAGCCATCATGTTGACGTTAAGGTTGTACATAATCCACAGCGAACCCACGACGACGATGGCGATGATAAGTCCAGTAAAAACCAGAGCGACGAAGTTCCAACCTCCCTCTGACTTTGTGTTCATATGCAAGAAATAAACCAGATGCACCACTATCTGTACGACGGCAAACAGCGAGATGGCGACAACCAGCGTCTTCGGTTCCGCCGCACCCGTCATCACCATCCAAAACGGAATGGCGGTCAGAATGACGGACAGAACGAAGCCTATCAGATACGATTTTACGGAGCCGTGGCTGGCGCCGGAAACGTCAGTATGTTTCATTTAGATAGCCCCCATCAGATAAACCACGGTGAACACGCAGATCCAGATTACGTCGAGGAAGTGCCAGAACAGGCTCAGGCACATCAGGCGCGCGCTGTTTTTCGGCGTCAGTCCCTTTTTGGCCACCTGAATAATCATAACCGCCATCCAGATTAGGCCCAGCGTCACGTGCAGCCCGTGAGTGCCAACCAGCGTAAAGAAGCCGGATAGGAAGGCGCTGGCGCTGGGGCCGTAGCCTTCGCTAATCAGAAGGTGGAACTCGTTGAGCTCCATGACGATAAAGCCGAAGCCGAACAGGAAGGTGACGATAAGCCAGCCGATGACCTGACTCTTTACCCCCTTGTTCATCGCGATAACCGCCATGCCGTAGGTGAAGCTACTGAGCAGCAGCAGCGCCGTTTCGCCAAGCACGTAGGGCAGCTCGAAAATCTCTTTGCCGGACGGGCCGTCGGCCACGCCGGTCACCAGCACCGCATAGGTGGCGAACACGCAGGCAAAGAGAATGCAGTCGCTCATCAGGTAGATCCAAAAACCGAAGACGGTTTTGGCGCCGCTGTCGTGGTGTTCATGCTCGTGCTCGTGAGCATGCGCGTTTGGCGCGATTAGCGTATCAGTTACCATGATTCACCCCGGCTTTGCTCAGTTGTTCAAAACGCTGCTGTTCGATTTTTTCTATTTCATCTACCGGCACGTAGTAGTCGGTATTGTCGTTAAAGGTGTAGGCGATGTAGGTTACCGCCATGCCAATAAGGCCCACGATAGCCATCCACCAGATTTCCCACACCATCGCGAAGCCGAAGACCACGCTGAAGGCGGCGATAATCACGCCGACGCCGGTGTTTCTCGGCATGTGGATTGGCTCATACTTGGCCGGGCGCGCGTAGGCGATGCCCTTTTCCTTTTGGTCTGCGAAGGCGTCGATGCCGTTAATGTGCGGCAGGTGGGCGAAGTTATAGAACGGCGCCGGAGAAGAGGTTGCCCACTCCAGCGTGCGGCCGCCCCATGGGTCGCCGGTGACGTCCAGATTTTTCTTGCGGTCCTTGATGCTGACCAAAAGCTGTAGGATTTGGCAGGCGATGCCCAGCGCAATCAGCACGGCGCCGAACGCGGCTACCAGCAGCAGAGTTGTCCATTCAGGCTGTAGGCTGTAGTTCAGGCGACGGGTCATGCCCATAAAGCCCAGCGCGTACAGCGGCATGAAGGCGACGAAGAAGCCGATAATCCAGAACCAGAAGGCGTACTTGCCCAGGCGCTCGTTAAGCTTGAAGCCGAAGGCCTTCGGGAACCAGTAGTTGAAGCCCGCCAGGCAGCCGAACACCACGCCGCCGATAATCACGTTGTGGAAGTGGGCAATCAGGAACAGGCTGTTGTGCAGCACGTAGTTCGCGCCCGGCACGGCCAGCAGCACGCCGGTCATCCCGCCGACGGTGAAGGTTACCAGGAAGCCCAGCGTCCACAGGATCGGCGTAGAGAACTGAATGCGCCCCTGATACATGGTGAACAGCCAGTTGAAAATCTTCACCCCGGTCGGGATGGAAATAATCATAGTGGCTATGCCGAAGAAGGCGTTGACGTTCGCCCCGGCGCCCATGGTGAAGAAGTGGTGCAGCCAGACGATAAAGGACAGCAGGGTGATAACTACCGTCGCCCACACCAGCGAGGTGTAGCCGAACAGCCGCTTTTTGCTGAAGGTCGCCACCACTTCGGAGAAGATGCCAAAGCAGGGCAGGATCAGAATGTACACTTCAGGGTGGCCCCATGCCCAGATGAGGTTGACGTACATCATCTGGTTGCCGCCGAGATCGTTGGTGAAGAAGTGGAAGTCCAGATAGCGGTCGAGCGTCAGCATCGCGACGGTCGCCGTCAGGATGGGAAACGCGGCGATGATAAGCACGTTGGCGCACAGGGCGGTCCAGGTGAATACCGGCATGTCCATCATCTTCATGCCCGGCGCGCGCATCTTCAGGATGGTCGCGAAGAAGTTCACCCCGGTGAGCAGCGTACCGACCCCGGATATCTGTAGGCTCCATATCCAGTAGTCGACCCCCACGCCGGGGTTATATACCTTACCCGACAGCGGCGGATAGGCCAGCCAGCCGGTTTGGGCGAATTCGCCGACGCCGAGAGAAATGTTGATAAGCACCACGCCCGCCACGAACAGCCAGAAGCTCAGGGAGTTGAGGAATGGGAAGGCCACGTCGCGCGCGCCGATTTGCAGCGGCACCACGATGTTCATCAGGCCGATGACGAACGGCATCGCCATAAAGAAGATCATGATAACGCCGTGCGCGGTAAAGATTTGGTCGTAGTGGTGCGGCGGCAGGAAGCCTTCGCCCGAGGTGGCGGCGGCGACGGCTAGCTGGGTGCGCATCATGATGGCGTCGGCAAAGCCGCGCAGCAGCATCACCATGGCGACCAGGATGTACATGACGCCGATCTTTTTATGGTCGACGCTGGTCAGCCATTCGGTCCATAGCCACTTCCATTTTCCGAAATAGGTCAGCAGCGCCAGCACGGCGATGCCGCCCACGATAATCATGCCGACGGCGCCCATAATAATCGGCTCATGATAAGGAATGGCGTCTAGGGTTAATTTTCCTAACATGGTTTATTCCTCGGCTCCAGAGTGATGTGCGTGCTTGCTCTTGTCCATATCCATATATTGATTAATGATGTCCAGATACAGGCCGGGCTTAACGGTAGAGAAGTATTCAACCGGATTGTTTTCGCTCGGCTTGGCGAGCTTGCCGTAGTCGGCCCACTGTAGCTGATTGGGCGACTGTTTGACTTTTTCCACCCACTTGTTGAAGTCTTCTTCCGAGGTCACCAGCGCGTTGAACTTCATGCCGGAGAAGCCTTTGCCGCTGTAGTTGGCCGACATGCCGGGATAAACGCCTTTTTCATTGGCGATGAGGTGCACGACGTTTTGCATGCCGGCCATCGCGTAAATCTGGCTGCCGAGCCTTGGAATAAAGAACGAGTTCATCACCGTGTCGGAGGTTATCTTGAACTTGACCGGCACGTTTTCGGGGAAAGAGAGTTCGTTAACGGTAGCGATGCCCAGATCCGGATAGATGAACAGCCACTTCCAGTCCATAGAAACCGCTTCAATGGTGATCGTCTTGGCGTCGCTCTCGATAGGCGTTCTTGGATCGAGCGCGTGAGTGCTTTTCCACGTCAGCGTACCGAGGATCAGAATGATGATGCAGGGAATGCCCCAAACCACCAGCTCTATCTTGTTCGAGTGGGCCCAGTTAGGCGTGTATTTAGCGCTTTGATTGGATTCGCGGTATTTCCATGCGAAGAGAAAAGTCATAAAGATAGCGGGGATAACGACTATCAGCATCAGCAGAATTGCCGTGACGATCAGGGACTTTTGCTCCATGCCGATCTGCCCCTTGGGGTTCATCAGGGCCATATCGCAGCCGCTGAGGAGTAATCCCGTTAATCCGACTATCAACACTTTAGAAAGCGTCGTACATTGTTTTAGTCTCATCGGTCGACCTCGTGACAAAGGACTCAAGTGCTTTGTTATATCCAGGGCTTTTGGGAATAGCCCGATTGTGAGCTGATTTTATTTAAAAGTTACAAAAATGTAAATAATATTAATTTATTGTCATCAAAAGATGATTTTTAAGTTAACCAAAATTCAGGGGAATAACGGTGCTTAATCGATTGATATAAGAAGAATAGACTGGTTTTTAAATTTTGGGCGGCGAATTGCAGTCATAAATCGCTAAATCAATCAGATAGGGATATTGGTTAAAATGACATAAATCGCTAAAGGAGGGCGTTTTGGTGTGATATTCAGCGACTAAACCGGGATATTTAGCGGTTAACGCAGCAATAACCCACTATCCCGGCGTAAGGTAGGGATTATTGCTGTAATCGATTATTTCTATGAGGGTTGTTGAACTTCGGCCCGGTCTATTCTTCTGGCGACCATCATCGACAGCATCATGACGATCCCTGGTAGCCACACCCACACGAGCTCTGACTTGATGACGGCGATGCCGCTTGGTTCCAGATATTTTGCCAAGCTAAACGGCGCCACCTTGATGACCTGAACGGGCGCAAAAAAACGTTCCTGCGACCACGGCCACAGCCAGCCGACGCCCATGCCGCCGGTGGTCAACGAATCCAGCGCGCTGTGCGACAGTAAGGACAACGTGAGAAAACACCATATTCTCCAGTATCCAACCTTAAACCACCGCTTGAGCGCCAGGGCCAGCGTCGGCAGCGCAAAGGCGAACAGCAGTGAATGAGTAAATCCCCGGTGGCCAAAGGCGTTGGCGTAGGCAACGCCGAACTTAAAGGAGAGCACGTCAAGGTCGGGAATGACGGCAAAGGCGACGCCGGCCAGCAGTAAAGAGGGGGGAATCGCTCTTTTCCCCAGCCCAAGGCCGATACATAGGGGAACGGCGGCGTGCGTGACAACGGTTGGCATGGCTAACGTCCTGTTATGAAATCTATTGTCTATTTTTTAATGCTATCCGCGTCGTGTGAAGCGCGCATGAAGTAAGAGGGAGAACCTTAGCGCTCGCTTTTTCGTGCGGATTTACAACGAGAGGAGAGATTCTGTGCTCGCTTAGTGGAATAATAGCCGCAGTTTACCGGCGAGAAGATGAAGCCTTGCCGGCGTTTCTTTGGAGATGCGTCATGAGAAAGTTGTCCAGAACGGCGGCCGTTGCGCTGTTCCCCTGCCTGTTTGGCCTGTCTTTATTTTCGACCAGTACCTATGCGAAGTACGATCCCGCCAGGGATTATCAGGAAGTTCCTTCTATCGTTAAGCAGTTTCCCGCGCCCAGCCTCGATCTGGGAACGCCGGCCTTTGCCGCGGATAAAAAGGACTTCACCAGCCAGGACGAACTGACCGAGTTTATCGCCGGCTTGAGCAAGACCTCTCTCAATCTGCGCGTGACCACTATCGGCAAATCGCAGAAGGGCAAAGATATCCCGATGCTGGTTTTCTCCCAGACGCAGGACGTTTCCGCCCAGCAGCTGATAAAGAACGGTAAGCCGACGGTGCTTATCGTAGCGATGCAGCACGGGGATGAACCCGCTTCCGGCGAGGGCGCGTTGGCTTACGCCAAGAGCCTTGCACAGGGAAAAGAGGGCGACGTGCTCTCGTGGGTTAACGTGCTGATTGTGCCAAGGGCTAACCCGGACGGGGCCGACGCGTTTACCGAAACCTTGGCCAATGGGGTAGACCTGAATAAGGATCACCTTGCGTTAAGCTCGCCGGAAAGTAGGGCGCTGGCCTCGGTGATGAACGAATATCAGCCGGACGTCGTGCTGGACAGCCGTGAATACCAGCCGGCGGGCCGCTGGTTGGAAAAGTTTGGCGCGCTTGCGCGCTATGACGCGATGATTCAGTACGCCACCGCGCCCAACCTGTCGATCAAGGTGACGACGCTGAGTGAACGCACTTTCCGCCAGAGCCTGATTAACACGTTGGAGTCGAACGGGCTGAGCCACAGCGGCTACTTGACTCTTGACGGTGACGGCGCCGATAAGGGGCTCGTCAATATGGGCAGCATTGACGCCAATACCTTTCGCAGTGCGGCCGGCTTACGTAACGCCGTTTCGCTCTCTTTCGCGACGCGCGGCGTTGGGCTTGGAAAGGCGCATTTTGCTCGCCGGGTTTACACCCAGTATTTATCCATACAAAGCCTGGTGAAGGCGGCGGCGAAGAACCATGACGACGTTATTGCGCAGCGCCGCGGCGTTCGCGAGGAGATTAACGCTCAGGCCGGGCAGGGCGCGATCGTCGTGCGGGGGAAGTCGCTGCCAAGCCCGATGACGCTGTCGATGATGGATGCTAAAACGGCGGACAACGTCAAGGTCAACGTTCAGGTGGAGTCGGCGTTGGACGTCATGCCGGTGCTTACCCGCCCACGACCTTACGCCTATCTGCTGCCGCCCTCTGAGAAAGCGTCGGTCGCCCGACTGAAGGCGCTGGGCGTTGACGTTTACCAGGTCAGCGAAAAGCAGACGATTAAGGCGCAGCAGTATGCGCTGGTTCCGTTAAGCAAGTCGGCGCAGACAATAAAAGCGCCGGAAGCGGCTCGCCGTCTGTTAAGCCATCTGGAGAGCGTGTCGCTGGAGCTTGCGCCGGGGTACTACTACGTGCCGCTGAACCAGCCGCTGGCCAACCTGGTAGTGACGCTGCTGGAGCCGGACGCGCCCGACAGCATGTTGGCGAGCGGCGTGATGAAAACGCCGGCTTCGCCAAAGGCGCAAAAGGGGAAAAAGGCCAAGGCGAGCGCCGCTAAAGAGGCTTCTAAAGATGATTCGCTGCGGCTGCCGCTTTATCGCGTGCATGAGAGGCCGGATATCGCCAGCGTGGCGATGTGAAGTTCGGCCATTGACCGAGTAGAGTAGATGAATATTTATCAAGGACGAGCGGGGCTGACCGCACTAATCCTGCTGGCGGCGCAGTGCTTCTTCAGCGCATCGGCAGCGGACGACATGATGGCGCCGCTGTTTGACTGTTCGGCTTCACAATTAAGCATGGTCGCCGGCAGCAATCAGGCGCTTATGGCGGCGGAAGGCGTGTCGGAGAAAGACCTGCGCATTGAGGCCGAAGAGCAGGGCGGTAAAATAGCGCTCCATCTCTATGACCGACGGAAAACGCAAACGCCGGAAACGCCGGGCGCAGGGGACTTGGGCTGGGTGACTTACGATCCGACGCGCAACGTGTTGACGGACATCAACGACAGCCCGCTGACGTTTAACCAGGAAGCGGGAAAGCGCTATCAGCAGTGCCTTCAGCGGGCGAAAAAATGCCAGTCATTGTTTAGTCGCCTAAAGCTTGACGCCATTATGGTTGAATCTCCCCGCTGGGTCGTGAAAGGGAAATCGCGCGCCGGGTTTTATTCCGCACCGGTAGAACAATGTTGCAGCGAGTCCGTTTTCGTTATTCCCGGCGATATCGTTCAGGTGGTGGGATTGGGCGTGCGCGATGAGGCTTCGCAGCGTCTTTTAGACAAAGAGGCGGGAGATGAGCAAAACGGCTATCTGCTGGTTCAGTTTAGAGACGTGATGGGCTGGGTGCGCGCCGACAGGCTGGATTCGGTGGATGATATTTGTGATGACGCCCTTCGACAGACCAACGTAAGTACCTGGCCGGAAAGTAACTTCAGCCCCCGCCGGGTAGCGAATCACCGCCAGCGGCTATATTTTTACGATGCGCCGAACGGCGTTTGCGTGCGTGAAGATAAAACGTTCATCGTTGACGGCGACAGCGTGCAGGCGCTGAACGGGAAGTCGTTCGCAGGCTTTACGTTTGTACGCTACGTCCATCCGGTGACGCACGAGGTTACCGAAGGCTGGGTTTTGGCCAGCGGCCTTAAATAAAATCGCCGCCGCGATAGGCCTATCGCGGCGGCGTGCGGTTAAGCCTATTCCGTCACCAGCTCCAGCCCCGCCACGCGCAGCCAGTAGCCGTTGCAGTCAGCCTGCCCTTTAAGCGCCAGCGGCGCTTCGCCGCGTTCGTTTCGGCGGAAGTCGTCAAGCAGCGTCAGGGTATCGAGCCCCATCGGCGACAGGCGAACTACGTCGACCAGCCCTTCCATATCCTTCAGGTTGTTGCCGAGGTTGTAGCAGTAGCCGCTCTGCGTCTGGATGCCGTTAAGTACGAACACGCGCTGCTCTTCCTGAGAAATCACCTCCCTGCCGTTGGGATAGTTGATGCAGCAGGTTTCGCATTCGTCCTTGGCGCGGTTTTCCGAACGGGCGGTAAAGCAGCGGGCGGAGTAGGCCAGCGGCAGGTTGCCGTAGCTGAAGACCTCAACTTCAAAGCGATTGCGGATATCCAGCGCTTCGCATTGGATCAGCAGATTGGCCAGCCAGTCGCGGGAAAGCTCGACCGGCATGCACCAGCGCGCCATGCCCTGCTTTAACAGCAGGCGCAGCGCGTAGGCGTTATAGCAGTTAAGCGCGGGGCCGGCGACGAAGGGCAGGTTGTTTTCAGCGGCCATGTTGACCGCCGCGAAGTCGTTGGCTTCAATCAAAAAGTCGCCGTTTTCAACGTAGCGCTTAAGCTCGGTCAGCTCCGACGGCGCCTGAATGAGCGTCAGCGTGGACAGCACGATTTGCTTGCCCGACTGCGCAAGCTCTTTCGCCAGCGCCAGCCAGTCGGCTACTTTCATCTCACGGCGCTTGCTGCACACCGTTTCGCCCAGATAAATCACGTCGGCGCTGCTCTCCATCGCCGCGCGATAGAAGGCTTCGGTGTCGGTTTTAGGCCAATAGTACAGCAGCGGGCCCAGTGCGTATTTCATCTCTTTCTCCTGCTACTGCCATTGACGATGGTAAGCGCCGAGGGTAGTCTGCGTACCCTCCGAGACGGCGCCCAGCGCGTCTCTCCAGGCCGGCTCAACGGTAAACGCCTGCGGGTTGGCCAGGCAGCGGTCAATCGCCTGTCGCCATACCTTCGCGACCTGACTGACGTAGGCCGGGCTGCGCTGGCGGCCCTCGATTTTCACCGAGGCGATGTTGGCGGCCAAAAGCTCTGGCAAAAGCTCAAGGGTATTGAGACTGGTGGGCTCTTCCAGCGGGTGATAAAGCTCGCCGTCAACCCGGTAGCGGCCTTTGCACAGCGTCGGATAGCCGGCGTTTTCGCCGTCCTGATAGCGGTCAATCAGCACGTCGTTAAGGCGCGACTCCAGCCCCTGCGGCGTCTGTTGCCAGCGCACGAAGCGGGCGGGCGAGCAGGCGCCGACGGTGTTGGGCGACTCGCCGGTCAGGTAGGAGGAAAGGTAGCAGCGTCCTTCCGACATAATGCACAGGCTGCCGAAGGCGAATACCTCCAGTGGAACCGGGCTCACGCGGGCAAGCTGCTTGACCTGATGCATCGAGAGCACGCGAGGCAGCACCACGCGGGCGACGTCAAAGTTGCGGTGGTAGAAACGAATGGCTTCTTCATTAGTGGTCGACGCCTGCACCGAAACGTGGCGCTCAAGCTGCGGGTGGCGCAGGCTTGCGTATTCCAGCATGGCGATGTCCGCCAGAATAAGCGCATCCGCGCCGATGTCCGCGGCCTGATCGACCGCCCGCTGCCAGCGGGAAAAGCCGTCCGGGTGGGCGAAGGTGTTGATCGCCACGTGCAGCTTGCGCCCGCGCCGGTGAACGTAGTCCACCGCTTCGGCAAGCTTGCTGTCGGTAAAGTTAAGGCCCGCAAAGTGGCGGGCGTTGGTGTCGTCTTTAAAACCGATGTACACCGCGTCGGCGCCGTTATCTACGGCCGCCTTCAGCGCCGGCAGGTTACCGGCTGGGCAAAGCAGTTCCATCAAGAGTTCCTGAAAAATCATCACATAAAACGATTGGTGCCGATTGTAGTTAACCTTTTGATAACGAATTTTGATTTGAGGCAGCTATTTGTAGATTGGGATAATCTATCTGGCTTATGCGTTCGAGGTATCTGCCAGATTTATCGTTTGGTTACTGCGGTACGGCGTATGCTATGACGACAAAATCGTTGTCTACCGTATCTGGGGGGATAGCCACTAACAGCTTCATGTTGAATACGATGCGTGGTTTGTTCGCGTATTGTCTTAAAGAGCATAAGCCGTCAGTCAATATGTCCCGTTCAGACATGGCAATATTGATGACGGCTTAACCCGCTCTCAGGTTAGTTAATGTCGCGTGGGCTTAGGGGTAGCCCGGCCAGGCAGTTCTGCATCCGAGAGTTTCAACGTTAGCCAGGCATAGCGGCATCGCTTCCAGAAAGCATCTCCGTGTAGATGGGCAAGACAATCCCACACGACGTCACTGTCTGGATAGAGCGTTTTGGCAAAATGATACCAGCGCGCGCTTTGTTTCATATTAAACAGCTTTTTGTCCTGCTTGTTGCCATACAGCCGCGACAGCGTAACCATCGCTTCCATCGAGCCTTTGTCAGCTTCCTCATGCAACATATCCAGTCGTGCGTGCGCCAACGTGTAATCCTTCACCTCAAAAATATTGAGCAGGTATAACCGCCAGGCGCCTTCACGCCCGAGTTGGTGCGCCTGATACAGGTAATCGAGCATCTTTTTTTCATCGGCAAAGCGCTTGGGCTGAGAGGTTTCCTCCCGAATTAACCATTTGTAACACATGGCTATTCTGACATAAATATGTCCCAGGTCGTCTTCGTACTGTGTGTATTCGCCATTACTCACCAGCGGATATGCGATGCTGTCACGCAGGCTTATTTGTTTACGCAAGATTTCCGCCGCTCGCTGGTAATAGTCCAACGCGGTGGCGGGTTCATACGGCAACAAACTGTTATCGTCGCTGCTTTCGTGTTCCTGGCCCAACCATTTCATTGCGCCGGGAATATTTCTCTGCGCGCCAAGCTCCGCTAGCGGCACACAGTGTTCCGTGAGCTTGAGCCAGTGCAACGAGCGAATAGTCCAGTTCCAGGTGGGGCTACACTCGATACTATTAACGCTCTCTTTGTCCAACCACGCTTTAGCCCGTTTCTCGTTTTTCTCAAAGCCGAACAGCCCGGCGTACTGAAAATAGCCGCGATAGATTTCCACGCCTGAATATAACGTCTGCTGCGAGTTCTGACAGATAAAATTATAAATCCAGTTCGTGTCGGGAAAATCACGCAGTGCAAACGCCACTGCTCGATAGGTAAAATAGTTATTCAGCTTTCTCTTTTCCATGACGGCTAGCTGAATGCAGCGCCACAGCGCGTCTTCGTTTTCCAGATCGTCATAGCAGTTCATGAGCCACCCCAGCGCATTATGGCGAGCCTCTCGGCTGCGTGCGTGCAGGGCTATTTCTCTGGCTTTGGCAATGACGCGTTCCTGCTCTTCGGAGGAATCGATTTCCTTGATGCGCAGATCGCGGTAGTCATCCCACCAGATAAGTAGCTCCAGATGCTCCCGTTCCTCCGGCGACAGATGCGCGCAAACGGACGAGGCCAGAAACTCGCGGATCTCTTCATGCGAGCCTCTCCAGCGCGGCATTCGAAACGGTATGTATTCATCCAGCGCGTAAAACGCCGTGGGGAAAATACGCTGGCAGACGGAGAGCCAGTATTTCTGCCCGGCATCGCCTTTGCAAGCCGGTAGCCAGGAAGGACGAGGCAGAGAAGGGCAAATCGCGTTATCGAACGACAGCCCGGAATGCGCCATCAGCGCGTCCGTTTCTTGCGGTGAAGACTGACGATAGCGGGCAAGCTCTTGCATTATCGGCTGTCCTGTCACTTCTTCACCCTGCAAGAACGCAACCAGCCACGTCGGTTGACCAAAAACTTTTGAGTTGGTGCTGGTCAGCGCGGCGGCCATCCATTGGCGCGGCTCGCAGTGAATGGCATTAAGGGCGGCAATCACCATTTGTTCATTACAGGCCGCCGCGCAGATCCACATCGCATGGGTGGTTTCTCTTGCCCAGCCGTAGCTGCGATATAGCCATGCGTAATTGTTCCAGTATTGCGCCTCGGCAAGCCAGGCGTGAGTGGAGTGCGGACGTGCACGCTGCCAGTTTTTAATAAGCGCCAGACCGTCTGGTCCAGCTTTAACAGGAGCGTCCATATCATAGAAATCGGTCATGTTCGTCCACCAGGAGCGGAAATAGCGCTTTTCCGCTTCGCGGCAGGTGAAGCTTTCAGCCAGCGCCTGGTTGTAGAGCGCATCCAGTTCGTCATAACGCTCATCGCGCAGAAAACCCGCTATATCGGCGATAAACCATTCGCGCTGCGGGCCGTTTTCCGTCATTTTATTATTGCACATAGCCTGCATGGCCGTATGTAGGCGAGCATCCTGTTCCATAAACCGTCCTGTTAATGGGGGGCGAAAATGTTAAATTCATTCCACGGCGTATTTTGCCAGTTTTCGGTGCAATACCTGGAGGTATAACTGGCCGCTGAGGTAATTAGGGAAATCTTAGAAAAATGGTTGATGAGCCATTGTTTAATGGTTCCACCGTCGTTATGCAGCCAGCTGTACTGAGGGGCAGCCTTTTTTATGTCCGGCGTATTGATGATATTTCTAGAGTTGTCGCCATCACGAGAGAGATTATTTCCCATAACGTTCCGTGTCCAATGTTAATAGTTATACTATTCCACCCTGACCTACTGGAGTGTGCCGGAAAATATAACAAAAAATTCCGAGGCTTGATATTTTGTATTAAGTCGAGGGCAGTAATTTCTATGGAGACATGGCCAGGTGAAATTCAAAATGAAAATAATAGATTATTTTGAGCTAAGCGATGGCCGAACCGTTTTTTTGGGATATATATCGGAAAATGAGGGAATGATTAGCGACTGCCGCTGCGATCTGCTCAGAAATGGCCTTTACGCGCAGCCGCTCCACGTTATGAGAGAAATGCTGATAAAAAAGTATGAAATAAACGACTATAGAGCGATTGAAGTCACTGGCCCTGTGCCATTCACGCATGAATGCGTAAAAAATGAGGTTTGGGAAATTGCTTATAACTCAAAATCCTTTAGCTAATTGCCTCATTATTATCTGTAAGTGGGGGCATTGATGGCTGGGAATATTTTGGCGATATTCACTATTTCTAATGACGTGCCTTTTCCTAAAGAAATGGGAATAAAGAGCAGCTATTCGCCACACCATAAGTTTAAAAATGTCGAGTATTTGGTTAGCGGCCGGCACCAGTATGAAGATGATGAGATCCATTACCCTGGGGAAGATCTTTTTGTCACAATCACTTTTGCCAGCTGGGAGTACATGAAAATGAGCTTGAACGTGGGAGATGAGTTTGAAGTGAGAGAAATGGGGCGCATCGTCGGCTATGGTAAGGTAGTGACAATTTTTTGAGCTACCCACACGATTTTCCCCTGCGTTGTGGCACAATAGCACCAATCGTTTTTTGCAGGAGTAAGCCCGTGTTAGCACAGTTAAGAGCACGTCTGGTCCGTCAGGGGCCGTCCTTCCTTCGTTTACCCATCAGGCTGACGCCGTTTGCGTTACAAAAGCAGGTGTTGCAGCAGCTCCTGAGCTGGCAGTTCAAGCAGGCGCTGGCGGAAGGGGAGCTGGACTTTCTGGAAGGCCGCTGGCTGAAGGTCGAAGTGCGGGATCTGGAGCTGCGTTGGTTCGTTACCGTGCGCGGCGGGGCGCTGCTGGTGAGCGAGAACCAGCAGGAGGACGTCAGCTTTAGCGGTGAAGCCAATGACTTAATCCTGATCGCCGCCCGCAAGCAGGATCCGGATACGCTGTTTTTCCAACGCCGCCTGGTGATTGAGGGCGATACGGAGCTGGGGCTTTACGTTAAAAACTTGATGGATTCTATCGATCTGGACAGCATGCCCGCGCCTTTGCGCATTGGCCTGCTGCAGCTTGCCGACTTCGTTGAGGCCGGCCTGAAAGAGGGCGGCGAAGCGGCTTCGCACGCGCCCGCATCATGCTGATCCGCGTCGAGATCCCCGTCGACGCAGCCGGTATTTCTCGGCTGCTTGAGGCATCATTTCCCGGCGGCGAAGAGGCCGAGCTGGTGCATAGCCTTCGGGAAGACGGCCTGATTACGCTGGGCGTGGTTGCGACCGACGATGAGGGCGGCGTAATTGGCTACGCGGCGTTTAGCCCGGTGATGGTAAACGGCGAAGAGCTACAGTGGGTCGGACTGGGGCCGCTGGCGGTAGCGGAAGGCTATCGTAAGCAGGGGATCGGCAAGCAGCTGGTGTATGAAGGGTTGGATTCGCTCAACGAGTTTGGCTATGCGGCCGTCGTGGCGCTGGGCGATCCTGGCTACTACGGCGGACTGGGATTTAAAAACGCCGCCGCAGCAGGGCTATACTGCAAGTGGCCTGGAACCGAAGCGGCGTTTCAGGTCTATCCTTTGGCGGACGACGCGCTGTCGAGTGCGTCCGGGCTGGTGTCCTACTCTACGCCGTTCGATCGCTTTTAATTCAGGCGCGAACTACGCGACACACCCTAATAGGTTAGAAAGTTCAGAAAGCGAAGGCTGGTCTTGCACCAGCCTCTCTTTTTGCCTGCGATTAAGCTGCTTGATGCGGTATTCCAGCCGAAGCGCCAGCGAATGTTCGCCGATGAGGCACCGATAAACCAGTCTGAGTTCCCCCGCTCCCCGCAGCGCCTTAGCGCCTTTGCCGCACTGGTGCTGCTTAAATCGCCGCTCGACGTCCACGGTGATGCCGGTATACAGCCTGCCGTCGTCCGTTTCTATGATGTACAGATGCCAAACGGCCGCTAGCGCGGCCGGAGAGTCGTTTTCCACTCGGTGATTCCGTAAAGTTGCGCTGGCCGCTATGTTATCAGCTTTCTGACCAAAAGCGGTTGTGATAACGTGATGACCCTTCTCTCTTTTCTTCCTTGACGTTGAGGCCCCGTGAACGAAAACAGCGAACAGGCCCTGAAGGCCATCTGCCGCTATTTGAGCAAACAGCACGTCGTGACGCTGTGCGTTACTGAAGACGACGGCTTTCCCTGGTGCGCCAGCTGCTTTTATGCGTTTGACGCGGAATCGATGTCGCTGCTTTTAATGACGGAAGCGACGACTCGTCACGGGCGGGCGGCGCTGAATGATGAAAGAACGGCGGGAGCGATAACTGCGCAAACGCGCAACGTGCTTTTGATTCAGGGAATTCAGTACCGTGGGCGGTTGACGTTATTAGAAGGAGAAGAGGCCCAGCGGGCGCGAGCGCTCTATCTTAAGCGCTTCCCCATTGCCAGAATGGCGTCGGCACCGCTTTGGCGGCTGAGCCTCGACGAAGTAAAAATGACCGACAACCGCGCGGGGTTTGGCGCCAAGCGGCTGTGGCGGCGCGCGCCGCAAGCGTCCGGGCCCGTTAGTGTGGAGTAGAGAAAAAGCGCTCGACGGCGTCGTCGTCCCACTGGTGTCCTTCTTTAGACCACTCGCCAAAAGCGTCGGGAAAGCCGGTTCGGCAGTAGCCGCGCTGGCTTTCAAAGTTGAACGCGCCGTGCGGATAGCCGTTAATTAGCAGAACGCACTTGCGGCCGTCTTCCGACCAGCCAATCTGTACGTCGGACGGCTTATCGCCGTCGGTAACGTCTTCAACGTTATAGATGTGTACGGCGTCCTGAATAGGATTCCCTTCAATCGAGTGGTCTAGCGCGTAGAAATAGCCGGTCTGGCCGTCGTCTTCAAAAACGGCGGCGAAAGCGCCTTCGGGGGCCTCGCTTTCTACCACCAGCTCGTTGCCGACGATAAGCTCATCCTGTGCGGTGACGTAAATCGCCATGTTTCCTCCTGAATTATGGGGTTTTCATATAGCCTAGCGCAGCCTGTGAACCACCTGATTGCTGCTGCCGCGCCACAGCAGGGCCGGGTCGGCCAGCTCTTTAACGAACTTGCCGTCAATCAGCACGTTAATGAGATCCACGACCTCCATTTGCTCCGGCGTTAATTCATCCAGCTTATATCCGGTCCAGACCCAGATATCCTTTCCTTCACACTCGCGCTTCACGCGCTGCACCAGCTTGAGTACGTCCGGCACGTTTTGCGGATGGAGAGGGTCGCCGCCGGACAGGGTTAGCCCCTGGCGCGGGATGCGGGCGTCGTTAAGGTCGGCAATGATTTTATCTTCCATTTCCGACGTAAAAAGCACGCCGGAATTGAGACGCCAGGTGCTTTGGTTGTAGCAGCCGGGGCACTGGTGGACGCAGCCGGAAACGAACAGCGTACAGCGGGTGCCGGGGCCGTTGACGACGTCGACGGGATAATACTGGTGGATATTCATAGCGGGTTCGATTGGTCGTGTAGCGTTTAAAGATACCGAAAGCCGCATCAAGCGGCTTTCGGTCAGCGGCAAAAGGGGATTAACCCAGCTGCCCTGCGCCCAGGTGTTTCACCCGACGCTTCACTTCTTCCTGCTTGCCGGCGTTAAACGGCCTGGCGTCCGGGCTGCCTAAGTAGCCGCACACGCGGCGAGTAACGGACACCTTCGACGAGTCGTGGTTGCCGCACTTCGGACAGGTAAAGCCTTTGCTGGTGCATTCGAACTCGCCGGAGAAGCCGCACTCGTAGCATTCGTCAATCGGCGTATTGGTGCCATAGTACGGAACGCGGGTGTAGCTGTAGTCCCAAACGTCTTCCAGCGCCTTCACGTTGTGCTGAAGGTTCGGATATTCTCCGTAGCAGATGAAGCCGCCGTTAGCGAGCGGAGGATACGGCGCTTCAAAGTCCAGCTTGTCGTAAGGGTTAACCTTTTTCTCCACGTCCAAGTGGAAGCTGTTGGTGTAATAGCCCTTGTCGGTCACGTCTTCGATGACGCCGAACTCGGCGGTGTCCAGACGGCAGAAGCGGTTACACAGGTTCTCGCTCGGCGTGCTGTACAGGCTAAAGCCGTAGCCGGTCTCTTTCTTCCACTCTTCGACTGCGACCTTCAGGCGCTGAACGATTTCGACGCCTTTTTCACGCAGCGTTTGGTTGTCGTAAGGATGTTCCTTATTGCCAAACAGCGCGTTGATAGTTTCATGGATGCCGATATAGCCCAGAGAGATAGAGGCGCGACCGTTTTTAAAGATTTCCGCCACGTTGTCGTCAGGCTTTAAGCGAACGCCGCAGGCACCTTCCATATAAAGGATGGGCGCGACGCGAGCCTTCACGCCTTCCAAACGGGCGATGCGGGTCATCAGCGCCTTCTTGGCAAGCGCCAGGCGCTGCTCAAGGATCTGCCAGAAGCGGGCTTCGTCACCGCGCGCTTCGATAGCGATGCGCGGCAGGTTCAGGCTGATGACGCCGAGGTTGTTGCGGCCGTCGTGAATCTGTTCGCCGTTTTCTTCATAGACGCCGAGGAAGCTGCGGCAGCCCATCGGGGTTTTAAAGGAGCCGGTAACCTTCACGACCTGATCGTAGTTCAGGATGTCCGGATACATGCGCTTGGTCGCGCACTCCAGCGCCAGCTGCTTGATGTCGTAGTTGGCGTCGCCGAACTTGTGGTTTACGCCGTCTTTAATGGCGAACACCAGCTTCGGGAACACCGCGGTTTTGTGGTTCTTGCCCAGGCCCGCAATGCGGTTTTTCAAAATAGACTGCTGGATAAGGCGAGACTCCCAGCTGGTGCCAAGCCCGAAGCCAAAGGTGACGAACGGCGTCTGGCCGTTAGCGGTGTGCAGCGTATTAACTTCATATTCCAGCGATTGGAACGCGTCGTAGCACTCCTTTTCCGTTCTGGCGTGAGCGTAGCCTTCAACGTCGGGGATTTGCCACTCTTCGGCCACCTTGCGGTGCTTCTTGAAGCTTTCGGTAACGAACGGCGCCAGCACTTCGTCAATGCGGTTAATCGTGGTGCCGCCGTAGATGTGGCTGGCCACCTGCGCGATGATTTGCGCCGTTACCGCCGTCGCAGTAGAAATGGACTTCGGCGGCTCGATTTCCGCATTGCCCATCTTAAAGCCGTTGGTCAGCATGCCCTTAAGGTCGATGAGCATACAGTTGAACATCGGGAAGAAGGGGGAGTAGTCCAGATCGTGGTAGTGGATCTCGCCGCGTTCGTGAGCCAGCACCACGTCGCGAGGCAGCAGGTGCTGCTTGGCGTAGTGTTTGGCAACGATCCCTGCCAGCAGGTCGCGCTGGGTTGGAATGACTTTACTGTCTTTATTGGCGTTTTCATTCAGCAGAGAAAGATCGCTTTGCTCTACCAGACCCTGAATTTCCTGATTCAAACGACCGCGCTTCTCGCGAGAGATATCGCGATCGTGACGATATTCAATGTAGGTACGGGCCAAGGTTTTGTAGTTACCGCTCATCAGGTGGTTTTCAACCGCCTGCTGAATTTCGTTGATATCTACCGCCGTGCGGCCTTCCATTTGGTCGGCGACGGCTTTTGCTACGCTGGCGCAGTAGGCGTCATCGTTAATTTCTGCGGCGGTGGCGGCCCGTACGATCGCTTCCTTGATGCGTACTTCATCAAAAGGCACTTTGCAGCCATCTCGCTTAATCACCACAGGTTTCACTATTGGCTCCTTCAATAAGTTCTCGGTTTTTACTGCATTATTCCAAGTTATCCACAAGAAAACCCCTTTTCACAGGGGAGATCTTGTGGATGAAAGGTGGATAAAATCACTACATATAGGCGTGTATTTTTATGGTAGGCACTATATATTGTATTCGCTACAAAGAAAAGCGCGTTTGTTTGACGAAGAGCAAAGATTTTGCTTTTTATCGAAGTCTTCAGAAAACGGTTGCTGAAAATTTCTTCGCTCTTCGCGTGGGGAAACGGGTATAATCGCGGCCCTGCAAGATAACCCGATAAAATAGTGATGAACCCCGTATGAGTACCCCCGTAAGCCTGATTCAGCCAGAACGCTCGCTGTTTTCCTATACGCCCTATTGGGCGGAGTGTTTCGGCACCGCGCCGTTTTTACCGATGTCCAAACAGGAAATGGACGCGCTGGGCTGGGACAGCTGCGATGTGATTGTCGTAACGGGGGACGCGTACGTCGATCATCCCAGCTTCGGCATGGCGATTATCGGCCGCATGCTGGAAGCGCAGGGATTTCGCGTCGGCATCATCGCCCAGCCGGACTGGACAAACAAAGAAGACTTCATGCGCCTGGGCAAGCCGAACCTGTTTTTCGGCGTGACTGCGGGCAACATGGATTCGATGATTAACCGCTATACCGCCGACAGGCGCCTGCGCCACGACGACGCCTATACGCCCGATAACGTCGGCGGCAAGCGCCCCGACCGCGCGACGCTGGTTTACAGCCAGCGCTGTAAAGAGGCCTATAAGGACGTGCCGGTCGTATTGGGCGGTATTGAAGCCAGCCTTCGGCGTATCGCACACTATGACTATTGGTCGGATACCGTACGCCGCTCGGTGCTGATGGACGCCAAGGCCGATATGCTTATCTACGGCAACGGCGAGCGTCCGCTGGTGGAGCTGGCGCACCGCCTGGCCGCCGGTGAACCGATTGACGCTATCAGGGATATTCGCAACACGGCAATTATGACCAAAGGGCCGCTGCCGGGCTGGTCGGGCGTCGATTCAACCCGGCTGGACAAACCGGGGCGCATTGACCCTATCCCACATCCTTATGGCGAGGATTTGCCCTGCGTTGACGAAGACAGCCCGTTTGCGCCGGAAAAGCAGCCCAAGGCCAAAGAGGTGGTGGTGCAGCCCGCCAAGCCCAAGCCGTGGGAGAAAACCTACGTGCTGCTGCCTTCCTATGAAAAGGTCAAAAACGACAAGGTGATGTACGCGCACGCGTCGCGCATCCTTCACCACGAAACCAACCCTGGCTGCGCCAGAGCGCTGCTGCAAAAGCACGGCGACCGCTACGTTTGGATTAATCCGCCGGCTATTCCGCTGTCGACGGAAGAGATGGACAGCGTTTTTGCGCTGCCCTACCAGCGGGTGCCGCATCCGGCCTATGAGGGCTCTCGGCTGCCGGCCTATGAGATGATCCGCTTTTCCGTCAATATTATGCGCGGCTGCTACGGCGGCTGTGCGTTCTGTTCTATTACCGAGCACGAAGGGCGGATTATCCAAAGCCGTTCTGAAGACTCTATCGTGCGTGAGATCGAAGCCATTCGCGACACGGTACCCGGATTTACCGGCATTATTTCCGACCTCGGCGGGCCGACGGCCAACATGTACATGCTGCGCTGCCAGTCGCCGAAAGCCGAACAAACCTGCCGACGCGCCTCCTGCGTTTACCCAGAGATTTGCCAACACATGGATACCAACCATGAGCCGACGATCAAGCTTTACCGGCGGGCGAGGGCGCTGAAGGGCATCAAGAAAATCCTGATCGCCTCCGGCGTGCGTTACGACTTAGCGGTGCAGGATCCGCGCTACATTAAAGAGCTGGCGACTCACCACGTGGGCGGCTATCTGAAAATTGCGCCGGAGCATACCGAGCAGGGGCCGCTGTCTAAGATGATGAAGCCGGGCATGGGCAGCTATGACAGGTTTAAAGAGCTGTTCGACGCCTATTCCAGACAGGCCGGTAAAGAGCAATATCTGATCCCGTACTTTATCTCCGCGCATCCCGGCACCACCGACGAGGACATGGTTAATCTGGCGCTGTGGCTGAAAAGGCACCGCTTCCGTTTGGATCAGGTGCAGAACTTCTATCCTTCGCCGCTGGCCAACTCGACCACCATGTATTACACCGGCAAGAACCCGCTGGGGAAGGTGGACTACAAGAGCGAAGAGGTGGCGGTACCTAAGGGCGATCGCCAGCGTCGTTTGCAAAAGGCCCTGTTGCGCTATCACGATCCCGCCAACTGGCCGATGATTCGCACCGCGCTTGAGGAGATGGGGCTTAAGCATCTGATCGGCAGCCGTCGAGAGTGCCTGGTGCCAGCGGCGACGATTGAAGAGCAGCGCGCCGCACGCAGAAGCCAGCGTAATACGCGCCCGGCGTTAACCAAGCACACGCCGATGGCGCATCAGCGCTCGGCGAGCGAACAGGGTAAAAAGAAGCGTCGCTAAACGTGAATTGGGAACGTTGCAGATACAGTCATCGTGAGAATGATGACCGTATCTGCATTCTTTGCTCACTGCCTTTTGCCGGCAGCCTCGATGCCCCGTTGGTTATTGTTACTTGATTGTTTGATTCTTGTGTATTCATTAACAAAAAGTGAGGTTTTGCCTTTTAGGCATTCGGTCGGATTCATTAGCGGCGATCGTCCACCATCGTTTTTCAGTTCTTTTTCTCTCTTTTTTCCTTAGCGCACCGAGAGCGTATGCCTTGCGGATCCTTAAAAAATCATATTATTTTTATAAAACATTTTAATATCCGGACTCCCACATTTTTGCATTGAATTTTATGTCTTTATGGAGCATTTGAGTTTTTTGTTTATTATTCTGTGATTCTGATTTGATTTTTGTATTCTAATAAAAATTTCATTCTTTACAGTTTAATGCTCTATGCTATAGTCAATTTCATGTGATGACTAATAATTAATCAATTATATTTATCACAACGTCTTTATTGGTAAACTAAAATTAAATTACACTATCTTTTCTATATAAGGGTGGCTACAGCTTTCTTATCGTATAGTTATAATTTATTGTTATAAGCATTAGTAACTCTTTTTTTATTTTCACATAAGACATTTAGGGCTTGACTCTCATGTGTGTGGATTTATTTTAATTATATGATTTTTATGTATAAATTTTCTATTTCATTGACGTTGTTATTATATCTTTTTGAGGATTATTGAGATTAATTGAGGAGAATAGAGTTCATTGTTACAGAGAGTTCACATAGTATAGGCCTTAACAAGCTAATATATAGAATGCTATATAAATTAAAGTGATAAAAGCATAGGCTAAGTTTCAAGGGAAAGAGGAGGAGTCAGGGACTGACAATCTTTTAATAGAAGAACGCCATTAGGATGATGGAAATAGTTTTCACTTATACTTTGAGATTGAGTTTAGTTTTTAACCAATATGGCAGGCTTAATTCTTGTTAAGAAATTTCGGATAAATATTCTGATATTCCTTTCTATCTTTGTAAAAAGGGGACGCATACGCAATAACAATTCTGATAAATGAATAAATAAAACGGTTTAACACTGTTTTTGAACGGAAGCGTGTGCATATAGACACAGATAGTTTCAGGCATGAAAACAAGGGACGACAGGCCTATGGATACTAAATTTAAACTGGAGAATGGCGTTGAATTTTCTCCCTCACAGCGATGCCTAATTGCTTCGGATGGAACGATACTAGAGCTGACTGAGAACAGCTTGCGTTTTCTCAGCCTGCTGTTGGACGGCGTAACCGAAAAAGAAAAGCTGATTCATCAGGTTTGGAAAGAGCAAAGCGGCGCTATCAGCGAAAGTAGCTACTACGGTCAGCTGTATACGTTAAGAAAGGCCTTCTCCCAGGTAGGCCTGCGTGAAACGCTGATACGTACAATTCCTCGAAAAGGCGCGCAATACGTGGGTAAGGTAACCAAGGTAGTCGCAGCCGAAGAGAGAGCCAAGATAGTTCAGACGGCTCAATCCGAACGGCCCGCAGTGGTTTTTCCTTTAAACGGCGCGGCGTCTGTCGTTGAGCGAATGCCTCATGAAAATTTCCGCTTCGGCGAACGAGAACAGAGTAAGGAACCGGCGCGTGGTCGATTTTTTACGCAATCACGTTGGAACACCTTTGTCTCCATACTGGCCGTAGTGGCGGTGTGCTGGTTAAGCATACTCTCTGTGTTGATTATTTATATCTTTTTAGAACATTCAGGGTTGAACTGAGACTTTATTTTCTTCAGATATAAATAACTAAGAATATATAAAAAAATTTGAAGTAGTGAATGTGGGGTAATAAAAATTTAATGTGGTCTACTGGCGTTGCTATCTTCTGGTGAGCTATTTAAGTCAACTGTAGATTGTATTCTACTTGGAGTTGAATTTTATTAGTTCAAGAGATGGTTAAAGTAGAACGGTAATAGCGATATTCGAATTCTGGATGTTCGATATCTCCGAATCATATTAACTTTTTTCAGTCACAGATCTTCTTATAAAGGAATTTAACATGCTTAACATTATGACAAAAGGCTACATTTCTGCATCTCTTTACGTTCGTGAGTTTGTCAAGAGCCAGCGCGGCATCACGGCTATAGAATATGCGCTGATCGGCGTGGCCGTCGCTTCACTATTGGCTTTGGTGCTGGGGAATGGCGCCAATAGCGGCTTCTTGTTCGAGCTGAAACAAACGTTTGAGAAGATCGCTGCGTCTATCCGGAGCGTCACCGTTGCCTCTGGTAGCTGATTTTTGACGTTGACGGCAGCTGAGATTAGCGGTGGCTGCCGTCATTAAAAATGCGTCGACTTTTAAGAACGTTGCTCTGGATGAGAAATTGACTTTTTATCCATAAAATAATAAGAGTTAATATGGAATTTATTATTACTGGCTTGATGACTGTTATTTTTTTGTCCTTATTGTGGATAGTCTATACGGATATTAGATATAGGATTATCAGTAATAGGGCCGTTGTTATTATTTTCTTTTTATCTCTTCTGTTAGGATTTTCTCGCGACGGAACGGTTAACTATTTTCTCGCGCTTTTCTTTCTGCTGTCCGGATTCATTCTTTTTTATTTCAACGTCGTTGGCGCCGGGGATGTCAAGCTTATTTCGGCGCTTTCGCTTTCTTTAACGTTTGACAGTGCCTGGCTTTTTTTATGGTTTACGGCCGTATTGGGCGGGCTGATCGCCCTCTTTGGACTTCTTTTTTTTCACAAATCAATTCGCCGTTTGGGGGTGCCCTACGGCCCGGCCATTGCCGGAGGTTTTCTTTTAATTTTATTTACCCACTGAACGGATCTTAATCACTTTCAATTGAGTAACAGCAAGTATCACCTGCTCTTAAAAATAAAGGGAGTTTCTTATCAGTGAACCATAAAACGATGTTTTTCATTTCATTAGTCGTCATCGCGGTCGGGATCGTCGGCATGATTGTGCGCAGCGGCGACGCCCCTGACGTGAAGGAAGCGCCGCCGCAGACGGCGGATAGTCCGCGTTCTCAGCAGAAAACGATTACGCTGGCGACGGCGCGCGTCGATCTTCCTAGTGGCCACGTTCTTGGTGCTGAAGACTATGAAATTAATGAGATAACGGTAGACGAAAAGAGCGATCTTGTTCGTTTAGATGTTTCATCGTTAAACGCGGACTCGCTGCGCGGCTTTTTGCTTAACGGCTCGGTGAAAGCGGGGAGTTATTTACCGGCGCCTATGTTGGAAAGCCCCAATACCGTGGGGTTTGCGCTTAACAGCCTGCGAAGCAATGAAACAATTTATCAGTATCCGGTAAAGGCCGTTAATGGCTATCTGCTTGATTCTATTCGAGGTGGCGACAAAGTCTCGCTCTATTTACGCATGCTGGAAGTGCCAAAAGACAAGCGGATTAAGTCTAACGTGGGCGTGGAATCCAGTACTGATGCCGGAGGGAAAAGCGGCAAATACGTTCTTAGCCGTCTGATTTCTCCTTTGACCGTATTGAAGGTTCAGCGGCGGGAAGCCAGCCAGAGCGACGACGTAGTTGGCTACCTTCAGCTTAAGGCCAATACGCATGATTTAGAACTTATTTATACCGTTGAGAAAGTGGGAGATCTGTTGATATTGCCGGTAGGCGGCGGTACTGAGACGGGCAAAATCGAGCTGGACTCTCTATTGCCTCAATTAAAAACAATAAAAGAGATCAGAGGGTGACATCGTGGTGAGAGAAAACGTTAAGCGGTTTTGGCTGTATGTCCCTCTGCTCTTGTCAGCGCTGTTCGTTGCCAAGGCGCAGGCCTATGACGTCTATTTAGAACCCGGTGAATCTCGGTTGATCAAGACGCAGGAGAGCATTGACAGCGTATTTATCTCTTCGGCGGATATTGCCGACTATGAGCTGGTCAGCGAAAACGATTTGGTTTTGTACGCGCGTAAAGAGGGACGTGCGGACCTCAGCGTGTTTGATAAGACCGGCCGGCCGGTAGTTCAGGTTTCTATTGTCGTTAACGGCCTGCTCGGTAACGTGGATAAAACGATCCGCACGGAGTTTCCCGACAGCAACGTGAGCATACAGCGCTCTGGGAAGACTTATTTAATTACCGGACAGGCGCCGAACGAAGAGGCCCGCGAGCGCATTTACCAGATTGTCGGCGAAGGCGTCGGGGCGGAGAGAAACGAAGTTAAAAAAACGGTGAAGAAGTTGGGCGATAGCGACAGCGGCTCCGGCGGCGAAAGCGAAAGTCCGTCGACGTTCCTTACCGAAGTTACCTACAAGGGCGTGATTAACAAGCTCAGGCTGCCCGTTACCAACCAGGTCAACGTCAAGCTGTCTATCGTTGAGGTCACTAAGGAATTTACTGACAACGTTGGCATTGATTGGAGCACCGTGGGGCAAAGCGCCGGCACTTTCCGCTTCGTTAAATTCGACGCGGATTCGTTAACCAACCTGGTGCACGCGATTCGAAATGATTCTATTGCCAGAGTTCTGGCCGAGCCGAACCTTTCGGTGCTGTCGGGAGAGACGGCAGATTTTCTGGTTGGTGGCGAAATTCCGATTGTTACCAGCTCCCAAAACGGTACTAACGTTCAATATAAAGAGTTCGGCATCAAGCTCAACATCGGCGCCAAGGTCAACGATACGCGCCGTATCCGCCTGACGTTGGGCGAAGAGGTCAGCAGCGTTGACAACGTTTATAACACGGACGCCGGCGACTCGTTTCCCTCTTTGAAAACGCGCCGCGCCAGAACGACGGTAGAACTGGGGGACGGCGAGAGCTTTTTGCTTGGGGGGCTTATCAACCTTTCGGAAAAAGAGTCGCTGGCGCGTTTACCCTACATTGGCGATATCCCCATCCTGGGGGCGTTTTTCCGCAATGCTAAAACCGAACGAAACCGCACCGAGCTGATGGTGGTGGCGACCGTTAACCTGGTCAAGCCGCTCTCTTCTCAGGATATTAGCTTCCCTGGGTTTATTCGAACCAGCACTACGGAGCGTTTCTTCAATTTCAGCGCGCTGGGCGAAAGCCGAAGCAAAAAGCGGGCGGTGGACTTTCTTGGTAAAGGAGGATTCATTCGATGAAATTTTCGACTGCATTACTTTTGCCCATTCTTCTTTTTCTCTGTTCAAGCGCCGGGGCGAACGATGCGTATCAGAGAGATAAAAACAGCTACTCCAGCGCAGAAATCGAAACGCAGACGTTCTCACTGGAAGGCAATAACAGTATTGATAGAGAAATACTGGTAGGAAAAGTGCTTGGCGCCGTCCGCGACGACAGGGGAAGCCGCGTTCGCATTGCCTGGTCTAAGCGTGAAGCGAAGGATGAAGCTGACGCCGTCAGGCAGGCGCTGATAGTCAGCGGCGTTGCGCCCTATACCGTAACTATCCTTCAGGAGAAGGGCGGCTTCAGCCTGAGCGAACGCGCAAGCCTGACGGTAACGGTGGAGAGAGTGCGACTGCGGGAGCGCAACTGCCGCTATAACGCACAAAACTATCGCTATCGAGACAATGACTCTCTTGGTTGTGCGCTGAACAACAGCTTACGTAAGAGCTTGGTTAATCCAATGGAATTTATATTTTAGGGAGCTTTCCCGTCATGTTGTTGACGCTGCAAAAAGACAATGCTCGCAAGAGCGACGTCCAAAGAGAGAAGTGTACCCTGGTGATATCGCCTCGCAATGCGTTGCGTATGGAAATCTGCCAGAAGCTGCGTATGGCCGGCATTTTTGGCGTTGAGGAGCGCGCTTTTAGCTTTTTTAGCCCGGAGCGCCTTGAATTGCCGGATAACCTTAGCGGTGTGGTGATAGACATTGAGAACAGCGCTGACGCGGCGAGGATCGTCGCGTCCATTTATTCAAAGATCCCCAGAGGCTGCTGGTGCGCCGTAGTGGGCGACGTCGATTCTATCGCTATGTCGCAGGCGTTTATGGCTCAGGGCGTCTCCTACTTCTATTCCGCCCTACAGCTGGATGCGCTGGTGGAGACGGCGGCCGTCGGTGCGATACAGAAAAGCCGCCGCCGTGCGGTAAATATCAGCGTATTGGGCTGCAAGGGCGGCATCGGCGCCACGCTTATTAGCTACCAGCTGGCGCGGCTGATTACGCAGGAAAAGTCGCTGCCCTTATTACTGCTGCAGGGAAATAACGGATCGTTTGATATCGATCTGATGTTGGGAAAGAAGCTGTCTCAGGACGCGGCGAGCTATGGCGAGCAGCTGTATTTTAAACGCGAAGGGGCGCTGTTTCTGCCGGACTTATCCGATGAAGAGTACCAAAAATACAACTTCGTCGTTTTTGACCAAAGCATTCACAACTGTAGCAAGGAGCAGCTGAGCGGACTGGCTGAAAGCTCCCAGTGCAGCGTGTTGGTTATCGATCACAGTGCGGCGTCGATTCGCGCCGCGCGGCGGTTTTTAGACGAGTCCGAACGCCTTTTGCGCGGGGGGACGCCCTGCGGACGGCGCAACCTGATTTGCCTGAATGAGAGTCGCCCCCCTTTGGGCGCCGCTCTGGCGCTAAGCGATCTGGAAACGCTGTTAGGGCGGCCTATTGATATCCGATTTCCTTATGTCAAAAAGGCGGGGGAAGGGTTGCTGTCGCCGCGGCTTTGGCTGCGGGGCCGTAAGCGTCCGATAGAAAAATTGATGCGCTACGTGCTGGGCATGGAAGAGTCCAGCATTGTCAAAGTCGCGCCTTTGCCGCTTTATGAGCGGCTGCGTCAAACGTTGTTGTCGAAGTAAGGAAAAGATATGGCATTGGATATCGACACTCAGGCTCTGATCCGCGATGAGACGCTCAAAAGTATCGAAGTCGATAAAATCGAGCGCCTGGTCGATCGCGACGCGCTGATTTTGGAACTGTATAACAACGTCGACAGCGTCATTGTTTCTCATAACCTGTACGTCAGCGCGGCGGAACAGAAAATGATGGTTGAATGCATCGCTGACGAGATTCTGGGCTTTGGGCCGCTGCGCGAGTTTATAGAGGACGACACGGTCAGCGATATTTTGGTCAACGGGCCGGAGTCGATTTTTATCGAGCGCAACGGCCTGCTTAATAAGACCTCGCGTCGCTTTATTAACAACGCTCAGCTAACCGACATCGCCAAGCGCCTGGTGCTGCAGGTCGGCCGCCGCATCGATGAAGGGCGGCCGATGGTGGACTCTCGCCTGCCCGACGGTAGCCGTCTGAACGTAGTTATTCCCCCCATCGCCTTGGACGGTACGTCTATTTCCATACGTAAGTTCAGCAAGCACAACAAAAGCCTGCCCGATCTGGTAGCGCTGGGCGCAATGAGCAGCGACATGGCGAACTTTTTGCTAATTGCCGCGCGCTGTCGCATCAACATCATTATTTCCGGCGGCACCGGCTCGGGCAAAACGACGCTGCTTAACGCGCTGTCGCAGTATATCAGTGAAAACGAGCGCATTCTGACGCTGGAAGATGCCGCCGAGCTCAGGCTGATGCAGCCTCACGTCGTCAGGCTGGAGACGCGGATGGCGGGCGTAGAGAACACGGGGCAGGTCTCTATGCGCGAGCTGGTGATCAACGCACTGCGTATGCGGCCGGATCGCATCATCGTCGGGGAGTGCCGGGGAGAGGAGGCGTTCGAGATGCTGCAGGCGATGAATACCGGCCACGATGGTTCTATGTCGACGCTGCACGCCAACTCGCCGAGAGACGCAATCGCGCGTTTGGAAAGTATGGTGATGATGTCCGGCATGAACATTCCCATTACGGCCATTCGTCGCAATATCGCATCGGCGGTTAACCTGATTGTGCAGGTTTCTCGTCTGAACGACGGTTCCCGCAAGGTGATGAACATCAGCGAAATTATGGGCATCGAAGGCGACAACGTCATATTGCAGGACATCTTTACTTTTCAAACGAAAACGGAGCGTACTGATGAAGGCGGCGTTGCGGGCGAATTTAGAAATCACGGCCTGCTGATGCGCTCGGTCGTGATGAATAACGCAATAATGTTCGGCCTTGCCGGCGAACTTAAGCACCTATTCGGTATGACATCATGATAGTTCAATGGCTGATTGTCTTAGCCGGCGTGCTTATGCTGGCGCTGAACGTTTTGCAGTGGAAAAAGCGTCGGGGGATGCTTGAGGGCGTAAAAGGCGAGCGCCCGGCGCAAAACGCGCTAAGAGAAAAGGCGGGCGAGCTATGTCGTGAATGGCTCCAGTATTTTCGCGGCTACCACGACGATAAGACGGTGCGCAACCTGTCGCTGGTTTTTATTATCTTCGGCGTCGTCGCGGCCATTAACGCGTGGTGGACCCGATTTGACTGGTTTACCGTCATCACGTTGACGGTCCTGGCTACGATATGGGGCTTTTTACGGATGGGGCGCATCGAGAATCGTCGCCTGTTTGATAACGCGTTTCCCGAAGTGCTGTCCGTGGTTAACGCGGCCGTTTCTTCCGGCAGCAGTATCCACCATGCGATAGAACGCGCCGGGCAGGACGTGTCCGGCCCGCTTGGCGCAGAGTTTCACCGGATAGGGCGCCGTTTGAATCTGGGAGAGGACGCTGAAGTCGTATTTAACGACGCCTATCAGCGCTTCAAATATAAAGAGTTCTATTTTTTCATCATCGTGATGCTGGTTAGCGTGCAGCGCGGCGGTCAGCTGCGCGTTCTGATGAGTCGCCTTGCTCGCGTCGTGGCGAACAGTAAGGCGATGGAGCGCAAAAAGCTTGCTATGACGTCAGAGGCGAGAATGTCGGCCAAGATTGTCGCTGCAATACCGGTTCTGTTCTTTTTCGGCATGAAGTTTTTCTCCCCTGAGAACTTTGATTTCGTGGTAGGAGATCCCGCGGGGAGAATCATTCTCTACTACGTTTTAGCCAGTGAAGCTCTGGGGCTGGGCATTATCTGGCTGCTGGTCAGGAGGGTCACCTGATGACGATCTTCTACCTGATGCTGGTGGTGCTTGGCTGCGCGTTTATTCTGCTGCTGCTGCGCGAACGTCAGCTTATTCAACGCGTAAAGCAGGCGATTGAGGGCGATGGCGGCGAAGTCGCCAGCCCGCGCTCTTCCCGCACAGAGTATGAAAGTCTGATTATCAACAATAGTCGAATCATTCGTTTCTTTAATGAGTTGGATAAGAACGTCGGCCATAAGCTGATGCTGTCGAGCGCCTCTACCCTGCTGGCGTATTTAGCGGCCAAATGCGTCGATATACACATTTCTCTCGATGGCGTGGCCATCATTGCGGTTTTAATGCTGATCGTTGCAATCGTCGTACCCGCTCAGGTGCGCAACGCGATGATGAAAAGAAAGGTCGCCGCCATGATGAACGATATGCCCTACTTCATCGATCTGGTCGCCGTGTGCGTTCAGGCCGGTATGACGATTGAAAGCTCATTGGAATACGTCTCCGCCCGGTTTGGCGATATGAACGCCGACCTGGCCAAGACGCTGGATAGGGTGATTCGGCAGGCGGAGGTCAGAGGGCTTGAATCTGCGCTTAAAGAGCTTTACGCCACGCTGCCGACGCTGGAAATCAAAATGCTGTGCTCCACGCTTGGGCAAAGCGTCTACTTTGGTACATCCGTTTATGAGCAATTAATGGATTTATCTAAAGATATTAGAGATATACAGCTCCTTGGAACAGAGGAAAAAGTGGGGAAACTGTCGGCCAAAATGAGCATTCCGCTCATTCTATTGGTGATGTTTCCAATCGTCATTCTGATTGCCGCACCCGGACTATTAAGGATTTTGTCACATGTCTAAACGTCTTTTTTACTCACTGGCGCTGAGCGCCGCGATGCTGATCTGCGGCTGCGTCAATACTCAACGAATGGATGCGACGGCCGACAGCGCCAGGGAAGACATCTTGCTGAGCGCAAAAAACTACAGCGGGCTCATTGACCTTTATCGCGGATGGTTAAAGGAAAAAGAGGACCCGAAGGTGCGCTACAAGCTGGCCTATTACTACTACCTGACAGGCGACAGCGAAGCCTCTATCTCCTACCTTCAGCCGCTGATGCAAAATCCTGACGACAGCATTTATATGCTGCAGGCCAAAAATATGATTGCGCAGGCGCAGTACGACAAAGCGCTGCGCGTGACGGACATGATGCTCACGCGCAATCCGGAAAGCGGCGATGCCTACAACCTTAAGGGCATTGCCTATGCGCAAAGCGGCCGCCTGACGGAGGCCAAAGAATCCATTGAGCGCGCCAGAACGCTGTTTATTGCCGACGACGTCGCCATTAACAATTTGGCGATGGTATCGATCATCGATCGGCGCTACGACGATGCGGTTCGCCTGCTGCTTCCTCAGTATCTGCGTGGACGAAAGAGCGAGCAGCTGCTGCACAATCTGGTGTTTTCGCTGGTTAAAGTGGGCGACGTTCGCTATGCCCGCGACGTTATTGAATCGGAAAAACTTTCTGACGATGCCGACAGCATTATCGACGCGCTGGATCGCGTTGACGGCATTCCGTTGGCAAAGGGAAAGGAGAAGGGATGATGTTACTGAAAATCAATCAGTTCGTTATAAAGCGAGAGGGCGTTGCCGCGATCGAGTTCTCAATGGCGTTTTTTGGCTTCTTTATCATGGTGATGTTCGTTGCCGAGATTGTTCGGCTTGCCTATATCTCCTCGGCGGTCGATCTGGCGGTCAGCGAGTCCGCGAAGGAGGCCAAGAACGCTCAACTGCAAGGCGCTTCGAACTATGAAACGCGCTTTCGCATGCGTATGACAAATGAAGGGGGGCGGCTGTGGCATTTTCTTGCCAATAGTCAATCCGTTCAGGTTCAGGTGCAGTTCGCTAATAACGTAGCCGATCTGCTGAACGATAACTACAGCGCCGCATCGGACAACCGCCCATTAGCCCGCTATCAGGTAGCGTACGACTATAAGCCAATGTTTTTTCCATTTCCGGGCATATGGGCAAAAACCTTGTTAAAACGGGAGGTGATCTTTGTTCAGGAATACGAACGTTCAGAATTTGTGGACTAATCAGCGTGGCGCCGTTGCCGTGGAGTTCGGCCTGATAGCGCTGGTCCTGATATTTTTTATCATGTTTCTAGTGGACCTGATGCTGCAGCAGGCGCTGGTCGGCAAGCTTGACCGCGTTACCTATTCAGTAGCCGGCACGCTCAGGGAGAGGACTCAGCTTTACGGCAGCGATGAGTATCTGTCTCAGGAACAGGCCGAGCAGGCCGTTCTGCTTGCGAAAAAAACGCTGCAAAACATGCACAGCGATGCGGACTTAAGCAAGCTGTCCGCTACGGTTGAAGAGCTGCACTTCGTCGACCTTAAGCTGCTGAGTTCAGATCGTAAAGAGATATCGCGCTATAACCGCTATCACGTGGGCGCTGCGTCCTGCGAGCCTTACTCTAAGCTCGATACGTTACAGGAGCTATCCCCAAAAGGCAGCTATAACCGCTGGGTCCCGATGTATCAGGTCACGCTGTGCTTACCGTCTGCAAGCTGGTTTAAAAAGCTGACGGACTTCAACAGCGAGGGGGCTCAACAAAAATCGTTCGCTATTGTTGTGGTCAGATAGCGGATGGGCGTGAGGAGAACATGGGTTTGCTGCCTTGCCGCTGGCTGCATCAGCGCGCTGAGCGTAAACGCTGCCGCTGACCCCGATGCGCTGCTGTTTATCGACTCTTCGCGCATTGAACAGCAGCTGCTGGTTATTGAGTTCGATCGGGAGATGTCTTACAGCCCGACGCTGCAGCAGCGGCTGCACGTTCAGGTTGTGGACGTTAACCCGGATTCACGCCCGTTCAGCGGTTCTCTGGACTATGGCCGCGATCTGCATGGCGAATGGGTAGCCAGATATCGGCCGGGACGTTTGCCTTATCTGGTCTGTTTTAGAAAAGGCAAAGAGACCCATCGACAGGAGCTCCATCAGAGTAGTGAGATAAGAATATGCATAAACAAAGAGTAGTGAAACAGGACAGGCTGCGTAAAAAGAGGTCCATCAGCGACTTTGCCCGCAACGAGCGGGGCGCCATTGCCATTATGTTTGTACTTATGGGCGGTTTTTTGCTCGGCATGGCCGCATTGGGTTTTGAAGGATCGCGGTTTCTCATTGAACGCGCTCGCCTTTCCGACGCGATGGAGCAGGCTGCGCTGGCGCTGGCTGCGGAAGATAACGGAAACCAGACGCCGGAGGCCGTGGCCCGAAATCGCGTTCTTGCGACCCTCTATTTGGGGAGCTATATGCGTAACGATAAATCGGTCTCCGCTCCTGCAATCAGCGTTTCAGACGTTATCAGCGTGCCTCATAGCAACGACAGCGTTCAATACGTGGAGTATCGCCTCAACGCCGTTACCGAACACGACGCCTGGTTCTCGTCATCCTATTTCCCGAGTTTTCAATCAACGGTCTACGTGGGAGATAACGGCGCAGCGCGCAAGTATCGCGCCAATATCGACGTTGTTTTTGCGGTAGATTTTTCAAACTCAATGAATGGGGAGCTGTCCGGCGGGGGAAGTAAAGTTGAGGAACTCAAGCGCATCGTGCTGAAGCTAAGCCGCGAGCTTTATTCATACAATGTGACCAACCGCGTTGGCTTCGTGCCCTTCGACTGGGGCATTGGCAGCGGAGGGCGTTGCATCATGCCGATATCGACCAATACAAGGCTTGATGAAATCCCTGGTGCCGTTGTCGATACGTTTGAAAACTACATTGACTACGCTGAAACTCTTAACGCAATTCCCGGCGAGCCTGCTAATAGCGTCAATGCGATTGCGGTAGAACACTGGGCTTGCCTGAAATCGACTAACGCTCACGAGGTACTTTTGACCGATAGATACGATGAAATATCGCAGATAAGCGATATGGTGGCGTATGGGAATACGTTCATTAGTCCGGGTATTTTACGTGCCGCGCAGCTGCTAAGCCATAGCCGAGCGGCCAAGCGCGTTATTGTGATTGTGTCCGATGGTGAGGATCATCCCAATATTCAACCCACAATAAACCTTATTAATGGCGGGATGTGCGATAGAATTAAAGCGTCGATGGCAACCCGCTATTCGGCCGGTAAAATCGCCTTTGTCGGCGTAGGATATAAGCCTTCGACCGACTGGACTGCCTGCGTAGGGAAGAATAACTTCTTTGTCTCTGAATCAGTAGACGAATTGGAAAAAGACCTGCGGCGAGCGGTATTCGAGGAAGTTGGGCACAATACGCTTAAGGTATTTTAAATTTTGTTAAGAAGACGGATAAACGCGACGAGCGTTTATCCGTTAACGCCATAGCCGACGGCCGCTACGATAATGAAAACCCTTACACGCTTTCTTAATTTATTATAGTTGATTAGCTATATATTCCTTCCTCTCTTCAGTAAGAACAATTAAGGAAAATTGATTATATGGAATTATATTTAGCCGTTAATATTTCCATGGCGAGCGAATAAACTTATTTGCGTAATTTATATTTATGCTCATGTGATTATTTGGTTCGTATATTGGTTTTTTACAGAAATTATTTTTATTTTCCTATATGGGCTAGCGACTTTTCTCCTATAAGAGACAGTCGGTTTTAATTGCTCACTCTTTTGGTTTTTGGGAGAGGAATTAAAGCGGGGCTAGGCCTTTGCTTACACGGAAAGTTAGTATTCATTTATTTAATAGGTATTAATCGATATGAAAATTAAACAGTTAGCATTCGTCGTTGCCGGTCTGGCTTTTTCTGGCGCCGCACTGTCTGCTCCGGTAACCAACTATGACACGCGTTTCAACGTCACGGCTGAAGTTCCTGACGGCGTTCTTATCACCGATCCGGACGGAAACCCGGTTACCGAGCTGGATATTCGCCTGACTCCGGGCGGAAGCGGCCACGCATCGGCTACTAACACCATGTCGGCCGATACGCTGAAAGTTAAATCGCTGCGTCTGTGGAGCAACAACGTCTCCGATCTTAAAGTGAAGCTGACTCTGGACGATCAGTACGCGAGTACTGGCTCCCCGTTCCAGTTGAACAGCACCACCGGCGGTCAGTTGAACAAGATCCCGTTTACCGTAGCGACCATTGAAAGCGGCGCTGCCAAGCAAACGTTTGTGAACTCTGGCGACAGCAAAAACTACAACATGACGGCGGTTGGTTCCGGTGCGACGGGCCACACCGAGAAGGAAGTTGCGTTTGTGTTTGAGTCAACCAGTGCTTACAACACGTATGCTTCCGGCGGCTATAGCGGCGTTGTGTATGCCAACGTGGCCGTTGCACCCTAATAACGCTTAACTTTTATCAAGCGGTCGGGCCGGTTTCGATCGGCCCGATAGTAGAGCGATGAAAATGAATAAACGAATTTTATTGGCCCTGTTAGGCATCCACTTCTGCGCTTTTTCAGCCGGGAGGGGAACGAGTATTGACGTCACCGTTGATGCGGATATGCCGGCTAAGATCGTTATTTATTATAAGGGCGTTGACGTAACTTCCGGAGAAATTAATTTTCCTCTCTACGTTGATGCGGGCACAAGAAAATATATCAATACTTCGGATTATATTTATCTGGTTGGAAACGTAAGCCAGGCAAAAATTATTATGGAGAGCAGCCCGTTTGAATTGACTTCCAAAGATGCTCCGGACATTAAAATGCCGCTTAATGGCTATTTCACGATGAACGCTTCACAAACGAGAGCAGAAAACGAGCGCATCGTTCCGGTATTGGCGCAATTAAGTCAAGGAAGTAAAGACAACGGGTTAAAGGTGACTTTCGAATCAAAAGAGCGCGCCGATAATTATGGCGCCGGTGGCTATATAGGCCAGTTTACGATGATAGTCACGCCCATATTATAAGCGACGTCCGCAAAAGTTTGGTGTCGGCCCTGTTGCGGAGCGCAAAAACGACGGCATGGATAACACATGGACAGTAAAAATAATTTTAACCTCTATTTGGGCGTGATAGTTACGCTATTTCCCTTAACGGTTTGGCCGACGGCGACGACGCTCCCCTCCATTTCGCTACCCCAAGGGTTTGATGAAGTGTTTAACTCAGAGGCGGTCGGCATTTTGGATGTGATCGTTGCCGATGTTAACGTTGGTACTTTCGCCGTAGCTTACACCATGTCCTCCGTCACGCTGGAGGATCCGGCAAACGTTGCCGGGCGCGTTTTGTCCGCGTCGATCCCGGGCCTTATTGTCGATGAGGCCGCGCTAAGAGAGGCGCTGTCTAAACCGCTTGCGCGCGTGAATAAACTGGGATTTCCTCAGCCTTTGGTAACGGCCTACATTAATGAAAGCGAGGCGCGCCTTACGCTGGTTTTACCGGCCACCTATCTGTCGTCAAAGCTCGGCGACAAGGGCGGCAACCCGTTTATCGACTATCAAAACCGTATGGGGTTCGTCCACAGCCAGAGTCTGAACTACTTTGACGATAGCTATGGTTCTAACTTCAACCTGATGTCCAACGATACTCTTAGTTTGACCGGCAATAGCTACCTGAATGCAGACTGGAGCGTATCCCAAGGTGGAAGCACCATATTTGATGAGGCTGCCCTGTATCTTGAGGATCGGTTAGTTCGCTACAAAGTCGGTAGACAAAATATTACCAATAACCTGACGGGCAGTACGCCGTCCATGTCCTATAGCTTCATGAACCCGGTCAACTTTGACGGCGTATCGCTGGGCTATCTGTCGGACTACTACCGCAGTCGTAACGCGGGCGCATCCTCTCCCGTAACGCTTTATATGCCGACGTCCGGTACCGTCGAAATATACCGCCAGGGCAAACTGATTGATATGCAGCAGCTTGGCGCGGGCGTACAGGAGCTCAAAACCGACCGCTGGCCTACCGGAGGGTATGACATCACGCTGGTGTCAAAGCTTAGCAACGGCAGCGAAGAGCGAAAAATTCAGCCGTTTTATAAGCGCTACGGCGATTTCCGTGCCGGCAACATCGAGTATCTGGTTCAGCTCGGCCGCTATGATGGGCAAATGAGCGACATTCTCGGGCAGTGCGGCCGAGACTGCCAAAAGAACAGCAAAAAGAACGAAGTCAAAAATAACGACTTCGGCAGCCTGGCGGTTTCTTATACCACTGAAAACGCAGTGTCTCTCGGTACGGGCGTTATCAGTGACAACAGTTTGACCTACGGCAACGCCAGCGTGGATATGCCGGTTAACTTTCTGCTGCTTGAGAGGCTCTATGCCGACGGCATTTACGGCGATGCCGGTTCTTATGGCTACAGCGTCGGGGGAACGAAAACCTTCGACAACACCAGCTTCAACGTGACTTACCGCAAGAGCGTTTTTAACGGCGACGAGGAAGACTACGGCAGGTTTGGCATTATTCCTACCTATGACAGCGAGTATTTGCAGCTGAGCATGAGGACCTATCTGCCGTGGCGAATCGGCTTTGGCGTCGACTACAGCCGAGCCACTTCTTACAGCAGCGGCGGTCGTGATAATAAAGGCAAGCAGGACGCGTTCGACGTTCTGGTTAACCGCGATTTCCAACTGAGCAGAAACGTCAACCTGCGATTGGACGCTGGCTACCATACCGGGAAAGACGTCTATGACGGCGACGACAGCAAGCGCGATCATCAAATTTATAGTCAGGTTACTCTGGGCCTGATAGACAGCCGCTATAACCACTACCAGTCACTCTATTTGAAGGCGCGAAACTCCGATCGCGGCGACGATGACGGCACCTACAGCGCCGACTATGCCCTGACGCTTAACAACCCCGAATTCGATCGCGGCGGGCGCTATAACCTGTATCTCACCGCGTCGGATGAGGTTGGCGTTAACGAAAGCGTCGGCGGCAGCCTGACGGTCAATAACCGGTTTGGCTATACCTCAGTCGGCACCAATAAATCCTTTAGCAACGACCGGTACCGTCAGAGCTTTGTCACGCAGCGCAGCGGTTTTGCCATCGGTGACGGCGCGGTAGCTTACGGCACCGTGATGGACCAGAGCGCGCTGGTGGTTGACGCCACGTCACTGCCTGAAAACGAACACTTTGAACTGCGCAACAGCAACAGCGGCAGCGTAATCGTACCGGGTGGAAAGGTGACGACGGTCAGCGTTCAGCCCTACACCAAGATCGATACCAGCGCCGAGCAGGTTTTTACCGGCAGCGAAAACAACCTCTATAACGTGACGGCTAAAAACGAATCAACCCACGTGCTGCCCGGTCAGGCATATAAGGTGACGCTGAGCGCGTTGAAAAACCAAACGGTGACAGGAAGGATTTACTACAACGGCCGGCCGCTGGCTAACGCCCGAGTAGTGGGAAGTAACGGTATTTCTGATGAATCCGGCTTCTTTATCGGCGACTTCATGATGAAGGCTGAAGAGACGCTGGAAATGCTGAAGGTGCGCCTCGGCGACTCGCAGTATGAGTGCCGCGTTAACGAGGGGCAGGCTAAAAGCGTACGGGGAGTAATTCAACTTAACGGAGTCGAGTGTGAACAAATTTAACTTTCAGCCGGTGTGGCTGGCTGCCGTCTTTGCAACGTCCGCTTTTTCTGCGTCAGCAATAGAGGTCGTGCCGATTATCAAACAGATAAGAATGGATACGCCGCGGGAAAACTACATCACGATTAAGTCCTCTTTCCCCGCATCGGCGGACAAGGAGAAGTATGAGTTTGTCACGCTCGATCTGTTTCGCGTAACCAATCCGGGAGAGACGAAGGAGAAGGTTGAACGGGAGCTGGAAAAGGCAGACCCAACGCTTATTTTCTCGCCGACCAAGGTGGTTGTTCCCTACGGCGAACAGAAAAAGATCCGCGTTATGACGCTAAAACCGGTGGAAAAAGAGCAGATTTACCGCCTTCGCGTGCGCCCAAGCTATCCGGAAGACGCCATTGAACCGGGCAAGGTGCGTTTTGCTATCGGTTATGACGTGCTGATCCGCTATTTGCCAAATGGCTCTCTAAGCCAGGAGTTTAAGGTCGACTGCAAAGGCGGAAGCTACAGATTCGAGGCGCTGGGCAACAGCCGAACCGAAGTGCGTAACGTGAAAGCCGACGGCGCCGCTTACGAAGATGTCAACGTCTATCCCGGTCAGGCGAGGAGCGTGAAGGCGAGCCGCGAGTTGGCGTTTGAGGTTGATGGGAAAACCTACCGCTACGTTAACTGTTCATTGCAGGGGTGATGTATGAGAAACGATGCGAAATACGGGCTACGCCTAATATCGATAGCGCTTTTGGCTAGTGCAGTCGGACCATGCGCCAATTTTGCATCGGCGGCAGAGGCCCAGGGGCGTGGCGATGTGATCGTCAACGTGGAGAGAAACGGCGCAGGCGGCTATCGCGCGACGGTAGTAAGGGAAGGCGGTTCCAGCCCGCTAGGGCCCTCTTACTATACGGCTGCGGTTTCTGCCGGAGAGACGCTGAGCGGACAGGTATCGGCGGCAGGTCAGGGCGTTTGCCTAGGGCGATTTATTTCCGGTAACGGCGAACTCAGCGGCGTGCGGATCCCGATTGCCATGTTTAGCCAACGCCCTTACCGCTATGAGAAAAACTATCTGTGCGGCAACCCGATAAGCTTTGCCGCGCCCAGCGGCGACAGCGCCATTGGATTTGTTCTGGGCGGCAGCGCTGAGGGGGATGCGCCTGAAATCACGCTGGACGACAGGGCCGATCTCAGTCGTTATCAAGGACAGCGCGTATTGCTGGGACGAGTGCGGCTGAGCGACGCTGGCGGAGAGGTGCAGGCAAATAACGTATATCTGTCTTTCCCCCGATCGCTTAGGGGCGATACCGCGATATTGACCGCCTCGTTCATTAAGGCCGACGCGGCGACGTTTAACGAGGTCGCCACCGGGATGGACAGTAGAAAAACGGCGACGTTGGTCGTCGGTCGGACCCTCACCGCGCCGCCCGTCGTTATACCGTTCAAGCTCAGCTTCGAATCAGCGAAGGGCGCGCCGAACGCCGATTTCCGCATGTATGGCCATGAAAATGTCGACAGATATATCCCTTATTCCGTCAGCGTTAACGGCCAGACGATAGGCTATCGCGACGAGCTGCGCTACTCGCTGGGCAGTTCGCCGGGCGCGACCCAAATGATTGATATCACCTTCACGCTGCGAGGAAAAGATCTTGCAGGATTGAAGGGGGGAACGCATTTTTCCGACACGTTTACCGCCGTCGTTACGCCGGAACTGTAAACGAAAGCCACGCCAACCAAGGAAAACAGAATGAAAATAGGAAAATATCTCATCGCGCTGGCGCTGCTCGTTTCCCAGCCGCTGTCGGCCGTTGTAACGGTAAGAACCTCTATAGAAGTGACTGCAGAGATAGCCACCAGCGTACGGGTTGTTTACGACCGCAACACTGACGTTACCGAAGGCGCCGTTCAGCTTAAGCTGGAGGATAAAGACGGCTATATGCAGGGCATGACCAAAGCGTTTCACTTCATCGGTAACGCCTCTAAGGTCAGCCTTGAGCTGATTGCGCCTGCGGGCGGCGGTTTAACCAAAACCGACGATCCGGCCGTCATCATGCCACTGGGCGCCTACTGGCGCTTTAGCCAAACCGGAGGGGACAGCAGCACGGGATTTAGCGCTGAAGCGTCGGTCTATCCGACGATCTCCGATATTCCCTCCGACACTTCCGGCGTTTATATCCGCTTTGTTTCGGCGCGAAAGACGGAAACTTATGGATTAGGCACCTATAAAGGCACCTACGTGCTGAACGTAAAGCCTAAAAGCTAAGCGGAGTGTCCGGCTTGTCTTTCTCTTTGAGCGTCGGCTTTGGCCGGCGCTCTGTGCATTTGGGGGCGCAAGTGTTCGAAAGGGTAGGCAGCGACGCGACGGCGAAGCCGATTACGTTAGCGCGAAAGAAAGAGAGCGTCATCATGATAACCTCCAGTCGTAGCAGGCGGGTGCGAGGCCGCTGTCAGATAAGTATAGACGAGCTGAACCTGAAGCGGTAACGAGGCCGCGGAGCCGCGGGCCTTTTTCCGTTAGAGAGAATTTATCCTAAACGAGGACCGGGCGTTTTTTAACGCGACGGTTGTAGGGTAACAGCCTATGTCGTGACGCCAGCCCGTAGCGCTCCAACAGCCGCGTGATGCCCCCCAGATTTCGTTTTGTATCGGTAATGCCGGGGATAAGCGGCGTACGGGGGATGATGGAAATACGGGTTTCATTAACCAACCGGGACAAATTGGTCAAAATAAGCGCATTGCGCTTGCCCGTGTAGTGGTGGTGGTCCGCGCCGTCGATAAGCGTGATGTCAAAATAGATTTCATCCACGTGAGGCGCGACAAAGTGAGCGAAGCGTCGATAGTCAAAGTAGCCGCAGGTTTTGATAGTGACCGAAATGTCGATCTGCTGCAGCCGCTTTGCCAGCCTCCCGACATAGCGCGGAAACAGCAGCGGTTCTCCGCCGCTAAAGGTGACGCCGCCGCCGGAAATATCATAGAAAGCCTTATCGTCTTCTAACAGTTCAATAAGCCGGTCATCGCAGTAGGCTTCGCCCACCTGGCGCAGCGCGTTTGGTACGCAGCTAGCCGCACAGGCGCCGCAGCGGCGGCAGGCGTTAACGTTGACGCGAGGGACAATATTCATCGATATTGCGCCCGATGGGCAGGCCGCCTCACACTTGCCGCAGAAAAGGCAGAGGGACTCGTCGAACGAAAGGCCGCTTTGAACGCTAAACGACTCCGGATTAAGGCACCAGGCGCAGCGTAAGGGGCAACCTTTAATATAAACGACGCTGCGGATCCCTTTGCCATCGCTGAGGCTGCCGCGCTTTATCGCGAAAATCAGCGGTTGGGTATTCATTTCAAGCCTCCTTTTTATGGCCGCTTCGGCTTGGCCGCCGCGCCATATCGTTAGGCGTAATTTACTCCTGCTGACGCGCTGGGTTATTTGTCGAAGCCCCGTTTTACGGCGTCTCTCACCCGTTTGGCAAACACGTTGAACCAGAAAAAGTCCTCTCCGTGGACGGCGAGCGTTTGCCTCGTCAGCACGGAGGGAAGCGAATCGTTAGCGGCGTTCAGTTGAGCCATCTCTCTGGGCAGAGTCGAAATTTCATCTTCTTGCTCAACCAGAGAAGGATCGCCGTCGGAAAAAATGTCCGCCAACGCCTTTTCCCCATTAACGGCCCGCTCAACGAGGTCGACGGCCGCGTTTGAATTAGCAACGCGGGCGAGCGAAGACGGATGCGGCTGGCTTAACGACTGGCTCAACAGCGCGCCGACGCGATAGTCGTAGTCGATATCGGGAAAGCTTTTACGCCAATGGATAACCAGCTTCTTCGGCTCTTTTTCCCTGGTCAGAAAGCCTCGCCGCACCGCAGCGCCTATCGGTTCCCATTCGCTTTGAGAAAGCGCCTTCAGCCCGCGGCAGTCGCGAAGAAAGTTGAGCAGGCGCCGGGCGCAGAGCAAAAATTCGGCGGTGTTGTCTCTCGTGTATTTCAGGTCGAAAAACGTATGGTCGCGCTTTTTTTGCCGGGCGGTAAAGCAGAGGAAGGTCTCATCCGGCGAATGGCCAAAGGTAGCGTGGCCGACGAAGGGAGAGGGCAGCCCGCCGTCGAGAGCGGCGGGTTCGCCGTTTGCTTCAGCGGTGACGCGCGGAGCATGGCTTTGTTCCAGATTGTCGTAAGAGGACGTCACTACGCCGTGATTCCACCAGCCGCCGAAGCCGGAAAATTTCTGGTGAGCGTAGGTATCGGCAAAAACGTGCAGCAGCAGGCCTATCAGGATCAGGTTTTCTCTCGCCGCAGGCGCGTTCCGATAGCGCTCTTTGGCGTAGAGCATCAGGTCTCTCAGTACGGTCGGTTTCTCGAACGTTTCCGGCGCGACGCGCCAGTCCGGCGAGCCTTCAGGAATTTTAGCGTTCAGCGGCTGAGGAGGAATAAAGTGAAAGGGGATAGCGATATTGCGCTGATTGTCGCGGCTGAGCAGCTTGGCGAAGTCGAACCAGCTGGAGAATCCGGTTGTTACGCAGTGAAAGCACCAGCCGCGCCCTTCCTTTTTCGCCAGGTGCCTGGCGAACTCCGGCACGTTATCAAGCATAACGGTTCCCGCGCGGTTGTAGTCGTCGACAAACTGGGAATAGCTGGCGATAAGCTGCGATTCGTCGGCGGAAAAACCGGCTTTGACCGCGAGAGACTTTACGGCGAAGTAGTGAAAGTTAATGTCCATATCCTAATCCTGAAGTTTGGGGCTTTCGTCGTGCCCGTCTGTTTTATCCGTTCGGCGCGCCGTTTTTATCTGCGCCGCTACGCTTAAGGATAGTTGGGTATTTCAATAATATTCGCAGTAATAGTTAATGAATGTGGCTTTCTTTTTTACGCGTCACATTTCTAAAAAAAACCGCAGCGAATTCGCTGCGGTTTTGAGAACAGGATTGGGTTTAAGCGTCAGCGCTATGAAAGCTCCGGGAAGAAGGCGCGTTTTAACGCCAGCTCCACGCCGCGGACTTCCGCCAGCCCCTTCAGGCGGCCAATGGCCGAATAGCCGGGGTTGGTCTTTTTCTTCAGATCGTCAAGCATTTGGTGGCCGTGATCCGGGCGCATGGGGATCTTGCGCAGGTCGCCGGCCTTTTGGCGGCGAGCTTCTTCCGCAAGAATGGCCTTCACCACCGAATACATGTCCACGTCGCCGTTGAGGTGCGCGCCTTCGTGGAAGGTTTTTGGATTCTCTTCCCGGCAGGTGGAACGAAGATGGGTGAAGTGGATGCGATCGCCGAAGGCTTCAATCATTTTCACCAGATCGTTGTCGGCACGCACGCCGTAAGAGCCGGTGCACATCGTGAAGCCGTTATAAATACTGTTGACGGTTTCCTTCAGCCACTGCATGTCCTCAATGGTAGAGACGATGCGCGGCAGGCCCAGGATCGGGCGCGGCGGATCGTCAGGGTGAACGGCCAGCCGCACGCCGCAGGCTTCGGCCACCGGTACTATCTCTTTTAGGAAATAGGCCATGTGCTCGCGCAGCGTTGCCTTGTCGATGCCGTCGTAGGTCGCCAGGTGGCTGCGGAACTGGTCCAGCGTGTAGCCTTCTTCCGCACCGGGCAGCCCGGCGATGATGTTGCGCGTTAGCTTGTCGATATCGGCCTGACTCATGGCGTCATAATAGGCCTTTGCCTGAGCCGCTTCTTGCTCGGTGTAGTCGGCCTCGGCGCCCGCGCGCTTGAGGATGTGCAGCTCAAAGGCGGCAAAGGCGATTTGGTCAAAGCGCAGCGCTTTGGAGCCGTCGGGCAGTTCATATTCCAGGTCGGTTCGCGTCCAATCCAGCACCGGCATGAAGTTGTAGCACACGGTGTCAACGCCGCAGGCGGCCAGGTTGCGAATCGACTGCTTGTAGTTGTCGATATGCTTTTGATAACTGCCCGTGTGGGTTTTGATTTCTTCGTGCACCGGAATGCTTTCCACCACTGACCAGGTTAAGCCCTTCGATTCGAGCAGCGCCTTGCGCTTTTCAATCTCTTCAACCGTCCAGACTTCGCCGTTCGGTATGTGGTGTAGCGCCGTCACTACGCCGGTAGCTCCCGCCTGTCGAACGTCGTCCAAAGAGACCGGATCGTTCGGGCCATACCAACGCCATGTTTGTTCCATAATGTATACCTCTGTTCAAAAAAACGTGTTCTTTAGCAACATCGGGCGGCTATCAGGCCTCGATGGGGTCTTTCACGATGAAGAAATAGGCCAATGCGCCTGCAAACGTCACGCAGGAGCAGACGATAAGCGCCCAGTTGAACGAACCGGTCGTATCCAGCACCCAGCCGGTGACGATCGGCGCAAAGGAGGCGAAGATAAAGCTGCCGAAGTTCTGGATGCTGCTGACTGACGCCACCATTTTTGCCGGCGTGATGACCTGCACCAGTCCCCAGCAGGAGGTGCCCGCAAAGTGGACGAAAAACAGCGCCAGACTGATAAAGGCGACCGCCATTGCCGTAGTAGTGGACTGCACGACCAAAAGCGTACAGGCAGCGGAGCAAACGAGGCCGAAGCAGATAAGCAGCTTGCGGCTGGTCATCAGCGAGAAGCCCTTTCTGGCCAGACGGTCGGCTACCAGGCCGTTAACCAGCATGCCCATAGAGCCGAACAGGAACGGGATCGCCGCCACCCAGCCGGTGTTGGCCAGGCTCAGGCCGCGTTCGGCCTGCAGGTATCCCGGCAGCCAGGCCAGATAGAGCCAGCCGGTGTAGTTCACGCCGCTGAAGCCTAAAATCATGCCCCACACGGTGCGCTTTTTGAAAAGCAGAGCCCACTCGCCGAAGGTGACGCGGGTTTTTGCCGCAGGCTTACTGCCGGCGTTCAGATAGGCCAAGTCTTCTTTACCGAGGTCGAGCTCTTCGCGGTTGCGGTAGTAGGCGTACCAGCAGACGCCTATCAGGATGCCCGCAACGCCGATGATGATGAACATGGCGCGCCAGCCAAAGGCCAACATCAGAGCAACCAGAATCGGCGGAGCGAACGCCTGTCCGATGGTGGTGGACGAGTTAAAGATGCCCATCGGCGTGCCGCGCTCTTTGACGTTAAACCAGTCGTTGACCACCTTGACGCCGCTGGGCATAAACGGCGCTTCGCCGATGCCCAGGCCGATGCGCAGCGCGATGAACTGCCAGAAGTTGTGCACAAAGCCTGCCATGCCCTGCATAGCGGACCAGAAGATCAGCCCGGCGCCCAGCACGATGCGGGGACCAAAGCGGTCGAGCAGCAGGCCGGAAGGCAGCTGTGAGATGCCGTAAGAAAGAGAGAATGCCGACAGCAGCACGCCAAACTGCGTGGCGGACAGGCCCAGATCGCCGCGGATCGCTTCGTTTGCCACGGACAGCGAGCCGCGGTCGAGGAAGTTAATAATGCCAGCGAAGAACAGCAGCATCAGAGAAATTGTCTGTATTCTGCGGACCTTTGCCGTTTTTGCCGCGTCGAGGGGCATGACAGTATCAGGAGAGCTCGTTTGCATGTTTTGTCCTAATCCCATGAATTTTTATTGTTATCGTCGACGTTCGTTTTGGCGTCGGCGGTATAAATTAATTTTGGTCCAGTGGCATGATGGTCCGGCCACTGGACCGAACGGTATCATCCATGAAAAAGAACCTGATTGATGTGACTATAGTCACATTTATGATCCTGTGGGATCCGGGGTGCGTCCCCGATGGAACAGGAGATTGTGATATGCTTACGGCTATAAACGTTTTTCCGCTCCCGGAGGGGCGAAATGGAATTACCTACTCTCAAAGTTGAACGGCTCTATCGCCAAATATCTAACCTGCTGATTGACTGCATTAAAAAGGGGCAGTTTTTGCCGGGCGAGCCGCTGCCGTCGGAGCGCGATCTCTCCAAGCAGATGGGCGTGAGCCGCTCGTCTATTCGCGAAGCCTTTATCGCCCTTGAGATGACCGGCTGGATTGAAATTCGCGTGGGCAACGGCGTATACGTCGCCAATCCGCTGCCGCAGGAGCGTGCGCAAGAGGCGGCGCCAGCCGATGCGACGCGTCAGGAAGAGGAGTTCAGCCTGCAGGCGCTCCTGAAGGCGCGACAGGTGTTTGAAACCATGCTGGCCGAACTTGCGGCCCGCAACGCGACCGACGATCAGCGCGCCGAGCTGGTGGAAGTGCTGCAGGATCTGGAGAAGCAGCGCGATAACGACGAGAACTTCCTGCGCGAAGACAAGCGCTTTCACCTGCTGATTAGCGAAATGAGCGGCAATGAAGTGCTGAGGGACATGATGGAATACCTGTGGGATAAGCGTAACTCGACGCGTTTCGTTCGTCTGGAGGCCCACTACGCCGATCCCGATCTGGCGCTGCACATGAACGTCGATCACGCTCGCATTGGGCAGGCTATCTTAGACCGCGATCCGAAGCGGGCCTCGGCCAGCATGCGCGAACATCTACAGAACGTTTATGAGCGGTTCTTTAAGATCGAGTAACGCGGCTAACGGGCGGACGGTGGCGTAGAAAGCACCGCCGCTTCGCCTTGGTTCTATTCTTTGGGCCATTCATAAAACAGTCACTTTGTAACACTATGCTTAGTCACTAAGTCTGCTACCAAGGATGCCTGAAAATGAAAAAAGCCTCACTTTCACTGCTGTTTGCTTCTCTTTTTCCCCTATATGCCAGCGCGGCCGATGCGGATATTCAGGTTAGTCGGTATACGGTAAGCTTCCCCAAAAACGATAGGGTCGCGTATCGCGGTTCGGCGTTTCCCGACGGCTTGCCGGTGGGCGTCGGCTCCGGCCTGCTGTTTTTGCATAAAGAGGGGAACGATCTGATTTTCGCTACCGTCACTGACCGCGGTCCGAATGCGGATGCGCCAAAGGCGGGAAAGCGTGAGTCAAAAATTTTTGCCAGCCCAGACTTTACGCCGCTGTTGATGAATATTCGGGTCAGTGCGGATAAGGCTCAGGCCGTTGACGCCCGCGCGCTGCACGACGCCGAGGGGAACATCAGCGGCCTGCCGCTGCCGGAAGGGCTTATCGGCGCCACTAACGAGGTGGCGCTCGGCGAGTCTTTACACGCTCTGAAAAGCGACAAGCGAGGCCTGGATTCTGAAGGGATAGCCCCGGACGGTAAAGGCGGCTACTGGCTGTGCGATGAGTACGGACCGTTTATTGTCCATATCGACGCCAGCGGGAAGATACTTGAGAAATTTGGCCCGCAGGCGCAGGGCGAAGAACGAGGCGTGGCGGGCGGCCTGCCCAATATCATTAAATGGCGCCAGCCGAATCGAGGCTTTGAGGGACTAACCCGCATGCCGGACGGGCGCATTCTCGCCGCCGTGCAGAGTACGCTCGATATCGACGGCAAAACCAAAAACAGCGCGCGGTTCACCCGTCTGGTGAGCTTCGATCCGGCTACCGGTAAAACCGCGATGTACGGCTACCCGATTGACGTCGAGGCTTATAAAAAAGCAAAGGATGCCAAGATCGGCGATATCGTCGCATTGGACAATCACCGCGTGCTGGTGATTGAGCAGGGGGCGGATAAAGACAAAAACATGCGCAACCGTATTTATCTGGTAGACCTCAGCCAAGCCAGCGATCTGAGCCAGTTCGATAAGCATCCGCCGGAGTTTGACGACGCCGATGGTCTGAAGACCAGAGGGATTACTCTCGCCGCGAAAACGCTGGCGGTAGACCTACGCGCGCTAGGCTGGCGACAGGAGAAGGCGGAAGGGCTGGCGCTTATTGATAATAAAACTCTGGCGGTGATTAACGACAACGACTTCGGAATTCGCCCCGAGCTGGTGAATGCGGCAGGCGGCAAGAAGAACATGGATGATTACGAGGCCGACGGTAAAGGTAATCTGTTGGTTGACGGTAATCCGACGCAGGCCAAAATCGTGATTCAGCCGCTGGATAAGCCAGAGAGCGAAAACGATCTCTGGATTATCAGGCTGCCGAAGGCGCTGTGATTTGTATTAGGCTGACCGTCAACGCGCTCTTTGGGGCGCGTTGACGCTTTCCCTCGCTCGGCGCGTTTTCCATCGCGCCGCGTCAAACAGTAAAAAAGCCGCCAGGCTTACCCCCATAACCGGCAGCGCGTAGCCCAGACCAGCGGCAACGATAAGAGAAGCTGCCTTTTGAGGCACGGATAGAGGCAGCCAGGCGTTGAGCAGGGTCTGCGCGGGGGCGCTTTCCGGCGACGTCGGCCGCTTCAACCACCACATCCTGTAGCCGAAGGCGATAAGCGCGCAGAGGCCTAATCCAAAGGCGGCTAAAATCAGCTGATTAGGCAGGCCAAAAAGCACGCCCATGTGGGCATCGACGCCCCAGCGGGTGAGTTTGGCGATAAGGGGAAAGCGTTTAAATTCGGCCCTGTCGACGAGCGCGAAGTCGTCGGGGTGAATGGACACGGCGTCTACCCGCGTTGGCCAACTGCGGTCGATTTCCGCCACCGTCCACGCGGTTTGGGCGTTTTTGGGCTGACGAATTTCAAGCTTTGATGCCTTGATGCCCGTGCTGCGGGCGGACGTAAGCACGTTGTCCCAGTCGGCATTACGGGCATTTTCCTCAAAGGCGGCAGGGCGTTGCGCCATGTGGTGATGAGCATGTTCTCCTTGAGGAACGCTTGGGGGAACGCCGGTCAACGTTGCATTAACCTGCGGCGTAAGCCAGCCCAGTTGAGCCCGCAGGCTGTCAATATTGCCGCCCGCCCACTGCGACCAGGTCAGCCCGGTGGCCGAAAAGAAGAGCAGGCCGAGAGAAAGCGTAACGCCAATTAAAACGTGGCGACGCCGGGTTTTTGCCGCCGCACCCCTGGCGGCGCTAACCGTGCGGCGAGGTCGAGACGTCCACCATAGCCAAAGCCCGCCCAGCGCGGCGACCCAAAGCCAGGAGGCCGCCAGCTCGCTGTAGTTTCTGCCGACGTTGCCTAAAAGCAGGTCCCGGTGCAGCCGGTCAATGGCCGTTCTCAGCGGTAAAATACCGCTGGTGCCGTAAACGGTCAGGTCGCCTTTAACCGCGAGCGTATAGGGGTCGATAAAGACGGCGCGAGATTCGGACTCGCCGAGCACGGGGTCGGTAAACTGTACGCGCGTCGTATCTGTCGCTTGCGGCGCGGGGCGAACGGCGTAAATTCTGGCATCTTGCCCCGCGTAGGCCCGTGCGGCGGCGATCTGTTCGGACAGCGCCTTCGCTTCGCCCTGTGGCTCGGCTTCCAGCGCGTCGGCGTAAATCTGATTCTCCAACTGCGGCGTTAGCGCGTACAGCGCCCCCGTCAGGGCGGCGATAAAGATAAAGGGAGCGATGAACAGGCCGATATAGAAGTGCAGACGGCGAATGAGGTTTAGCAGCGCTGACGGCGCGCGGGGATGCGGCATGAGATCTCCAATGAGGCGGGCGCACATCCCTGACGCGGAGCAAACGGAATAGGCGCAGGATAGCTTTTTGTTAATTTTATGTAAATAGCTAAATGAGCTTGGCGTATCAGACAGGCTATTCTCTGGTTCTGTCGCTTTGAAGGCTACGTAAGCAGTATCGAAGAGGCAATGATTCCACCTATCGTCATGGCTGCGCCCAAAATAAGGCCGGGAATTAAAATAAACAGCCGCAGGGGAGATACATAAGGCGTGATTTCAATCCGGTACTCTGGCCTGATAAGCTCCGGCGTAATACAGGTTATTTCGTACTCTCCCGGTTCCTCGCACTGGAATGTTCCTATCTGTAAAGACTGGTTTCCTCGCATGTCGGTTCGTCTCACGGTCAGCAAGTTCAGACGGTTTCGAGGGAAGTAGGCGATGCCTTCGCCGGAATGGCGAGAAGTGAGGGCGAAATCAGCGGAAAAGTGAGAAACGCCTATCAGGATTTTTGAGGGAGGAATAAGGACTGAAACCACATAGCGCCCTGTTTCAGGTAGCGTCAGGCGTACGTTATTATCCTGCGCGGAAAAAAGGCTGCGCGTTTTAGGAGAGACGATCCTTGCTAGCTTTCCGATGCAGCGAACAGCAAGCCATCCACCAAGCGGAATTAATAGAGGTAAAAAATACTTAAGCAACGGTAGGATATCTTCCATGATAAGGCGGTTTCCTGATAATAACGTAATGAAAAAACGGGAATAGTATAAGAATGCGCGTTTGCCATCTTTTTGCGATAGGTGCGCGTTATGCTTGGAAAAAGAAAAAGCGCCTATCAGAAAATAAGCGCTTTTTGAAATCGAGATATACGCAGCGAGATTAGTTCATGCCGTACTTTTTAAGCTTCTTACGCAGCGTACCGCGATTGATGCCCATCATCAGGGCTGCACGGGTCTGGTTGCCGCGAGTGTACTGCATCACCATATCCAGCAGGGGCTGTTCAACTTCTGCCAGGACCAGTTCATAGAGATCGTTAACGTCTTGACCGTTAAGCTGAGCAAAGTAGTTCTTTAAAGCTTGTTTAACCGAGTCGCGCAGGGGTTTTTGCGTGATTTGGTCTTGTGAGTTGACGGTGGCGACAGTTAATACATCAGAATTTACGCGTTGTTCGAACATGGTTCTGTTAGCTCTTCTATCTGTTTAGGCAAAATTTCAAAATACGCCTTCAGCGCATCAAGCTGCTCATCGGCATCCTCAATGGCGTTGAAGGTCCGTCGGAACTGGTCGTTGGGGGCATGCTCCTGTAAATACCAGGAAACGTGCTTACGAGCGATCCTAAGCCCCTTGCCCGACCCATAAAAGTCGTGCAGGTCGCTTACGTGCGCCGTTAACAAACGTTCCACCTCTTGCAGCGGCATCGGTGGAAGCTGCTCCCCTGTGTCCAGGTAATGCTGGATTTCCCGGAAGATCCAAGGTCTTCCCTGAGCAGCGCGGCCAATCATCAGAGCGTCGGCTCCGGTGTAGTCCAGTACTGCTCTGGCTTTATGCGGGTCAGTGATATCTCCGTTAGCGATAACGGGTATACCTACATTCTCTTTTACAGACTTGATGCTGTCGTACTCCGCTTCACCGTTGAACAGGCAGTGACGCGTCCGGCCGTGAATCGTGATGGCCTGAATTCCGCAGCGTTCGGCAAGCTGGGCGATTTCAACGCAGTTGCGTTGTTCTGGGTCCCAACCGGTGCGGGTTTTCAACGTCACCGGCACGTCAACGGAGTTGACGACGGCGCGAAGAATTCTCCCAACCAGCTCCGGATACTGCAACAGTGCAGACCCCGCCAGCTTGCGGTTGACCTTTTTGGCCGGGCAGCCCATGTTGATATCTATCAGCTGAGCTCCGTTTTCCACGTTGATGCGAGCGGCCTGCGCCATGTCCTGCGGATCGCAGCCTGCGATCTGAACGGCGCGAATGCCGGGCTCATCGTAGTGGACCATGCGCAGCTTTGACTTATCGGTCCGCCACACTTCCGGATTGGAAGATAGCATTTCCGATACCGTCATTCCGGCGCCCATCGAATGACAGAGCGTTCTGAACGGGCGATCCGTAATTCCCGCCATAGGGGCGGCAATTAGGCGGTTTGTCAATTCAAGGTTACCAATGCGCATGGATAGTCAAACGGCCATATGTGTCTGCAAGGGCGCGTATATTACGCATTTTTCGGCCCAGATGAAAGGCCAAACTTTGAACAATTTTCGACTAAAATCAAAGAAACGAGAGGCCGAACGTGATGTAAAATATCTTTTTCATATTTTACAATAAGTTGTATAAACACGGCTAAATACGGCTTTTTAAAGCCAACGTGCTCCCTCGGTCGATCGCTTGATTTGTCGTCGTCGGCGCCTGAAATAAAGAAAAAGCGCCCGCGCTGCGGGCGCAATGCGTTTTATGCCTTCCTGACGCCGGTAATGCGGCACCACTCGGCGTTTTCAGCCACCGGATCGAGCAAAAACAGGTCGCTGTAGGCGGCGCTGACGTCCTGCGCCTGTGAAGAGAGGATGCCAGACAGCCCCAAGTGGCCGCCAGCCGCTGGCAGTTTGCCAATCAGCGGTGCAAGCTCTCTTAGAGGGCCTGCGAGGATGTTGGCGACCACGACGTCGGCGCTCAGGTCGTCCGGCTGGTCTTTGGGCAGATAAAGCTCAAGCTGGTCGGCAACGCCGTTGCGTTCTGCGTTATCGCGGCTGGCGAGTATCGCCTGAGGGTCAATGTCGATGCCGATGGCTCTGGCCGCGCCGAGTTTGAGGGCGGCAATGGCTAAAATGCCCGAACCGCAGCCGAAGTCGATAACGGTTTTGCCGGCCAGATCCAGCCCGTCCAGCCACTGTAGGCACAAAGAGGTGGTGGGGTGAGTGCCGGTGCCGAAGGCGAGGCCGGGGTCGAGCATCACGTTAACCGCGTTTTTATCCGGCACTTCGCGCCAGCTTGGGCAAATCCACAGGCGTTCGCCGAAGCGCATCGGGTGGAAGTTGTCCATCCACTCGCGCTCCCAGTCTTTATCTTCCAGCTGTTCAATCTTATGGGCGAAGCCTGTACCGAGCAGCGGGTGATGCTCCAGCATCGCCACGACGCTTTTCATGTCGGTTTCTGCGTCATACAGGCCGATAACGTCGGTGTCGCCCCACAGGCGGGTTTCCCCCGGCAGCGGCTCGAAAACAGGCACGTCGTGGGTATCTTGAAAGGTCACCGAAACGGACCCGCTTTCTACCAGCGCGTCGCCGATGTCTTCGGCGTTAGCGCCGGTGGTATTTAACTTCAACTGTATCCAGGGCATAGCGTCTCTCTTTAATGCGAACTTAGGCGGGGCTGCGCCCCGAATCTTTTATCTTAAGGCGGCAGAGGAATGCGAGCTGCGTTCCCCCACGGCGTTGCCAAGCAGGAACGTAACGATGCCAAGCGCAAGGGACGGTACGATCGGATGCAGGCCGTAAAGCTGCAGGCTTAGCGTCGCCAGTACCGCGTAGCAAACGGCGCCGCACACCATAGAGCACAGCGCGCCGTAGGCGTTGGCCCGCTCCCAGTAGAGGCCAAGCACCAGCGGCCACAGGAATACCGCTTCCAGCCCGCCGAACGCGAGCAGGTTCCACCAGATGATCATCTGCGGCGGCCGCCAGGCGGCGAGGATAAGCAGCAGGCCGAGAATAAAGGTCACCCAGCTTGAAATTTTCGCCAAACGCCTGTCGTTTTGCAGCTGTTCCGGCTTGAGGCTTAGGTATAAATCCTTAATCAGCGTAGCGGACGCCTGCAGCAGCTGGGCGTTGATAGTGGACATAATGGCGGCCAGCGGCGCGGCGAGGAAAATGCCGGCGGCAACCGGCGGCAGCACCTTAATCATCAGCGCCGGAATAACCTGATCCGGAATGGTCATTCCGGGCATGACGGCGCGGCCCAGCGCCCCGGCCAGGTGCATGGTGAACATCAGCACGGCGACGATAACGGTACCGATAATAATGCCGCGATGCACCGCTTTGCTGTCCTTATAGGCGATGCAGCGCACTGCCGTGTGGGGCAGGCCGACAACGCCAAAGCAAACCAGGATCCAGAATGAGGCCATAAACGGCAGGGAAAGGAAGTCGTCCGCCCCGGTAGGAGAAAGCAGTTTGGGATCGATCGCCTCCAGCTTGTCGACGGCAGAGCCTACCCCGCCGGCGGCATAAATGACCGCGATCAAGAGCAGAATGGCGCCGACCAGCATCACGACGCCTTGCAGCGCATCGTTAAGCACGCTGGCGCGAAAGCCGCCGAAGGCGGTATACAGCGCGATGGTTGCGCCGAAAATCAGCAGCCCGATGTCGTAGGGAACGCCGGCCGCGGTTTCCAGCAGGCGAGCACCGCCGATGAACTGAACGGTCATCGCGCCAACGAAGGCTAAAAGCAGGCTGATGCTGGCAAACCAGACCAGCGTTTTGCTTTTATAGCGGGCGTAAAGTACGTCGTTGAGCGTTACCGCATTGTAGCGACGCGCCAGAATGGCGAACTTTTTTCCCAGTACGCCAAGAGAAAGCCAGACCGCGGGCAGCTGGATCATGGCCAGCAACACCCAACCCAGCCCATATTTGTAGGCCGCGCCCGGCCCGCCGATAAACGAGCTCGCGCTAATGTAGGTCGCCGTCAGCGTCATAGCCAGTATAAAGCCGCCCATCGAACGATCGCCAATGAAGTAGTCATTGAGAAAGTTGCCCTTCTGGCGCTTGACGTAGGCGTAAATCGACAGGCCGAAAACCAGAATGAGATAGGCTATCAGCGGCAGAATAACGTCAAGCTGCATCGTTATGCTCCTCTGGGCTGTCCTCTAGCGGGATATCGCGAAAAACGAAGCGGACCATAAGCCAGCACAGCAAAATGAAAAGCAGCGGCACCAGCAGGCAGGCCATCTCAAACCAGTGCGGCAAGCCGGTGAAGCCCTGCTGCGCATCCGGCAGATAGGCGGCCAGTGACCAGGCGAGCAGGTAGACGAGCGTCAGCCATACCGCCCAACGGGCTTCTTTATGGGCCTGGGAAAAACGAGGATCCATAGTGCGACTCCGTCATTGTCTGTCAGTACAGTCAATCTCCCACGACAATGAGCCGTAGGCGAATAAGATTCAAGGGATAGGATTGTACGGAAACGTAAGCGTTTGCACAGCACTATTTTAACGTAGGGAACTGAAAGCGTTGGTGGAAAGAGAGGGCAGTGCGCCCTCCTGAATTTGGAGCGATAGGCAGAAAAGGCGCTATCTTTCGTCGGGCGACCAGTCGGGGCTAAAGCCGCCTAACGTGGGATGGTACATCTCATCTCCAGCGTGCTGGGTGAACTCGACGTTGAGGCGGTCTTCCCTTAGGCCCAGTATTTCTACGCAGTCGGCGATAAGCCGCTTTGCCAGCGCCATTCTCTGTTCGGCCGGTCGCCCTTGCCGAATATCGCACATGAGTACGGAGACATGCTCGAGGTCCCCCTGCTCGTTTACCGTTCGCCAAACGCCGCCGTCGCCGGTTTCCCGAATGGCTATGCTGATGCGGCGAATGTCGACTGCCATCATTGCGGTATAGGTTTGGCAAAGCCTTTTGGCTAACGCCTTTTTACGTTCGGCATCGTAGCAGCCGTTAACGTCTAGCTGTAAATAGGGCATAGTGTTCTCCTGAGGACAACATTCACACTATGATTGTAGGCCTTGTCGTTCGCCTTTTCACCGATAAAGCCTTGTTTAAGCCGCCGGGACTGTCTCCGCTGAGGTATCGACGGCGGCGCCATAGCCAAGAGAGGAGGTCTTTATGTCAGATACTCAAGCCGCACACGGACGCTGCCTGTGCGGTAACGTCGGTATCACCGCCGCTAAAATGAGCCGCAGCGTGGGCGCCTGCCACTGTGGAATGTGCCGTAAGTGGAGCGGCGGGCCGTTTCTTGCGGTCGATTGCGGTACGGAGGTGACGTTTAGCGGTGAAGAGCACGTCGGCGTATTTCGGTCATCCGAATGGGCCGAAAGGGGATTTTGTAAGATCTGCGGCACCAGTTTGTTCTATAGGCTGATGCACAACGGACAGTATGAAATACCGGTAGGGCTGTTTGATGACGCTCAGCGCCTTGCCTTGACGATGCAAATATTTACCGACCGCAAGCCGGACTATTATGACTTCGCCAACAAAACGGAAATGATGACCGAAGCCGAAGTGTTTGCGATGTTTGCCCCGCCTGACGAACCGTAGCGCGGTAAAATAAAAAACGCCGGAAACTGAGTTCCCGGCGTTTTAGTCATTACGATTCATCGACAATCACTTCTCGTGCATGCCCAACATTTTTTCCAGATAGTGGATGTTGGTGCCGCCCTTTTCAAAGCCTTTGTCTTCCATAATGCGCATTTGCAGGCTGACGTTGGTTTTGATGCCGTCGATAATCAGCTCGGCCAGCGCGTTTTTCATGCGCGAAATGGCCACCTCGCGGGTTTCCCCGTAGGCGATGAGCTTGCCTATCATTGAGTCATAGTACGGCGGTACGGTATAGCCCGCGTAAATATGAGACTCCCAGCGAATGCCGAAACCGCCCGGCGCGTGGAAGCGGGTAATTTTACCCGGCGACGGCAGGAAGTTGTTCGGATCTTCCGCGTTAATGCGGCACTCGATAGCGTGACCCTTAACGTGAATATCCTGCTGCTTGATAGACAGCTTCTGGCCGTCGGCGACGCGCAGCTGCTCTTTGATAAGGTCAACGCCGGTGATCATCTCGGTGACCGGGTGCTCAACCTGAATACGGGTGTTCATTTCAATGAAATAGAACTCGCCGTTTTCATACAGGAACTCGAACGTACCGGCGCCGCGATAGCCGATTTCAACGCAGGCTTTCGTACAGCGTTCACCGATGCTGCGGCGAACTTCTTCCGTAATGCCGGGCGCCGGCGCTTCTTCCACCACTTTTTGGTGGCGACGCTGCATTGAGCAGTCGCGCTCGGCAAGATAGACCGCGTGGCCCTGGCCGTCCGCCATGACCTGAATTTCGACGTGGCGCGGGTTCTCGAGGAATTTCTCCATGTACACCATGTCGTTGTTGAAAGCAGCTTTCGCTTCCGCACGGGTCATGATGATGGACTCTTCCAGATCCTTTTCATTACGCACGACGCGCATGCCGCGACCGCCGCCGCCGCCAGAGGCTTTGATGATAACCGGATAGCCGATTTGATTGGCCAGTTCGCGGTTTCTCACCATGTCTCCGTCCAGCGGGCCGCCGGAGCCGGGAACGCAGGGAACGCCGGCCTTCTTCATCGCGTTGATAGCGGACACTTTGTCGCCCATCATGCGGATGGTGTCGGCCTTGGGTCCGATAAAGATAAAGCCCGAGCGCTCAACCTGTTCTGCAAAGTCGGCGTTTTCCGACAGGAAGCCGTAGCCAGGGTGAATGGCGTCGGCGCCGGTGATTTCCGCAGCGGCAATCAGCGCAGGAATGTTCAAATAGCTCTTGGTTGACTGAGCGGGACCGATGCATACGGTTTCATCGGCCAGCAGCACGTGCTTTAAGTCACGGTCCGCGCTGGAGTGAACCGCAACGGTTTTGATCCCAAGTTCCTTACAGGCGCGCAGGATGCGTAATGCAATTTCACCGCGGTTTGCAATGACAACTTTTTCAATCTTGCCCATTTTTTTAGACATAAGCTCGCCTCGTTATTCAATGATGACGAGCGGTTCGTCAAACTCCACCGGCTGCCCGCTTTCGAGCAGAATTGCCTTAACGACGCCCGCTTTATCAGCTTCGATTTGGTTCATCATTTTCATCGCTTCAACGATGCACAGCGTATCGCCGACGGCAACGGTCTGACCGACTTCGATAAAGGCCTTGGCGTCCGGGCTCGGCGTACGGTAGAAGGTGCCTACCATCGGTGAGCGTACGACGTGGCCGCTGATGGCCGCGGGCGCGGCTTCAACCACTGCCGCTGCGGGCGCTGAAGGCTGAGCCATAGGCGCAGGTTGAACGGCGGCGAACTGCTGTACGGGAGCCGGAACGTAGCTGCCAGCTACGGGGCCGCGGCTGATGCGAACGGACTCTTCTCCCTCGGAGATTTCCAGCTCGTTGATGCCAGATTCTTCAACCAGTTCGATCAGCTTTTTAATCTTACGAATATCCATAGGTGTGATTCCGTATTCTCTTGTGTTTGAATGGAAAACGTTATTGCAAACGGCGGGCTGCCGCCTGCAGGGCAAAGTCATAACCGTCTGCGCCGAGACCACAGATGACGCCGACCGCAATATCTGAAAGATAAGAGTGGTGTCTGAATGGCTCCCGGGCGTGAACGTTAGACAGGTGTATTTCTATAAAGGGGATACTGACCGCCAGCAGCGCGTCCCGTAGGGCTACGCTGGTGTGAGTGAAGGCGGCCGGATTGATAAGAATGAAATCTACCGAACCGCGCGCCTGATGGACGGCATCAATCAGCTCATGCTCGGCGTTAGACTGTAAGTGGGAGAAGGCAAAACCCATACGCTCGGATTCGCCGGCAAGGCGATTAACAATATCCGTCAGCGTGGTATGACCATATTTATCGGGTTCGCGCGTCCCCAACAGGTTCAGGTTGGGGCCGTTTAACAGCAAAATGTGCGCTTTTTTCGTCATTGTGCTGACATCTCCGGCAATAAGAAACTAATCGCTAAAAATAACTCGATGCGTTCCAATTGTCACCTTTCTTATGCATGAAATTGGCCTGAGCCGCGAATTAAAGTGCGCCATTATAACGATATCGCCGAAATTAGCAGCTTTTTACTGGTCTTATCAGCGAAGATTTGTGGCGAAGCTTTAAGCACCGGTCCGTCAAGCATGTTACCAATCGGTAAAAAATGTTGATTTATCTGTGAGTTAACCAGAGGTTATCATTTTTGCGGTTGCTTACATTTCCCGTTAATTATTATACAAGGCTGTTCAATTTCCATTTAGAACGCCGCTTTTTTAGGAAGTTCGCACTTTAAGATAAACGTTTCAGCTTTTGTGATCGCGAGCGCTGATAAAACGACATCTGTACAAGCGTGTTAGTTAAGAAAGCCCCTCTGTTTATGCACCGGGGGGTGATAAAAGAGGGGCTAAAGGCATTAACGAGCGTTGACCAGCACGCGTCCGGTAATTTTTCCATCCAGCAGGTTGTTGGCTGATTTAACAACGTCGTCCAGGCCAATTTCGCTGGTTGCGCGCTGATAGAAGCTTTCCGGCAGCAGTTCGCTCAGGCGCTGCCACGCTTTCAGGCGGCGATCCTGCGGCGTCATGACGGAGTCGACGCCCTGAAGGCGGACGTTTCGCAAAATGAACGGCATTACGGTGGTCGGCAGTTGGAATCCGCCCGCCAGCCCGCAGGCGGCAACGGTTGCGCCATAGTTCATTTGGGCTATTACTTTGGCCAGAATAGGGCCGCCGACGACGTCGACGGCGCCGGCCCAGCGCTGCTTCTCCAACGGCTTTGCCGGCTCTTCGAAGCTGTCGCGCTCAAGAACCAGATTCGCGCCGAGAGAAAGCAGGTATTCAGCGTTGTGTAGCCGACCGCTGACGGCGGATACCTGATATCCCAGCTTGTGTAGCAGCGTCACGGCGACGCTGCCGACTCCGCCGCTGGCGCCGGTCACCAGAACTTCGCCGCTTTGAGGCGTAACGCCGCCGTCTTCCAGCGCCATTACGCACAGCATGGCCGTCAGCCCTGCCGTACCGATAATCATGGATTTACGCTGATCCAAGCCTTCGGGAATGGGGATAAGCCAGTCGCCGTTAACCCGCGCCTGCTGCGCCAGGCCGCCCCAGCGGGTTTCGCCAACGCCGAAGCCGGTAAGCAGAACGCTTTGGCCGGGGCGAAAGCGGGGGTCTTCGCTGGTTTGTACCGTACCGGCGAAGTCGATGCCCGGCACCATCGGAAAGTCGCGAATAATTTTGCCTTTGCCGGTAATGGCCAGCGCATCTTTATAGTTGATGCTGGACCAGTTGATGTCGACGACGACGTTGCCTTCAGGCAACTGTTCTGGAGTAATGTCTTTTATTTCCCCTTGGATTTGCCCGTCGAGCTGTTCGAGAATGAGTGCTTTGGTCATAGGTTTATGCCTGATAACATTTTGTTAATAAAAGAAATGTGTCCGTCGCTTTTGAAGCACGGTACCCTGAAGCTTTTTAAAACGCGCTGAGCGTAAGTGTATAAAATTGCTTTATTATCGCTGCATTATTCGCTTTTGTTATTACAGAAGCAATGCTCTGTGCAGCGTCGCCAAGCTACGGCTAGGTAAAGAATACTTGCTTTTACCCACTCATGAGGCGAAAAGAGCGGAAAATGCGCCCTTGCTCAAACTTCGCGTTTTTCGTCGGTGAAAAGAATGCGAACGTAGTCACTGTCGCGCGAGTCCATATCGCCCAAATAGCATCGAAGGCTTTCAGGAACGGCCAGATAGGCCTTGCGAAGTTCTTCTCGCCAGTAATCACTGGTATTTTCCAGATACTGATAGTAAACGTCTCGGCAGCGCTGAAGGCGATCTTTACCGTTGAGCTTTTCATAAATGACGTCCAGTTCTTCTAGCTTATCGCTCAGCAACTCGGTATATCCGTCTTTGTCGGCGGCAAAGGTCAAAACGCCCAGTTCACCAATATGTATTTCCGTCGCTTCTGTCAGTTCAGTAAAAAACTCGCCCCGCTGCGCCCGCTGCTTAAATTCGTCCAGCGTCAGCAGAAAGTTAACGTGCGGACAGTCGACCTGTATTTGGCCGCTTTTATAAACGACGACGTTGACGAGGTGATTAATCCCCTCTTTGTGCATGAAAAAATAGGACCTTTCGCCGCATTCCGTCTCATAAAACAGTTCCTGGACGACCCGAAACGGCGACGACTTGGCGAAAACCACGCAGCGGCGTTGTTCCCACAGGGCCAGCTCTTGCTCGGTGTAGTAATAAATATTGGCCATTTGCGGGTTGAGCTGCTTGACCTTTTCGGCGATCAGTTCGCAATAGCTTGGCGGCGTGTGCGTCCAGTTCGCGTCGACGATCCGGTAGCTTCCTAATCCGGAAATGGACAGCTCTGCGCCCGTCGGGAGCTGCGTCATCATCCGCAACTTCGGGCTGCCAAATCGTGTCTTGATGCTGTTGAGATCTTCCATCTCCCAAGCGCTTATTCGCCCGTCCTGGTAAATTTCTACGTCGGTATAATAGTAGCCGCCGTTATTTACGATGCCGGCGATCGTCAAACCTTCGATTCTTTCCTTGCGTTCGATCTTGGCCATAGGCTTATTCCCTGTGAAAGCGTGTGATAACCGGCGGCAGCGCCAATCAGAACGTGCTTACTTATTGATTTAATAACGTTATGGTAGCCGCTTTTCTGATGGAAAAAAGAGTGATATGCGTCAGAAAAACACTTCTTTGTAGTTATATTGTGGTGCGATCGGCCAACAAAGAGGCGATTACCTGTTAAAATATACTAAGGCGCAGGAACGTGCTGGTAAAGTCTGCTACTCTTGCATCCTGCTTGCATTTACTCATGGTGAAGGTAAGCGGGAAAAGGAGCATGGCCCGAGTGGCGGACGGGTTAGCGCTTACGCGTGGGCATAGTTATGCATAGTTATCCCACAACCGATTTTTATTTTTATGCATTTGATAAATCGTTATGGGAATGAGATTCATCGCGAGACTGTCCGTTTTTGTCTCCATACTGGTTTTTCTTACTATGATTTTAGCGCTGCTGACCAGTACGCTGAGCGTCTATTTGGTCGGCGGAAGCAAAATGGCCGACCACTGGCGGCCCCTGATTGAAACAGTGGACAGAGCGTTAACCTATCCTACCCCGGTCATCTATAACTATGGTTTACCCACCGTGATGTCAGCGACGGGAGTGAGCCATCTGGAAGTCAGAGACGATCGGAAAAATTCGATTTATACCCATCAGCTCGATACCCATCGCGATTTCTGGCGCCATTTTCATACCCAAAGCGAGACTGAGATAGCGCTGGAGAAGCATCCGGGATATACGCTGCGTATTACTTACGCTAACCCCATTCTAAGCACCCTGTTTTCACTGCCGTTTTTTTTATCGATGTTAGCCGTGGTTTTGGCGATCGCCATCATCATGTTCTGGTGGATTCGGTGGCTTAAGCGCCAGTTCAAGGGCGTCGAACTGCTGGAGGAGAGGGCGCAAAGAATTTTGTCCGGCGAGCGGGAAGACGTCATGGGGGGTGACGTGCGCGAATGGCCGATTAACGCCAGCGCCGCGCTCGACCGCCTGTTGGCTGACTTAAAAAATATGAGCGAGGAGCGAATTCGGGTTGATAAGCTTATTCGTTCTTTTGCCGCCCAAGATGCCCAAACGGGTCTTAACAACCGCCTGTTTTTCGACAACCAGCTGGCGACGCAGCTGGAGGAGCCTAACGCTCACGGCGTGGTGATGATAGTCCGCCTGCCGGAGCTGGAGCTGCTGCTGGAAGAGTATGGAAAAACGAGGGTCGACGACCTGCTCTACATGCTGGTCAACATGCTGTCGACGTTTATCATGCGCCATCCTGCGGCGCTATTGGCTCGCTATTTCAGCAATGACTTTAGCGTCATCTTGCCCCACCGTTCTCTGAAAGAGGCGGACGCCATAGCCTCTCAGCTGGTTAATGCCATAGACGGCCTACCCCTGCCTTCTAACGTTGAGAAAGAGAGCCTTATTCACATCGGCGTTTGCGCCTATCAGGGCGGGCAGACGCCTGAACAGATTATGGATAACGCGGAACACGCCGCCAGAGCTGCGGTGCTTCAGGGAAGCAACGGCTGGTTTATTTATGAGAATCAGGCTCCGCCTCTGGTCAGAGGCAGCGTTCGCTGGCGCACGCTGTTGGAACAGATGCTGGCGCGCGGCGGGCCTGAGGTATACTACAAGCCAGCGATAACCATAAATAATGAGCTTAACCATCGGGAAATTTTGCTGCGCATCCGCGACGGCGATGAGGAGCTGCAGCCCGCCGAGTTTATGCCGCTGATTCAGCAATTCGGCATGACGGAGCGCTTTGACCGACTGGTGCTGAGCAAAACCCTGCCGCTGTTGAACAGCTGGCCCGAGGATACGATCGCCGTATCGGTTACCGTAGACTCTTTGTTGAAACACTCTTTTCAGGTCTGGCTGCGCGATCACCTGTTGGAAAAAGAAAAATCGGCGCGAAAGCGAATTATATTTGAACTTGCGGAGGCCGACGTCTGTCAATATAACGACCGCTTGCGGCCGGTCGCCAGGCTGCTGTTCGGACTGGGGTGTCGGCTCGGCGTCGTTCAGGCCGGTCTGACGGTGGTCAGTTCGATGTACGTCAAGTCTATGCCGATAGAAGTTATCAAGCTTCACCCTGGGCTTGTGCGCAACATCGACCGGCGCCCTGAAAACCAGCTGTTTGTCGACAGCCTGGTTGCCGCCTGTCAGGAGACGTCGGTTGCGGTAATGGCGGCAAGCGTAAGGACTCGCGCAGAGTGGGAAACGCTGCTTTCTCGCGGGGTTGTCGGCGGACAGGGTGAATTTTTTGCCTCGCCGCAGCCGATACCGGTTTCGAAAGAAAAAAATAGTCGACAAAATCGTCATTTTTAACTCTGAAATGTGCGCGGTTTTCACGTAGAATAGTGCGCCTTGCTTGTCCTTGTTTGGTCTAAGGCCGACTAACGCTGTGCATTGGCCAATATCATCAGGTTAAAAAGTTTAAAGAACGCTTGCCGTCTATCGTTTTAAACGGCATGTGAATCGAGTTCACGCGGGATGCCGGAAAGACGCGCACGCGCCGTTGCGTCTTGTTGCTCCTTCGCGTGGTTGGTAAAGTAGGCGATTCACTTCGCCTCAGCTTGCAGGATTACTCTCAAGAATGTTTAAGAAATTTCGCGGCATGTTTTCCAATGACCTGTCCATCGATTTGGGAACGGCAAATACCCTGATCTACGTTAAGGGACAGGGCATCGTTTTGAATGAACCTTCCGTCGTGGCTATCCGTCAGGATCGCGTCGGCTCACAAAAGAGCGTGGCCGCAGTCGGTCACGAAGCGAAGCAGATGCTGGGCCGTACGCCGGGCAATATTTCCGCTATCCGTCCGATGAAAGACGGCGTTATTGCGGACTTCTTCGTTACCGAAAAAATGCTTCAACACTTTATTCGTCAGGTTCACAGCAACAGCATTCTACGCCCAAGTCCGCGCGTGCTGGTCTGCGTGCCGGTCGGCGCCACTCAGGTTGAGCGTCGCGCCATTCGTGAATCAGCCCAGGGCGCAGGCGCTCGTGAGGTTTATCTGATTGAAGAACCTATGGCGGCCGCGATCGGCGCCGGGTTGCCCGTATCAGAAGCCACAGGCTCCATGGTTGTGGATATCGGCGGCGGTACGACCGAAGTGGCCGTTATCTCTCTTAACGGCGTGGTTTACTCTTCTTCCGTTCGCATCGGCGGCGACCGCTTCGATGAGGCGATCATTAACTACGTGCGCCGCAACTACGGTTCACTTATCGGTGAAGCGACCGCAGAGCGCATCAAGCACGAAATCGGTTCAGCCTATCCGGGCGACGAAGTGCGCGAAATCGAAGTTCGCGGCCGTAACCTGGCCGAGGGCGTGCCGCGCGGCTTTACGCTGAACTCAAACGAGATCCTTGAAGCGCTGCAAGAGCCTCTGGCAGGCATCGTCAGCGCGGTGATGGTAGCGCTGGAACAGTGCCCGCCGGAGCTTGCCTCCGACATCTCCGAACGCGGCATGGTGTTGACCGGCGGCGGCGCGCTGCTGCGCAATCTCGATCGTCTGCTGATGGAAGAAACCGGTATTCCGGTGGTTGTCGGCGAAGATCCTCTGACCTGTGTGGCCCGCGGCGGCGGCAAGGCATTGGAAATGATCGATATGCACGGCGGCGATCTGTTTAGCGAAGACTGATCCCGCGTACGCCTCATGACAGCGAATGCGCCTTATTCAGCGTCGGACTTTAGGTTCTTCCGTTTATTGAACCTGCCGAACTGGGGAGGCGCTTCTGTCCTTTTTAGGAGCGACAGAATCCGGTTGTCCCTGCCGAAGGAGCCTCGCGCTTCTTCATATCGACAAGGATAATGCCAACTATATGAAGCCTATTTTCAGCAGAGGGCCGTCTCTACAGCTACGCCTTATTCTGGCCGTCGTTTTGGCGGTTAGTCTGATTATTGTCGACAGCAAGCTTGGCGTATTTTCCAAAGTGCGCAGCTATCTTGATACGGCGGTAAGCCCTTTCTTTTTTGTGGCGAACGCGCCGCGCGACGTTCTTGACGGCGTTTCTGACACTCTGGCTTCAAGGGAGGAGCTGAAGAGTGAGAATCAGCGGCTGCGCCAAGAGCTGCTGTTAAGGAGCAGCGACCTGCAGCTGCTTGGGCAACTCAGACAGGAAAACAACCGGCTGCGCGAGCTGCTCGGTTCTCCACTGCGCGGCGACGAGCACAAGATGATTACTCAGGTGCTGTCGACCGAATCGGATCCTTACAGCTATCAGGTCGTTATCGATAAAGGCTTTCAGGACGGCGTTTATGAAGGCCAACCGGTTATTAACGATAAGGGCGTCGTCGGGCAGGTCGTTGCCGTCGCTAGAAATACCAGCCGGGTTTTATTAATCTGCGATACGTCCCATTCTCTTCCTATTCAGGTGTTGCGTAACGATATTCGCGTCATCGCCATGGGCGCGGGCTGCACGGAAGATCTTCAGCTTGAATATTTACCGCGCGACATCGATATTCGCGTGGGTGACGTGCTGGTGACTTCAGGCTTAGGCGGCCGTTTCCCGGAGGGTTATCCGGTGGCGGTTGTTTCATCCGTGGCCATCGACGACCAGCGCGCCAGCACCGTCATTCAGGCGCACCCGACGGTCGCTCTTCAGCGCCTGCGCTATCTCCTCCTGCTTTGGCCTACCGATCGCGACGGCAATCAGCCGCTGCCGCCGGAAGAGGTTCGGCGTATCGCCAAAGAGCGCCTGCGCCAGATGATGCCACAGGTTTTACCGCCGGAATCCGAGCCGCCGACTCCGCCATCCAACGCGACGCCGCCTTCCGCCGTACCGTCGCCGACGACTGCGCCAGCTCAGCCTAACCGAGGGGCGCGATGAGCAGCAGCTATCACGGATCCGGGCGTTGGATTGTTTGGTTCTCCTTTATTCTGGCTCTGGTGCTGCAAACCATGCCGTGGCCGGAAGAGCTGTATCTGTTTCGCCCCTCCTGGGTCATGCTGATTCTGGTTTATTGGGTCATGGCGCTGCCGCACAGGATAAACGTCGGCACCGCCTTTATTTTAGGGCTGCTTTGCGATCTGACGCTAGGGGCGACGCTCGGCGTACGGGGGCTGGCGTTGGGCATTGTCGCTTACGTCGTCGCGTTTCGCTGTCAGCTGCTGCGCAATCTCGCCCTGTGGCAGCAGGCGCTGATTGTGGTGCTGCTGTCGCTAGTGATGGAGGTGATCGTGTTCTGGGCTGAGTTCTCCGTTCACAACGTTGCCTTCAGGCCGGAAATATTGTGGAAAAGCCTGATTAACGGCCTGCTTTGGCCGTGGCTTTTTCTGTTAATGCGTAAAATACGTCGGCGCTTCGCCGTTAGATGAGGGCTGCATGACGCCGTCGATTTACCTCGCTTCCGCCTCTCCGCGCCGCCGCGAGCTGCTGGGGCTTTTGAACCTCTCTTTTGAACGATTGAGCACTGACGTTGAAGAGCGCCGGGAAGCCGGCGAGTCGCCGTTGGATTACGTATGCCGCCTGGCCAAGAGTAAGGCGCAGGCCGGCGTGGCGGTAGCCGAGCGGGATTGGCCGGTGCTGGGCGCCGACACCATCGTCGTTTTGGACGGCGAGGTGCTGGAGAAGCCCCAGAGCGAAGAGGATGCCGCCAGGATGCTTCGCGCGCTTTCTGCCCGCCAGCATCAGGTCATAACGGCAATTGCATTTGCGAATCAACGGCATGTGATGTGCTACTCTGTCACAACTGAAGTGACCTTTTGCCGCCTGAGCGAGCAGGACATTGCGGCGTATATCGCCAGCGGCGAGCCAATGGATAAAGCCGGGGCTTACGGCATTCAAGGATTGGGCGGCGCGTTCGTCTGTTCGATTAACGGCAGCTATCACGCGGTGGTAGGCCTGCCGCTGGTTGAAACTCGTGAGCTGCTCGACGCGTTTTTGCAGTCGCAGGCCAAGCCCCAAAATCAGGAGCCAACATGACGGCAGAACTTTTGGTTAACGTTACCCCTTCAGAAACCCGCGTAGCCTTTATTGAGGGCGGCATTCTGCAAGAGGTGCATATCGATCGCGAATCCAAGCGCGGCATCGTGGGCAATATTTATAAAGGCCGGGTCAGCCGAGTGCTGCCGGGAATGCAGGCGGCCTTTATCGATATTGGTCTTGATAAAGCCGCCTTTCTTCACGCTTCAGACATTATGCCGCATACGGAATGCATTGCGGATACTGAGCAAAAGCAGTTTCACGTCCGAGACATAACTGAACTTGTGCGTCAGGGCCAGGATTTGGTTGTGCAGGTAGTGAAAGACCCGCTGGGCACTAAGGGCGCTCGGCTGACGACCGATATTACGCTGCCTTCGCGCTATCTGGTTTTTATGCCCGGAGCGGCTCACGTTGGCGTATCTCAGCGCATCGACAGCGAAGAAGAGCGTGAGCGGCTTAAGGGTATCGTCGCCGAATACTGTGACGAGCATGGCGGGTTTATCATCCGTACGGCGGCGGAAGGCGTCGGTTCCGAAGAGCTGGCGCAGGACGCGGCCTTTTTAAAGCGCCTGTGGAATAAAATCATGGAGCGCAAGAGCCGCAGCGGCACTAAGAATATGCTGTACGGCGAGCTGGCGCTAACACAGCGCGTGCTGCGCGACTTTGTCGGCGAATCGTTGGACCGGATCCGGGTTGACTCCCGCCTGACCTACGACTCTCTGGTTGAGTTTACCGCCGAGTTTATGCCCCAGGTAACCAACAAGCTTGAGCGCTATACCGGCAAGCAGCCGATCTTCGATCTGTACGACGTGGAGAACGAGATTCAGCGGGCGATGGATCGCAAGGTCGAGCTTAAGTCCGGCGGCTATCTGATCATCGACCAGACCGAGGCCATGACTACCATCGATATTAATACCGGTGCGTTTGTCGGCCACCGCAATCTGGATGAAACCATCTTCAACACCAACATTGAGGCAACGCACGCGATCGCGCGCCAGCTCAGGTTGCGCAATCTGGGCGGCATCATCATCATCGACTTTATCGATATGGCCAATGAGGATCACCGTCGCCGCGTTCTGCACTCTCTCGAACAGTCGCTGTCTAAAGACAGGGCCAAGACCAGCGTTAACGACTTTTCTGCTCTGGGGCTGGTGGAAATGACCCGCAAACGTACGCGGGAGAGCCTGGAACACGTGCTCTGCGGCGAATGCCCGAGCTGCCGGGGCCGTGGGCGCGTGAAGACGGTGGAAACCGTCTGCTATGAAATTCTGCGTGAAATCGTCCGCGTTCACCACGCCTACGATGCCGATCGCTTCCTGGTCTATGCGTCTCCCGACGTGGGGGAAGCGCTCAAGAGCGAAGAGTCTTATTCCGTGGCGGAAGTCGAACTCTTCGTCGGAAAACAGGTTAAAATTCAAGTAGAGCCGCTGTACAACAGAGAACAGTTTGACGTCGTTATGATGTAGCGATGGAGTAGTTGCTGGGGGCGTTGTGAGGGGAGGAAGGATGGGGCGAAGCAGTCGCATAGTGTTGAGAATAGCCGTTGCGCTTTTAGTGCTGCTGACGCTGGCCGTCGGCGCTCTGCGCTTTATGCTTCCTCGCATTAATGACTACCGTGAGCCCATTCTCGCCACCGTCTCGGACATGACCGGTATCCCGACTCGCATCGAGCATATGGAAGGGAAATGGGAGATGTTTGGCCCAACCCTCGACCTGCGCGAACTTTCTTTACAGACCGACGTTGGCGAGGTCCGCGTCGACCGCGTCACGGTGGCGCTCGACGTTTGGGCCTCTTTGGTTAACTTCCGCTGGCAGTTTCGCGATCTGACCTTTTATCGCGTACAGGGCGCCTTGAACTATACGGTAGGCCAGTCCCAGAGCGACGACGGGCGCGAGCCTACCGGAAGCGCCACGCTCAAGAATATTTTCCTTAAGCAGTTCGACCACTTTATCCTGCTCGACAGCCAACTCTCCTTTCTGGGTGCCTCCGGCGAGCGCATTTCTCTGGCCATTCCAAGGCTGAACTGGCTTAACGACCGCAAGCGCCACCGCGCGGAAGGGCAGGTCAGCGTATCAACGGAGAACGGCCCTAACGGCCTGCTGAAGGTTCGCTTTAACCTGCGCGACGAGGCGGATCTGATGGATAACGGGACCGTTTATCTTCAGGCGGATAACGTTAACGTGCTGCCGTGGCTTAGCCACTGGTTTAAGACCAATACCGGTTTTGACGATGCGCGATTCAGCCTGGAAGCGTGGCTGTCCGTTAAGGCCAGTCAGATTGACGGAGGCGCTCTGCTGCTCAGCCAAGGGCGCGCCGACTGGCATAAAGGGGATGATTTGCACCGGCTGGACGTTGAGAAGCTGGCGGTTTACGTCAAACGACAGGGCGACGGATGGCGTCTGGACGCGCCGGCGTTGAATCTAAAAACCGACGGCCATGCGTGGGCAAAGGGCGGACGGGTTAGCCTGTTCTGGCAGCCAGAGAACCCCAGCCTTCAGGGGGAAGAAAGTGAATCAATGCTTCGGATCCGTGCGGCTAAGCTGGATCTGGAAAGCATTAACCCACTGCTGCCGATGTTTAGCTTCCTGCAGCCTGACGCGCTTGACGCCTGGCTACAGATTCGGCCAAAGGGCAATCTGGAACGACTAGCGCTGGACATTCCCCTGAGTACGCCGGAAAAAATCCGCTTTGAAGGCCGTTGGGAAAACGCCAGCTGGCAGCCTTGGAAACATATTCCAGGAGGCGATCGCGCCGAGTTTGAGGTGGCGGGAAGCGCTGCGGGCGGAACGGTTGGGGTGCGTCTCGATCAAAGTACGCTGCCCTACGACGAGATGTTCCGCGCACCGCTCATCGTCAACAGCGCCAACGCCTCCATTCACTGGTTAAACGATGAGCATGAGTTCAGACTTTGGGGCGATAACATTGACGTTCAGGCCAAGTCCGTATGGGCTAACGGCAGCTTCAGCTACCGTCAGGGTGGCGACGATGCGCCTTGGTTAAGCATTTTGGCCGGAATCAGGGCATATGACGCAGGCGACGCCTGGCGCTATTTCCCTGAGCCGTTGATGGGTACCCCGCTGGTTGACTACCTTTCTTCCGCCATCGTTGCCGGCAAGTCCGACAACGCGACGCTTATTTTTAACGGCGATCCGCATCATTTCCCCTATCCGCACAACGACGGGCTGTTTGAGGTCTATGCTCCACTGACGGACGCGGTATTCAAGTTTCAGCCGACCTGGCAGCCGCTCAGCGATATGACCATCAACCTGAACTTCATTAACAGCGGCCTGTGGATGCACTCGCCGTCGGCAATGCTGGGTAAAGTCAAAGGCACTGACATCGACGCCGTTATCGCCGACTTCCATAAAGGGCAGTTGGACATTAACGCCAAGGTTAACGGTCAGGGGCCGGACGTGCGGGACTACCTAAAGCAGTCGCCGCTCAAAGATACCGTCGGCTCGGCGCTGGATGAAATCGACGTCGGCGGCAAGGTTAACGGGCGTTTGCGTTTGGATATCCCGCTGGACGGCGAGCAGGCCCACGCCAGCGGTGAGATAGACCTCAAAGATAACCGCCTGCACATTAAGCCTATCGACAGCATCATGGAGAAAGTAAGCGGTCGCTTCCGTTTCGACGACGGTAACCTCAGTAGCGAAAGGATGAGCGCCGAATGGTTCAATCAGCCCATAGGCTTGAATTTCTCCACCCGTCAGGGCGCGAAAGATTATGCGGTTCAGGTTGGCATCGACGGAAACTGGGTGGTAGCCAATCTGCCGTGGTTGCCAGCGGACGCCGCGAAGCAGCTTTCCGGCAGCGCCCGCTGGAAAAGCGACGTTAACATCACGCTGCCGGAAAAGGGACGCCCCAGGTATGACGTCGCGTTAAGCGGCGACCTTAACGGAGTAAGCAGTCGCTTACCTGCGCCCTTGAGCAAGCGCAGCGGCAGCGCGCTGCCGGTGACGCTGAAGGCGAAGGGAGATACGGTTGGATTTGATCTACAGGGGCTCATTGCCGGCAATCAGGCGATAAACAGCCGATGGACGCTGGGGAAAAATCAGGTTCAGCTCACCCGATTTGCCTGGCGAATGAACAGCAAAAAGACGCCGGAGCTGCCTTCTGACGCCCGTTTAGACATACAGTTACCCGCCGTAGACGGCGAGCGCCTGTTGGGGCTGCTGTCGCCGCTGTCCGGTTCGGACGGCAAAGAGAGCGCTGTCGCGGCCAAGTTTACTCTGCCGTCGCGCTGGGTGATCCACTCGCCGCAGCTTGAGCTTGCGGGGCAATACTGGCGCGATCTTACGGTAGATGTTAACCGCAGCGTCGGCGCAACCAGCGTCGCGCTCAACGGTAAGGAAATTCGCGCCAGTCTGGCGATGAACGGCAGCCAGCCGTGGCAGGCCGACATTGACTATTTTTACTTTAACCCTAAATCCGATCTGTTTTCGGTTTCCTCAACAAAAAACAAAGGTGCGGGCGCCGCTTTCAACCGTTTCCCTCAGCTTCCCTCTATTGCCGTGCGCTGTAAAGAGTGTTGGGTGGTCGGCCAGCGTTTGGGAGTGGTTAACGCCGATCTGCGCTTTCGGGGCGATAACCTGAGCGTGACGAACGGGCTGGTGGATACCGGTACGACGAAGTTAACCTTTTCCGCCGACTGGCTTCGCTCGCCGGGCGGCTCTGCGACTCGCTTTGACGGTACGCTGTCAGGCAAACGAATCGATCGCAGCATGAATTACTTTGGCGTTTATACGCCGCTGAAAGACGCGCCGTTTAACGTCGATTTCGACTTGAACTGGCAGGGAGACCCTTGGTCTCCTCTGGTCGATACGCTCAACGGCGGCGTAACGGCCAAGCTTGGCAAAGGGCAGGTGGACAACGCGGGCGGCGGCCATGCGGGCCAGCTTCTGCGGTTGCTGAGCTTTAACGCACTGTTGCGCAAGCTGCAGTTTGATTTTCGCGATACCTTTGGTAAAGGTTTTTACTTTGATACTATCAGCGGTAGCATCAAGTTAACCAACGGTGTGGCAAAAACCGACAACCTGTTGGTTGACGGACTGTCAGCGGACATCGCGATTGACGGTGATATTGACTTCGTTAATCGCCGCCTGGGCCTTAACGCCGTGGTTGCGCCGGAAATTTCCGGCACCGTTGGCGTAGCGACGGCCTTCGTCGTTAACCCGATAGCCGGCGCGGCGGTGTTTGCCGCAAGCCAAGTGCTGTCGCCGCTGTGGAATAAGATTTCGCTGATACGTTACAGAATTGACGGTGATTTAGATGAGCCTGTCGTGCATGAAGTGCTACGACAGCCAAAGGGAGACTCTAGTTAATGAAAAGCGCCAACGTTGCTTTGTTACAGTTATGCAGTGGGGAAAATATTCGCGCTAACCTGGCGCAGATCGAACAGCAGATCAAGCAGCTGAAGCCGCACGTCAAGCTGGTGGTGACGCCGGAGAACGCGCTGCTTTTTGCCGATACGCAAACCTACTATAAGCACTCCGAAACCGAGGGAACGGGCCCGCTGCAGGACGCCATCCGTGAAATGGCGGTGCGCTACGGCGTGTGGATTCTGGTGGGCTCGATGCCGCTTATCAGCCGCGAAAACCCTGAGCGTTTAACCGCCAGCAGCCTGCTGTTTGACGATAAGGGCGAGCTGAAGGCGCGCTACGACAAAATGCACATGTTTGATGTGGACGTCGCCGACAGCCACGGCCACTACTGTGAGTCCGATACTTACGACTACGGCCAGCACCTGACCGTGGTGGATACGCCGGTCGGCCGTCTGGGCATGACTATTTGCTACGATCTGCGCTTCCCTGGCCTGTTCCAGGCGCTGCGCGATCGCGGCGCGGACATTATTACCGTTCCCGCCGCCTTTACCCGCGTGACCGGCGAAGCGCACTGGGAGATTTTGCTGCGCGCCCGGGCGATTGAGAACCAGTGCTGGATATTGGCTCCGGCGCAGGTGGGGCGTCACGGCGCTACGCGCCGCACCTGGGGGCATACGATGGCCGTTGACCCGTGGGGCAGCGTGGTGGGCATTAACGCCGATGCGGTCGAGGGCATCAAGGTGCGCGTCGATACCAGCGGGCTGCCGAAGCTGCGCGAGCAAATGCCGCTAATGAAACATAACCGCTTCGAGCCGGTGCTTAAAGCGGTGATAAAAAAAGGTGAGTAACGCAATGAATCTTACTCTGGTCAGTGAGCAGCTGCTTACGGCCAATCGCTTAAGCCATCAGGATCTGTTTGACGTTCTGGGGCAGATGTCTTCACGCCGATTGGACTATGCCGATCTTTACTTTCAGTCCAGCTACCATGAGTCTTGGGTGATTGAAGATCGCATCATTAAAGAGGGTTCCTACAATATCGACAGAGGCGTCGGCGTGCGCGCCGTTCACGGTGAGAAAACCGGCTTTGCCTATGCCGATCAGATAACTCTTCAGGCGCTGATTCAGAGCGCCAACGCCGCCAAAAGCATTGTTAACGACGTCGGCGACGGCAAAACCCACGTGCTCGGCGCGGTGGGCTATGCGCCGCTGTATCCCGCCCTCGACCCGCTGCAAAGCCTGTCGCGTGAGGCAAAAATTGACCTGCTGCACTTGGTCGACAAGACCGCTCGGGCGGAAGACGCCAGGGTGCAGGAAGTTAACGCCAGCCTAAGCGGCGTGTATGAAACGGTGCTGATTGCAGCGACGGACGGCACGCTGGCGGCGGACGTTCGGCCGCTGGTTCGCCTGTCGGTGAGCGTTCTGGTCGAAGAAAACGGCAAGCGCGAGCGCGGCTCCAGCGGCGGCGGCGGTCGGGTTGGCTACGATTACTTCCTTGAGCCGACCTCGGAGGGCGTTCGGGCCGAGGCCTTCGCTCGCGAAGCCGTCCGGCAGGCGCTGGTGAACCTTTCCGCCGTTGCGGCGCCCGCGGGCGCAATGCCGGTCGTGCTCGGCGCCGGCTGGCCGGGCGTTCTGCTGCATGAAGCGGTGGGGCACGGCCTTGAGGGCGACTTTAACCGCAAGGGCGCGTCGGTGTTTAGCGGCCGCATGGGGGAACTCGTCGCGTCTGAGCTCTGTACGGTTGTCGATGACGGTACGCTGTCGGGCCGTCGCGGTTCGCTTTCCGTCGACGATGAGGGCGTTCCCGGTCAGTACAACGTGCTGATTGAGAAGGGCGTACTGAAAGGCTACATGCAGGATAAGCTTAACGCCCGCCTGATGGGGCTTGCGCCCACCGGTAACGGTCGCCGCGAGTCCTACGCCAGCCTGCCGATGCCGCGAATGACCAACACCTATATGCTGGCCGGCGAGTCCACCAGAGACGAGATTATTGAAAGCGTAGACTTTGGCCTGTATGCGCCGAACTTCGGCGGCGGTCAGGTCGATATTACGTCCGGAAAGTTCGTGTTTTCGACGTCTGAAGCCTATCTTATTGAAAATGGGCGCATCACCAAGCCGGTGAAAGGGGCGACTCTGATTGGCTCAGGCATTGAGGCGATGCAGCAAATTTCTATGGTTGGCAACGATCTGGCGTTGGATAAGGGCGTCGGCGTCTGCGGGAAAGAGGGGCAAAGCGTTCCGGTCGGCGTCGGCCAGCCTACGCTGAAGCTTGACAGCCTGACCGTGGGCGGAACCGCCTAAAGAGAGAGGTGTGCCGCCTCTACGAACCTCAGGGGTTCTGCGAGCGCGGCGCGTGGGGTAGTCTGACTTTCAGGAGTGATACGATGAGCTTGTCCTATTATCAGTTGGCAACACAGAGTACGATCCGCGTACTGAACAACCTCGACTTTCTGATGAGCATTGCGACCGCGTTTTGCAAAGAGCGACGCATTGAGGAGCAGGTGCTGCTCAACTCTCGCCTGGCGCCGGACATGTTTCCGCTGGTGCGTCAGGTCCAGCTGGTCAGCGACATGACCAAAAGCTGCGCAGCGCGCCTTGCCGGGCTGGAGCCGCCGATTTATGAAGACAACGAGACGACGTTCGCCGAGCTTAAGGCGCGGATAGCTAAGACGATTGACTACATTAAATCGCTGGAAGAGAAAGATTTCGCCGACAGCGAATCGCGCCAGATCCAACTGCCTTGGTACGACGAACCGATGCGCGGCGACGTTTTCCTGTTACAGCACGCGCTGCCGAACATCTATTTCCACATTACTACTGCCTATAACATTTTGCGCAACAACGGTGTAGCCGTCGGCAAGCGCGACTATCTGGGTAAAATCTGACGACGTTTGCCGCTCGACTACCGTCGGGCGGTAAAATTATTCTGACTTCACGTTTGCTTCACGCGCTTCACACATAGCCTGATTATTCTGCATATAACGTTTGTTCTATTTGCAGGGATTTTGCTATGTTCGCGATTGCCGTTTATGACAGCGACTGCCTGAGGGAATACCGGTATCCGTGGTATATGCCCTCGCCGATGCGTCGCTTGCCTTTGCCTCTGCTGGAGTTTTGGAGCTTTGGCATTAAAGAAGCGCTGAGCTGCGCGTTCGCCGTTTCTTTCTTTATTACTCTGGCGTTGTCGAAAGCGTTGCCGATGGGTGATTTACCCCGTTATGACTTTATTCTTATCGTTGCGCTGGCGGTGCAGTTTGCGCTGGTGTATTACGGCTTAGAGACTAAAAGAGAGCTGGCGGCCGTTTCGCTGTTTCACCTTTTGGGGCTGGCGCTGGAAATCTTTAAGACCTCTCCAACCATCGGCTCGTGGGCTTACCCTGAGTTTGCCTACTCCAAGCTTGCCGGCGTTCCGCTCTACAGCGGGTTTATGTATGCAGCGGTTGCCAGCTATATGCTGCAGTCGTGGCGCTACCTTTCGCTGCGGCTGACTGGCTACCCGCCTCACTGGCTGGCGGTTACGCTGGCGTTTGCGATTTATCTGAACTTCTTTACTCACCACTTTATCGGCGACTACCGCTGGCCGCTGACGCTGGCTTTAGTGGCGGCCTTCTGGCGTACCCGCGTCTATTTCCGTCCGATGGTAAGAGAGTTTTGGATGCCGATGCCGCTGGCCTTTTTGCTGATAGGCTTTTTTATCTGGATTGCCGAGAACGTAACTACGCTGTTTGGCGGCTGGCAGTATCCAAATCAGACGGGAGGCTGGGAGCTGGTGCATCTGGGAAAAATCAGCTCGTGGGGGCTGCTGGTCGTGATTACCTTTACCATCATCGCGGAATTAAAATTCTTTAGCCAACGTAAAGAAAGCGAAAATAAGCTGACGAATTGAAAACAATGTCATACTTTTATTATTAATGGCTAGGATAAATGGTCATTAAAGAGTAAATAGGCAGGGTGTGTAATATAACTACGTTGAATGGCAGAGATATCCCCAACAAACGCTGAGTGATGAAAAGAAATACGCAATTACTACTCGTTGTTTTTCTGTTACTGATTATTGGCGGCTTAGCCTTTAATTTTTTACATAGTAGCAACGGCGGCATATCGGACGGCGCTGCGGGCGGTATCTCTTCGTCTTCTCAGGTCGTTCAGGATATTGACCGCCTGACTCAGCGACAAACGGTTGTGAATTATGTGCGTGAGCACGGTCGCCTGCCGGACTATTACATCACCAAGAGTCAAGCCCGTTCGCAAGGCTGGGATGCGCGCGACGGTAATCTGTGTTCCGTTCTGCCCGGAAAGGCTATTGGCGGAGATCGCTTTTCTAACCGGGAAAAGCGCCTGCCGCAGGCCAAAGGGCGAACGTGGTTTGAAGCGGATATTAATTATCGCTGCGGCCATCGAGGAGCAGAGAGGTTACTGTATTCAGATGATGGCCTGATTTATGTAACGATAGACCATTATCAACGTTTCATGGAGGTAAAGTAATCATGAGAAGCGTTGTTTTTGATTTTGCTAAAATAGGTTCAATGCCCGATTTTTATCTACAGTTTGTCGACACCTTTTTACTGCCGGACTGGTTTGGTAATAATCTGGACGCGCTGTGGGATGCGTTAACCGTAGGAATAAACCTGCCGGTGCAGATAGTGTTTACCCACTTTGACAGGCAGGCGTTGGATTTTCTTCCTCTGTATCGCCTGTTCGAACAGGCGCAGCAGGAGCTGGACGGCCTGTTGCTTTTTAACAGCCAATAGGTCGTTCAACACGATGCGCGCTCTTTCGCAGTAGCGGATGCGCTACTGCGCGTAGATATCGCGGGTGATGCCCAGCTTTTTCATCTTGCTGTACAGCGTGTTGCTGTTGACCTGTAGCATCTGCGCCGCACCGCCTTCGCCGGATATTTTTCCGTTTGTTCTTCTCAGCGTTTCAATAATGTGTCTTCGCACGATTTCGTCTAACGGCAGAATAGATCTGTTCCTGTCGTCGGCGCTCTGAACGTACTCTTCCGGCTTAACGTCCAGCACGTCGGTGCTGCAGGCGAGCAGCGCTTTTTCCAGCCGTGCGATAAGCTCAGCGATGTTTCCAGGCCACTCATAGTGCAGCAGCGACTGCTGAAAGCGCACGGAAAGCAGCGGCGGCCTGTGCTGCGTATTCTGGCTAAGCTTAAGCAGGTAATAGGTCACCAGTTCGGGAATATCCTCCCGCCGCTGCCTTAAGGGAAGCAGCGTGACCGAGAGGCAGTAAAGAGAACAGTAGCATTCACAGCTCAGCAGCGCTTCGGGGTTTATCTGATGGCGCTGCGACTGCGTTCTGGTGATGATGACGCTGGTGGGCCATCCTTTCTCTTTATGAATGCGGATGCTTTTCATCAGGTTACAAAGCAGCTCTTCGGGCAGGCTTTCTACGTTCTCAATCAAAAGCGTTCCGCTGTTTACCTGCGCAAGCAGCGTACCGTCCGTTAGCGAGCTCGGCGTTAGCGTACGCGCTTCAGTGGTTTGGCCGTCTCGGTGGATAAACAGCGTCAGCGTTTCGGCGTAAAGCACGGCCAACTGCTGCTGCGAACGGTCCGACTGCTGATAAAGATGGTGGGCCAACAGCGATTTCCCGCTTCCCTTTTCCCCCTTGATGACGATGACCCGCTGACTTTTTGCAATGTCGGGAAGGCGCATAAACAGCGAGGCCATGGGGCTTTTCTGCGTGGCGATGACGCCGGCGGGCAGGCTGTCTTCCTGCATCGATGCGCGATGGGTGTAGCTGGCTTTCAGCGTTTCTTCACTGATGATTTTAAGCTGGGACAGCGCTCGGGAGGCTAGCAGAGAGAATGGCCCCCTCAGCGATTCGGCCAGTTCCGCATGGTGTGCGTTGAAGGCGTTTGCCCTGTAGCTAAAGAAAATAACCGCCCCTAAGCGGATATCGTCCACTTTCAGGCGCATGACGATGGCGGATTTCACCTTACGAAAGTGGTGTTTAATAACGAATTCGGTGAGAGGATCGTCCGACAGCCGGTTGAGGATGGTGGTGGTAAAGTTTTCCCTGACGATAAATTTAGACAGTACGTGAATCGGAATCGACAGCACGTTCAGCTTCGCCCGGCTGCGCCGCCTTGTCGCCAGCGCGAGGAACTGCATGCTTTGAATGTCGTCGCGGTAATAGTTGAGAAAGATGCCGTCAATGGGAAAGTCGCTGGGCGCGGCTTGAATACAGGCCGCAATGGCTTTCTCAAGATGCAACGTACTGCAAAGTGCTTCACGCATGGCGCGTAGACCTTCCTTTATGTCTTCTTGTTATTTTTATAGATACGGATAATAAAACGACACTCCCCGAACAATATTAAGAAATGTAAGACGGAGCGGAAGGGGCGGCACTGATTTATCTCAATATTTATTACAAAATGTGAATTTGTGTTTCTTTTTATAAAAAGGCCCCTTAATGTTCAAGGGGCCGTGCGTTGATTAATCGCGGTTGTCTGAGTTTTTATCCCTATGGCGGTGATAGCCGTCAATCATTCCCTTTATCAGTGCGCTAAGGCTGTCGCCCGTGGTGCAAAGATAGAAGTGTACCAGCAGGAACGCCAGTGCGGCGGCGGCCAGCCCGTAATGCGACCAGGCAACGAGCTGCTTGCCGGGAAGGCCAAACAGCATTTCCGGGACGTATTCCGGGTAGAGCATCAAAAGCCCGCTGGCCAACAGCAGAGGCGCCATCAGGAACATCACGCACAGATAGCCTAGCTGCTGCAGCGTATTGAACTTACTGCGTTCGTTCGGCGTTTCCGGGTGCGGCTCATGGCGGAAGATGCCTATCAGGTAATAGCGCGCCTGGCGGACGATGCGGCCCGCTAGCCCCTGCATCCTAACCCGGTAGTGGTGGCCGTTTCCGGTCAGGTTCACCAGCAGGAACAGCAGCCAAACGCCGCACAGGGTAAGCCCCGCCGCATTGTGCACTTCTGCCCAGAAGGCCAGATCGCCGATGGCGAAATGCATCACGACGCCGGAGAACAGCAGAACGATAAAGCACAGCGCGTTGAGCCAATGCCAGACTCTGACCGGCAGCGTGTACAGATAGGTTCTGTGCCACTCAGCGCCCGCTTCGCGTTTGCCTGTCAGCAGGCGAATAGCGCCATGAGAGACTAACAGCGCAGCCAGTATTCCCATCGCCCAGAAAATGGCGAGATCGACCCTCGGGGAGCCGTTCGCACCGACCATATAGCTGTCGATGAACGCACCTGCGTTTTCTACCTGAACCTGCTGCCGTGCGGGTATGCCGCCGAGCGAATCCAGCGTTTTAATCAGCGATGTGTCGTCAAAAAGGCCGTGGCCCAGCAGGCTTCCTGCGCGAAGCGACTCTGGCGGCGTGAAGCGCTGGCGCTCGGCCAACAGCGACGACTCGCTGTGGCACTGCCTGCAGGCGACGCTCTCTTTTGCCGGCGCAACGTTGTGAAGCGTGCCGTCTCCCGTCGCCGCGTGGCAGTCCGTACAGCGCAGTGACGACAGGTGCAGCTGCGCTGCAGGGAGCTGAGGATGGCTCAGGTCTTGCTCAGTGACAGATTTGCCGGACAGCGCCTTGTAGTCCGCCGCTCTCGTGTGGCAGTCGGTACACAGCGCGTTAGTTGCCGCTATCTGCGACCTGCTTGGCCGTGTAATAACGGCGGGCTGCATGGTGTGGGCATCGTGGCAGGACTGACAGCTAAACTTATCCTGAGCGATTTTCTGCGCGTGAACGCTCTTTTGGTAGGCGCTGACGATATCGTGTTTGACTACGCCGTGGCAGCTTTCGCACGCGTTGGCGACCGTAGCGACCTCTTTGTGCGGCAGCGCTTCAAACCCGGCGTTGCCCGCCGGGCTTTGGTGGCAGGCGACGCACGGCAGCGAGGCGTGAACGCCTTCCCGATAGGCTTCATTGGATATAAACAGCCTTTTTCCCGCGTTGGCGGGCGTTACGGCGTGAATATCGCTGTCGGCGTGACAGCGCAGGCACTGCCCGTTGTCAGGCTCCGCCGCGAGCGCGCTGGACAGCCACACCAGCGCGCCGAACGCGATGAGCGGCCTTAGCATTCTCCCTATCTGTCTCATGTTCATCGCATCCTCATCAGGGTTTCATGTTCGGGTACTTGAACAGGTGGCAGCTGTTGCAATAGACCTGAGACGGCTTGTGTTCACTGTGGCAGGCGCTGCAGGGAACGTCTTTACCGTAGTGGATGGAGTTGTGCGGATTGGGCTCAGGATGACCCTCTTTAGACTTTGGCTCCGTCAGCGCGGCAATCTGATCCAAACTGCCGTGGCAGGTCAGACAGTTGCCGTCGTCCGGCGGCGTTGCGGGCGTTTTGGCTCCGTGGCAAAGCTGACAGCTGGCGTCGCGCCCCGTGGCCGCCAAGGGCTGGTGGTAGGGTTTTATCGTCATGCTGTCGAGCTTTTCCTGGAAGGCGCGGGCATCGTTGACCGATGCATTATCGCCCTGAGCCCAGCAGCTGGCGCAAAACAGCAGCGCCAAAATAAAGGCGATTCGTTGATATAAAGACATTTTCTCTCCCATGGCTCAGGCGTTATCAACAAACAGAGGCGTCGCGGTTTGGGTCGCGACGTGCGCACCGGCGACTCGCCCGAGCACCAGCCCGTCGGCGATGGCGCAGCTGCCGAGTCGGCTTGCACCGTGAGGACCGCCGGTAACTTCTCCCGCGGCGTAAAGCCCGACGATGGGCTCGCCGTTAAGGGCATTGAGCACCTGACCGTTGACGTTGATCTGCACGCCGCCCATGGTGTAGTGCACCTTGGGCCAAACGCGGACCGCCACGTAGGGGCCTTCCGCCAGCGAAATGGCGCGGGAGACGTCTTTCCCCATGGGGTCGCCGCCGCCGTTTTTTACCGCTTGGTTATAGGCGTCCACCTCTTTTTGCAGGTTGTCATAGGGAATTGAAAAATGGTCGGCCAGTTCTTTTAGCGTATTAAACTGCCAGGCTACGTTGTACTTAAGGGCTGCGGGCAGGCTTTGCGCCAGCTTGGCGCCCTCAAGGTTGGTAAAGCACACCGGGTAGACCGGCTTGCCGTTCGCGTCCCGCTGAGCCAATATGGCGTCTTCCCGCGCTTTGCGGTCCGCCAGCTCGTTGGTAAAGCGCTTGCCGGTACGAACGTCAACCATAATTCCCATCGGATAGCCGGCGATGGTGTTGAACTGGGAAACGTTGCCGAAGCCTTTCTCGTCAGGGGACGACCAAGGGCCGAGCTGAATCAGATCCAACTGTACCGGCGTCGCGCCGATGCCCAGCATGGCGAGCAGCCCTTCCGCCGTCGCGCCGGGATGGTTGGTGGTATCGATGTCGCTGACCAACTGCGGATCCTGTATCTGGCGGAAGCGAAGGTCGTTGCCGAAGCCGCCGTTGCACATGACGACGCCGCAGCGAGCGCCATAGTTTCTGAGCGTGCCGCTGCTCTCATCGGGGAAACGGTAGTCGTCCCGCGCCTGTAGCCCAATCACCCGGCGTTTGTCGTCTTGAATGAAGGATTCAAACTTGCAGCGGTTTTTGAAAATGACGCCCATCTTCTGCGCCGAGTTGCGCAGCGGCATGACGATGCCCGCGCCGGAGCTTTCAACGGTTTGCAGCGTGCGGGGCACCGAGTGGCCGCCGAAGTGCTGAACGAACGGCTTGTAGCGAACGCCGTGCTTGATGGTGAACTCATAGGCTTCCTGCGTGCCGTTGACCAACACGTGAAGAATGTCGTGATGGTTCAGCCCGCGCCCGGCTTTCAGCATGTCTTTGTACATCAGCTCCGGCGAATCTTCGATGCCGGCTTCTTTTTGCAGCGGGGATCCGGCGACGGCAAACGCGCCGCCGTTGATGGTGGAGTTGCCGCCGTAGACCGCCATTTTTTCGATAACCAGCACGTCAAGGCCGCGGCTCTTGGCTTCCAGCGCGGCGGCGAGGCCGGCGAAGCCGCTGCCGACCACGATGACGTCGTAAATCTGGTGAAAGCGCGTCCTCCCTCCGGTGACGGTTTCGGGCACGTTTACCGTGACCGATTGCGCCTGCGCGCCGGGTAACGCAAGCCCCATCAGGCCTCCCGTAGCCAGTAACGCCCCCTTGGTGAGAAAATCGCGCCGCGCCGACGGGCGCTCTTTTTTACTGTGGCTCATGACCCGCTCCTATTTTTGCACCGGGTAATCGGCAACCAGCGCTGCGCCGTTTTTAATGTCGTCGCTGTAGATGCGGTCCTGGTCAACAAACGGGACGACTTTGCGATAGGCCTGATACAGCGCCTGGGTTTGCTGGCCCATCTTCATCTCCGGCATGACTTTCTTGCGAAGGTCGATGGCCTGCGTCGAGTGCAGAAGCTCCAGGCTGTAGATGGTCGTGACGTTGTCGACGATGCGCTGCAGGCGCTGAGAGGCGTACAGATTATTGGTAAAGGTATCTTCGATAGTGCCCGCCATCACCTGGCCGTCCAGCGAGACCGGATTGGCCAGATCGACGTTTTCAGAGTGGAGCGCGACCTGTGGCTTTTGGATGGCGCCAAAGGCGTGCCCGGGGTTGCCTTCCGCCGTCAGGAAGCGGCTCAAGCCGGTGAAGTGGTCGTCAGACAGGTGAAGCGTGCGCTGTACGCTGTTGTGGGACAGATGGGCCAACGATACCGACAGCTTCTGCACCGCCAGCGCCAGAGGCAGCGGTTCAAAGTTGGAGGTCGGGTAAATCGCGCCCTTAATGTCTTTGCCCTTCACGTAATACTGCTTCACCTGGCCGTTTTGCGCGTACTCTTCGCTGGCGTCAAGAATCACCGCCGGGTTGTCATCGGAGCTGTTCATCTGGATGGACAGCATTTCCTGCGCGTTAGCCAGATCGCGCTTGGCTTCGTTGAGCGCAAATACGGTGGTGCGGAAAGAGAGCGGATCCTGAAGCGGGCGCTTTTCGTTGGGCTGCCACAGGTAGGAGCCGGTTAGCGCGTCGCGAATGGACTTGGCGCTGTCGGCCAGGCCGGGGAACGGCCGAACGGAGATGCTCTGCGGCAGCACTGGAGAAACGTTGCCGTTAAGGCCTTCTAAACTCAGGCCAAACACCACCGGCGTCACGTTGACGACCTGCCCCGCGTTCATAATCGCTTTGGCGGAGTAGGCGGTAGAGATTGAATTGGTGGAAAGGATGGAAAGGGCGTCTTTACCCATCGGCTCCAGCGGTTTAATGCCCGCGTTTTTCAGCGCAACGGCGGCGGGGATGGTCTTGTTATCTACGATAACCCGCCATTCTCCCATCATGGCGTCGCCGATGTGGGAAGCCAGCGTGATGTCCGCTTCGCCGACGGAGCCCTGTGAGGGAACGACCGGCGTAATGCCCTTGTTGAGGAACTGCTCATACAGTTCGGCGACGTAAGGCTGCGCGCCGGTAGCGCCGGTCAGCATGGTGTTAAGACGAATCACCATCGCCATTCTCACCAAATCGACGGGCATATCCGGCCCTACGCCCGCACCGTGAGCGCGCAGCGCGTTGCGGTTAAAGGCGCGAGAGGCATCCAGCACCTCCGGGCTTAGCTTGCCGTGGGCGTCGAACAGCGATTTGTCTTTATTCAGACCTACGCCGACGGTCAGGCCATAAACGGGTACGCCCTGTTCAGCGGCCAGCATCAGCAGCTCGTTAGAGCGCTTCATCTTTTCCATCGCGCCTGTGTCTATCTTGACAATTTTTCCCTGCGCGGCAACGGCCCAAGCGTCTTCCAGAGTCAGGTTTTTTCCGTTAAGTACGACGGCGTCGGCCGCCAAAACGCTTCCACTAAAAGTCACGCCCATGGCCAGAGCGCAAACGCTAAGGGTTGTAGTCGTCTTGTTTTTCATTTTAAGTCCCCATAATAAATTTGGGGATATTCTAATTATTTATAGGTAGTCAGACTTAGAGCCCGATGACGCATTGAGCGTGAGGATTTTTGATATTTCGTGAGAGATGCGGAGCGTTTAACACTGTGGAAAAGAAAAATAAACAAACGGCCGAAAGAGCGCTCTCTCGGCCGTTTGTTTCGGGCTAAAGGTGGAATGCTACTCGTCCTGCTCCGCCAGCTCTTTAAGGTATTGGAAAATTTGCCGGTACGCTTTAGGCGGCTTGTTGCCCGCGCGCTCTTTTTGCGCGGTTCTGACCATTGAGCGCAGCTGCTGGCGATCGCCGTTTGGATAGAGGTTTATCACCTCAGTAATGGCGTCATCGCCGCCGTCGATCAGGCGATCGCGCAGGCTTTCCAGCTTGTGGAAAACGACGACCTGCTGGTTGTGGCGGTTTTTAAGCTTATCCAGCGCCGTTTGGATTGGCTCGACGTCTCTGGCGCGCAGCATTTTGCCTATCAGCTGGATCTGGCGGCGGTAGCCCTCTTTTTTGATGCGCTGGGCGAGATCGATAGCGGCGCGCAGGTCTTCGTCAAGAGGGATGCGCTCTAATGCGTTTTTCCCAAGTTTTACCAGCTCTACGCCCAGATCCTTAAGCGCTTCGGCATCCCGCTTAATTTCACTTTTGCTGACCCATATAATCTCTTCGTCTTCTTCAGGCTGGTCACCGGGAAGGGGATCGTCGAGCCACTGCTCGTCATCTTTAAATTTGCTCATCTTGTCATCTGGCCTGATTCTGAAAAATCGGCGTTAGCCGTCACATGTGCTAATAGTAACAGGTTGTCGACGATGTGCGAAATTGTGCTCGGATCCTGTTAAACTGTGGTCATCTTTTTTTAAGACCATGGCGAACCTTGAAGTATGAGCATTGTGAATCAGGTGGCAGAGCAGCGTAAAGCGCTGGAACAGGCAGTAGCCCAGGCGCTGGAGCTGGCTAAGACGGCATCCGACGCGGCGGAAGTCAGCGTGACGAAGTCAACGGGGATTGGCGTTTCCACCCGCTTTGGCGAGGTGGAGAACGTTGAATTCAACAGCGACGGGGCGCTCGGCATTACGGTATTTCACCAGCAGCGCAAGGGCAGCGCGTCGTCTACGGATCTGAGCCCGGATGCGATTGCGCGCACGGTTCAGGCGGCGCTCGACATTGCTCGTTACACCTCCGCTGATGCCTACTCTGGCATTGGTGAACGCGATCTGATGGCCTTTGACGCGCCGGATCTGGATCTGTTTCACCCCGTTGAGCTTGACGCGGAACGCTTCATCGAACTGGCCGCTCGGGCCGAGCGCAGCGCGCTAGAAGCCGACCCGCGCATTACCAACAGCGAGGGCGGCAGCTTTAACAGCCACTATGGCGTAAAGGTCTACGGCAATAGCCACGGCATGCTGCAAAGTTACTGCAGCAGCCGACACTCTATGTCCTGCTGCGTTATCGCCGAGCAGGACGGCGACATGGAGCGCGACTACGCTTACACTATCTCCCGCGTGGCGTCCGATCTTAAGAGCGCCGAGTGGGTAGGGCAGGAGGCCGCTCGCCGCACGCTGTCCCGTTTAAGCCCGCGCAAGCTGCCCACGATGCAGGCGCCGGTGATGTTCAGCGCCGAAGTGGCGACCGGGCTGTTTGGCCATCTGGTTTCGGCCATCAGCGGCGGCAACGTTTATCGTAAGTCCACCTTTTTGTTAAACGAGCTGGGCAAGCAGATACTGCCTTCCTGGCTTACGATTAGCGAACGTCCGCACATCCTGAAAGGGTTGGCCTCAACGCCGTTTGACAGTGAAGGGATCGCCACGCGCTCTCGCGAAATCGTCAACGCCGGCGTGCTGGAAACCTGGCTTTTGACCAGCTATTCGGCCCGTAAGCTCGGCATGACCAATACTGGCCACGCGGGCGGCATTCACAACTGGCGGATTGCCGGGCAGGGGCTGGGCTTTGACGCCATGCTTAAGCAGATGGGGCGCGGTCTGCTGGTGACTGAACTCATGGGGCAGGGCGTGAGCACCGTTACCGGCGACTATTCCCGCGGCGCTGCAGGCTTTTGGGTTGAGAACGGCGAAATTCAGTATCCGGTCAGCGAGATTACCATTGCCGGCAATCTGAAAGAGATGCTGCGTAACATCGTTACCGTTGGGGACGACGTTGAGACGCGCAGCAACATTCAGTGTGGTTCGGTACTGATTGAGCAAATGAAGATTGCGGGCGAATAAAGCGCCTTTCTTGCGGTAAAAAATTACGATAAAAAAATGGGCCGATGCAAACCGCGCGGCCCATTTTTTATTGTCGGTTTTTCGTTACTGGTGTTCGCCGGCGGCTTCCGGCTGGTGCAGCAGTTCCAGCACTTTAATTTTCGTGACCGTACCGTTGGGCAGATGCCAGCTGATGTCAGCGCCGACGCGAAGGCCGAGCAGCGCGGCGCCGATAGGCGCCATTACGGAAAGCTGTTCGTTGCTGTCCGTCAGGGCGTTAGGGAATACCAGAGTTCGCACCCGCTCTTCCTGATTGCTGAGATCGATAAAACGAACGCGGCTGTTCATGGTAACCACGTCGGCCGGCATCTGCTCGGGGGCGACGATTTCTGCCCTGTCGATTTCTTCAGTCAGTGCCTGAGCCACCGGCGATGAAGCGAACTCAGGGCGTTCAAGCAGCATATCGATACGCTCTGCATCCAGTTCATTGATGATGATGGTGGGTTTAAGCATACATTACTCCGATAATATCCTTGATGAAGTCCCAATTAACGTTGTGCGGGCTCTAAGCAAAACAAAACCCCCGCAGCTTAATGCGGGGGCTTAACGTAAGTTGCAACCCGATTATCAATAGGTATTAAGCAAATTAAAACGATCGGGATCGCATAATAAGCCATCCGATCGCCGCGTAACGTAAAATTCGTCAGCGCGGAAACGTGTGTTAACTCTGTGCATCATATCAGCAAAGTCAGGGAATGGCTAACGGGTTATTTTTTGCTTTAACCGCCGCTTTTTCCATCAGTTTTACGCTTTTCCAGCGTGCGGTGGCGGGACTGGACGTTCTTCCCGCGCGAGCGGAAATAGTCCGCCAACTGCTCAGCGACATAGACGGAACGATGCTTGCCGCCCGTACAGCCGATGGCGACCGTCAGGTAGCTGCGGTTGTTGGTTTCCAGCATCGGCAGCCACTGCTCCAGATAGCTGCGGGTCTGATAAATGAAGTTGTGAACTTCCGTGTGTCGGTCCAGAAACGCGGCTACCGGCTTGTCGAGCCCGGTCATTGGGCGAAGCTTGGGATCCCAGTGGGGGTTAGGCAGGAAGCGCACGTCAAACACGTAGTCGGCGTCGATGGGGATGCCGTGCTTAAAGCCGAAGGATTCAAACACCATCGTCAGCTCGCGTTCGCGCTTGCCGAGCAGGCGGGCCCTGAGCATTTCGGCCAGTTCGTGTACGGACATTTCGGCCGTGTCGATAATCAGGTCGGCCCGCGAACGCAGAGGCTCAAGCAGGGCGTCCTCTTCGTCAATAGCGCTCTCAAGCGACAGGTTTTTATTCGACAGCGGATGCAGACGACGGGTGTCGCTGTAGCGGCGGATAAGCGTATTACGGTCGGCGTCTAAAAACAGAAGCTGGGGCGTGAAGTCGCCGGGCAGGCCGTTGAGCACCTCTTCCAGGATCTCTGGCGTTTCAGGCAGGTTTCGTACGTCAATGCTGACGGCGGCGGACGTTTCTCGCTGAGAGAGCGTTTCCGCCAGCTGCGGCAGTAGCACCACAGGCAGGTTGTCGACACAGTAGAACCCCATATCCTCCAGCGCACGGAGCGCGACGGATTTACCCGAGCCGGAACGGCCGCTGACAATCATCAGCACCATGTTACTCTTCCCCTTAGTGATCGTAATACGAGGTTAATCTACGGTCGGCTGTGCTATCGCTCATCGCCGCAGGATAATTCGTTTGCCTTCATTGGCACTGTATACGTATATAGCGATAACGTTTTCACTCTACATGACAAAAGCAACTTTATGCCATCATTTTGTGTCATTACTTCTCATCATGCGATTCATCAACGGACGAATCTTCTTCAGGCTTCGGCGCTTCTTCCTGAGCGTCCGTCGCACCGGCCAGCAGCTGGTACAGCTCTTCGTCCGTCTGTGCGATGCGCAGCTGGCGGCACAGGGTTTTATCGCTAAAACGTTGGGCAATTGCTGACAGCGTTTCCAGATAGCTTTGGCACTCGCCCTCAGGCACTAAAAGCGCGAACAGGATGTCGACCGGCTGGTTATCCGCCGCGTCGAAGCTAACCGGTTGCTCAAGCGTAATAAATACGCCAACGGCGCGGGTGGTGTCTTCTTCCAGCTTGCCGTGAGGGATTGCGACGCCTGCGCCGATGCCGGTTGTGCCCATGCGCTCACGGCTGAGGATAGCCTCAAAAACGGTGGCGACAGGGATATTTAGCTGCTCGGCGGCCAGCTCGCTGATAATTTCCAGCGCGCGCTTTTTGCTGGAACAGTGAACCGCGCAGCGCGTGCTTTCAGGCTTGAGAATGGCGCGTAGTTGTGTGGTGGATAGCGTGCTCATCATTTATAGCAACCGTTGGCTCAAACCAGCTGCTTACGCAGGTTTGAGGGAGGAATGGACAACGACTCTCGGTATTTTGCCACGGTCCTTCTGGCGACCATAATTCCCTGTTCCGTTAGCATATCGGCGATTTTACTGTCGCTGAGCGGCTTGGAGGGATTCTCGGCCGAGATCATTTTTTTCACCAGCGCACGGATGGCGGTAGAGGAGGCTTCGCCGCCGCTTTCGGTGCTCACATGGCTGGAGAAGAAGTATTTTAGCTCAAAAATGCCGCGCGGGCTGTGCAGATATTTTTGCGTAGTCACCCGTGAGATGGTGGACTCGTGCATATCAACGGCCTGGGCGATGTCTGCTAAAACCATGGGCTTCATAAATTCCGGCCCTGACTCGAAGAAGGCCTCTTGGCGCTCCACGATGCATTCCGTTACCCGTAGCAGCGTATCGTTACGGCTTTCCAGGCTTTTTATCAGCCACTTTGCGTCCTGCAAATGGCTGCGGATATACTGATTATCGCTGGCGTTATGCGTGTTGGTCATGGCGGCGTAGTGCTGGTTGATGCGAAGCCGCGGAACGCTTTCCGTATTGAGCTCCACGCACCATTTCCCCTGAATTTTACGCACTAGGACGTCGGGAATGACGTATTCCGATTCGCTGGCGTATATCGATTGGCCGGGGCGCGGATCGAGGCTTTGAATAAGCTGCATCGCTTCTTTTAGCAACGATTCGCTGATTCGAGTCAGTTTTAGCAGCGTTCTAAAGTCGTGATTGCCCAGCAGGGTCAAGTGCTCTGAAACGATCTCACACGCCTGCGTAAGCCCCGGGGTGTTTTTATCCAGCTGGGATAGCTGCACCAGCAGGCATTCGCGCAGGTCGCGCGCGGCGACGCCGACCGGATCGAAGCGTTGAATGCGCTTAAGCACCGCCTCAATTTCTGCGATGTCTACCGCTTCATCTTCCTGCCCCAGGCTTTCGGCGATGTCTTCCAGCGGGACGGTAAGATAGCCCGCATCGTCGACGGCGTCGATGATGGCGACGGCGATAGCCTTATCCAGCTCGGTAAAGGGGGTGAGATCCATTTGCCATATCAGATGGTCCTGAAGCGTCAGCGTGGTCTCGCCCTGAAAGACGGGCAGCTCGTCGTCCCCGTAGTCGTTGCGGGTGCCGGAAGGCGTACCTGCGGTGTAGATTTCGTCCCAGGAGGCGTCCAGCGGGAGGTCTTCGGGAATATCCGACTGTTGCAGCGCGTCGCTGGTGTCAATATTCTCCATCTCGGGCTCTTCGCGCGCGTCGATTTCGTCGTGGGCGTCAGCCTGTTCAAGCAGCGGGTTGCTCTCCAGCGCGGTTTGAATCTCCTGCTGTAGCTCAAGCGTCGACAGCTGCAGCAGACGAATGGCCTGCTGTAGTTGGGGCGTCATGGTTAACTGTTGGCTTAGCCTGAGCTGTAAACCTTGCTTCATAGTACCGCTTTACGTCTCTTTTGCTTAAAGTCTGAACTCGTTGCCCAGATAAACGCGCTTAACGTGTTCGTCTTCCAGAATAGAAGAAGGCGTACCGTGCGCAATCAGATGGCCTTGGCTTACGATATAGGCGCGTTCGCAGACGTCCAGCGTTTCGCGAACGTTGTGGTCCGTTATTAGTACGCCCAAGCCGCTGTCGCGCAGGTGCTCGATGATCTTTTTAATATCAATGACGGAAATCGGGTCAACGCCGGCGAACGGTTCATCCAGCAGGATAAACTTGGGGTTGGCGGCCAGCGCGCGGGCGATCTCTACCCGACGGCGTTCACCACCTGACAGGGACTGCCCCAGATTCTTGCGCAGGTGATCGATATGAAACTCTTCCAGCAGCTCGTTGGCGCGGTCTTCGCGCTGTTGGCTGTTTAAATCGTTACGAATCTGAAGCACTGCCATCAGGTTATCGTAGACGCTCAGACGCCGAAAAATAGAGGCTTCCTGCGGCAGGTAGCCAATGCCGCGGCGGGCGCGGGCGTGCAGCGGCAACAGGCTAATGTCTTCACCGTCGATAGCGATAGAGCCTGCGTCGCGCTGCACGATGCCGACGACCATATAAAAGGTCGTTGTCTTTCCCGCGCCGTTAGGCCCCAGCAGGCCAACGATTTCGCCGGAGTTGACCGTCAGGCTGACGTCTTCTACGACGCGGCGGCCTTTGTAGGCTTTTGCCAGATTCTCTGCTGTTAGTGTTGCCATGCGTTATCGTTTACTCTTCTTTTCGTCACGCGCAAGCGCGCCATGGTTAATTCTTTTTCTGCAGCTGGGACGGCACCAGAATGGTGGTGACGCGCTTGCCTTTGTTACTAAAGGCTTCCATCTTCTGCTCTTTAACTTTATAGGTGATTCGGTCGCCCTGTACGTTGCTGTCCAGCTGTTCAAGGTAGGCGTTGCCGGTCAGGTCGACAAAGTCGGTCGCCAGCTCATAGCGCAGCTTCTGACCGTGCCCCTTCACCGGCTTGCCGTTGTCTTGAAGCTGGTAAAAGGTCACCGGATTGCCGAAAGCTTCCACGACCTCTTTGCCTTTCTCGTTTTCAGGGCGGGTTACAACGACTTTGTCTGCGCGAATGTCGATAGAACCCTGCTTGACGACCACATCACCGGTAAAGGTAACGACGTTACCCGTCATGTCCAGCGACTGTTGGGCTGACGTAATGTTGATCGGCTGGTTTGTGTCGTCCTTTAGCGCAAACGCCGACGTGCTGGTCAAAAGCAGTGCGGCGGCAACAAGCGCCGAGCGTCCGACGTTAGGGTTACGGTGCATTTTTGTTACCGGCTTTTGGTTGAACTTCATAATAGGTTTTTACCTTTTCAATCAGCTTAGCTGTTTTACTGCGCAGGTTTCCGCGCATCTTCATCCCTTCAGAGGTAAAACTTGCCCCATAAAGCGTGACGCGATCGTCAGAGCTGATATCTTGCGTCGTCAGGTTGATATCAGCGTTGTCTGTCTTGATTTTTTCCAACTGCGAGGTGGCCGTCAGGCTGTTGACCTCCACATCGCCATACAAATAAAGCATGCGGCTTTTTGTCAGTTTCGCACGGTTTGCCCGGATCGACCAGATGGCGACCTGCTCTTTATCGAATACGATCATCACCGGGCTGGTAAACCAGGTGTCTTCCGGCTTGGCGTAGTATTTTACGTCTTCCGCCGTTAACTTGTAGTTTAATAGACCTTCGGGATTATACACGATGGTGATCATTTGCTGGCTTTGGTAGGTCGGCTCTTTGTCATCGGGCGGAACGATGGACTGAGCGTCCTCTTTATCCGCCAGATTCCAGCCGATCAGGCCCAAAACGGCGAGCGTCAGCAGTACGGTGATAACGGTCTTCAGCTTGCTCATATCGATAGCCCCCGAGCGTCGTCAAGCTTTCCCTGCGCCTGTAATATAAGGTCGCACAGCTCGCGTACTGCGCCTCGGCCGCCCGGCGTTCTGGTCACAAAGTGCGCTTTGGTCAGAAGCCAGGGATGGGCATCGGCTACGGCCACGGCTAAACCAACCTGCGCCATAACGGGCCAGTCGATAAGATCGTCGCCGATATAGGCGACCTGCTCAGGGGCCAGCGACAGCTCGTGAAGCATTTTGTTGAACGGAACGAGCTTATCAGACAGCCCCTGATAAAGATGAGCGATCCCCAGCGTTTTTGCGCGCTCTGCAACCAGCTTGTCCTTACGGCCGGTAAGAATCGCTACCTCAACGCCAGACGTCAGCAGGCAGCGGATGCCGTAGCCGTCGCGTACGCTAAACGCCTTCAGCTCTTCGCCATGGTTGCCCATATAGATAAGTCCGTCGGACATCACGCCGTCCACGTCGCAGATAAGCAAACGAACGGCGCTGGCGCGCTGGAAAACCTCTTCTTCTACAGTGCCATAGCACGTATCAATCATATCAATACTCTTTAAAACGCTCAGCCCGAATGACGTAAACGTTCTATTTTGCCCTAAACGACGCCTGCGCGCAGCATATCATGCATGTGCACGACGCCTTCCAACTTATCGCCTTCGGCGACGATAAGCGCTGTGATGTGCTTAGACTGCATCAGATTCAGCGCTTCAACCGCCAGAATCGAAGGGGAAACCCGGATGCCGCCTTTAGTCATGACGTCAGCGATTTTTGCATCTCTGATATCAATATTCTGGTCGAAAATACGTCGTAAGTCACCGTCGGTAAAGATGCCTTTAATTATCATGTCGTCATTGCAGATGACGGTCAGCCCCAGATTTTTACGGGTAATCTCAACCAGCGCTTCTCTTAGCGTCGCGTCGGCGGCAACGCGAGGGATTTCATCGCCTGCGTGCATAATGTCGCTGACCCGCAGCAACAGTTTGCGCCCTAGCGCGCCGCCGGGGTGAGAAAGCGCGAAGTCATCGGCGGTGAATCCCTTGGCTTTGAGCAGCGCGACGGCCAGCGCGTCGCCCATTACCAGCGTCGCCGTGGTGCTGCTGGTTGGCGCAAGCCCCAGCGGGCAGGCTTCTTTAGGGACGTGAACGCACAGGTGGACGTCGGCCACTTTGCCCATGGCACTGTTAGGGTTGCCCGTCATGCAGATAAGCGGAATTTGCAGGCGTTTAATGACCGGAACCAGCGCCATAATTTCGCTGGATTCGCCGGAATAAGAGATAGCTATCACCACGTCGTTTGCGGTTATCATGCCCAGATCGCCGTGGCTTGCTTCGGCCGGGTGCACAAAGAAAGAGGGCGTTCCCGTACTGGCGAAAGAGGCGGCGATCTTACAGCCGATGTGGCCGGATTTCCCCATTCCCATCACGATGACCTTGCCCTTGCACTCAAGCATCATGGCGCAGGCGCGGTTGAAGTCCTTGTCTATGTATTGATAAAGCTGGTCCAGGGCGCTTCTTTCGATATCAAGAACCTGCTTACCCGCCTGCTGAAAGTCAAAACTGGACATTGCGCTGTCTCGCTGTATTTAAGGATGAATCAAAAAATGAGTCTAAATATCAACCGCTACGTTAGCGGCCGTCGCCCGATAAGGGCATAAAAATGAGTGTGGCTAAGCGTAACAGGTCAGCGGCACCAATCGCAAACTCACTGCGTCGCCGAAAGCGCTATTATGAGTGCCAACATGGTAAAATCCCAACTGCGAAATGAGATTAGAGGCTATTATAAGGCTATATCCTCCGTGGTCGTAAGGGGGAAGGGGATTTGTATCGCCCGCTTGTGTAAATTTCACGTAAAGAAGCATCTTTATTATGGTGCGTTAGTCATAATATCCGCCGGGTCGTGGCCGCAGAATTTGCTAAACGGCCGGCCCGATTCATAGAGTGATGGATGATGGTCTGATTTGGTTTTGCTTTACCGTTAGTCTTGGCGTACGGTGAGGAGTTGAGCCAGAGTATATAAATACTTATGATGGACACATGAAGTATTTCATCCTGATAGTGAAGGACGAGAATGAATAAGTCGACAACAAATTTGGTTGAAGTGCGCGGGATGTCGTTTTTCCGCGGAGGTCGTCCAATTTTTCAGGATATCAACCTGACGGTGCCGCGCGGAAAAGTTACCGCGATTATGGGGCCTTCGGGGATTGGTAAAACCACCCTTTTGCGGCTCATCGGCGGCCAATTGACCCCAAGCAGCGGCGAAATTATCTTTGATGGGGACAATATCCCTTCGCTTTCCCGCAGGCGCCTTTACGACGTTCGTAAGAAAATGAGCATGCTGTTTCAGTCCGGCGCGCTGTTCACCGATTTAACCGTATTTGAAAACGTCGCCTATCCGCTGCGCGAACATACGCGCCTGCCAGAAGAGCTGGTGCGCAGCACGGTATTAATGAAGCTTGAAGCGGTAGGGCTGCGCGGCGCGGCGAACCTGATGCCGTCCGAGCTTTCTGGCGGCATGGCGCGCCGCGCTGCGCTGGCGCGCGCTATTGCGCTGGAGCCGGAGCTCATCATGTTTGACGAACCGTTTGTCGGTCAGGATCCTATCACGATGGGCGTGTTGGTGAAGCTTATCGACGAGCTTAATAACGCGCTGGGTATTACCTGCATTGTCGTTTCTCACGACGTGCCCGAAGTGCTGAGCATTGCGGACTATGCTTATATCGTGGCCGAGCATCACGTTATTGCCGAAGGATCTCCGGCCGAACTGCGGGCTAATCCGGACCCCCGCGCCCGGCAGTTCCTTGACGGCATTGCCGACGGGCCGGTGCCTTTCCGCTTTCCCGCCGATGATTATAAAACGGAGTTATTAAGCTGATGTTGCTACAGACGTTGGCGTCGCTAGGGCGCCGGGGCATTCATTTTATCGGCTCGTTCGGTCGCTCTGGCGCTATGCTATATGGGGCGCTGGTGGGGACGCCGGAGTTTCGAAAGCAGTGGCCGCTGCTTATCAAGCAGCTGTACGTCGTCGGCGTCCAGTCCCTGCTGATTATCATCGTTTCCGGCCTGTTCATCGGCATGGTGCTGGGGCTGCAAGGGTACCTTATTTTAACCACCTACAGCGCCGAGGCGAGCCTCGGTATGATGGTGGCGCTGTCGCTGCTCAGAGAGCTGGGCCCGGTGGTTACCGCGCTGCTGTTTGCCGGTCGCGCGGGTTCTGCCCTGACGGCGGAGATAGGCCTGATGAAGGCGACGGAGCAGCTCTCCAGCCTTGAGATGATGGCGGTCGATCCCCTGCGTCGGGTGGTGGCGCCGCGCTTCTGGGCCGGTTTTATCAGCATGCCGCTTTTGACCGCGATTTTTGTCGCCGTGGGCATTCTGGGCGGTGCAATGGTCGGTGTGGACTGGAAGGGCATTGACGGCGGCTTTTTCTGGTCGGCGATGCAGGATTCCGTCAGCTGGCATACCGACATACTAAACTGTTTTATTAAAAGCATGGTGTTTGCTATCACCGTGACCTGGATTGCGTTGCACAACGGCTATGACTGTATTCCAACGTCGCAGGGCATTAGCCAAGCGACGACGCGTACCGTCGTGCACGCCTCTCTTGCCGTATTAGGTTTGGATTTTGTACTGACCGCAATGATGTTTGGGAACTAAATCGATGCAAAGTAAAAAAACGGAAATCTGGGTAGGCGTGTTTATGCTCATTGGGCTGTGTTCACTGCTTTTCCTGTGTTTGAAAGTGGCGGACGTAAAGTCGCTTGGCAATGAACCGACGTACCGAATCTACGCAACGTTTGACAACATCGGCAGCCTTAAGGTGCGTTCGCCGGTGAAGGTGGGCGGCGTGCTGATTGGCCGCGTGGCGGATATTACGCTTGACGAAAAGTCTTACCTGCCGCGGGTTGCTATCGACATTCAGGACCGCTATAACCACATTCCTGACACCAGCTCGCTGTCTATTCGTACCGCAGGCCTGCTGGGGGAACAGTTTTTGGCGCTGAACATAGGCTTTGAGGATGAAGATATGGGCACCTCAATTCTTAAAAACGGCGATACGCTAAAAGACACCAAGTCAGCGATGGTGCTGGAAGACCTGATTGGACAGTTCTTGTACAAGAGCGGCGATGAAAAGCCGGCGGAAGATCCCGCTGCACAGCCGCAGAGCGCTCATTGATTTTGGGTAATGAACCACGGGTAGTGAGAGGAACAGTTATGTTTAAACGTTTTATGATGGCCGCGCTTCTTGTCGTTGCGCCTTTGGCGGTTAACGCAGCGGCGAATAATCCCTATCAGGAAATGCAGGCGGCGGCGGAGAAAACCTTCAACCGCTTGAAAGCGGAGCAGCCTAAAATCAAGGCCAATCCCGACTATTTGAAAACCATCGTTAAGGAAGAGCTGATCCCTTACGTTCAGGTGAAGTATGCCGGAGCGCTGGTTTTAGGTCGCTATTACAAGGACGCGACGCCGGCCCAGCGTGATGCCTATATGCCTGCGTTTGAGGCCTATCTGGAACAGGCTTACGGCCAGGCGCTGGCGATGTATAACGGCCAAAACTACCAGATCTCTCCGGAGCAGCCGCTTGGCGATAAAGACAACGTGTCCATTCGCATTACCATCAACGACACTAACGGACGCCCGCCGATCCGCCTTGACTTCCAGTGGCGTAAGAACAGCAAAACCGGCGAGTGGAAGGCCTATGACATGATTGCCGAAGGCATCAGCATGATCACCACCAAGCAGAACGAGTGGGCGGAGACGCTGCGCCGCGACGGCGTTGACGGATTGACCACGCAGCTGAGCGCGCTTTCTAAACAGCCTATTAAGCTGGACAGCAAATAATGGCCTCGGCGTCGTTAGACTGGCGGGTTAATGACGGCACTATGGCGTTGAGCGGCGATTTAAACCGTGAGACGCTGATGCCTCTGTGGGATGCGCGTCAGACGTTTATTCCACCAGAGGTTCACACGCTTGACGTGGCCGGGCTCGATCGCGTTGACTCGCCCGGCCTGGCGATGCTGGTTTATTTGCTGGACGCAACGTCCGCCCGTAAGCGCCCCGTTATGCTGGTCGGGCTGACGGAAAAGCTGAGCTCGCTGATGGCGCTCTACAATTTGCAGCAAATTATTCAGCCGTATCTGGTGAGCCAGAGCGAAGGGCTGTGATACTATAAACCCTAGCCTATCGTACCGGCGCAGTAAAATGTGCCGGTACGCTGTTTTTATCGTTATAAAAATGACGGCCGCCTGCTTCTCGACTTTGGTTGTTTTTTCATCCGCAGCGGCTTGGCATGTTTAACCCAGTGAGCACAGAAAAGCCCATGGAAACTACCCTCATCAGACAGATTTTAATGGATGCCCTAAACCTGCAGGATGCCCACGTTACCGGCGACGGCAGCCATTTTCAGGTGATTGCCATCGGTGAAATTTTTGCAGGCATGAGCCGAGTCAAACAGCAGCAGGCAGTTTACGCGCCGCTGGCGGAATATATCTCCGATAACCGTATTCACGCGTTATCGATCAAAGTGTACACCCCGGCAGAGTGGGAACGCGATCGTAAGCTAAACGGTCTGTAATTCACTTTTTGCCTTCAGTGAAGAAAAAAACGCATAGACATCACAATCACTTCACCGAAGCGGTGCATGCTGATCGCGGGTTTTTTTAAGAGAGAACGGTTATGGACAAATTTCGAGTACAGGGGCCTACGCGTCTTAGCGGCGAGGTCACAATTTCCGGGGCGAAAAACGCCGCGCTGCCAATTCTGTTTGCCGCACTGCTGGCCGAAGAGCCGGTGGAGCTGCAAAACGTTCCCAAACTTAAGGATATCGACACAACGATTAAGCTGCTTAGCCGCTTGGGCGTGAAAATTGAACGCAACGGCTCTATTTTTGTCGATGCCTCTAATGTGACCGAACTCTGTGCGCCTTACGATTTGGTGAAAACCATGCGCGCTTCTATCTGGGCGCTGGGGCCGCTGGTGTCTCGTTTTGGCCACGGTGAAGTTTCTCTCCCTGGCGGGTGTGCAATCGGCGCTCGCCCCGTTGACCTGCACATTAGCGGCTTGGAGCAGCTTGGTGCGGAAATCAAGTTAGAGGAAGGCTACGTCAAGGCGTCCGTTAACGGGCGCTTAAAAGGCGCGCATATCGTTATGGATAAGGTGAGCGTTGGTGCGACGGTTACCATTATGTGCGCAGCCACGCTGGCGGAAGGTACGACCATTATTGAGAACGCGGCCCGCGAGCCGGAGATCGTCGATACCGCCGAGTTTCTTAACACTCTTGGCGCCAAGATTACCGGTGCTGGTACCGATCATATTACCATCGAAGGCGTTGAGCGCCTGGGCGGCGGCGTTTATCGCGTACTGCCTGACCGTATTGAAACCGGTACCTTCCTGGTGGCGGCGGCCGTTTCCGGCGGTAAGGTCGTGTGCCGCAACACGCGTCCCGACATGCTGGACGCCGTGCTGGCCAAGCTGCGCGAAGCCGGCGCTGAAATTGAAACCGGCGAAGACTGGATTAGCCTGGACATGAAGGGCAAGCGTCCGCGCAGCGTTAACGTGCGAACCGCGCCGCATCCGGGCTTCCCTACCGACATGCAGGCCCAGTTCTCTTTGCTCAATCTGGTTGCGGAAGGCACCGGCGTTATCACGGAAACCATCTTTGAAAACCGCTTTATGCACATCCCTGAGCTGATCCGCATGGGCGCCCACGCGGAAATCGAAGGCAATACCGTTATTTGTCACAGCGTAGACCAGCTTTCCCCTGCTCAGGTGATGGCGACAGACCTTCGCGCGTCCGCCAGTCTGGTTCTGGCCGGCTGTATTGCTAACGGCGTGACGACCGTAGACCGTATCTACCATATCGATCGCGGCTATGAGCGCATTGAAGAGAAGCTCAACGCGCTGGGCGCAAATATTCAGCGCGTGAAGGAAGAGTCGTAGTTAAGAAGCGATGCGGGTATAGATGAGAAGGGGGAGCGCTTGTCGCTCCCCCTTTGCTTTAGGTGTCTATTCAGCCAGCCTGTCAGGTCGCCGGGTATTCAGCGATAGTGACGGTTACGGTGGTTTTCTGGCCTCGACGTAGGACCTCTACCGGAATGCTGGTGCCGGGGCGAATTTCGGCTATCTGATCCATAACTTCAAGAACTGAACCAGCGGCCTTGCCGTTGACGCTCAGCAGGATATCTCCGGCCTGTATTCCCGCACGATCCGCCGGCCCGCCGGGCGTTACCGATCTGACCAGGATGCCCTGCAGTCGGTCAAACGGGCCGCTTTGCGCCTGTACCTGACCAAGATCTCCGCCACCGATGCCGATATATCCGCGAATAACGCGCCCGTCGCGGATAAGCTTATCCATGATTTTGGTCGCCAGCTCGATGGGAATAGCAAAGCTGATGCCTTCCGGCGTATCGCCGTCCGTTCGTTTATCCAACGACAGCGTATTGATGCCGACCAGTTCGCCAAGCGAGTTGACCAGCGCGCCGCCGGAGTTGCCGTGGTTAATGGAGGCGTCGGTCTGAAGCAGGTTCTGGCGGCCGTAGGGGCTTAGGCCGATGCGCCCGGTTGCGCTGATGATGCCCTGAGTTACCGTTTGCCCGAGGTTATAGGGGTTGCCGATCGCTAAAACGACGTCGCCGACGTGGGACGTCCTTTTGGTATTGATAGGTATCACCGGCAGATTGCCTTCCTGAATTTTCAGAACGGCGAGATCCGTTAGGGTATCGCTTCCGACAACCAGCGCTTCGTCGATTTGTCCGTTTTGCAGCGCGACGATGATTTGGTCGGCGTTGACGATAACGTGTCGGTTAGTGAGGATGTAGCCCTTTTTATTCATGATGACGCCAGAGCCCAGCGTATTGATGCCCGGCCCGTTTTGGCTGTGAATGTTGCGGTTGTATATGTTGACTACCGCAGGGGCGGCGCGCTTGACGGCGCTGTTATAGCTCGCGGGCGCTTCGCCAAGGGAGAGCGAAAGCGAATTATCCAGCAGGCCTGAGGTATCGCGCAGCGACGGGAAAATGGTCAGCAGCGTCGCAGCGATGATAAGGCCGATAAGAATTGAGCGTAACAGTTTGGCAAACATGCATGTCATCAGGAAAAATAGGGGTAGTTAAGGATAACATGACTTTAACGGATACGGCACATCGCCGTATCCGTTTTTGCGATCGAGGTTAGCGCAGGATCAGGTAGATATTATCGTCGCCGCGTAAAATGTTCAGCGCGACTACGTTAGGCTTGCCGTCCAGAATCTTACGCAGCTCGCCGAGGTTTTGCGTACGCTCGCTGTTAACGCCGATGATCATATCGCCCGCGCGCAGGCCGCTTTGAGCAGCCGGAGAGCCTTTCTCAACGTCTTTAATCAGGACGCCCTTGTTGCCCTGGACTTCACCGTTGTTCAGGGTTGCGCCCTGAAGAGCCGGCATCAGGGTTTCCGCGCTGGTGGAGGACTGGTCGCTGTTTTGCAGCTCGACGTCCACTTCCATCGGCTTGCCTTCACGCAGCAGGCCCATCTTCACCTTCTTGCCCGCACCGGCGGTCGCGACCTTGGCGCGCAGTTCGGCAAAGCTGCTGATAGTTTTGCCGTCAAGAGACACGATGACGTCGCCGGACTTGATGCCCGCAGCCGCTGCGGCAGACTTGGGAATAACTTCGCTGACGAAGGCGCCGCGCTGTGCGTCAACCTTGAAGGCTTTCGCCATCTCGGCGGTCATTTCGCTGCCCTTGATGCCCAGCATGCCGCGCTTGACTTCACCGTATTTTATCAGCTGCTCGGTCAGGCTTTGCACCATGTTGCTTGGAATGGCGAAACCGATACCGACGTTACCGCCGCTTGGCGCAAGAATAGCGGTGTTGATGCCGATAAGCTCGCCGTTCAGGTTGACCAGCGCGCCGCCGGAGTTGCCGCGGTTAATGGAGGCATCGGTCTGGATGAAGTTTTCAAACCCTTCCAGATTCAGGCCGCTGCGGCCCAGAGCGGAGATTATGCCGGAGGTTGCGGTTTGCCCCAGGCCGAACGGGTTACCGACGGCGACGGCAAAGTCGCCGACGCGCAGGGAATCAGAGTCCGCCATTTTGACGGCGGTGAGATCTTTTTCTTTGGCGTCAATCAGCTGAAGCAGGGCGATATCCGACTGCTCGTCGCGGCCGATAAGCTTCGCCTGATACTCTTTGCCGTTGTTTAACTGAACGCGGATCTTGTCGGCGTTGTTCACCACGTGGTTATTGGTGACGACGTAGCCCTTTTCTGCGTTGATAATTACGCCGGAACCCAGGCCTTCAAACGGGCGTACGCTCTGCTGTTCGGACGGCATGTTCGGTCCGAAGAAGAACTTAAACTCTTCAGGAATGCGCTGACGCTGAACCTGAGTGCCTTCAACGTAGACGCTAACGACCGCGGGCAGTACCTTCTCTAACATGGGCGCCAGGCTTGGCGTCTGCTCACCGGCGACGGCAGTAGGCAGAGCGGCGTTGGCTGCCGGTACTGAGGAAAAAGTTAATCCTAGACTGACGGTCAGGGCGCTCAATAATAACGTTGTTTTCTTCATGGGTTATATACTCTCAATACCAACCTTTAACCTAAATAGAAGCCGCATAAGCGGCCGCTGATAAAGCTTCTTAGGGCCAATCCCATTAGGCTATTTAATTTGCCCGTTTGGATACGGGCAGTGCCAATATATACCTACTGGGACAGGCCCTTACTCTATGATAGTAGCTAATCTAAGACCCGGCATAGGCGAAAAAAGTTCATCAAAGAACACATTACGTCAGGGGGGAAGCGGAAATGTTAGAAATGTGACCGGCCTCAAATCCAGACGGCATGCGGGAGAACGGGGAACGTAAAGAAAGGTAATGTTATTCAAGTAGCTGCGGCGTCGTTAAAAACGGCGCCGCGTCGAGTTATTTTGCTTATTCTTTGCGCTCTGGCCGAAACAGGCCTGAAGCTCCTTCGGAATAGTCGCGAGGAGGATGTTCCGGACTCATGCGATCTTCTTCGCTATCGGCTGCGCCAGGCTTAAAGTTGAGATAGCTAAAAGGGTTGCTGGACGCCATGTCAGGCAGCAGGGTAGTAGAGCTTTTCACCATATGCTTGTGAAATTGGCGATAGTCCTGAGCCATTTTTTCAAGCAGTTCGGCGCTGTGGGAAAAGTGATTGACCAGTTCCTGACGGTAGGTTTCCAGTTCGGCTCTGCTCTTATCAAGCTCTTGTTGTAGTGCCGTTTGCTGACGCAGCTTCCGGTTGCCGAACCGCATGGCTAAGGCGCCAATAATAAGCCCGACGACTAAGCCAACGATCAGTGCATATTCCCAAGTCATAGTGACTCCTTGTTACGGTCATAAATTACAGAGGGACAAACCCGACAAAAGGCCGGAAAACGGTGACACAGCCCGCAGTTCCCCCGCGTTCTCGCGCATCACTATACCTGCAAAGATAGGGTTGGGGGAACCTCAATCAGTATGTTGTTATATCCTATCATGATAAAGACGCGTTTTTCATCTCAAAAGGCCGGGCAGAAAGCGAACGTCTGCCCACCAGTCGATTAGTTCTCTTTTCTCTGCGGGCTGAGCCGGTAAATGCGTTGAGGACGGCCTACTTTACCGTAAATGATCTCTGCCTTAAGGAAGCTTTCTTTTGTGCAAAACTCAAGGTAGCGTCGGGCCGTCGTGCGGCTTAAGCCTAGCTTTTTGGCAATGTCTTCGGCCGTGTAGCCAATTTCCTCGCCGCTGTCGATGAAGGCGTCCTGTACGACCTTCAGCGTAATTTCATCGATGCCGATAGGCATTGACGGTTTGGCTTGAATGCGAGCAAACGTATTGAACATTTCATCGACCTGCCACTGGCTGACGTCTTCTGCCTGACGCTGTACGCGGTGCAGGTGGCTTAGGCGTTCCAGCGTTTGCTCCAGCCTGTCGTAGGAAACCGGCTTTATCAAATAGTCAAATACGCCATAGCGGATAGCGTCAGCGACGGTTTCAATATCGCTGGCGGCCGTAATGAAGATAATTTGCCCTTGATACTTGGCGGCGGACAGTTCTTGTAATAGTTCGATCCCTTTGCCGTCGGGCAAGTAGTTATCCAGCACGATTAAGTCGGGTTTGAAGTTGGCAATCATCATCCGGCCCTGTTCCAGATTACCGGCCAACCATACCTGACGGCAGGCGCTATGGCGCTTTATAAATTCAGCGTGCATTTCGGCCAGCGGCGTTTCGTCCTCGATGATTAATATGTTCAGGTATTTCATGACTAATTTCCTTTTGCTGTCCCCTTAGGAATAAAAATAGAAAACACAGTACCGTAGGGCTCGTTATCTTCTATCGTAATGGTGCCGTTGTACTGATCGATATAGGTTTTAACCAGATAAAGCCCTATTCCGTGATCGCCGCTTCGTTTGGAGGATACGCCGCGGGTAAAAATTTTGTCGCGAATGTCGGGCGCTATGCCAGAACCTTGATCCGAAACCTCAATCACCAGCTCTTCGCCTTCGTCCGAGATATAGCACTCAACTATCTTGCTACCGTCCGGATTCTTTAGCGTAGCCTCAAAAGCGTTATTAAGCAGGTTGCCCAAAATGCTGGCGAGCTCATTTTCGGTGAGCGGCCCCGGAGTGGCGCTCAGTGAGCTCCCCGATATAAAGTCGATCTCAAGCCCCAGTTCCTTCGCTCGATGATATTTGCCAAACAGCAGTCCCGCAATCAGGCGGTTTTTAAACATGCTGCTGATATTGTCGATAATAGACTGTTGATTAGACGACTCAAATTTCACCATCTCCAGCGCCCGATCGTACTCTTTTAGCTGAAGCAGCCCGCCAATAGTGGACATCCAGTTCAGGTGTTCGTGGCGCAGGGTGCGTAAATTCTCTACGTACTGTTGGATTTGCGACAGCTGGGCGCTCAGCATGTTGAGCTCGTCCTGACGCCGGAAGCTTATTACCCATCCTTGGAATTCATTGTCTATCCAAATGCCAACGCGGTTAGCGATGATTTTTACTCCGTTAAGAACCAGCAAATCATCAATACGGTTATTGCCCTGGTTTTCAGTAAAGTAGTCAGAAGGCGTAACCAGCGTTTTGATTCCCAGACCGATGAGATGTTTCGGCGCGCCGGTCAGCTTTAGCATTTTTTGTGCATTTTGGTTGATAGCGGTGATCTTCCCCTCCGTATCGACGGCGATCAGGCCTTCAAATACGGCATCGAAAAGCGCGTCCTGCAGTCGCTGCACGCGTGCGATCTCTGCAGGTTCCATACCCATCATCTGTTTTTTGATGTGGGTGGAGAACTGCCAGGAAAGAAAAATCAAAACAAACAGAATAAGCAGCAGGGCGCTGGTCAAAGGAAGTATCTGATTTGAGCGCCAGATATCGATTTTACTATTGAGATAGCCAAGGGAGATAACGCCGATAACCTTGTTGTTTTTATCCCATATCGGCGTTTTGGCTCTTAGCGCGAGGCCCATAGAGCCTTCGCTGCTGATGATGTAGCTCTCCCCGCGTTCCAGCGCGCCCGGCTTGTTCCACTGCATGGTGTAGCCGATTTTTTCCGGATTGGGGTGATAAAGCCTAACGGAGTTTTCATCACCTATGACCAGATAGCTGAAGTTGGACTCCATGCTTAGCCTGTCGGCAATTTTTTTAAGCTTTGTCGTATCCCTATGTTCCACGCCTTCGATGATGTCATCCATAGAAGCGATGATTTTGGCCTGGTTCATAGCGATTTCGCTGACTTTATCGGTTAGATAGATATCTAGCTGATATTCGACGAACTTGTTTAATGCGCCCAAAAGTAACGTAAACACGACAAGCAATAGTAAAAAAACACGCCATTGAAACGACATGTTCTTTAACATACTTTTCATATAATCTTTGGTTAATTTAATATGCATTTAACATTCGCTTTTTTATTTCTTATTCTACGATATCCGATATACTAAATATAATTAATTTGGTTATAAAATGCATTTAATTAATAAAGTTAATAAAAACCATTAAGTTATTTCTATTTATTCAGTTATCTGTGAAGCAGATCAATTAACTGGTTATAGCTAATTAATATGATGTGGTTCGCCATAATATTAGTCAATTGGCTTATCATTTCTAATGATTAAAAAGACATTTTCATTTATGCCGCCTATTGCTGGGGATAGGTTGCGCTTTGACTCTGACTGTGGTTTCGGCCGGGCGCCCGTGCGTGTCGCCTGCCTTTAAGTATTTCTTTGTTGTCTTATTAATACGTCTATAGAGAATGAATTATGTATAATTCAACAATATTCAATCGGGTAAAGCGTTCGGAGTTTAAAAAGATTGCCGAGATCGTGAAATTCCTTCGTCAAAACGATTTGAATATTGACACCACCGTTGAAGAATTTATTACCGTAACTCGCGATTCCCAAATTATCGCCTGTGGCGGAATTGCCGATAATATTATCAAGTGCGTAGCGATAAGCGAGGATCTTCGCGGTGAGGGCATCGCCCTTTCTCTGGCGACGGAGTTGGTCAACCTGGCCTACGAGCGCCACCATACTCATCTTTTCATCTATACAAAGACGCAAAACGAAGTGCTATTCCGCCAGTGCGGCTTTTTCCCGATCGCTTCCGTTCCCGGAACTATCGTTTTAATGGAAAACAGCAGCTGCCGCCTGAAGCGCTACGGCGAGCAGTTGGCGAAAAGCCGTAAGCCGGGCGATAAAATCGGCTGTATCATCATGAACGCTAACCCGTTCACGCTAGGCCATCAATACCTGGTTCAGCAGGCCGCCGCGCAGTGTGACTGGCTCCACCTTTTTCTGGTTAAAGAAAATACCTCCACGTTCCCCTATGTCGATCGCCTGAAGCTGGTGACGGAGGGAACGGCCAATATTCCTAACCTGACGGTGCATCCCGGTTCGGAATACATGATTTCGCGCGCGACCTTCCCCTGCTATTTCATTAAAGAGCAGGGCATCGTCGACAACTGCTATACCGAAATCGACCTCAAAATTTTCCGGCAGTATCTGGCTCCGGCCTTGGGCGTAACGCATCGTTTCGTCGGCACGGAACCCTTTTGCGAAGTGACCCGCAAATACAATGCCGACATGCGTTATTGGCTCGGCACGCCAGAGCTTGCCAGCCCGCCGATTGAACTGGTTGAAATAGAACGTCTGCAGCATGAAGGGACGGCCGTTTCAGCCTCATGGGTGCGTCGTTTGCTGTCGAAAGGGCAAATGGACACCATTTCTCATCTGGTTCCGGAGTGCACGTATCAGTATTTGTTAAAAAGCCCGCTCCTTCGCCAGAAGTCCACGGACGCCCCAACAGAAGATTCCGTTATTACCGTAGGTGAACTATGAAAATTATCAAAGAAGCCGTAGCCGGCACGCTTGAGTCAAGCGATGTCATGATGCGGGTCGCTCCAATCGATGGACAGGAGATCGACCTACAGTTGAACAGCAGCGTAGAGAAGCAGTTTGGCGACGCTATCCGGGAGACCGTGATGGACACCTTAGCCAAGCTTGGCGTTACCGGCGTTCAGCTTATTGTTGACGACAAAGGCGCGCTGGACTGCATCCTGCGCGCTCGCTTACAAACCGTACTGCTAAGGGCCAGTGACAGCAAAACGCTACCGTGGGAGGCATTGAAATGAAGCCTGAATTGAAAAAACGCGTCCGCCGCAGCATGCTGTTCGTTCCCGGCGCTAATGCCGCTATGGTCAGCAACTCTTTTATCTACTCCGCTGACTCCATCATGTTCGACCTGGAAGACTCCGTCGCGCTCAGAGAGAAAGACGCTGCTCGACTGCTGGTTTTCCATGCGCTGCAGCATCCGATGTATCAAAAGATTGAAACCGTCGTTCGCGTTAACGCGCTGGATTCCGAATTCGGTATTAAAGACCTCGAAGCCGTAGTTCGCGGCGGCGTCGACATCGTTCGCCTGCCAAAAACCGACCGCGCGCAGGACGTCGTCGACATGGAAAAAGAGATCGAGCGCATCGAGCGTGAGTGCGGACGCGAAGTCGGCAGCACCGGCATGATGGCCGCGATTGAATCCGCCGAAGGCATCAACAATGCGGTAGAGATCGCCCATGCTTCCGAGCGCCTGATCGGTATCGCTCTGGGTGCGGAAGACTACGTGCGCAACCTGCGCACCGAGCGTTCTCCCGAAGGCATCGAGCTGCTGTTTGCGCGCTGTTCCATTCTGCAGGCCGCTCGCCATGCCGGCATCGCTGCGTTTGATACCGTATATTCCGACGCGAACAACGAGCAGGGCTTCCTCAACGAAGCTTCTCACATCAAACAGCTGGGCTTTGACGGTAAGTCTCTGATTAACCCTCGCCAGATTGAACTTCTTCACAACCTTTATGCGCCAACCGCAAAAGAGCTTGACCACGCTCAGCGCGTGATCGAAGCGGCTGAAGCGGCTGCGGCAGAAGGATTAGGCGTCGTTTCTCTTAACGGCAAAATGATTGACGGCCCGATTATCGAACGTGCCCGTCTGGTGGTTCAGCGCGCAGCGCTGTCCGGCATCCGTGAAGAATAAGGTGGGGTGAATCGAAATGTCTCGTCAACAACAAGTAATGAATATCTGTAACGGTTCTGAAGGCCGTAAGCTGTCGCCGTTTAGCGATATGCCGAAAGCAGAACTACAGGCTCAAAGGCCGCGTAATAAAAAGATGTGCTCTTCTTTGGAAGAGGCTATCCGTCGCTCAGGTCTGAAAGACGGCATGACTATCTCTTTCCACCACGCGTTCCGCGGCGGCGACCTGACTATTAACCTGGTTATGGCGCAAATCGCAGCGATGGGCTTTAAAAACCTGACGCTGGCGTCAAGTTCGCTGGCCGGCTGCCACTCTCCGGTCATTGAACACATTCGCAACGGCGTCGTGACCAAGATCTATACCTCTGGCCTGCGCGGCCCGCTGGCGGAAGAGATTTCCCGCGGCCTGCTGAAAGAGCCCGTACACATTCACTCCCACGGCGGACGCGTGAATCTGGTTCAGTCCGGCGAGCTGAATATTGACGTCGCTTTTCTGGGCGTCCCGGCCTGTGATGAGTTCGGCAACGCCAACGGTTACACCGGCAAAGCGTGCTGCGGCTCGTTGGGCTATGCTCGCGTAGACGCTGAAAACGCCAAGACGGTCGTTATGCTGACCGAAGAAATCCTTCCTTATCCGCATCATCCGCTGAGCATCTGTCAGGATCAGGTCGACATGATCGTGCAGGTTGAGCGCGTAGGCGATGCTGAAAAGATTGGTGCCGATGCGACCCGTATGACCACCAACCCACGCGAACTGCTGATTGCTCGTCGCGCGGCGGACGTCATCATCAATTCTGGCTATTTCAAGCCGGGCTTCTCTATGCAGACCGGTACCGGCGGCGCTTCTCTGGCGGTAGTTCGCTTCCTGGAAAGCAAAATGCGCAGCCAGAACGTGAAGGCCGGATTTGCTTTGGGCGGCATTACCAGCGCAATGGTCGATCTGCACGAGAAGGGGCTGATTGAAAAGCTGCTGGACGTTCAGAGCTTTGACGCCGGCGCGGCGGCCTCTTTGGCCCGCAACCCGAATCACGTTGAGATCAGCGCTAACCAGTACGCTAACTTCACCTCCAAGGGCGCGTCCGTTGAGCGTCTGGACGTGGTTATCTTAAGCGCCTTGGAAATCGACACCAAGTTCAACATCAACGTACTGACCGGTTCTGACGGCGTACTGCGCGGCGCCTCTGGCGGCCACTGCGATACCGCTGCGGCTTCTCAGCTGGCTATCATCGTAGCGCCGCTGGTGCGTGGTCGCATTCCGACCATCGTTGAGCACGTTACGACGATGATCACTCCGGGAAGCAGCATCGACATTCTGGTTACCGACCACGGTATCGCCGTTAACCCGGCGCGTCCGGAACTGGCTGAGCGTCTGAAAGAGGCCGGCATGCCGGTGACCACCATCGAAGCGCTGTACGAACGCGCGGTGGCTCTGACCGGCGCGCCTAAGCCGATTGAGTTCACTGACCGCGTTGTGGCAGTGGTGCGCTATCGTGACGGCTCCGTGATTGACGTTGTTAATCAAATAAAAGAGTAAGCTCGCGATGGGCATTCTCCCGGAACTCGTCGAAGAACGCAGCGTCTCTCTGGAGGAAGTTTTACTCAGCAGAGAGGCTCGTCAGGAGCGGCAGCGGGCTTGGATTAGCCGCTACGAAATGACCATAGTTTCTTTGACGATAGTCGTTCCGGGAGAGTTTAAAGACACTCGACTGTCCCGCCAGGCCTTTAACATGGCCTGGCAGGCGCTGGACGCACTAAGCCTTGAAAAGGGCTGGCGCACGGTGGCCAAGGAAATCTTTTGTCTGCCGACCGGCCCGGAAGGGCTGATGGCGATAGATTTACCCGCAGAAGACGTCAAACGCGCCAGCGTTGAGCTGGAGCAGCAAAGCGCCGCAGGGCGCCTTTGGGATATTGACGTTATCGGCAAAAACGGGATTTTGTCCCGGCAGGCGCTAGGCCTGGGGCCTAGGCGCTGTCTGGTTTGTGAGCGTGATGCGCGCATTTGCGCCCGCGAACGAACCCACTCTTTACAAGCGCTGAGTCAGGCAATGGAGGCGCTGTTCTTATGATGTTGAAATCCACCGATCCCGTTCAAAAACCCGTTTCCCTTGAAATTAACAAGCTGCCTTGGGTTGTCCGCTGTAGCCAGCTGGCGCATGGCGCCATGCTGAACGAAGTCAACCTGACGCCGAAACCGGGGCTTGTGGACATGCGCAACAGCGGCGCCCACAAGGATATGGAAATTGTTGATTTCTACCGCAGCGCGGACGCCATCAGAACGTGGATCCCCTATTTTGTCGAATACGGCATGAGTTCATATCAGCAGACGAGTCGCGACGTGCTGCACGGCATTCGCCCGCTGGGGCTGGCCTGTGAATCGTCAATGTATAAAGCGACGTCGGGGGTGAATACCCATAAGGGAACCATTTTCTCTCTCGGCCTGCTGGCCACCGCGATGGGGCGGCTGGTGGCTGGGCAGCGCCCCGTCACGCAGCTTAACCTGTGTAAAGCGGTGGCTGACATGTGTCAGGGAATGGTCGCCAACGAACTTGCTCAAAATAACCCTTCGCTCACTGCCGGCCAGCGGCTGTACCGAGAGTTCGGCTTAACCGGCGCAAGGGGAGAAGCCGAGTCAGGCTTTTCTTTAGTATCGACGGTTTCTCTTCCCGTTTATCAGCAGGCTATTTCTCAGGGCATCGACCCACAGAGGGCGCTTCTTCAGGCGCTGTTAAGCCTGATGGCGGTAAACGGCGACACTAACGTTGCTTCCCGCGGCGGCGCACAAGGGCTGAGCTGGATTAAGCAAACGGCTCAGCAGTTTTTAGCCGACGGCGGCGTTATGCAGTCGGATTACATCGCCCGCCTGAAAGAGTTCGACAATCAGTGCATTGAAAGAAACTTAAGCCCCGGCGGCAGCGCCGATCTTCTTATTGTGACCTGGTTTTTGGCTCAATTTCCCGAGTCATACGGAAAAAATTAAAACGACGAAACGTCACTGGAGGTTTTATATGAAAAGTCATAGCGTACCCTGCTTCTGGATGCGGGGTGGAACCAGTAAGGCCGGCTGCTTTGTTGAAAGCGATATGCCTGCCGATGTCGCCACGCAGAACGAGTGGCTTTGTAAGATTTACGGCAGCAGCGATCCGTCAGGCAGACAGATTAACGGCATGGGAGGCGGAACGTCGACCACCAGCAAGGCAATGATCGTAAGTCGACGCCCGGAAGAGAAAAACGGCGTCAACTATACGTTCTGCCAGGTTGAAACGGCGGCTAATGCGGTAGATCGTAAAGGAAACTGCGGCAACATCTCTTCGGCGGTGGGCCCCTTTGCAATTGAAAGAGGCCTGGTGGATGAAATCACCGAGCCGGTAACGCAGGTCAGAATTTATAACACCAACACCAAGAAAACCATCGTGTCGCACGTGCCGGTCAAAAACGGCAAGGTCGTGTACAACGGCAACTTCGCCATCTCGGGCGTACCGGGTACCGGCGCTCGCATTCAGCTGGACTTCCTGTGTCCTGGCGGTGCGGTAACGGGCAAGCTGCTGCCAACGGGTAACGTCAAGGATACGATAGACGTTCCCGGCGTTGGTCCTGTGGAAATCTCGATTGTTGACGCGGCAAACCCTCTGGTGTTCGTCAGAGCAGCGGACCTTGGGCTAACCGGCGGCGAACTTCCCGCCCAGATTGACAGCGATCCCGAACTGTTAAGAAGAATGCTTTCTATCCGCGAAGCCGCTGCGGTACTGATCGGGTTAGCGAAGGATATGGACGACGCTCGCGTCAACAGCCAAGCCGTGCCGAAGTTTTGTTTTGTCGCTCCTGCCGCTGGCTACGTCAGCCTGGCCGGTGAGAACGTCAACAAGAATGACGTCGACATTCAGGCCCGCATGCTGTCAATGGGAAAACTTCATCCCGTATTGGCTATTACCGGGGGTGTTTGTATTGGCGTTGCGGCAAAAATTGAAGGAACGCTGGTTAATGAGATCACTAAAGACATTAACCATAAAGATGAATTAAATATTGGACACTGTAGCGGAATACTTTCCGTCAGCGCCAACGTTGAAAATCATCAGGGAGAGTTCAACGCGTTAAATGGAACCGTATACCGAACGGCTCGTGTCTTAATGAAAGGCGAGGTTGAGGTATATTAATCTGGCGCGCTCAGCTGTCTACGCGTTATGTAGTTTTCCTCAGTAAGCTATTTTAAATAGAATAACGTTACACTATGTTAAACGGCGCCTATTTTGATGGGCGCCCTTTTTTATTCGGGTTTTAGCCATAGGAGTAATTAAATCCATAAGGTTGATAAGGAATAAAACGGAAATTAAAAACATTAAATTTATGATATCAACTTTAGCCTGTGTCACATATTTATCGTCAAGTATGGCGCATTATGCGAAACATTATAGAAGCGAAAATCCCGCTTCAAATTTTTTAATTTATTATTAACGGTTAGATAACGAAATAACGCCATAACCTAATTTTAAAATTCTTTAATAAGTATTTTCACGTTTAAGTTTTTTAAACGTGGGGCCGGTTTGTGTTTTTTATTATCAAGGAGAATGTCCGTAATGAGTAAAGAGAAAATGTGGAAGCTATTATTGCTAATAGCGATTCCCATTATCGTGGCTCTGATACCGACGCCGGCGGGATTATCTCATCTCGCATGGATACTGTTCGGTCTCTATTTAGCCGCTATCGTTGGTCTGGTGTTAAAGCCGTATTCCGAGCCGGTTATCCTGCTGGGTACAATCGCTGCGACCGCCGTTGTTATCGGCGTATTCGGCGATAAAGGGCTGAAAGCTGGTGAAGTACTGAAGGGTTACTCTTCCGGTACGACCTGGCTGGTGTTCGCCGCGTTTACGCTGAGTTCCGCGTTTGTTCTGACAGGTTTAGGTAAGCGTATTTCCTATATCCTGATCGGCAAGCTGGGCGGAACGACGCTGGGCCTGGGCTACGTCACCGCAATTCTGGACCTGTTAATCGCTCCGGCTACGCCGTCCAACACGGCGCGCGCCGGTGGGATCGTGTTCCCGATCATCAACAGCGTCTCCGTCGCTTTAGGTTCAGATCCGAACGACAGTCCGCGCAAGGCCGGTCATTACCTGATGGTTAACATCTATATGGTGACGAAAACCACCAGCTATATGTTCCTGACGGCGATGGCGCCTAACGCGTTGGCGCTGGAGATGATGTCCAAGATCCTGAACATTCAGCTGAGCTGGGGTCAGTGGGCGCTGGCCGCCTGCGTACCGGGTCTGATCATGCTGATCCTGACGCCGTTTATGATCTACAAAATGTATCCGCCTGAGCTTAAAAAGGTTGATAACAAGAAGATCGCAAAAGAAGGGCTTGAGCTGCTTGGGCCGATGTCTCTGCGCGAGAAGCTGCTGCTGGTTCTGTTCGTTCTGGCTCTGCTTGGCTGGATGTGTTCAGGCCTCATCGGCGTTGATGCTTCAACCGTTGCTATTTGCGTTATGGCGCTGACCATCCTGTGCGGCGTAGTAACTTGGGACGACGTTCTGAAGAACAAGGGCGGCTGGAACACCCTGATTTGGTACGGCGGCATCATCGGTATGTCCGGCGTTCTGACCAAGGCCAAGTTCTTTGAGTGGCTGGCGGAAGTGATGAACCAGAACCTGTCCTTCGGCGATAACGCGATGATGGCGCTGTTCGTGATTTTGTTTATCAGCGTAGCCATTCGTTACCTGTTTGCCTCCGGCGGCGCTTACGTTGCGGCGATGGTGCCGGTGTTTGCGACCGTGGGCATGGTTGCCGGCGCTCCTCCGATGCTGCTGGCGCTGGGCCTGCTGTTCTCTAACTCCTACGGCGGCAGCCTGACCCATTACGGAGGCGCTGCGGCTCCTATCGTATTCGGTGCTGGCTACAACGATACCCGCTCTTGGTGGATTATCGGCGGCGTCGTAGCCTTCCTGAGTCTGGCTGTTCACATGACGGTTGGCTTGGGCTGGTGGGAAATGTTAATCAGCATGGGCATCATCGGCGGCTGATAGATTTCCAAAATGCTCTGCGGCGCGTTCGCAGAGCGTTGGATGGAACGGCATCGAGTTTATCGGTGCCGTTTTCTTTTATATAGAATAAATCATCGCAACGGCGTAAAAACAGGTCGATCTTTGTGGTCGACTTCTCTATAATCTTGCGACCCCACGTTACAACAAGGTTTTTTTCCCAGAACCTTGATAGTGTCGGCATGTACTGCTCGAAGGGGTAGGTTTGCTGGACTCGATTGGTCGTGTGAGCCTCAATAACGTTTCTTGACGATTGGTGTTCACCAACGTGTAACTTTAGATTGGGTAAGTTATTTAATGAAAACTTTTTCAGCTAAGCCAGAAACAGTAAAGCGTGACTGGTATGTTGTAGATGCGACCGGCAAAACGCTGGGCCGTCTTGCTACTGAACTGGCTCGCCGTCTGCGCGGTAAGCATAAAGCGGAATACACTCCGCACGTTGATACCGGTGATTACATCATCGTTCTGAACGCAGAAAAAGTTGCCGTAACCGGCAACAAGCGTTCTGACAAGATTTATTATCACCACACCGGCTATATCGGTGGTATCAAACAAGCGACCTTTGAAGAGATGATTGCCCGCCACCCTGAGCGCGTGATCGAGATCGCGGTTAAAGGCATGCTGCCTAAGGGCCCGCTGGGTCGTGCAATGTACCGTAAACTGAAAGTTTACGCAGGTAACGAGCACAACCATGCGGCACAACAACCGCAAGTTCTGGACATTTAATCGGGATATAGGCAATGGCAGAGAATCAATACTACGGCACTGGTCGCCGCAAAAGCTCTTCCGCACGCGTCTTTATTAAGCCGGGTAGCGGTAACATCGTTATTAACCAGCGCAGCCTTGAACAGTATTTCGGCCGTGAAACTGCCCGCATGGTAGTTCGTCAGCCGCTGGAACTGGTCGAGATGATTGGTAAACTGGATCTGTACATCACCGTTAAAGGTGGTGGCATCTCTGGTCAAGCTGGTGCTATCCGTCACGGTATCACCCGTGCGCTGATGGAATACGATGAGTCACTGCGTGGCGAACTGCGTAAAGCAGGTTTCGTTACTCGTGACGCACGTGAAGTTGAACGTAAGAAAGTCGGTCTGCGTAAAGCACGCCGTCGTCCTCAGTTCTCCAAGCGTTAATTGTTTGCCGTTTCGGCAGCCAATTAATATTAAAAAACCCGGCATTGCCGGGTTTTTTTATCTTCACGCTTTGCAAAATAACGTTATTTTACGGTGGAATAATAATCTGCCGTGAATGATGGATAAATTATCACGCTCATCTGATCAAGTGCGTAGAAAATCTGCTAAACTAGCCGACGTTTAGTATGCGTTATTGAATCAATAAGTGAATTCTATTACTGATGTTCCCTATTGAGACAGGCGTTTGGCGGATGAACGCTTAAGCCGCCGCTGTCACTATACATAAGCTATCAATTGAGAAACTTGGAGGTTTTCATGGCTGTCGCTGCCAATAAACGTTCGGTAATGACGCTGTTTTCCGGCCCGGCTGATATTTATAGCCATCAGGTTCGTATCGTTCTGGCTGAAAAGGGTGTGAGCGTTGAGATTGAACAGGTCGACATGGATAACCTGCCGCAGGATTTAATCGACCTGAATCCTTATGGTTCTGTCCCTACGCTGGTCGATCGCGAGCTGACGCTGTATAAGTCCCAAATTATTATGGAATATTTGGACGAGCGTTTCCCCCATCCTCCGCTAATGCCGGTTTATCCCGTCGCCCGCGGCACCAGCCGCCTGATGATGCACCGTATTGAGCAGGACTGGTATTCGCTGCTCGACGCTATCCTGACCGGCAGCGCTCAGGACGCTGACGCAGCACGCAAGCAGCTGCGTGAAGAGCTTCTGGCTATTGCGCCTATTTTCAACGAATCGCCTTATTTTATGAGCGAAGAGTTTAGCCTGGTTGACTGCTATCTTGCTCCGCTGCTTTGGCGTTTGCCGCAAATGGGCATTGAGCTTAGCGGAAGCGGCGCGAAAGAGATTAAGGCCTATATGAACCGCGTATTCGAGCGCGAGTCGTTCTTAGCTTCACTCACGGAAGTTGAGCGCGAAATGCGCCTGCAGATGAGAGGATAAGCGGGATGACGCCTCGTCGACCCTATCTGCTGCGAGCCGTTAATGACTGGCTGTTGGACAATGGGCTGACGCCCCACCTGATCGTCGACGCCACGGTTGTAGGCGTCGTTGTTCCTATGGAGTTCGTTCGCGACGGGCAGATAGTTTTAAACATCGCGCCGCGTTCCGTCGGTAATCTGGAGCTGGGCAATGATGAAATTCGATTCAATGCTCGCTTCGGCGGCGTTCCTCGCCGCGTAGAGATCCCTTTGGCGGCCGTATTGGCTATCTACGCCAGAGAGAACGGAGCCGGGATGGCGTTTGAGCCAGAAGAGTACCCGGATGCGCACGGCTTTGAGCAGGAAGAGATCTTTTCCGATGAGATTCAGCCCGAAAGCGGGATCCATCTGGTATCAACGCAGGAAGAGTCCGCTGGAAAAAGCGACGCCGATGGCGATGATGATGAACCTACGCCGCCGCCTCGCGGAAGGCCCGCTCTGAGAGTCGTGAAGTAGCCGAAGCGTACGGCGAATAGAAAAATAAAAAAGGCGAAGCATTGTGCTTCGCCTTTTTGCATCTATCTCACCGGCTATGCAATGGCCGTCTTTTTACTGTTACCTCGGGTAAGCTTGATTCCCCAAGCGATGGTCATAACCACCAAAATGAGGAAGCAAAGCCCGAACGCCAGGAAGCAGGATTGCGCCATGTTCATAAACTTCAGCGAAGGGATGAGGTACCATCCTTCGGCCTGAACGTACATGTCGACAAAAAACTGCTGGAAGCTGCTCAGCGTTACGCCGTCCGGAACGATAGGAGCATCGTAACCGCAGTCGCCGGTAGGCATGAACCATTCGGGCGCCCATTGGGCCAAAGGGAGGCCAAAGGGGAAGTTAGGATCGGTAGAGCACCCCTGAACGCCGAACAGCGCATCCGGGCTGTGAACGGCGTGGTGTATATTGTTCAGCTTAATGGAGTAAAGCATTCCCGTAATGGCGCCATAAAATGCGGCAATACAGCCAATCAGCTTTAGAACTACATTTTTGGGATTGATTGCAGCAATAAGCCCGCCAATGACCATAACGAACATGGCAAAGCGGATGTATACACACTGTTCACAGGGCGCCATGTAGAGATAGATTTGAAAAAACGAGTGCGCAAGAATGATAAGCCCACCCATGACAACCACCATCAGAAGCCACAGGAAGCGCTGTTCTTGCCATCTCACCAGCGTATCTACCGGAGTAGTACGCAGGTCTCTCCACATTTTCTTAAACATAATGTGAAATCCTTATTTAGCGGCCAGCTCTTTGATTAAGTCGGCCATGGAGTCGACAGACTTGATGCTCTTGGTCAGGATCAAATACTTGCCGTTGACGACGTAGGCCGGAACGCCCTGGATCTTGGCGACGTCATAGGCCGCTTTCCATTTTTCCAACGTTTCCTGAACCTTTGGATCTTTCAGCGCGGTGTCAAAATCGGCTCTGCTCATACCGGCTGCGTCCAGACCCGTTTTGATAAAGGCGTCCGGATCTTTACCGTCAGACCAGCGCTCCTTCTTATCGTGGTAGGCGGCGTAATAGGCGAATTTGGCCTTTTTAAACTGTGAATTTGCGTCAAACAGGGAGAGGCCTGCGGCCTGATCTTTGGCGATCAGTACGGCGAAAACTTCGCTGCCTTGACGACCATATTCACCTTTTGTTTCCAGGTGGAAGGGGACGAAGGTCACGACGTCGGCCACTTTTTCAGAGACCTGAGCCGTTACGGCCTTGTCATACTTGTAGCAGAACGGGCAGGCATAGCTGAAGACCTTAATCAGCGTCTTTTCGGCGTTAGGAATTGGCTTTTCCAAAACGACATAGTCAGTTCCCTCAGTAAAGGCTGACGCCATAAATGACGTAGCCAGCAGGCCTGCGCACAGAACGCTTTTAAATACTTTCTTAAACGGACTGGTATACATGGAATAACTCCTTGATGCATAAATATTTTCAAGTTGGCATTTAAAGGCCCCGCAGTGCGGGGCCTTTGGGTTAGTTACTTTTTAAACATGTTTTCTGGGCGAACCAGTACGGCGCGATAGTGCGTCTGGTTTGGTTTGTCTGACAGAACGTCGATTTCTACCTTGACCTCTTTGGTTTTGTAATCGATTTCATTCAGCTTACCGATGGTTGGCTGACCGACGTCAAACAGGTGAATCGAGCCGCCGAAGCCAAACATGGTGTTGCGGTCAGGCTGATATTCAACGATAGAGGTGATTGGGCTATACCAGTCATAGCCGCGGTCTTTGCCGTATTCCCAGACCTGCTGAACGGTCATGTTCTTTTCATCAACCTTGTATTCAACAAAGCGTGAATACTTCATGGTTGGCAGCGCGGGTTGTTCAAGGTTGCGGCCGTCGCCGTTATCGAAAATCGTTAACGTCCCCTTGCTGGAAAGCCAAGCGGTGTGCTGGGTGTAAACAAAGTCGAAGTCGGTGTTTTCACACTTGCCGTTTTCGTCACACTTGAGCGGCTTGCCGTTAGCGTCCACCGGCTTAAGCAGCTTCGGCGCCAGCTTCTCGTTCCAGCCTTTGGACGGCGCCAGAATCCACTTCACCTTCTTGTCGCGGGTGACTTTCACGACGCCCTGATGGCGGAAAGAAAGAATGATGGAGTCATCCTTATCGTCGTAGGCGATGGAGTTGACGTGCGCCCAGTTGCGGCCAGGGCCAACGCCCAAAGCGTCGCCGTACGGCGTATCCGGCTCAAGCTTGGCCTGTTGGCCCGCGTGGGCCAAGTCGACGTTAACGCAAACCGCACCGGCATCCAGCGCGCCCAGCAGGCTGTCGCGCAGCGGGTCGAGGATCAGGTTGAGGTCCCAAACGTCGAGAACGCGGCCCGCTTTGTCCACTTCGATAATGTGGTCACGGATAGTGTGAACGTGAAGGCCGTCATCGCGCTTATAGTTGCGTTTACCGACGCGCAGCAGCACGGTGCCTTTGGAGGTTTCAATCGACTCGTGGGTTGCATCCTGGAAGCCGCGGGGAAGCTTATGATCGACCAGAATCTGGCCCATCATGTCAAACTCGTACCAGTGCTGGCCCTGAACGGCGGTAAACGTACCGCGAGGCGTCTCGCGGATGCCCATCAGGTAGCCGCGTTTGTTAATGTTAACGTCGCGACCGTCGTAGGTGGCGTTTTGATCCAGCCACCAGCGGTATTCACCCTGAGTGTCAACGATGAAGGTGAACGGCGCGATGTCAAAAGGCAGGGCGCCGCCCGCCGGGCCTGCGTCAAGAATGCCGGCATTTTTGTCTTTTTCGCCGTGCCAGTGCAGATCAGAGCCGCGGGCGGTAAAGGTGTGGGTATTGACCAGATAAAGGCGGTCTTCAAAACCAGGAGCGACCTTAACGACTTTCGTTTCCTGCAGGTCGGTGATAGAACGGTTGTCCATATAGTTGTTTACGATGGCGGACGTTTTTATCGTGTATTCGTCCTTCATCGGCTTGCCGTTTTCTTTAAACTCAACGGTCACCTTGTTGTCGTGCTTTTGATAAAGGCCGAAGATGGGAACGCCGTCGTAGTTTTTCAGCGCTTCGGCGCCGACGTCGTATTTAATATCTACGCCCTTGTCGCCTTTACCGTGAACGACAACCTTAACGTCGGAAATCTTGTGGCCGTCGAGCTCAACCAGAGCCGTCAGCGGGGCATTGCCGTACGGATCCACGATGACGGCGCCCAGGCTTGCCGCTGGCTGAGGCGGCTTAAAGCCTGCGGCAAGCGCGCTGGTTGCGGTCAAGCCGAAGGCTAATACGATTGCACTAGCTACCAGCGTTTTTCTGGTCTTTGTAAACATGATTCTCTCCTGAGTTGGCAATAATAATTTTGCAAATCTTGAGGGCGTCGTTTTGATTAAACCGTCTGTTTGCCCCGTAAGTCTTAAGGCCGTAAAAGTCCCGTCGCGTTTATGTAAAAAAGCGACTCGTTACTTTTGTTTTCAAAGCGTTATAACTAAATTCTGAAGGCAACCCGTAGTTATTCGATGACGATTAAGTAACTACGTGATTCCTTTGCCTTTTTATTTTGATGGTCATACCTCTTTCAGTAATTATGTTAAATAAGATATGAAAAAATTTACGGTTAGTAGATGATTTATCTAAGTTATTAACAGTCTTAATTCAATTTAATCAAATAGTTATTTGATATAAGTTTGAACTGGATCACGTTACGTTTTTTACATTTATTTACTTTATGGCGATAGTAGGTTATCTCTAAAAAGAGATAAAGAGCCCTTTCCGGATAACGATCATGCGTAAAGTGGAAAATGTACCTCTGGATACTGAACTTCTTGGATTGTTCAGAGCGCTGTCAGAAACAGAGTCTTTGACGCTGGCGGCCAATAAGCAGGGAATGAGTCAGGCGGCGGCTAGCAGAGCGTTGACCAAGCTGAGATCTATTTTTAACGATAACCTGTTTATCAAAGCGGGATACGGCATGCAGGCTACGCCCAGAGCGAAGGCGCTTTCCCCTCGCATTACGGCCGCGCTGCTTGAGTTGGAAAGGCTGACCGAACCGGATATATTCAGGCCCGAAACGCTAACGCGGACGCTTTATCTTGGCGCCGTGGATAACGGCGTGTTTTCCATCTTTTCCCGCGTGATAAAAGAGCTGTTTGACCAGGCGCCAAAGGCCAGGATTGAGATTCTGCCTATCGGCAACGATCTCTGTTCCAGCCTTAAATACGGCAGAATGGACCTTGCGATTTTTCCTCTGGTGACGATGCCGCCCGATTTCCACGAAATAAACCTGTTTCAGACGTCATATTCTTGCGTTGTGCGCAAGGGACATCCGTTGGTGAGTTACATACAGGAGGGAAACCGGCTGACGCAGGAGAAAATCAACGGCTATCGGCGCATACAGGTGATGGTGCACGATGGAAAACAGGAACAGGGTTACGCGCTTGATGAAGCCGCATTTCCGCAAACGGGTGAGTTTGATATCGCAATGACGGTGCCCTATTTTTTAGCTGCGCCGATGGTGCTGGCCGAAACGGATTTTGTCCTGACGCTGCCGCGGCAAACGGCGCTGCACTTTGCGAAGATGGCTGACCTGGAGGTTTTACCCTATCCCTGCGACTCCCGAACGTTTTTCACCCGTTTGATTTGGCACCACCGCGTGCACCACGATCCTGCGGTTCAATGGCTGCGTGGGCTGTTTATTAAGCATGCATCAGAGGAAGTTGCGGAAAAGTACGCATCCTAATGAGTGAAAAGAATAGCAAGAAGGCGATCGCCCGATCGCCTTCTTGCGTTTTTCAACTCGGTTAAACGCCGAGGTAAGACATCATGCTTTCAGCCGCCTTCCTTCCTTCGGCGATGGCCGTCACTACCAGATCGGAACCTCGTACTGCGTCGCCGCCGGCAAAGATTTTTTCGTTGCCGGTTTGATACGGATACTCCCCGACGTCGGGCGCGGAAATCCTGCCGCGGCTATCAAGCGTAACGCCGAAGTCTTTCAGCCACGGCATGGCGTGCGGTTGGAAGCCGAATGCCATGATGACGGCGTCAGCGCTTAGGGTATGTTCCGAACCTTTTACCGGCTGGGGCGAGCGGCGTCCTTTTTCGTCCGGCGCGCCGAGTTCGGTGCGCACAACCTTAACGCCGCTGACTTGGCCGACCGCGTCAACCTCAATGCTTATCGGCTGCAGGTTGAACATGAATTCAGCGCCTTCTTCGCGCGCGTTTTTGACCTCGCGGCGCGAGCCCGGCATGTTTTCTTCATCCCGTCGATAAGCGCAGATTACTTGCGATGCGCCCTGACGAACGGCGGTTCTGACGCAGTCCATGGCGGTATCGCCTCCGCCCAGAACGACAACCCGCTTGCCTTCAAGGCTGACGTAGGGTTCCTCTTTGGTTGAAGAGTAGCCCATCAGGTGCTTGGTATTGGCGATAAGGTAGGGCAGCGCGTTAAGTACGCCGTTGGCCTCTTCGTTGGGCAGGCCTCCGGCCATCGATTGGTAGGTGCCGACGGCGAGAAACACGCCGTCAAACTCTTCAACCAGCGCGTCCAGCTTAACGTCTTTTCCGATTTCGATATTGAGACGAAACTCAATGCCCATTTCGGTAAAGATTTCACGCCGACGGGTCATCACCGCTTTATCTAATTTGAAAGAGGGGATGCCGAAGGTCAGCAGGCCGCCTATTTCAGGATGGCGGTCGAATACGACCGCCTGTACGCCGTTGCGGGCCAACACGTCAGCACAGGCGAGGCCGGCCGGGCCTGCACCTATAATGGCAATGCGCTTACCGGTAGGCTTGACCTGCGACATGTCCGGCTTCCAGCCTTCGGCCAGCGCGCGGTCGGTAATGTAGCGCTCGATGTTGCCGATAGTGACGGCGCCGAATTCGTCGTTGAGCGTACATGCGCCTTCGCACAGCCTGTCCTGAGGGCAGACGCGTCCGCACACTTCCGGCAGGCTGTTGGTCTGGTGGGCAAGCGTTGCCGCCTCCATGATGCGCCCTTCGTTGGCCAGCTTCAGCCAGTTCGGAATGTAGTTATGCACCGGGCACTTCCACTCGCAGTAAGGGTTACCGCAGGACAGACAGCGATCGGCCTGCGCTTTGGCCTGAGTGTCCAGAAAGGGCTCATATATTTCCACAAACTGTATTTTGCGGATGTTCAGCGGCTTTTTGGGCGGATCGATGCGCTGTAGGTCGATAAATTGATAAACGTTTTCGCTCATGATGACCTCTCTCTTACTGCGCCAGGATCCGCAGCTCTGCGCTGGAGCGGCTGCGGTGGCCAAGCAGCGCCTTGACGTCGCTGGACTTGGGCTTGATTAAAACGAACAGGGTGGACCACTGCGACCAGTTGGCCAGGATCTCTTCGGCACGGGCGGAGCCGGTGTGCTGGACGTGTTCGGTGATCAGGCCGCGCAGGTGCTCTTCGTGGATCGGCAGTTCGTCCACCGCCAGTACGTCAACCAGCTCGGCGTTGACCCGCTTGCGAAACTCCCTGTCTTCATCAAGCACGTAGGCAAACCCTCCTGTCATGCCCGCGCCGAAGTTGATACCGGTACGTCCAAGAATACAGACGATGCCGCCGGTCATGTATTCACAGCCGTTGTCGCCGATGCCTTCAACCACCGTAAGCGCGCCGGAGTTGCGTACGGCGAATCGTTCGCCTGCGCGCCCGGCGGCGAACAGCTTGCCGCCGGTGGCGCCGTATAGGCAGGTGTTGCCGATAATCGACGCTTCGTGGCTCTTAAACGCAGAGCCGACCGGCGGGCGAATGACAATGACGCCGCCCGCCATGCCTTTGCCGACGTAGTCGTTGGCGTCCCCGGTGAGCGAAAGCTCAACGCCGCCGGCGTTCCACACGCCGAAGCTTTGGCCCGCAGTGCCGTTGAAATTGACCTTGATCGGAGAACCCGCTAGCCCCTGATCGCCATGCTGGCGCGCGATTGCGCCGGACAGCGCCGCGCCGACGGAGCGGTCAGTGTTGCGAATGTCGAAATAGAACGACTTGCTCTGTTTGGCCTGAACGAAGGGCGATGCCTGCGACAGCAGCGTTTGGTTCAGCATTCCCTTATCGAAGGGAGGGTTGTTTTCGGTACAGTAAAGCGCTTTGCCCGGATGCGGCTGAGCGCACGCCAGCAGCGAAGAAAGATCAAGCTTCTGCTGCTTGGCGGAAAAGCCTTCCAGCTCGATGAGCAGGTCGGTCCGTCCGATAAGGTCAGTCAGTTGAGCTACGCCCAGCTCCGCCATGATCCGACGCGTTTCTTCTGCAACGAAGCGGAAGTAGTTCATAACTCTTTCCGGCAGGCCGTGATAGTGCTCGCGGCGCAGCTTTTCATCCTGCGTAGCGACGCCGGTCGCGCAGTTGTTTAAGTGGCAAATGCGCAGATATTTGCAGCCTAGCGCTACCATTGGCCCGGTGCCAAAGCCGAAGCTCTCCGCGCCGAGGATCGCCGCCTTGACGATGTCCAGCCCGGTTTTCAGGCCTCCATCCACCTGCAGGCGGATTTTGTGGCGCAGGCCGTTGGCCACCAGCGCCTGCTGGGTTTCGGCCAGCCCAAGTTCCCACGGCGAGCCGGCATACTTCACCGACGTCAGCGGGCTGGCGCCGGTGCCGCCGTCGTAGCCAGCGATAGTGATAAGGTCGGCATAGGCTTTTGCCACGCCGGTAGCGATGGTGCCGACGCCCGGTTCGGATACCAGCTTAACGGAAATCAGCGCCCGATCGTTGACCTGCTTGAGGTCAAAAATCAGCTGAGCCAGATCCTCGATCGAATAAATATCGTGATGCGGCGGTGGAGAAATCAGCGTAACGCCGGGCACCGAGTAGCGAAGCTTCGCGATATAGGGGGTGACCTTGTCGCCGGGCAGCTGGCCGCCTTCGCCGGGCTTGGCGCCCTGAGCGACTTTTACCTGAATGACGTCCGCGTTAACCAGATAGGCGGGCGTAACCCCAAAGCGGCCCGAGGCGACCTGCTTGATGCGGGACACCTTATTGGTGCCGTAGCGTACGGGGTCTTCACCGCCTTCGCCGGAGTTGGACTTGCCGCCCAGCGTGTTCATGGCGATAGCCAACGATTCGTGGGCCTCCGGGCTTAGCGCGCCTATTGACATGGCGGCGCTGTCAAAGCGGGTGAACAGCGATTCGACAGGCTCTACGCTTTCAAGCGCGATGGCCTGCGACGGATCTGTTGGTTTCAATGTCAGCAGGTCGCGCAGCGTGGTGGCCGGACGGTTGTTGACCAGCCCCGCATAGACCTGATAGTCCTCATAGCTGCCGCTTTTTACCGCCGCCTGAAGCGAGGTAACGACGTCCGGGTTATAGGCGTGGTATTCCCCGCCGTGGACGAATTTCAGCAGCCCGCCCTGATCCAGCGGCTTGCGTGCGAGCCACGCCCGCTTGGAAAGGTTTAGCAGGTCGCGCTGGAAGTCGTCAAAATCAGCGCCGCCAATGCGGCTGGTAAATCCGTTAAAGCACAGCTCGGTCAGTTCTGCATGCAGCCCAACGGCCTCAAACAGCTGGGAGCAGCGGTAGGAGGCGATAGTAGATATGCCCATTTTGGACATAATTTTATAAAGCCCCTTGTTGATGCCGTTGCGGTAGTTGAGCATCACCTTGCGCTGCGGTTTGTCTATCACGCCGCTTTCCACCATCCCGGCCAGCGACTCGTAGGCCAGATAGGGATAGATGGCTGTCGCGCCGATGCCGAGCAGCACCGCGAAGTGGTGCGGGTCGCGCGCGCTGGCGGTTTCAACGATGATGTTGGCATCGCAGCGCAGATTGGCATTGACCAGCCGAGTTTGCAGCGCGCCGACTGCCATAGGCGCGGGGATCGGCAGGCGACCGGGAACGATATTGCGGTCAGACAGCACCAGCAGCACGGCACCCTGGCGAACCTTTTGTTCTGCCTGCTTGCAAACGGCGAGGATTGCGTCCTTCAGACCCGACTTTTCCGGATCGTAGGTGATATCGATGGTGTCTGCGCGGTAGTATTCCTCTTTCATCGTCGTGAGCTGGACGAAGTCAGAGTAGAGCAGAACCGGCGAAGGGAAGCTCAGGCGGTGGGCCTGCCCCTCGGCTTCGCAGAATACGTTCATCTCGCGACCGATATTGGTCGCCAAAGACATCACGTGGGATTCGCGCAGCGGATCGATAGGCGGGTTAGTGACCTGTGCAAACTGCTGGCGGAAGTAGTCGTAAATAATGCGCGGGCGGCTGGAAAGCACGGCGAAGGGCGTATCGTCGCCCATAGAGCCGGTAGCCTCCTGGCCGTTTTCTCCCAGAACGCGAAGGATTTGTTCCAGCTCTTCGCTGCTGTAGGCAAACTGCTTCTGGTAGGCGAGCAGCCGGGCGTCGTCGAATTCCCGCTGGCCGATTTGGTCATCGGGCAGCGCCTCATAGGCCGTCAGGCGGCGGACGTTTTTACTCATCCAGCTTAGGTAGGGGTGGCGTCCCTTTAGATCGTTATCGGTTTCGTTGTTGCGAAGAATTTTGCCGGTGCGGGTATCGATAACCAGCAGCTCGCCGGGGCCGACGCGGCCTTTTTCCAGCACTTCGTCGGGCTGATAGTCCCAAATGCCGACTTCAGAAGCGCAGGTGATAAGCCGGTCTTTGGTGATAACGTAGCGTGCCGGGCGCAGGCCGTTGCGATCCAGGCTACAGGTCGCGTAGCGCCCGTCGGACATGACGATCCCCGCCGGGCCGTCCCACGGTTCCATGTGCATGGAGTTAAAGTCGAAGAAGGCGCGCAGCTCTTCGTCCATGTCCGGGTTGTTCTGCCAGGCCGGCGGGACTAAAAGGCGCATGGCGCGAACCAGGTCCATACCGCCGTTGAGCAGAAGCTCCAGCATGTTGTCCAGAGAGCTTGAGTCGGAGCCGGTCTCGTTAACGAACGGCGCGGCGTCCTGCAGGTCGGGAATCAGCGGCGTCTTGAACTTGTAGGAGCGCGCTCTGGCCCACTGGCGGTTGCCGGTAATCGTGTTGATTTCGCCGTTGTGCGCCAGATAGCGAAACGGTTGGGCGAGCGGCCATCGCGGCACGGTGTTGGTAGAAAAACGCTGGTGGAACAGACAGATGGAAGACTCAAGGCGCAGGTCCGCCAGGTCGAGATAAAACCTCGGCAGGTCGACGGGCATACATAAGCCTTTGTAAATAATAACGACGTTCGACAGGCTGCAAACGTAGAAAGTATCGTCCTGTACCCGCTGTTCAATGCGGCGGCGCGCCATAAACAGGCGGCGCTCCATGTCAACGGAGCGCCAGCCCGCCGGGGCGTTAACAAAGATTTGTTCAATGCGCGGCAGCGACGACAGGGCGATTTCACCCAGCATGTCAGGATTGGTCGGCACTGTACGCCAGCCGACGACCGACAGCGTTTCGCGCGTGAGTTCTTCTTCAACGATCGCGCGGCTGGCCTTCGCCTCTTTTTCATTTTGGCTTAAAAACAGCATGCCGACCGCGTAATTCTTGGCCAGCCTCCAGCCCTGCTCTTCGGCGACCAGGCGGAAAAAGCGATCGGGCTTTTGCAGCAGCAGGCCGCAGCCGTCGCCGGTTTTCCCATCGGAGAGAATAGCACCCCGGTGCTGCATGCGTGACAGGCCGTGAATAGCCGTTCTGACAACCTTGTGGCTGGGTTCGCCCTCTATGTGGGCGATAAGCCCAAAGCCGCAGTTGTCACGCTGTTTAGACGCGTCGTATAGCATGATGTTGCTCTCCCGTTGCTCCATATATTGTGCATTTGTGCTGTGCAATTAACGTTATGTATCGTTTTTTAATTTATTGTTTTTCATTTCTCTACTAACCAAATAGCGGACACCAGTAAACCCGCCACGTGCTGCGCTGGCGCGATTTCAATCATTGAATATCAGGCTCAGTCTGGCGTTAGCCAGAGCGAAATAGTGCGCCAGCGCGGCTGGCGTACTGAACGTAGAATGCCGGACCGGTTTGGCGGAGAGCCTCATCCAAAGGCCCAGAGAAACGTTTGTGACTCCAACTTAATATACAAAGAGAATTCAGGTCAAATGGCTGATAAAAAGGGGGGGGATTTTATTATTTTAATTTAATTATTTGAAAAACAATTATTTTATTGATCAATTGAGATTCGAGTTTTAAATCTGAAGAAAAATAAACTGTGACCTAAGTCACTATATAGCCCGCGGAACGTCGCAGTCATATGCTTATATTGTCGTTTAATCTGGTATGATATCCTTACAAACTATTTTTATTTGGTATTTAATTGCGTAATTTGTTGTGGAGATGTTATTGAGTCGTTGAGGAACGGTATGAAAAGAAATCATGATTCTATTCGCCGCTTCACTTTGACTAATAATAAAAAAGCGCAGATTACGGATCCCTGACGGTTTGATCTCTGTCGCGCCGTAGGAGGGAGAATTATCGGTAGATTGTGGCTCTTTTAGCCAGACGATCTCTGGCATCAACGGCAACGAGAAAGCGCTCAGGTTAACTATGCAACTTCACCAGTATGTCAACATGTTCGGCGCGGATTTGCAGCGACGCTATGGTGAAAAAATACATAAGCTGACGCTGCACGGCGGCTTCAACTGCCCCAATCGGGACGGCACGCTGGGAAGAGGGGGATGCACGTTTTGTAACGTCGCCTCTTTCTCTGATGAAGCCCAGCAGTATAAAAGCATTGCCGAACAGTTGGCGACGCAGGCTCAGAAGGTCAATCGCGCGAAACGCTATTTGGCCTATTTTCAGGCCTATACCAGCACCTATGCGGAGCTTTGCCTGCTGAGGGACATGTACCAACAGGCGCTGGCGCAGACCGACATCGTCGGCATCTGCGTGGGAACGAGGCCCGACTGCGTATCTGAGCCGGTGCTGGATCTGCTGGCGAGTTACTGTCGGCAGGGGTACGAAGTTTGGCTTGAGCTGGGCTTACAGAGCGCCAGCGACAAAACGCTCAAGCGAATTAACCGCGGCCACGACTTTGCCTGCTATTGCGCGACGGCCAGAGCGGCGAGGCTGCGGGGAATAAAAGTATGCACTCACCTTATCGTTGGGCTGCCCGGCGAGAGAATGGCGGAAAGCCTGAGTACGTTGGAAAAAGTGACTGCGGAAGGAACCGACGGCATTAAGCTGCATCCCCTCCACGTCGTTACGGGGAGCATTATGGCGAAGGCTTGGAGCGCAGGGCGTTTGCAAGCGCTTACCCTTGAAGAGTACGTTGATATCGCCAGCGAGATGATAAGGCACACGCCTGTGGAAGTGGTCTATCATCGCATTTCGGCTACGGCGCGGCGTCCAACGCTCTTGGCGCCCCTGTGGTGTGAAAACCGCTGGCTGGCGATGAACGGCATTGAAGCCCGCCTGGCGCAGGCGGGTGGGCAGGGCTCAGCCTTGTGATGGTTAAAAGCGCCTTTATAATGTGTGTTTCTCCGCTCGCCGCAGCGGTATTTTATTGTTTATACTCGTTATGTTTTTACCTGCGGGCGTTTCTCTTCTCGGCGCGCGAGTTATTTCGAATTATTTAGAGTATGTGCGTGAATTATCGCGCATTTTGTTGTAACTTCGACGCACTGTCATGTCGGGAGTCACCATGAAGCAACTGAGAAAACTGGCCCAGTACTACGTTAACGCTATGGTAAAGCTGGGGCTGGTGCGATTTTCTCTGCTGTTGGCCTCTATCCTTATCGTTCTTGCTTTTACGGTACAAATCTCCGTTACCGCCGCGCTAAACGGCAACATCGAACGCATAGACGTTGTTCGTTCGATCTTTTTTGGCCTGCTGGTAACGCCCTGGGCGGTCTATTTTCTTTCCATCGTGGTGGAACAGCTTGAGGACTCCCGCCAGCGTTTGGCAAAGCTTGTCGAAACGCTGGAAGAGATGCGCACGCGCGACCTTGAACTTAACCACAAGCTGCAGGACAACATTGAGCGCCTGAATCAGGAAATCCGTGAGCGTATTAAGGCGGAAGAGGCGAGAGAGAGCGCGATTGAAGAGCTGCAGATTGAGATAGTCCAACGCCAGCAGGCGCAGACCGAATATGAACAGCAGTCCGTGTTCCTGCGCTCGTTTCTTGATTCGTCTCCCGACTTGGTTTATTACCGCGATGAGAACGGGCGATTCTCCGGCTGTAACCGGGCTATGGAACTGTTGACCGGGCGTAGCGAAAAGCAGCTTATTGGCCTGACGGCAAGCGATCTGTACCCCAAAGAGGTGGCGGAAAAGGTTGTCGAAACCGACGACAAAGTGTTTCGCCACAACGTGTCTCTGACCTATGAACAGTGGCTCGACTATCCTGACGGGCGCAAGGCCTGTTTTGAAGTGCGTAAAGTGCCCTTCTACGCGCTGGACGGCAAGCGCCACGGCCTGATGGGATTCGGGCGCGACATCACCGAACGCAAGCGCTATCAGGACGCGCTAGAGAAAGCGAGCCGCGATAAAACCACTTTCATTTCCACCATCAGCCACGAGCTTAGAACGCCGCTTAACGGCATCGTAGGCCTAAGCCGCATTCTGCTGGATACCGAGCTTAATGATGAGCAGCTGAAGTATTTACGCACTATTTACGTCAGCGCCACCACGCTTGGCTATATTTTTAACGACGTCATCGAGCTCGACAAGATCGAACGGCGGAAGACGCAGCTGGACTTAGCGCCGCTCGATCTTTTCGCCTTCCTGTCAGATCTGGAAAACCTCTCCGGCCTGCTGGTTGAGCCAAAAGGGCTCAACTTTACGCTGGAATACAGTAAAGAGCTGCCAAACTTTATCATTACCGACGGCACTCGCCTGCGGCAGATTCTGTGGAACCTGATCGGCAACGCGGTCAAGTTTACCAAAGAGGGAGGGATCTCCGTTCGCGTTCGCCGCGAGGGGGAAAGCCAATTCTGCTTTGAGGTCGAGGATACCGGCATAGGCATACCGCAGGAAGAAACCGACAAAATCTTCGCGATGTACTATCAGGTGCCCAGCGAGCACGGTGGGCGACCCGCCACCGGCACGGGGATTGGTTTGGCGATTTCTCTGCGGCTGGCTCAGGCCATGGGCGGCGATATCTTTGTTAAGAGTGAAGTGGGCAAGGGCACGCAGTTTACCGTCTTTATTAAGGCGGACGCGGTTTCCCAACTTGAAGAGCAGCCCCATAAGCCCGAAGCGCCGCCGCCTGAACTTAACGTTTTGCTGGTTGAAGACATTGAGCTCAACGTCATTGTCGCCCGTTCCGTACTGGAAAAGCTGGGCCATCACGTCGACGTCGCCATGACCGGCACGGAAGCGTTGGAAAAATTCAAACCCTACGTATACGATCTGGTGCTTTTAGACATCCAACTGCCGGATATGACCGGCTTTGATATTGCTCGCCAAGTCAGGGAAACCTACAGGACCGAAGAGATCCCGCCGCTGGTGGCGTTAACGGCAAACGTATTAAAGGATAAGCGTGAATACCTTAATGCGGGCATGGACGACGTGCTGAACAAACCGTTATCCGTTCCGGATTTGATGGTGGTGATTAATAAAATTGGCGATACTCATGCGAAGGCGTTACCTAACCTACAGGAGAAAAACGCGATGAAGTCTAACGAGGATATACTCGATTTAACCATGTTGGAGCAGTATATCGAGCTGGTGGGACCCAAGTTGATTCTTGACGGCATCGCGATGTATGAACAGGTGATGCCGGGCTATCTGGCGGTTTTAGATTCCAATATGACGGCGCGGGATCAAAAGGGTATTACCGAAGAGGCGCATAAAATCAAAGGCGCCTCGGGTTCTATCGGATTAAAGCATCTGCAAACCGTCGCCCGTCAAATCCAAACGCCGACGCTGCCCGCCTGGTGGGACAACGTAGAAGAGTGGATTGACGAGCTGAAGCTTGAGTGGCGCGAAGACGTACAGATCTTGCGTAGCTGGGTTGATGAGCGGGTGAAAAAGCAGCCGTAATCGGCGCAGAAATCAAAGGTTCAGGCATTTGAATAGATATTGCGCGAGCCAAAGGTCCGCGTTATTAGCGGCGTGCGGCCTAAGCGGCGCGAACAATTAGGGGACACGCCCTTATTTGTTGGCGTAGAATAAACGTATATAAAGAGCGCAAACTCAAACAAGAAAAGACGTTTTTTAAGAGGAGTGACCGATGAAACGTGTTGCCGTTGTACTCAGTGGGTGTGGCTTTCTGGACGGCGCGGAAATTCATGAGTCCGTATTGGCTCTGCTCGCATTGGATCGCGCAGGCGCGCAGGTAACCTGCTTTGCTCCCGATCAGCCACAGGCTGACGTCGTTAACCACTTTACCGGCCAGCCTGCGTCTGAAAGCCGCAACGTCTTAACCGAATCCGCACGCATCGCCAGAGGAAAGATCCAGCCGCTGTCGCAGGCCGACGCCTCTCTGTTTGACGCCCTGATCGTCCCCGGTGGCTTCGGTGCTGCAAAGAACCTGAGTAATTTTGCAAGCGCAGGGGCGGAATGCGTCATCAATCAGGATTTAGTTCGCCTGGTAAAGGCTATGCATCAGGCCGGCAAGCCGATGGGCTTTATCTGTATCGCCCCTGCGCTGCTGCCTAAGCTGCTCGGCGTTCCTGTACGCGTGACAATCGGTAACGATATCGACACGGCGGAGATTATCGACGCCATGGGTGGGGAGCACATAACCTGCCCGGTTGACGATATCGTGGTCGATGAAGATCAAAAAGTCGTTACTACGCCTGCCTATATGCTGGCTCAAGGCATTGCCGAAGCTGCTCAGGGCATTGAAAAGCTGGTTTCTCGGGTGCTGGTGCTGAGCGAATGAAAAAATTTGCCCTTTCACGAGTGACGGGGCGCCTCTTCTTTTGGATAAAACGGTGCATTGTCGCCGTTTTATTACTGTGGTGCGCCGGCATTGCGCTTTTCGCCTTTCTGCCGGTGCCCTTCTCCGCCGTGATGTTGGAAAAGCAGCTGGGCGCCTGGCTAACCGGCAATTTTTCCTATGTAGCCCATCAGACCTGGGTATCGATGGATGAGATCTCTCCCCACATGGCGCTGGCGGTCATGGCATCGGAAGATCAAAAGTTTCCCAGCCACTGGGGATTTGACCTCAACGCCATCGAATCCGCGATGAGCCATAATGAACGCAAGCCGCAGCGGGTCAGGGGAGCTTCAACCATTTCCCAGCAAACGGCGAAAAACCTCTTTTTATGGAACGGCAGAAGCTGGGTGAGAAAAGGGCTGGAGGCCGGCCTGACCGTTGGCCTGGAGGTTGCCTGGACTAAACGTCGTATTCTAACGGTTTATCTCAACGTGGCAGAGTTTGGCGAGGGCGTATTTGGCGTAGAGGAAGCCGCTCAGCGCTACTTCAAAAAGCCCGCCAGCAGGCTTACGCCGACGGAAGCCGCTCGCCTTGCCGCCGTGCTGCCAAACCCTATCCGATTCAAGGCCAATAAGCCGTCGTCCTACGTTATTGCGCGGCAAAACTGGATACTGAGGCAGATGAACCTGATGGGGGGAACGCGCGTCGTCGACGGTCTCTAAAAGGACTGGCTGGCGTGTTAAAGGCGTTGAGACAGATAAAAGAAACGCTCGCATTGAAAAGTGCGAGCGTTTTTTGCTTTCAGCGAACTGTGCAAGATTATTTCAAGTAGTGGAATACGGTCACAACCTGCTTGACGCCGCTAACCTGGCTTGCGATTTTAGCGGCTTCCTGGCCCTGAGCTTCTGTCACCAGTCCGAGCAGGAAGACTTCGCCGTTTTCAGTGACGACCTTAACGTTGCTGGATTTCACCTTATCGCTGGTCAATAGCTGCGAACGCACCTTGGTGGTTATCCAGCTGTCGCTTGAAATTGTGCCGAGCTCTACCGGCTTACCCTCGCGAATGGCGCTGTAGACTTCCTGTACGCCGTCAACGCCCAGAGCGATGTTCTTGGCGCGCTCAGACAGCTCGGGGCGCGGGGACTGACCGGTAAGCAGCACGTTGCCCTGATAGGCCGTGGTAGTGACTCGAGCGTCCTGCTTGATTTCCTGATCCTTGGCGATGGCGCTGCTGACGCGAGCCTCCAGCGTAACGTCGTCTACCTGCGTTCCCATGGTGCGTGGGTCGGTCGCCGTTTTGGTCGCGACGGCGGCACCGCCGGCGACAACGGCAACGCAGCCGTTTAACACTACGGTACTAAGTAAAACGGCGAGTACGGTCAATTTATGGATTTTCATGCAAAGCGCTCCTTCAGTCGTCCTGGTGAGGGAATAAAGTGTCATCAATGAGATCGCAAAGGCAGTTTACCATAAGCAAGTGCATCTCCTGTATTCTGGCCGCCCGATGGGACGGGATCCGTATTTCGACGTCTTCCTGACCGAGAAGCCCGGCCAGTTCGCCGCCGTCGGAGCCCGTCAGCGCAACGATGGTCATGTCTCGAGTGACCGCCGCTTCAACGGCCTTAATGACGTCGCGGCAGTTGCCGCGGCTCGTGATGGCCAGCAAAATATCGCCGGCTTGCCCTAACGCGCGCACCTGCTTGGCGTAGCCTTCATCTTTGACGCCATCGTTACCGATGGCCGTCAGCGTCACGCTGTCCGCGCTTAGCGCAATAGCCGGCAGGCTGGGGCGCTCGGTTTCAAAGCGGTTAATCAGGTTGGCGGCAAAGATCTGCGCGTTAGCCGCCGAAGCGCCATTGCCGCAGGTCAGTACTTTGTTGCCGTTAAGCAGCGACTGGACTATCGTCATGGCCGCTCGCGAAATGGCGTCAGGCAGGGCTTCCGCCGCTGCGATTTGAGTTTGGATGCTTTCGGTAAAACAGCCTTTAATTCTTTCCAACATAGTATCTTTTTGCTTTTTAAGGCCCGTAGAGGTTCTTGTACTAGGCGTCGCCGTTGGCGTCAAACGCATTGGTCAGCCATTGTAACTGATTCCCGGTGATGGCTAAAACATCGAATCGACAGTCCGCCGTTTCTATAGATAACGAACGCCCGTGAAGCCAGCGTGAAGCCGCGTACAGCAAGCGCCTGCGCTTGCGCAGGTCGATGGATTCCAACGCATGCCCATAGCGTGCGTGGCGGCGGTAGCGTACTTCAACAAATACCCAGGTACCGCCGTCTTGCATAATGAGGTCAAGCTCGCCGCCGCGGTACTTTACGTTGGCGGCGATAAAGCGAAGGCCTGAGCGCTCCAGATGGCGGCGCGCCAGGCCTTCAAAGCGCGTTCCTACGCCATAGTGAGTTATTTCGCCGACTTCACCGGCGTTAGCTGACCCATTCGGTACTGAATCCATGATAGTTTACGGTGCACCACGCAGTTATCGTCAGCGGAAAGTATGCCCGTTGCGCCACTCAGTTGATAGTCGGGCATCTGACGAATCTCTGCGAAATGGCTCGCAAGTTCCCAAGCATCTGCACCCAAAGCGTAGAGTCGATACTGGGAGAAGTCGCTGCCGTACTTTTCACCGCCCTTTTGCGCCAGATCCGGCGACAGGCCGACTAGCAGCGGAATTTCGCTAAACTGTAGGCCTTCCATCTCAAAGCGGAAGTCTGGGCCTGCGCCTGCCTGATAGCTGCGCGAGCTGGCGTACAGCGTTGCGGACTTGGACGCCTTGGAGATGTCGAGCATCGGCTTGATGAGCGAAATTTCCGCCGCCGTGGAGACGATATAAATCGCATCTACGGAGGCGCTCGGCGCACTGGCCGCGCCGGACGCCAGCGAGATGGGTTGACCGTTGGCCGCCATGCCGCCGCCCTGACTGATAGCCGCCTTCAGGTCGCCGAGGCTGCCGTAAAACTGAACGCGCGCCGTGTTGCCGGTTTGAATTTTCCACTGTTCGGCAAAGGCCTTGGATACGCGTTCGCCAAAGTTGCCGCGAGAGATGATGATAAGCGGTGACTTCTTACCTTCGGCATAAATATGGCGGGCGGCGTCGGCAGCTTCATCTTCCGGGGAAAGCGTTAAGTAGCAAACGTTAGGCCGATCGACGATGTTTTCCGGCTGATTGAGCGCCAGTACGCCCAGCGTCGTGCCGGACTCGATGACTTCTTCAACGTTCTTTTTCAGCAGCGGACCGACGATCATCGTCGCGCCGTCCTGCTCTGCCTGGGTCAGAATGTCGGCCAGCGGCTTACTGCCGGTATCGTATACCTTCACCTGCGCGGAGGTTTTGCTCAAAGATTTGGCGGTGTTGAAACCGTCTTGAACGATCGGGCCAAACTTTCCGCCCGAGCCGCTTAGCGGCAGCAGCAGTGCGATATTCGAACCGGAGAATTTCTGCATTTCCAGTGAACGCATCAGCGAAGTCGGCGGCATTTTCGCAGCCGGGTGGCTAGCGTAGCGGGTCTGCCAGTCTTTAATGGAAGACTGCAGCATGTCGAGGTTTCTTCTGTTGTTTTGATAGGTCTGCAGGAGATCCAGCCAGCCGCGCAGCGTTTCTTCGTTGGCGTCAATAACCAGCGACTCCATCATTTTGGGCGTAATGCGCGTTGCGGTATCCCAGGTTTGGTCAATGATGCTCTGACGCTCCTGTTCCGTAACGCGAGGCTCAAGGTTGATGTAGGCGCGCAGCTGAGCCATGGTGTCACGGCCCTTGTAGACTTGGGTTTCAAGGCGGAAGTAGCGCGTTTTTTGCGATTCGGACAGCGTGGCCAGGTTGACGTTCTTCAGCCCCTGAATCATTTCCTTGCTTTTTTTCTGCGCTGCGGCAAGCTCTGCGCTCAACAGATACCGTTCCTGCTGCTGAGCGTCGGTCAAGGTTTTTGGCAATTGTTGTAACATTGCGGACGCTTGTTTGGTATCGTTCTCGCCAATAAGCGCGCGAATCGCCATCAGCTGCCAGTTTACCTGCGCCTCGCCGCTGCTGCCCGCTGCTTTCTCAAGGTAATAAGCGGCGTTCTGCGTCAGATCGCCTTGAAACGTATTGGTGGGAGAAGTGATTTGGCATCCTGCCAAAAACAGCGTTGTAGCCAGCACCATCGGCAGCGCGAACGCGGCTTTGGTACGTAATGAAGTCAATAAACGCATGCTGTATCCAGTTTTTGTTTAGATTATTAATAGTAACGTCAACGCGATCAATCGGATGAAACAATGAGCACACACAACCAGACTGCTATCCTGCCGTCGACACTTTATGTCGTTCCTACGCCCATTGGCAATCTTGGCGACATCACGCAGAGGGCGCTGGACGTATTGAACCACGTAAACCTTATTGCTGCGGAAGACACTCGCCATACGGGCCTGCTGTTGCAGCATTTTGCCATTAACGCGCAGCTTTTTGCACTTCACGATCATAACGAGCAGGCCAAAGCCGATATTCTAATCGCAAAATTGCAAGATGGACACAGTATAGCGCTTGTTTCTGACGCAGGAACGCCGCTAATCAACGATCCGGGTTATCATTTAGTGCGGCGCTGCCGCGAGGCGGGAATACGGGTTATCCCTTTACCGGGCGCCTGTGCGGCGATAACCGCGCTGTCCGCCGCCGGGCTGCCGTCAGACAGATTCTGCTATGAGGGCTTTTTGCCGGCGAAAACCAAAGCGCGGTGCGACACGCTGCGCGAGCTGGAACAAGAGCCGCGTACGATGATTTTTTATGAATCCACGCATCGCCTGCTCGACAGCCTGCGGGACATGGTCGAGGTTTGGGGGGCGGCCCGGTACGTCGTTTTGGCGCGCGAGCTGACCAAAACCTGGGAAACCATCTACGGCGCCCCGGTGGGGGAACTTCTTGCATGGATAGAAGAGGATGAGGTTCGGCGCAAGGGGGAAATGGTGCTCATCGTTGAAGGATATAAGAGCGATGACGATGACGCTTTACCGCCGGAGGCCCTGCGCACTTTGGCGCTGCTGCAAAAGGAGCTGCCGTTGAAAAAGGCAGCGGCGCTGGCGGCGGAAATCCACGGCGTGAAGAAAAACGCGCTGTATCGCTATGCGCTGGAGTGTCAGGAAGAGGAATAAAGAACGCATCGTAGCGCCTTTCTCCGCTGGCATATCGCGCCTTGCCCATGTATACTCCGCGCCGGAGTCGGCCAAGACAGTCGCCGCTTCGTCGTCGTCCTTTCGGGGAGACGGGCGAAGGGGAGGAAAGTCCGGGCTCCATAGGGCAGGGTGCCAGGTAACGCCTGGGGAGCGCGAGCTCACGACAAGTGCAACAGAGAGTAAACCGCCGATGGCCCGTGCAAGCGGGATCAGGTAAGGGTGAAAGGGTGCGGTAAGAGCGCACCGCGCGGCTGGCAACAGTCCGTGGCACGGTAAACTCCACCCGGAGCAAGGCCAAATAGGGGTTCACATGGTACGGCCCGTATCGAACCCGGGTAGGCTGCTTGAGCCAGTGAGCGATTGCTGGCCTAGATGAATGACTGTCCACGACAGAACCCGGCTTAACGGCCGACTCCACACTTCTTTTTTCGTTTAATAGCGCAGGTATTCCTTCTCTACTCAATTTCGCCCAAGGGCGCATTGAGCGCTGGTTTTGGACGGTTTTTAGCGGACAGGGAAAATAATGGACGAGATGACCGTTTTGGAAAAGGCCCATCGAGAATACGCCGACCGGCTTGCATTGCCGTCTCTGGAAGACGTCCGAGCGGCGATAAAAAGAGCTTATGAAGACGGTCGGGGCTCAGCGTCTTTTTTCTTCGCCCATCTGCCAGAATTTATTGAACCCAAATTCGTCAAAAAGATGTTTTATAAAAGCGACTTCATCTGGCCGATGATCTTTGGATTCGCTTTCGTTATCTTATCGATTTTCAACCTCTTTTCCGGCAAAGGAGGGCTTCACCTCATTTCCATTGGCCGCTTTAGCGGCGACGCGGTTTTTTTGTTCATTCTTTCAATGGCGCTATTGACCTCTTCATTTCCCTGTTTTGTTGATAGCTTCAATGCCAACATGCTGGAACGCCGGTTTCACAAAAGTTATTTTCGAAGACTGGTTGAATTTTTGGCCTGCTTTTTGTTGATCTCATCGATCGTGACCTGCGGCGCGCTGTTTATGGGGCTGACGCGAGTGGCGCTATAGTCATTTGCTCGCTCTAAAAGCGGCGATGAAGTTGGATATCATAGCTTGTTCATTTTCTTAATCATTTCCTTCTCTTATTTTCGTTTGCTCCTGAGTGCGACAGTAGTATTTTCCTGCCGATATTTTTATTAATATCTGTCTGTTCATTTACTTACGGCACTGCGCATATTTTTTGGGAGCCAGATTCCATTTCTGATATTCCCTGCGCTAATGGCATGGCGCTTTGTCCGTAATTGTGGTTAATATAGTCAAAATGAAACTCAAATCTCATTTGGGTTGAAAAACGTTCAATGATGGCGATGGGAGATAGAGATGGAAAGAGAAAAAGGCCGTATCTATGTTGCAACAACGCTGGACACTAAAGGCGCTGAGGCGTTTTACGTACGCGATCTGATAAAAAAAGCCGGTCTGGAAGCGTTGGCGGTTGACCTGTCAACCAAGGATGCAAATGCGAACTACGGCGCCGACGTCAGCGCGGCAACCGTCGCTGCCTGCCATCCGCAGGGCCCTCAGGCCGTATTTTGCGGCGATCGCGGCAGGGCGATTACTGAAATGGCCGTTGCGTTTGAGCGCTTTCTCGGCCAACGAGACGACGTCGCCGCGCTGCTGGGGCTGGGCGGTTCAGGAGGAACGGCGCTGGTGACGCCCGCCATGCAGGCGCTGCCGGTCGGTACGCCCAAGCTTATGGTGTCGACTATGGCCTCCGGCGACGTATCGCACTATATCGGCGCCAGCGACATCGCCATGATGTATTCCGTCACCGACGTAGCGGGCCTAAACCGCATTTCTCGTAAGGTATTGAAAAATGCCGCTAACCAGATTGCCGGCGCGGTCAAGTTCTATGAAGAAGAGAGCGTTGAAGATAAACCCGCCATCGGATTAACCATGTTTGGCGTAACGACGCCCTGCATTCAGCAGATTACCGAGCAGCTGGAAGGCGAATTCGACTGCCTGGTATTCCACGCGACGGGCAGCGGCGGTAGAGCGATGGAAAAGCTGGTAGACGGCGGGCTGCTCAACGGCGTGCTCGATATTACGACCACCGAGGTCTGCGACTATCTTTTCGGCGGCGTTTTGGCGTGTTCAAAGGAGCGTTTTGACGCCGTAGCAAACGCCGGGATCCCCTGCGTGATGTCCTGCGGCGCGTTGGACATGGTCAACTTCGGCAGCCCCGATACGGTGCCTGAAAAATATGCCGACCGCCTGTTTTACCACCATAACCCGCAGGTGACGCTGATGCGTACCACGTCGGAAGAGAACCGCAAGATGGGCGAGTGGATCGGCGAAAAGCTCAATCAGTACCGGGGCGACGTGCTGTTTCTGATCCCCGAAGGCGGCTTTTCTGCTATCGACAGCCCGGGCGGGCCGTTCTGGCTGCCGGAGGCCAACCGGGCCTTTATTGAGGCGCTGGAGTCGACCGTGGTTCAAACCGACAAACGCCGGATTATTAAACTGCCTCACAACGTTAACGATCGGGCGTTCACGGAACGCGCGGTCGCCGAATTTATTCAACTGTTTCACCGTTAGGGAGAATTAAGCATGTCTACAACACGCGAAGCGCTTTTAAAAAAATTTCACGACATGATTGCGCGCAAAGAGCCGATTATCGGCGGCGGTGCGGGAACCGGGCTGTCCGCCAAGTGTGAAGAAGCGGGCGGCATCGACCTTATCGTTATCTATAACTCCGGGCGCTATCGGATGGCGGGGCGCGGTTCTCTGGCCGGCCTTCTTGCCTACGGCAACGCTAACGAGATAGTGATGGACATGGCGCGAGAGGTATTGCCGGTCGTTAAGCATACGCCTGTGTTGGCGGGCGTTAACGGCACCGACCCGTTCTGCCAGTTCGATAAGTTCCTGGACGACGTCGCCGCCATCGGTTTTGCCGGCGTACAGAACTTCCCGACCGTCGGGCTGATTGACGGCAACTTCCGCGCCAATCTGGAAGAGACGGGGATGGGCTACGGGCTTGAAGTTGATATGATCCGCAAGGCGCACGAGAAGGGCCTTTTGACCACGCCGTACGTGTTCAGTGCGCAGAACGCCATCGATATGACCAAAGCGGGCGCGGACATTATCGTTCCCCACATGGGCCTGACCACCGGCGGCAACATCGGTGCGGAAACGGCGCTAACGCTTGCAGACTGCGTACCGCTGATTAACGACTGGGCGAAGGCGGCCAAATCGGTACGTGAAGACGTGATCGTTTTGTGCCACGGCGGGCCTATCGCCACGCCGGAAGATGCAAAATACATCATGCAGCACTGCCCGGACTGCCACGGTTTCTACGGCGCAAGCTCAATGGAGCGGCTGCCGACGGAAGTGGCGCTAACGGCGACCACCAGAGAGTTTAAGTCGATTACTCGCTAAGCTAAAAGAAACGGGCCGTTGATAGCGGCCCGTTTTACAATGTTCTCAACCTTATCCTACGGCTGCTTTTCCACTTTCAGCACCGTCCCCTTATAGCCCGTTTTCTCAATCGCCTTTAAAAGCTCATCGGTATTGAAGCCTTCCGGAACGATAACCTCGGCCTGCCGGGTTTTAAGCGAGGCTTTCGCCTTGATGACGCCGTCGGTTTTTCTCAGCGCCTGATTGATTGACGTAACGCACAGCGGGCAGGTCATGCCCGTGACGTCCAGCGTGACCTGAACGTTGTTAGCCCAAAGGGCGGGGGAGAGCAGCATCAGCGCCAGAAACAGTAAACGTTTCACTCCAACATCTCCAGTAACCAGGGAAGAACAAAGGGATAAAGCTGAAAAAACAGCACCACGGGAAGCGCAATCCAATAGGCCCACAGCATTTGCGTTCGGCTAACGCGCCCGCTGCAAAAGGGGCGTTTAGAAAAATAGAGCCGCCAGAATCCCATCACGATAAGTACGGAAGACAGCGCCAGCATCGGGTATTGCAAAAAGCCGAGCCTCTCCACGCCGGACAGGCCAGCGGCGGAGACGCCGAATACCAGATAAATCAGCGGCCCTATGCAGCACAGGCTGGACGCCACCGCGGCAATTGCGGCGGCGGCCAGCGTGGCCATAAAGCCCTTAGCGCTGTTCGGCTGAGCTGTAGTCATAGCTGAACGCTTTCGGGTCGTAGTAGTTGACCGGGTCGCCGTCGACTTCCGCGTAAGGGTAGCCAAAGTTGTTAATCGGCGCCTGTTCCGCTGCGGGGAAGAGGTCAAAGTCGCGGCCGACGTTAAAGCCCACCCAGTTCATTTCCCAGTTGCCGAACAGGTAGTCGTTCACCGCCTGCACGGCCGGATCGCTGTGCTCTTTTTTCTCCGTCAGGCGCATTTTCGTGACGTCCGCCGGGTCGGCCGGCAGCCAGCCGAAGCCCGCCAAGTAGAACATGGCGCGGCAGTGTTGGCCGCCGCTAACGCCCGATACGCCTTGCTCATTGGCGCTGCCGAACGCGGTTTTTGAGTACTGCGCCAGCTTGACGGATTTACCCAATCGGATGCCGAACATTTCGCGTGCCGGAATGCCTGCCGCGCGGGCTAGCGCTACGAATACGGAGTTGATATCGGTACACTTGCCGCCCAGCTTGCCGCTTTCAAGAATGGTCGCGACGTCGCCGGTGCCGCAGCCGATAACGTCGTTATCGCGGAACATGTTGGCGCTTACCCAGTTATAAATCAGGCGCGCTTTTTTCAGCGGATCGGTTTCTTGGCCGACGATTTTATCCGACGTCTCTTTAACGATGCCGGCGGTTGGCATGTGGGCGGTAGGCTTTAAGTAGTATTCCACGTCGTTGGGGAATTGAACCTCTTTCGGCGCGCGCCAGTGGGCCAACGCGTCGTTTTTCAACGGCTCCCAGTCCTGTGTTTCAATCACCATTTCCACCGTCATTTCCATTTTGCCTTTGGCATTGGGCCAGGTGGCGAAGAGGGTTTTAGCGCCGTAGTGGTTGTTGGTGGTGATGAACGCGTCCTGATAGTTGCCGCTGAATTTCAAAGAGAGAAGCTGCTGAAAAGGCGTATCTTCAACCACCGGGATCCAAAGCTTCACGACGCCCTCAGATCCTTCCGGTGGCTGGAGGCGATAGGTCTGCGTCAGGGTAAAGCGGCGGCGTCCTTCTAACGGTTGAGATTCATGCGCCTTTGCGCTGACGCCGTTAGCCATAACGGGGGCAACCAGCCCTGCGGTAGACAGCAGCGCCGCGCTTTTAAGAAAACTACGCCTTTTCATATGTTGATGGCCTTATGGTTGAAAACGGAATGAAACAAGAGCGGATGGCCCTATCGCGAAAGAACGATAGGACGAGGCTTTTATATTATTGAACGTTTGAAACAGAGCCGCAAGCAGCTTAAGTCCGCGTTATTTATAGGGGCATCTCGAATTTCTGTATCAAAAGCTCAGTTATAAAATATTTGTTTGTTCTTTTTTAGCCTTCCTTGACGTTTTCCCTCTATGGAAAATTAGAAAAATTCTGGAAACCACCCAAAAGATATTATTTTTATTTTCTTTTAAATCATACGATTAATTTTTATTTGAGTGACTATTTTTGACTCTATTCACATTTTCTTAAAAGGGGATTAGCGCTTATTACATAACGGGCATAGTATCCACGAATAATCAATTGTTATTGTTTTGTTCAAAAGTTCAAAATAAAAAGACGGCGTGTTCAACTGATGTGGAGAGGGACGTAACGTTATGACCATGCAATATCAAGGGATCGGGCGGCGCTGGCTGCTGTTTATTCCCATCGCTAGCATTATGTACATGCTGGCTTTTCTTGACAGAACCAACCTGTCGTTCATCTTGCCCTATATTGGCCAAGACCTGCATTTGACCAACAGTACCAAGGGCATGGCTTCGGGCATTTTCTTTCTTGGCTATTTGCTGCTGCAGGTGCCAGCGGCGCTGTTGGCCGAGCGCTGGAGCGCCAAAAAGACGATCTTTCTTCTCATGCTGCTGTGGGGCGTTGCCGCTATCTGGACCGGAATGGTGCAGAGTACGAACGAGCTGCTGCTTGCCAGATTCGTTCTGGGCGTTTTTGAAGGCGGCGTTCAACCCGCGACGCTGGTGCTGTTGTTAAAGTGGTTCCCTCAGCGTGAAAAGGCGAGAGCGAACGGCTTTTGGCTGATGTGTATCCCTATTTCCGCCATTATCGCCGCACCGATTACGGGCTTCCTGCTTGAGCACTTTAGCTGGCGGACCGTGCTGATTATTGAAGGCTTCCCGCCCATTATTTGGGCCATCGTCTGGTACATCATGGTGGCGGATTCGCCGGCCAAAGTGTGGTGGATGGAGCCCGGTGAGCGTAGCTATATCGTTGAGGCGATTGCCAAAGACGAAGCGCAGAAGAAAAGTTCGGCGGTCATTAGTCAGGATTCGGCCCGCTATCGCGACGTATTTCGCAACGGTAAGGTGCTGACGCTTATCGTCGCCTGGTTTCTTTACTGCGCCGGTTTCTACGGTTTTACCATGTGGCTGCCGCAGGTTATCGCCAATACCTCCGGCTCATCGCCCGCAATGGTCGGTATCCTGACAGCGATCCCTTATCTGGTCGGCCTTATCGGTATGATTATTATCGCCGTGCGCACCGATAAAATCGGGCTGCGTAAGTCGTCCGCCGCGCTGCCTTTGACGATCACCGCCGTGGCGCTTTTGTGCGGACAGCTTTTCCCATCGCCCGTCATACAGTTTGTTTTCCTATGCATCGTTGCCTCCGGGCTGTATATCCACGGTGCCTTTTTTGCGCTGCCGCCGCTTATTCTGCGTTCAGACATTCTGGCGCTGTCGCTTGGCCTGATTGGCGGTATAGGCAACTTAGGCGGATTTGTCGGCCCTTATGTCGTGGGCTGGCTGATTGACCTGACGGGAACGACGATGGCCGGATTCGGCATTATGGCCGCCGCGCTGTTCTTCTGCGGGGTAGCGTTAGCGTCGGTGACGCCGAAAGCCGGTGAAAAGACGGCTGAGCAGATAGGCGCCGAGCCTGAAGTCGAATCGCGTTAACCTGCGGAAAAGAAGGGGGAACAACCGTGAAAACCCTACACGAAAGAATGGGCATTGAAGTGAAGTCTAACGGACTGACGCTGATTGACGCTCACCACCACCTTTGGGATCTGAGCAAGAACCACTATCCCTGGCTGGCGACCTATGAGCCCGGCACTTTCGTCGGCGACTATCGCTCGCTGATGCGCAACTACCTGCCGGAAGATTACGCCGCGGACAGCGCGGGCCACCGCGTGCTGGCGACGGTTCACTGTGAGGCGGACCACGACTATAGCAACGAAGTGGCGGAAACCCGCTGGGTGCACGAACAGGCGGCGCGCGCCGGCTTTCCTAACGCAGTGGTTGCCCACATCTGGTTTCATCGTGACGACGGCGAAGAGATCCTGAATCAGCATTTACACTTCCCGCTGGTGCGAGGCATTCGCAGCAAGCCCGTAACCGCCAAACGGCCAGAATTGGCGCATACGATTAGGGGCGCAAGCTGCAGCATGCAGGACGAAAAATGGCTGAAGGGCTTTGGCCTTTTGGAGAAATACGGCCTGTCGTGGGACCTGCGCGTGCCGTACTGGCACTTGGAAGAGGCTGCCGAAGTCGCACGCATTTATCCCAACGTGCCTATCGTGCTTAACCATATGGGATTCCCGTGGGACCGCTCGCCGCAGGGGCTTGATGCGTGGCGACAGGGCATGCGGGCTTTGGCCGCCTGCCCCAACGTCCACGTGAAGGTCTCGGAGCTTGGCGTACAGGACCGCCCCTGGACGATTGAAGGCAACCGCGGCGTGGTGTTGGAAACCGTAGAGATGTTCGGCATCGAACGCTGTATGTTCGCCAGCAACTTCCCGGTAGCCGGGCTGCAGCTGTCGTACCGGGAGCTGGTCAACAACATGTCTGAGATTTTCTCCGGCTTTAGCCCCCAGCAGCGAGAGGCCTTCTTCTGGCGCAATGCAAAGGCGTTTTATCGCATTGACCTACCGGAAGACTAATCGAAGGTTTTGACAAATCATGAAGGGTATAGCGTTTTGGGTGCGGCTTCCCGTTTGGGGCATCCGCAGCCAAGGCAGCTATATCCTTCGCTTGGCTTAGGCTTCACCCTCACCCTCTTTTTCAATCGGCGACAGATCCTGCACGCACCGCAGCAGCATCGTTAAAAACAGCACCGCAAGCCCTCCAGCGACGACGGCCAACAGATGGAAGGGAAGCCTGCCGCCTGCCTCAAACCACAGCCAGCGGGCAATTTCTATTGTCGCTGCGCTGACGCTTAGCACCACGATGTTTAGCGCCGCTGAGACCGTGCCTTTCGGTAACTCGTTTGACAGCAGCGTAAAGCGAAACAGTGACGAGAAAATGAGCCCGATGCCGAAGGCATACAGCGTCGTGCCTGCCACTGACCATAGCCAAACGTGAGGGGACAGAAGGTTGCCAATAATCAGCGTCCCCAGCCCCAAAAGCTGAATCGGAATGGCGCGACGGATAAAGCTCGGCGCGGAAGGGTCCTTAATGAATTTCGCCACAATCACGTTGGCTATGATAATCGCGCCGAACACGGGGGTCTGAGTCCAGGCAAATTCGGCGGGCGTCAGGCCGCCGCTTTCAATCAAAATTGCCGGCGATACGGCTACCCAGATCATGAGTGGAACGTAGTTGAGGGAAATCGTCGCTGCGCCAATGCGAAAAATGCGGTTGTGGAACGTGTCGCGAAAGTTTCGCAGTACGCCGGTCATGCTAAACGGCGCTCTCTCTTTCGGCAGCGTTTCCGGCATATTGAACAAAAGCCCTAACCAGGCGATAAATCCCATCAGCGTCACAATCGCGAACAGCGCTCTCCAGTCGACGATGTGCATTAACGCTGCCCCTGCCAGCGGGCCAACGATCGGCGCGATCAGAACAATCGAGGTAATAAGCGCCATCAGCTTGATGGCCTGTGTCTTGTCGAAAGACTCCTGAACGGTTACGTAGCCAACGGTCGCAATAAAGCACATGCTGGTGCCTTGAATGAAACGGGCGGTTAGAAATTGCTCCATTGATGATGCAAACAGCGTAGCGCAACAGGCCAGAGTGAAAATCAGCGCGCCGGTCAGTAGAACGGGGCGGCGGCCCACTCGGTCCGACAGCGGTCCCAGCAGCCACTGTAGCGCCATGCCGCCCGCCATATACATGCTGATTGAGGCGGGCGCGAGGCTGACGTCAGCGCGAAGGTCCCGCACGACGTTAATAATGCCCGGCTGAATAAGGTCGGTGGTCAGATAGGCCGCCAGTTCATATAAAATCAGCGAAGCCGGAAAAAGGAACGCTGCCGTACGTCGAGTAAAAAATGTCGGAACCTGCCGCATATGAAATTCCCAATATAAAAATAGTCCCGCATAGGGGGAAACCGTTAACGGCGTTTAGCCATTTACATCATTAGCTCAGAACGGTTGTTAAAGGAAAATATACGGTGAATTTGAAATTATATATTGATGATAATCAAAAGAAATTTTTTATCTTTACGCCGGGGAGCGTTTGGTGTTTCCTTTTTGGCGCCATATAGCGCACGCTTTCTGATAAAAAGCGGTCGTTTTTAATGAAACCTGAACTATAGCGTTGCTGTCTAAATAAATAGCTTCCCTGATAAAAAGGTAGGTAGACAATGTCTTGGCGAACGATAGCGGTTTTTCTGTTGGTCGGCGCGCTCTCAGGCTGCGCCAGTACGGAGAGCGTACAGGTAAGCTCCATTACGGCGAAGAACGCTTACGTGGGGGATAAGACGTTTACTATTGTGTCTGACGACTACCGGCCGATTGAAAGCGATCTTGGCTTTGTCGAGTATGCGCGTCAGGTATCGGACGTGCTGAGAGAGCAGGGTTACGTGGCCGTGAAAAAGCCCTCTGACGCGAAGATGTTGATCGCGCTTAGCTATCACGTGGGTCCGCCGCAGACGCAAACCCAGATAGTCAACATGCCGGTATATCCTATGCGGGGACCGGTGTATGCGCCCGGGTTCGGCTATTACTATCCGATGTGGAACTATCCGCTCTACGAACCGATGGTGTATCAGTTTACGGTCTACAGCAAATGGCTTCGTCTTCAGGCCATAGACGCAGCGGCCTATGCGAAAGACAAGACGGTGAAGCCGCTGTGGGACGCACAGGCGGTGAGTAACAACGAAAATGGCGACCTGCGCTATATGTTCCCCTATATGTTAACGGCGTTGAAACCGTACATAGGGACGGACTCAGGGCATGCGGTCGACGTTTCCGTACCGATAGACTCACCTGACGTACAGGCGCTTAGAGTCGGCCAATAGCGTGTTAAGAAGAAAGCCGGCGCCCTGCGGCGTCGGCTTTTTCATGCAAAAAAAGCAGAAGGATTAGTTAAACTCGATAACGCCTTTCAACAGCTGGCGGTTGTTGACGACGTCCTGCTCGTAGCTTTCTCCGATGGTGTCGAAGTTGAAGCGGTGGGTCAGCATCATGTTCGCGCTAAGCTTGCCTTCGCTCATCAGTCGGCCAACCTTGGCGAAGTCTTCTTTCGTTGCGTTGCGGCTGCCCATCATCGTGGTCTCTTTCTTGTGGAACTCCGGATCGGAGAAGGAAAGATCGCCTTTGAACAGGCCGACGAAGACGATGGTGCCGCCGTGGCGGATCAGGTTTACGGTGTTGTTCATCGCAAACTGGTTGCCCGTTGCGTCGATGACCTTGGCCGCCAGCATGCCGTCGAACTGGGCGCGAAGGTCTGCCTCAAAAGAGGCACTGGCAGGATCGATGACCGCAACGCCCAGTTGCTCCGTCACGTGGGCACGGCGTTCCGGGCTGGTGTCGGCGACGATGACCTTAGCGCCATCGGCTTTGGCAATTGCCGCAACGCCCAGGCCGATAGGGCCTGCGCCAACCACCAGCACGTGTTCACCCGCCGCGAGCGCGGCGCGGCGAACGGCGTGGGCGCTAATGGCGAAAGGCTCAATCAGCGCGGCGGCGATGGGATCGACGCCGTCAACGGCAAGCAGGTTGCTGACCGGCACGCTTAAATATTCACAGAATCCGCCGTCCTGATGGACGCCGATAACGGAGATGTTCTCACAGCAGTTTGTCCGGCCGCTCTGGCAGGCGCCGCACTTGCCGCAGGAGAGATAGGGCATGACGGCAACGCGCTGCCCGACCTTAAACTGATTAACGCCGGCGCCAAGCGTAGTCACTTCACCGCAGATTTCATGCCCCAGCACGCGCGGATAGCTGAAAAACGGCTGCTTGCCTGACCAGGCGTGGATGTCGGTGCCGCAGATGCCTACCGCGTTGATTTTAATAACCGCTTCACCGGCGGCGGGAGAGGGAACTTCGCGCTGCTGATAAACCAGTTTGGTGGGTTCCTGACAAATTAGTGTTTTCATGTTGATGGTATCCTCGGTTTTTATTCTGTCTTTTTAGTTAAAAAATCGGATTTCTGGTTTTAATTTATTCTCTTTTGTGACCTAATAACGTTTATTCGGTACTAAATTGGTTTTTAAAGCGGAAAAAAGCAGAGGCGGGAAGAGGGAATGGCACGAACGCAAAACCTGCGGCAGAACGTAATTAATCAGTTTATTGACGCTATCGGCAATGGGCATATTGGCTCACCGCTGCCGTCACAGTCGACCCTGGCGGATATGTACAGCATCAGCCGCACCACGGTGCGCCACACGCTGGACTATTTGCAGGAGCGGGGCATCTTGGAGAAGGTCGGCAACGACTATGCGATAGTGCGCCAGCCGGAGGATGAAGACGGCTTTGACACCATCGCCGAGATGCCGCAGGAGCAGCTGGCCATCTTTGAGCGCGCGTTTTATAAGATGATCCAACAGCGCGAGCTCAAGCCGGGCAGCACCTTTACCGAACAGCAGCTGGCCAAGCAGGCCAACGTTAGTCCGACTATCGTGCGCGAATTTCTTCTGCGTTTCTCCCGCTATAATCTGATGGAGAACCAGCGCCGCGGCCAGTGGAGCATGATGAAGTTTGATCAAAACTACGCTGAAAAGCTGTTTGAACTTCGCGAGCTGCTGGAAACCCACGCGCTGAACCGCTTTATGAACCTGCCGGAAAGCGATACCCGGTGGGTTCTGGCCAGAGACCTGCTCTATCGCCACCGCCAGTTGAGAGAGACGGTGATGTTCGACTATCGCAAGTTCTCCCAGCTCGATCATGAGCTGCACGGCCTGATTCTATCTGCGGCTGAAAATCCCTTCTTCAATCAGTCGATTGAGGTGATTACCGTTATTTTCCACTTCCACTATCAGTGGGACGAGCGGGACCTGAAAGAGCGCAACATTCTTGGGATTGAGGAACACATGGCCATTTTGAGCGCCATGATAAGCCGCAACGATCTCAGCGCCATGAATGAGCTGAGAAGGCACTTGGATACGGCCAAGCACTCCATGATTCGCTCTATTCGTCAACAAAACGTGTAGCGTCGGCCGTTTTGGCCTGGCGACCGGTTCTTCACGCTCAATATCCCCATCGGGCGGAAAGCGTATGCTTTTCGTTTTTTCTCCATGTTTGCGGCACAGCTCTCTTTTTTTTGTGTTCATGGCCTGAACGTTACTTTTCTTAGGGAAATATCCCGCATTTTCAATACGGTTTTGAAAAACGGTAGGGCAGCCCGCTCTCTTTTAAGCTCTAATTTCTTTCAGGGCTTGGTGCATAAAAGAAGTGCGCTAAGCCTTTCAAATTCATGCTGCAACGAAAAGGAGGCGAAGCTATACTGATGGGAATCTATTTGACACCACGTTTGACACCACAAAAAGAGGCGGTCTGGATGAACAGCACGATCCATTTTCGCATTGATGAAGAGACCAAGCGCCTGGCCATGAAGGCCGCCGAGCGGCAGCAGACCAGCCTGACCGATCTTCTTCGCCGCAGGGCGGAGGAGCTGGCCGAAGAGGAGCGTAAGCTTCAGAGCAATGCGCATGAAGTCTGGTTGGAAAATCAGGTTCAGGAGGCCTTTGCACGCTATGACGCAGGGCAAGGGCAGTTCATTGACGATGAGGAAATGACGCGGAAAATGGCAGAACTGAGAGCGCTGGCCGAACGGGGCGAACGGTGACCTGCGCCGTTTTTTGGGAACGCCGGGCGCAGCAGGACAGAGAGGATATCTGGCTATATTTGTACAAAGAGGCCGGTTTGCGCGTTGCGGACGCAACGGATAAGCGGTTTTACGAGGCCGTCGACCTGCTGAAGGCGAACCCCCACATGGGCGTGGAAACCGATCGTCCATATGGGCGCAGGCTGGCGCTGGCCCGGCTGCCGTTTGTCATTGTGTACGCGACAAAGCCAGGCGAAGTGCGCATTCTGCGGCTGCTGCATACATCCAGAAAGCCGGCGTAAGAATAGCGTCGCGCCCTAATACCTCAGGCGCAACGCTTTTCCGTTAGGGTAACCAAATACGCTGTTAAAGCGTTACGCCGCTTTTAAAGATCGCAAGCTCCCTAAAGTCGTTTTTCTCATTGCGAGCGAGGCGTTCGCCGCTGGCGATTTGGCGGATAAGCTCAACGAACTCGGCGAGCGTGTCTTCCATGGTTTTATCATACACCAGCTGGCCCGCGTCGAAGTCTATCCAGTGCGGCTTGCGCTGGGCCAAATCGCTGTTGGTGGCGATTTTGACCGTTGGCACGAATCCGCCGTAGGGGGTTCCCCGCCCGGTGCTGAACAGCACCATATGGCAGCCGGCGGCGGCCAATGCGGAGGTCGCGACGGCGTCGTTGCCGGGCGCGCTGAGCAGGCTAAGCCCCGGCTTTTTCAGCCTGTCGCCGTAGTTCAGGATGTCGACGACCGGTGAGTCTCCTGCCTTTTGGGTGCAGCCGAGAGACTTGTCCTCCAGCGTGGAAATGCCGCCCTTCTTGTTGCCCGGCGAAGGGTTTTCGTAAATGGGCTGACGGTGGTCGATAAAGTAGCGCTTGAAGTCGTTGACCATCTTCACCGCCTGCTCAAACGTCTCCCGATCGCGGCAGCGGGAGAACAGGATGTGCTCTGCGCCGAACATTTCCGGTACTTCGGTCAGCACGCTGCTGCCGCCGAAAGAAATCAGGTAGTCGGAGAACTTCCCCAGCAGTGGGTTAGCGGTAACGCCGGAAAGACCGTCGGAGCCGCCGCACTCGAGGCCGACGCGAAGTTTGCCGATGGAGACGGCCTCTCTGCGGTCGTTTTTCATCGTCCGGTAAATGTCTTTCAGGTGGCTAAGCCCCGCTTCGACCTCGTCGTTTTCCTGCTGGGCTATCATATAGTGGACGCGCTGTGCATCCACGTCGCCGACAAGCTCCCGGAAGGCATCGACCTGGTTGTTCTCGCAGCCTAGCCCGATAACCAGCGCACCGCCTGCGTTTGGATGATGCACCATGTCGGCCAGAATGCGGCGGGTATTTTCGTGATCGTCGCCAAGCTGAGAGCAGCCGTAGGGGTGGGTAAACAGATAGACGCCGTCAATGCCCTCGGTGCCGACTTCGGCTTTGAATCGTTCGATAATCTGCCTGGCGATGGCGTTAACGCAGCCGACGGTTGGGATCACCCAAAGTTCGTTACGAATACCGATATCGCCGTTTGCCCGCGGATAGGCCTGAATGTTCACTTCCGGCAGTGAGACCTGAACGTGAGGGAACTCGGGCGCGTATTCATAGCTGAGCCCGTCTTTCAGTAGCGTTTTCAGATTGTGGGTGTGCACCAGCTCGCCTGCGCCGATAGGGGCGATGGCTTCGCCGATGGGGCTGCCGTACTTAATGATGGGATCGCCGACGTTAATTGCAAACAGCGCGATTTTCCCACCTTTATCGATATCTTCTTGTAAAACCAGCGTCTGGCCGCCCACCTCCAGCGACGTCCCCTTGGCTAGCGGCTGAAGGGCCAGCACGACGGAATCGGCTGGGTGGATAAGAATATGCGTTTTCATTTAAACAAAGCCTCAACAAGGAATGAATATAGACGTCACTTCCTTGCCCAACGAAAATATTCTAGCTCGCTTTTCTGGATTTTATCAATTTAAAAACATCGAATATTCCTTTTGTCGGTAAAAAGAAGTTGTAAAGGCAATGGAGGATTTGTGTAGCATTTTTACTTGTTTTCAGCGGGGTTAGGAGGCATCTATCGTCGATTTAGAGAGTTTAATCGTTTTATTTTCAGTTGGTTGTAACGTTTCAGCATCCATTTTAGCGAGCGATAGGGCGCGCCGCCTTATAGTTTTCTCTTATCGACTCATTAACTATTTTCCATCCCATTGGCTGTTTTTTAACAAATAAAAGCGGATTAAAAACAGCAAAACAAAATCTATCGCACGATCTTGAAACAAGAAAATCTCAAACCCGGATCGCTCCATCTACTCTTCACCCATCAGGTGTCCTTGCCCAACAGCAAATAAAATAAACTTGATTATATTTACCCAGAATAATTTGAGTCGCATGACAAAACGCCTATAGCGGCTTGAAGCGTGGCGGGTATAAAAAAGAATAAGGAAGGATTGAGAGATGCAGCGTAACTTAAATCGGCAGGATTTCCCCAAGGCCCGCTACCCGGAGAAAATCGTTCAGTTTGGCGAAGGTAACTTTCTACGCGCTTTTATCGACTGGATGGTCGATATTCTGAATGAAAAAACCGACTTCAACAGCGGTATTACCGTTGTGCGCCCAATTGATACGCCGCAGCCCAAGCTTGATGAGCAGGACGGACTTTATACCGCCGTCATTCGCGGCCTTAATGAACAGGGACAGCCGGTTGCCGAGCCGCGCCTGATTAGCTCTATCAATCGGGAAATTGCCGTTTATAAAGAGTTTGGCGACTATCTGGCCTGCGCCGAGAATCCTGAACTTGAGTGGATTTTCTCTAACACCACTGAAGCCGGCATCTGCTATAGCGATAGCGACAGCTATGACGACTGCCCGCCGGCGACCTTCCCCGCCAAGCTGACGCGCTTTTTGCACCACCGCTTTACCCACTTTAACGGCGCGAGCGACAAGGGGCTGATTATCGTTCCCTGCGAGCTTATCGACTACAACGGCGAGAAGCTGAAAGAATACGTGCTGGCCTACGCCCGCCGCTGGCAGCTGGGCGATGCGTTTATCGGCTGGGTTAATCAGAACAACACCTTCTGCTCTACGCTGGTTGACCGCATTGTTACCGGTTATCCTCACGCAGAAATCGAGAAGCTGGAGCAGGAGTTCGGCTATCGCGATCGCTTTATGGTGACGGCGGAATACTTCTATCTGTTCGTTATTCAGGGGCCGCAGTGGCTGAGAGAAAAGCTGAAGCTTGACCAGGTCGCCCTGAATATCCACATCGTGGACGACATCAAGCCCTACAAAGAGCGCAAGGTCAGCATTCTGAACGGCGCGCATACCGCGATGGTGCCGGTTGCCTATCTCGCCGGTTTGCGCACCGTGGGCGAGTCTATGGCCGATCCGGTGATTTCTTCGTTTATTAATCGGCTGCTGAATCAGGAGGTGATCCCGACGCTCTCTTTAGAGCCGTCAGAGCTGCAGCAGTTTGCTAAAGACGTTATCGCTCGCTTCAATAACCCCTATATTCGCCATGAGCTGCAGGCCATTTCGCTTAATTCGCTAACCAAGTTTAAGACGCGCCTGCTGCCTCAGCTGTTGACCTACAGCCATCGCTTTGGCAAGCCGCCGGTACACATCGCCGCCGCATTGGCTGCGCTTATCCTCTTTTACCGCGGAGAATTCCGGGGCGAGACGATTCCACTGTCGGACGATCGCCATCTGCTTGAACGTTTTGAAGCGTGGAAGCCGCTGTATGACGCCGATCCTCGCGAGCTGGTGCAAAACGTGCTGGCGATGTCAGATCTGTGGGAAAGCGATCTTAATCAACTTCCCGGCCTGACGGATGCGGTGAGCGGGACGCTGGTTCGTTTTAGTGAGCAAGGTATCAAGAGCGTTATTGAACGCTTGAATTAAGATTAAACCGTGTCTTAATCGTGCCCCGTAAAACGGGCGCTTCTGTACCACCCTGAATCCGCCGTCGTTCAGACGGCGGCCAACGCAAAGAGGCCCGCCGCGGCAGGCCTCCGGATCTGGAGAACGATAATAATGAAATTGTTTAACACCAAAGGCAAAAAACTCTTAGCAATGGCGCTCGGCGCAACCCTCGCCGTCGCCAGCTTCAGCGGTTCCGCGCTTGCCGCGGCTAAGTACACGCTGAAAGTGGCTTATGAAAATAACCCGGGAGAGCCGTTCGATTTGGCGATCCGCGAGTGGGCCAAGCTGTTTAACGAAAAAACCAACGGTCAGGGTGAACTGGTACCTTATCCAAGCTCCCAGCTGGGCTCTAAAAAAGACGTTATTGAACAGATGAAGCTGGGCAGCCCGGTTATCACGCTGGCGGACGGCGCATTTTTCTCCGACTACGTGCCGGACTTCGGCATCATGTTCGGCCCCTATCTGGGCAGCAGCTATAAGGATATCTACAAGCTGAACGCCTCTGACTGGTACAAGGACTTAGAAAACAAGCTGGACGCCAAGGGCCTGCACATCGTCACCAAAGACTGGCTGTACGGTACGCGCCACATGCTGACCAACAAGATGGTGAAGACGCCTGAAGATTTGAAAGGCCTGAAGATCCGCGTTCCTAACAACCGCATTCAGATTGAAGGCATCAAGGCCATGGGCGCGACGCCTACGCCTCTGCCGCTGGCTGAAGTGTACACCGCGCTGAACCTGAAGGTGATCGACGGCGCAGAGAACCCGATCCCGGTGCTGTATGGCCAAAAGCACTATGAAGTCGCCAAGTTCCTTATCCTGACCGGCCACGTAGAGAACGTCACCAACCTGGTGATGGGCAGCAAAACCTTCAAGAAGCTGCCGCCTGAAATTCAGACCGCGCTGGTTGAATCCGGCGATCAGGCAGGTGCGTTCCTGACCGATCTGGTGCTGAAGCAGGAGCAGGAAACCATTGAGAAAATGAAGAAAGAGGGCGTGACGGTGGTTGAAGTAGACCGCAACCTGTTTAAAGAAACGTCCAAGCCTTTCTACGGCAAGTTCCCCGAGTGGACGCCGGGCCTGTACGATAAAACGCAAGAAATCATTAATAAGCAATAAGTTAGTATGGGGCCGCGGAACTGTTGGGAATCGGCATCGCGGCCCCCTTTACCACCAACTAAAACAATCATAACGCGTCCAGTGAGTCTGGAAGTTATGAGGGGTGTCTTATGTTCAGGGTGTTAGGAAAAATTACCGATGCGCTGGCGGCTTTGGCCGTTATTGGTATCGTCGGTATCACCGTTGTTGCGGTGTTCATGCGCTGGCTGTTAAACGATCCTCTGGTGTGGGGAGAGGAAGTTCTGATCGTCTGCTATATCTGGATGATCATGCTGGGCGCAGCGTCCGCCATGCGTAAGCGTATGCACGTCAGCATTGACGCCTTTACGTCAATGTTGCCGCCGAGAGGGCAGGCGCTCTTCGCGATTATTACCGATCTGATTTCTATCGTAGCGCTGGCGATCTTTGGCTATTTGGGTTACGAGCTGGCTGAGATTGCGGAAGACAAGCTGACGTCGATTCTGGCCATTTCCTATTTCTATATCGATATCGCCGTACCGATCGGCGCGTTTGTGATGGTGTTGTTCTGCCTTCAGCACCTCTATCAGGATATTAAAAAGCTGATAAATGGGGATACGTTATGTCAGTAGCCGCCGCGTGTATTGTATTACTCTTTTGTTTCTTAATTAACGTTCCTATTTTTACCAGCGTACTGGTTGCGCTTCTGACCTACTTTTTTACCGCAGGCGACATTTCGCCGCTTATCGCGGTGCAGCGGATTATCGGTTCAGGCGAGAACGTCACGCTGCTGGCGATCCCGTTCTTTATTCTGTTGGGCAACCTGCTGAACTATACCGGTATTACCCGGCGGATGCTGAAGTTCACCGAAGTGCTTTCAGGCCATTATCCGGGCGGTCTGGCGCAGTCTAACGTTCTTTTGAGCACCATGATGGGCGGCATCTCGGCATCCAACCTGGCCGACTGCGCCATGCTGTGTAAGATGCTGGTGCCGGAGATGACCAAGCTGGGCTACAACCGCGGCTTCTCTGCGGCGATCACGGCGGCCGGATCTCTGATTACGCCAATTATTCCGCCCGGAATCGCGCTGATTATCTATGCCTTCGTTGCTGACGTATCGGTTGGCAAAATGTTTATGGCGGCCATCATCCCCGGCCTGATGTGCTGCGTTGCGCTGATGACGACCGTATATCTTATCGCTAAAAAGCGCGGCTATAAGCCGGCGCGCACCCGCGGCCCGACCTTCGCTGAGCTTTGGGAAACGGGCAAAGGCGCCATTTCCGCGCTGCTGCTAATATTGGTTATCATCGGCGGGATCCGTCTGGGCATCTTTACGCCGACGGAAGCCGGTGCGGTGGCCGTTATCTACGTTATCGTAGTCGGCACGCTGTTTTATCGCGAAATGAAGCTTCGGGACATCATCGCCTCCGTGCTTGAGACGGCGCGCTCTACCGCAGGCGTCATGCTTATCATCATGACCTGTTCCGCGCTGGCCTGGGTGCTGACCAACGAGCAGATTGCTCAAGACGTCGCGGAAACGATGACCAACATTTCCGATAACCCGTACGTGTTCCTGATGATCGTCAACCTGGTGCTGCTGGTGCTCGGTATGTTCATTGAAGGCAACGCGGCGATTATCGTACTGGTTCCGCTGCTGATGCCGACGGTGAAGCTGATGAACATCGACCCGATCCACTTTGGTCTGGTGATGATACTGAATCTGGCTATCGGCTGCCTGACGCCGCCGATGGGGACGGTGATGTTTGTCGCAACCTCCATCACCGGGGTGAAGATATCCGAGTTTATTCGGGAAGTGTGGCCGATGTTCCTTGCACTGCTTGCCGTACTGCTGCTGGTTACGTTCTTCCCGGTGTTTACGACGTTTTTACCTAGTTTGTAATAACCACAATTCGACGGGCGCGAAAGCGCCCGTTTTCTTATATAAAAAGAGAAGTAATTACACGCATTGTTTTATTTAGTTTAGCGGCTTTCCGTATATAATAAGTTTTTTATAAGGCTAAATGGGATGCTAACTATATGAACAGGAATGCAATAAAAATATCTATTTCTGGTACGGGAATATTATTAATGATGATGTCTGCTAATGCGATAGCGGACGAGCGTTATGCCGAACCCAAGTTTCGTGATTTAACTGGCGATGAGACTGCATGGATTAAAAGTCAAGATTATGTACGGCAGTTTAATTGTAATTCTTTTAAAATTAATCAGAATATAAAAAAACTGGAAGGTTCCTCCGTTAAGTCTGAACCTCCAGCTTTTAGCCAGCGACCTCTTTTTCCAGAGGGACAAATGGAGTGCAGTATTTATCCTGACTATGATAATGAGGGCGTAGTTGAGATCGTTGCTCGGGAAAATGGCAAGATTGACGGCGTTCAGTACCGAGTGAGCCATACTGGAAAGGATGTAATAGGCAGTGTAGGTAATCCATTTGGTTGGGAGTTTTCCTGTGAAGCCGGCCGTAGCGGCCATGTTTGCTTCGTTGAGGGTAATGGCGATCGTTTTTATCTTCAGTATACTTCTCAGATTGAGAAGGCAAATATTCCTTCTGGTTACCTTATCAGCATGGGGAAAAACTCCGTTTTTCAAATAGTGAATTTAAGCATCGATGGGAAAGATATTAAACCGGACAATACTTATTCCATTATCTATGGTAAACAGGCCTCAGAGTTTATTAGCCAGATTAAAGAAAAGTCAGTTGTAATGGTAAGTTATAACACTCCGTCTAATAGGCAGGGGGAATATAAAATTGAGGGGGAGGATATGCAAATTATGAGGGCATCAATTCCTTTGATAAAAAAAGCGTTTGAGCTTTATAACGAATAGTGGCGGTGCGCGTCATTAGCGTATTTTAATTTTAGATAGTAGGGAATTTCCTCTACTATCTAAGAAAAAGAGACGCTCTTAATGTATAACCTATACTCCGTGCGCTCTTTTGCTCCTCTTTCTTAATCTTCCATCCCTCAGCGCCCCGACAAACCATCCAATGGCCGCATAGGTCACGCCCAGCACCAGCAGCATCACGACGTCAAACCCCACTTCGCTAATGGAAAGCCCCATCTGGTTAACGCTGGCGATCATTTTGGTTGCCCAGGTAGAGGGCAGCAGGTGGGAGATGAACCATACCCACTTCGGCATGGACTGCAGCGGCCAGATAGTGCCGGAAATATAGAATACCGGCGTCGTAACCAGCGCCAGCGTCAGGTAAACCAGCTCGACGTTGCGCAGGCATTCGGTAATAAGTTTGGCGAGCCCTAACGTGGCGAGCAGGAAGGGGAACGTTAACAGCAGCAGCTCGGGGATCGGCGCGGTTTGCCGATAGCCCAGCACCATCGGCCAGGCGACGAACAGCACAATGGAGAGAAACATCCAAATCGGAATAAGCGCCGACAGGCAGCCAAGATAGACCGGCAGCGGCGGCTTGCCCTGCGGCAGCGTGTGCAGCACGATGCTGGTCCGCGTGCCGGCAATCAGCAGCGAGTGCTGGAGCAGCATCACCATCAGGCCGGGAAATGTAATGGCGGCAAAGCTGACGCCGGGGTTGAACAGGTCGACGGTCTGCGCATCAATGGGTAAGAGAATGCGTTCTATCTGCGCCGGCGTAAAGCCGTTATTCATCAGGATGTCCTGATTGTAAGAAAGCGACATGGTTCGATAGGCGGCAACTACGTCCCGCTCTATCTGGCCGTTGGCCAACCGGCTGGTGGCGTCGCCGTAGGCGGGTATGGTGACGTTTTCGCCGTGAAGAATGCGCTTTTCCATGTTGTGCGGCAGCACGACCATGGCAAACAGCTTGCGGTTCATCAGGTCGCGCTTAGCGCTTTCAACGTCGCCATAGCCGATAACGGCAATCTTGGCGCTGGCGTCAAGGCTGCGCGTCACTATTCTGCTGGCTGCGCTGTGGTCAAGGTCGACGACCGCGACGGGCAGATCCCATACGGTCTGATTGGCATACACCAGGCTCATGATGCACAGCGAGCAGAGCAGCAGCATCCACATCGGTTTTTCCAGCAGGCGCGTCATGATCATCATGAAACCGCGAAAATAGGCTTTGAACATCAGCGAATGTCACTCCCCTGTAGGCGCTTGGGCAGGCGTTTGCGTACCAAAAGCGCGGTGAGCAGCGGATAAATAAGCAGCAGGCCGCAGACGTAGAACAGGGACGACGCCGGGAACCCCCGCAGGAAGACGTCGAACAGGGCGTACAGCGCGTGGGTTAGCGGTTCAATGTTGGCGATTATCTGGGCAATAAGCGGCATGGACAGCTCCGGCACGGCGGTGCCGGAATAGGTCATGGCGATCCCCACCAGCAGGCCAATTAGCGAGTAGGCGCTGATGATGTCTTTCGTAAAGGTGAACAGCAAAAGCCCGATGCTCTGCGCCGCCATAATGTAGAAAAAGCCGATAGCCAGCATGAACAGCGGGTTGCCGTTGATGCGCGCGCCGGAATAGAGCGCCAGAGCGGCGATTTCCACCATCAGCAAAATGGTGTAGCCGATGGTGTAGGGTGCAAGCTTTCCAAGCACCGCCAGCCCAAAAGGACGAGCGTTGAGCAGGATTTTACGGCGGCTTAAAACGTAAATCGTACAGGTAACGACGAACAGCTGGAGGATATGAACCGTGGCGGCAAACAGCTGGTAATAGATAAAGTTGCCGCTGGCGTTAAACAGGCTCTCGTAAGAGAGGCTGACCTGTGCCAGTGGGGGAAGCGGATGGCCGATAGCGGTGGCGACGATGGCCGAATAGGTCTGATTCAGCTCAGACGTCAGCCCGGGAAAATCCTGCGTTGAATAGAGCCCCGCGCCGTAAAACAGGCCGTTATAGTAAAGCACCGTGCTCGGCTGGCGGCCTGCCAGCACGTCGGCCTCAAAGTTGTGGGGAATGTAGAGCAGGCCATAGACCTCGGCCGAGCGCAGGGCGATAGTCGCCTGCTCCAGATCGTCGCTATATTGATGAACCTGCGCGTGAGATCCCGCGTCCAGCGCCCGAACGAGCTTGCGCGACAGCGTCGAGTGATCGTTATCCACTACGGCGACCGGCAAATCCAGCATCGTGCCGGCCGAAAAGTTGGCGCAGATAAGGGTGAACAGCAGCAGCGGAAAGATCCACATCAGCCAATGCACGACGATACTGCGGGACGCCGCCTGCGCTTCAACGTGGAAGGAACGGTGAAAGCAGCGCCAACGCGCCCTTAGTCTTCCCATTTCCATAAGGCGCTCATTCCGGGACGCAGCCCGTCGACAGGTTTGGTCGGATAGAGGCGGACCTCAAAGGTTTTCAGGTCGAAGTCGCCGGTTGCTCGCGTCGCCCGTTTGGTAGCGAAGTCGCCCATCGGTGAAATAAAGCGGACTTCCGCCTCGACCTGAAGATTATTCAGCGCCGGTACTTGAAGCATCACTTTGTCGCCTTTACGCACGTGGGCCAGAATGTCTTCACGCAGGTTGTAGACGAAGTAGGCGTCAGGCAGGCGAATGACGGTCATTAGCGGGCTGGCGGCGTTGAGCAGTTCGCCAAGCTCAGCGGGGATAGTGCCTATCTCACCGTCAACCGGCGCTTTGACCAGCAGGTCTTCCTGCTGAATCTTCACCTGGGTCAGGTTCTCCTGCGCCTGATTCAGCGCCGCGGTGAAGGCTGCGCGCTGCTCCGAGCGGTCGCCGTGCTGGGCTTCGTCCAGCAGCGCCTTTGCCGCGTTTACCTGATGCAGCGCCGTATCGCGGGCCTTCAAAGAGGCGTCAAGCATAGAGGCTGACACATAGCCTTGGGACGCCACGCTGCGGTTGCGCTGGTAGTCCTTTTCGGCGTTTTTGTAGGTGGCCTGAGCCTGCGCCAGCGAGGCTTGAAGATTACGGATGCTCTCTTCGCGAGTGCCGTGCAGTGATTCATCCAGCCTGGCTTTGGCCTGATCGCGAGCGGCTTCCAGAGACTTCACCTGAGCGTCCAGCTCCGGGCTGTCGAGCTTCATCAGCAGCTGGCCGGCCTTAACGTCGTCACCGCGCTCGAAGTAGCGCTCAACGACGCGCCCCTTCGCTTTTGAGGTGACGAGCACTTCCGGCGCGTCGACTTCTCCCTGTAAAAGCACGTACTGATTGTGGGCGCGAAACAAAACGGCCAGCGCAATAACGGCGATAATGAACAGCAGCGTGATGATGGATTGTTTCTTCATGGTTTAAATATTGTTATCGCTATGCTTAGAGTATACGGTTCCGATAAACAGCGTGAGTTAAGCTCTTGTCTCTTTTAAGTCGCGTGGTTTGGCTTATTCTGGATGCTAAAAATATTCCACCGCACAGCAAGATAGTAGTCTGAAATCAGATTAATAGCCGTATTACCAGAAACTTGTTGTTCTTCGTTGTTCTACAAGGAGAGAAGCTGACGCTTTCACGAACGGAAACGGAGTGGATACGTGATTCCTGCTGTGCGCGGTGAATCGATTCTACCTGAATCTCTGAGCGCCTCATAATCATCCGTTAACATAACGTGCTATATTTTTTAGCATGAAATAAATCGTCCTTTATTTCACTCTTTGTCCCGTTCATCGCGCTGTAGCCGCCAGAGTTTAGCCACGTTCGTTGCGTTTTGTTTGATGTTAATTAGCGTGAGTTAACAAGTGTGCAATGATTTATGGCGTCGGTATGGCAGAATGCTCTTCGAAACGGCAGTTTGGCGCATTCAGGCGGATAGCGGCCAAAATCTGTTTCAACGCCTCCTGGTACTCATCTTCATCCATCGCTTTGCTTTTCTTCGCAATGACATAGCACAGTCCCAGCTTTTTGTTTAACTCGGTTGCGATTTGGTAGAACGCCTCTTTTTCACGTACGTAGGCAATTTTGGTCACCGCAATCGCGCTCGCTTTATTGGCCGGGCTGGTAAACGTCAGCACGCTGTTTTCAAGACGTACGCGGTGCAGCCCTTCAAACTTCGACAGGCTTTTTAGCGTGGCGCTCTTAGTCACGCGGAGCGTTTGATGCCGAATGGCCGCTCTGACGCGTGATTGGGAATGGCGCGCGATGAGGTATTGAACGCAGGCGTTTCCATAGCGACGCCAGAGTACGGCATAAAGCGCAATAACGATAACTAGCGCAATGATTGCGCTGAGCGGCGAACCGGTTCTCGGCGCAACGATGCCCCATTCAGGCAGGCAATAAAAAACGATGATGGCGAACAGCGGAATAGCATACTTAAACAATAGTGGAATAGCCCTGTGCCAAACTGTATCGATCTTCTTTAACCGAGCGTCATAGTTAGCCTGCGCTTTGAGATCGGCTTTTTCCGCCATAGTGCGGATGTCACTGCTGTCCAGACTGAATTTAAGCTCCATTATCGCTTTTGATCCTGTGTTTGTGTCGCGAAGGCTTTGGCCCAATCGACGATCTTGATGGGATCGTCGACCGAAGGCGCGGCAAGGCGCCATAAATGGCTTAAAGGATCGTTTCTCTACGCTGGGCTGCCTGCGCTTGCGGCAGATCGGCACCGCAGCTGGAGCAGTTTTCAACCTGCTCATGGAAATCAAAATGACAGTTCGGGCAAACCCGATGGTTCCTGTCGGTAACGGAATAGACGATTTCTTCCGCCTCTTGGGGCGTCCAGTCCTGATTGCGAAGCTTACGAATAATCATCTGGGCCGGCATGCCTGAAATCAGATCCTGATAGATTTCATACTGCAGCTTTTCCCGCGCGGTAGGCGGCACGTATTCCAGCACGTCTTCGTTATAGTTGGTTTCACACGTTTGGCACTTAACGTATCTGCCCAGCGTTTCGGTAGGGAAAAGCGGAATGAAGTAGAGCGTGAAGTAGCTCGACACCTTGATTTGGCTATAGTTTCTTTTTTCACCGTCGCAGTTTGGACAGTGAAACTCTCCCTGCGACTCGACCTTTTCCCTGGACTTGCTGCCCCAAATAATCATATATCTTCCTTGATAGTAAACGTTAGCCTCAGCATAAGGCTATAGGGATACGAAAAATATCGGATAGGGGAAAAGGAGTCAAATGGCTATTTGTTATATAGGGACAGAAATACTTTTCGAGGATGAAAACTAATGGCAGAGCGGTATCAACGCTGAGTGGCGATGGTCCAAATATATCGAGTAGGCGACTGGACGCCCGGCAGCCAACACGTTAGTCTGACGCCACCCTATTATCAACCGTTTGGCAAAAAGCGATGAACAAAGACAAAGCGCTGACGCTTGAAGCATTACGAGTGATGGACGCCATCGAACGCCGGCGCAGCTTTGCCGCCGCGGCGGAAGAACTGGGAAGAGTACCCTCGGCGTTAAGCTATACCATGCAAAAGCTTGAAGAAGAGATGGACGTGCTGCTGTTTGACCGCTCCGGGCACCGGACCAAGTTTACGCCCGTAGGCCGCCTGCTGCTGGAGCGGGGGCGCGTTCTTCTTGAAGCGGCAGACAAACTGACGACCGACGCTATGGCGCTGTCCCGCGGTTGGGAAACTCATATCAACATCGTTGTCGAAGTGCTGGCTCCCGCCTATCGACTGTTTCCTTTGGTTGAGCGTCTGGCGGAGAAGTCCGATACCCAGATGAGCATCACGACGGAAGTGCTGGCAGGCGCGTGGGAGCGGCTGGAGCAGGGGCGCGCGGATATCGTTATCGGCCCGTCGGACTACCTTCGCCAGTCGTCGGAAATCAACTCTGCCCCGCTGTATACCGTCACCAGTTTCTACGTTGCCGCGCCGGATCACCCTATTCATCAGGAAGCATCGCCGTTGGAAGAGGCCACCCGGCTGAAGTATCGCGGCATCGCCATTGCGGATACGGCAAAGGACCGGCCGCTGGTGACCGTTAAGCTGTTGGAAAAACAGCATCGGCTTACGGTCAGCTCTATGGAAGATAAGCGCCGAGCCCTGCTGGCGGGGCTGGGGATCGCCACGATGCCGCTAGACAATATTCGGGAAGATCTGGAGGCCGGCAGGCTGAAGGTTATCGGCGACGATCCCGGCAGCCGGGTCGATATCATCATGGCCTGGCGTCGCGATCAAATCGGTAAGGCGAAGGCATGGCTGCTGCGGGAAATACCTAAGCTGTTTGTCGTGCGAGAAAGCAACGCAGACTGAGCCATCTTTCTATACTTTGGGGTAAGGATAGTAGAACATGACGCGCCGTAGCGCTCTGTTGCAAATGCACGTCGCGGCGGTGCTGTTTGGCCTGTCGGGTATTTTTGGCAAACTGATTGTAGCGGGCGTTGCCGTGCTGGTGTTCGGCCGGGCGGCGGCAGGTCTGTTGGCGCTGTCAGCGATGCTGCTGAAAGAGGGGCGCTCTCCCTGGAAAGGGCTTGGCGTCAGGCGGATTGTCTACCTGATGGCATTGGGAACTCTGCTGGCGGCACACTGGCTGACCTTCTTCGTGGGCATTAAGGTGGGCGGCGTGGCGGTAGCGACGCTCGGCTTTGCGGCCTTTCCCGCCTTTGTCGCGCTGTTTGAAAGCCTGCTGTTTCGCGAGCCGTTGACGAGGACGGAATATATCCTGATTGCGCTGGTTTCTTTAGGGCTGGTGCTGGTTACGCCCGAGGTTAACTTTACCGCCGGTGCGACTCAGGGGCTTCTTTGGGGCGTTCTTTCCGGCCTGACTTACGCCCTGCTGACCATCGGTAATCGGAAGGTGGCGGCGACGCTTTCGGGCGTACAGGTCAACTGGTGGGAGAGCCTGTCCGTGATGCTGTGCCTGCTGCCGTTCGCTATTGGCGATGTGTCGCAGACGCCGTGGCTGGACTGGCTGTGGATTGCCTGTCTGGGGCTTTTATGTACGGGCCTTTCCTATAGCCTGTTTATTAACGCGCTGCGAGTGATTAACGCTCGCACTTCGGCGATGATTATCGCTCTGGAGCCGGTATACGCTATCGCCATTGCTTGGCCGCTGTTTCATGAACAGCCTACGCTGCGAACGGCGTTTGGCGGGGCGTTGATTATTCTGGCCGTCGCCTGGTCCAGCCGACAGAAAGGATAAACGCAGGGCGACTTTCACCCGAAAGTCGCCCTGCGGAATTAGCCGACAAAGCGGCCGCTGTTGTAATCGTCGATCGCCTGGCGGATCTCTTCGACGCTGTTCATCACGAACGGACCGTACTGAACGACCGGCTCGTTGAGCGGTTTACCCGCCAACAGCATCGCCCGCCCGCCGCGTTCACCGGCTTTCAGGCGCAGGGCGTTGCCTGCGGTGAGCAGGGCGCTTTGGTCGAAGTTCAGCTTTTTCCCCTCAACCTCCGCTTCGCCCTCAAAGAGAAACAACAGGGCGTTGAGCTCTTCGGATATCGGCAGTTCGACCGTTTCCCCTGCCTCAAGGCGAATATCGGCAATCAGCGGGCGGGTGGCTGACGCCTGCACCGGGCTTTGATAGCGCATTCCGCCCAGCTCAAGCTGGCCTGCGATAAGTGTGATTTCTCCGCCCTGAGCCAGCGGAACTTTAGGCAGGTTCGCCGCTTCGATGTTCTGGTAGGCGGGCGCCTTCATTTTTTCAGCGCTGGGCAGGTTTAGCCAAATCTGAAAGCCGCGCATGGCGCCGTCCACCTGCTGGGGCATCTCTGAGTGAATAATGCCTTTTCCTGCGGTCATCCATTGAATGCCGCCGGTTTTCAATTCGCCCCGATGCCCTGCGTGGTCCTCATGCAGCATATTGCCCTCAAGCATGTAGGTAATGGTTTCAAAGCCGCGGTGAGGGTGGCTTGGGAAACCGGCCAGATAGTCTTTAGGATCGCTAGAGAAAAAGACGTCCATCATCAGATAAGGGTCCATTCTCTGCCGGTCGCTTTGCCCTAACGCGCGTTTCAGGCTGACGCCTGCGCCGTCCTGCGTCGGCATAGCGGGGAAGACGGCGGCGATTTGGCGAAATGATGCATTCATCGTTGGCTCCTTATTTTATTGTCTTATTTTATTGTCTTTCAGTGCGCGCCCTGCGCGACGTCGGCGCGTCAAGGTCTTGTTCTGGCCCGATGGAGATAACGCCCGTCGGGTTAATGGTCTTATGGCTGCGGTAATAGTGGTGGCGAATGTGGTCAAGGCTCACCGTTTCCGCCACGCCGGGCAACTGATAAATATCCCGCAGAAAGCCATAAAGGTTCGGATAGTCGCTGATGCGCTTTTTGTCGCACTTAAAGTGAGTGACGTACACCGGATCGAAGCGCAGAAGCGTCGTCCACAGGCGAATGTCGGCTTCCGTTAGCTTTTCTCCGGTCAGAAAGCGGCTTTGGCTTAGCCTTTCTTCCAGCGTATCCAGCGAGGTAAACAGCGCAGTAACGGCTTCCGTATAGGCATCCTGCGACGTGGCGAATCCCGCTTTGTAAACGCCATTGTTAACAGTCGGGTAAATCCACGCGTTCAGCTCGTCGATTTGTTCGCGCAGCTCGGTAGGATAGTAGTGGCCTTCCCGCGCACCGACGCCGTCAAACGCGTCGTTGAACATGCGGATGATTTCCGATGACTCATTGTTAACAATGGTGTTTGTTTGCTTATCCCACAGTACCGGTACGGTAACGCGCCCGGTATAGCTGGCGTCGGCCTTCAGGTAGAGCTGGTACAGGTATTCCAAACCAAACAGCGTATCGCCGGTCGCGCCGGCGAAGTCCGTGCCGAACGTCCAGCCGTTTTCCAACATCAGAGGGTGAACGACGCTTACGCCGATGGCTTCCTCCAGTCCCTTTAGCTTGCGCACGACAAGCGTACGGTGAGCCCAAGGGCAGGCGAGGGAAACGTACAGGTGGTAGCGCCCCGGTTCGGCTTTGAACCCTCCTGCGCCGGTCGGGCCCGGTTGGCCGTCGGCAGTGACCCAGTTGCGAAACTGAGAAGGCATACGCTTGAAGCGCCCCTGAGTTGAGGAGGTATCGTACCAAACGTCTTGCCAGATACCGTTAACGAGCTGTCCCATAGTAACCTCCTGCGGTTGTCTCTTGAGTTCATTGCGAACCGCGCCGTAAACGATGGCGCGGTTCGGCGTTAAAAAGGGCTTACCACTTTTTCTTCAGAAAACCGTCGATGCTCCAGGCGCCGGGACCGGTGACCGCCAGCAGAATGTAGCCGCCGGCGATGGTCATGTTTTTCATGAACATCAGTGAGTTAGCTCCCTGAGAGAAGTCTATGTGGAAAATCAGCGCGGTCATCAGCGTGAAGAATGCGGTGAAAAGCGCCGTCGTACGGGTCAGGAAGCCGAACAGAATGGCCAGACCGCCGCCGAGCTCCAGTAGAATAACCAGCGGCAGCATAAAGCCCGGGACACCCATCGACATCATATACTGCTGCGTGCCCGCGTAGGCATCGCCCAGCTTGCCGTAGCCGGCAACGATAAACAGAATCGGCATTAAAATACGGGCGACCAGTAATGCCAGATGGGTTAGGTTTTTCATGATGCTTACGACTCCTGAATAAAAAATTACGTTTTGGTTTTTTCACTTAATCTGTGAATAAGCTCACAGTTGTTTACGGGGTTAATCGTAGTCCAGGATTGGAAGCGTTGTTAGCAAGAAGAATTGCACGATTTATTCAATAAATTTGATAAAGGAAATGATGGCTGTGATTTAGGCTTAGTGGGGGATTGATGGATATTTAGAAAGGGGATTTCGCTATTTTATGAGAATAGCGTCAGATTTACTGTTTTATAAAAATGGCTATGAGGCGCGAAGCATTTGGTTAACGTAGCGTACCCCTCGGCAGGCAAGCAGCGCCCACTGGCCTTTACGCCAGAGCTTGCGCGGATTTCGCAGCGCATAAACGGTAAGCAGGGTGATGCTTGCGCTTACAATAATCGGATGACGGCGGGCCATTTGCCAGCCGCCGTCCAGCGTTTGGGTGCTGTTCAGCCAGTTTTGCCGCTCGTCGGCAAGCAGTTCGCGCTGCTGCTCGATACGCTGCAGCAGCTGCGCTTTTTTTAGATGCCTTTGTAGAGCGCGTTCGTTCATTGGCCTTTTTCCAGACGGCTGCGATCGAGGCTCAGTTGGGCGCGCGTTTCTTTTAAGAACGTAGAGCGGCGCGCCTTAGCGAGCGTCCAAAAGCCAACGCCCAGCGCCAGGCAGAAAAGAATGCCGGTAATGGAGATAAGCGTCACGACCCGATAGGCAGGATCGATAGCCAGACAAACCAGAATAAAGAGCCCCATCAGGCAAAAGCCGGTGAACAGCAGAGTAAGCCCCGCCATAATCAACAGCTGGACCAGATGGGCCTTCTCTTCCTCAAGCTCAACTGCGGCCAATTCCAGACGCGTCTGCGCAATGCCGATAAGCAGAGTAAAAATGCGCTGTACAACGCTCAGGGCGCCGCGACCGGGGCCCTGAGAAGTCGTTGCGTTTGACATGGAAAAGCCTTAGCGACGCGCTAACAGAACGCCGATCACCAGCCCTACGGCAGCGCCGATACCGACTCCGGCCCAGGGCTTTTCGTGAACGTAGTCATCGGCTTTGCCAGCCACCTCTTTTGTCTGAGAGGCAATTTTACCGCCGGTTTCGCTCAGGCGGGCGCGTGCTTCTTTCAGCAGACCTTCTGCTTTCGTATAAAGCTTTTCCACTTCTGCACTGGACTTATCGGTAGTGGACTGAAGGGTTTCCTCCAGCGTAGTGACCAGACTCTGAAGCTCTTCTTTTAGCGGCTCGGAAGTGCTTTCTGTTTGCTTAGCCATGAGATACCTCCTTTGTTTAAAAGTGAAACGTGCTTTTTAACCATAGTCGATTCTTGTTGGTTGTTAAAGATGAAATTGCGGGTTTATTAACCCAAAAGGGGAGCTTTGCGCTTTTTTACAATAAAAAACAAAACGGCGCCGAGAGGCGCCGCTAAAAATGCTTAAATCTTGAGTTATTTGCTGCTGGCTGCCTGGCCTCTCTTTTTACGCCAAATCACGATAACGGAGCCAACAAGGCCAACGACCAACAGCACGATCGGCAGCAGAACGAGGCACTTCATCAGCTGGCTTTCATATTGCGCAAACAGCTTGGAGCTGCCAAGCCCGTAGCCGAGAGCCGTTAAAATGAATACCCACAGGAAGGCGCTCATCCAGTTGAAGAACTGGAAGCGGTTGCCGCTTAGGCCGGAAATGCCGGCAAGCGTTGGCAGAAGGGTACGGACAAACGCCAGAAAGCGGCCGATAAACAGTGCGGCCAGGCCGTGGCGATGAAACAGATTGTGGGCGCGTTGGTGATAATGGGGCGGTATATGAGAAAGCCAGTTCTGCACCACTTTGGTATTGCCGAGCCAGCGCCCCTGAAGGAACCCGATCCAGCTTCCGATGCTTGCGCCCGCGGTCAGGACAACCAGCGCAATAGGATAGTTGATTGCGCCTTTGGCGACTAAAACGCCAACCAGCAGCAGCAGGCTGTCGCCGGGTAAAAACGCCGCGGGCAGTACGCCGTTCTCTAGCAGTAAGATAGTGAACAGAATGGCGTACAGCGTCCAGACCAGAGAAGGATTTGTCAGCATGGCGACATCATGGTGCCAGAGCGCTTGCCAAAGCGTATGTATTACATCCATTTCATATTCCTAAAACATCGGTGTTACCGGGGCGTCTACCTGGGTAAAACGGTTTACTACCAATCGCCGTTCATCAAATCGGGCGAACATTTACGTAAAACAGCGGCGCTTAACTCTTCCAAATCCGTGAACGTTAGCGCATCTGTGGATAATTTTATCGTGATACTTAAGTATTGTTTATCAGTGTAGCCTAGCCTGAGGTCGGTATTGGGGGCTACCCGACGGATTTTCTTCTTCACCAAGCGGCTTAAAGAGGGAAAAACGGTGCCAGCACTGTATCAAAGTTCATTTTGCCGCAACAGATAAAAAACGGCATTCGGCGCGTTTATTAATTATCTTTTAATTTCTTTACAGAGGCGACGGCGCAGGATAACACCGTTGCCAAGCGGCGTTTTTGATAAAGACCAAAAAAACGGTGGGATTCAGCGGCGCTTTTAAGCACCGCCTGTGGATAAGTTTTAGACAGCTTTGTTCAAGCACTGATAGCCGATGTAGACGGCAAGCAGGCACAGCGCGACGTTTGCGACGATGTTGGCTGCGGCCTTAAGCCATTCGCCTTGGGTAAACAGCGCCAGCGTGTCGAAAGAAAAGGTAGAAAACGTCGTTAGCGCACCGAGAAATCCAACGCCGATAAGCGGTCGCCAGTGGGGGGCAATAAGAGAGCCCTGCGTCAGCGCGGCCATGAGCAAGCCCATAATCAAAGAACCGATGACGTTGACCGTGAGCGTCGCATAGGGGAAAGCGGTACCGAACCACTGGGAAAACCAGTTGGTTATCTGGAAACGGCTGACGGCGCCGACGGCGCCGCCGAAGGCCACGATGGCCAGGGTCAGGGCATAGCTCATGACGAAACTCCCGATGCTGCTATCTTCGTCGCGTTGAAGTAAGGGATTTATATTACAGTGGAAGGATGCGTTGTATAGCAAAAAATGGAATAAAGATAACGCTCCCAGCGGCCGAAAAAGGCGCCGGGAGCGTCTACAGCGTTATTTCAACGGCTTTACTTCAAAAGCTCTCTTGCCTGAGTCAGCACGTTGTCCACCGTAAAGCCGAACTCGGCAAACAGCTGCTCCGCCGGGGCGGATTCGCCGAACGAGCGCATGCCGACGATGCGGCCATTGAGGCCCACGTACTTGTACCAGAAGTCCGCAATGCCCGCTTCGATGGCTACGCGCGCCGTCACCGCCGACGGCAGCACCGATTCGCGGTACGCGGCGTCCTGAGCGTCAAACGCTTCGGTACACGGCATTGATACCACCTGCACGCGACGGCCTTCCGCCGTTAGCTTCTCGGCCGCGTCCACCGCCAGGCTCACTTCTGAACCGGTAGCAATCAGCAGCAGCTCCGGCGCGCCTTCACAGCCCTTCAGCACGTAGCCGCCGCGGGCCGCGTCTTCCAACTGCTTGGCCGTACGCGGCTGCTGCGCCAGGTTCTGGCGGGAGAATATCAGCGCGCTCGGGCCGTCCTTACGCTCCAGCGCCGCCTTCCACGCAATGGCCGATTCCACCTGGTCGCACGGGCGCCAGGTGCGCATGTTCGGCGTCAGGCGCAGGCTGGCCATTTGCTCTACCGGCTGGTGAGTCGGGCCGTCTTCGCCCAGGCCAATCGAGTCGTGGGTGTAAACAAACAGGCTGCGGATTTTCATCAGCGCCGCCATGCGCACCGCGTTGCGCGCATATTCCATAAACATCAGGAAGGTCGCGCCGTAGGGGATAAACCCGCCGTGCAGCGCAATGCCGTTCATGATGGCCGACATGCCGAACTCACGCACGCCGTAGTGAATGTAGTTGCCCGCCGCGTCCTCTACGATGGACTTCGAACCGGACCATATCGTCAGGTTGCTCGGCGCCAGGTCGGCCGAGCCGCCCAGAAACTCCGGCAGCACCTTGCCGAACGCTTCCAGCGCGTTCTGGGACGCCTTGCGGCTGGCGATAGAGGCAGGGTTGGCCTGCAGCTTCTCGATAAACGCTTTCGCTTCGCTTTCCCAGTTGGCCGGCAGCTCGCCGGCGGTACGGCGGCGGAATTCAGCCGCCAGTTCAGGATGCGCTTTGGCATAAGCTGCAAACTTCTCATCCCACGCCTGCTCGCGCGCTTTGCCCGCTTCTTTTGCGTCCCAGGCGGCGTACACGTCCGCCGGGATGTCAAACGGCGCGTGGTTCCAGCCCAGCGCTTCACGAGTGGCGGCGACTTCAGCATCGCCCAGCGGCGCGCCGTGGCTATCGTGCGTACCGGCCTTGTTCGGCGAGCCGAAGCCAATCACCGTTTTGCACATCAGCAGGGAAGGCTTGCCGGTTTCCTTCTGCGCCGCTTCAACCGCGCGGCGGATAGCGTCCGGATTGTGGCCGTCGACGTCGCGCACCACGTGCCAGCCGTAGGCCTCAAAGCGCATCGCCGTGTCGTCGGTAAACCAGCCCTCGACGTGGCCGTCGATAGAAATGCCGTTGTCGTCGTAGAAGGCAATCAGTTTGCCCAGCTTGAGCGTACCGGCCAGAGAGCAGGCTTCGTGGGAAACGCCTTCCATCATGCAGCCGTCGCCCATGAAGGTATAGGTGTAATGGTCAACCACGTCGTGGCCGGGGCGGTTGAACTGCGCCGCCAGCGTCTTCTCGGCAATCGCCATCCCGACGGCGTTACAGATACCCTGGCCCAGCGGGCCGGTGGTGGTCTCTACGCCCGGCGCATAGCCGTACTCCGGGTGGCCCGGAGTGCGGGAGTGAAGCTGGCGGAACTGCTTGAGGTCTTCGATAGAGAGGTCATAGCCGGAGAGGTGCAGCAGGCTGTAAATCAGCATGGAGCCGTGGCCGTTGGAGAGCACGAAGCGGTCGCGGTTCACCCAGTTGGGGTTGGTTGGACTGTGGCGGAGGAATCCGCGCCAGAGGACTTCGGCGATGTCGGCCATCCCCATGGGCGCCCCCGGGTGGCCGGATTTGGCTTTCTGCACGGCGTCCATACTCAGGGCGCGGATGGCATTAGCGAGTTCTTTTTGAGAAGGCATCATATTCTCCATTTAAGTTCGGCATTTAAGTTCGGCATTTAATTTTGGTATTCAAATTCTGGCGTCTGAATTAACAAAACGAGGACGAGCAATGAATCTGCCCGCCCCCGTCTTTGGGCATAGCCTGAATGTATATTGACTGATTACAGACGAGCAAGCAGCATTTTTTCCAGCTTTTCCTGATCGGCGGCGAACAGGCGGATGCCTTCAGCAAGTTTTTCTACCGCCATTGCGTCCTGATTGTGCTGCCAGTTGAACTCGGCTTCGGTCATCGGGTTAGGGCGGTTTTGTACGTCGTTCGTCGGGGAAAGCTTACGCTCGACCGGTGCGTCAGACTCCTGCAGCTGCTTTAACAGTGCGGGCGAAATGGTCAAGCGATCGCACCCTGCCAAAGCAAGGATCTGTTCGGTGCGGCGGAAGCTGGCGCCCATAATGACGGTCGCGTAGCGATGCTGCTTATAGTAATTGTAGATATTGCGAACGGACACCACGCCCGGATCGCTGTCGGCCTGATATTCCGCAGACGGCTGACGGCTTTGGTACCAGTCGTAGATGCGGCCGACGAAAGGTGAAATCAAAAACACGCCGGCTTCCGCACAGGCGCGGGCCTGCGCAAAGGAGAACAGCAGCGTCAGGTTGCAGTTGATGCCTTCTTTCTCCAGCTCCTCTGCGGCGCGAATGCCCGCCCAGGTGGCGGCAAGCTTAATGAGAATGCGGGATTTGTCGATGCCCGCCTTTTCATAAAGCGAGATGAGCTTACGCGCTTTGGCGACGCACATGCCGCGATCGAAGGAGAGCCTGGCGTCAACTTCGGTTGAGATGCGCCCAGGGATAGTTTTGACGATCTCTGCGCCGATATAGACCGCCAGGCGGTCGCTGGCGTTAATCAGCTGCGTTTCTTTATCTCCGCCCTGAGCCTTGGCGTCTCGAATAGCGGCGTCAATCAGGTACTGGTATTGGGGCAGCTCCGCCGCTTTTAAAATAAGCGAAGGATTGGTGGTCGCATCCTGAGGTGAAAAGTGGCGGATAGACTCAAGGTCGCCGCTGTCGGCCACCACGGTAGTTAACTGTTTTAGTGCTTCAAGCTGGTTCATAAGGGGTCCTTTATCGTTCTATTCATCCCCTCCTCGTTCAGACTAAAACCTGGCAAGCCCCATTCTGACGATGAGCGGGTATCCCCAAACGGGCCCGCGTGAGCGGGCCCCTTAACCGGCTCCCCCGGAGAGAGAGGAACCGGGGTATATGGCGTTATTTTTGCTGTATCCCCGTCATACTTCAAGCTGCATGTGCGTTGGCTGCAAATACTCGGCCCATCCATGGGCCTCGCCCTTACGGGCCGCCGCATACGGCGTTCAAATCTGTTCCGGACAGATTTGTCACTCACCCGAATCACTTACTTATGTAAGCTCATCGGGATTCCTTCGCTTGCCGCGTGATTCGGCCTAAAGGCCTCACCCTTTCAGGGCCAGCGCAAGCGCTGTTCAAAACGCCATCAGCGTTTTGTCATGCAACTCGAATTATTTAGGGGATAGATGTTGTTCGTAGTAGCCGATTCTTTCTACCTTAGGCGCAGAGTTGCCGCCGTCGAACTCAGATTCCAGCCATGCGCTAACGATGGTTTTAGCCAGTTCAACGCCAATAACGCGAGCGCCAAGAGAGATAATCTGTGCGTTGTTGCTCTTTCGCGCGCGTTCAGCTGAATAGGTATCGTGGCACTGCGCCGCGCGAATGCCGGGTACTTTGTTGGCGGAAATACTCATGCCGATGCCGGTTCCGCAAATAAGGATGCCGCGCTCGTGTTTGCCCGCCTTAATCGCCCGCGCAACTTCGACGGCAATGTCCGGATACATTGTCGGTTCGCTGTGCTTATCGCAGCTGTAGTCGACGACTTCGATTCCCTTTTGTTTAAGAAACGCGGCGATGTGGTTTTTCATCTCAATTGCCGCATCGTCACAGCCGATGGCTATAGGAAGCATATATCACCTCATTGACAAAATTTAACTGTAATTCTGTGTCGCCCCTGTGCCGCTTTGGCGCTCCCACCGACTGGCTAAGGTCGGAAGAAAGCGTCTGGTGTATGTTTCCGGCGGCCCGGATTAGCGTGGTTTCAAAAGTTCATTCATCGTTCTTTTGTTGCATGTTCGTTTTTTTCATATGTTAAGTCAATAAACTTTTGTTCGGTTTGGGGCGTTTTTTATCCAAAATGAGGCGAGCATAACGAAGTTAAACGAAGGCGATAGGGCGATTTTTTAGGGAGGTAAGCGATTTTTAAGGTGAAAATGAATAAATGAGACTGGTGTGAACAATCGATGCTTTCGGGTAAACGAAAGGGGCCATAAAGGCCCCTGAGGTCGAAACGACGGACGTCATCAATCGATCTAAGTAGATAACGCGTTAAGGCTGCTGCAGCATGTTCAGAATGGTGCGCGCGTTGGCTGCGCTGGTGGCGATAATGTCGATTGCGCCCGTGCGCAGCGCGCCGAGGATTGCCAGCGCCTTGGTGCTTTCAGACGCAATGGCGATAACGCAGGGGATTTGGCGAAGCTCTTCAGTGCTCAGGCCGATAACCCGGTTGTTCATCACCGTATTGGCCGGCTGCCCCTGAGCGTTAAAGAAGTCGTATCCGCCAATTTCTCCGGTTACGCCCTGATGGAGGCTGGCGTCGACGATTTCCTGCGGCGTAAACCAGCCGAGCTTAACCATGTAGCTGTTTTCATTCATGTCGCCGATGCCCACCAGCGCGATGTCCGCCTTACGGGCGCGGTCCAGCGTTTCCTTGATGGTGCCGTTTTGCATGAAGGCTTCTTTCAGCGCACGGTTCTCTACGTAGGCCGGCGCGTACAGGGTTTCGCTGGTGCCGCCGAACTTTTTCGCCATGCGGCGGCTGACGTGGTCAGCGTTAATGGCATCGCCCGGGCGGTGGGTGCCGCCAATGCCGCAGATAAACTTACAGTTTCTTTCCGGTACGATGCTGACGTGATCCGCCACGGCGGCGATGTTTCGCCCTTGGCCTACGGCCAGCACGGTGTTGTCTTTCAGGTTGGTGGCCAGATAGTTTGAAACCAGCGAAGCGACCTGACGGCGCTGTTCGTCTTCATCCTGGTAGTCCAGCGCAATAAGCGCGCGCTTGAGGCCAAAATGTTCAATCAGCTGTTGTTCCAGGCGCGTGCTGTACACCGGGTGATAGCGAACGGTGATCTCGACGATGCCTTCATTTTTGGCGCGCTTAAGCAGGCGCCCAACTTTAATTCTTGATATACCGAATTTTTGCGCAATTTCTTCCTGCGTCATCTCATCCTGATAGTAGGCTACGGCGATCTCAGTCAGCAGTTCGTTGTCTTGTGGAACTCGTTGTTTTTCCATTGAGTTATGCCTTTTAGTTCAAAAACGGATGTTAAAAAGCGTTGTTATTATTCTTTATTCCTAAACGCTATTAAACGGATGAACCTATCCCGTTCATATTAGAACATTTGTTATGCAGGGTGAAGTGTGAATTTTCATTTGTTCTATTTGTGTTCTTTTTATATAGAGAGCCGAAGCGATTCAGTTCACGAAAATAGAATAATTAGAGGTAAAAGCGCGATTAATGCGATCCCCTGTCTTTTTTTATTTCTGGTTTTTTGCTGATATAGATGAACAAAAGTTTGTCATTTGTTCTTTTGTATTATTGGCGGCTAACAATAATACACGGTTGAAACAGAACGATAAAACAAAAGCATCTCTCGACGGCGCGTTAATCGTCAAAGCCTGTAGCGCTTGATGAAATTGGAGTATTAACGTTTAAAAGGGAATATTTGACTGCTGCGGATATGCGTAACCAATTGACATTCTTGCCGGCAAACCAGCGCTGGTGCAGGGGACGAAAATGTTACAAATAAAAGCCAGAACCAAGATACTTGCGCTGTTTTGCGCAATGTCATTCCTCATGTACGTAGACCGCGTAAACTTGGCCGCCACCGCGGGTCTGATTAAAGATGAACTGGGCCTTAGCAACACAGAGCTCGGCGTTATTTTCTCTGCGTTTGCCTATACCTATGCCGTTTTTCAAATCATCGGCGGCTGGTTCGTTGACCGTCTGGGAGCACGCCGCATGATCATTTTCTGCGGCGTTATCTGGGTTATTGCTACCGTGTTGACCGGCTTCGTCGGCGGTTTCGTCTCTTTGTTCCTTGCTCGGTTGTTGTTAGGCGTAGGCGAAGGCGCGGCGCTGCCTTCTCAGGCGCGGGCGATCACCTACTGGTTCAAACCGCAGCAGCGTGGCTTCGTGCAGGGCATTACGCACTCATTTTCTCGTTTGGGCAATGCGATTACGCCGCCCATCATCGTTGTATTAGTGGCCTTTTGGTCCTGGCGCGGCGCGTTTATCGGCCTTGGCGTTGTCACGTTCGTCTGGCTGATATCCTGGATCGTATCGTTTAAGGACGACCCGCGCGATCACAGCGGTATGACCGAAGAAGAGCTTGAAGGCGTACCGGTTTATGAGAAGAAGGATCTGAAGGTCAAAGCGGAACCTACACCGTGGGGGCCTCTGTTAAAGCGGATGGGGCCGACGATGGGCGTCTATTTCTGCTACGGCTGGACCAGCTGGCTGTTTTTCACCTGGCTGCCCACCTTCTTTATGCACGGTCGCGACATGGACCTGAAGTCATCGGCGCTGTTTACCGCCGGCGTGTTCCTGTCCGGCGTGGTGGGTAATACGGTCGGCGGCGTAATCAGCGACAAAGTGCTGAAGATGACCGGCAACTTGGTCACTGCGCGCCGCAACATCATTATTTTCAGCTTTATCACCGTACTGCTTCTGCTGATCCCGGTTATTAACACTCATTCTCTGCTCATTATGACGATATGCCTGAGCGTGGCGTTCTTCTGCCTTGAGCTGACCATTGGGCCTATCTGGGCCGTGCCGATGGACATTACGCCGAAATACGTGGGGATCGCCAGCGGCCTGATGAACGCCGGTTCCGCCGTCGCGGGCATTATTTCGCCCATCGTTTTCGGCATCATTATCGACAAAACCGGCAACTGGAGCCTGCCTTTCTACGGTTCCGTCGTGCTGCTTGTTGTAGGCATATTCCTGACTTTCTTCATGCGTCCGGACAAACCGTTGCAGGTGCCGAGTTCTGGACAGGCCTATGTAGGCGCCAGAAAAACAGTCTGATTCGATTTTAACAAAAGGTAGGTAGTGATTATGACGATTCCATCCATTGCATTAGTTCTCGGCGATCCGGCGGGCGTAGGCCCTGAGCTGGTCGCGAAAGTGTTATCCAAAGAAGAGAACCGTAACAAGGCCAATATCGCGATTATTGCCGATCGGGATGAGCTAGAAAAAGGCATGGCGATCGCCGGCCTGCGCTTCCCGTATGAAGAAGCTGACGACATCGCCAAGGTCACCTTCAAGCCGGGCGTACCGGTGCTGTTCCATCATAAAAACAGCCATCCGGCGCCGTTTGAATACGGCGTAGCGACCGAACAGAGCGGCGTTTACATGCTTGAGACGCTGAAAAAGGCAGTGGACATGACCCAGGCCGGCTATACCACCGGGATCTGCTTTGCGCCGCTGAACAAGCAGGCTATGCACAAAGGCGGCCTGAAGTATCGCGACGAGCTGCACTGGTTTGCCGAACTGACCGACTTTAGGGACTTCGCCTGCGAGCTGAACGTGGTGGACGGCATCTGGGCCAGCCGCGTCACGTCCCACATTCCGTTTAAGGACATCGTCGCCAACCTGAGCGTCGACAGCGTGCTTGACTGTATCGAGCTTTTGCAGCGCACGCTGCTTCAGGCCGGCGTGGCCAAGCCGAAGATTGCGGTTCAGGCGCTGAACCCGCACGGCGGAGAAGGCGGCCTGTTCGGCGACGAAGAGATCAAAATCATCAAGCCTGCGATGGAAAAGGCGCGCGAGAAGGGTATCGACGTCTACGGGCCGTTCCCTGCGGATACGACGCTTAAGGCGGTTCAGGACATGAAGCTTGACGGCGTCGTCTCGATGTACCACGACCAGTTCGCCTCAGCCCTGAAGATGCTGGGCTTTGAGCGCGGCGTAACGGTACAGGGCGGTATTCCTATCCCTATTGCAACCGCGAACCACGGTACGGCCTATAACATTTATGGCCAGAACGTGGCGTCGCCGTTGGCGTATGAAAATGCGCTGAACATCACTATCAATATGGCAAAGAACGCCCGCTAAGTGGGGCAAACGTAGAGGACGACTATTTCCATGAGTATAAGAAAACCCAAAAAACTCTTGAACGATCCCCGCGACGTGCCGGAAGAGCAGTTGGACGGCCTGATTGCCGCCTGCCACGGCACAATGAAGCGGGTTGACGGTTTTAGCGCCGTCGTTCGCGATGAGATCCCCGACGGAAAGGTCGTCGTTCTTATCGGCGGCGGCAGCGGCCATGAACCCATGTTTGCCGGCTACGTAGGGCAAGGGCTCGCCGATGCCTCTGCGCTGGGCGAGATCTTCACCTCGCCTTCGCCCGATATCATCATGGCGGGCGTTCAGGCTGCCGAGCGGGGCAAGGGCGTGCTGTTCGTCTACGGCAACTATGCCGGCGACAACATGAACTTTGACATCGCAGCCGAGCTGTTGGAAGAAGAGGGGATCCCATCGCGGACAATCCGCGTCAACGACGACATCGCTATCGCCAAGATGGGCGATCGCCGCGGCGTGGCGGGCGACATGATGGTGCTGAAGATTGCAGGCGCGGCCGCCGAACAGATGAAGAGCCTGGATGAGGTTCATCGTCTGGCGGTCAAGGCCAACGACAACACGCGCTCGATGGGCGTTGCGCTGTCGGCCTGTTCGCTGCCGCTGAACGACGGCTTCAACTTTGAGCTGGCTGACGACGAACTGGAGCTCGGCATGGGCATCCACGGCGAACAGGGCGTACGCCGCCAGAAGATGGCGCGGGCCGACGAGATTGTGGCTGAAATCATCGAGCGCCTCTGCGCCGACCTGCCGTTCGTGGCCGGCGACCGCGTAGCGTTGCTGATAAACAATCTGGGCGGTTCTACGGTGACCGAGCTGCTGATTGCCAACCGCAAGGCCAATGAGATGCTGACCGAAAAGGGCATCATTATTCACGATACGCTGATCGGTAGCTACTGCACGTCTCAGGAAATGTCCGGCTATTCAATTACGCTGTTCAAGCTTGATGACGAACTTCAAGCGCTTTACGACGCACCTTGCCACAGCTTTGCCTGGAGAAAATAACATGATGGACTTAACTACGACCCGCAATCTGATGCGCGCGACGGCGGAAAAGATGGTCGCATCCGAGCCGGAGCTGACTCGTTTGGATCAGGTGATTGGCGACGGCGATCACGGCCTGGGTATGAAGCGCGGCTTTGCCGCCGTCGTGACCCTGCTTGACGGCGACAGCTGCAATCCTGACGACGTCGGCGCGCTGCTGCTGCAAATCGGCACGCGCCTGATGTCCAGCATGGGCGGGGCGTCCGGCGCTATCTTTGGCACCATGTTCCGCGCCGGCGGCAAGGCCGTAGCCGGTGAGCCTGCGCTCACTACGCCGGTGTTGGCGCGCTTTTTGACCGAAGGACTGAATGCGGTCTTCCAGCGCGGCGGCGCTAAAAAAGGCGATAAAACCATGGTTGACGCGCTGACGGCGGCGGTGGAAAAGGCCAACGCGCTGGGCGATATGCCGCTGAACGAAGCGCTGCCGCAGATCGCGGAAGCGGCCAGACAGGGGGCCGATTCAACCAAGGATCAGGTCGCGGTGTTTGGCCGGGCGAAAACGCTGGGTGAGCGTTCACTGGGGCACGTCGATCCAGGCGCGGTATCCATGTCGCTTATCCTGACCTATATGGCGGAAGGCGTTTAGGCGTAAACCTAAAGCGCCGTTTAATTAATCCTATTATATCGAAGTAACCCGAAGAGCCCGATGACGCTGGTCCGAGGGCTCTTATCAACAACAATATTAATAATTGATATCCGTGAAATACGGCACGTTTCGTATTCACGATGATAGGGGACGACATGACAACTCAATCAACGCCTACTGGGCAGCCTACGGCCCAGGGAACGCCTGCATCCCAGTGTTCTACAAACGCAAGGCCCACGCGCGTGCGCTGGACCATATTCGGCATTATTTTTATCTTGGTGGTGATTAACCTTATTGACCGAATCTCGCTTTCCATCGGTATGCCGACCATCGCCAAGGAGTTCAACCTGTCGCCGACCATGCAGGGGCTGATTCTCAGCAGCTTCTTCTGGGCCTATGCGCTGCTGCAGATCCCCGGCGGTTGGCTTATTGATAAATTCGGGCCGCGCAGAATCATCACCGGCTCCACCGTTTTCTGGGGCGTATTCCAGACGCTGGCCGCGTTCTCTACCGGCGGCATTTCGCTGCTGTTCACCCGCATGGCTCTGGGCGCGGCGGAAGCGCCGCTGTTCCCTGCCGGCGGTAAAATGAACTCCCTGTGGCTTTCTTCCGAAGAGCGGGGCCGCGGCGCGGTGCTGATGGACTGCGGCGGGCCGCTGGGCGCGGCGCTGGGCGGGATTATCATCGCCTACATGATAGCTTCGCTGGGGTCGTGGCGTTTGGTGTTCGCCATTGCGGGCGTAGCGACCATCTTACTGGGCTGGCTCGCTTGGTATTACCTGCGCGACAACCCGGCGGAGCACCCGGCGGTGAATCAGGCGGAGCTAGGCCTGATTACGCAAAATCAGGTCGTGAAGAACAGCAGCGCCAAAGAGGACGAAGCGCCGGTTTCCGGGCTTGGCGTACCCTGGCGTTCTCTGATTGCCATTCTGGTTGGACGCGCAGCCTGGGCAATGACCTTCTTTGGCCTGCTGACCTGGGGGCCGAGCTACCTGGCGCAGGCAAGAGGATTTAATTTGCACAGCATCGGTAACGCGACGTTCATCATTTTCATGTGCGGCGTGGTTGGATCGCTGTGCGGCGGTTTCCTGTTTGACATGCTGGTTAAGCGCGGCATGAAGCACATGGCGGCGCTGAAGGGCCTGCTGGCGTTCTCCGGCGTTATCATGCTGATGGCGTTTGCGTCGCTGCCCTATCTGGGAAGCCCGACGGTGGCGGTGGTCATGCTCTCCGTTGCGGCGTTTTTCCTGATGTGGGGCAGCATTTACTGGAGCTTCCCGGCCTTGCTGGCGCCGAAAAGCCGCGTTGGCGTTCTGGGCGGAACGATGAACATGGCGGGCAGCGTTGGCGGCATCGCGGTGCCGATTTTAGTGGGCGTTATTGTCGAAGCGACCGGCGGGTTTAACGGCGTGCTGGTCTTCTTCGCCTGCTGTGCCGGCGTGTACGTCTTGGGAACCTGCCTGATTGGCGCGAAAACGATTAAAAGCGCGTAATCGTGAAGTGAAAGGAGAACGGTAATGAGCACAGAATATTACAACGGCCCTATAGTGGACGCTCACCATCACTTCTGGCAGCCGGCGATTAACCCTCATCCCTGGCTGGCGGACGACGTGATGATTCCCTTCCGCTACGGCGACTACGCGTCCATCAAGCGCGAGTATTTACCGCCGGACTACTTCAAGGATGCCGAAAAGCATAACGTAGTGGAGACGGTCTACATCGACGCAGAGTGGGACCCGAAAGACCCAATGGGCGAAACGGCCTATATTCATACGGTCGCGGAGCGCTTCGGCGTTCCCAACGCGGTGGTGGCGCAGGCTTGGCTGGATGCCGACGATGCGCCCGCCTTGCTGAAGGCGCAGGCGGGCTATCGGCTGGTGCGCAGCGTGCGCCACAAGCCCGGCGGCGCGGCGACCCCGGAGGAGGCGGCTGCCGGGCAGCGGACGCTGATGAGCGACGAGCGCTGGCGAAGAGGGTACGCGGAGCTTGAAAAAAACGGCCTGCACTTTGACCTGCAAACCCCGTGGTGGAACCTGCATGAAGCCAAGCGCCTGGCGCGTGATTTCCCCAATACGCTGATTATTCTCAATCACACCGGGCTGCCGTCAGATCGTTCGCCGGAAGGATTGGCCGGCTGGCATAAGGCGATGGCGGATTTTGCAGAAGTGCCGAATGCGGTGGTGAAGATTTCAGGCATTGGCCTTAAGGGCATACCTTGGAATATTGAGGACAACCGCTGGATTATTAACGAAGCGGTGGCCATTTTCGGCGCCGATCGGGCGATGTTTGCCAGCAACTTCCCGGTAGACAGCCTGTGCGGCAGCTTTGACACCATCTTCTCCGGCTTTAAAGAGGCGGTGGCGAAGCGGCCCTACGACGAACAGCAAAAGCTATTTTGCGACAACGCGCGCCGTTATTATCGTACGGGCAGTCGTACGGGCAGCCGCACGAACGGTGAGACAAACAGTAAGGAATCTTTATGAGTAAGACGCTTACCCAACTGGCGGTGAACACCGCCATGTTTGACGGTCACGATCTGGCGCACGCTTTTGCGGTTATTGCACAGACCGGCTATCGCTATCTGGAGCTGGCCTATAACGAAGGTTACGTCGGCAACCTGAACCCTATGCTGTTTTCTACCGCCAGCGCGAACCGGGTTAAGGAGCTGATGCAGGAGAACGGGCTGTCGACGGTAGCGCTGGGCTGCACCATGAATCTGGCCGGCGCGGATACGGTGGAAAAGTTTCGCCTGCGCATCCGCTTCGCCCACATGCTGGGAGTTCGCTGTCTGAACGCCTGTACCACGCAGCTGCCTGAGCGCGAGCAGATGATTAAGAACCTGAGGCAGATTGCGCCGGAAGCGGCGGACAGCGGCTGCGTTATCTGTCTGGAAAACGGCGGAGACCCCAACTACGACGCGTTCACCAGCGCTGAGGACGGCATTCGTCTGCTGGAAGAGATTGGCCATCCGGCCGTTGCGCTGAACATCGACCCCGGCAACATGCTGTCGCTGGCGCCGGAGCTCGACCCGGTGGAACAGACGCTGGCGATGCTGCCCTATGCGGAGCACTTCCACATCAAAGACGTTGAGATGCGAAACGGCGAGTTCTGGTTCCCGGCGATCGGCGACGGCGTGATTGACTATGGCGCCATCCTCCCGGCGCTGGCCGATCGCGGCATTCCCTGTAGTTTGGAGATCCCGCTTCGCATGCACCGCCAGCCGGACAGCTGGCCGATCCGCAGCGAAGAGCTCGCGCCGCTGGAGGATAGCCGGGCTGTGTTGACGCGGTCTCTGGCGGGGATTCAGAGACTGTTAAGATAGGATGTCATTGGCGTGTAACCTCTCTGCGGTTAGGCTGATGAGCAACACTAACGGCTGATGTTTTACGACTTACAGAGTCAAACAGCGCTTGCGCTGGCCCTTTAGGGGGAAGCCCAAAGGGCTTCATAACGGCCCCTAGGAAGGCTATGCCCGCTGCACACTCAAAGCTAATACAGGCGACCTTCCGGCCGAGCACGATAGTGATATAAGCAAGTTGTATTTTCGGACGGAATATACACGGAAGCTGATTAAAGGTGTTTGTCTATAGTTTAAGCGCGCCGAACTTCCGGCGCGCTTCTCTCTTTTAGCCTCAACCTCAAGCCGTCAAATACCCCTCCGCCAGGCGCAGAATGTTGCAGAAGCCTTCGGCCTGCCATGCGGAACGGCCGATAAACAGGCCGTCAATGTCCTGACAGGCCAGCAGGGGGACGGCATTTTCCGGATTGACGCTGCCGCCGTACAGCAGAGGAATGCGCTCGGCGGTTTCCGCGCCGTAGATTTCAACCAGCGCAACCCTCAGGCGACGGTGCACCGCCTGAGCCTGCTCGGGCGTAGCCGGCGTGCCGCCTTCGCCGATGGCCCAAATGGGCTCATAGGCAATAATAACCTGCTCCGCCTGCATCGGCGTGACGCCAAACAGCGCGGCCTTCATCTGCTTGACGACCGTCTCCGCCGACGCGCCCCAGGCGACGTCCTGTGCGCTGTCGCCGATGCAGATAAGCGGGCGGAGCCCGTGTCGGAGCGCTGCGCTCGCCTTCTTTTGCACCGTCAGATCGGTTTCGCCGAAGAACTCCCTGCGCTCCGAGTGGCCCATTTCCACCAGCAGCGCGCCGGTATCCTTGACCATCAGCGGAGATATCTCTCCGGTAAACGCGCCGCGGTCTTCGTAGTGCATGTTCTGTACGCCGGTCAGGCAGCGGACGCTGTTGGTCGCCATATAGGTCGACACGTCGCGTACGCAGGTGAACGGAGGAATAATAAAGGGCTGAATACGCTCTGACAGCGTGGGGATAAAGGTCTCCAGCGTTTGGCAGAATGCCATCGCCTCAGCCAGCGTTTTGTTCATTTTCCAACTGGTGCCGATAAGCGTCTTTTTCATTACTTTCCTCTGGAAGTGAGTATAGGCCGGTCTGCGCCCGCGTGAGTAATATTGTTCATATGATATAATATTGAACAATTGTCAGTTAAGGAAAACTTTTGATGTAACTCACGAAAATGGCAGAAAGGCATCGGCGCTATCGTCACGGACGTTAAGCGTTATTACCGGGGCAACCCCTTGCTTTATCGCCCAGATGGCTTAAGCTTTCTGGCTTCAAGCCTGTCTTCTATGACCGTGGCCTTATATGGAGGGCGCGATGTTTTCCGAACAAGAGAAGTCTCTCATGCTGGCGGTAAAGGGCGTTGGCCCTACGGTGATTTCGCGCCTGGAACAAATCGGTTTTTCTTCTCTGTCGCAGTTGGCCGCGGCCGAAACGGAGCAGGTGACTAAACAGATTGCCCAAATGATGGGCTCAACCTGCTGGCACAACAGCCCGCAGGCGCGGGCCGCCGTTGAGGGCGTTATAGAGCTGGCCAGGCGCGAGGGAGAAGCTTCGCGCTAGTTCGTCTTCCTTTTTAAATGGATGTCTTCCCTTGAAGCTTAACTTTCCCGCGCTTATCGCTCTGGTCTGCCTGACCTGTATTTGGAGCTACGGATGGATAGTCATGAAGTCCGTGCTGCCGTACGCCGGCGCGTTTGACTTCGCGGCCATGCGCTGCACGCTCGGCGCCGCCTTGCTTTTGCTGGTGCTTAAGGTTCGTAACCGCGGCATGAAGCCGCCGCCGCTGCTGCCGACGTTTATCCTCGGCCTGCTGCAAACGGCCGGTATGGTGGGCTTTTCGCAGTGGGCGCTGGTGAGCGGCGGCGCGGGGAAGGTGGCCATTTTGACCTATACCATGCCCTTTTGGGTGATCCTGCTGGCGGCGCTGTTCTTAAAAGAGCGATTGAGAAAGCTGCAGTATCTGGCGACCGGCATTGCGGTTTGCGGCATGGTGCTGATACTCCAGCCCTGGAGGATGAACAGCGGCATCGTCGGCTCTTTATTAGCCTTGTGCTCCGGCCTGCTGTGGGGCGCGAGCGTTATCTACGCCAAGCGCCTGTACCTGCGCTATCAGACCGACCTGCTGTCGCTGACGACCTGGCAGATGGTGTGGGGCTCCTTAGTGCTTACCGCTATCGCTCTGGCGACGCACGGCAGACCGATCGAGTGGCACCCCTACCTGTGGGGCGGCCTGCTGTATAACGCCGTGCTGGGAACGGCCGTTGCCTGGGCGCTGTGGATGTTTATTTTAAAAAACCTCCCCGCGTCGGTTGCGGGTATGGGATCGCTGGCGGTGCCAATTTGCGGCGCGCTGCTGTCCTGGGGGCTTTTGGGCGAGCGCCCAAACCAGTTTGAAGCGGCGGGCATCCTCTGCGTTATTTTGGCGCTGGTTATCGTCAGCCTGCCGGTAGGAAAAGGGACAAAAACCGCTTCTTAGCAACGGTGCTCGGCTGCGCTGTGCGGCCTTTTCCGTTTTCTCGTTTGCAAATGATAATGATTATTAATTATCATGGCGTTTCACTGACGATTTATGAACAGAGAGACGCCACGCCATGTCATCCCGCCCAATCAACTCATGCCCGCCCAAGCGCGCGGAAGGCCAGCGCGAGCTGTGCGTTATTGACGCCTATGCGCTTAACGACGGTTTCCGTCGGGTTATTCTCGGCGGCGCTGAGCTAGAGACGCTGACCGTAGACCGTTCGATTATCGGCCCCCACCTCAAGCTGATTATTCCACCCAAAGACGCTGCCTATCTGCTTTGGCCTGAGTTTGACCCCAAGCTCGGGCGGCTCGTTTGGCCTGAAGGGGAGCGCCCCACGGTTCGTACCTATAGCCTGCGCCATTACGATAAAGAAAATCAGCGGCTGACTATCGATTTGGTCAGCCACGAAGGCGGCGTCGCCTCAGACTGGGCAAGGTGCGCCAAAGCCGGAGATAAAATCGGCATTTGGGGGCCGGGCGGCCGTATAGCCTATCGTGGCCAGTGGACGCTCTTCGTTGCGGACCGCTCGGCGCTGCCCGCGGTAGCCTATTCGCTGGAAGAGGTGCTGCCAAGAGATGCCAAGGGCAAGGCGGTGATTGAGGTGGCGGGTGAAAGCGAAATTATGGCGCTGAATTCTCCCAAGGGCATAGAGGTGGTTTGGCTTATTCGACGCGACGGGGATGAGAGCGCGCTAATTGACGCCGCCGCGTCGACGGCGTTTCCTGCGGGCGCTGAGCCCTTGGTTTGGGGCGGTATGGAGTGCTCTTCGGCAAAGGCGCTTCGCCGTAGCCTGATTGATAAAGGCGAGCTGGCCCGCGACCAAATTTATCTGGTGAACTACTGGCGGGAAGGCGTACCCGAGGGTGGATTTAGCCATACGGGCGAAGATTAAGCCGCTTTACGTTAACTGTGCCATTTTATAAATACTTACAATTCTAGAGGTGGGCGCATAAGCAAATATGCTCAAACGCCGGTAGACGCGATGGGGGTTTCCTGTAACACTGAATTTCTCTTAGATTCAGGATAACGCCCTATGGATGGATTAGTTCTTCTTGGTTTACTCATCGTATTGGCGATTCTAGGCGCGCCAATCATGGCGCTTATTGCCTTAAGTCGGGGCCGCCAAGCGCTGGATGAGGTTAGCCGACTGAAGAAACAGGTAGACGCGCTAAATAAAACGCTGGCGTCGCTTACGGCAGGCGATGCCGCTACGCCTAAAGCCGCACCGCGGGCGGTTGAGCAGGCGAGTGAAAGCACCGCTTCTCCATCTCCAGCGCCGGTTATTGAAACAGTTGAAACCGAAGCGCCGCCTGTACTCGTTTCTGTCTTGGAGCCCATTGCCGCCCGCGTCGCAAAGCAGGACGTCGTTGAGAGCGTATCGACCAAGGCTTCGACATCGACGGAAACCTTGGCAAAGCCGATGGCGAAGGCTGAGCCGGTCGTTAAACCTGTACCAAAAGTTGATGTTCATTCAGAATCTGGCTCGCCAAAGCCCGCGTCAGCACGCGCATCTGGCGACGTTAAGCCTCAGGCTCCCGATCCCTTCAGCTCCGCTATTCACTGGCTGTTTAAAGAGAACCCGGTAGCGAAGCTGGGCATTTTGCTGCTGTTTTTCGGCATCGCCTATTTGCTGAAATATACCATCGAGCGGGACATGTTCCCCATTGAGCTTCGCTTAGCCAGCGCGGCGCTGGTGAGCGTAGTGTTGCTTGGGCTAGGCTGGCGCCTGCGCCACAAGCAGGCGCTTTATGCGCTGATTTTGCAGGGGGGCGCCATCGGGGCGCTTTATATCACCACTTTTGCCGCCTTCCGGCTATACGCTCTCGTCCCTCACACCTTCGCCTTTGGGCTGATGCTGGTCATCTGCGCCGCCAGCGTAGCGTTGGCCGTGCTGCAGCGGGCGCTAAGTTTGGCGATGCTTGCCAGCATCGGCGGCTATCTGGCGCCGGTGCTGCTGTCTACCGGCGGCGGCAGCCACGTGGCGCTGTTCTCTTACTATCTGCTGATTTCCTGCGGCATTCTGGCTATCAGCCTCTGGCAGTCGTGGCGAGCGCTCAACCTGGTCGGATTCGCCTTTACCTTCGGCGTCGCGGGCCTGTGGGGCGCAGAATACTATCGTCCCGAGTACTACGTCTCCTGTCAGCTATTTCTGATAGCGAACCTTGTCCTGTTCAGCCTGCTGGCCGAACTGTTTGCAATGAAGCATCGCCTCAAGCAGCATATGGCCGTCGATGCGCCGCTGGTCTTCGGCCCGCCGCTGGTAGGGTTCGCGATGCAGTATGCGATGACCGAACACTGGGCGTTTGGCGCGGCGTTTTCAGCGCTTGGCTTCGGACTGCTTTATCTCGTCGTCGCGTGGTGGACGCTCAAGCGCTTCCCCGAAGAGGGAAAGCGCATTGCTATCGGCTATCTGGCGCTGGGCGGCGGCTTCGTCACGCTGGCTATCCCCTTGGCGCTGTCAGCGCAGTGGACGGCGCTGGCCTGGTCGTTGGAAGGGGTTGCCATCCTGTGGTGCGGCCTGTTGCAAAGGCAGAGAGGGCTGACGTTCAGCGGCACCGGGCTTGTGGCGTTGGGTTTGATATCCCAGTGTACCGCTTATATGGACGCTCCTTTTGGCGGCATTTCTCTGCTGCTGGGGCTGGCTATTGTGTCCTTAAGCCTGCTGGTATCCGCGGGGCTTTGGCGACGCTACCGGCCTGAGACGATGCCGTGGAAACCGATTAGCCTTTCTATGCTGGCCGTCGGCATTCTTGTTTGGTGCTGGTGGCTCTTCGAGCTGTCGATTTATGTTTATGGCTACGATTACGCCTACGACTACCTGTTTATCTCCATGCGCCCACTGGCTTATCTGCTGGGCTTTAGCCTGTCGGTACTGGTCTGGCGCTGGGCCGGGCGCAGGTTTGACTGGCCGGAGCTGCGTCAGGCCGCCTGGCTGCTGTGGCCGATAGCCGGGATTGCGTTGGCATTGCAGCTGTCCTATGACCCCCACCCGCTAGCCGCGGGATTCTGGAACCTGTGCTGGGCGGCGGCGATTGTCGTCATGGGCTGGCTGCTCAAGCGCGACGCTCCGACTTTACTCCCTTCCATGCTGGAAAAGGGGGGGCATTTGACGCTGTTCTGGCTGGTGCTGGCGCTCGTCGGCTGTGAAGCGTTCTGGCAAATTGACGGGCTTGCCTGGGGGATGGACGAATGGCGCTTTGGCCTGCGGGTTATCGCGCTTTCTCTGCCGACTCTGGCGCTGTGGTGGCTTTCTCGCCGCGGGCTGTGGCCGATAAAAGCCTTCGGCGAAGTTTATTGGCTCGGCGTTTCTCCTCTGGCGCTGGGAATGCTGGTGCTGTTGGCGTGCGGTAACTTTATGGACGGCCAACTGCCGTTCTGGCGCTATCTGCCGCTGTTTAACCCGTTGGAAGAGGCCGCGTGGCTTGGGATCGTTGCGGCCTATATCTGGATGAAGGCTTTGACGTCCCGTATGAGTGAGATTGCGCCTCTGGCCGGCTGGAGCGGGAAAAGGGAGCAAATAAGCCAAACGGCATCGTGGATCGCAGGCGGCTTAGCCGTCTGGTGGATTAACGGCATGCTCCTGCGGGCGCTGTCTTACTATGCGCAGGTTGCCTGGTGGCCTGATACGCTGTGGGGTTCCCGCCTGATTCAGGCGACGTTCGCCATCATCTGGACGCTGGTGGCGTTGGTAGGGATGGTTTACGCCGCACGCAGCGCCAGTCGCCCGCTGTGGTTCTCCGGCGCGGGCGTGCTGGGCGTTGTTATTGTTAAACTCTTCCTGGTGGACAGCGCGCAGGGCGGCGGACTGGCTCGGGCGATCGCCTTCCTGGGTGTCGCCGGGCTGCTGCTGGTCGTCGGTTATTTTTCACCGTTGCCGCCTCGCCAAACGGCGAAGCGGGAGCAGACTCAGACATCATGAAAGCGTGGCTAAAAATGAAAGCAGTTAAATATGGATTATGGGCCGCAGCCGTCGGGCTGCTGGCGACGCTGCCGGCAAGCGCCGAAGAGCCAGCGCTGACGCCACAGGATTTTTATCAGGGCGCACAGCTTTCCACCCCGGCGTCGGCGCCGTTTTATCGCCTGTCGCTGCCGGACAGGGTTTATTCCGAAACGGCCTGGAGCGATCTTCGCGACGTTCGGGTGTTTAACCATACCGGGCAGGCGGTAACGTTTACGCTGGAGCCGCTGTCCTTGGAGAAGACGGAACGCTATGAGCTGTCGCTGAAGGTATTCCCTCTACAGGCGACAGCGAATAAGGCCAATGAAAACGGCAGCGAGGGTAAAGTGGTCCTGAAGTCTGCCGACGGTATTGAAGTTACTCTCCACCCCGGCGCAGAACAGCGGGCAATGGGCGTAACCTATCTGCTGAAAGCCGACGGCGCGCAGCCGCCGAGAGAGGGGGATGGCTTTGAGCAGATTACGCTCGACTGGAATAAGTCTGCCGCTAACTGGCAGGCCAAGGTTTCCGTTTATGGCAGTCGGGATCTGAAAAACTGGAGGCCTAGGGCGACCGATGCGCCGCTGATGGACTTGCTGTCCGGCGACGATCGCCTGCTCCTCAACCATATCGATATTGATAACAACTACAGCAGCCGAGACGATCGCTACTGGCTGGTGGTGGTGAACGCAGAAGGTCAAAACGCGCTGCCGACCCTTAATAAAGCGCAGGCCGTTTCGGTCATTAAGCACTCGGACGCTCAGACGTTAGACGTGCCGTTTGGCGTTGAGAAGGCGTCAAAAAACGAAGTGGTGTATCAGCTCAAGCACCCGCAGCCGCTGTCGACGCTGTCCGTGGTCCCCGCGCAAAACAATACCGTTTTGCCGGTCAGCATTGAGTATCGTTCTACCGCAGAAGGGGAATGGCGTCCTTTGGCGCATGCGGCGATTTATCGCCTTGAAAGTGCTGACGGCTATCGGATTTCCGATTCGCTGCCGCTCAATAAAATGATGGTGCAGAGCGTTCGCATTAAGGCCGTCAGCGGAAGCTGGGGCGAAGCGCCTCCGGAAGTGAAGGGCGAACGCGAGCGCGTTGAGGTTATTTTTAACGCCCAGGGCAATCCTCCCTATCTCTTGACCTGGGGCGCTAAAATTGCGCCGTCCGCATCAGTGGAGATAGGAACCCTGATCCCCTATACGGTCATGCCGAAAAGCGGAATCGAGAGTCTGTACACAGCCGAAGTCGGACCAACCGTGACGCTGGGCGGCGAATCGCGACTGACGGCGGAGTCTGCCGCCGAGGCGTCTGCTCGCTGGCAAACCTGGCTGCTGTGGGGACTGCTGATTGCCGGCGTCGCCGGCCTGGGAGTGATTACGCTGAAGCTTGTTCGCGAGGCCACGGGGAAGCGGCGAGATTAGCGCGGCTGGGACGAAAAAAGGGCGGTATCACCGCCCTTTGCTATTTATAAGATAAAGCATCAGTGTGCGTGTTTGGTTTCTTCGCGCCCGATTTCGACGTTCAGCTTTTCCTGAACGGCCTCTTTTTCAACTACGGGGGCTGGCTGAGCCTGTGCGACTAAGTCGGCAATTTCCCGATTGAGGAAAAACGAGAGCAGCAGGCGAATGGCGACGATAGAGCCCAAAACGATAAGTGCGCTGTAGGAAGGTTCAAGGATAGCCTTCAAAATCAGCGCGGCAATGAGTATTTCCAACCCGAGCAGCAGATAAGAACCCAACGTTGCGCGAATCGGTCTGAGATCGTTAATCGCGCCGCTGTGGGACTTAAGTTCATTGCGAATGAAAGCGACGATGGAGACAATTGCGCCATAGGCGATGATGAAAATGCTGACAATACTAATAATATCAGCAAGAAGCTGTAGAATATTTCCCATTGTGGTTCCCTTTCTCTGATGAAAAATCAAGTTTCAACACGCTCTCCTTGAGCATAGACTAGCATCGCACGAATGCACGTCGGCGTATACCTGTTATTGTTTACGGGTATGTATGGAAAGCCTTAGCGCATTGATAATGTTTCTTTTGGGATTCTCTTTTCTTTAAATAACAATGGTTAACATAAACAGCCTGTCTTTCATGACCTCTTCCGGCGCCGTGATGACCTTGATATCCATAATCTTGAGCATGTAGCCGGGCGACAGGGTCAGGTGGGGAGAATGGCGGTTCTGATAATGAAGCTTAAACAGCTCGTGCATATCGTCCTTTCTCATTACGATAAGCATCCTGTCGTTGGGAAGGCGGCCATACTGTAGAAAGAGGGTCTCTTTTTTACGCTTTATTCCGTCTATGAGCTGTTCAAACTGAAACATGGCGCCCTCCGGCAAAGGCTTGGGGATATCTTTATTTTTAGGTTATTTGGCGCTTACTGGCAACCGACGAGTTGAACGACAGGCATAATTTATTGCTTTACGGACTAGCCTTTTATTTATGCTCTTCTGATTAAATACATTATTGTTATTTATAACAACCGTTATTATTCTTTATAAATTTTTATTTAACATGTTTTTGTTGTTTGTTTTATATATTTTATTTTATTGAATTTAATTTATATTTCTAATTGTTATAACGCTTTTGTTCTATTTTTAATCACCAGGGTGTTTGAGTATTTGTTTTATTTTAATGAGTTGTTTAATATCTTGGTGTTGATTATATTCTTATTGAATTATGGATGATTCATATACTCCTACGGAAAGGGGGATTTTGTCATTCCATAATTCAAAGTGTTGTTGAACCGTATGGAATGCCGCTTTGAATCGTATCTATAATATTGTTTGGAATCATGCCGTTGGCTGGACTGTCACCTCCGAGTTCGGCCGTGGTAGAAAGAAATCCTCATCCCCTCGTCGTCGACTGGCGCTTGCCGGTTTGGCCATCGTTTCTAGCTTCGCCGTGCCTGGCGTCTACGCGGTGGACTACACTTCCCCGTTCTTAGCCTCCGCGGGCGAGCATAAAATTCTACAGCCTGGCGATACGGTTACCGTAAGCGGACTTTCTAATAGCGGCGCCGTCGTCGCATCAGGAAGTCATGCGCAGGTCAGCGCCAACGGCGCCACGATTACGGTTACCGGTGACTCTACCTACGGTGGATTCGTTGAGAACGGCGGCGCGCTGGACTTCGTCGATACTGACATTACCGCGCAGGGTTACGGTATTTTCGGTGACGGCGGCAGCGTGACGTTAACCGACGGCGTTATCGTATCTACGGGAGGCGCGGCTTCCGGCAGCGGCGGCGTCGCTATAAAAAACGGCGACATGACGCTCAGCGGCACGAAAATAGTGACCGAAGGCGCGTGGAGCGAAGGCGTGTTTGGCGCAGCGTCCAGCCTGGATATCAGCAACGCCGACGTACAGACGTTGGGCGACTACTCCGTGGCGATTAGCGTTGCCGCCGGCAGCTCTGCAAGCGTGAAAAACTCCACGATAAAAACGCAGGGGCTCGCCGCTTTTGGTTTGGCGATGTTCGGCAATAGCCTGACGGTAACTGACACGGAAATCTCGACGCAAGGCGACGCCGCCGCAGGCCTGTATGCTTATTTAGGGCATATGGATATGAACGGTGGAAAAATCACGACCACCGGCAAAGGTGCGCACGGGGCGCTGATAGAACAAGGCGCGTCGGTCACGCTAACCAACGTGAACATCGGCGTCTCGGGAGAGGATGCACAGGGCGTGCTGGTTAACGGCAGCACTGACGTTGAGCTTAATAACGTTACTATCACCAGCGGCGCATCGGCGTCTTCCGTTAACGATCGCACCAGCGGCGTCTTGGTTAAAGGGAACGGTGCGTCGGTAAAAGTGACCGATAGCCATATCATCATGGATGCCTTGCTCGCCGACGGCGTGCGGGCAGAAGAGAACGCAACCGCAACGATAGCCGGTGGCTCGATAACGTCTCAGTCAGGAAACCTGGTTGCACTGCATGCAAAAGGAGACGGCGCGCAGATTGACGCCTCCGGGCTGATGATTAAGCTGGACGGCGATTCCGCCAACGGCGTGGTGACGTCTGGGGCAAGCAAAGTGACGCTTGATGGAGTAACCATAAGCGCTACGGGCAAGACGGCTTATGGTATTCACGTCGGTACTTCGATATCAAGCGCCGTCTTTTCTCCCAATGGCGTCGTTGAGGCGAACGATACCACTATCCATATGACCGGCCAGGGGAGCTACGGAGCGCTGGTAAGAGACGGCTCCTCAGCTCTGTTGACCGGGAGTCGTATTACCATGGAGGGAGATTCAGCCACTGGCGTGATGCTTCAGTCCTATGGAACCTCAGGGGCAGAAAACTATGACGGCCCTCGAATCAGCATTAAGCAAAGTTCGATCGTAACGAAAGGCAACGACAGCTACGGTACGTTTTCGTCAACGCTCGGCGGCTTGAATGAAACCGTGCTGAATTTGGAGACCGTATCCATTGATACCGAAGGGAGCGGCTCCCATGGATTAACCACCATCGGTGATAATAATCGGGTCGAGGGCGACGGCGTGTTTATCCACGCGAAGGGAGAGTATGCGTCGGGCGTAGTCCAAATGATGGAGAACGGCGACAGCGGCGGTATTAGCCTGAAAAACAGTCGCATCATGAGCGACAAGTTTGATGCAATAACGATTTATGCCTCCCAAAACGGCGAAATTGCGCTTATCGGCAGCGAAGTCAGCGTCGGTACGGGCTCTGTTCTCAACGTTGACGGTGCGTCCAACGCTCGCCTGCTGGCCGATTCTTCCGTTTTGAACGGCAATATCTCCGTGACGGACGGCAGCCAGCTTGACGCCACCCTGAGTAACGGCACGCGTTGGAACGGCGCGACGCAGAGCGACTTTGCGCTGACGATGAACGACAGCCGCTGGGTGATGCAAGAAGATTCTCTCATCGGCAGCCTGACGGCAAACTCGTCTACGATTGCGTTCGATGCGCCCGCTGCCGGCGCGTTTAAAACGTTGACGATGGGGGCGCTTGCGGGCAGCGGCGCTACCTTTGTGCTGAATGCCGTACTGAATGACGGCGATGCAAATAGCCAAAGCGACAGGGTGCATATTACCGGCGACGCCAGCGGGAACCACACGCTGGTTATCAACAACGCCGGCGGGCTGGGCGCGTTGACGACCGGTGACGGCATTCAGGTGGTGCAAATTGACGGCGGTTCGACCGGCGGCTTCACGCTCGGCAACACGGTAAGCGCAGGCGCCTATCAGTACCTTTTGTATCAGGGCGGCTCAGTCGATGATAACGACTGGTATCTGCGCTCTTACCTCGACGTAACGCCGCCGACGCCGGATCCCGATCCGAACGTAACGGAGCCTAAGCCAAAGCCGCAAATTTTGTATCGTCCGGAAGTCGCAGGCTACGCGGTCGCGCCGTATCTGAACCAACAGTATGGGTTTGATACGGTAGGCACGTTCCACGAGCGTCGCGGCGACAGCGTCGTACGGCGAAAAGACGGCGCCTGGGGGCGCATCAGCGGCCAGCACGTTGAGAATGAGTCAGGCCGCTTTGGCTACAAAACCGATACCTGGTTTGCTCAACTTGGCGCCGACGTCTATGAGAGCGTCAGCGCTTCTGGAGTACGAACCGTCGGCGGCGTGATGATGACGCTGGGCCACCAGCGCACCGACGCGCGCGACAGCGTGCGCCGACTCTCTTCCGAGCTGTCGGCCCATACCGGGAAGGTTGACAGCAACGGATACGGGCTTGGCGCTTACTACTCGATGTCGATGGAAAACGGGGCATACCTCGACCTGACGGGGCAGGGTACCTATTATCGCAACGACTACAGCAGCGATCGTAATGCGAAACAAAACGGCTACGGCGCAGTGGCTTCTATTGAAGCAGGTCATGCATTTGCGCTCGGCAACGGCTGGAGCGTGGAGCCACAGGCGCAGTTGATGTATCAGTATTTAAATCTGGACGGGTTTAGCGATGACGTAAGCAGCGTCAGTGGCGTAGCCGAAAACAGCGCGCGAGCGCGCGGCGGGCTTCGTATCGTTAAGGAAATGCAGGGCGTTAAGCCCTACGTCACGATGGACGTGGTGCATAACCTGACCGATTCGCCAGACGTTCGCGTCGCCGATGTCAAAATGAAAACCGACTTTACCGAAACCTGGTGGCGCATCGGTACCGGCGTCAGCGCAGATTTATCGGACCGCGTTTCCGTATACGGCGACGTGAAGTATCAAAAAGATGCCTCTTCCGACGTTGACGGCTATGGCGGCTCTCTGGGGATAAAAATTCAGTTCTAGTCGCTTTTTTATTCAGTAGCTAAAAAGGCCTCGGCCCCTGTATCACAGCGGTCGGGGCCTTTTTCTCTCTTAGTGAATAAATATGATGATTGGCGATTATGCCGCCGTGATAAGAAAAAACGACAATTAGACGCAAAAGAGCAACTTATTGCGCCTATTTTCCGCTTGAAAAAGTGCTTTCTGGAAAGAGTGGTTTTTTGTAACTTCATATAATTAATGGGAATTGATGGAAATTATGCGGCACAGCGGTTCAGATTAAGAAACTACAAGCGATATACCCCTTTTGGTTGATGTAGATCAGTATGGTAGTTCAAACTACAAAGGTATTATTAAGGTTAATATAAAAAATAAAAGTCTTTATATTTCTTAATGTTATTACCATGAGGGTAATGTCGATGAGCAAAAACAAGTATGTTCACCCCGGTGAGGTGACGCGGCGCGGCTTTCTCAAAGCCTCTGCGGCAGCAAGCGGTGCGGCGGCGGTTGCAGGATCGATAACGCTGCCGTTTGCAGTAAATGCACAGCCTGCGCCGGACGCTGCCGGGGCGCAGTCCGATGAAAAGATCAAATACAGCGCCTGTCTGGTGAACTGCGGCAGCCGCTGTCCGCTGAAGGTTCACGTTAAAGACGGTGTGATTGTCAAAGTCGCCTCTGAAACTACGTTTGACGACGCCAAGTTCGGCGAACACCACATTCGCCCCTGCCTGCGCGGGCGCTCCATCCGCTGGAAAACCTACAACCCCGATCGCGTCAAATATCCGATGCTGCGTACCGGCAAGCGCGGAGAAGGCAAGTTCAAGCGCATCAGCTGGGACGAAGCCACCACGCTTTTGGCCGAGAAATTAAAGTACACCGTTGAGAAATACGGCAACGAAGCTATCTACTATCAGTATGGCTCCGGCTCTACCGGCGCCAACCTGCAGGGACGTAACGCCTGTAAGCGCCTGCTGAACCTGTACGGCGGCTTCCTGGAGCAGCACGGCACCTACTCTACGGCGCAGATTAACCACATCTTCCCCTACGTCTACGGCGGCGCGCCCGAAAGCCTGCTGTCGGAAATCAAAAACTCCGATCTGGTAGTGATGTTCGGCCACAACCTGGGGGAAACCCGCATGTCGGGCGGCGGCCAGTTTTATGAAACGCTGAACGCCTTAAAGCAGAGCAACGCCCGCGTGATTATTATCGATCCGCGCAGAACCGACAGCGTTACCACCCTTGACGCCGAGTGGATACCTATCCGCCCCGGCACCGACGGCGCGCTGGTGGCGGGCATCGGCTATACCCTGATTCAGGAAGGGCTGGCCGACGAAGCGTTTTTGAAGGAATACTGCATCGGCTGGGACGAAACGACGCTGCCGGCGTCTGCGCCGAAGAACGCCTCCTATAAAGACTACCTGCTGGGCAACGGGCCGGACGGCGTAGCCAAGACGCCCGAGTGGGCAAGCGGCATCACTGGCATTTCAGCGGTTCGCATCAAGCAGCTGGCGCGGGAAATCGCCACCGCCAGGGCGGCCTGGATTTCTCAGGGCTGGGGCTTACAGCGTACGGCAAACGGCGAACAGGCTTCCCGAGCCGTCATGATGGTGCCGATTATGACCGGTCAGATCGGTCGTCCGGGAACTAACACCGGCGGCTGGGGCGGCAACGTGAAGTACAGCGTGCCGGGCTTTAGCATCCCCAACCCGGTGAAAACCGTGATCCCCTGCTTTATGTGGACCGATGCGATCGCTCGCCCAACGGAGATGACGGCCAAGAATGCCCACGTTAAGGGCAAAGATCGGCTCGAGGTCGGCATCAAATTCCTGTGGAACTATGCGGGCAACGTGCCGATGAACCAGCACTCTGACCTGAATAAGACCCACAAAATCCTGCAGGATGAATCCCTGTGTGAATTTATTCTGGTGTGGGAAAACCACATGACGGCGACCGCCAAGTACGCCGATCTGCTGCTGCCGGACGTCACCTACGTCGAGTCCAACGATTTGATCGACAACTCCTATGCCAGCGGCGCATACCACTACTTCACCCGCATGCAAAACACCATCGAACCGCTGTGGGAGTGCCGTCAGTCCTATGACGTGTTGGCCGAAGTGGCGGAGAAGCTGGGCATCCGCGACAAGTTTACCGAAGGGCGCACTCACGAGCAGTGGATTGAGTACTGCTACAACAAAATGCGCGAGAAGAACCCGTCGCTGCCGACCTTTGCCGAAACCAACGACAGGGGCGTTATCGACAGAGCGCTGGCGGACAGCAGCAAGTTCATCGCGCTGAAGGATTTCCGCGACGATCCTCAGGCCAATCCGTTGAAAACGCCGTCGGGCAAGATAGAAATCTACTCCGAGCGCTTGGCTGAAATCGCTGCGACCTGGGAGCTGCCGGAAGGCGACCGCATCCCGGCGGTGCCTGAGTATTGCGAAACCTATGAGGGCGTTAGCGATAAAGAGAAGCAGAAGACCTATCCGCTGCAGATGACCGGCTTCCATGACAAGGGCCACGCGCACTCGACCTACTATTCGGTGGCGATGCTGCGCGAGGCGGTGCCGCACATGGCATGGATCAACCCAATCGACGCTGAAGCGCGCGGGCTGAAGCACGGCGACATGGTGGAAATTTTCAACGATCGCGGCCGCATCCGCATTGCGGCTAAAGTCACGCAGCGCGTTTTACCGGGCGTCGTCGCCGTTCCTCAGGGAGCGTGGCGCGACGTGAATGAGCAGGGGCTGGACGTCGGGGGCTGTATTAACACCCTGACTACGCAGCGGCCGTCGCCTCTGGCGAAGGGCAACCCGCAGCACACCAACCTGGTTGAAGTAAAGCTGGCGTAAGGAGATCGTGATGAAACAATATGGTTTTTTTGTAGACAGCTCCAAGTGCACCGGCTGCAAAACCTGTCAGGTGAGCTGTAAAGATGAGAAGGACTTGCCTCTGGGGCCAAAATTCCGCCGCGTGTACGAATACGGCGGCGGCAGCTGGGCAAAGGAAGGCAACCTGTGGACGCAAAACGTGTTCAGCTACTACCTTTCCATCGCCTGCAACCACTGCGCGGCGCCTACCTGTGTGGAAGGCTGCCCGACCGGGGCGATGCACAAGCGGGAAGAGGACGGGCTGGTGGTGGTCAACCAGGAGATCTGCGTAGGCTGCCGCTACTGCGAGATGCGCTGCCCCTACGGCGCACCGCAGTTTGACGCCGAGAAGAAGGTGATGTCCAAGTGCGACGGCTGCTATCAGCGCGTCGCCGAGGGCAAAAAGCCGGTTTGCGTCGAGTCCTGCCCGCAGCGGGCGCTGGACTTCGATGAAATCGGCGTGCTGCGCGAGAAGTACGGCGATGAAAACGCGGTGGCTCCACTGCCGGATCCGGGATTGACCGGGCCAAACCTGGTTATCAAAGCGCATCGAGATGCAAAACCGTGCGGCGATAAGTCTGGCCGCATCCAGAACCCGGCGGAGGTGTAACATGCATGAACTCCCGTTAGTCTTTTTCACCGTGCTGGGGCAAAGCGCGGTGGGCCTTTTCCTGCTGGCCTTCATTAGCTACCGTTTAAAACTGTCCGACTGGGAAGGGCTTAAGCGCGCCAACCTGCTGGCGTTTATCCTGATGGCCGTTGGGCTTGCGTGCAGTACGTTTCACCTCGGGCAGCTGTTTCGCATGTTCAACATGCTGGCGGGCGTCGGCCGCTCGCCGATGAGCAACGAGATCGTGCTCGGCGGTGCCTTTATCGGCCTGGCTTTCTGCACGCTGTTCTTCTTCTACGTGAAAAAGAGCGCGGCGCTTGCGACGCTGTTCAACGTGCTGACCATCGTCGTCGGGCTGGCGTTTGTCTGGTCGATGACGCAGGTGTATCAGCTGGCGACGGTCGGCAGCTGGAATACGCCGCACACGGCGTGGCAGATGTGGATGACCGTGCTGGTCGGCGGCGGCGCCTGTGCGCTGCTGGCGGGCGTGCGTAAAGTCGGCGGCTTCGCGCTGTTGGTGGGGGCTGTCTTAAGCCTGCTGGCCAAGCCCGGCTATCTGAGCTTCGTTACCGACGCCGACCCTGCGCTTTCCGGCGCGCAAACGACGCTGTGGGCCGTTCAGGCGTTCTTCCTGGCGTTAGGCATTGCTGCCGCAGCCGTCGCGCTGGTGAAAAGCGAGAGCGCCAAAGCGGCTCTGGCGCTGTGCGCCTGCGGCGTAGTGGTTGGCGAACTGCTTTCCCGCATCGCGTTCTATAACCTTTGGGCGGTCGCCCTTTAAGGCTCGACGGCCGGGAAACCCCCGGCCGTTAATCCACCCCACGATATGCCCTTTTAGCCAGGCTGAAAGGTGGCGTATAATCGAGACCGTAGCCCTATTCTCTGGAGTTTCCCCTTTGTCTAAAGACGAACGCTTTTATCGTGCCTATATGGAACACCGCGAGGTGAGCCGACGCGGCCTGCTGCGCGGGCTGTTTAAGGGCGCGCAGGATGCGGTCGAACAAGAGGCGCGGAAGCTCGAGATAAAGGCCGACGTGATTCGCCCGCCGGGCGCAGTGGGCGAAGCGCTGTTTCGCCAACAGTGCAACGGCTGCGGCGACTGCGTAACCGCCTGCCCTGAATCCCTTATCGTCATGAACGGCGGCTACCCGGCGCTCGATTTTATCGCCAACTACTGCTCGCGCTGCGGCGAGTGCGTGAAGGCCTGTGGGCAGGGCGCGCTTTTGGAAGGGACGTTTCGCCTCAACGGGCGGCCCTTGGTGCAGCACACCTGCCAGAACCGCTATATGTACTGCGACACCTGCCGTCGGCGCTGCCAAAAATCCGCTATCGTCTGGCAAAGTTCACTGGCGCCGACCATTGATGCCGAGAAGTGCGACGGCTGCGGCGAATGTGCGTTTGCCTGCCCGGTGAATGCGCTCGAAATGACGGTTATCTGATCCCTCGTATTTCCCCCTCCGATATTGTCTCAGATACAACACATTTAAAACGCATTGGTAACACTTTATAAACATAAATGAGAATTGATATCATTTGTATTTATGCCTAAAATCACGGGATAACAAAAAGCAGAACCCAAGGAGTTCCCGTGATTGCCAATCCTCGCCTTATCCCCCATTCTGACTGGGTTTCGCCGACGTTAATCGTCGCGGACAGTGATCAACCGATTGCCTTTACTCTTCAAGACGCCTTCAACTACCACGGCTATGACGCGGTGGGCGGCGTAGTGCTTGGCTTTCGCTTATTGCAACGCGCCATTGCGTTGCTAACCGAGGACGGCGAACTGCTTGAACGGCGCGAACTGTCACTGTTTACCGCCTTTCCCGGCTTGGGCGCGAGGGACGGATTTGAGCTGGTGAGCCGCATGGTGAGCGAAGGGCGCTTCACGCTGGACGTTGACTACGTTCACCCCGCTGCGCAGAAGGGCATTGCTGGCAGCTTTTATTTTAAATTCAGCTATCGTGGGAAAAGCGTTGAGCTGGCGCCGGCCGTCGGCCAGCCGCCGGAATCGTTTTTAGCCATGGGGCGCGCCAGCAAGCGGGCGGATGCCACCGAAGAAGCTCTGTGCGGATGGACGGACGCCAAGTATCAGCTAGCCAACGTGTTGCTCACCGTAAGCGCTCAGGACGCCGTTCGGCTGCTGTGATGCGCTATTTTAGACCGCTTCTGACGCCGCTGCTGGTGGTAGTGTACTGGCAGCTTTTGGCGAGTTCGGGCGTGATTTCAGCCTACCTGCTGCCGCCGCCTCTGACGGTGCTCCATTCTGCCGCCGACATGTGGCGTTCGGGAGCGCTGCCTTTGCACATTGCGACCTCCCTTAAGCGCGTGTTTGAAGGGTTTCTCATCAGCTGTACGTTGGGCATGCTGCTGGCGGGGCTGGTGGCGCGCTTTTCCTGGTTTGAACAGCTGCTGTCCGCGCCGCTGGCGCTGTTTCGCATGATCCCGCCTTTGGCGATGACGCCGCTGCTGATCCTGTGGTTGGGAATTGGCGAAGCCACCCAGCTGTCGATTATCGTGCTGGCGTCTATCTTTCCCATTTTTCTTAATACTCGGGACGGCCTGCGCCGCGTGTCGCCGGAGCACCGCGAGCTGGCGGTGGCGCTGAACCTGTCGTCCGTTCGCTACCTGTTTTTCATCGTTATCCCCAGCGCCGTGCCGTCCGCTGTGACGGGCGTTCGTCTGGCCTTCGGCTACAGTTGGCGGGCGCTTATTGGCGCGGAACTCATTGCCGCCGCCAGCGGGCTCGGCTATCTAATAGTCGACTCTCAGGAAATGATGCGTACCGACGCGGTGATGGTGGGGATTTTGACCATCGGGCTCATTGGCTGGTTGCTGGATACGCTGTTTTATCAGGCGATGGCCAGAAGGTTAGCGTGGCGCTTCCCGGAGGTGGTCCGATGATGCGGGGGCTCACGGCGATTAGCAAACGCTACGGCGCGCGAGCGGTGCTGGAAGACGTCTCCCTTTCTCTGCCCGAAGGCGAGATAACCTGCCTGCTGGGGCCTTCCGGCTGCGGTAAGTCGACGCTGCTGCGCATTCTGGGCGGGCTTATTTCCCCTGACGGCGGCTCGGTTAACGTATCGCCCGCCGACTGCGCCATGGTGTTTCAGGAGCCTAGGCTGCTGCCGTGGCTAACTGTGGCGGAAAACTTGGCGCTGGCGCAGCCCTTTTGGCGTTCGAATAAGCGCGCGGCTATTGACGACGCGCTGGCGAAGGTTCAGCTAAGCGGCGTACGGGATATGATGCCCGCGTCGCTGTCCGGCGGAATGGCCCAGCGGGTAGGGATTGCCCGGGCGCTGCTGCAACGCCCCAGAGTGCTGCTGATGGATGAGCCTTTCGCCGCGCTGGACGCCATTACCCGCGCCGAACAGCAGCACATGCTGAGCGGCTTGATTAATGGGCAGAGGACGAGCTGCCTGTTCGTCACTCACGACATTCACGAGGCGATAACCATCGGCGACCGCATTCTGGTAATGAATCAGGGGCGGATCTCTGCGGAGTTTATTCGCGCAGAGAGCGGATATCCGACTGAATTAAAAAGACAGATCCTTAACTACCTACAACCGATTGAAACCAAGGAATGATAATGAAAAAGACGGTATTAACCGGCGCGCTCGCGCTGCTGCTTGGCCTGAGCCAGGCTCATGCTTCCGACAAGACTATCGACATCAGCTACGTCAAGGCGCCGTTCAACCTGCAAATGATGGTGATGAAAGAGCAGGGGCTTTTAGAAAAGCAGGCCGAGAAGCTCGGCGTGACGGTCAAGTGGCATGAAATCACCTCCGGCGCCAAGCAGGCTCAGGCGTTAGCCAGCGGCGATCTGGACGTGGCTGGGGTCATGAACACCTCTTCGGTACTGATGGCGAACGGTGAAGGTAATGCGGTCAAGATTATCGCCGGCGTCTCCCGCCCGACGGGCACGTTCGCCATTGTTGCGAAAAAGGGCGGCGTGACGTCGATTGCCGACCTGAAGGGCAAGAAGGTCGCCGGGCCGAAGGGTACCGTGCTGCACCAGACGCTGGTCGCCGCGCTGGTGAAAAACGGCTTGACCATGAAAGACGTACAGTTTGTACAGATGGACATTCCGCAGGCATTCGCTGCGCTTCAGAGCGGCCAGGTTGACGCCGCGCTGCTGGCGGCGACGTCCGTGATTAAGGCCGAGCAGGAAGGCGCTAAGGTGCTGACGACGGCTGACGGACTGGTGGTGCCGAAGCTGGTGATGGCGTCCAGCGAAGCGGTAGTGAAAAATCACCCGGACTGGATTAAGGCCGCGGTAGCGGCTCACGACGAAGCGGGCAAGTGGATTGAAGAGCACAAGGCTGAGGCCATTGCGCTGGGCGCCAAGGTACAGGGCATCAGCGTTGAGGATGCGCAAAGTCTGTTTGACGGCTCACACTTTACCCAGCGGATGAATCAGGGCGATATCGACAGCATGAAAGACGACGTTCGCTTCATGTTAGACAACGATATGATGCGCAACTCGCCGGATATCGGCGCTATTGTTATCCCTCAGGCCATGGAGCGTTAACCAATGCAAGCGTGTAGCGTAACCGTCCACGACAGAGACGGCGACATTGTTTTAACGCGGGAAGACCTGCTGAAATACGCCACTAAAGAGAACGTTATCGCCTCGGCGCTGATGATTCGCCTGTGCCGGTTTACCTTCAGCCAGCTGTCGCCGCAGGAGCCAGTGCGCCGCCGTGAGCTGTACTGGCAGGTCGGCTTCCCCGGCCCCGGCATTCTCGACTGCGTAGAGATGGTGTCCCACGCGGTGCGAGATGGGCGCTGCCTGCAAAACCCGACGCTGAGCCATCCGGAAGCCGATGCTCCCGCTTCATTAGTGGGCAGCTTCCTGTTTGAAATCGGCTATCGCGGCAAAACGCTGGTTGTCTGGCCCGATAAGTCGGTGCTTGACGACGAGTTCCGCTCACAGGTTTCGACCTGGCAGGCGGTCGAAGAGGGAAGCGAAGGCTACGATGCTTATCTTGAATACAAGGCGGGGAAGGTTCGGCAGATTATGACGATGCCGGACGAGGCGCTGTTCCACTTTGCGTGGAAGTAGCTTTTTTCTTCGTGACTTCGCGGGCCGGCTCCGTTTTGGACGGCCCGTGCTTTCCTTTTTCGGTCTTTCATCTGACGGCTTGTATAAGAGCGCCCTCTTTTCAGCCGTAGGGAAGCGCCATGAAGCTAAGCCAAGCGAGCCGAAGAACTATGTGCTCCGGGCGTTTTCGTTGAAGCATGCGAATTACGAGACGCGGTTCAAGCGGTAATTTGGAAAGGAATAGGCGAAAGGTGGGTTTTAGTCGCTTGCGCTGAATCCCCTCTTCGGCATAAATCGTTATCACTATTTTGAGTAAAGCACCCCATTTTTTTGTTTTCCTTCTTTCTTTTTTCACTCCGTTTGCGGCCTTTTCTGACCAGCTGATGTAAACCTTCTTTTGAGCGTTGAAGCCTCTTTGGCGCACCGATACTGTTAATCAAACGGAATGAAAGGGGCGCTTTAAAATAATCATAAATGTTTATTTAAAGCGGGTGGAATTAAACAAAAATGTTTATATTTGACGGGTGGGATAGCATTAGCGTGAAGCAGAGCGAATTCAAACGCTGGCTAGAGGAACAGGGGGCATGGTTTAAGGATGGAACAAACCATCTGAAAGTCTATTTGAACGGCCGACAGTCCGTGATGCCGAGGCACCCGGCGAGAGAGATTTATGACAGATTGAGAAGAGCTATCGTTAAACAGCTTGGTTTGAAGAACGTTCAGTAGCGCATTGAGGAAATTAAGGAAAATCATGCGATATCGTGTTGATATTGAAAGAGACGGTAGTAACTATATGGTTTCGTTTCCGGATATCCCTGAAGCGCTGACCTGTGGCGATAGCCGTGAAGAGGCGCTGGAGATGGCGCACGATGCGCTAATCGTCGCTTTTGACTTCTATTTTGAAGACGAACGTCCGGTGCCGATGCCAACGCCGATTGAGGATGACGACGAATGGGTAGACGTACCGGCAGGCGTAGCGATCAAGGTGCTGCTGCTTAACGCCATGCTGGAAAGCGGCACGTCCCAAGCCGAGCTTGCTCGCCGTATGAACACGCGTCCGCAGGAAATGCAGCGCATCGTGAATCTAAATCACGCCACCAAGATCGATACTATTGAAAAAGCGCTGCTGGCGTTAGGGAAGCGGCTGGAGGTGTCGATCGTTTGAAGTGTAGCCATCTTGGGCGTTATTTATATCAACCCTAAGCCACCTCCTCTGGAGGTGGCGATCGTTTTCTGCTTTGGAAACGTTCGATTGAGCTGTGACTGGCCGATGGCGGGCCATGCGGGGGCAGTATTGCCCCCTTTTCTTTTCTAAATGCGCGATTAGGCTGGCTCGGGCACGTCTTTTTCATACAGCGCGCAAAACAGTGCGCTCACTTTCTCGTGCAGGATCATTTGCAGCGACTCTTTGACCGCCGCGTTATCGATACTGATAACGGCGCCGGCCAGCGCCAGACACTGCTCGATAAGCTCCAGCGGATCTTCGGTTCGGGTATTGACGTAGCTCAGCATGGCTCCATCTCCTTAAATAGGAAGGAAGCGACGGCGGGGCGGAGAAAGATCGATCTTTTCGAGATGGATCGGAAAAAAGATCTTAACGAGCGTATAAATTGCGGACGAGTTTGGATAAGCTTCAAAACAGCCATGGTGTTACCTCGTATAACATTGTGGTTAGAAACCCCGTTGGTGTTTGCGCACCGCGGGGTTTCGGCTTTTTATACCCGTCATAAACTTTACTTATTTGGGGTATAGCGAACGGCAAAGGCCGAACGCAACGCCACAGTATATTTATACAGTAAAGTCGGCAATGGGGAGATGAGGGAAAATCGAGGGGGATCGCAAAGAGGGATGAGCGCGTTTGTAATTAGAAAAGTACTTTGCTATCAGCGCCGCAGTTGTTGGATTTCTGCACTGCTTAATTTTAGCTAAGGGTTAAGATAGCCATCTGAAAGGATTACAGTTCGTGTAGAGATGGCTTAACAGGAGGCATCATGGTTATAGAAACACCCAGCGAGCAAGTACTGAAAAATTTGCTTAGAGAGCTCTTATTTTTGAACCAAAAACGGCTGATTGCAGAAATTGAAAGTCGCTACTCTCTGGATAGAGTCTGGCATACCGGCGGAAAGGAATGGACCTATGAGCTGAAGTTCCGCAAAGGGAGCAAGACGATATGTTCACTGCTTTTCAATGAGGAAGCGCTCGGCTTTATGGTGGTTTTCGGCAAGCCGGAACAGGCGAAATTTGAGGCGCTGCGCGGGGAATTTTCTGCCGTAATCGTAGAAAAATTTGATGCGGCCACGGCGTACCATGACGGGAAATGGCTTCTGTTTGACGTGCAGGAAGCGCTGTTTGCTGATTTTATGAAGCTGCTTGGGATAAAGCGTAGGGTTGATAAAAAAGAGCCGTAAATCGTCAGCTAAGGGATGGATGATAGTAATGCAATTAAAAAGGGAAGCTTACGACAACTATCACGATTCATAATCTCGACGGTGAACTAGCGGAAAGCTTGCGCGTAGCAGCGGCTCGTCATGGCAACTCGATAGAAGAAGAGGCCTGTTATATTCTGCGTCAGACATTAGGTTCAATCACAAAAAGGATTCGGTAGCTGGGTTCACCAACGTTTCAGTCAGATCGACGGTATTGAGCTGGAATTGCCCGATCGTTATGAGCTGCCGTGTGCGGCGAACATTGAATAATGAGAATTCTCGGCACGAATGCTGTTTTAGATATGATTCGTGCGCCGACGCGGTTGCCGCCAGGCATTGCGCCAAACTCATATTCCATTCCACTACATAATGTGGGGCACATATAGAGGCTTAATTTTTCTCCACGAGCTCTATAAATCAGCGCGTTTTCTCAAGCGGTCTATTTTAATTTTTTTAGTAATTCAAATGCGAAGAAATAGTACGTCATTGACGTACTGTGTCTTGCTATATATATTAAATAATGAAGGCATTAAGGACGATGATTTTTGTTGAAACACCAATCTTTACTGAAGACTGTAAAATTCTATTAACGGACGATAGCTATCTGTATCTTCAGCAGTTTTTAGCGGAAAATCCAGTAGCAGGAGACGTGATCCAAGGTACGGGTGGACTGCGTAAAGTCCGATGGTTGGTAAGAGGCGAAGGGAAGCGCAGCGGCGTTCGCATAATTTATTACTATAAAGTGAGTGATTCACAGATGCGGATGCTGTTGATTTATAGAAAAGGCGTGAAGGACGATCTAAGCGTTGTTGAGAAAAGGGCTCTACGGCAGCTAAATGAAAGGTGGTAAATATGGATAAAAAGTTATTTTCTCGTTTGACTGAAAGCATGGTTCAGATGAATGAAATTATTGATGGAGAGCGTTCTCCATCACGAGTCACCGTTGTTACCGCTGTGCACGTTAAAGAAATTCGTCGAATGACCGGATTAAGCCAGCCGCGTTTTGCTGCGTTAATTGACGTTAACGTTGGCACGTTAAGGAATTGGGAACAGGGACGGCGTGAGCCGGTTGGGGCGGCGAAAGCGCTGCTAAAAGCAATAGAAAACGATCCGGTTCACGTATTAGCAGCGTTGGCGAAATAAGGTGATCGGCTATCTTTCTCTGTATTTATAGTAGGAAAAACTATTTGCAGAAAGAGAAAATGTCCTAATCCTCAATCAAACATCGGGAGAACTCGTTGAACCGTATAACTATCCAAAATGAAAACCGCCTACGGGTATTGGACATCTTAAAAAATATAACGATTGCCGAGAGCCCTGGCGGGTGGAAAAGGCATACGACGATAGCCGTTGGCGGATTAACCGAAGTTGGGTTTTCAAAAAGAACCAACGATCTGCTTGTTATTTCCTCTTCGGGGCGCGGCCTGATCAATTGCATGACGGGCGAAAAGATTGCCCGCGACTATGAAGAATATGGCGATTGGTACGATCCCGTTAATCTGGTTTGCCAAGGGATAGGTCGCGTTGAAGACGAGTTCATTCATATTTCCGGGCTGTGTGGCGGTGGATTGCCTTTTGTTAACCGCTACGGTGAGTCGCTGGAAAGAGTTGCTCCTGACTGGCCCGTTGAAGACGTTATCCTTTGCCCTCCGGGAAAAGCGGCGCTTATTTCCTCTTTTCAAGAAGGGTGCGTCCGGTTTATTTCGGATTATATTCGCGCCGTCGGTTTTTCCTGGTGTGGTGAATTTCTGGTGTGCGCAACGTCGAGCGATGTCACTGTTTGGAAAAGGGAACCTTAGGTGCTTTGGGCCCTAAGACAGCGGCGAATGGTTTAATTATGGATGTATGTTTAATCGATTTAAAAGACCTGTGCGGCATGGCGGTGCGAGATATACAAGATATCCATCTTCGTGAATATACCGACTGGGCCGAGCAGCAGGTGATAAAGGGAAACGCGTCTGAGAACTTACTGATATTGGCTTCTTTTGGGCTGGATCCCGAATTAGACTGGTATGACGTTTCACGCTATTTTTATGCGTACTTAAGGGAAGTTGGGGTTTCAATCCCAGAGAGGGATGAGGCCGATTATTATTACGTGCGTAGGGCTTTTAAGAAGATTGCTTTTGCCAATTCCGATGAAGAGCTATGGTTTGAAGTGGCTAAATATTTTTCAGGTTGGTATTTAGAGTGTGATAGTTCATCGATAAATAAGGTGGTCTGGCATTGGAACCGAGTATATGATGACTTCGCTTATATTGATGACGATCCCTACTTTCTGGATATGCGCTACGGCAATATCCCTAAAGAAAAACATGCTGACTATGTCAGAGCGCTGGCGGTGAGATTTTATCGGTTATTTAATAGTGAACACTTTATTCTTTTCTTGAAAAAGCCCGGGCAGCTAGTTGCTCTGAGTTACTGATATTCACTCTAGCGGGTTCATTACTTAAACAACATAGTAAATTTAGGGATGATAGCAGCTGTGTTTCCACTTAAATTTGGCTGGAGTATAAAGTCGTCTCTTACGCTGTGCCTGCTGCTCCTCTCAGGCTGTAGCGTTTCGGTAGACGGCATTAATCCTGAAAAGCCTTTACTTCATGAGCTGGTACAGTGTCCGGTAGTTGATGGGGAGTTTTTACGCCAGGGTACGATAATAAGTAAGCCAGTTGGTCGTTCTCTTTATGACGCCGATAATTTGGCATCATTAATTAATGATTACTTTCTTTTCGATGAACGTACCGGTGACGCTATAGATATTTCCACGTTAGGAATAAAAACGCCTCTTGTACTAAAAGTTGATGAAGAAGGTGTGAATGTAACGTTTGCTCTAGACAATGGCCGCTTGCTGAAAAATTTTATTATTTCATATTATTGCGAGAATGGGCGATTGGTTATAAAACATAGATATACGTATCCCATGTATGAAACGACCGTTGGTGTTTTCAATATGGCGGTCCTTCGGAAAGATAATAATAGCTTATTGGTGACGCTATATCAGGAGCGTACGTATACTGGCGGGATATTCTTCACCACCTCAAAAACACAAGGTTGGCAGGGGCAATATAGATTCTATTTGGCTGATAAAAAGTAGTAGGGAATATAAAAAAACCTGCGTAAACGCAGGTCTAAAATCTGGTGGCCCCTCCCCGGCTTGAACGGGGGACCAAGCGATTATGAGTCGCCTGCTCTAACCACTGAGCTAAGGGGCCAGTAGGCGGCGATTATACGGTAAAACCCGGTGAAAAATCTACACTTGCCGCGTTTGCCTGCGGGTTTTCTGTGCAACTGATTTATCTAGTTGTTGCATCAATGCCCGCAAGCCTGTCCCTGACCGCCATCAGCGCGAAGCCGAGCAGGTTAGTGCCGTTCCACCGCAGAGGGTTAGCGGCGCGTTCATCGTCCTGAGCCAGGCCGATCCCCCAAATGCGGTCGACGGGGCTGGCCTCAACCAGCACGCGCGTGCGAGTGCCGACGAGAAACGCGCCCAGCGCCGGGTGCTGGCTGAACTTGTGGAAGTTGCCTTCGCACACCATCTCAAAGCAGCGCGCTTCCCAAACCTGTTGATTAAAGCCCGTTACCTGCCTGCCGAACTTTTTTGCCTCTGCCGGTGATTTGGCGTTCAGAATGCGGGGCAGAATAGCTTCGTCACCAAACAGCCTGGCCTTGCCCGCCATCATCCAGTGTTCGGCGCTGGCGTAGGTGACGCCGTCGACCTCAAACGGCGACGGCCACCACTGGCTAAAGCAGGAGGCGGTTACCGCGCCGCTGGGGGAAGGGCGGTGGCCCCAGAAATAGAGGTACTTGAAGCGCTTGCCGGCCCGCACCGACTGCTGCAGCGCGTCGAGCGTGTAGTTTCCCTGTTGCATAAACTAACTTCCTTAATAGATAAAAAAAGCCCCCAGCGAGCTGGAGGCCTTTGTATTAACAAAGTGCGAGAGCGCGGTCGCTTAGTCGTCCAAGAAGCTGCGCAGGACTTCTGAGCGGCTCGGATGACGCAGCTTGCGCAGCGCTTTCGCTTCAATTTGACGAATACGCTCACGAGTAACGTCAAACTGCTTGCCTACCTCTTCCAGCGTGTGGTCGGTGTTCATGTCGATACCAAAGCGCATGCGCAGCACCTTCGCTTCGCGAGCGGTAAGGCCGGCCAGCACTTCGTGGGTGGCCGAGCGCAGGCTCTCGGACGTCGCGGAGTCCAGCGGCAGCTCGAGGGTGGTGTCCTCGATGAAGTCGCCCAGATGCGAATCTTCGTCGTCGCCGATCGGCGTCTCCATGGAGATAGGCTCTTTGGCGATCTTCAGCACTTTGCGGATCTTGTCTTCCGGCATCATCATGCGCTCGGCCAGCTCTTCCGGCAGCGGCTCGCGGCCCATTTCCTGCAGCATTTGGCGAGAGATGCGGTTAAGCTTGTTGATTGTCTCGATCATGTGCACCGGAATACGGATGGTGCGCGCCTGATCGGCAATCGAACGCGTGATGGCCTGACGGATCCACCAGGTGGCATAGGTCGAGAACTTGTAGCCGCGGCGGTATTCAAACTTGTCTACCGCCTTCATCAGGCCGATGTTGCCTTCCTGAATCAGGTCGAGGAACTGCAGCCCACGGTTGGTGTACTTCTTGGCAATAGAGATAACCAGACGCAGGTTGGCTTCAACCATCTCTTTCTTCGCACGGCGAGCCTTGGCTTCACCGATAGACATGCGGCGGTTGATGTCCTTGACCTGCTCGATGGTTAATCCGGTCTCTTCTTCAATCATCTGCAGCTTCTGAATGCTGCGTTCGACCTCTTCGCCAACCTCTTTGAGCTTTTCAGACCACGGTTTGCCCATGGCGACCGCGCCATTGAACCATTCAAGGTTAGTTTCGTTGCCGGCGAACATGTTGACGAAGTTCTTCTTCGGCATCTTGCTCTGCTCAACGCACAGCTTGAGGATCAGGCGCTCCTGAGTGCGCACGCGGTCCATCATCTGACGCATGTTGTTGACTAAATAGTCAAACTGCTTGGGCACCAGGCGGAACTGTTTGAATACGTCAGAAAGCTTGACTATCTCTTCCTGCGCCTTCGCATTGCTGCGGCCGTGGGCTTTGATAGCCTTGCGGGTCGCTTCATACTGGTCGCGCAGCTCGGCGAACTTCTCGCGCGCCATTTCCGGATCGATGCCGATGTCTTCATCAGAGTCGGAATCAGAATCTTCGCCGTCTTCATCGTCATCATCGCTGTCGTCATCGTCCTGCTCTTCGCTGGACAGCTCAGAACCGACGTGGGTAGCGGCCGGGCCAAGTTCATCCGCGTTGGGATCGATGAAGGCAGTGATGAGGTCCGACAGACGGGTTTCACCGGTTTCTACGCGATCGTACTGCTCAAGCAGATAGGTGATAGCCTCCGGATATTCGGCGACGGAGCACTGAACCTGGTTGATACCTTCTTCAATGCGCTTGGCGATGTCGATTTCGCCTTCGCGGGTAAGCAGCTCAACGGTTCCCATTTCGCGCATGTACATACGAACGGGATCGGTGGTGCGCCCGATTTCGGATTCTACGCTGGAAAGCACCTGAGCGGCGGCTTCTGCTGCATCTTCGTCGGTATCCGCCGTGTTTTCAGCGAGCATGAGATCGTCGGCATCAGGCGCGATTTCCATAACCTGAATGCCCATGTCGTTGATCATCTGGATGATATCTTCGATCTGATCGGAGTCGATGATATCTTCCGGCAGGTGATCGTTAACCTGAGCGTAGGTTAAATAGCCCTGCTCCTTGCCTAGGGTAACAAGAAGCTTAAGCTGTGACTGCGGGTTTTGCTCCATAAGACGGTATCCACACTTCAGAGTAGTAAGTTTTTATCGGCTAAGCCGGTCATCATAAGCGATTGGGCCGTTTTTATCAGCTGCGGCCTTAAACAGCTTCAACGCAGGATTCGCTTCCTGCTCTATGCGGCACTTAAGCCGTTAATGCTGTATACCCGTCGTGCAACCTGAATCATTCAGGGTATTACGTTCGCTGAACCTAGCTCTTTTTTGCCAGAGCGACGTTCAACGACCAAAGTTCTTTTCGTTCTTCCGCCGTCAGACCGTGGGTTCTGTCGCGGGCGATCAGCGTTTCCAGCCGCTGCTCCAGTATGGAGTCATATAGTTTAGCTAAAGAATCTAAAAACGTGTCTTCGATCATCTCTTCAACGATCATGTGGTTCCACATGGCCAGCATTTCAAGCTGCTGGCTAAACTTATTGCCTCGATAAAGCTCCAGAAGCTGCCCCGTCGTCAGCCCCGGCTGGGACAGGCAGGTTTTCACCAGTTCGATAAACAGCGGCACGCCGGCCAGTTCCGACTGCTCAAGCCCATCGGTTGACGGCACCAGCGTCGCCATTTGCGGGCGCTGAATCAAAAGCCCGATCAGCAGACGCATGGTGGTGCGTTTGAGCTGCGGCATCTGCTTTGTCTGCTCCGTATCCAACTGCTTGGGCATCAGCTTTTCAAGCTGCGCGTCGTCCAGAATGCCGAGCTTCATACCAAGCTCTTGGCGTAGATAGAGGCGGAGCGTTTCGCCAGGCACTTTACCGATAAGGGGCAACGCCAGTGTACTAAGTTTAGCACGCCCGTCCGGGGTGCTGAGGTCCACCTGCGGCAGCAGCGTGTCGAATAAAAACGTCGATAAGGGCTGTGCCAGCTCCATGCGCCGTTCAAACGCCTCTTTGCCCTCTTTACGCACCAGCGTATCCGGGTCTTCGCCTTCCGGCAGGAACATAAAGCGCAGCTGACGGCCATCGTTCAAATAGGGCAGGGCCGTTTCCAGCGCTCGCCAGGCAGCCTCTCTCCCTGCATTGTCGCCGTCGTAACAGCAAATCACGCTGTCGGTATAGCGGAACATCAGCTGAATGTGCTCCGCCGTCGTCGACGTCCCCAGCGAGGCTACGGCGTAGTCGATGCCGTACTGGGCCAGCGCGACGACGTCCATATAGCCTTCCACCACCAATAGCCTGTTGAGCTGGGGGTGGCTGAGCTGGGCTTCATAAAGGCCGTACAGCTGGCGGCCCTTATGGAAAATTTCCGTTTCCGGCGAGTTCAGATACTTGGGCGTACCGCTGCCCAAAATGCGCCCGCCGAAGGCAATCACCCGCCCGCGCTTGTCGCGGATGGGGAACATGACGCGCTCGCGAAAGCGGTCATAGGTGCGGCCGTTGTCGTTGGTCACCAGCATGCCGGCGTTGCTTAAAAGCTCACGACTTTCCTGCGCACGGCCAAAGCGCTTAAGTACGTTGTCCCAACCCGACGGCGCAAAGCCGATGGCGAAACGCGAGATAACCTCATCGCTCAGGCCGCGCTGGGCCAAATAGTCGCGCGCGTTTTGGGACTGAGGAAGCTTGAGCGCTTCCTGATAAAACGTTGCCAGAGGGTCCATCAGCTGATAAAGATTTTGCCGCTGGTGGCGCTCTAGCTGGCTGGTGCCGCTTCCTGCCTCATAGGGAACCTCGAGGCTGTGCATGGCGGCCAGTTCTTCAATACTTTCGACAAACTCCAGTCGGTCAAAGTTCATCAAAAAATCAATGGCGTTGCCGTGGGCTCCACAGCCGAAACAGTGATAAAACTGCTTTTCGCCGTTAACGGTAAAAGAAGGGGTTTTCTCATTATGGAATGGACAGCAGGCGTGATAGTTCTTGCCCTGCTTTTTCAGCTTTACCCGAGCGTCGATAAGGTCGACGATGTCGGTTCTGGCAAGCAGGTCATTGATAAACACGCGTGGGATTCGTCCAGCCATTCAGCCTCAAAATCGTAAGTCCATAAATGAGAACAAGCCGCGCTTCCTTATGGAAAGCACGGCATGCTTGCAGTCGGTTAGCTGGCCTTCCTTAAGGAAGTGCGGCTACGTTTCGCGACAAGTCTCGCAATAACGACCGATGCGACACCAACCTGCGCGGTCAACGCGTGCCCGGCAGAAAGCCGGAATGCATTAGTACAGGCGGGTGCGGCGTGCGTTTTCGCGAGCCAGTTTCTTGGCGTGACGCTTTACTGCAGACGCTTTAGCGCGCTTACGCTCTGTGGTCGGCTTCTCGTAGAATTCGCGGCTGCGAACTTCTGCCAGGATGCCCGCTTTTTCACAGGAACGCTTGAAGCGACGTAACGCAACGTCGAACGGCTCGTTTTCACGTACTTTAATTACCGGCATGTACCTTTCACCTCAATAAGAAATCGGTTTGCTGCTGACGTTATCACCAGCGATATTCAAAATGGTGCGGAATTCTACTTCGAACCGGGGGTGTTTGTAAACCCCCGATGCGGATTCTCTCACCGTTGCGCCGTTCGAATCGGCAAGGTTTTTATTTATTCTAGTTCTGGCTTTGGCCTTTGATTGGCGAATTTTTCGGCAGGGCTTCCTGCGCTTTTTCCACCAGCTGGATAAATTCGCCGCGCAGCTCGAACCTGTCGTCGTCTTTACCTGCTTTGGCCAGCTTCAGCGTATCGTCCAGCGTGAACTGGCCGGTAGCTGCGCCGTTATACTTCAGTTGCTGCGCGAACGCGGCTACCGCAGCGGCAAAGCGGAAGTCTTTGCTGCTTTGCATCAGCGAGGTACTCATCTGCGAGCTGGGTACCGGCAGCTCAATGCGCTGCGGGGCGCTCTGTTCGGTAGGCTGCTGATAGCGCAGGTGTACCATGGCCATTTCCTGCGTCGGACGCAGATAGGTATTGGCGTTAGGCGTAAAGGTTTCGCCTTCCCAACCGCCGTTGCTGCCGGCCGGAACCACTTCATACAGCGCGGTCAGGGCTTGCCCGGTAACGACAACGCCTTGGCCTTCGTCTGTCGCGTTCGTCGGCTGATAACCCAGCAGGCGATAGGCTTTTACGAAGCTCGGGTTAAATTCCACCGTCATGAGGAAATTTTTGGCTACCGGCGTTTGGGTTGAACGAAGCTGCTCGGCCCAGGTTTTTTCCGCATCGCGCTCGTTGTCGATGTAGCCGTAGACGCCGTGGCCGATAGTCGCCAGCTCCGCCAGCGCGGAAGGCGCAAAGCGGTTAACCGCGAAGCCCAGCGTCGTTAAGGAAATATCCGCAGTCTGAGCGTCGGAGAAGAAGCTCTGCGCCTGCATCACGTTTTTGAAGCCAGCGTTAAAGCCGCTGCCGCCCGCCAGAATCACGCGGTTAACGCCGTTGGCGACGTAGTGTTCTTTCGCTAACTGGTAGGCTTGCGCAAGGCGCGATTCGCTGCCCTTACCGGCCCGGCCGCTTTTAATATTGTCGATAGCGGACAGCATTTTATCCTTGCTGCTGCCGGGCGTCGGCGCCAGCAGGATGCCGTTGTCGCCGGCGTAGGTCAGAATCGCCAGGCTGTCTTGCGGCGTCAGCTGATTTACCAGCTTGGTCAGGCTTAGCCTTACCAGCGAAAGATCGGTGTCATCCGGATTGACCAGAACGACGATATTGGCTGAACGGCGCTCTGCTGCCTGAATATCGTCTGCTTTTACTACGACGCGCAGCAGCTTGGTTTCTGAATTCCACGGCGTGTTGGCGATTTCGCTTGAAGCCGAGAAGGGGATGCGCCCCTGAGGCTGCGGGTAGCTATAAGGGAAGAAGTTCACCCAGTCGTTTAGCTGAATTGACTGCCTGTCGGGGAGCTTGCCGTTGACGAGCGAGCGGCGTGCGTTGAGGTAGCTGCCGTTGTTTTGCCCAGCGGATATCGACATTGCCGGGCCAGCGCTGCTTACTGTGTACATCGCGCCTTGTTCTGCGCCGGCGGTCGTTTTTGCCGCAGCGGGAAGGTTCGCGTTGGGATCCGTCGAGCTACAGCCGGCAATGACCAGCGTACTCAATAGGGCCAGAGAGGCGATTTTGCGGTTCACTCTGTAGGCTTTCGTCATTTCAGTCTCGATCAAGTGGTTGTTTGGAATGGAACGGGCGCCGAAAAGCGTATACCCGTCATACTTCAAATTGCAACTGCTTGGACGGGCGTCTTTCAGCGTGTTTTAGCACGTTTGGCGCGTAGTTTAGCGGAATCGGTAGGCGGCTGTCGCTATCAAGTAGCATTTTTACACAAGCTGCCGTTAAGTCCTCCGCTCCTTATGCTATGATCGTCGCTGTTTTTTTGAAGTCTTGCGGGTTAATGAGCTATGCGCATTTTGGGAATTGAAACGTCGTGTGATGAAACCGGCGTCGCCATTTATGATGACGAGCGGGGGCTTTTGGCCGACCAGCTCTATAGCCAGGTCAAGCTGCACGCCGACTACGGCGGCGTTGTCCCTGAGCTGGCCTCGCGCGATCACGTGCGCAAAACGGTGCCGCTGATCCAGGCCGCGATGAAGCAGGCTGGGCTTACCCCGGCGGATATTGACGGCGTGGCCTATACGGCGGGGCCGGGGCTTATCGGCGCGCTGCTGGTCGGCGCGACCATCGGTCGGTCGCTGGCGATGGCCTGGAACGTGCCTGCGGTGGCGGTGCATCATATGGAAGGGCACCTGCTGGCTCCGATGTTGGAAGACAATCCGCCCGAGTTTCCCTTCGTGGCGCTGCTGGTTTCCGGCGGGCATACTCAGCTCATCAGCGTGACGGGCGTCGGGCAGTATAGCCTGCTGGGAGAGTCCATTGACGACGCGGCGGGCGAAGCGTTCGACAAAACCGCTAAGCTGCTGGGGCTCGACTATCCGGGCGGCCCGATGCTGTCTAAAATGGCGCAGGCGGGAACCGCCGGTCGCTTTACTTTTCCTCGGCCCATGACCGACCGTCCGGGGCTGGACTTCAGCTTTTCCGGCCTGAAAACCTATGCTGCCAACACCGTTCGCCAGTCGGGAGACGATGAGCAAAGCAAGGCGGACATCGCCCGAGCGTTTGAAGACGCGGTGGTGGACACGCTAGCGATTAAGTGCCGCCGCGCGCTGGATGAAACCGGCTTTACCCGATTGGTGATGGCGGGCGGCGTCAGCGCCAACCGCACGCTGCGTAAAAAGCTGGCGGAGATGATGGCCGCGCGAGGCGGAGAAGTGTTTTACGCGCGTCCGGAATTTTGTACCGATAACGGCGCAATGATTGCTTATGCAGGCATGGTCAGGCTGAAGGCGGGAGAGCACGCCAGCCTTCCGGTCATCGTCCGCCCGCGCTGGCCGTTGGACCAGCTGCCGCCGGTTGCGGCGGCTTGAGAATGGTTATTCCGGCGATTCGTCTTTATCAGACGCGTCGCCGTTTTTCTTTTTGCGGAACCTGTCCCAAATTTTACTTTCCTGCCCGCGCCACAGGCGCTGAATGTTGTCGTGGTGGCGAATAAGCACCAGGCAGGAGAGCATCGCGACGGGAAAGGTGAACTGGGGTTTGAACCACCACACGTAAAACGGCGCTATCAGCGCGCTAATAATCGCGCCCAGCGAGGAGTAGCCGCTAAGCAGTAGAGTGAGAAGCCAGGTGCCGGTCATCAGGCCGGTGATATCCCAGCCGATGGGCGCGATGGCGCCGAAGGCAGTGGCAACGCCCTTACCGCCTTTAAAGTGGAAAAAGATGGGGTAGATGTGTCCCAGACAGGCAGCGATAGCCACCAGCCCTAGTGAAAACGGGGGAAGGTCCAGCTTGTAGGCGGCCCAGACGGGGAGCATCCCCTTGAGCACGTCGAAAATAAGTACGGCGGCCGCAGCGCCTTTGCCGCCGATGCGCAAAACGTTGGTCGCTCCGGGGTTGCCGGAGCCGTTTTCCCGAGGGTCGGGCAGCTTTGCGATTCGGCACACCAGCACTGCGCTGGAAATCGAGCCGCACAGATAAGCGATAATGATCATGCCAAGCGCGATAGCACTCATAAATTCGCTCCTCATATTACGGTTGTCGTTTTACTCCTGATAACTGTGGATAATACGCACATTCGATAAGAAGTGGTACGTCTTAATTGAAAAAACAGAGAGTCAAATCATGGATACCGTCTTTATAGAACGACTTGAAACGTTTACTACCATTGGCGTTTATGATTGGGAACAGACCATTACGCAGCGTTTGGTGCTCGATATCGAAATGGGCTGGGACAATAAAAAAGCGGCGGCCAGCGACGACGTCGCTGACTGTTTAAACTATGCTGAGGTCAGCGATGCGGTGGTTGAGCTGATTGAGGGAGGCCGCTTTGCGCTGATTGAGCGCGTAGCGGAAGAGGTGGCAAAACTTTTAATGCACCGTTTTTCCATTCCCTGGGTTAGAATTCGCCTCGACAAGCCGGGCGCGGTCGCGAGAGCGGCAAGCGTTGGCGTCGTGATTGAACGCGGCTCGCGCGAAGCGCGCATCGCTTGAACTAACTGCCCGGCGGCCTGTCAGAGATTGACGGATAAAACGTTCACGGGTCTTTTTTGAAAGGCCCCTTTTTTTGTCTTTTTTCTTTCATAAGGTGTTTTTTTGATGGATGGCTTACACGATCTCGTCGTCGCGTTTATTCTTGGCGTTGTTGAGGGGCTAACCGAGTTTCTGCCGGTCTCTTCTACGGGGCATATGATCATCGTTGGCGAGTACCTGGGCTTCTCCGGCGATACGGCGTCAACGTTTGAAGTGGTGATTCAACTGGGTTCTATTCTGGCCGTCGTCGTGGTGTTTTGGCGCCGGATGTTTGGGCTTATCGGCATCCACTTCGGTAAAAAAGAGGTGCCTCATGAAGGAAGGGGAACAGGCCGCCTGACGCTTATCCATATTATTCTCGGCATGCTGCCCGCTGTGGTGGCCGGTTTTGCGCTTCACGACAGCATTAAAGAACATCTTTTCGGCGCGAAAACCGTGATGTATGCGCTGATTGCGGGCGGCCTGTTGCTGATCGCCGCCGAGCTGCTCAAGCCTAAAAAGCCGAGAGCGGAAGGGCTGGACGACGTGAACTACCGTCAGGCTTTCATTATCGGCTGCTTTCAGTGTCTGGCGCTATGGCCCGGATTTTCCCGCTCCGGCGCGACTATTTCCGGCGGCATGCTGATTGGCGTCAGCCGCTACGCCGCGTCGGAGTTTTCGTTCATCCTGGCGGTGCCGATGATGCTGGGGGCAACCATTCTGGTGATGTACAAGAGCATTGGGCATCTGGCGTGGAGCGATCTGCCGATGTTCGCCGTGGGCTTTGTCACCGCATTTTTGGTCGCGCTGGCGGCGATTAAAACCTTCCTGAGCCTGATTAAGCGCTTTTCCTTTATTCCGTTCGCTATCTATCGCTTCTTCGTGGCGGGCGTGATTTACTTTGTGTTTTTCTAAATGCGCTCTATGCCCGGCGACGCGAACGTGCGCCGGGCATAGGGCCTGTCAGGGCAGGACGGCGACGCTGGCGTAAGCGATGCCGCTATAGTTTCCCGGCGTATAGCCGCCATAGGCGCGCGACGATTCAAAAACGAAGGCAATGCTTTTTTCCGCATGAGTGCTCATGGGCGTCAGCGTGTAGTCGTGCTGTGCGCCGCTGTAGAGAAAGGTTTTTTTCCCGGAATCGTCGACCGTCGACACGGTATATTCCATTTTCTCAGGCCCATTGCGCCCATAGCCATTGAGCGAAAAGCGTTGGCCCGTGGCCGATTGACCATCGTCTATGGTGATCCTTACTCGTTCGGCTTCGGTGCTGTTGCTCCATATGCGCAGCGGTTTTACCGCCAGAGTATCGGCCGATAGCGTTGCGGGCGCGGCGTGTTGGCTGCCGGAAGGGGTTAAGCTCAATGCGATTTCAGTGACGGGGACGCCCTGAGCATCGGTAATGGTCGCGCTTTCAGGAACGTGCGCCGACAGAAGAAAGCGCGTGTCGTAGTTGGCGGGCTGTGTAGCGAAGGCATAAGCGCTCAGGACAAGGCCTGCGAGGAGCGTTGTTGGGTACAAAGGATTCATGGCGGCACCTACCGATAAGGTTAAATAAATTTACGCTGTCTGCGCTGCCGCTTCCCAATGTTGGGAACGGCATGCAAGCAGGACGAGACACAATCCATTTAATCTCTATCATTCGTAAGGATAGCCGAACTTGTTTACTTATGCCTGAATGGGCGGTTGGCTGTCTATCCAGGCGCGGAGCGCAGCGATGCGCCGTTGGGTTAATTCGTCTTTTATCGCGATACCGCTAAATCCCGCCGCGACGATCTCTTTTACGCTGACGGCACAGGCCACGCGATAGGCTTCGTTGAGATAGTCCGCCTGCGGATAGGGCTTCTCCTGCCACCCTGTACGCCCCCGGTAGTCGGCTTCGCTAACGAGCAGAAGCTGCTCTAAGCGCTGCGGCTTGCGCCAGACGTCCACGGTATCAAACAGCTCGAGCAATGCCTCCGGAGACAGCCTGTAGACGGAGTGGATCCGATCGTGAAATTCAGACACCAGTCGAGCCAGTTCGCGCGTCGCGTTGGGAATTCGATAGCGCTGGCAGATGTCTTCCACCAGCCGGATCCCCGTCGTGCCGTGGCCGGGATGGTGAGGCCAAAGGTTCGGCGGCGTCAGCCCCTTGCCCACGTCGTGCAGGAGTGCGGAAAAGCGCACGTCGACGTCCTTACTTAGGCGCGCAGCCATCTCAAGCACCATCAAAACGTGGACGCCGGTGTCTATTTCCGGGTGCCACTTCTCCGGCGCGGGAACGCCAAACAGGGCGTCCAGTTCGGGGAACAGCACCGCCAGCGCGCCGCAGTCGCGCAGCGTCTGGAAAAACGTCTGGGGCGCATCGGTTTTCAGCGCCTTTTCCGTCTCTTTCCAGACCCGTTCGGGCGTAAGGTGGGCGATTTCACCGGCGTCGACGATCTCTTTCATCAACTGCAGCGTTTCTGGCGCGATAGTGAAGCCCAACGGCGCAAAACGCGCGGCAAAGCGGGCCGCGCGCAGTACGCGCACGGGGTCTTCCCTAAAGGCGAGCGAGACGTGACGCAGCACCCTTTGCTCAATATCGCGCTCCCCGTGGTAGGGATCGATAAGGGCGCCGTCTGCGTCCTGCGCGATAGCGTTGATGGTGAGATCGCGGCGAAGCAGATCCTGTTCCAGCGTGACGTCCGGCGCGCTGTAGCAGCTAAAGCCGGTATAGCCTGCACCGGTTTTGCGCTCGGTGCGGGCCAGCGCGTGTTCATCGTGCGTATCGGGGTGCAGAAAGACCGGAAAGTCCTTTCCCACCTGCTGATAGCCTAGCGCCAGCATTTGTTCGGGCGTAGCGCCGACTACCACCCAGTCGCGTTCATGAACGGGCAGTCCCAACAGAGCATCGCGGACGGCACCGCCAACGAGATAGGTTTTCACATCGCCTCCGCGCGAAGAGCGTATTCAGACATTGAATAAAAACGCCGGCCAAAGGGCACCGGCGTTACTATCGTTTTCGACAAGCATTCTGCGTTTAGTTCATCCAGCGGTCTTTCTTGCGACGCGGGATCAGGTACGGTAGAACCAGTCCTAACAGCAGGCCCAGCCCGGCGACGCCGCCGCCGTACATGAACCACTGCTGAATAATGGTGCGCTGTTTGTCGTCAAGCTGTAGGCTGATGTCGCTGACGCTTTTGCGTGCGGCCGCCAACTCTTCCTTCAGCTTTTGGTTTTCCTGCTTTAGTTCATTAATGATACCGTCGCTGCTGGAGACCTTTTGCTGCATTTCGGCAGTGCGCTGGTTCCAGCTGTTATCGATATTGGCAAGCTTGTCGGTGAGATCTTTGACCTGCTGCTCAAGTGCCGGCACCTTTTCGCTCAGGCTGGGCTCAGTGCTCAACTGCGACAGGGGAAGCCAGGCGGTGCGGCCTTTGGCGTCGGTAATTTGTGCGTACTTGGTGTCGTTGTTGACGCTAACCAACTGGACTTTTTCACCCGCGTTAATCGCGCCGGTGATCCGATGGTTGTCTGATGGGCCGCCGCGCAGGTAGGTGATAAGGTCGTCCGAAATATAGCGAACTTCGGCCGCCGCGGCGCCGAAAGAGGCGATGCTGAGCGATATCAGCAGAAGCGTCGAGAATCGTTTGAATTTAAGCATCGTCAGTATTTTTTTATCTTCTGTTGCGAAATAACATAGCTATGGATAGTAGAGATTTCAGGGGCGCGGTGCAAATGTAAAACCCGGTTAACCGCGTAAATAGGATTAATCACTTTCCTGTGGCGGTTATTCTCCTGAAAAACGGTGGAAATTGTTACACTGAAAGCATCGTTTAAATATATACCCTAAATATTTCGAGTTGCATGACGGGTATAAGCATGCCGTGACGGCAGTGGAAATGGGCCTATGAGTATTGAAGTCGAACTGAAGTTTATCGTCGAACCGACGACCGTTGAGGCGCTGAAAGTCCTTGTTGCGGGCTGGCCCGTGCAGAGCCGCGAAACGCTGCGTTTGTCCAACACCTATTATGACACCGCCGACGGCCTGCTGCGCCGCCATCGGGTAGGGCTGCGAGTTCGGGGAAACGACGGGCGCTTTGAAATGACGCTGAAGTCCGGCGGCAGTCATGTCGGCGGCGTTTCTCATCGGGCGGAGCATAACGTTCCGTTAAAGAGTGAACGCTTGGAGATAGGCCTGCTGCCCGAAAGCGCGTGGCCTGAAGGAATAAGCGCATCCGGGCTTGAGGGCGTGCTGGGCGCGCTGTTTACTACAGACTTTACCCGCGAAGCCTGGCTGGTGAATGAAGGCGAAAGCCAGATTGAGGTCGCGCTGGATCTCGGAGAAGTTCGGGCCGGTGAACAGCGAGAGCCTATCTGTGAGTTGGAGATGGAGCTGAAAGCGGGGCGCGTTGAGGACGTTTTAGCGCTGGCGAAAAGGCTGGCGTCTGCGACCGGCGTTCGTTTGGGTAGCCTGAGTAAGGCGGCGCGAGGATACCGGCTTTCGCAAGGGAGCGCCGAGCTGATGCCGGCGCCGTTTGGCCTTTTGGCGCTCCCGGCGAGAGCGACGGTTGAACAGGGTTTTTGCGCCGCTCTGGAGTGGGCCCTTGCTCACTGGCAGCGCAACGAAGCCAGCTGGTTTGAAGGGCACGCAAACGCGCAGCAGGAAGTCAGGCGCGCGCTGGTGGCCGTTCGGCAGGCGATAGCGCTGGTGGGCGGCATGATCCCGCGCAAGGCGTCGAGCGCGCTCAGAGAGCGGCTGCTGGCGCTGGAAGAGAGGCTGTCGGCTCGCCATGCGGCCAGCGACGTCTGCTATGGCGAAGGCTATTTGGCGCTGAAGCTTGAGCTGATGGACTGGATGCTCGGCCAACGGTGGCGCGCGTTTATCGACGAGCGCGACGAGAAAAAACTGAACGGTTCCTTCAAGCGCTTTGCCGACGTGATGCTGTCTCGCTGTCGCGCCGAGCTTAAAGAGGCGTTTTGCGCGCCGCTGACGCCGGACGAATACAAAGACCGTAAGCCTCGCCTTGAACGCATGATTATCGCGTTTTGGCTTTTGTCCGGCGCTTATCCCGACGCGGCGGCGGGCTATATCGACGCCTGGCAGCTGCTTTATGACGGTGCGGGCGATCGCGAAGCGCATCGGCTCCGGGCGCTGGCGCAGCCTGGATTTTGGTTAAGCGGCGACGGGCGCGCCTGAGCCCCTTTTTAATTAAGGAAATGCCATGCAATCGCTTCCTCCATTACTTGAAACGCAGCGCCTGAAGCGGCAAGAGGCGCTTTTGGCGCTGTCGTCTGAACTGCCGAACCTCACGCCGGAAGACGGCGTCGCGCTGGCATTGAGCGACTTTGTCAGCGAAAGCCTGACGTTCCGACCAGACTGGCTGAATGAGCTGTACCGCATTGCGCCGCAGGATGACGGCTTGGAGCGCTACCTTGAGTGGCTTGGGGCCGCGATGGCTGAGGTGACGGACGAAGCGTCCCTGATGCGAACGCTGCGCCTGTTTCGTCGCCAAATGCTGATGCGCATTTCCTGGGCACAAAGCCTGTCGCTGTGCTCTACGCAAAAGACGCTGGCACAGCTGAGCGAACTGGCCGAAACGCTTATTATTGGCGCGCGGGACTGGCTTTACGCGCAGTGCTGCCGCGAATGGGGCACGCCGGTCAACGCGCAGGGAGAAGCGCAGCCGCTGCTGATCCTGGGGATGGGAAAGCTGGGCGGCGGCGAGCTTAACTTCTCTTCCGACATCGATCTTATCTTTGCTTACCCGGAAAACGGGGAGACCCGAGGCGGGCGTCGCGAGCTCGACAACGTTCAGTTCTTCACTCGCCTTGGCCAACGCCTGATTAAGGCGCTGGATCAGGTGACGATGGAAGGGTTTGTCTATCGCGTCGACATGCGCCTGCGCCCGTTCGGCGACGGCGGCCCGCTGGTGTTCAGCTTTAGCGCGCTGGAAGACTACTATCAGGAGCAGGGGCGCGACTGGGAGCGCTACGCGATGGTCAAGGCCCGCGTGCTGGGAGACGCGGGGGAAGCCTACGCCGAAGAGCTTAAGCGGATGCTGCGCCCGTTCGTGTTCCGTCGCTATATCGATTTTAGCGTGATTCAGTCTTTGCGCGGCATGAAGGGCATGATCGCCCGCGAAGTCCGCCGTCGCGGCCTGGCCGACAATATTAAGCTCGGCGCGGGCGGCATTCGGGAAATCGAGTTTATTACTCAGGTTTTTCAGCTTATTCGGGGAGGGCGGGAGCCCAAACTGCAGGGGAACGCGCTGCTGCCGACCCTTGAGGCCATCGCCGAGCTCGAGCTGCTGTCGAGAGAGCAGGCCGATGCGCTCAGGGATAGCTACCTTTACCTGCGCCGCTTGGAGAACCTGCTGCAGGCGATTGACGATAAGCAAACTCAAACTCTGCCGACCGATGAGCTAAACCGCGCACGGCTGGCCTACGGCATGGGGTGCAGCGACTGGGCCGAGATGATGAGCGTGCTGGATCGGCATACGCAGGCGGTGCGCGAAGTGTTTAGCTCGCTTATCGGCGAGGACGCGTCTGAGGGGGAAGAGGAGCGGAGCGCTCAGGGGTATGTCACGCTCTGGCAAGACGAGCTGAGCGAGGAAGAGCTTGCGTCTCTGATGCCGAAGCTTGGCGGTGAGGCGCAGCGGGGCGTCGGCGAACACCTGAACGCGTTTCGCCACGATCTGGACAAGCGAGCCGTCGGCCAGCGCGGAAGGGACGTGCTGGATCGCCTGATGCCAAGGCTGCTGGCGGAAGTCTGCCAGCGGGACGACGCCGATAGCCTGCTGCCGCGGCTGACTCACCTGATTGCCTGCATCGTGACGCGCACCACCTATCTGGAGCTGCTGGTTGAATACCCGTCGGCCATGACGCACCTGATTCGCCTGTGCGCGGCGTCGCCGATGGTGGCGCAGCAGCTGGCGAACTACCCGATCCTGCTTGACGAGCTGCTGGACGTCAGTTCCCTGTATCAGGCCATCCCGCTGAGCGCTTACCGCGACGAGCTGCGGCAGTTTTTGCTGCGCGTGCCGGAAGAGGACGAAGAGCAGCGGCTGGAAGCGCTGCGCCAGTTTAAGCAGACCCACATTTTGCGCACCGCGGCGGCAGATATCGCCGGCGCGCTGCCGGTGATGAAGGTCAGCGATCACCTCACCTACCTGGCTGAAGCCATTATTGGCGCCGTCGTCAGGCAGGCGTGGTTCCAGATGACGGCTCGCTACGGCCAGCCGACGCACCTGCAGGAGAGAGACGGACTAGGGTTTGCGGTGATAGGCTACGGCAAGCTGGGCGGCATCGAACTGGGCTACAGCTCCGATTTGGATCTGGTTTTTCTTAACGACTGCCCGGACAACGTGGCGACGGACGGCCCGCGCAGCATCGACGGTCGACAGTTCTACCTGCGGCTGGCGCAGCGTATTATGCACCTGTTCAGCGCCCGCATGGCGTCGGGCATTCTGTATGAGGTCGATGCCCGGCTGCGGCCCTCCGGCGAATCGGGCCTGCTGGTGACGACGCTGGCGGCGTTTGAAGAGTATCAGCGCAGCGAAGCCTGGACCTGGGAACATCAGGCGCTGGTGCGCAGCCGGCTGGTCTATGGCGATGCTCAGTTGCAAGCGGCGTTCGACCGCGTTCGCCACGAGACGCTTTGCCTTGCGCGCGATGAGGAAACGCTCAAGCGGGACGTGCGGGAAATGCGCGAGAAGATGCGCGTCCATCTGGGCGGCAAGTCAGCGGATCTTTTCGATTTGAAGGCCGACGAAGGCGGCATTACCGATATCGAGTTTATCGCCCAGTATCTGGTGCTGCGCTATGCCCACGACACGCCAAAGCTGACCCGCTGGTCGGACAACGTCAGGATCTTCGAGCTGATGGCGAACCACGGAATTATGGATGAGGAAGAGGCGATGGCCCTGACCCGCGCCTACGTGACGATGCGTGACGAAATCCACCGTCTGGCGCTGCAGGAAACGTCCGGAAAAGTCGCGATGGACGCCTTTATCCCTGAGCGGACGCAGGTTAAAGAGAGCTGGCGGCGGTGGCTTGGGGAGTAGGGACGTTGACAGAGGGCTCAGTGTGAACAGGCTTATTGCGAATATCCGATTTTTTCCCGCGTCCGAAAGCGGAAGAAAAGGAGATATCCCGGCGATACGCTACGGCTGCCCGGTCTTTTTCGAGAGCGTTGAGGCGCTTTCCTCCCACGGCTACGATTGCCGGATATTGTTTGATGAACTCGGGCGCGGCGCGTTTTTGGGAGAGACCGTTCATGCGGTGCCGATGATCTTTCTTTCACCCGATGAGGTTTTTCACCATGTGCGTGTGGGAACGACGTTTCGCCTGTGGGAAGGTGGGTTTATTGCTCAGGGTGTGGTGGTAGGGATATTGCCGTCGTCGAGTGCTACAACCGTTGTTCATAACAACGAGTACGAAGAATGAATGTCGCCGTTAGGACGATTGCGCAGAATGAAAAAGGCGTTCTTATCACCTTTGATTCCCCCTATGGCGAAGGCGTCGGCTATTGGCGAGGCGGAGCCGAACCCTTGCCGAACGGCGTTTTTTACGTGGAGTTTGACGTTGACTGGCCGCTATCCTGCGACAGCTGTCGCCCATATGATGGGGAGTGGCTTGGTTTTTGTATTGAAAATGAGTTACTGCTTATTCGCGCAGCGGTAGAAGCCGTCGATGAAGATGGAATGGCGTTTATCCGCGTCGCGAACGACTGTCTGTTGATGCTAGATACGAAAGAGGCATTTTCGCCTGTTGTCGGCTCTCGCTGGGAAATTACCGTACCGCAGGAGCGTATGGGGATCTATTTCCACCAATAAAGCTGACGGCGGTGGTTTAGGGAGAAGAGGATCTTCCCCCTGTGCTATAGCCCCAGTTTCCCGGGGCTATTAAAAACTACCGGCCAATATTTTTTTCGATGCGGCTAATGTCTGCTTTATCGAAGGTAATATTGGTCTTCTCTCCGCCGTCGGCGAGGATCTTTTCTGCAATAGCTTCCGTTACGGGCGAAATAATGTTGAAGTGATCGCCGCCGCGCAGCATGTATGTGTAGAACGGAACGTTTTTCCGCTTAGCGACGTCGCCCATATCGTCAAACTCGCTCCAGTAATATTCCTGCCCTTCAAAATAGAAGGTTGGCGTGGTGATGGAGGTGACAAAGAACTGCGGCGAACGCAGTTTGAACTCCTGAGCGTTACGTTGATCGAAAGGAACGTTGACCATCATACGCCCTCCCTCTATTCGCTTTTTCAAATCGGGAATGCCGCCGAGGGAAAATACTGCGCGATAAGCCGAGGAAAGCTCACTGGCCAGTAGCGCCCTGGTGCCGCCGGTACTGTGGCCGACTAAATAGATGCGCTGCGAGTCGACATACGGTTGCTGGGCCAGCCAGGCGCGGGCCGATTCCAGATCGTCCAGCTCGCCATAGAACATTTCGTAGCGGCCTGGGTTAGCGTTTTCAGCCCTAAAGCTTGGCACCATCATAACGAGCCCCGCCTTACGGAAGGCGCTGCCGGTTTGGTCGTTGTCTCTGGGCTGCGGCTGCCAGAAAAAGTCATCGTTGCCGATTCCACCATAGCCGCCGATAAGCCAGATAACCGCCGGATGCTTTTTACCGTCTTGAGGGTTGGGCGTGACGTAGGCTGCCATCTGGCCATCTTTTGCCGGGTAGCTTATCAGGTTAAAGATCTCTTTAGGGGGAGTGGCCGGCACGCCGTCACCAACAAAGCTGGTGTTGATAATATTGGTCTGGAAAGCGGCGCGCTCGGAGGACAGCGTTGGATTATTGCTGGTAGCGCTTTCGTCTTGGCCGCAGCCTGCAAGCGTGAAAAGCCCCATAAGCAGCAGCATAGAAAAGGGAGCTTTAGTTCGTTTTGTCATAGTAATCGTCCTTGATGAAATGATATTCTCGCACATACTGCCAGTGGTTATAGGGCATTTCAATGAGTCTCTCTATTAACCCATTGCGAAGTCTGCAATAAAGCGCTCCGATGCTTTCTTTCCTGAATTCAAGCGGGCTTTTGTATTGAAAATGAATTACTGCTTATTCGCGCAGCGGTAGAAACTGTCGATGAGGACGGAATGGCGTTTATCCGCATCGCGAACGACTGTCTGTTGAGGATCGATATGGAAAGCATTTTTCAGCGAAACTCATTAAGGTATTTCCAGTAAAGTTACGCGGTTTAACGCCGGGTTATTTCCACCAATAGCGGAATTCAGTTTAAAAGGACTTATTTCTATGGCGCTCCTACTCAACGTCTACTCCACGCTGCATACGCCGTCGGCGCCCGCTTTCCCGCATCGTCTCAACCATCGTCGCGATCGCTCTGACCCCGAGCTTAAGCCGCATTTAAACGGATTTCAGGGCTATGTTTATGAGAAAAGCGGCAGTCAGATGACGGCTCACCTGTATCACCTGCTGCAGCACATTGGCCGCGTTCAAACCCAGTTCAGTCTAGAGATTGAAGAAGAGAATACGGACGCGTTTTTCGACTGGATGCGCCAGGTGAACGGCATCTGTTTTTGTAATGACGGCTCGGTGATATCTCCTGAGGGCGAGCTGTTGGCGACCCCAGGGGAGGGCGATATTACCGGCTCGGTGCCCTATCCTGCTGACGCGTTGGCCCGAAAGGCGAGTAATGACGCATACTGCCAGAAGTTGGGCGTGCGCGTCGCCAATTCACTGCCGCCGGTGATGGGGGAGGGCGAAGCGGTGCTGCGTTCGGCGAAAGAGGTGGCCGAGCGCTGCGTGGCTTTGCTGTCCGTCGCGGCGCGGGCGTTAAGTCTTTCTCAGGACGAAGGCGATAATATTGAGAATATTTATTCTCGCCTGCCGCTCGCCGCATCGCTGTTAAGCCCCGAAGAGGCGCGCTTTATGGCGGAGCCGTCTCCGCAGGAGCAGGACGTCATCAACGCGGTGTGGCGCTACGAAGCTCTGGCGCTGCTGTTGTGGAGCTTAGGCAAGATAGACAAACTTTCCCTGCCGACCGAGATTTGCGACGTTGATGGGGTAACGGACCTTATTCTGGCCGAAGATACGCAAAGCTTTATCGACGCCGCTCGGCTTCGCCCGGCGGATGAAATTTTAGACGCGTTGGATTTGTGCTATCGCCTGCACTGGGCTATCCGCGAGGCGGGGCAGCAAGGGGAGGTCGTTCCCGCCAACCTGTCCGGCAGCGTCATCAGCGAACGCCACCATGCCCTGAACTGGCTGGTGCGATTTGAAGACGCAGAATGGGACGAGGTCGATACGCCGACCTGAGTAGTTTAAAAATAATCACACGGAATTGATTGAATCAAATGACTAAAACGCAAAAAAATATCCTGATAGGCGCCGCGCTGTGCCTGTTTTTTATCGTCGGCTCGGGTATGGCCTACATCTGGTACAACGTGTTGCAGCGCTGGGATTCACGGGATGTGCCGACGGCGACCGAGGAGCACCATGAGGGTGTCTACGTGGCCAACGGGCTGGGCGACGATCAGGTGAGAGAAACGCTTATTTTGGAACTGAACGGAAGCGCCTTCAGCCTCAAGGTCGATGCCGATACGCCGACCAACGAAGTCGCACTGCCGCCGATAACGACGATTGTCCCCTATAAAATCTCCGGCGAGGCGCTGATGGAAGGCGGCGCTTCGCTCACCGTAACGGGCGGCGGCGCGCTGTTGCCGAATAATTTCTTGAAAAAAGAGATGGCGAAAGCCAAAACGATGGCGGAATTCTATGACGTCTGGCAGAAAACGGTAGCGCAGCTCAACCGTCACGGAGCGGGGCTGGCCGTTAAAATGGTGGACGCCGACTTCTCGCCACAAGAGATAGCCAAAGCACAGGCCCGCCTGGGCGTAAAGCTGCCTTCGTATTATCTTGAACTGGCCCATGAAGGGCACGCCTGGCAGGTTACGGGTACGGGAAAAGAAAGCGGTAAGGCGTTCAGGCTGCTTGCGCCGTCGGAACTGATAAGCGCCGCCGACTGGGTGGAAAAAAACGTCGGCAGCCCGGAGTGGAAAACGGCTCGAGCGGATGTTTATCGCCAACTGAAAAAAGAAGTCGTGTTCGCCGTAAGCAGCGGTGAGCCGTGGGTCATTCGCTACGGCGATAAGCCCTGTGAGGACGGAAGGCCGCCTGTCTATACGGGATATATCGATAAGGAGCACTTTTTGATTGAGGACAGCGATTCGTTTTCCAACTATACCTATCGAGGCAGGCTGTGCTCTGGGGCTGAGGACTTGGCGTTTTGGCATCCTCTCATGGGCTACGCCTTGCGGGACGTGCTGCCGGAGGAAGCATTTACCTTTGTGGATAAAAACTCAGAGCTGAGAGTCACCCGCGCAAGCGAATCGCCGGAGGGCGAGCTTAAGGGGTATTTGCAAGGCGAGTGGTTTTAACGCGCGTCCACAATATGTTGCGTTAACGTAGTAAGGCCGCGGTATAAGGATAATACAATGGGCATGATTGGCTTATTTAAAAAAATGACGGAAGAAGAAGTCGAGCGTTATCGCGACGGTGACGATTTCCCCTATGACGCGGTCGACTGCGACATTGATAAAAGCTGGGAGCTTATTCACTATTTGCTGACCGGGGATATTGCGGATGGGGAACCTCCGCTTGGCTATGTCATCCCGCTCTGTGATGAGGTAGAGCACGTGGAAAGGGCAACAATGGCAGCGATATTGACGCCTCTACAGGTAAAAGCGGCTGCCGATGGGCTTGCCGCGATTGACAGCGGGGCTTTTACCGACAGGTTTGATTTTGACGCGATGATGGCGGATGAAGTCTATCCGTTGCGCGAAGGTGAAGTTGAAAAGGAACTTTATGATTACCTTTGGCAAAACTTCTGCGATTTGAAAGCGTTTTATCAGGCGGCAGGAGCTTCCGGGAGCCATGTAGTTTTTGAAATTTGTTAGAAAACGATAGGTAATACAGCCATAGGTAATACAAATCCCTTTTTATTCATAAGGTTAATTTCGATTTATGACGCGGATCACCGCGTCATTTTTATATCAGGATACAATAGCAGGTTCCAGTTAATCACGGGCTGCGGCGCTTTGCTCGGTATCTGATCTTTATCAGGCGTTCTAAGCGGCGTAGCCATCCATGAGCCGAGGTAACGATGCTCGATCGGGAAACTATCCGTTCTTTTATCAACGTCGCAGAGAGCGCCAGCTTTTCTAAAGCCGCCGAAGCGATGCACAAGACGCCTGCGGCCATCGGCTACCGCATCAAAATGCTGGAGGAACGGGTTGGAACGCCGCTGTTTCACCGCACTACGCGCTCCGTCTCGCTGACCTCCGCCGGAGAGTACCTGCTGGCCCAGTGCTACCGCTGGAATACCTGGCTGGAAGGCATGTCGGAAGAGCTGCGCCAGATTAACGACGGGGTTGAGCGTCAGGTCAACATTGTGGTGAACAACCTGTTGTACAGCCCGGTGGCGGCGGCGGAGCTTTTGAGCCATCTGAACCAGCTTTTCCCGTTTACTCAGGTTCAGATTTCCCGTCAGGTGTATATGGGCGTTTGGGATACGCTGCTTAATGACGGCTATCAAATCGCCATCGGCGCCACCGGCTGGGAGTCTCTGGATAACGGCATCAACATTTTACAGCTCGGCGAGCTGAACTGGGTGTTTGTTATCGCCCCTCATCACCCTTTGGCAAAAGTGACCGGCAGCCTGACGGAAGACCAGCTGCGCGCCTACCCGGCGATTAATATCGAAGATACGTCGCGCAATTTGCCCAAGCGGGTTGCCTGGCTGCTTCCGGGGCAGAGGGATATCAAAGTGCCGAACCTTCATACCAAGCTGGCCTGCCACCTGCGCGGGTTGGGGGTCGGTTTTTTACCCAAGGCGCTGTGCCAGCCCTATTTGGATGACGGTAGCCTTATTCAGCGCGACGTGCCCCACTATCGCCAGCCCTCACCGCTGTGTCTGGCTTGGAAAGATGCGACGATGGGGAAGGTTACTCAGCAGATCGTGTCGCTGTTTGAAGAGCGAAGCCCTATCGTTCAGGATTTTTTATACCGAATCGACAGCCCCATTAGCGCTGCCCAAGGGCAGCCTTAGAGGGAAAAACCGGAGGGCAGCTGTTCAATCGCCGTCGCGCCCAGCCAGACGCCCAATAGCGTATCCGCTCCCGACGTGTGGCCGTGCGACAGCAGCCGGGCAACGGCAGCCATATCCCTGCCATTTTGCCGCAGTGCGAACACCGCACGCCGCAGCGGCGTTGAAAAATAGCCCTTGCCGGCGTGATGCAAATAGGCGCAGCTGACGTGGGTCGTCAGCCGTTCTAGCGGCTGAGCGTGGGCGAAGAGCGGGCAGCGGCGCAGCGCGTGCGCGCTGGGCGTATAGCCGTAGGCTGCCGCCAGCATGCCGACCAGCACGTCGTCGCTGCTGGGCGTCAGCCCTGGCCCCATGCCGATATAGGAACTCCAGTCTACCCGTTGGCCGCACAGCGATTGTGAAAACAGTGCGACTATGCGCTTTAGCTCGGCGCTAAGCGGAGCGGTGGCGAGGCGGTGAAGGGGGCCGTAGAGGCCGGTTTCCTTAGGAAGATGACATAGGACGCTCCGTAGGCGTTCGGCGTGTAGCGGCATGGCGGAGGCGTTTAATCGCAAGTTTAGCCGACGCCCGGCGCGCCTTAGGAGAAATCCGTCAGATTCCAGCCCTTCAGCGCTTAAGCGGACGATGGACTGGGGCTGTATCTTTCTACTTATCGTATGGAAATCCGCGTCTGCCAATAGCCAACCCGCGGGGCTCAGGCCGTGAGTAGCGTCATGAAGCGTCAGAAGCCCGCCGCTTTCGGTCAGCAGGTTGATTGCCTTGCTGTAAACGCCGATGCAGGTAGCCAAACCCGACGCGTGGGGCGCCGCGTGGCTATAAGCCAGAGTGGAAAGCTGAGTCATCGTAATGATTGCCTTGCATACGTTATCTTTTCCGCCTGCTGCGATGCGCCCAGACTCGATAAGCGGCGTCGGGCGCATCGTGGCTTGGCGGCATAAGCAGCTTAGGCCTGCTTTTCCCCTTCTTTAACGAACAGCATGGCGATAATCCCGACCACGGTCACTACGGCCGCGAAGTAGAAACCAGCGTTGAGGCTGCCGGTGCTGTCTGCGATAAAGCCGGTAACGACCGGGGCAAAGATAGACGCCGCCATGCCGAAGAAGTTATACAGGCCGAAGGCGGTACTCAGCGCCGCTCTCGGGGCGTTGTCCGCGACGAGAGCCACCAGCACCGGGTTGAGGCTGATTTTGCCGATAAACCCGTACAGGATAAGCACGGCAATAAGCACGGCTTCAGAGCTGGAATAAACGATGCCGAAGATGGCTAAAAGCGACAGCGGCATCATAAACAGCACCACCGGCTTTCTGCGACCCAGCTTGTCGGAGGCGTAGCTGCAAATCAGCGTGCCGATAATGGAAATCCACGGAACGATCGACGCGATGCTGGCCGCGTGAACGATGTCCATCCCGCGCTCTTTTTGCAGGTAGTAGGGCAGCCAGGTGATGATGACGAAGAAGCCGTATATCGAACAGAAAATGGTGATATAGGCCATGATCAGGTTGCGGTTTTTGAACAGATCCGTAAAGCGGAAGTCGCTTTTGGGGGCCGTCGCGGCCTGAGGACCTTTTGGCTGTGCGTTTTCACGGATAAAGAACAGCATCAGCAGAGCAACGATAAAAATAGGTACTGCAATCGCCAAAAACGGCATTTTCCAGGACGTGTGGAAACTGTCTACCATGGTGCTCGACAGGTAGTAGCCTAACGCGATGCCGAACGACATGCCGCTGCCGATGACGGCGCTGCCAAGCGTAATCCACTTCTTCGGGATAGCTTCAGAGGACAGTGCGTACTGCGGGCCGTAGTACGCTCCCTGAGCCGCGCCGGTCATCATCCAAAAGATGATGAAAATGATGAAGCTTGGAGAGATGCTGACGGAAGCGATAAAGGCTGCAAACAGCATAAAGCCGGGAACCATGATCTTCTTTCGGCCGATTTTGTCTCCGTAGATACCGGCTGGAATTTGAAGCACGGTATAGGTAAGGAAAAAGAGACTGCTGATAAGTCCGAGGTTGCCCTTTGACAGGCCGAATTCGGCCTGAATCAGGGGCATGATGGGGTTTAATACAGAACGGCCCGCATAGATTGCGATCCAGCCGAGAAAAAATATTATGACGAGCCTAATCCAATAGGGGAAAAGCTCTTTTTTTACTTCGTTATCCATAATGAATCCTCAACGATATTTATATAACCACACTATTCTTAAATGTTCTTTAAAAGCTAATTATTTCTTTCGTTTTTGCGCCCACTCTCCCGTTGGGAGAATATTTTCTTGTGATGATGGCGTTGAACTCCTTGCTATTGATTTTTTATCGAGGCCAGAATTTTTTATCACTGCTTTTTTTAGGCCATATTTTCGACGATGTCCGTTAATTAATATTAACCGTTTAAAATAACCGCAATAATAATGGGGTTAACCTTCGCATTGCGTTATGAAGCAAACGGATCTTTGTGGTCGTAAGAATTTTTATAAAGTGCGTCAGATATCAGGTATTCATAGATATCGTCAACAATCTCAATGCCGTGAATATCGCTTTCTCGCTCGGCGATGTCACAGTTTTGGCCGGGGTAAAGCACTTTCTCCGTACCCGGCGCGGCCTTCACGGCGTTCAGTTCCCTCATCATCTGGCTGATGTGGCTTCTAAATGCGTCAGCCGAAGTAAAGTACGCCGGGTTGATAACCACGTGCAGCTGCCCCAGTTCCCGGCCTTGGGAAAGGTCGTGATACATCGAGCTGACGTGCTTGCCGAAGGGAAGGCCCAGCAGGATGCCGGACAGCACGTCAACCATCATCATCAGGCCGTAACCCTTGGGGCCAGCCACCGGCAGCAGCCCTTTGACCTCCATGGGATCGGTTGTGGGAACGCCCTGACCGTCGACGGCCCAGCTTTCGGGAATGGCGACTCGGCGAGCGCGCGCATCCAGTATTTTTCCCCATGCCTGTACGGTAGTCGCCATATCAAAGGTGATGATATCGTCGTTTTCCCCCGGTGCGGCAAAGGCGATAGGGTTGGTGCCGAAGTAGGCTTCTGCGCCGCCGAAGGGAACGACCATCGGATCGGACTGGCATACGGAAACGCCAATCATGCCGGCCCTTGCTGCCTGCTGAACGTAGTAGGACAGCGCGCCGCTGTGGCCGATTCTACGGGCCCCCACGACGGCCACGCCCTGTTCTTGAGCCATTTCAATGGCGCGTTCCATTGCAAGCTTGGCCGCTACGTGCCCGGCGCCGTTGTCTCCGTCAAAGGTGCCGCTGCAGGGGCCGGTTTTCTCAAACGTAAAGTGGGGAGCGCCGTTGGTTCCCCCCTTGCTGATGCGCTCGGCGTAGTATTCGACGCGAACCGCGCCGTGGGAATGTATGCCTCTCGCGTCAGCGTGTACGAGAACGTCCGCAACCGTATCCGCGTGTTCAGGCGAGAGCCCGGCGGCGGCAATTTTGTTTTTTATCAACTGATGAAGCTTCTGTCGGGAGATTCTCATTACAGGGTCATCCTTTTGCATGGTAAAAAACGCTGTGCCGATAATTGCGATAAAAAGAGTGAAATAATGTGATCAACATTGGCGTTACGGAATTGGAAAAAAAATTCATTAAATGAATGTGGGATTATTAAAATAACTTAATAAATGGATTCCTCTTAGTTAATTAAATAATCGGCTACTGATTTGATACATTTTTTTTATAATAACCGAAGTGTGACCGCTCTCACTTTGATGAGCGGTTTTTTTATATAGCTTTTTAGCCAACTTAGTGAGTTGTCGCAGGTTTGAATTTTTTCTGTCGCGTAATGGGTTTTAATTTTTATTAAGCGTTTTGGTTTTTCCTGTGGGGGAATTAATTCCAAGCTATTAATTAGAATAAAAACCTATTCCTGTTTATACCTCTGGATGACGTATGCAGAAAATATTGGGTTCATGTTTTAGTTTACGATAAAGGGCCTATCTATGATCCATGCTTTTATAAAAAAGGGCAGTTTTCAGGACTCGGTCAGCCTGATGCTGATATCCCGGAAGTTAAGCGAGCTTCCTCGCGTTGATGAAGTTTCCGTAATGATGGGGACGCCGGCCAACAAGTCGTTATTGACCAATACCGGCTTCTGGCACGCGATGTTCGATGAAGCGACGCCGAACGACATCTGCGTGGCCATCAAGGCTGAGGACAACGGCGACGGCGCGTTGACGCAGTACGTCAGCGAACAGCTGGACGAAGCGCTGGCTGCGATTGCGCAAGGGCAGAAGGGCGGCAAGTCTCTCCTAAAAGCGCGCCGCTGGGACAGCGCGGAGCAAAAGCTGCCCGACGCGAACCTGCTGCTGATTTCCATTGCCGGCGAATACGCCGCCGAGCTGGCCGACAAGGCGCTGGATCGCGGCAAAAGCGTGATGATTTTCTCCGATAACGTGTCTATCGAGCAGGAAGTCGCGCTGAAAACCAAAGCGCGCGATAAAGGGCTTATCGTCATGGGGCCGGACTGCGGAACGGCGATGATCGCCGGCGCGCCGCTGGCGTTTGCCAACGTTTTGCCTAAGGGGCGGATCGGCATTATCGGCGCGTCGGGCACCGGGATTCAGGAGCTGGCCTCTCAGATTGCGCTGGCCGGGCAAGGCATTAGCCATGCGATAGGTCTGGGTGGTCGCGACCTTTCCGCCGACGTCGGCGGCATCAGCGCTTTGACCGCGCTGGACATGCTGGCCAAGGACGAGCAAAGCAAAGTGCTGCTGTTCGTTTCCAAACCGCCGGCCGAAGCCGTGCGACAGCGCGTATTCAGCGCGATGAAGCAAATCAACAAGCCCATCGTTACGCTGTTTTTGGGCGTTAAGCACGGCGAGACGCGCGATGGCAACGTTTATCTGGCCGATACGCTGGACGAAGCGGCGCGCCTGGCGGCCGCGCTGGCCCGCGTTCAGGAGCAGGCGGAAAGCCTTCCTGCCGTGAAGGGTAAAAAGATCGTCGGGCTGTATACCGGCGGCACGCTGGCCGTTGAGGTGGCCATGCTGCTGGCCGAGCGCCTTGGCGCTGAGGTCGACAGTAAACACGATCGCGGCACGATGCTGGACGCCGACGGGCATAAGATTATCGACCTGGGCGATGACTTCTACACGCAGGGCAAACCTCACCCGATGATCGACCCCTCAACCCGCAATCAGGAAATCGTCAATCTGTCGAATCGCCCCGACGTCGGCGTTCTTCTGCTGGACGTTGTAATTGGCTATGGCGCACAGCAGGACCCAACCGGCTCTCTGGTTGACGCGGTGAACAAGGCCCGCGATCGCCGTGGGGAAGCGAATCCTCTGGCCGTTATCGCGACGGTAACCGGGACCGAACAGGATCCTCAGGTCAGATCGGCGCAAATCGAGGCGCTGCGGGCGGCGGGAATTGCCGTCGTCGATACCCTGCCGGAGGCCGCCATGCTGAGCCACGGTCTTATCGAGTCCGAAGGGAATCGTCAGGCCGATGAGTCGGCGCCGTTGTTAAACGGCGTGGCCGTCATTAACGCCGGACTGCGTAGCTTTGCCGAAGATTTGCAGTCTGCCGGCGTACCCGTTGTGCACTACCAGTGGGCCCCTATCGCTGGCGGTAACCGCAAGCTGGCCAACCTATTAAAACAAATGCAATAAGAGGTCTTTTTTATGTACGCATCTATTCAAGAAGCTAACGCAGCGGTCATCGAGCGTATCAAAGAAGCGCGTCCCCATTGGCTGGACGTAAAGCCGGCAAAGCAGGTTATTCCTACTCTGCAGGAAGGCCGCAAGCTGCTGCACGCGGGCCCGCCGGTTACTTGGGCGGCAATGAGCGGCCCGGTGCGCGGCGCCTGCATCAGCGCCTGCCTGTTTGAAGGCTGGGCAAAAACCGAGGAAGAGGCGCTGAGCCTGCTAAACGGCGGCGGCGTTGAGTTTTTACCCTGCCACAGCGTCGACGCGGTAGGGCCGATGGGCGGCATTACTTCAGCCAATATGCCGATGCTGGTGGTGGAGAACAAGGTTCACGGCAACCGCTCCTACTGCAACCTGAACGAAGGCATCGGTAAGGTAATGCGCTTTGGCGCCTACAACGAAGAGGTACAGGCTCGCCTTCGCTGGATGCGCGATACGCTGGCGCCGGTGCTCAGCGAAGCGCTGCAGGCGATTGAAGGCGGGATTGACCTCACCGCAGTGATGGCGCAGGCCATTACGATGGGCGACGAATTCCACCAGCGTAACATCGCCGCTTCGGCGCTGCTGATGCGCACCCTGGCGCCGAAAATCACCCTGCTTGCGCGCGAAAAAGCGCAGCTGGCGGAAGTGATGCAGTTCCTGAGCGTGACGGACCAGTTCTTCCTCAATCTGGCGATGGCCTACTGTAAGGCCGCAATGGACGCGGGCGCACAAATAGAAGCAGGCAGCGTCGTGACGGTGATGACGCGCAACGGCGAAAACTTCGGCATCAAGGTTAGCGGATTAGGCGATCGCTGGTTCACCGCGCCGGTTAATACCCCGGAAGGCCTGTTCTTTACCGGGTACAGCCAGGCGGACGCCAACCCGGACATCGGCGATAGCGCCATTACGGAAACCTTCGGCATCGGCGGCGCGGCCATGGTTGCCGCTCCGGGCGTTACCCGGTTTGTCGGCGCCGGCGGCGGAATTAGCGCCGCGCTGGAGGTGACGGAAGAAATGGGCGAAATCTACCTCGAGCGTAATGGAATGCTGCAAATTCCTACCTGGGATTTCCAGGGCGCCTGTATCGGTCTGGACGTGCTTCGCGTTGTTGAAACCGGCATTACGCCGCTTATCAACACCGGCATCGCCCACCGCGAAGCGGGCGTAGGCCAGATTGGCGCCGGCACCGTACGCGCGCCGTTAGCCTGCTTCGAGAAGGCGCTCGAAGCGCTGGCCGAGAAGATGAACATCAAGGCGTAAGCGGCTTGTCCTTAGACTCTCTATCACTCTGAGTGGGCTGATAGAGAGTTCGGTGAAATAGGAAGGCTAGTTTTTAGCTAAATAGGTTCTAAATGATTTACGGCGTCAAACGGCGGGAGAGGGTTACTCGCTTCGCTCGCCCTACGGGCCAACACGTTGTGTTGTTCAACGCCTAAAGGCGTTGTCCGTTGGGGTCGACTTGGCGTAAGCCAACGACAAACCGGCAAAGCCAGTTTGAACAGCGCTTGCGCTGGCACTGATGGGTGAAACCCGAAGGGCTTCATAACGGCCCGTAGGAGGGCTAGGCCCGCCGCACACCCAAGCTTAATACAGGCGCCCTTCCGGCCGAGCACGGTGGCTATATTAGCACAGTGTATTTTCGGCCGGAATATCCGCTGAGCTTGATTAGGATTGTTTATCAATTGGCTGATGTTATGCCTTTCTCAACAAAACGGACTTATAAAAAGAGCACTCAAATGAAAACACTAGTGATTGCTTTAGGGGGTAACGCGTTACTCCAGCGGGGAGAAGTACTCTCCGCCGATAATCAGTATAAAAGTATCGCTAAGATAGCCAGCGCAATAGGCGAGCTGGCCGAACACTATCGCATTGTGATTGTGCACGGCAACGGGCCGCAGGTTGGGCTACTGGCGCTGCAAAACCTGGCGTATGAAGCGGTGCCGTCTTATCCACTGGACATTCTCGGCGCGGAAAGTCAGGGCATGATCGGCTATATGCTGGCGCAGCGGCTGTCGCAAAATGCGAATGCGCGCCCGGTATCGACGATATTGACGCGCGTCGTGGTCGATAAAAACGATCCTGCCTTCGACACGCCCAGCAAGTATATTGGCCCGGTCTACGAGCCGGAGCGCCAGAAGGATCTTGAGCGCCAGTACGGCTGGCAGATGAAGCTTGACGGCAACTACCTGCGTCGGGTTGTGCCTTCTCCTGCGCCGCAAAGCATTCAGGATAGCGAAGCCATCAGGCTGCTGCTCGATAAGCGACATATTGTTATCTGCTGCGGCGGCGGCGGTATTCCCATGATTGAAGGGGAAGAGGGATACAGGGGCGTTGAGGCGGTGATCGACAAAGACTTGGTCGCTTCCCTACTAGCGCGTGAGCTGAACGCGGAGTACCTGATGATCCTGACCGACGCCGATGCGGTTTATCAGGACTGGGGCACGCCGCAGGCCAAAGCGCTGCGCCAGGTTACGCCTGACGAGCTGAGGCCTTTCGCCGCGCCGGACGGCGCCATGGGGCCGAAAGCCGAAGCGGCCATTGAGTTCGTGGAGAAGACGGGCAAAAAGGCGTTTATCGGTGCGCTGAAGGACGCCTTGGCGATCGTTCGCGAAGAAAAGGGCACCTGCATTCGCTTAGCCTAGCGAGGTGAAAAGCGTTTTATAACCTTTCCAAAATGAGCCTCTGTAATCAGAGGCTTTTTTATCAACAAAAAACTAACTCTCTATTCGGGCTTCGCTTTTTTATCTGCCGCCGTTTGAAAACCCCCTCATTGTATCTACGCTTCATATATGGAGCTTTTTATCTCTGGATAAACAATGCGGCATAGTTATGAAGGTAAAAAACGTATAAACAGGACCGATTTATCAGCGGCTTTCGCAGTATCGCCTTTAGCGCTGGCGGTGCTGATTTCAATCGGCTTTGCTTCGCCTCTCGTTGGTGCTGAAACAGCGCTTCCTTCTTCTTCCTCCACGATTACGCTTCAGTCGTTCGCTCCCGGCGAGTTTGACTTTGTGCTGCCGAACGGTTCACTCATCCAGACCGCTGCAGGCAACGGCATTGACGGCGATAGCTCGCAAAATTGGCAATTGAACGTTCAGGGCAGCGTGGTTGCCGCAGCAGACGGCATTCACCTGCTTTCAGCAACCAACAATGGGGCGCAAATTACCAACAGCGGCAGCATTTCGGCCGGCGGCGTCGGTATAGCCCTGCTTAACGGCGGTTCAATCGTTAATGAGGCGGGAGGCTCCATTGTTGGCAGCACCGGGATTTTGTTTTCGTCCGGCGGCTATTCGTTAAGCAATGCGGGACGCATTGAGGGGTCGGGCGTGGGGCTTGAGATAACGACCGATACCGCTTCTACGTTTACTAACCAAAGTAGCGGCATCATTGCCGGAAACGCCGGCGTACATATCGCTTCCAGCGGCCATACGGTCATTAATCAGGGAATGATATTAGGAACGGCGGGAACCGCCGTTGATATCAGCGGTAATAACAACCTGTTGCTGTTGGACGACGGCGCTACGGTTGTCGGCGACGTCAACAGCAGCGGGACCGGTAACCGCATCGTTTTGGCGGGAAGCGGCAGTATCGGCGGCGTAAGCAGCGTGATTTCGGGCTTTTCGTCATTAGAAATGAACGGACTGGCATGGACTCTGGCGGGAGATGTGTATATGGGAAATTCATCTCCCTCCATTTCCGTTAATCAGGGAAAGCTGACGCTGACGGGGAATCTGAATGCAAATAGCGGCAACGTGGAGGTTGCCTTGGGCGCAGAGCTTCAAATAGGCGACGGCGGGATCGTGGGGGATTTACAGCAGGCGCACATTCAGGCTGACGGCGTCGTCTCTTTCTTCCGTTCTGACGGCGCTCTGGACTTAACGGATCGCGTCTTCGGCAGCGGCGTTTTATTGTTTAAAGGCACCGGCGTAAGGGGCGAGTCCTACTATTCGTTTAGTAACGGCGACAGCGAGTTTTACGGCAACATCGTCGTCGGCAACAACGTGCGCCTGCGCATCGGTTCGTCCAGCCCGGCGCCCCTGGCGCACTATTTTGTAGAAAACAACAGCACGCTGTGGTTCGGCAGTTCAGGGAACTTTAGCAGCGCCCTGTATATTGAAGGACAAGGGTGGGACGATCCGGGATTCGGTCGACTCGGCGCTTTGCGCCTCGACAGCGGCCCGAATGTCACCGGCCCGGTGACGATGACCGGCGATGCGCGCGTGACGGCGGTATTTTCCGGCTATACCGGCACTATTAGCGGAACGATTGGCGACGGCGGTAGCGGCTATGCGTTAGAGAAAACCGGCGACGGGCTGATTACGCTAACGGGAGTGAACACCTACAGCGGCGGAACGCTAATCAACGCGGGGACGCTGGCGATAGGGCGCAGCGAGAGCCTTGGCAATGACGCCGGCGACGTCACCCTAAACCATGCCAATGCGACGCTGTCGCTGCTGGACTCTTTCAGCCTGAACCATAACGTGACTGTTGGCAGCCAGGGCGGGATAGTGACGACGTCGTCAACGAATACGGTAACCGGAACCCTCAGCGGCGACGGCACGTTTACTAAAGCGGGTACCGGTTCGCTGTCGTTGACCGGAGCAGGTTCCGGCGTACAAAACTTAAGCGTTTTAGGCGGTGAGCTGGCGTTAGCGCAAAGCGGCGTCTTTACCACCGCCGGCAACTATATGACCGCCTCGGGTGCGGCCACCCGCCTGTCCGATACGGCGTCGCTGGCGGTGAACGGGCAATTTACCCAGTCGTCCGGCTCAACGCTAAATCTGGCTTTAGGCAGCGCCGATCCGCTGATTAACGCCAATATCGCTAGCCTCGACGGCGCGTTAAACGTGACCGGTTTGGGGCCTAACGTGCCGAATACCGCCAGTGCGCTAACGTCGACGCAATACACCCTGATTCATACTGCCGCCGCGGGCGGCATCAGCGGCGATTTCGCTTCCGTTAATCTGGGCGGCGCGAACAGCAGCGTTGACTACGTTCTGCTTTATGGAGGAAAGAGCGCTAACGGACAGGACTACAGCGTGGGCTTTGAGTTGACCTGGCTTGCCGATGAGCAAAACGGCAACGGCATTTTTACGCTGGCGAACGCCGCGGATCGTTTTAACGTCGACGTCGCCTTGGGCGACCGCAGCGGCGTCTTTGCCAGCGGCTGGGACGGCAAAACGTTAACTAAAGAGGGGGCGGGAACGCTGGTGCTTTCTCAGGTGAACGCCTACGGTGGGCCAACGCTGATTAATCAGGGAACGGTGGAAACCGGCATTGCGAACGCGCTCGGTGGCTCCGACGTGTCTATCGACGGTGACGGCGCGCTGAATCTGAACGGCTTTTCCCAGCGCATAGGCGATTTGACCGGGAGCGGCGGCGTTGTTTTAGGCAGCGCTACGCTAACGGTGGACGCGCGTACGGATGCGCTGTTTGCCGGTGCAATCTCCGGAACCGGGGCATTTATTAAAGAGGGGACGTGGGCGCTAACGCTTTCAGGCGACAGCGACTATAGCGGCGGAACGTGGATTAATGGCGGCGCGCTTATTCTTAACGGCGCAAACGCACTGGGTAGCGGCGTAGTCACAAACGATGCCACGCTAACGCTGAGCTTTCTCTCTCCCGGCTCCATGGGCAATACGTTTGCCGGCGGCGGAACGCTGATTCAGGACGGCAGCGCTGCCGCAATGTTGACCGGGGATAACTCCTCCATGGGCCGCGTGGAGGTTAACTCCGGCGAGCTGGCGTTTGCCCAGCAGGGAGAATTCTCCGTTATTAGCGACGTCGTTACCCAAAGCGGCGCGACGACTTCGATAGAGGGAAGCGCCCGCCTGGACGTTGGCGGCCAGTTTACGATGAACGGCCAATTAAGCCTTTTGGCCGACGGTAATTCCGGCGTCTCTCAACCTATTATCAGCGCCAATTCGGCCGCGTTGGGGAGCGACTCGACGTTTGTTTTGGGCGTGCTTTCTCTATCGCCAACCAACAACGTGGCGAGTATGGGACGGGCGGCGTTTCAGGTGATAGGCACCTCCGCGCCGGGACGGCTGTCCGGCGACTTTTCCTCCATCAGCATGGGCGGCGCAGCGTCGCCGGTTGACTACGTGACGTTTACCGGCGGCGTAGATCCTCTTCGGCAGAACTACGATATCGGCCTGAGCCTGACCTGGTATGAAGGCTATACCAGCACGCCGGAAAAGGCGCACGGCACCTTTACGCTAAGCGACCAGCGGGAGTTTTTTAATCTGGGCGTCGTGCTGCTGGACGTCGCGGAAAACGGCGCCACGGGCTGGGACGGTAAGTCTTTGACCAAGGCCGGGCAGGGCACACTGGTGCTGTCAAAGCAAAACCAGTATACCGGCGACACCCTGATTCAGGGCGGCATTTTGCGGCTGGAGGCAGAAAATGCCGTTGCCGACAGCGCGCGGGTGCAAATTAGTGACGGCGCTATGCTGATAACCGGCGAAGCCGATCAGCTTATCCATCAACTGAACGGTTCCGGGCGGATAATCCTCGGTCAAGGGCTGTTGACGCAGCACAACGAAGGGGGAACGACGCTGTTTTCCGGCCAAATTAGCGGGTTGGGTAGTTTGAAAAAGACCGGCGACGGTACGCTGATTTTAAGCGCAGACGACGACTTTGTCGGAACGACTACGGTAGCTGAAGGCGTTCTTCAGCTCGGCGAAGGCGGCTCGACGGGCGGCGTCATCGGCGACATCGTCAACGACGCGGCGCTGGTTTTTAATCGCAGCAGCGATTTGACCTACGGCGGTACGATTAGCGGCAGCGGGCAGGTAACGCAGGCGGGAAGCAATCTGCTTACCCTTACCGGCAACAACACTTACAGCGGCGATACCGTCATTAACGGCGGCGAGCTGCGGCTGGGCGCCGGCGGCAATAGCGGCAGCGTCGCCGGAAATATCGTCAACCACGGCATACTGACCTTCAATCGCGCTGACGACGTACGGTATCTTGGCGCTGTCAGCGGCGAAGGCGTAGTAAATAAGATGGGCACCGGGGCGCTAACGTTCAGCCAAAGCCAGTCTTATCAGGGCGACACCACGGTCAGCGAAGGGACGCTGATTGTCGGCGACGACGGCCATCCCGACGTTACGCTGGACAGCCGCAAGATAGACGTTTTGGCCGGTGCAACGCTCGGTGGCTACGGGCAGGTGAACGGCAGCGTTAACAACCGAGGGACGCTGGCGGTGGCCGATGCGCTGCCTGAATTTGCCGATCGGCAAACCGGCAGCTTTACCGTCGGCGGTGATTTAAATAACGCGGGCCGGATTGTGATGGCGAGCGTAGACCCCGACAGCCGCCTGATAGTGAAAGGCAACTACCTTGGCGAAGGCGGTGCGTTAGCGCTGAGCGCGGCGCTGGCGGGCGACGATTCGGCGACCGACCGGCTGGTTATTTTAGGCGACAGCGGCGGCAGCACGTCGGTTGTGGTGAATAACGCGGGGGGAAAGGGCGGACATACGGTTAACGGCATCCAGATTGTATCCGTCGCAGGGAAGTCGGACGGCGTCTTTACGTTGGCCAATCGCCCCGTGGCCGGTGCCTATGACTACTTTCTCTATCGGGGAACGCCGAGCGAGAACGACAGAAACTGGTATTTGCGTTCGGTTCTTAATCAGCAAGACGCCGTCGTCAGGCCGGAAGCAGGAAGCTATGTGGCTAACGCCGCAGCCGCCGGTACGCTGTTTGCGCTTCGCCTGACGGATAGAAACATCGGTGAGAAAAACGGCGGCATGTGGCTACGGCAGGTTGGCGGCCATACGCGTTCTCGCGATGATAGCGGGCAGTTGCGAACTCAGACTAATCGCTATGTCGTTCAGGGCGGCGGCGACCTGTTTTCCTTGCCGGTCGGTGGTGAAGGCAGCCTGTCCGGCGGCATAATGGCGGGGTACGGCCATACCAGCAGCAGTACCGGATCGACGATGAGCGGCTATGACGCCAAAGGTTCGCTGAACGGTTATTCAACCGGCATTTACAGCACCTGGCGGCAGAACGCCGCAGCGCAGCGCGGGGCTTACCTTGACGCCTGGCTGCAGTATAGCTGGTTCAAGGCCAGCGTGGGCGGTCAGGGGTTATCCGATGAGCGCTATAACATTAACGGCTACAGCGCGTCGGTGGAATCCGGCTATCGCTACGTCGTTAGCGAAAGCGCAACCGGCGAGCTGGCGCTGACGCCTCAGCTTCAGGCAGTGTGGAGCGGCATTAAGGCCGACGACCATACGGAGAGTAATGGCACCGTCGTTAAGAGCCTGAACGATGATGCGCTCCAGACGCGGGTCGGCGTCGAGCTTTCTCGCCGAGGCGTAAGCCGTGAGGATAGAGGCGATGCGGCGCGGTTTACCGCCTATGTCGAGGCCAACTGGTTGTATAACCGAAAACCGACGGCGGTAGCCTTGGACGGCGTAGCGGTTCGGCAGCAGGGCGATCGCAACGTTGGCGAGCTAAAAGTCGGCGTCAAGGGCGCATTGAGCGCCCGATGGGATTTATGGGGAAATATAGGACAGCGGTTGGGCGACGATGGATATAGCGACACGTCCGCGTCGTTGGCCGTCAGGTACCGTTTTTAGGCGGAAACAGGCAGAGGGACGGTATCCGTCCCCTGGTAGTCAGGCGCACTTATACAGCGAAGGCTCGCCCTCCGGGCGCGTTTTGAACCTGCGGTGAAGCCACATGTACTGCTCTGGCGCGATGGCGATCTGCTTTTCAATCGCCTGATTCATAAAGGCCGCCGCTGCCGTTTGGTCGTCCATCGGGAAGCCTTCCAGCGGCGCGTCAATAACCACCGTATAGCCGCTGTTGTCGCGATTTCTCATTGGCGTAAAGGGAATGAGCTGCGGATTTGCCGCGCGCATCAGAATGCTGGTGCCGATCGTGGTGGCCGCTTTTTCAACGGCGAAAAACGGCGCAAATACGCTGTTGCGCGGGCCGTAGTCGTGATCCGGCGCGTACCACAGCAGCTCGCCCTGCTTTAGCGAGCGGATCATGCCCTTAATGTCGCGCCTGTCGAGCATATATTTGTTGGAGCGCAGCCTGCCCCAGGTTTGCAGCCAGTCCATCAGACGGTTGTCGTGCGGGCGGTAAACGCCGACGCCTGGCGTATAAAGGCCGATAATTCGCGCCCCCAGCTCCAGCGTGAGAAAGTGGATGCCGATAACGATGCCGCCGCGCTTTTCCTGCGCTGCTTTCAGCAGGTAGTCGTAGCCCTGAACTTTGCTCCAGCGCTTAATGCGCCAGTCTGGCCAAAACCAGGCCATGCCGGTTTCTAAAATGGCCATGCCCGTCGATTCAAAGTTTCGAATCAGCCATTCTTCCCGCTGTGACTCGCTGTCGTCAGGGAAACAAAGCTCAAGATTACGACGCGAAATTGCCTTTCTTCGCTTCATCAGGCGCATAGCTAGACGACCAATTCTTCTGCCTAAGGCGTTGATAACCGGATAGGGCAATAGCGTAACGGCGTATAGCGCACCGATGCCCAGCCACAGAGTCCAGTAGCGCGGATGCAAAAGGTCGTGAGTAAAGTGTGGGTGAACGTGATTCTTTGCCATAACGAAAGTTTATTGAAAACAGTCCGCTTAGTGTAACTATATTTTCATTTAATGCCTATTTTGGGCCAAATTGATTATTGTTTAGGCGCACCCGGAATCTAAGCATGACGCGTTCAAATAATTAAAGAAGCGCAGCGTTAGGCGAGGTTATGATAAACTTTTGCCATTCACGCTGTCCTCGTTTTTGGAGTTTGGGATGAAAGTCATGTTACCCGATTTTAGTCGCGCCAACGTTATGGTGGTGGGCGACGTTATGCTTGACCGCTATTGGCACGGGCCGACCAGCCGCATATCGCCGGAAGCGCCGGTACCGGTCGTTAAGGTGAATACGGTGGAAGACCGGCCCGGAGGCGCGGCGAACGTGGCGATGAATATTGCGGCGCTGGGCGGCGGTTCCCGCCTGGTGGGGCTAACCGGGATGGACGAAGCGGCCCGTGTGCTGAGCACGCGCCTGAGCGACGTCAACGTGCGCTGCGACTTTGTCACGGTGCCCTCGTGCCCAACCATCACTAAGCTTCGCGTGCTGTCGCGCAACCAGCAGCTTTTGCGTCTGGACTTTGAAGAAGGGTTTGAGAACGTAGACCCTCAGCCGATGCTCGATCGCGTGCAGCAGGCGCTGCCCAAGCTGGGCGCACTGGTGCTTTCGGACTACGCCAAAGGCGCGCTGAACTGCGTCCAGTCACTGATTGCTCTGGGACGCAAGGCGGGCGTGCCGGTGCTTATCGATCCGAAGGGTTCTGATTTTGAACGCTATCGCGGCGCGACGCTGCTGACGCCGAACCTGTCGGAGTTTGAGGCGGTGGTAGGGCACTGCAAGAGCGAAGAAGAGCTGGTGGCGCGCGGTATGGAGCTGATTGCTCGGTTTGATTTCAGCGCGCTGCTGGTTACCCGCTCGGAAAACGGCATGACGCTTTTGCAGCCGGGGAAAGAGCCGTTCCACCTGCCGACGCAGGCGCAGGAAGTGTATGACGTTACCGGCGCCGGCGATACGGTTATCGGCGTACTTGCCGCCAGCCTGGCTTCCGGGCTTTCTCTGGAAGAGGCCTGCTTTATGGCCAATGCGGCGGCCGGCGTGGTAGTCGGCAAGCTGGGGACGTCGACCGTTTCCCCTATTGAGTTAGAAAACGCGATCCGCGGCCGCGCCGACACCGGCTTTGGCGTTATGGACGAGGCCCAGCTTAAGCAGGCGGTCGCTAACGCCCGCCGCCGCGGCGAAAGAGTGGTGATGACCAACGGCTGTTTTGACATTCTGCACGCCGGGCACGTTTCCTATTTGGCTAACGCCCGCAAGCTGGGGGACAGGCTCATTGTCGCGGTTAACAGCGATGCGTCGACCCGCAGGCTTAAAGGGGAGACCAGGCCGGTCAACCCGCTGGCGCAGCGAATGATCGTCTTGGCCGCCCTGGAGTCCGTTGACTGGGTGGTCTCTTTTGAAGAGGATACGCCGCAGCGTCTGATCGCCGACGTTCTTCCCGACCTGCTAGTGAAGGGCGGCGACTACAGGCCGGAAGACATTGCCGGCAGCAAAGAGGTTTGGGCCGCAGGCGGTGACGTTCGGGTGTTGAACTTTGAGGATGGATGTTCGACCAGCAACATTATTAAAACTATCAGGGAGCGCGGTTAGTACGCCACGATATGAGCGGATTAAAGCAGGAACTGGGGCTGGTTCAGGGTATCGGGCTACTGTCTACGTCTTTACTGGGGACCGGCGTGTTCGCCGTTCCGGCGCTGGCGGCGCAGGTCGCCGGCGGAGGCAGCCTGTGGGCGTGGCCGATTCTGATCGTTTTGGTATTTCCGATTGCCATCGCGTTTGCCTCTTTGGGGCGTCACTTTCCTAACGCCGGCGGCGCGGCGCATTTCGTCAGCCTGGCGTTTGGCCCGCACATGGCCAAGGTGACCGGATGGCTGTTTTTGTCCGTCATTCCCGTCGGCCTGCCCGCTGCGCTGCAAATAGCCTCCGGCTTCTGGCAGGCGGCCTTTGGTTTTAGCGAGTTCGGCCTGCTGATGGTGCAGGTAGCTACGCTTCTGATAATCTGGCTGCTCGGCATGCGTAGCGCTGGCTCGAGCGCCAACGTCCAGGTGCTGATTGCCGTTTTGATCGTGGCGATGATTGTCGCCATCTGGTGGCGCGGCGGCATTACGCCGACCACCGTCGCCTGGCCGGCGCCCGCGTCGATGTCCGGCGGGGCTCTGTTTGACGCTCTGGCGGTGATGTTCTGGTGCTTCGTTGGGCTTGAGGCGTTTGCTCACCTTGCGGCGGAGTTTCGTCACCCCGAGCGGGACTTCCCCCGAGCGCTGCTTATTGGCCTGCTGCTGGCGGGCGCAGTGTACTGGGGATGCACCGTGGCGGTGCTGGCGTTCGGCGCGTTTGGCGGCGAGATGGCCGCCGCGGCGTCGCTACCGTCTATCGTGGTGAAGCTGTTCGGCAGCCACGGGCTGTGGATTGCCTGCATTATTGGCTATTTGGCCTGCTTCGCCAGCCTGAATATCTACACCCAGAGCTTCGCCCGGCTGGTGTGGTCGCAGAGCTATGAGCATCGCCCCAAGGCCTGGTTGGCGCAGCTTTCCCGCTCGCACTCCCCGCTCAATGCTTTAACGGTCGTTCTGGCGTGCTGTCTGGTTTCTTCTCTGCTGGCGCATTGGCTGGCGCTTCCTCTGGATGCCCTTATCGTTTATGCCAACGGCATCTTCGTCTTTATCTATCTGCTGTGCATGCTGTCGGGCTGTCGGCTTTTGAAGGGGCGAGCCAGGCTGATGTCGATACTTGGCAGCGTGCTGTGCCTGTTGCTTTTAGCGATGATTGGCTGGAAGGTGCTGTATGCGGTAGCGGTATTTGCGGCGCTCTGGCTTGTTCTACCGAGAGGCAAGAAGGCTTTCGAACGTAAGAACGCCTAACGGAGCAGGACTTCGCTAGGCGTCGAAAAAGGCGTTACTCTTCGCGGCTTTTTGCTTCCAGTTCCGCAAGGCGCTTTTCCAGCGCGGTTAGCTTTTCGCGGGTTCTTAACAGCACCTGAGTTTGAATATCGAACTCTTCACGGCTTACCACGTCCAGCTTGGCGAGCTGGTTTTGTAGTCCCTGACGGATTTTCTTTTCGACTTCATCGCCCAGTTCGCGAATGCCTTTCGGCATGGACTCGTGAATCTGCTTGGCGATTTGTTCAATTTTTTGCGGATCGATCATCGGGCTATCCTTTATGAAGTTGATGGCGTCTCTTTTCTCAGCGTTCAACGGCGGCGGGACGCGGCCTGATGTGAGTATAACCATTTACTGATTCGGTGTCTGCGTTTTCGCAAACGTTGCTCCTGCCTGTGATAAGCGCTATAGTAGCTTCGCTTATTCTCAGGGCGGGGTGAAAGTCCCCACCGGCGGTAAACCATAGAATGTCGATTTTATGGAAGCCCGCGAGCGCTTTGGTTTGGTATAGCCTGGCTCATTCAAACCAAAGGTCAGCAGACTCGGTGTAATTCCGGGGCCGACGGTTATAGTCCGGATGGGAGAGAGTAACGGTAACGGGTCAAGCGTTCGCTTGCCTCTCGTTATTTCGGCTATTTGCCGACTTCCTAAGCTGCCCTGATTCTGGTAATCCACAATTTTTAAGAGGTTATTTTTACCATGAATCAGACTCTACTTTCCGAATTTGGTACTCCGATTGAGCGCGTTGAAACGGCGCTGGCCGCGCTGCGCGAAAGCCGCGGCGTCATGGTGCTTGACGACGAGAACCGCGAAAACGAAGGCGACATGATTTTTGCCGCACAAACCATGACCGTTGAGCAAATGGCGCTGACCATTCGCCACGGCAGCGGCATCGTGTGCCTTTGCATTGACGAACAGACGCGCGATCGCCTGAAGCTGCCGATGATGGTGCCGGCCAACTCCAGCCGTTATCAAACTGCGTTCACTATCAGCATTGAAGCCGCTGAAGGCGTCACTACCGGCGTTTCCGCCAAAGACCGCGTAACGACTATCAAAGCAGCGATTGCCGACGACGCGACCCCGGCCAGCCTGCACAGCCCGGGCCACATGTTCCCGCTGTGCGCTCGTCCTGGCGGCGTGTTGACCCGTCGCGGCCATACTGAAGCGACTATCGACCTGGTAACGCTGGCCGGCTTTAAGCCCGCGGGCGTTCTGTGTGAGCTTACCAACGACGACGGCAGCATGGCTAACGGTTCGCAGGTGGTTGAGTTTGGTAAAAAGCACAACATGCCGGTCGTAACGATTGAAGACCTGGTGGCCTATATCGCGCTGCATGCCAAAAAGGCAGGGTAAGCGAGCGCTGTAAATACAAAAAGCCGCAGCTGCGGCTTTTTGTCTATCTATACCCCTGAGTTATCTTCTATATCGTCCAGATCTGCAGCATCATCAGGCTAAGGCCCATGACCGACATGCCGCAAAGGATGCCGTAGCTTGGGTTATTGTTGGGATCGATTTCCTTGGCCAGCGGCATTAGCTCATCGACCGACAGGGCGACCATGATGCCCGCAACGGCGGACATTATTGCGGCCATGATAATCGGCGAAACGTTCGGCCCCAGCAGGAAAAAGGCAAACAGGCCGCCGACGATTTCCGCTACGCCGGACAGCCCGGCCCACAGCAGAGCGGACGACTTCGAGCCGGTAGCGGCATAAACCGGGCCGGCAACGGCCAGGCCTTCAGGAATGTTGTGTATGGCAACCGCCAGCGCGATGCCGAGCCCCAGCTCCCAGTTGGTGCTGGCGGTAACGAACGTGGCGATCCCCTCGGGAAAGTTGTGCAGGCTAATGCCGAGCGTAAGCAGAATGGCGGTGCGTCTCAGGTTACGAGGGGGCTTTTGGCCCGGCATCAGGTCGTGAGCGTGCTGGTGCGGAAGCAGGCGGTCCAGTAAAAAGTACCCCAGCAGCCCCAGAATAAACATGCTGTACCCTAGCACCGGCGGCATGCCCGGCGTGCCTAATGAAGCGGGCAACATTTCCATGAGTGAGATCAGCAGCATAATGCCGGCGGCGAAGCCTAGCGCAAAAGCCAACAGGCGATTAGAGGGCTTTTGGCCAATAATGCCCAGAAAGGCCCCTATAAAGGTTGAGCCTCCGGCGAGTACGGTAAGTATAAGTGGAACCGACATAAACACCTTTCCTTAAATGATAATAATTATCATTCATAAATCTAACAGAGCCATAAACAAAAACAAATACGTTGAAGTCGATTTATTTAATAGGCGAATTTAAAAACCGATTGTTCACTTTTTTTGACAGAGAACATCATAGTTATTATCTATCAAAGTGTTCAATTAGGGCCAATAATAGCCCTATTACGAGAGCGTACGGAATGACCGTGTTGTACGCCCGCCTTACTGAGTAAAGCCGATTATCCGGCATGGCGCAACCGAACGGTATAAACCCATCATGGAGGCCTAGCGATGAATGCTTATTTAATGCCGGCTCTTTTTCTGGGACACGGCAGCCCGATGAACGTATTAGAAGAAAATGCGTATACGCAGGCCTGGCGTCGACTCGGAGAAACCCTTCCTAAACCTAAGGCGGTGCTGGCGATTTCCGCTCACTGGTATACGCGCGGTACGGCGGTGACGGCCATGGAAAAGCCCCGGACGATCCACGACTTCGGCGGCTTTCCACAGGCGCTGTTTGACACGCAGTACCCGGCCGCCGGTTCACCCGCGCTGGCCGAGCGGGTGGCGGACCTGCTGGCGCCAGCCGAAACGATCCTTGACCGAAGCGAGTGGGGATTGGATCACGGCGCCTGGGGCGTGCTGATAAAAATGTATCCCGATGCGGATATTCCCGTCGTGCAGCTGAGCGTGGACGGCACGCAGCCTCCTCTTTACCACTATCAGCTTGGCCAAAGGCTGGCTAAGCTTCGCAGCGAAGGGGTGATGATCGTCGCCAGCGGCAACGTAGTGCACAACCTGAGGGCGGTGAAGTGGCAGGGCGAAGGCGAGCCCCATGACTGGGCGGTACGATTTAACAACTTCGTTCGCAGCCAACTGGTGGAAAAAGGAGAACCTCATCCTTTAGTTAACTTTATGCAGCATCCGGATGCAAAAATGGCTAACCCTACGCCCGAACACTTTTTACCGCTGCTGTACGTTTTAGGGGCGCGTCAGGAAGGCGAAGCGGTCAGCGTGCCGCTGGACGGTATCGATATGGCGGCGATTAGCATGCTGTCGGTGCGGGTTGGGTAGGTTTAGAAACGAGTACGCCCTGAAGGTTCAGGGCGTACTGATATATTAAGCCCGACGTTAGTCCAAAATAATATGCGGATAATAGCGGGAAAGATCCTGAGTAATCAGGCTGTGGTCTTCCCGTATTCCCATGCCGCAGGGCTCATCGTTTACCAGCCAACTACCGATAAGCGTGTAGCTGTCGTTAAAGCGCGGCAGCGGTTGGAACTGCTGAATGATAAAGCCTTCTTCGCCGTACGGGCCGTCAACGCTGCAGACATCTTTACCGTTCTCCACGATGCGGATGTTGGCGCCTTCGCGAGAGAACAGCGGCTTAACCACGTAGTGGGAAAGCTCCGGGTGCGGCTCGTCGCTGAAGTAGGAGGGCAGCAGGTTCGGATGGTTGGGGAACATCTTCCACAGCATCGGCAGCAGCGCCTTATTGGAAATGATGCTCTTCCAGGCCGGCTCCAGCCAGCGAACGCCGGCGTCCGTCAGCTTGGTGGAGAACATTTCCCGGAACATGAATTCCCACGGGTACAGTTTGAACAGATTGCCGATCACCTGGTCCTGCATATCGGTAAACTGGCCTTTCTCGCCAAGCCCGATGTCTTCAATATAGAGGAACTCGTTGGCTAACCCCGCTTCGTCGGCGCAGTCCTGCAGATACTGGACGGTGCCGCGGTCTTCTTCGGTATCCTGACAGCAGGCAAAGTGCAGCAGGTTAAAGCCGTGGCGAGACTTCAGCTCGGCAAAGCGTTCAATCAGCTTGTCCTGCAGGCTGTTGAACTGATCGGCGTTTTGCGGCAGTTTGCCCGCAGCGACCTGGTCTTCAAACCACATCCACTGGAAAAAGGCCGTTTCGTACAGCGAAGTAGGCGTATCGGCGTTGTTTTCCAAAAGCTTGGCCGGACTTTTTCCGTCATAGGCCAAATCCAGGCGGGAATAGAGCGAAGGCTGCTGGGTTTTCCAGGAGCTGCGCACGAATTCCCAGCAGTGTTTCGGAATGCAAAAGCGCGTCAGCAGCTCTTCGCTGTCGACGACTTTTTCAACCACCTGCAGGCACATTTCGTGTATCTCGGCGGTTGCGCTTTCCAGCTCTTCTACCTGCGCCAGCGTAAACTGGTAGTAGGCGTCTTCACACCAGTAGGGCTCGCCGTACATAGTATGAAAGTTAAAGCCATACTCGGTAGCTACCTCGCGCCAGTTGGGGCGCTCGCTAATCGTTTGACGAATCATCAGGCGTTGACCTTAACCACCGAAAGAACGGCTGCCGCTGCTTGAACGGGAGCTTGAACTGGTGCTGGTGCTGCGCGTAGCCGCGTTTTGCTTGGCAACCGATTCACCAAAGCCGCCGCGAGTTACCGTAGTCGTGGTGGCCGGCTTGGGCGCCAGTGCGCTCTTGTCTACCTTCATCGTCCTGCCGGTAGTGGCGTTACCAAAGCTCTTGCCGGTCGCGTCAACGAACTTGCCGCGCGCGGGGCTGTTCGGCGAGTTGGAGGTAAACAGCGGTGACTGACCGTAGCCGCCGCTCATCATGCGGCCCATCATATAGCCCGCCATCAGCGGCATCCAGGTGCTGTGAGACGATTGGCTGGTTGCTCCAACGCCTGCTTGTGCAGGCGTTTCTACGCACTGGGATTCGCCGAATTCGGCCACGCAGTCTTCTCTGCTGGCGTACTTGGGCGCGGTTTTAACCGCTTCGGCCTGTGCGGTGTTATAGGCCGTGGTGCACTGCTCCGCCAGAGACGGATTGACCTGCTTACATTCTTCAGCGTCTTTGAATAAAGAAACGCTTTCGTCAGCCTGCTCACAGCCTGACAGCATAAATACGGCGCTAACCGCTAACGCAACCGGCGCAAGGCGATAGGTGCGAAATGATTTGCGAAAGGAGTCACGGTTAATGTGTTTTGTGCGCTTCATGATTTCAATCCTGGTGTTAAATACGAAGTTTGATTACCGCCACGCCGACCTATTAAGGCGTTTTAACAATGCGCTTAAAAGCATTCATCATTAGCCGAGCACTGCGGAAATGGCGGGGAAATTCCCTTTAATTAAGCACCCCGTAGGATAGGCGAAATAGCCGATGAATTAAAGCAAAGATGTTTTTTTTCGCCGTTTTTTCATGCCCAATCTGGCAAAATGTGCGCGAATTCTCGCTTTACGTCTGGATAAAAAAATCCCTGCTAGAAGCAGGGATCTTGTTTATCCAAACGAGATGAAACGATCGATTAATTGGTTTTGATCGTTGGGATTGTCGTGGTCGGCTTGCCTAACGTACGGTTTAACGTCGCCAGATCGTTTTCGTTTAGCGTACCCAGCGCATACTTGATGTTGAGCTGGTTGATCAGATAGTCGTAGCGGGCATTGGCCAACTGCTGCTTGGCGTTATACAGCGTAGTGGTCGCATTCAGCACGTCAACGATGGTGCGAGTACCGACGTCATACCCTGCCTGCGTCGCTTCCAATGAGCTTTCCGCCGAAACGACGGTTTGCTTATAGGCGCTTACGGAGCTGATGGAGGCAGATACGTTGTTATAGGACGAACGCACGATCTGAATCATTGAGCGGTGGGCGCTTTCCAACGCTTCGCCAGCGCCGACGTAGCTATACTGCGCCTGCTTTACGCGGGAGCTGGTTTGGCCGCCGCTAAACAGCGGGAAGCTCAGCGTAATGCCGGCGGTAGTGTTGCCGTTGATGCTATCGGGATTATTCATCGAGCCCGAGCCGCGATAGTCGTTGTTGGACATACCGGTTGACGCGTTGAGCGATACGGTCGGCATGTGGCCGGTTTGTTCCAGTCGAATCTGCTCGCGGGCGACGTCCTGCGCCAGGCGTGCGGTCAACAGGTTCAGGTTGCGGCTTTCCGCCTCTTTCAGCAGGCTGTTGACGTCGTTCGGGCGCTTAGTGGTAAAACGCTGCGTGTCGAGCGAGCTTAGCTCTGGATAGAACATGCCGGAAATCTGGCGGAGCACTTCCAGGTAGTTTTCCAAATTGTTGCGGGCAACGACTTCGTCGGCGAGGGTCTGGTCGTACTGCGCCTGCGCGTTCTGCACGTCGGTGATGGCGACCAGGCCTACGTTAAAGCGCTGGCGAGCCTGATCCAGCTGACGGTACAGCGCCTCTTTCTGCGCTTCCGTGGTGGATAAGATGTCGAGGCCGCGAAGCACGTTGAAATAGGCGGTGGCGGTATCCAGAATCAGCGTTTGCTGCTGGGCCTGATAGGCGACGTCCTGAACGCCGGCCTGTTTCTCGGTGATGTTGAGCTGACGCCATAATGACATGTCAAAAATAGTCTGACTGAGCTGCAGCGTGCCGCTGCTGACGTCGCTTTTGCTGCCGCTGTTGTCGCGATAGCCGCGGTTGATGTTATAGCCTGCGTTCAAGCCTAACTGAGGCAGCAGAGCGCCGCGGGACTCGCTGATCTTTTCGTATGCTGCATCGCGATCGGTTTCTACTTTGCGCAGATCGGGGTTGTTGCTTTTGGCCTGCTGATAGACTTGCATGAGATCGTCAGCGTGACCTAGTGCACTGAAGCCTCCCAGGCTAAGACCAATAATCAAAGGAAGCAGTTTTTTCATGGGCGATCCTTGTTGTACAGCACTCGTGTTGTATTGTCTGACTCTGACATAAATATAGTCGCAAATTCTACCAGAGTATTCATGATAATAAAGGTAGCTTTATGTGCCATAACTGTATTATTTACAGAAAAATTACGCGTTTTTTTCATTTCCTGGTTGAAGTCGGCGGCCATAGGTCATCAAATAGGGCATGTTCCTAAATCCGTTAAGAAAGAGATGCTCCATGCCGCTATATGAATCGACTCCGGTAACGTTAGACAAACGCGATGTTGAAATTATTGCACAGAAACCGCTTTACCGCGGTTTCTTTTCGCTGACGGAGTACCGTTTTCGCCACCGCCGCTTTGACGGCTCGATGAGCGGCGAAGTCGTTCGTGAGATTTTTGAAAGAGGCCACGCGGGCGTGCTGCTGGCCTATGACGCGCGGCGCGATGAAGTTGTGCTGGTTGAACAAATCCGCATTGCGGCGATGGAAACCAGCGAAACGCCGTGGCTGTTGGAAATGATTGCGGGAATGATCGAACCCGGTGAAGACGTAGAAAGCGTCGTTCGACGCGAGGCGCAGGAAGAGGCCGGCATTGAGGTGGGGCGCTGTAAACCCGTACTGAGCTATTTGGCGAGTCCGGGCGGAACGTCGGAACGAATGTCTATTATTGTCGGTGAAGTTGACGCGTCAAACGCCAAGGGCGTTCACGGGCTGCCCGAGGAGAATGAAGACATTCGGGTTCACGTCGTTAGCCGCGAACAGGCCTATCGATGGGTAGAAGAGGGCGTTATTGATAACGCGGCAACTGTGATCGCCGTTCAGTGGTTACAGCTCAACTATCGCAAATTGCAGAAAGAATGGGTAGGCTGAGCTTCATCATCAGGGGACAAAACCTGAACGCTTAATCATCGCCTTCGGACGCCGACGATAATTTTATCGTCGGCGTCTGTAAAAGCGATAATGGGCTGCTAATATAAAAATAATAATGACGGGGAGACGCGCCGTGGCCAATCGAATTGTTGAAAATATCATCAGCAGCATTGAGCTGATTACCGATCCGTGGATTGATTCTTCCATTTATGATTTCTTTCATCAGCATGAGGCCGTGTTAGAGTTCAGCTACGAAGTCATCGAAAATAAATACATTATCGACGTATCCCTTCGACGTACCGAACTGCACGAGATCAAAGAACATTTTATGGCCTTTGTTACCGCAATGCAGTACTCCTATTTCACCTTTTATTCCCGCCGGGCTAACGATCATATTATTAGCTACAGACTGATTTCCGGCGGCAGCGATATGAAAGGTTTTTATTGCGAAGTGAACTATACGCACGTTTGAGCATTCGCTTATTTATTTTCCCTTATATTGTCATGGGTATTATATCGGCCTTTCGGTGGAGAAACTTCTCCATTAACCTCGGCTTTTCGCATTTGTTTCTTTATTTTTTGTCAAAGTTTCCTTCATAATGGAATGCCTATTTAGCAAGCCCGTTCGATTAATACCGCAAGACATTTATTACTGGCGAAAATAGACCAGAGTCGATACGAAGAGAGGAACGTTTGGCGTCCGACCGATGTAATATGAAAAAGCGATATACTCCTGATTTTCCCGCCATGATGCGCCTGACCGAGGTCAACTATGCGCAGCTGCGCCGACTGATCCCCCGCGATGAAAAAATAGGTAGTCGCGTTGAGCTACAGGTCGATAGGGCGATTTACAGTATCGAAACGCTTGAGTCCACTCGTTACACCTCGCTGGTTGCTATTAAGCAGGTGCAGCCGAAAGTCAGCTATTGGAGCATGCCGAGTTTAAACGTTCGGCTTTATCACGACGCGTTAGTTGCAGAAGTGTGTTCCAGTCAACAGATCTTTCGATTTAAAGCAAGTTATGATTATCCCAATAGAAATTTGCACCAGCGTGATGAAAAGCACCAAATTAATCAATTTTTGGCGGACTGGCTGCGTTTTTGCCTAAGGTCTGCTGTCGTTTGTTAAACACGTAGAAAGCAGGAGCTTACTCACTCAATTTTTTGAAGGAAACCTCTTGGAAAGCCTTTTTCAACTCCCTTTGGCGAGTGGGTCCAAAGTGAGAGTATTACAGATTACTGATACCCACCTGTTTTCCGGTGCGGATGAAACGCTTTTAGGCGTAAATACGCTGCAGAGCTTTCACGCTGTCCTCGACGAAATTACCGGACGGGAGTGCGATTACGACCTGATCGTCGCAACCGGTGACCTGGCGCAGGACCGCAGCTTTGCCGCCTATCAACGCTTCACCGACGGCATATCCAGACTTCACGCTCCGTGCGTATGGCTGCCGGGAAATCACGACTTCCAGCCGGCGATGGTCGACGCGATGGCGCAGGCCGGCATTCTTCCCTCCAAGTTGGCGCTGCTGGGCGAAGACTGGTTTGTCATCCTGTTGGACAGCCAGGTGCTTGGCGTACCTCACGGCGAGCTGAGCGAATATCAGCTTGAGTGGCTGGATCGATCTTTGACGCAGTACGCCTCTCGCCATGCGCTTATTTTATTACATCACCATCCTCTGCCTTCCGGATGCACCTGGCTCGATCAGCACAGCCTTCGTAATGCGCACGTGCTTTCAGAGGTGTTAGACCGGCACCCTCAGGCGAAAACGCTGCTGTGCGGCCATATTCATCAGGATCTCTCTTTGGATTGGAACGGCCGTCGCGTACTGGCTACGCCTTCCACCTGCGTGCAGTTTAAGCCGCACTGTACTAACTTTACTATTGATGACCTTGCGCCGGGCTGGCGCTACCTTGACCTTTATGCGGATGGTTCAGTTGAAACGACGGTATGCCGCTTAAACAGCGATGCATTCCGTCCTGATATGAACTCGGACGGTTATTGATGGCGACGCTGCTTTATATACACGGTTTTAACAGTTCTCCCCAGTCGGCCAAGGCTACCAACTTCAAGCGGTGGCTGGCTGAGCATCATCCTCATATCGAGATGCTGATCCCCGCTATTCCCCCTTATCCGTCAGATGCGGCCTCGGTACTGGAAGATATCGTGCTGGAGCGCGTAGGGGAGCCTTTGGGCATCGTCGGCTCTTCTCTTGGGGGATACTATGCGACCTGGCTCTCTCAATGCTTTATGATCCCTGCCGTGCTGGTGAACCCCGCAGTGAAGCCCTTCGAATGGCTACAGGAATATATCGGCAGCAACGAGAATCCCTACACTGGCCAGCAATATGTGATAGAGTCTCGCCACGTTTACGATCTTAAAGTGATGCAGATAGAGCCGCTGGAAGCACCGGACCTGCTGTGGCTATTGCAGCAAACCGGCGATGAAGTGCTCGATTACAGTCAGGCGGTGACGTACTACACGCACTGCCGTCAGACCGTAGAGTCCGGAGGGAACCACAGCTTTGTCGGTTTTGAACACTATTTTCCCGCTATTGTTGATTTTTTAGGGCTTAGTGCGGCTTAATAGTCATCCTCAGTCGGTCGGGCAGGGAAAGTTCGCCGGTATGTGCCGACAGGCGCGTCGCGATCGTTTTTATTCTCTATAAATAAAGAGATCCAATGCTTCTCGTTTCCCCACTACGACAGCGTCGCGGTGCGAAAGGCGAGGAATAAAATCAGATTCCAGAAAGCCAAATCATGAGCCAATCCAGTTATAACGCTGACTCCATTGAGGTGCTCAGCGGACTAGAACCAGTACGTCGCCGCCCCGGCATGTACACTGAAACCGACAGGCCCAACCACCTTGGGCAAGAGGTTATCGATAACAGCGTTGACGAAGCGCTGGCCGGTCATGCGCATAAAATAGAGGTTATCCTGCACGAAGATCAGTCGCTGGAAGTGATTGACGACGGTCGCGGGATGCCCGTTGATATTCACCCCGAAGAGGGCGTGACGGCTATCGAGCTTATCATGTGCCGCCTGCACGCCGGCGGGAAGTTTTCCAACAAGAACTACCAGTTTTCCGGCGGCCTGCACGGCGTGGGGATTTCCGTCGTTAACGCCCTGTCAACGCGGGTGGAAGTTACGGTTCGTCGGGACGCGCAGGTATACAGCATCGCCTTTGAAAACGGCGACAAGGTGCAGGATTTAACGGTCATCGGCACCTGCGGTCGCCGCAATACCGGCACCAGCGTCCATTTTTGGCCTGACGCCAGCTTCTTCGACAACCCGCGCTTTTCCGTTTCTCGTCTGGTGCACGTGCTGAAGGCCAAAGCGGTGCTCTGCCCCGGCGTGGAAATCGTTTTTGTCGATAAGGTCAATCAGACCGAGCAGCGCTGGTGCTACCAGGACGGCCTGACCGACTACCTGATGGAAGCGGTCAACGGATTGGTTACCCTGCCGGAAGCGCCGTTCGTCGGCGCCTTTTCCGGCGACGTTGAGGCGGTGGACTGGGCGCTTCTGTGGCTACCTGAAGGGGGAGAAACCCTGAGCGAAAGCTACGTCAACCTTATTCCTACGACGCAGGGTGGCACTCACGTTAACGGCTTGCGCCAAGGGCTGCTGGACGCCATGCGCGAGTTTTGCGAATTTCGCAACCTGCTGCCGCGCGGGGTGAAGCTGAGCGCGGAAGATATTTGGGATCGCTGCGCCTACGTGCTGTCTTTAAAAATGCAGGATCCGCAGTTTGCCGGGCAAACCAAAGAGCGCCTCTCTTCTCGTCAGAGCGCGGCGTTCGTTTCCGGCATTATCAAAGACGCCTTTAGCCTCTGGCTTAACCAGAACGTACAGGCGGCGGAACAGCTGGCCGAGCTTGCTATTTCCAGCGCCCAGCAGCGTATGCGCGCCGCCAGAAAGGTAGTGCGTAAAAAGCTGGTCAGCGGGCCCGCGCTGCCGGGTAAGCTGGCGGACTGCTCCTCGCAGGACCTGAGCGTGACCGAGCTGTTCCTCGTCGAGGGGGATTCGGCGGGCGGTTCAGCCAAGCAGGCGCGCAGCCGCGAGTTTCAGGCTATCATGCCGCTGAAGGGCAAGATCCTGAACACCTGGGAGGTTTCTTCCGATGAAGTGTTGGCCTCGCAGGAAATTCACGATATTTCGGTCGCTATCGGCATCGACCCCGACAGCGACGATCTCAGCCAGCTGCGCTACGGCAAGGTGTGCATTCTGGCGGATGCGGACTCAGACGGCTTGCACATCGCAACGCTTATCTGCGCGCTGTTCGTGCGCCACTTCCGCAAGATGGTGGAAGAAGGGCACGTTTACGTCGCCATGCCGCCGCTCTACCGTATTGACCTTGGAAAAGAGGTTTACTACGCGCTGGATGAAGAAGAAAAAGCGGGCATCCTTGAACAGCTTAAGCGTAAAAAGGGCAAGCCCAACGTACAGCGCTTTAAGGGGCTGGGTGAAATGAACCCGCTTCAGCTGCGCGAAACCACCATGGATCCAAACACTCGCCGCCTGGTGCAGCTGACGCTGGAAGACAGCGACGCCACTATGGCGCTGATGGACATGCTGCTAGCCAAAAAGCGTTCGGAAGATCGCCGCAACTGGCTGCAGGAGAAGGGCGATCTGGTGGAGATCGAGGTTTAATTTGAACGCGAAGGCCGCCTACAGAGGCCGCTTTAGCGAGCAAGGAAAAGTTATACTATGAGTGATATTACTCACGACGGCGTAGAACAGCAGCCGCTTCACCAGTTTACCGAGAATGCGTACCTCAACTATTCGATGTACGTCATTATGGACCGGGCGCTGCCGTTTATCGGCGACGGCCTGAAGCCGGTACAGCGCCGCATCGTTTATGCCATGTCTGAACTGGGCCTCAACGCTCAGGCGAAGTTTAAAAAATCGGCGCGCACCGTGGGTGACGTGCTGGGTAAATACCATCCGCACGGCGACAGCGCCTGTTATGAAGCGATGGTGCTGATGGCGCAGCCGTTCTCTTACCGTTACCCGCTGGTGGACGGTCAGGGCAACTGGGGTGCGCCGGACGATCCCAAGTCGTTTGCGGCCATGCGCTACACCGAATCGCGCCTGTCCAAGTACGCAGAGCTTTTGCTGAGCGAGCTGGGGCAGGGCACGGTCGACTTTATTCCCAACTTTGACGGCACGCTCTCAGAGCCGAAAACGCTGCCCGCCCGCCTGCCGAACATCCTGCTTAACGGCACAACCGGCATTGCGGTCGGCATGGCGACCGACATTCCGCCCCACAACGTGCGCGAAGTGGCTAACGCGGCGGTTATGCTGTTGGACAACCCCAACGCGACGCTTGATGACCTGATGGGCGAAGTCAAGGGGCCGGACTACCCGACGGAAGCGGAGATCATTACTCCGCACGATGAAATCAGAAAAATCTATCAGACCGGCAAGGGCTCGGTTCGCATGCGGGCGGTGTGGAAAAAGGAAGACGGCGAGATTGTCATCACCGCGCTGCCGCACCAAACCTCCGGCGCGCGCGTCATGGAGCAGATAGCCAACCAGATGCGGGCGAAAAAGCTGCCGATGATAGACGATCTGCGCGACGAGTCCGACCACGAGAATCCGACGCGCCTGGTGCTGGTGCCTCGCTCTAACCGCGTGGATCTGGAGCAGGTGATGAACCACCTGTTCGCCACCACCGATCTGGAAAAGAGCTACCGCATTAACCTGAACATGCTGGGGCTGGACGGCCGACCGGCGGTGAAAGGGCTGATTGAAATCCTTAAGGAGTGGCTGACGTTCCGCCGCGATACGGTGACTCGACGCTTACAGTATCGCCTAGAAAGAGTGTTAAAGCGTCTGCATATCCTTGAGGGCCTGTTGGTCGCCTTCCTGAATATCGATGAAGTTATCGAAATCATCCGTACCGAAGACGAGCCGAAGCCGGCTCTGATGCAGCGTTTCGGCATTACCGACACCCAGGCCGAAGCGATTCTGGAACTGAAGCTGCGCCATCTGGCCAAGCTTGAAGAGATGAAGATCCGCGGCGAGCAGGACGAACTGGCGAAAGAGCGCGACAGCCTTCAGGCGCTGCTGGCGTCCGATCGCAAAATGGGCACGCTGATTAAGAAAGAGATCCTGGCCGATGCTCAGGCCTACGGCGACGACCGCCGTTCGCCAATCGTTGAACGCACCGAGGCGAAAGCCATGAGCGAGCACGAGTTCGTGCCGTCCGAGCCGGTGACCGTCGTGTTGTCCGATATGGGCTGGGTGCGCTGCGCCAAGGGGCACGATATCGAACCTTCCGGCCTGAGCTATCGCGCGGGCGACTCATTCAAAGCGGCTGCGCGCGGCAAGAGCAATCAGCCGGTGGTGTTCCTTGACTCTACGGGCCGGAGCTACGCGCTCGATCCGCAGGCGCTGCCGTCGGCGCGAAGCCAGGGCGAGCCGCTCACCGGCAAGCTCCAGCTGCCGCCGGGCGCGGGCGTTGACCGCGTGTTGATGGCTACGGACGATAAGAAGATCCTGATGGCGTCCGACGCGGGCTATGGTTTTATCTGTACCTTTGAAGATCTGGTGGCGCGCAACCGCAACGGTAAGGCGATGATTACGCTACCGGAAAACGCAAAAGTGCTGGAGCCGCTGGAGGTGAATTCAGAAGACGAACTGCTGCTGTCTATCACCGCGGCGGGAAGAATGCTGCTGTTCCCCGTGGGAGATTTGCCTCAGTTGTCTAAAGGCAAAGGGAACAAGATTGTCTCTATCCCTGCAGCGCAGGCGGCCAGCGGAGAGGACAAGATTGCCTACCTGCTGCTGCTTCAGCCGTCTTCATCGGTGACGCTGCACGTAGGTAAACGCAAGCTGCTGCTGCGGCCCGAAGATTTGCAGAAGTTCCGCGCCGAGCGGGGCCGCAAAGGAACGCTTCTGCCCCGCGGGCTACAGCGCATCGACAGTATTGACGTCGAGACGCCGCCTCCGGCGGGAAGTGAGAACGCCGGCTGAGAAGCATAGCGTAAACGACGGGCCGCTTTCCGATAGGGGGCGGCCTGTTTTTTATTAAATACCTCATCAGGACGCGTGGAGTAGAGTAGAATAAGCGCGCGTTTTTATCGGCTTAAACGCCGGGTTCTATTGTATAACTGCCCCGAGAGGCGGTGCGTTTTTTTTATAAGTCGGTATACTTACCGGCTGCACCCGTCATACTTCAAGCTGCTGGTGCGTTGGCTGCGTTCGTTCACCCCAGTCACTTACTCATGTAAGCTCTTGGGGTTCTCTCTCTTGCCGCGTGATTCGCCCCTACGGGACTCACCCTTGCAGGGCCAGCGCAAGCGCTGTTCAAAACGCCGTGGGCGTTTTGTCCGGCAGCTCGAATTATTTAGGGTACATAAAAAAGAGGTTCATATGCTTTTAATTTTGCGCGCTCTGGTGGTTATTCCGTTTTGCATATTGGTGTGCCTGCTGGGGTCAATCTATTGCCTTTTTAGCCCTCGGCATCCTCGTCATTCCTATACCTTTGGCCGCCTGTTCGGTAGGCTGGCGCCGGTGTTTGGCCTGAAGGTGGAAACGCGGATCTATCCGGGCGTGGGCGATATCGGTAACTGTATTTATATTGCCAACCATCAAAACAACTACGATATGGTGACGGCGGCTAAGGCCGTTCAGCCAAGAACGGTTACCGTTGGCAAAAAAAGCCTGCTGTGGATCCCCTTCTTTGGGCCGTTTTACTGGCTGACGGGCAATATCCTGATTGACCGCAACAACAAAACCAAGTCGCGCGGAACGATATATCAGGTCGTCGATCAGATGAAAAAGCGCGATATTTCAATCTGGATGTTCCCGGAAGGCACCCGCAGCCGGGGCCGCGGACTGCTGCCGTTTAAAACCGGCGCGTTTCACGCGGCGATTGCGGCGGGCGTACCGATCGTACCGATTTGCGTTTCCAATACCCACAACAAAATTGATTTGAACCGCTGCAACAACGGCCGCGTTATCGTAGAGATGATGGCGCCGATTGACACCTCGCAGTATGGCAAAGACCAGGTTCGCGAGCTGGCGCTTCACTGCCATCAAGTGATGGTCGAGAAGCTGGACGAGATTAATCGGGAAGTGGCCGAGCTTGAAGCGCAGGACGCAAAGCGCGGAAGCTAACCCAGAATCGGGTTGTCATTATGGGACGCCGATAAAATAGGGACGCTATAGCCAAAGGTCTGTTTTGATGGATTTTGAACTGAAAAAGAATGTACTGCCTATCAGCCGCCGCCGCCTGCTGCAGGCCGCGGGCGTCGCGCTAGGCGCCAACATGCTGTCTTCAAAAGCTGCGCTGGCGGCTACGCCGCAGCCGGCGCTGCCGGTTCCTCCTCTGCTGGAAATGCGCCGTGGTCAGCCTCTCTATTTGTCCATGCAGCGCACCCATTGGCAGTTTTCTGACTCTAAAGCGCCGGTATGGGGTTTTAACGGTCGATACCTGGGGCCGACGGTGCGCGTTCGCAACGGCGATGACGTCAAGATGGTTTACAGCAATCGGTTGAGCGAGCCGGTCGCCGTAACCGTAAGCGGCCTGCAAACGCCGGGCGTTTTGACGGGTAACGGCGCTCGCCTGATGTCTCCCGGCGTTGACTGGTCGCCTATTGTGCCGATCCGCCAGCAGGCGGCGACCTGTTGGTATCATGCCATTACGCCTAATAAGATGGGGCCCCATATCTATAACGGTCTGGCGGGAATGTGGATTGTGGAGGACGACGTCAGCCGCGGTCTGACTATCCCTGGCCGCTACGGCGTGGACGATTTCCCCATCATTATTCAGGACAAGCGCTTCGATTCCTTCGGCCAGCCGGAATACCCTCAGACGGGTGAGACCGGCTTCCTTGGCGATACGCTGCTAACTAACGGCGCTCAGGGGCCCTACGTTGAGGTTGGCCGAGGCTGGGTGAGGCTTCGCCTGCTGAATGCGTCAAACGCTCGCCGTTACACGCTGTCTTTGAGCGACGGACGTCCGTTCCATTTGGTGGCTAACGACGGCGGCCTGCTGCCTGCGCCGATTGCCATGCCCCAGATTAATCTGGCGCCGGGCGAACGCAGGGAAGTGCTGATCGACGTCTCTAAAGGGGATGAGGTTTCTATTACCGCCGGCGCTTCGGCCGGCGTCGTCGACCGCCTTCGCAGCTTCTTTGAACCGTCCAGCCTGCTTAACTCGTCGCTGGTTCTGACGCTGCGCCCAACCGGGCTGATGGCGCTCTCTACTCAGCCCTTGCCTGCTAATCTGAAGGGCGTCGATCGCCTCGACGGCAGCATCGTCCGCTCTCGTGAATTCGTTCTAGGCGATGCTATTCCCGGCATCAGCGGCGCAATCTGGGATCCAATGCGCATCAATACGGAATCCCTACAGGGTACCTGGGAGCGCTGGATTATTAACGCAGAGATGCCGCAGCCTTTCCACGTTCAGGGCGCGCAGTTCTTCGTAAGCGCGGTTAACGGCGCGGCCCCGTCGGTGGAAGACAGCGGCTGGAAGGACACCGTCTGGGTCGACGGCAAGGTCGAACTGCTGGTGCGGTTTACCCAGCCTTCTTCCGAACACTTCCCGTTTTTGTACTACAGCCAAAATCTGGAGATGGCGGACCGGGGAAATGTAGGGCAGTTGTGGGTGAAGGAGCACGCCTGACAAAACGCTGTTTTTATCCTCAACCACATACAGGGCGGCGTTGGCCGCCCGTTTTAATACCTCTTTATCCTATTTTCCTGAATAAAGTACATGCTGAATTGTTGCTGTGCGGTTTTCTTTGTTTGATATAATCACGGTTAAAATTATTTATAGCGTTATCATGTTGTTCCGTTTGGCTCAACTTCGATAACAATAATAGCTGGCAGTGAATAAGACAGGGAGTAATCATGGCAAAGGGTATTTTTTCTTTTATTGGTCAATTAATGCAGCAAGCGGGTACGAAGAAACCTTCACAGCCTGAACTCAACGAAGCTGAAATAGAAAAATTACAGCAAAGAGTAGAGCAGGGGGACGCGGCCGCGTTTGAAGAGCTGGTTACGCGATTAGGCGGAACGATTCCCACGTATTCAGAAGATGAACAGGGTGACGAAGAGTTTCAGGATACGCTGGATTTGGCGAAAGCGGGGATACCTGAAGCGCAATATAATGTTGCCGTCTCTTATGAAAATGGCCAGAGTATTGAAGAAAATTTGGATCTCGCCATTTATTGGTATGAACAAGCGGGGGAACTGGGGCTTGTGGAGGCTCAGGATCGCGTAGCTCGCGTGTATGCTATAAAAAAGCGAGACGATGAGGCCGCGGTTAAATGGTTTCGTAAAGCTGCGGAACAAAACTATGCAGCGGCGCAGTATGCACTTGGGCTCTATTATGAGAGCGGCGAAGTGGTTAAAAGGGATCCTGTCAAAGCGTGCGATTTGTTCCGCAAAGCAGCTGAACAAGGAAATGCTGAAGCTCAACACATGTTGGGGGGAGCTTATCGTACAGGCAATGGTGTTGAGCAAAATGGCCAATTAGCTCATTATTGGCTGCTGCGGGCGGCGGAACAGGATGAGGCCTCAGCTCAGTGCGATCTTGCCGGCATGTATTTTGAAGGCAAGATTATTGAAAGAGATATGGAACAAGTTTTTTATTGGTCACAAAAATCGGCTCAATTGGGTAATGCTGCTGCCCAGAACAATTTGGGGTATTTGTATTTTCAGGGAGAAGGCGTAGAGAAAAATAATTTACTTGCCTACGCGTGGGTTCGTGTAGCTGAGATATCAGGAAGTAAAGCATCATTGGAAACTAAAAAAGATATTGAGCAAGAACTGGATGCAAAAACGCTAAAAGCGGCACAGGCCCTGGCTCAGGAGTATATTGAAAAGTATACGTCATAAGCCAATGGATTTAAGGCGCGCGGATTACCGCGCGCTATGGTAAAAATATCAGGCAATATTCCTCCTAAACATCCCATACGCCAAACTCCCCGTCACGGCGGTAATCGCCAGCAGCGGCCACAGGCTGCCCCAGATGATGGAAAAGTCCGCATCCTTGAGGTAAATCTGCTTGGTGATGTCGGTAAAGTGGCGGATCGGATTCACCCAGGTCAGGTTTTGCAGCCACACCGGCATGTTTTCCACCGGGGAGACGTAGCCCGACAGTAATATGGCGGGCATCATAAAGACGAACACGCCGATAAACGCCTGCTGCTGGGTGGCGCACACCGAAGAAATTAGAAGGCCGAAGCCCACCAGTGACAGCGTATAAATCAACATCGTGCCGTAGAACAGCGCCAGCGATCCGGCAAAGGGGATCTGGTAAAAGAAGATGCCGATAGCCAGCACGATTGAGGCCTGAAAGATGGCGATAATCATCGCCGGCACCGCCTTGCCGATAAAAATTTGCCAGGTGGCCAGCGGTGAAACCAGCAGCTGTTCCAGCGTTCCCTGCTCTCTCTCGCGCGCCACCGACAGCGAGGTGACGATCAGCACGCCGATGGTCACAATCATGGCGATAAGCGAAGGTACGACGAACCACTTGTAGTCGAGATTAGGGTTGTACCAGTTGCGAATAACCAGACGATTTTGGCTCTGCGCCTGCGCTTTTGGAGTTATCTCTAACTGATACTGCCTGACTATCTGCTGCACGTAGTTGGCGGCGATCTGGGCGCTGTTGGATCGTCGACCGTCGAGAATAATTTGTAGGGAGGCGGTATCGCCGGCCGCCAGCCTGCGGGAGAAGTCGGCAGGGAAACGCACCAGCAGCAGCGCCTTTTGCTCGTCGATAGTCGGGGCGATTTCCTGAGCGCCGTTGAGCAAAAGCACGTTGCTAAACGCCTTGGCCTTGGCGAAGCGCTGGGTTAGCTCAACGGAGGCTTGCCCTGCGTCCTCGCTGTAAACGGCGACGGTGGCGTTAGTCACCTCAAGCGTTGCGGCGAAGGGAAACAGGATGACCTGCATCAGCACCGGCATGATCAAAATAAAGCGCGTTTGCTTATCGCGCAGCAGCGACTGCAGCTCCTTTAAGATAAGCGAAAGCAGGCGGTGCAGCGTCGTAAGCGTCGAGTTCTTCATTGCTTAGTCCAGCCTCCGCCTGGTTTTTATTGCCGTCAATCCGATAAAGAAAATGGCGGAAACCACCATAAACAGCAGGTTGATAATTAAAATCGGGGCGATGTTCCCTGCCAGAAACAGGGTCTGCAGCGTGCTGACGAAGTAGCGGGCGGGGATAACGTAAGTGACCGCTCGCACCACCTGCGGCATGCTGTCGATTTCAAAGATAAAGCCCGATAGCATGATGGCCGGTAAAAACGCGGCGTTCAGCGCTACCATGGCGGCGTTGAACTGGTTGCGGGTCAGCGTTGATATCAAAAGCCCCATGCCGAGCGTACTGGCAAGAAACAGGCTGCTCATGCCAAACAGAATCGGCAGAGAGCCGCGGTACGGCACGTCCATCACAAACACCGCAACCGCTACGCACAGCGTCATGGCGGTCATCCCCAAGAAGTAATAAGGGACAAGCTTCGACAGCAGCAGCTCCGTGCGCGTGACTTGAGTAGAGAGCAGCGCTTCCATCGTGCCGCGTTCCCACTCGCGAGCAATCACGAGCGACGTCAGAATAGCGCCGATGACGGTCATGATGATGGTGATGGCGCCGGGAATAATGAAGTTTCTGCTGATGGCCGAAGGGTTAAACCAGTAGCGCAGCTGGACGTCAATCAGGCCGTGGGGCTGCTGCGCGCTGTCCTGAAGTTGGTTTCGTTGCCAGATTTGCCACACGCCTTCAGCATATCCTTGGGCGAAGTTGGCGGTATTGGGCTCGCTGCCGTCGGTGATGACCTGAACGGGGACGCCGTCCTGCCCGTCGAGCAGGCGTTCGGAAAAGTCGACCGGAATGACGATAAGGCCGCGAATTTCACCCGCCTGTAGCTTATGAATAAGCCGCTTTTTGTCCGTGTCGATAGTCGGGTTGATGTACGGCGAGCCGATGAATGCGTCCACCAGACGGCGCGCTTCGGGCGTTTGCTGCTCCATCAGGATACCGACGTTGAGCCTGCTGGAGTCTAGGTTGATGCCGTAGCCGAAGATAAACAGCAGCATCAGGGGAATAACGAAGGCGATAAGCCCGCTGCTGGGGTCGCGCAGGATTTGGTAGGTCTCTTTGCGGCACAGCGCCAGCAGCCTGCGCGGGGAGAATGAGGTACTCAGCGAATTAGCCACGCGCCGCCTCCTCTTTATCATAGCCGAGCACTAACGAGATAAACGCCTGCTCCATCGTTGGGTTAGGGGCGTCGTCGCTGGCCGCCTGCTGCTTGAGCGCATCCGGCGAACCTGCGGCGATGATTTTGCCGCGATAGACCAGCCCGATGCGATCGCAGTACTCCGCTTCGTCCATAAAGTGAGTGGTTACCATCACGGTAACGCCTTTTTCCACCATGCCGTTAATGTGCAGCCAGAACTCCCGGCGGGTCAGCGGGTCGACGCCCGAGGTCGGCTCGTCGAGAAACAGGATGTCAGGCTCGTGCATCAACGCGCAGGAAAGCGCCAGACGCTGTTTGAACCCGAGCGGCAGAGCGTTGGGCTCCTGGTTGAGAATTGGCGTAAAACCGAAGGCCTCTATCATGTCGTCCATCTTCTTGCGCTGCGGCTTACCGTACAGCCCGTAAGCGCCGGAGAAGAACTTCAGGTTCTGTTCTACCGTCAGGTTGCCGTAGAGCGAGAATTTCTGCGCCATGTAGCCTAGCCGCTGGCGTGCTTCTCCCGAGCTGGTTTTTAGATCGAGATCCAGCACCAGCGCTTTACCCGCCGTGGGCTTAAGCAGGCCGCACATCATTTTAAACGTCGTTGATTTCCCCGCGCCGTTCGGGCCGAGGAGGCCGAAGATTTCCCCCCGTTTGACCTGGAAGCTGACGTTGTCCGTGGCGGCGAAGCTGCCGAACTTTTTCGTCAGGGTTACGGCTTCGATCACCACATCTTCCGGGTTTCCCTCAACGCGCGCCATAATTCGGCTGAGTGCGGATTCGTTGGCGGGATTGCCGCCGAGCAGATCGATAAACGCGTCTTCAAAGCGAGGTTCAGCTTCGGTGACCGGAGCTGACGGCTGATCCAGCAGTTCAGGAAGGCGCGAATGATCTTCGCCCTCACGCAGAATAAGGCGAACGGATCTCCCCTGTATAACGCCATCGGTAACCTGCGGTAAAGTGAGCGCTTTTTGCAACATTCTGCGGTTGGTGCCGCGCGTCGCCGAAATAAGCACGCTGCGCCCGGCCATGCGTTGGGTCAACTCGCCGGGCGGGCCGTTGAAGAGCAGCTGGCCTTCGTTCATTAACAGCACGCTGCGGCACTGTTCGGCTTCGTCGAGATAAGAGGTGCTCCAAAGGATTAGCATGCCTTCGCTTGCCAATTCGTGCACCATTTTCCACAGTTCTCGGCGGGATATGGGGTCAACGCCGACGCCCGGTTCGTCGAGCAGCAAAACCTTCGGTTGGCCGATAAGCGTGCAGGCCAGCCCCAGCTTTTGCTTCATGCCGCCGGAGAGCTTACCCGCCAGGCGGTCGGTAAAGCGGGATAAATCGGTAAAGGCCAAAAGCCTCTTAAACGTCGCCTCTCGCTCCTCTCCCACCACGCTGCGAAGGTCGGCGTACAGGCTTAAGTTTTCCATTACTGACAGGTCTTCATACAGGCCGAACTTCTGTGGCATGTAGCCCAGCACCGCGTGCAGCGCCTTATCGTCCGTAACGGGATCGAGCCCGACGACGCGTATTGCGCCGTCGTCGGGCGTAAGCAGGCCGGCAAGCATGCGTATCAGCGTGGTTTTCCCTGCGCCGTCTGGGCCGACCAACCCCATAACCGCGCCGCTTTCAATTCGAGTCGTCAGGCTGGCGACGGCGGGCTGCGCCATGCCCGGAAAGCGTTTAATGACGTTTTCCAGCACGATGCAGCGTTCTCGATCGATTGCGCCGTCCGTCATAGGCAGGCCTTAGCGGGAAGGAAACCGGATAGTGACCGGCATTCCCTGACGCAGGCTTTCGTCAGGGTCGGAAACGATAACTCTCAGGCGATACACCAGATCGGTACGCAGTTCCGGCGTTTCGACGCTTTTGGGCGTAAATTCCGCGTTAGGCGAGACAAAGCCGACGGTGCCTCGATAGGGCTTATCTGGACGAGCGTCGATATAAATTTCAAGTTCCGTGCCGGGAACCGCCTTGGCCAGATTGACTTCGCTGACGTAGGCTCTTACCCAAACCGGGCTGGTTAAAGAAACGCTGAATACGGAGTTCGCTGCGTTAACCATGCTGCCGGGCTCAACGGCGCGGGTCAGGATGGTGCCTGCGGAAGGCGCGACAAGGGTCGTATCGGACAGGTCCAGCTCTGCCTTTTCCAGCGCGGCTTTCGCCTGCTCATAGTTGGCGCTAGCTTCTGCTATCTCCTGAGGGCGATTGCCGGTTTCGAACTGCGTTAACTTTTGCTTGGCCGATTGCAGCGTAGCGTAGGCCTGATCTTTGGCGCTGCGGGCGTCATCCAGCGCGTTGGCGGAAATGGAGCGGCTTTGCCAGAGGCCCTGCTGGCGGCGATAAAAGCTTTCTGCATACTGGTAGGCCGACTGGCTTTGTGCAACGGCGGCTTTGGCTTGGGCTATCTCTTCCGCGCGGTAGCCTTCCTGCATCAGCGCCAGCCGAGCCTTCAGGGCGTCCACGTTGGCTCTGGCCTGCGCGACGGCAATGCGATAAGGCGCGTCGTCAAGGCGGCCGAGAACGTCTCCTGCCTTGATCTTATCGCCCTCGTCGACGCGAAGCTCAGCCAGACGGCCGCCAACGCGGAAATTGAGGTTAACGGTTCGGATATCCACGTTGCCATACAGGGTGAGGGAAGGTTGATGGCTGTCGGCATAGCGCTGCCAGCCCAAAAATGCGCCGATAACGCAAACTACGATTGCTAAAAGAACGAAAAGCGGTTTCTTTTTCATAGGCTGTCGTTTCCATCGCGGTAACTACTTTTCACAGCCTAGCATAAACACTCAAGCGGAACGTATTGATTTTTTTATTAACGTTGACTTAGATACGTATATATAAAGCGTGGTAAAAAGCGGGATTTTTTTAACCGCGGCCCCGAGCGACTCGGGGCCGACGGCGGTTATCTGTAATCGGCGGAAACGATAGAGTATTTACCGCTGCCCAGCAGCATGACAATAACGGCGCCGATGATGAAAAAGGCTTCGGTTTCGAGCCCCCAGGCGCCAACTTTGGTTAGAGTGAAAAACTTACCGGTAGCGCCGACCATCAGAACGGCCACGACCATATTAATGGCGACGACCAGCGCTGCCGGTCGCGTGAGCACTCCTAGGATGATCATGACTGGCGCGATGATTTCACCCACGTAGGCGCCGTAGGCAATAAAGTAGGGAAAGCCCATATTGACCAAGGAATCGCCTATCCAGCCCACGCCATTTTGCGCTTTGGCAATGCCGTGAAACAGCATCAACCCGGCAACCATAACTCTCAGTAGAAGCTTCCCGCCGTCTTGATGGTCGGTCAATCGTGTAAACATTTGGTTAAGTTTGATAACCATATCATTTTCCTTTTGTTGTTGCGCATAGGCGTAGATACGTCTCATCTGGCCTGCAACCGTTAACGTAGTTATGGATAAATATAGCAGATTTTGGAGCTATATACTGGACGATGCGGAGAGTGCAGAAGGATGGTCTGAAAGTCAACGAAAAATCGCGCGTAGAGTTTATTCATTTGAAAAAATAAGATCTCTTTTACGCTCTTCTTACCAGAATAAATTTATATTTTAGATCGTAAATGTGTATTTTTAGATCGGATTTGATCGCTAATTGGCGATAAGTGTCGATTTTTGTTTAATAATTTTTGATAAATTCAGTGAATCATGCGAGTCTGACAGAATAATAAATTATAAACGGGTTCTTAGTCTTTATCTTTGTATAGATAACTTCCAAGGATAGACTTTTATCCTTCGCTACTTTTTTCAATATTGGTAATTATGACAGTTTCGCCGACGGCGATATCAGATTATGCTATATAGAATAAAAGGGAATTAGGTATATGATGAGGCAGTGTAATGATGAAACCTTTAAAAAGGGATAAAAGTATTCGTTCATTCCTTGAGAAACGGTTATCGCACTATGGTCTCAAGGAGTATTGCTATTTCTTATTTTCCAAGTATAGCGGCAATGCAACCACCATTATTTCTAACTATCCGCAGGAATGGATAGATGAGTATATTGCGGCGGAATACTATCTTACCGATCCGGTTATTCTTCATGCGAAACAAACGATTGTTCCCTTCTCTTGGCGTGAACTCGACATGAAGAAGCGGAGCTATCCGCTTGAGGGCATCGCAGAGTTTAGGCATCGAAACCGGCTTTTTGACGGATTTACCTTTCCAGTTCATGATGCGAGTAATCGAATCGCACTGTTGAGTTTCTGTAATTATGATGGAAATCAAAATTTCCATGAAAATATAAGATTATATCAGGCCGAATTGCAGCTTCTTCTTATTAACACTCATGATAAAGTCATACGCTATATTAATGATGAACTTGTTGAGGAAAGAGAGGAATTCCTATTGTCTTCCCGTGAGTTGGAAATATTGAAGTGGGTGAGTATGGGTAAAACCTATATAGAATCGGCAATAATTCTAGGCATCCGTGAGAGAACGATTAAATTTCATATGAAGAATATCGTTAATAAGCTTAACGTATCAAACGCTAAGCACGCGATAAAGAAAGCGATAGAATTGAACCTGCTTAATTGAGAATTCAGTCTCACAAGTTCAGAGGGAATCGATAATTCAGATATGTAATTTTATGATGACAAATAACATATTTATCGCTTTTTCTTGTTACTTTTGTCGCTGATAACTTGCAGTAATAAAAAACTTTATGCAGATAGGCCCCTATTTTTTAGCACAAAATGGGGCCTATTCTTTTTTTACAGTTATAGCATCTTGCGAATGACGTAGTGCAAAATGCCGCCGTTTTGATAATAGGCCAGCTCGTTGCCGGTATCGATTCGGCAAAGCGTCTCTATCGTGACGCTTTGGCCGTCGGCGTGCGTCAGCGTGACGGGCACCGTTTGTCCCGGCGATAGCGCATTCAAACCTGTAACGGTGATGGTCTCATCGCCGCGCAATCCTAAGGTTTTGCGGCTAACGCCCTGAGGAAATTCCAGAGGAAGAATGCCCATGCCGATAAGGTTTGAACGGTGGATCCGTTCAAAAGACTCAGCAATAACGACGCGAACGCCAAGCAGCATTGGCCCCTTTGCCGCCCAGTCGCGGCTCGAACCGGAACCATACTCTTTGCCGACTATGGCCGCCAGCGGCACGCCTTCTTTTTGGTAGCGCATCGCCGCGTCGTAAATGGGCATAATCTCCTGCGACGGAACGTGGCGGGTAAATCCGCCTTCCACGCCGGGCGCCATCTCATTACGGATGCGTACGTTAGCAAACGTGCCGCGCATCATGACCTCATGGTTGCCGCGCCTTGAACCGTAAGAGTTGAAGTCCTGCCGTTCAATGCCGTGCTCGCTGAGATAGAGGCCCGCGGGGCTGTCTACCTTAATGCTGCCGGCCGGCGAGATGTGGTCCGTGGTTACCGAGTCGCCTAACAGCACTAAAATGCGGGCGTGATGGATATCTTCAACCGGTTCGGGCGCTTTCTTCATGGTGGTGAAAAAAGGCGGCTGGCGAATGTAAGTGGAGTCCTGCTGCCAGCCATAGGTCAGGGAGGGCTCGATGGCAATGCTTTGCCACTCCCGATCGCCGGTGAAGACTTCGCCATACTCTTTGCGGTACATGCCGGCGTTTACTTCTTCTACGGCTCGTGCAATTTCCTGCGTTGTCGGCCAGATATCGCTCAGGTAAACGGGTTGACCGTTTTTATCGTTTCCTAGCGGCTCTTGAGTAAGGTCTATGCTCATATTACCGGCTAACGCGTAGGCGACGACCAGCGGCGGCGAGGCGAGCCAGTTGGTTTTTACCAGCGGATGGATGCGCCCTTCAAAGTTACGGTTGCCGGACAGCACGGCGCCTACCGTCAGGTCACCGTGCCTGATAGCCTCTTCAATTTGCGGCAGAAGCGGGCCGGAGTTGCCGATACAGGTCGTACAGCCGTAGCCGACCAGGTTAAAGCCGAGCCGTTCAAGATAGGGCGTTAAACCGGCCGCATTCAGGTAGTCGGTGACCACCTTTGAACCGGGAGCGAGCGACGACTTGACCCACGGTTGGCGCGATAGGCCTTTTTCTACTGCCTTTTTGGCCAACAGGCCCGCCGCCAGCATCACGCCGGGGTTGGAGGTGTTGGTACAGGAGGTGATGGCGGCAATGGCGACGGCACCCTGCTTGAGGGGATAGGTTTTTCCGTCGATAGTGACTGGAACCTGTTCCTGACGCGCGGTGCGCGAGGCGACGTCCAGCGCCTGATAGTCTGCGAACGCCTGCTTGACCATTGCCAGCAGAACGCGGTCCTGTGGCCGCTTGGGGCCGGCCAGGCTGGTTTCTACTTTTGACAAATCGAGCGACAGCGAGCTGGTGAAGACCGGCTCGTCGCCCTGATTGCGCCACAGGCCCTGCGCCTTGCTGTAGGCTTCTACCAGCGCGATTTGATCTTCATCGCGCCCGGTTAGGCGCATGTAGCGCAGCGTCTCTTCATCGACAGGAAAGAAACCGCAGGTGGCGCCGAACTCCGGCGACATGTTGCCGATAGTCGCCCTATCGGCCAGAGGAAGCTGTGCCAGCCCGTCGCCGTAGAATTCGACGAATTTGCCCACCACGCCGTGTTGACGCAGCATTTGCGTTACGGTAAGCACCAGATCCGTCGCGGTAATGCCTTCACGCAGCTTGCCGACGAGCTTAAATCCAACGACGTCCGGAATAAGCATCGATACGGGCTGACCAAGCATGGCGGCCTCAGCCTCAATGCCGCCGACGCCCCAGCCGAGGATGCCCAGCCCGTTTATCATGGTGGTGTGTGAGTCAGTGCCTACCAGCGTATCCGGGTAGACCCAGGTTTTACCCTCTTTGTTTTCCCGCCAGACCGTCTGGCCCAGATACTCCAGGTTAACCTGATGGCAGATGCCGGTTCCGGGCGGCACGACGCGAAAGCGGCTAAAGGCGTTTTGTCCCCAGCGAAGAAAGGCGTAGCGTTCGCGGTTTCGCTTCATCTCCAAGCCGACGTTGGTAGAAAATGCCTCAGCGTTGGCGTAGTCGTCCACGGTGACCGAGTGGTCAATAACCAGATCGACTGGTGAAAGCGGGTTTACGCTGGCGGGATCTCCGCCCAATCGTCGAACGGCCTCGCGCATAGCCGCCAGATCGACGATGGCGGGCACGCCGGTAAAGTCCTGCATCAGCACGCGTGCCGGGCGATAGGCGATCTCACGGTCGGCGTGCCCCTGCGCCAGCCACTCAACAATGGCCTTCAGATCGGCTTCTTTCACCGTGTAGTCGTCCAGAAAGCGGAGCAGGTTTTCCAGCAAAATTTTTAGGGATTTAGGCAGGCGCTGGATATCTCCTAACGCTTCGGCGGCCTTGGGCAGGCTATAGTAGCTAAACGTTTGACCGTCGACTGCGAGGACATCTTCATAACTTTTACGTAAATCAGCTGACATGGCTCCTCCAGTATTCATCAAGTACTCCGGCGTGAGCCGGCGCGTATTTATTGACGTTTCTTTCTTTTATTAAAGATAACATAAAAAATTAGCAACATATTATTAACATTATCGAAGTGTGAAGAAGGGCCAATATGCGTTGGAGGCTAAAGAAGGAAGAGAGAGATGAACCGCCCGTCTTTCCGAGCATGCGGAGGAACGGGCTCTGTTTTAAATTCGGCCTATTGTTGCAATAGGCGTCGGACGTCCGGCTTACCGACGGCGGTGAGCGGAATTTCTTCTACTAAAACGACGTCTACCGGCATAGCGTAGCGAGCCACGCGGGGCTTAAGCCACGACAGCAGTTCAAACTTATCGATGCGTTCGGCGGGGGCAATAGTCACCCATGCCTTCAGGCGCTGACCAAATTCAGCGTCTTCAACGCCGGCGACCAGACATTCCCTGACGGCGGGGTGCGTTATCAGCACGTTTTCCAGTTCGACGGGATAGACGTTCTCACCGCCTGATACGATCATGTCGTCAATTCGACCACACAGAAAATAGTTCCCATTTTTATCGCGGTAGGCCAGATCGCCGGTGGCGACGTCACTGTCAGCGCCCTGCGCCGACCAGGCGCAGCGCACGATGATTTCACCAACGTCGCTGCCGTCGGCTATCGGCTGCCCGCCGCGTAAATTCAACAGGCGTAAATTGAGGCCTTCAATCGGGCGGCCGATGGTGCCGGGAGACTCATGGAGCTCTTTTGGCGTTGCTATTGTGCAGACGCCCGCTTCGGACGTGCCATACAGATTAAACAGCCCGCCGGGCAGCCGGGCTTGGGCTTGTTCGGCCAGCGCAGGCGTGAGATGCGCGCCGCCCGAAATAATGCAGCGCAGGGGCGTCAAACGTTCGGGATCCAGCTGGAGCATCCGGCTAAGCATTAAGGGGACGAGCGCGATAACTTCCACCCGATGATGGGATATCAGCGTTGACGCCCGCTCGGCGTCGAAGCGCTTGCTAAGGTAAACGGTCGCGCCAAGCAGAGTAGCCAGACACAGGGCCGCGAGGCCAAAGCCATGGTAAATTGGCGTTGCGATGTAAAGCTTCCGGTATTGGCTAAGCCTTAGCTTGTCCAACAGGGTGAATAACGGGTTAAGAAATGCCGATAGAGAAGGTTTACGTGAGGCGCTTTTAAACGCGCCGGTGCTGCCGCCGGTCAATACGGTGATGCTTCCTGGCCCGTAGGCTACGCGTGCAGGCAGTGAATCAGCCCCTTGAACAGAGGAGCAGGCGTTGAAATGCGCGTCGTCAACGGGAAGCTGATTTCCCCGATAGCCGCAGGCTGCGATGAGCGGTTTCAGCTCGCTGTCGTAAATCATCAGGTTAAAGGCGTGCTTGCCCGCCAGCGCGCCCAGCTTTTCCGGTGCGATTTCGGTATTGATAAGAAAGAGATCGGCCCCGGTATAGGCGCAGGCAAACAGGGCGGTTAGCAGGCCTTTGTGATTGCGGCAGCACAGTGCGACCTTCTGGCCGGGCCCAAGGCCGTGGCGATACTTCAGCGCAGCGGCAAGGCGGCGCGTGCGGGAGTAAAGCTCGGCGTAAGTGAGCGCTTCATCGTCATCGTGAACCGCAGTGCGTTCCGGGTATCGTGCTGCGGCATAGCCAAGAAGCGCCGTCAGGCTGATGCCGTTGGCCATGATGGACTTGATTAACGCCAGCAGCCCTTTGGCGGACAGAACACCCGTTTGTCTTAGCAGTTGCAGTTTATTCATTTTGTTGACGCTTTTAGATAGCGGATCCATCCCCGCCGCCACGGGGAATTAAACAGGACGGAACACAGCTGGCCCAGCGGTAGCCACCAGGGTTTGAAGGCGCTTTTTTGCGTAAGCAACGCCCGACAGAGAATGTTGGCCGCTTTTTCAACCGGCAAAACCGGGACGGATCTGTTGGCGTAGGTTGGTTCAATCATACGGGTGCCGACGAGGGGAAAGTAGACGGAGCTTACGCGCACGTCGCCTGCCCTAAGCTCAGGTTCCCCGCAGCGCAGCCACTGGTCGAACGCGGTTTTTGAGGCCTGATAGGCCGCCCAGTGGGGCGTGGGCGCCAGAAGCACGTTCGCCGCCGAAACGTTGACGATGTGCGTAAATCTTGGCCTGTGTCCCTTTAGAAGGTGAAGGCATAGCTGCACCGGAGCGAAGTAGTTCAGGCTCATCGTCCGCTCGGCGTCGTGCAGGCGATCTAACGACGCCATCAGGGGGCGACGGATAGACTTGCCGGCATTGTTGACGAAGATGTCGACGGGGTAGGGCAGCGCGTCGATCGCTTCTGCCAGCGTTTGGCATTCGTCGGGCTTCGACAGGTCGGCGGCGAACGTTTGGCAGTCGGCTTTGCGCGCGGTAAAGTCGCTTTGTATCTGCTGTAGCTTTTCCTGCGTGCGAGCGACCAGAATAAGCCGTACCGGAAGGTCTGCCAGTGCGTAAGCCAGCGCTTCGCCGATGCCATAGCTGGCGCCGGTAATAAGAACAGTTTTATTTTCAAGCCGACGGCGAAGGGCGCTTTTATCCACTGGGAGGCAGGGGAACAGCAGGTGTGAGGCGAGTTTGTTTAACATACGGAAACTGTTCGCAGGGAAATATAAGACGAAGCAAAAGACATAATATAGTCATTCCGGTTGCTTTGTTTTAGCTCAGGATGAAAGAAACGAACTTTCTCCCCCATATCCAGCAGCGTCAAATCGTAAGAGAGCTGGGACCACGGATTATCCCATCCGCCTTCAAAACCCGTATTTCGATGGAGGTCAGCCAGCAACAGAACGGCGCAGTCAGGATCGAGCGCCTTGTTGATCGTTTGCCGACATAGATGATTAACGTAGCGCGAGAGACTCTCTTCTTTTGTCGGCTGTGTGATTAAGCGCTCGTTAAGATATCGATGAAAATAGTGAACGACATCTTCTCTTATCGGCTCTTTATCCAAGCCCAGCGAAGCCAGAATAACCAGCGTATCCGATTCCTCTTGCGCCATACGATGCTCAGCCCAGTCGGTATAGTCACGCGGCGCGTCTTTACCCAGCGCGATAAGGCCCCATAGTTCTTCAATTTCCATGATGAGTCCGCCTGTCCTTACTTACCGTCGTCAAGGTAATAACACGGCTGCTGCGTTTTCTCAATTTTTCTGGCATGGACGATCGTAAGAGGCGGCTTAAAGGTGCCACGCCTGTATTTTTTTCTCTTAGAACTCTCAAACTGAACTAGCATAACCAGCTAAAAACATTATTATTCATCACGTTTTATGCTGAATGTCAGTAAATTTATAAGATAGTCGTTTTTTGTTACATCTTGCAGCTTTCATTTTAGTCGGGCATCATTGACCATCTGTCCGCAAGTAATCTGAGTTATTTTAAAACCTGCAGGAGTACTATGACTTCACTTGTTTTTAAAATAATAGGTTCGGCAGTGCTCGTTATGAGCATAGGATTCTCGAGCGCCTGGGCTTCAACGGGCACGATGAATCATCAAGAGTATTCTCTCAATGATAAGCTGGAAAGCCTACCCGATTTGAGAAAATACCCTTCGGGCACTCAACGGAAGAAGGCCTTTTTAAACGCCGTAGTTCCTATTATAGACAAACAAAACGCGCTCATTCGCCAGGATAGGGAATGGCTGTTGAGAAAACGCCTGTCGCAGGCCTGGAGCTCTAAAGAGATAGCCCGTCTGCAGCAGATTTGTTCAAACTATCGGATGCAGTGTTCCTCTAATCCTGAAAAGGTGAAGTGGACCGAGTTGCTAAAACGCGTCGATACGCTTCCGACCCACCTGGTCGTTGCGCAGGCGGCAGCGGAGTCCGGCTGGGGAACCTCTAAGCTTGCTCAGGTTAACAATAACCTGTTTGGCATGCGATGCGGAAGTAAGACCTGCGGCGAGCCCGGCAACATAAAGGGCTATTCCGCCTACGATACGGTCGATGATTCCGTTCGCGCCTATATGCTGAATATGAATAGCCACGGAGCCTACGGCAAACTGCGTGAGTCTCGGGCAGAGCTAAGAAGCCAGGGCGATACGGTGACCGCCGATCATTTGGTGAACAAGCTGGGGCGCTACTCTGAAAGAGGCGCATCCTACAGTCGGTTTTTGCAGCGCGTGTTGGATAACAACGAGCATCTGATCATTCAGGCGCAAAACGACGTTGAAACCGCCAGCATTCGGGACGAGTTTTGATTGATATAGATGAGTAAAGAAAAAAGCCGGAGATAATCTCCGGCTTTTTTGTGCGCTTCGCTTAGCGCCCGATAAGGGCCATCAGCTGTTCAAACAGCGCGTCTGCGCTTTTCTTATAGCCGTTTTGCGACAGGTGAACCAGATCTGGCCGCGCGTCGCCGGCGTCAGCCCAGCGTTGGATGGCGCACTCGCCGCCCATAAACGCCCGCCAGTCCCAGAACAGGGTGTGCTGCGACCGGGACACCTCTTTTTGGATAGCGACAACCGCGTTGAGCGGAGCCGGCTGCATCTCTGCACAGCTTTCGCCTTTCTTGTTTTTGATGCTGTCCGATGGCCCCACCAGCAGGATGGGGGCGTCCGGCAGCGCCTGGCGTATTGCCGCGATCTTTTGTTCTAGCTGGTTGCGGTACTGCGCAGGATCCAGCCTGTCGTTAAACGCTTCGTTGGTGCCGTAGGCCAAAATTACCATGTCAGGCTTGAGGGAAATTAGCGTATCCATCCAGCCGGGCTGCCATTTGTCCACCATGGTCAGGGTGGCGCCGTTGATTCCCAGCGGCGTCAGCATGACGCCGTGCTCGGGGCGCTGTATCAGCCAGCCTCCCAGCATCAGGTTATTTTGGCGGGAAGCGGCGATCTCAGCGGGGAAGGTAACCTGCTCTTGGGCCGAGAATTTCCACTGGCCCTGGGTATCGCCAAGCGATAAGGCGCGGCCATTGAGCGAGAGGCGGGCGTCGCCTGAAGCGCGATAAAGCGCGCTGACCAAATAGGGGGCGCCGTCTTTACTAAAGAGCCTTATTGTTGCGGAAGCCTGGTCCGCATTGGGTTGGGCGATAAAACCGCCGAGCGGAAAGTCGGCGCGGTCGTCTTTACGGCTGGTATAAAAACTCCAGGCCTTTTTTTCCTGGCTAAAGCCGACAAGGCCGTGACGCTGGCCGGGAACGGACAGCGGGCTGACAAATCCTGGGCCGCCGTTGCCGAAGCGCTGCTGTAGCCGCGATCTAAGCTGGCCGCTGAAGAAGTCTGCCGCCGTATGGGAGTCGCCTAGTTGAACGATGTGTACGCTCTGGCTGCGTGCGTGGGTCAGCCGATTGGCGAAGCCTGCGATGCGGTTTTCGCCGTAGTTGGTTAACTGCCCATAGTGGATGCCGTCGCTCTTTTTCTCTAACGGCGCGCCGTCTTCTCTCGTGGTATGGCAAGAGACCAGAGAAAGCGCGCAGAGAAGGCCGGCTACGGGCAGAAAAATCTTTAATTGTCGTGCATTCATTGCGTTTTTCTTCATCAGTTATGCGCCATTTCAACGTGCTCCGGGCCTTTTGGGCTTTCCGGATTTTCCGGCGCGGTAACGCTGATTGCGGAAAGTATGCGCTGCGCAATCAGCCTTTGCCCCGTAGGGGTAAAGTGGGTGCCGTCATCGCTGCGAAGCTTAACCTTCTTGCCGTTTTCCTCCAGATAGTCAGAGTAGTCCGCGCCCTGATAGCCGAACACGTCGTTGACGGAGATATAGAGCTGCGAGGCGGCGGTCACTTCGGCACGATACAGCGTGTCCAGATAGTTTACTCCATCTGACAGCGCAGGTTTACGCATATTTGGCGGCCCGACCCAGATGACGCGGCTGTGGTGACGCTGGGCGCTTTCTAATATAGTCTCGATCCGACTGCGGTACAGCGCTTCCCATTCCGGGCTTTTGAACTTGAGAAAGCGAGCGCCCTTTGACGGCGGCATGTCCCAAGGGTCGTTAGGGCCGAGAAAGACGACCAGCAGATCGACGTTCTCATCTTTTTCCAGCGCTTCGTCGATCGTTTTAGGCCAGTTGAAAAAGCCCGGATAGGAGAGGCCGGTGCTTTGTTTACTCAGGTTGATGCTTTTTATGCCGTAGTCTTTGGACAGCGCCTTCATCATGTGGGGGGCGACGCCTTGCATCATGGAATCTCCAACGAGGAGAACCTTACTTTGCGGCGAGAGTACGATAGCCGCGTCGGAATGCGTCCGAGACGAGGCTTCCTGCGTGCTACCCTCCGGCGCGCGATCGCCGGGGTGCGCGCTGGAATGAGGCAGACGGTGGACACCCTTCCACTCCCACTGCGGCAGGGCCAGCGCCGATACGTCCAACGTTGGAGCGAACTCTACGGAGGTTTCACTCTCGGCGTTCAATGAGGCGACAAAGGCTTCCTTGCCGGCCTCCAGCGCGGGAACAAAGCGCCCGCCGGCGAGCCATAGCGGATTGTCAAAAGTTGCCCACGGGCTTTCCTGATGAAACTCCTGTTGCCAGTAAAGAGACAGCGAGCGCTGGTTCAGCCAAACCAGGCCCAGGGAGCTTAACAGCAGAATATAGACGACCTGGTACATCCTTGTCAGCGCTGTGCTGCCGTCAGAAGTTCGCATAAATAAATCCCGGTATTCCCGCAGGGGCAAAAATAAAAATCAACGTCAAAAAGACAACAAGCGGTACGGGATAGGCGTACCAGGGCAGCGCGTTAACGGCGGCTGAAAACTTTGTCTTGAACCGAACCAGCAGAGGGTAGGCGATAAAAAACAGCAGGAACGACCAAACCGCTCCTGCGCCCGCGCCGGAAGTTAACGAAGACAAAGAAAGAGACGATATGCCGCGCACGATAGCCATTGCGGTGTCCAGATCGTTCGCTCTAAAGAATATCCAGGCAAAGCATACGTAGTGAAACGTCAGCAGGCGCGCCAGAAAGCTTACCGCTACGCCTGAAGGCGCGGAAGGAAACAGCCTGTTCCGGCAGTTAAACAGCACCAGCCCAAGCCCGTGAAGCGCGCCCCAGATAATGAAGTTAACGCCCGCACCGTGCCATATGCCGGAAAGCACCATCGCCACCATCAGGTTGGCGTTTTTACGGATGAAGCCGTGGCGATTGCCGCCTAAGGGAATATAGATATAGTCGCGGATGAAGGTCGACAGGCTGATGTGCCAGCGTTTCCAGAATTCCTGTAGATTAAGAGACACATAGGGCGCATCGAAGTTTTTGGGAACGTAGAAACCGAGCAGCAGCGCCAGGCCGGTGACCAGATTGGTGTAGCCGGAGAAATTAAAATAGATCTGCCAGGCGTAGGCATAAACCGCCGCCAGCATTTGCAGCGGCGTGTAGCCGTCCGGCGCGTCGAATACGCCGTTGACGTAGTTTTCCGCTAAAAAAGCGCTGCATAAAAACAGTTTGGCGATGGCCAACGCTATCAGGCCAATTGCGCGATTGGTGAAGCGAAGCTCGCGCAAATGGGGCGGGCGGATTTGCGGTAGGAAAACTATCGCCCGATTGATGGGCCCTGCGACGACGCTGGGAAAAAAGCTCAAATAGAGAAGCAGGTCGGGAAAGCGCGCCGGTTCTATTTCCTTTTTAGCGACGGACACAACGTAGCTGACGGAGTGAAAGGCGTAAAAAGAAAGCCCAAGGGGCACCAGAATGTCCAACGTGGGAAGGCTTCCCCGTAGGCCGAGCTGGCTTAAGCGTAGCTGGAGGCTTTCCCTAAAGAATGGGTAGTATTTGAAAACGACGAAAAAGGCGCATACGAGCAGCGCCAGCAGTATATAGCCGGTTTTTTTACTTTCCGTTCGGTGGGCAAATCGCGCCAGCCCGTAAATCAGCAGGCTGTAAATCAGCAGAACAGCGGCTGAGCCAAGGGAAAACGAGCCGATAAACAGATAGCTCGCCCCCAACAGCAGGCCATTTTGTATAGAAACTGAAGGGCGAAAGGACCAGTACAATAAGAAAAATAATAAAAAACAGTAAGCAAAGCCTAACGAAAAAAAATTCATTCTTCGATCCAACGATAGCGATCTTAGCCCTCCAGAGAGGCGTATAATTTATTCCAACTTACGGCAGGTAATCAACGAGAATTGGCAATATTCAACGATTTTTTAAGGCGGTCATGCCCGCGTTTTTAAGTCATAAATCGTGAACGGCGTCATAGTACCCTTCCGAAGGGTAAAAACACGCGTCTCGCCAAGCTTAAGTGTTTTCAATGTGTTGAAATTATTAATAAACCGTAATATGTTTCACAATAGGAACCCGACTGGATTTGTATGTAAATACAAAATACTACCTCACAATTAGCCTTTCTTTGTCTCTTTCTCTGAGACATTTTCTGTATAAATTCGCTAATAAGTGTCGATATTTTAGCCGTTTAAAATACGGGGCTAAAGAACTCTTTTTGTGCCGTTTTGAGATATACCGATGAATACTACCCAGACCAGCTATTTAAAAGACACGACGGCCCGTCAAATAGTGCAGCGCACGATGAGCATAATACCCTACTCCGTTAACGTGATGGACGAGTTCGGAATGATTATCGCCTCAGGGGAAGCCTCTCGCATTCACCAGCGCCATGAGGGGGCCGTGCTGGCGCTGACGGAAAACCGCGTAGTGGAAATTGATTCCGCTACGGCCAATCGGCTTAAGGGCGTCAGGCCCGGCATTAATCTGCCCATAAACTTTCGCGATCGGCTAATCGGCGTGTTGGGTATTACCGGCGAGCCGGACGAAGTCAGGGCCTATGCCGAATTGGTTAAAATGGCGTCGGAGCTCATTATCGAACAAACGGCGCTGTTGGAGCAAAAGCAGTGGGATAAACGCTACCGCGAAGAGCTTGTCCATCAGCTGATACTGAGGGAAAGCCGTCCTGCGTCTCTCGATGCGATGGTGTCTTATCTCGGCGTCAACCTGCTGCAGCCCAGAGTCGTTCTTATCCTTGAGCTGCAGCAGCCCGATCGCGATGCATTACGTAACCTGATGGATTATTTTGAATACAGCGCGCGCGATCACCTGGTGACCTTCACCGACTTTAACGAACTGATTATTCTCAAGCCTATCACCCTGCGTCAGGGAGAGTGGGATACGCAGCAAGAGCTGAGCGAGCTTCAGCGGTTTAAGCATTATGCGCAATCCTCCGGATTTTCTCGCATTATCGTCGGCGGCTATTTCCCCGGCGAAGCGGGGCTTCGGCGCTCCTATCAAACGGCTAGGGCCGTGCAGGCGATGGTTAAGAGGCTTCGGCTGAAAAATCAGTACGTATTTTATGACGACTATGCGCTGGCTTCGCTGCTTGGCGGGCTGTCCGACACCTGGCAGGCGGAAGAGCTGTCCAAAATTTGGCTGCGCCTGATCGAGCAGGATCCCAAGGGCGTTTTGCAAACCACCCTGCGCCACTATTTTGAGCAGAATTGTGATCTTTCTCAAACCGCCACCGGTTTGCATATCCACGTGAATACGCTGCGCTACCGCCTACAGCGAATCGAGGATATAACCAATATAAAGATCAATAATTTGAGACAACTGTTTTGGCTGTATATCGGCATGGAGCTTCAGCGCTAGACTGTCTGTTTCTACAATTTTTCTCTCTAAAACGGCCAGATCTTTCGTCAATACGCTCAATCCTTTTTTGGCGGCGTTTTTCATACTTCACTCAGTCTTTTTTATGGAGAGTGAAAGTATGACGACTGTATCCGCTGTTGGCGCGATCGCCGCACTGGTGGTAGCCATTGTTTTAATATTAAGGAAAGTTTCACCTGCGTACGGCATGATGGTCGGCGCACTGGTGGGGGGGCTTATCGGCGGCGCCGATCTGGTTCAAACTGTCACGCTGATGGTGACCGGCGCACAGGGCATCACCAACGCGGTGCTGCGCATCCTTGCCGCAGGCGTGCTGGCGGGCGTACTGATTGAATCCGGCGCGGCGAATACGATCGCCGAAACGGTCGTCAAGAAGGTTGGGGAAACCCGTGCGCTGCTGGCGCTGGCGATTGCGACGATGATTCTGACCGCCGTTGGCGTATTCATTGACGTTGCGGTTATTACCGTAGCGCCGATCGCGCTGTCCATTGCCCGTCGCGCAGATCTTTCCAAAACCGCCATCCTGCTCGCCATGATTGGCGGCGGCAAGGCGGGGAACGTGATGTCTCCTAACCCTAACGCCATTGCCGCCTCTGATGCATTCCACGTCCCGCTGACGTCCGTCATGATGGCCGGTATCGTTCCCGGGCTTTTCGGACTGGTCGTAGCCTACTTCCTGGCAAAGCGTTTGACCAATAAAGGCAGCAAGGTGAGTGCAGAAGAGGTGATTTCGCACGATACGTCGGTAGCGCAGCCCGGTTTCCTCGCTGCGATTAGCGCGCCGTTGGTCGCCATTGTGCTGCTGGCGCTGCGTCCGATTGCGGGCATTGCTATCGATCCGCTGATCGCGCTGCCCGTCGGCGGCCTGGTAGGCGCACTGATGATGGGACGCATCAAGCAAAGTAACTCCTTTATGATGGCGGGCCTGTCTCGTATGGCGCCCGTTGCCATTATGCTGCTTGGCACGGGGACGCTGGCGGGTATTATCGCCAACTCTGCGCTGAAAGAGGTGCTGATTGAAGGCCTGACCGCTTCCGGCCTGCCGCCTTATCTGCTGGCGCCGATTTCCGGTGCGATTATGTCAATGGCGACGGCGTCTACCACTGCCGGTACGGCGGTTGCTGCGGGCGTATTTAGCCAGACGCTGCTCGATCTTGGCGTAACGGCGCTGGCCGGTGCGGCCATGATCCACGCCGGTGCGACCGTGCTGGACCACTTGCCCCACGGCAGCTTCTTCCACGCGACCGGCGGCAGCGTTAACATGCAGATCCGCGAGCGCCTTGGCCTTCTGCCTTATGAAACGATCGTTGGCTTCGTTATCGCCGCAGTGTCGACGCTGATGTTCGGCGTATTTGGATTGGCGGGGTAGTAAAAATGAAGATAGTTATTGCTCCGGATTCCTTTAAAGAAAGCCTGTCTGCGATGGCGGTTGCTACCGCCATCGAGCAGGGATTTCGCGAGATCTACCCCGATGCGCAGTACGTGAAGCTGCCGATGGCGGACGGCGGCGAAGGCACCGTTGAGTCCATGGTTGAGGCAACGAACGGGCGCTATGTACATCAGGAAGTCATGGGGCCGCTGGGAACGCCGGTAATGGCGCGCTGGGGACTTTTGGGCGACGGCAAAACCGCCATCATCGAAATGGCCTCCGCGTCCGGCCTTCATCACGTCGCTCCGGAGTTGCGTAACCCGTTGATGACCACCAGCTTTGGCACCGGCGAGCTGATTTTAGCCGCGCTGGAACACGGCGTAGAGCGCATTTTGCTGGGCATCGGCGGTAGCGCTACTAACGACGGCGGTGCGGGCATGCTGCAGGCGCTGGGCGTTTCTTTGCTCGACGCTGACGCAAAGCCGCTTGCGCTTAACGGTGGCGCGCTGACTTCGCTGGCGGCGATAGGCCTGCAGGCGTTGAATCCTAAGTTAAACGGCGTTTCTATTACCGTTGCCTGCGACGTAAATAACCCGCTTTGCGGCCCTAACGGCGCTTCGGCTATTTTCGGCCCTCAAAAGGGCGCCACGCCTGAAATGGTTAACACGCTGGACGGCGCTCTGTCGGCCTACGGCAAGCTTATCCTTCAGGCTACCGGCCGGGACGTAATAAACGTACCGGGCGCAGGCGCAGCGGGCGGCATGGGCGCGGCTCTGCTTGGCGTGCTTAACGCAGAGCTTAAGCCTGGCGTTGATATCGTTATCCAAACGTTGGGATTAGAGAATCTGGTTGCGGATGCCGATCTGGTGATCACTGGAGAAGGGCGGCTTGATAGCCAAAGCATTTGCGGTAAAACGCCTATCGGCGTTGCGCGAGCGGCTAAGCGCTACGGCAAGCCGGTTGTCGCTTTAGCGGGAGGGCTGCTGCCAGACTACCCGGTTGTCCATGAGCACGGCTTGGATGCGGCATTCTCGATTCTCACTCGAGTGGTTACGCTGCCTGACGCGCTACAGGAAGCTGAGTACAATTTGCGCGTCACTGCGCGCAATGTGGCGAGCGTCTGGAAGATGGCACAGGCACACGCGGGATAATCTCTCCTAAGCGCGTTTATGTACACGGGCCGCGTTCTTTATAGAACGCGGCCCAACTTTATCTATGTAGACGACAGCTATCATTAATACGACATATTTCCCTGACTAAAATAGAGGGAATAAATAACCTTAAGGTTGTATTTATTTCTCATTGTTATTATGTCTCTTTAATTGAATTTATTTTTTCTTTTTTATCAATATGTTATTTTTATTTTGGTGTGCTATTTTTAATTAAATTACTTTAATATCATAGCAATGAATAAAAATATAAGTGTTGTTTATTTGTTATTTTTATTATTTAAATGTGTTGTTTTATTTCCCTATTTTGGTATCTTACCCATCATTAATTCTTAGGGTTGTTGTTTTATAGGGAGATTTTGGCACCATGCAACTAAAAACCACGCTTTCCTCTATTGCACTGTTTACAGCGCTCTCTTTATCTCAGTCAGCTTATGCGGACACTTTTTGCGGCAGCAGGCCCCATGTTACCTACGGTGGTGACGTAACGTTTTCCGGCGATCTGGACGGCGACAGCTGCTTAGAAATCGGCGCCTGGAATTACGGTGGAGAAAACGGCTACGCCGGTGAGGCCATCAATCTTAATATGCTTAGCGGAAGCAAGCTGAGCGTTATCGGCTTTATGCGAGACTCAACGGTGAATACCGGCGCAGAAGTCTACATTACCAAAGACGCCAGAATCGCGGTGGGCGACTACGATGCGACGGTTCCCGCACTGGGGACAAACATCAACGTCAACGGCGGCCTGGTTCGCGTTTTTGATGGCGGTACGCTCAAAGACTCTTTCCTGAACGGCGGGACGGTATACGTTTCTAATACCGGAGACGCGAACGATCCGGGGCTGTCTGTCAACAATCAGGTCAACAGCGGCGGTAAGCTTTATGTTTATCTGGGCGGCAAAAGTGAAGGAACCGTCGTCAATCAGGGCGGCTATGAGTACGTGCAGGAGGAGGGGAGCGCTTCTGGCACAACGGTTAACGCAGGCGGTATCCAGTACGTTCGTCTGCAAGGGCTGGCGAACGGCACCATAGTTAATGAAGGCGGCTATCAGTACGTAACCTCCGACGGCGTGTCTGACGGCGCGGCTATCAACAACGGCGGCCTGCAGTATGTCTTCAACGGCGGCATCGCCAACGCTACGACAATCAACAGCGGAGGCGTTCAGTATCTGTATATCAGCGGTTCCGACCCGTCCGCCGTCGCTGGCGTTTCTGACGATACCAAGATTTACGGCACCGGCGCCCAGAAGGTTCAGCAGGGCGGCCGCGCGTCCAACGTAGCGCTGTTTGATAGCGCGACTCAAAGTATTTACAGCAATTCGTTTGCCGATAACGTCACCGTTCGCGATAGCGCTAAATCCTGGCTGGCCGCAGGCGCTCGCTTGGAAGGCGTCACGCAGGTTTATGACAATGGTCAACTGCAGCTAACGTCCGCGGCGGGAACCGGCGGCGCTTATGCGCAGGACGTTACCTTAAACGGTGAAAACGCCGTGCTGCTGGCGATCGCTAACGTGGCAGATACGGATACGGCCCGCGTCGGCGCGCTTAGCGGCTCCGGTAAGGTTCGCTTTATTAGCGGCGCTGATAGCGTGACGGGAGAACCGATCTATTCCCGCCTTCAGATCGACAGCCTGTCGGGAAATCTGCACTTCTTATTCAATACGTCGATTGAGAATGGCCGCGGTGACTATCTGACGGTAAGCAGCGGCAGTGGGAGCCATAAGGTTTCCGTGGCCGATTCCGGAACGGAAATCACGCAGCCCGGTCAGCGCAGCCTGGACTTGATTACCGACGAGAGCCGTGGCGCCAACTTCACGCTGGCGAGCCTGAGCGGGACGAATATCAACGCGGTCGACGGTGGTACCTATATGTACAGCCTGAATCATCGCGAAGAGGCCGGCAGCGAGATCTGGTATCTGAACGCGACAAAAGACGATCCTTCAGCGCCTAACCCTGGGCCGGGAGAAGTCACGCCGCCGGTAACGGGGCCGGAAACGACGCCGAGCACCGATGCGGTGCTGTCGATGGCCGTCGCTCCGACGCTGATTTTTAACAACGAGCTGCAAAACCTGCGCTTTAGAAAAGGCATGTTGGAACAAAACGAAGGCAGCGCCGGCGCGTGGGTAAGGCTGACCGATGGAACAAACCGCCTGAATACCGGACACACCAACTTCAAGCTGGAACAGTCTGGCCTTGAGGTTGGCGCCGATCGTATCGTTGACTATGCGAACGGCAGGGCGTTCTTCGGCGGCTTTACCAGCTACGGTACGGCTAAGGTCAAACACGACCGGGGCGGTAACAGTAACATTGACAGCTACAGCGTGGGCGCATACGCCACCTACTTTGACAATACCGGCTGGTATGTCGACGGAGTGTTGAAGTACAACCACTTCAGCAACGATGTGAAAGCCGTATCGACCAACGGCGACGGCATCCGCGGCGACTATAGCCAGAATGCGATCGGCGGTTCGCTGGAGTCAGGCTACAACGTTGACGTTGCCTACGGCGTTTGGGCGGAACCCTATGCCAAGCTGACCTATGTTCAGGTAGAAGGCAAAGACGTCAGACTGAGCAACGGAATGAGGGGCAGCATTGACGATCAGGACTCCTTTACGACCGAGCTTGGTATGAATCTGGGGCGCACTTTTAACGTCGGCGCCAATAGCACGCTAACGCCGTACGTGAAGGCCGCCTGGGTTCATGAGTATATTGACGACAACCGTACGACGATTAACGATTTGAATACCTTTAAAACCGATCTCTCCGGCGATATGGGTAAGTATGGTTTAGGCGTCAGCGCAACGGTTAATAAAGAGGTTTCCGTGTTTGCCGAAGTGAACTACGCAAAGGGCAGCAAGATGGAAGAGCCAATGCAGGGCAATCTGGGCATTCGCTATAATTTCTAAGCCGAAGGTTTAACTTGAGGCGATTAAGGCCGACGCTTTTTTATGGGGCGTCGGCTTTTTTTCAGCGATTTTTTATCGGTAGGGGTGAATTATTAGCCTGTCGAACGGCGCTAATCGGGCATTTTTAATAAAAATAGCACTAAAAGACTAACGCATGCGCCGGAGTGAACCCCGCCTTCAACAACAATAAACGTGCTAAATGCGTTTTGTTTGGTGGTTTGTTCCATATTTCGCTGATGCTTAAAGCAGATAACCCTATTTTGAACTAAAAGGTTTACAGAGATTCGAACATACTGCTATAACATTAAGACGAACCCATTCATCACAGCTGCGTAGTACCAACCGCGTTTCAACGGATTGAACGACTTCAGCGATAGACCATTTTTGAATGATAAATTCCGGCCTCGCTTTTTATTGAGCGGGCGCGTTTGGCGTCGGTTGCATTAACCGACAGTGTTTTAGGCGACGTTTTAAAAACGACAGTTTTAATGGCAGGTTATAAGGCAATGACAGCGTCTTCAGATCCGCAGGCGGGCCAGCCCCAGGCTAGACCGTTAGATAAAAATGATTATAAAACTTTAGGGTTGTCTTCTTTGGGGGGAACTTTAGAGTTTTATGATTTCGTTATTTTCGTATTCTTCACGGGAACGTTAACCCATCTGTTTTTCCCGGGCGACAATGAGTTTATCGCTCAGATGAAAACGCTGGGCATTTTCGCTGCGGGTTACCTCGCTCGCCCCATCGGCGGGATTATTATGGCGCACTACGGCGATAAAATTGGCCGTAAGCGCATGTTCACGCTAAGTATTTTCCTTATGGCATTGCCTACGCTGGTGATTGGCCTCCTGCCGACTTACGAAACGATCGGCATGCTGGCTCCGGCTCTGCTGCTGTTAATGCGCATTCTTCAGGGCGCGGCCATCGGCGGCGAAATGCCTGGCGCATGGGTGTTTATCGCAGAGCATACGCCCGCTCAGCGCTATGGCCTGGGCGTTGGTACGCTGACCTCCGGTATTACCGGCGGCATTCTGCTGGGCTCTATCGTGGCTATTTTTATCCAACGCAGCTACAGCGCGGCTGAAATCAATGACTATGCCTGGCGTATTCCCTTCGTTCTTGGCGGCATATTCGGCTTTATTTCCGTTTATCTGCGCAAGTTCCTGCAGGAAACGCCGATCTTTAAGGAAATGGCCGCCAAGCACGCGCTGGCTAAAGAGATGCCGGTGAAAACCGTCATGAGGAGCCATAAAGAGGCCTGTATCATTACGGCGATATTAACCTGGTCTCTGTCAACCGCGGTGGTCGTGACGGTACTGATGACGCCGGCCGTGGTAGTGGAAAAAATGTATCAGATCGATCGCACCGTTTCGCTACAGGCGAACTGCGTTGCGACGCTAATGCTGACTTTGGGCTGTATTTTTTGGGGATGGATTAGCGATAAGCTGGGAACCCGCGTCTGCATGGTAGCGTCGTGGGGCGGCCTGGCCTTGAGCGCCTTCCACTTCTATAGCGCGCTGCATACGGGCATCGGCGCAGGCGAACTGATGTTTAACTACGGCCTGATGGGGCTGTTCTCCGGGGCTATCGCGACGACGCCTATTGTCGGCGCCCGCGCATTCCCTCCGGCGATCCGTTTCTCCGGGCTGTCCTTTGCCTATAACCTGTCTTACGCCGTCTTTGGCGGCCTGACGCCGATGATTACCGGCGCATGGTTGCAGCAAAGCCATATGGCGCCGGCCTACTATGTGGGCTTCGTATCGCTGCTGGCCGTTGCCGTGGCGTTTCTGCCGCTCTCCTATAAGGGCTGGACGGCAAAACGCAGGCAGAGTGAGGCATCGCCGGCGGGCGTTGTCGCTGAGTAAGCTTACTTTTGCTTTATGATTGAAAACGCCGGGGATTTCCCGGCGTTTTTACACTCGTTTCCTTGGTTGCGCTCTCGCTTTTTCGCATTGATGATACGACCCGAATTTTGCGAATCATGTTTCACGCTGAAATATCCTGTCATTTTTATCGGCTGTTACGTTACAAAAAAGCCATTCCCAACGAGGATTTCCTGAATAGACTAAATGTCGCCGCCGCTGGCTAATCGAAAACAGACAGATCCAAATTGGCTTATGATGACGACTTACTTACAAACAAGACTCGATGCTTTATTCAATTTTTCCTGGGAGACGATGGCATTTGTAGCGATATTGCTGCTTTTTTCTTCCTGCGCTCATGCTACGGGGCATCACAAGTATATTAAGACTCCGGTCGCAACCAAGGTTCAAAACAAGAGCGGCTATAAGCGTAAGAAAAGCGCGTCAGGGCAGCGGGGGGGCAGCAGCTCTGCGTCGCTCACGTCACAGTACCGCGCTCCGGTAGGAAAAAACCCCTTTGCTTCAAGTGAGCCAAAAGGCGCCGCCCCCATGTTGACCGCTCAGGAAAAGAGTAAAATCCAGTCAGCAAGGCACATCGTGATATCCAAATTGATGAATCAGCTGGGTAAGCCTTATCGCTATGGCGGCATGTCGCCGATAACCGGCTTTGACTGCAGCGGGTTGGTCAACTATGCCTATCGGGATAAGCTAAAGTCGACGCTGCCGCGTACGGCAAACAGCATGTATCACATGTCTTCTTCGCAGGCTAAGCGGGTTGATAGAGGGGAACTGCGCGTGGGCGATCTGGTCTTCTTCCGCACCCACGGCCGCAGCAATCAGCATGCCGACCACGTGGGCGTTTATCTGGGCGACGGCGAGTTTATTCAGGCGCCGCGTACGGGAAAAGACATCCAGATTAGCCGACTCGACGATGACTATTGGCAGGACCACTACATCGGCGCTCGTCGAGTGCTTTTGGCCTACGCCGTTCGCTGAGGTTAGCGATAGCCCCAGCATTGAATCAGACCGCGTTGGGTCAGCGTTATATAGATAGTCATACCTGGCCCGCCCATACCGATATCCATCCAGCTCAGGCCCGGCGGAATTTTAGGCAGAAAGTCCAGCCTTGCCACATCCGCCTCTTCATCGAGAAAAACTTCAATATCGTACTCCTCAAAGGGGATAGCCCGATCCTCTTCTCTTCCCCTTTCCTGCAGGTGGCGATAGCCTGCCTCTTTCAGCTCTTTTGAGGGACGGGGGCAGGGCGAAAATTCGCATCGTTCAATGCGATATTCTGGCGTAATTTCCCGATAGGCAGCATCCAGATGGCTGCACCTGGCGGCTTCCTCAAACAGCGGAGCGGCCTCTCTGGGCAAGTAGCGCTGTTCTTCCCGGAAGACCAAAATAAGTTGGCTGATGAAAATGCTCAGGGGCGCAGAGTCAAATAATCGTTGCCAGAACTGAGCTTCTTCCTCTGGAAACAGAGCGGGGATCAGCGCCTGAAACTTCTTGGCCAAAGGCGAGCTCTCTTTTTGTGGTGTGCGATTGGCCGCTATTTTAGCGCCGTCCGCAATGGCCAACAACGGGCGTCAATGGCTTTGCTGTCCGCCGCCTTCATGAGGCGCTTTTATTACTGCTTCGCTACGCGGATTGGCCCTCTATAGAGAAGTAAAATTCTAGGATAACTAACTGTTATTATAGAAATAGTTTTCTTAATTACGAAGGATGGGCATATTATAAAAGTTGTATTTTCTATGAATATATTAATCAGCAACGTTTTTGGGAGTAATAAATATGAGTTGGCCACCCATTTAGAGGTAAATGGGTGACGTAATTTTTTCTATATTAAGGATTTTTAACGATTGCTCGTCTCCTGTATTTGGGGGTTGGTTTAGTTTTAAATAAGGTAAGTCTTATTATTGCGATTGGCGTAATTTATTGGCTGAGCTTTGCTGGGTATTTGTATGAGTATTGCCTCGGAGGGCTTATTTTTGGCCAAGAAAATGCCGCCAGAGAGATTCTGCGTCAAAATATCAATTGTCTATTGTTGGACTTTTGATTTTCCTATTTATTTGATCTTCATAGGATAGCCTGTTATTCATATTTAGATGATTGAGCCCATTTCAATATTTTTAGTTCTGATTTCGCTTTTTGGATAACGCGTTCTAAGCTTTTTTTATAATATATAAATCAAACAAAACCCCTGTCATCTAAAACCCGTTGAAACATAACGGGATGATGGTTTTTTGTTTTTAGGAAAGGAGTGGCTGGGATCTACGCCACAAAGATATATTCGATAAAGGAAAAGATATGAATAAGTATCTGCTTATTTCTGCGCTTTGCGTGGGCGCTTCTCTGGTTTCATCCGCTCAGGCTTATGACGGACAGGTTAACTTTAAGGGCACGATTTTAGATACTGCCTGTACGGTTGATATTAATTCTAAGAACCTGGACGTAAATTTGGGGCGGGTGGCTAAAACGGTATTCACCAGCGTGGGTGATGTTTCTACGGCAATGCCGTTTAGCCTCAAATTAACCGGATGCCCTGCGGCAGTAACGACCGACGGAGCAAAAATTCGCTTTGAAGGAACAACCGTTACTGGTAAAACGGACGTCCTCGATCTGGCTAGCGGCAGCGTAGCGACTGGCGTAGGCGTTCAGATTAAGGACAATGCCGGTCAGAAGATCGTCTTTGGTTCTGATTCCTCCAAATATCCTCTGAGTGAAGGTGCGAACTCTCTGGATTTCACCGCTTATTATATTTCAACCAACACAGCTATCGTTTCTGGTTCAGCAAACGCAGTAGCCAACTTTACCGTTGTCTATCCGTAATATTACCTAATTCATTTAGTCAACCGTCTGGAACGGCCAAGAGGGAAAGTCTATACGTTCCTGTCTTGGCTATTCCATTTTCGTTGGAATACCGAAATGAAAACCATGATAAAGATAGCCGTTACTTCCTTTTTACTGATGATATGCGCCTATGCCCAGGCCGGCGTTGTTATCGGCGGTACTCGCCTGATTTATGACGGGGGGAGTAAAGAGTCCTCTATCAGCGTAGCCAATCCTGACAGTTTGTCGTATCTGATTCAGTCATGGGTGGATAACCCTGACGGCGTATCGGGAAAGGCGCCCTTTACGGTAACGCCGCCGCTGTTTCGTCTGGACGGTGATGGACGAGAGAACGTTCTGCGCGTCGTTCGTACCGGGGGAAACCTACCGGAAGACAAAGAGTCTTTGTTTTGGCTAAACATCAAGTCAATCCCCTCTTCGAAGAAGGCTGAAAATTCACTACAGATCGCGGTTAAAACCCGCATCAAGCTGATTTATCGCCCCGCAGGCCTCGGCCAAACGTTGGAGGCAGCGGCAGAAGGGATGAAATGGCGAAAAGAAGGAAGTTCGTTAGTCGCAACAAACGCGTCTCCTTTTTACATCACGTTTTTTTCCGTAACGCTCAACGGCGCCAAGGTTTCTGAAGCAACGATGCTCCCTCCGGGTGGCAACATGACGTTTAAGCTACCTGCAGGCGCGCGCAGTGGAACGCTGAGTTGGAAAATCATTAACGACTACGGCGGCATCAGTAAAGTTTATTCGACCTCTTTATAAGTTAATAGGTAATGGCCCGACAGGCTAAAAACAGTCAGGGGTAAAGGAGCCATCACCGTTGGGGCAAGGACATCCGGAGTAATAAAGAGTATGGCCAGACGTAAGGCTTGCCGCCCGTTTATATATGCGATTCTTTCAGTTCACGTTGCGCTGGCGCTTGGCGCAAGCGCCAGAGCGGATGAATACTTTAACCCGGCGCTTCTCTCGCTAGACAATCCGTCGTTAGAAGGTGCGGATCTTTCTTTGTTCGAGCAGGGGGACGTACAGGCTCCCGGTACATACCATGTCGATCTGTATTTAAACGGCGAGAGCGTTGAGTCTCGTGATATTGACTTCACTTTGGAAAAAGATACTGCAGGAAATGCGTTTCTACAGCCCTGCCTGAGCAAAGCGCTGCTTGAGTCTCTGGGCGTTAGGCTAACGGAGCTCTCTTCTCAAAGTGACAGTGAAGAATGCGTGGACCTGACGAAGGCGGTCGCCATGTCGTCAGTGAAGTTTGAGTTCAATCAACAGCGGTTGAACCTCACTATTCCTCAGGCGGCGCTTTACTCTCAGGCTCGGGGCTATGTTTCACCCGATAAGTTTGAACAGGGCATTAACGCGCTGCTTTTAAACTATAGTTTTAGCGGCGCACACTCTAAAGGGCGCCAGGGCAACGATCAGGACAGCGATGACTACTATTTGAATTTACGTTCCGGGTTAAACGTCGGCGCATGGCGTTTGCGTAACTATTCCACCTGGAGCAGAGATTCTGGCGGCGAAGACCGCTGGGACTCGATCAATACTTACCTGCAGCGTGACGTTATTCCATTAAAAAGTCAGTTCACCTTGGGCGACAGTACTTCTCCCAGCGACGTGTTCGACAGCGTACCGTTTCGCGGCGCCCAGCTTGCCTCCGACGATGACATGCTGCCGGAGAGCATGAAAGGATATTCCCCCGTAGTTAAAGGCATTGCCAACACCAACGCGCAGGTGACGATTTATCAAAACGGCTACCAGATTTATCAGAACTATGTGCCGCCGGGCGCGTTTGAGATATCAGACCTTTATCCTACCGCGGGCAGCGGCGACCTTACCGTGACAGTGAAAGAAGCGGACGGTAGCGAACGCAGTTTCACCGTTCCGTATGCTTCGGTACCCGTTTTGCAGCGCGAGGGGCGCCTTAAGTTCAGCGTGACGGGCGGGAAGTATCGCCCTTCAAACGGTGACATAGAGAAGAAGTCGTTCGTTCAGGGAACCGCGATTTATGGCTTACCCTGGGGACTGACGGCGTACGGTGGCTTTCAGTCAGCGGGCGACAGGTATAGCTCAATGGCGCTTGGCCTGGGGAAAAACATGGGATGGGTCGGCGCCGTTTCTGTTGATATGACGGATGCGAAAGCCGAGCTTAGAGATCGTGCGTCGGAAAGAGGGCAGTCATGGCGGTTGCGCTACAGCAAGAATTTTGTCGACACGGGAACAAACTTTTCACTGGCGGGATATCGCTACTCAACCTCCGGCTTCTATACCTTACAGGAAGGGTTGGATAGCTATAACAACAGGTATGACATCAGCGATTCAAGCTACGACCACAAGAAAAGCCGCTCTGAGCTGCTGCTAAGCCAGAGGCTTTGGGAAAACGGCGGCAGCCTTTCGGTTAGCCTCAGTAATGAGGAATATTGGAATAACGGTCGACACGTTCGTTCTGCAAGCCTTGGCTACAACAATAGCTGGAAGAGCGCTAACTATGGGATTAACTATACCTATAGCCAAAACCGCAGCGATACGACAACGGACGACTCAACGGATGATCACCTTTTCTCTTTTAACGTGAGTATCCCGATCGACAGCCTGCTGTCCAACAGCTATGCCAACTACAGCTTAAACAGCAGCCGCAACGGAAAAACGGTAAACACCGTTGGGATAAACGGCACGATGTTGGCGAGGAACAACTTGAGCTACAGCGTTAGCCAAGGGTACACCGACGGCGGCGATGGCGCGACGGGTAACGCCGGTCTGAACTTTAAGGGCGGATACGGCGAAGCCAGCGTGGCCTATAGCTACGATCAAAACATGCAGCGCGTAAATTACGGCCTGCGCGGCGGTGTCGCTGCGCACGCTGACGGGATTACGCTTTCTCAGGCGTTTGGCGAAACGGCCGTGCTGGTTAAGGCGCCGCTGGCAAGCGACGTTCGCGTGATGAACGGCGTGGGCATCAGCACTGACTGGCGGGGTTACACGGTGGTTCCCTACGTATCGCCATACCGTAAGACGCCTATAACTCTGGATACGGCGTCGTTAAAGGATAATGTCGATATGACATTGACCAGCCAAATGGTCATTCCAACGCGCGGCGCGATGGTTCGCGCCGAGTTCTCGCCTAACGTGGGGCTTCGTATGCTGATTTCACTCACGAGGGAAAATGGCGATGCGGTGCCTTTTGGCAGCATAGCCAGCTTGCAAAGCGAAAAGGCTAATTCGGCGATTGTTGGCGACGGCGGCGACGTTTTTATGACGGGGATGCCTGAACAAGGGCGCTTTATTGTGAAATGGGGCAACGATGCTTCGCAGCAGTGTAACGTCGTTTATCAAGCGAGCCAGGCGCAGGAAGCTGCCGGGATTTATCGCCTGTCAACGGTTTGTTTATAGGAAAGGAAAGACTATGAAAAAAGCGCGCATTGCATATGCCTTGTTTATCGCGTTGGCGCTGCTGCCAATGGGAAAAGCGTTCGCTAACTGCTCGTTTTCCGGGGGCAGTGGAACAATAAAAACAACGATTAATACCCCTTCGGTCATTTACGTTAAGCGCAACGCTGAACCGGGCACCATACTTTTCGATAGCGGATGGGTTAGCGGGGGCAACTCGAAAGTTAGCTGTTCGTGGACAAGTACAACCACTGTAGGATACTACGGTGCAACGCCCGCTTCTCCCTATGGAAACGGCGTTATCACCAGTACTAACAGCTCTGTGGGAATTAGGCTTTATTATTCCAATTCTAATGATACAAGCTATGGGCAGGTTGTTCCGTCCGAGCGCTCAAGCAGTTCGTTTTATGATGGCATGATTGCGAATACCTATACGCCGGCCGCTTACTATCGTATGGAGCTTGTGCTAGTGGATACCGTCAGGGAAGGGACAATAACGATGTATTCGCCGCTTGCCCTTACGACATACGATCCTGTGACTACAACTGAAGCATACGCTTCTAATCCGATAAATATCTATCCCCAGTCGCTCTCCTGCCAGGTCAACACGACGCAGCTGCAGGTGCCTCTTGGGGACGTTCAGTCCAATAGCCTGACCCAGGTAGGGGCAACGACTGTTTCCAAAGATTTCCAGATTGGCTTGACCTGTGAAAGCGGAACTATCGTTAGCGTTGCTATGACGGGTACTCAAAACGGCGATACGTCCGACGACAGCGTGCTGGCGTTGACCAATGCAGGGCAAAGCGGCGTTGCGACGGGACTGGGGGTTCAGATCCTACAAGATTCACAGCCCCTGCATATAGGTGAAACCCGTATGATCGTGAGTTCTGCCAACACGTCAGAGCTGCTTAATTTTACCGCTCGTTACTACCAGACCCGCCCTAAAGTAACGCCCGGCAGCGCCAACACGACGGCACTGCTTACTATGATTTATCAGTGAGAGGGCGCAAGATGATGAATAAGACGAGCATGTCTGGCGCTTGGCGCCACTGCCTGTTATCGCTTTTGACCGTTTGTAGCTTTTACAGCCGAGCGGATACGGTAACGGTTAACATCACGGGGAACGTGTTAGCTTCTCCATGCGTTGTTGATGTGAATGACAGGTCACAGACGGTGGATTTCGGCAGGGTCCCCGCAGCCAGCCTTTCTCCCATTGGATCGGCCGGATTGACAAAGTCTTTTTCCATTCGGTTGACTGACTGCCCGGAGACGACCACGTCGGCGACCATGTTGATTTCCGGAAAAATAGATCCTAACAGCGCCTATCTGTTCGGCACTTCTATTGATGGAGACTATGGGGGTTTTGGGATTAAGGTTAAGCCGCAAGAGGCCGGTTGGAGTGATAACAGCGTGTATCCGGCGGGAGGGGCGACAATAACCAAGGCCATTTCCTCTGATACCCATTCAGTGACTTTCGCGTTTGACAGCCGACTGCAGAGCACGACGAACAGCATTTTCTCGGGCGTTTTCGTTAGCGTAATGATGGTGTCTTTTACCTATCAGTAAGTAGCCTGCCAATATCGGACCCGCGTTAAGCGGTGATAAAGCAAAAGCGCGCCATTTGGCGCGCTTTGTCTATGTGAGCGTTGGAATTACGCGCGTTTGATTTGAGACAGCAGGAAAGAGACGACGTCGCCGCTCTTAATCATCTGCTTCTCGCCAACGCGGCGGTTTTTATATTCCAGCTCGTCGTTATCGAGGTTGCGATCGCCGATGACAACGGTGTGAGGAACGCCGATAAGCTCCATGTCGGCAAACATCACGCCCGGGCGCTCTTTGCGATCGTCTAGCAGCACGTCGACGCCGTTAGCCTTCAGGGTTTCATACAGTGACTCAGCGGCTTCTTGTACGCGGAAAGACTTGCTCATGTTCATCGGAATGATGACCACTTCGAACGGCGCGATGGCGTCGGGCCAAATGATGCCGCGTTCATCGTGATTTTGCTCAATGGCCGCTGCGACGACGCGGGTTACGCCGATGCCGTAACAGCCCATGGTCATGGTGATATTGCGGCCGTCTTCGCCCTGAACGGTGGCCTTCATGGCCTCAGAGTATTTGGTGCCCAGTTGGAAAATATGGCCCACTTCGATGCCGCGTTTGATAAGCAGCGTACCTTTGCCGTCGGGGCTGGCGTCACCGATGACGACGTTACGGATGTCGGCAACGGTCGGCAGCGGCAGGTCGCGTAACCAGTTGATGCCGAAGTAGTGCTTACCGTCAACGTTAGCGCCTGCGCCAAAGTCGCTCATGGCGGCGACGGCGCGGTCAGCGACAATCGGCAGAGGCATGTTGACCGGGCCGAGAGAGCCGGGGCCTGCGCCAATCGCCGCGCGAATTTCTTCTTCGCCTGCGAACTCGAGCGGGCTTGCCACCATCGGCAGGTTTTGCGCTTTGACTTCGTTGAGCTCGTGGTCGCCGCGAACGAGCAGGGCGACAAGCTTGTGGCCGCTCTCTTCGGCCGCGTGGACGATCAGCGTTTTTACGGTTTTTTCTACCGGCAGGCTGAACTGCTCAACCAGCTCGGCGATGGTTTTTGCGTTAGGCGTATCAACCAGGCGCATCTCCTGCGTTGGTTCCGCACGGGGGGCGCTTGGCGCAACCGCTTCGGCCAGTTCGATATTGGCCGCGTAGTCGGAATCGGTAGAAAAGACGATGTCGTCTTCACCGCTGCTGGCCAGTACCTGAAACTCGTGGGAAGAACTACCGCCGATAGAACCGGTATCGGCCAACACCGGACGGAAGTCCAAGCCCATGCGGGTAAAGATCTTGCTGTAGGCGTCGTACATTTTGTCGTAGGTAACCTGCAGCGACTCCTGCGTGGTGTGGAAGGAGTAGGCGTCCTTCATGATGAATTCGCGAGAGCGCATAACGCCGAAGCGCGGGCGCACTTCATCACGGAACTTGGTCTGAATCTGATAGAAGTTCAGCGGCAGCTGCTTGTAGGAGCTGATTTCGTTACGCACCAGATCGGTGATGACCTCTTCATGCGTCGGGCCCAGTACGAAGGGACGATCGCCGCGATCGACAAGGCGCAGCAGCTCGGGGCCGTACTGCTCCCAGCGTCCACTCTCTTGCCACAGGTCCGCTGGCTGAACTACCGGCATGGAAACCTCAATCGCGCCGGCGTTATTCATTTCTTCACGAACGATGGTTTCTACCTTGTGCAGAACGCGTAAGCCAGTGGGTAACCAGGTGTAAAGACCGGAGGCCAGTTTACGGATCATCCCGGCGCGCAGCATGAGCTGGTGGCTGATAACTTCCGCATCGGCAGGCGTCTCTTTGAGAGTCGAGAGCAGGTATTGACTAGTGCGCATGGTGTAGTGCTTCCATATAAACGTCAGGTTACGGCATGAGATTGCTTCCACCGGCCGAAGACCGGCGGCGAAAGGAAATCGGCCCGATTTTTAAAAGGGGTTTAGTGTATCAGCGACGAAGGCTTGTCAAAAGAGAGAAGCGGGAATTTCTATCTTTTATCAATAGCGACGACGCAGGTTTCATCGTTTTCAACCCGCCAGACGACGTTGAAGTCCAGCAGGTGAACGGCAAACTCCCGCGCTTCCTGCTCTTTTTGGAGGTAGGCGGGGCGAGGATCCTGCGCCAATACTTGGGTAATGAATCGCTCAAGGTGAGGGTATTTTACCGCTTCTCGCAGCAGCGTTTGCCGCGCGTCGGGCGAAAACGCGACGGGCATGTTGGCTGAGGGCGCATCTTGCGCAAAGCCCGCTCGCGCGTGGGGTAAGCTTTCAGCAAAGGGAAGGTAGGGCTTGATGTCAATGACCGGCGTTCCGTCAACCAGATCGAGGCTGCCGAGTTCAAGGACAACCTCCGCCCCTTTCAGGCGGATCCCCTTAAGCTCGACCAGTGACATGCCGATAGGATTGGGGCGGAAGGTGGAGCGAGTCGCGAAAACGCCCATGCGGGCATTGCCGCCCAGCCTGGGCGGGCGAACGGTAGGACGCCAGCCGCCGTCTTTGGTCTGATGAAAGATAAACAGGATCCAAACGTGGCTAAACTGTTCCAGACCGCGTACCGCCTCAGGCTGAGAGTAGGGCGGCAGCAGGAGCAGTTCGCCCGTACCGTCTTCCACCAGGCCCGGTTGGCGCGGCACGGCGAATTTTTCACGGTAGGGCGAGCGGATAACGCCAATAGGCTGTAGCGACAGTGAATTCATTTAAAACGCAACGCGCAGCGCCGTGCCTTCGCAGACGGCAACCTGATAGCATCCCGGCGCGGAAGACATCATCTCGCAGCGGTGTAGCAATACGGCGTTGGCGTCCTTATAGGCTGCGCGCTTTTGCATGTCCAGCATCGCCGCGGTGATGCTGGGCGGGGAATCCTGAGCGCTAAACTGGCAGGCGTCGCCGGATACCGTGCCCAGCTCCTGAAACTTTGCGCCGGAAAGCTCTGCTTCGGTTTTATAGAGCTTTACCGGCTCAACGTGCGAAAGCGAGGTTTGCTGAGCGCACCCGCCCAAGAGCAGCGCCAGCAGGCAGAAAGAGAGAGTTCGCATAGCTTGTCCTTAATCGTTAATAATGGGCCGTAAGGGCCTCTGCTTCGCCATCGTAAACAGGGCGAGCGGATAATAAAAAAGGCAGATTAATCAATCTGCCTTAGTATATCTGAGAACGGGCCTCAGTCAGGTAATTTATTACCAGCCTTTAACCGCGCCACCTTTGAATTCGGTATTGGCGGCCTGAGCGACTTCGTCAGACTGGAAGGCCTGAACAAACTTCTTCACCGCCTCTGAGTCCTTGTTGTCTTCACGTGAAACGATGATGTTGACGTAAGGCGAGTTTTTATCCTCAACGAAGATGCCGTCTTTGGTCGGCGTCAGGCCGATCTGGCTGGAATAGGCGGTATTGATGATGGCCAGCGTGATTTGGTTGTCATCCAGCGCGCGCGGCAACTGGGGCGCTTCCAACTCAACGATTTTGAAGTTTCTCGGATTGTCGACGATGTCCAGCGGGGTCGGCATCAGGCCAACGCCGTCCTTGAGCTTGATAAAGCCCTGCTTTTGCAGCAGCAGAAGCGAACGGCCCATATTGGTCGGATCGTTAGGGATAGCGATTTGCGCGCCGTCCTTAAGTTCGTCAATGCTTTTGATCTTCTTGGAATAGGCGGCAATCGGGTAAACGAAGGTGTTGCCGACTACGGCCAGCTTATAGCCGCGCTCTTTCATCTGCTGATCCAGATAGGGCTTGTGCTGGAAGGCGTTGATGTCGATATTGCCTTTGCTCAGCGCTTCGTTGGGCAGCACGTAGTCGTTGAAGGTGACCAGCTCAACGTCCAGACCGTATTTGTCTTTAGCCACCTGCTTGGCGACCTCAGCGACTTTCAGCTCGGAGCCGACGATCACGCCGACTTTAACGTGGTTTGGGTTCTTCTCTTCTTGTCCACATCCCGCCAGCGCGAGAGATCCAATGAGGGCGCCGACGGCGGCAAACGTTTTGAACTTAAATGACATAAATTTCTCTCTCTGTTAACAGTATGCTGCAAGCAGCCTTAATTTATACCCGTTACTTGTGGGTAACGGACTTAACGATGCGATCGCCACTAAACTGAATGATATACACCAAAATAACCAGCAGGATCAGAACGGTATTCATTACCGTAGCGTCATATCTAACGTAGCCGTACTGATAGCCTAGCTGACCAAGGCCGCCAGCGCCAACGGCGCCCGCCATTGCCGAGTAGCCCAGAAGGGTAATCAGCGTAATGGTCGCGCTGTTGATGAGGCCCGGCAGGGCTTCCGGCAGCAGCACTTTATTGACAATTTGCATTGGCGTGGCACCCATGGCGCGTGCGGCTTCAATCAGCCCGGTCGGGATCTCTAACAGCGAGTTTTCCACCATGCGGGCGATAAACGGCGCGGCGCCGATACTCAACGGCACCAGCGCGGCCTTAAGGCCGATAAAGGTGCCGACGATGATCGTCGTGAAGGGGATAATCCACACGATTAAAATAATGAATGGGATTGAACGCAGTACGTTGATAACGGCGGACAGTCCGCGATAGAGCGTGGCGTTTTCAAGTATTTGCCCCGGCCTGGTGACGTATAGCAGCACGCCGGCGGGGAGCCCAATCAGGAAACCAAAAAAGCCGGAGGCGAAGGTCATGACGATGGTTTCGCCGGTCGCCTGCAGCATCATCCAAATCATTGCTTCAGACATAGCCTAGTACCTCAACTTTTACGTGGTGTTCTTGGAGAAACTTAACGGCGTCCTCAGTGTTTTCCTTGGTGCCGTGGATTTCGGTCAGCATGATGCCAAACTTTACGCCGCCGGCGTAGTCCATCTGGGCGCTGATGATATTGTTGTTAATGCCGTAGCGGCGGGCCACTTCCGACAGCAGCGGCGCGTCAACCGACTGGCCGGTAAACTCCAAACGCAGTAGAGGATGCGTGTTTTCCTGCTGTTCAGGCCGCAGGCGGGCTGAGTAGTCGTCCGGAATGTCTAAGTGCAGCGTTGATTGAATAAACTGCTGCGCCAACGGCGTCTTGGGATGCGAGAACATGGCGCTGACGGTATCCTGCTCTATCAGCTTGCCGCCGCTGATAACCGCGACCTGATCGCAGATGCGCTTAACGACGTCCATCTCGTGGGTGATGAGCAAAATAGTCAATCCAAGGCGACGATTGATGTCTTTCAACAGCTCTAATATAGAACGCGTCGTTGCCGGATCCAGCGCGCTGGTGGCTTCATCGCACAGCAGAACTTTAGGATTACTCGCCAGCGCGCGGGCGATAGCGACACGCTGCTTCTGGCCACCGGACAGGTTGGCTGGATAGGCGTCGCGTTTGTCCGACAGCCCGACCAGAGCCAGCAGCTCTTCTACGCGCTTATTCCTCGCCTCTACCGGAGTATTGTCTAATTCCAGCGGCAAAGAGACGTTGCCAAAAACGGTACGTGAAGAGAGCAGATTAAAATGTTGGAAAATCATGCCGATCTGCCGACGCGCTTTTGTTAATTCGCCGGGGAGCAGCTTGGTGAGATCCTGATTGTCTACTAAAACCTGACCTGACGTCGGCCGCTCGAGCAGGTTGACGCAGCGGATAAGCGTACTCTTACCAGCACCGGATTCACCGATAACGCCGTATATTTGTCCGGCAGGGACGTGCAGGCTCACGTCGGAAAGCGCGCTGACGGCTCTATCCTTTAAGTGAAAAACCTTTGTAATATTATGAAGTTTAATCATTTTCTATTTGTAGCTGCCATTACAATCGCTATAACGTCGGGCGATTGACAATAAAAGAGAACTCGGCATCGGCCGAGTGATTGAACGGATGTTAAGGCGTCTAGACGTCTAAGTCAAACAATTTTAGATCTATCGGAAAGCGCCCTCAGGGGGTAAAATCGAGCACAATCACAGTAAGTTATAGGCCATCAGAGGGGGACCCGTGGCAAATCTTGTTCCTGCAATTTTTCTAGACCGGGATGGCACCATTAATGTCGATCACGGCTACGTCTATGAAATAGATCGGTTTCAGTTTATTGATGGCGTCATTGAAGCCTGTCAGGAATTGAAGAAGATGGGGTTTGCGCTGGTGGTTGTTACGAACCAGTCCGGTATTGCCAGAGGCATGTTCACAGAAGATCAGTTTATATCCCTGACGGAGTGGATGGATTGGTCTTTAGCTGACAGAGACGTGGATCTGGACGGCATTTATTACTGCCCCCATCACCCAGAAGGAAGCGTCGATGAGTATCGTCAGCAGTGCGACTGCCGTAAACCGGAACCCGGCATGTTTTTATCGGCCAAAGATGAGCTAAACATCGATATGGCCGCTTCCTACATGGTGGGTGATAAAGTTGAAGACATGCTGGCGGCTCAAAAAGCCGGCGTCGGTCATAAGGTTCTAGTCCGAAGCGGTAAATCCATAACCGAAGAGGGAGAGAAAGCGGCGGATATCGTTATTGACTCCCTTGCTGCGCTACCAAATGCTATTAAAACGGGCAAAGTTTAGTCGATTATCGGCGGATGTTTAAAATAGGCAGAAAGAAAGTTTAATTAATGC